>JBBQQU010000052.1:0-4425 GCA_038215565.1 Gaiellales bacterium | reverse complement strand
GCGTCCCGAGGACGTCGCGAAGATCCGCGGCAAGCGGATCAGCGAGGTCCTGCCGCTGCCGTCGGTGAAGACGAAGCAGCAGCTCGACCAGGCGCTCGCCGCCGAAGCGGCAGCCGCCGCTGCGACCGGCGTCGTCGTCGTGCCGAAGGACGAGCCTGCTGCCGAGGAGGCGCCGAAGCCGAAGCGCGCCCCGAAGGCGAAGGCTGCACCCGCCGCGCCCGCCGAGGGCGAGAGCCCCCACGGTGAAGGAATCGTCGAGCAGGTCGAGGAGGCCGTCGTCGAGGTGGCGAAGGACGTTGCCGAGGTGGCGACCGGAGCCGCGAAGAGCGTTGCGAAGCGGTTGAAGAAGACCGTGATTCCCGAGGTCGACCAGCCCAGGAAGGCCAGGGACTAGATGCCGAAGGTGCGCATCACCCAGGTCAAGAGCCAGATCGGCCAGAGCGGGCGGCACCGCGGCACGCTGCGCGCGCTCGGGCTCGGCAAGATCGGCCGCACCGTCGAGCAGTCGGAAGGCCCCGTGCTCGCCGGCATGCTCCGCAAGGTCCGCCATCTCGTGAAGGTCGAGGAGGCGTAGCCATGGCCGAGCGTGCGTTGAACCTCTCGGAGCTGAAGCCCGCGCAGGAGCGGAAGGACCGCAAGCGCGTCGGACGCGGCCCGGGCTCCGGCAAGGGCAAGTACGCCGGCCGCGGCAACAAGGGCCAGAAGTCGCGCGCGGGCTCGCACAAGATGCGAGCCGGCTTCGAAGGCGGCCAGATGCCGATCTACATGCGCATCGGCAAACTGCGCGGCGCGACGTCGAAGGACGCGATGCCGATCGGCCCGTTCCGTACCGAGACGGTGCCCGTCAACCTGCGCGACCTCGACCGGTTCGATGCAGGCGACGTCGTGACGCCCGAAGCGCTCGTCGAGAAGCGGCTGATCAAGAACACGAAGATCGACGTGAAGCTGCTCGGCACGGGGGAGATCTCGAAGAAGCTGACGGTGCGCGTGCACGGCATCTCGGCCACCGCCCGCGAGAAGATCGAAGCCGCAGGCGGAACGGTCGAGCTGCTGCGCGAGCCGAAGGTGAAGAAGGTGAAGCACCACAAGGGCAAGCCGGCCCAGAAGGCTGCTCCTGCCGCCGCGGCCGACGAGCCCGAACCGGCCGACGAAGCAGCGACCCCGGAGGCGTAAGTGCTTTCCTGGCTCGCCAATGCCTGGCGCGTCCCCGAGCTGCGCCGCCGCGTTCTCTTCACGGCCGCCGTGCTCGCGATCTACCGGTTCGGATCGTGGATCCCCGCGCCGGGGATCGACCAGAAGGCGATCCAGTCGTACTTCGGTGGTGGCGGCGGCGGCATCCTGACGCTGCTGAACCTCTTCTCCGGCTCGGCGCTGTCGCGCTTCTCGCTCTTCGCGCTCGGGATCATGCCGTACGTCACGGCGTCGATCATCGTCCAGCTGATGACCGTCGTCATCCCCACGCTCGAGCGGCTGCAGAAAGAAGGCGAGGCGGGATACGCGAAGATCACGCAGTACACGCGCTACCTGACGATCGTGCTCGCAGCCGCGCAGGCGACCGGGTATGCGTTCCTGTTCAAGCGCCAGGGCGCGCTGCCGAACGTGAACGCGGGCAAGCTCGTGATCATCGTGCTCACGCTCACCGCCGGGACAGCGCTCCTCATGTGGATGGGAGAGCTGATCACGAAGCGCGGCATCGGCAACGGCATCTCGCTGCTCATCTTCGCTTCGATCCTCTCCGCGGCCCCCGCGGGCGTCACCGCGTGGATCAACGGCGGCACGCTCGAGCGCCTCTTCTTCCCGATCCTCGCGATCGGCGTCGTCGTCGCGGTCGTCTTCGTGCAGGAGGGGCAGCGTCGCATCCCCGTGCAGTACGCGCGGCGGCAGCTCGGCAACCGGCAGACGACGGGCGGCGCGACGTACATGCCGCTGCGGGTGAACATGGCCGGCGTGATCCCGGTCATCTTCGCCGCCGCGATCATGGCGCTCCCGCCGACGATGGCACAGTTCGTCCCGTCGTGGACGGGCTTCGTCAACCGGAACTTCCTGCCGACGAGCTGGGTCTACCTCGCCATCGAGGCGACGCTGATCATCGTCTTCACGTACTTCTACACGTCGGTGCAGTTCAACCCGGTCGACCAGGCGGACAACCTGCGCAAGAACGGCGGCTACATCCCCGGCATTCGGCCCGGCCCGCCCACCGCGGCATATCTCGACCGCGTGCTGCAGCGGCTGACGTTGCCGGGCTCGATGTTCCTCGCCACAGTCGCCGTCGCCCCCAGTATCTTCATCCGCGAGTTCGGCTTCTCGCAGGCGACCGGCCGCGCGCTCGGCGGCACGTCAGTGCTGATCGTCGTCGGCGTCGCGCTCGACACGATGCGCCAGATGGAGTCGCAGATGATGATGCGCCACTACGAAGGATTTCTGCGCTGAACATCTTGCTGCTCGGCCCGCAGGGCTCCGGCAAGGGGACGCAGGCGGCGAAGATCTGCGATGCGTACGACGTGCCGCACATCGCGACCGGCGACATGTTCCGCGCGGCGATCGCCGCCGGCACGCCGCTCGGACTGCAGGTCGAGCCGCTGCTCGCCTCCGGCACGATGGTTCCAAACGACGTGACGATCGCACTGATCCGCGAGCGCCTCTCGGAGGACGATGCGCAGCAAGGCTTCGTACTCGACGGCTTCCCACGCAACATCGCGCAGGCGGAGGCGCTCGACGTGATGCTCGACGAGATCGAGCGTCCGCTATCGGCTGTGCTGCTGCTCGAGCTCTCCGACGTCACAGCGCGAGAACGGCTCGGCCGGCGCGCGGCGATCGAGGGCCGCGCCGATGATCAGCCCGACGCGATCGAGCAGCGCCTGCGCGACTACCACGAGAAGACGGAGCAGGTCGTCGAGCACTATCTCGCGACCGGGAAGCTCGTGAAGATGCACGCCGAGCGCCCGATCAACGCCGTGTGGGCCGAGATCGCCGACACCCTCGAACAGGTCGCAGCGCGCGCATGATCATCCGCAAGTCGAGCGCCGAGATCGAGGGCATGGCGCGCGCCGGGGAGCTCGTGCACGAGACGCTCTCCCTTTGCGCCGAGGTGCTCGAGCCCGGGATGACGATGCTCGAGCTCGACCGCATCGCCGACGAGCACATCGCCTCGAAGGGCGGTGAGCCGACATCGAAGGGTTACAAGGGCTTTCCGGCCGCGCTCTGCCTCTCACCGAACTCGATGGTTGTGCACGGGATCCCGACCGGCTATCGCGCACAGGAGGGCGACCTGATCTCGGTCGACCTCGGCGTGACGCTCAACGGACTCGTCGCCGACAGCGCGGTCACGCTGCCGGTCGGACAGATCAGTGACGCCGCGCAGCGGCTGCTCGACGTCTGCCAGGAGGCGCTCGCGGCCGGCATCGTGGAGGCACAGGTCGGCAACCACCTCTCGGACATCTCGCACGCAGTGCAGGTCGTCGTCGAGGATGCGGGCTTCTCGGTCGTCCGGAGCCTCGTCGGCCACGGGGTCGGCCGCTCGTACCACGAGGACCCGCAGATCCCGAACTACGGCCCCCGCGGCCGGGGGCCTGTGCTCCAGGAAGGGATGACCCTCGCGATCGAGCCGATGATCACCGCCGGGTCGCCCGACGTGTACGTGCACGAAGACGACTGGTCGATCTCGTCGGTCGACGACTCCCTCGCGGCGCACTTCGAGCACACGGTCGCGCTGACCGCCGGAGGGCCCCGGATCCTCACGAAAGCGGGAGCCGCTTTGCTACGATGATCGTCCGCCGCGCACCGGCTTTGCCGTGCGCGCGCATCACTCTGACGCTCTGTTGTCCTGACCACTTGAAAGGAAATGCCCGACAAGGAAGAGAAGATCGAGGTCGAAGGCGAGGTCGTCGAAGCCCTACCGAGCACCATGTTCAGGGTAGAGGTGGACGGCGGCCACTCCGTGCTTGCAACCGTGTCCGGAAAGATGAGGAAGCACTACATCCGCATCCTCCCCGGGGACAAGGTCAAGGTGGAGCTCAGCCCGTACGACCTGAACCGCGGTCGGATCACCTTCAGGCATAGGTAACTCATGAAAGTTCGCCCGTCCGTCAAGCCCATGTGCGAGCGCTGCCGCGTGATCAAGCGGCACGGCCGCACGATGGTCATCTGCTCGGCGAACCCCCGTCACAAGCAAAGGCAGGGCTAACACCACGTGGCAAGAATCGCGGGAGTCAACCTCCCCAACCAGAAGCGGCTCGAGATCGGGCTGACCTACAGCTACGGGATCGGCCAGCCGACGGCGCGCAAGATCGCAGCCGCGCTCGGCCTCTCGCCCGACACGAAGATCCGCGACCTCACCGACGACGAGGTCACGAAGCTCCGCAACTACATCGACGCCGAGGTCGAGGTCGAGGGTGACCTCCGCCGCGAGCGGCAGCAGGCGATCAA
>JBBQQU010000051.1:0-6605 GCA_038215565.1 Gaiellales bacterium | reverse complement strand
GCCAGCGGCCAGTTGCCGCTCCAGCATTCGAGCTGGGCGAGGTGCATGAGCTCGTTCGGCATCGCGCTCTCGTCGCCCACCGCGACCGACTGCGACAATGCTCGCTCGAGCCCGGCGCGTGAGCCGTCGAAGTCGTCGACGTACTTCAGCCACTGTGCGACCTGCGGGCCGACACGAGAGCGGTGGATGCTTTGCTCCGCTCGCGACTCGGCCTCGAAGGCGCGCTCGATCAGGTCGCCAGGCAAGCCTCGCCCGATCAGCAGGTTCGCGCGCGCCGTGGCGAGCAGAGCATCGATGACAGCGTCCGGGTCGGCCGCGTCGCCCTCTGCGTCGAGCAGCCTGAGCGCAGCCTGAGCGTGGTGCGCGCAGCGGTCGGCGTCGAAGTCGCAGTAGACGGCGAGCTCCGCGTGGCAGATCGCCTCGAGCGCGGGCTTCCCAGCCGCTGCTGTGAGGGCCTGCTCGCAGCGCGCGACGGCGGGCCTACTTCCTTCGCCCCAGTAGTCGAGGGCCGCGAGGTCGAGAAGCGCTCTCGCGCGCTGCAGGCCCGGTCGTTCTGCGACAGCCAGCAGAACCTCCCGCGCACGTTCGGCATCGCCGGCCTCGACGAGGTAATAGGCGAGCTCGAGTACGAGCCGGTCGTGCTCCCCGAGCGCATCCGCCGGCGTGAGCCGGATCGCGAGCTCGGCGAGCTCGACCGCGGACCCTGGGGCGCCGCGCCGGCGGACCTCGCGCGCGGCCTCCGCAACGGTTGACGCGACCGCGCCGTCCGGCCCTTCGGTGGAAAGCGCCAGGTGTCGTGCGCGCTCCTCGGTGTTCGCGGCGAGATCCGCCAGCCGCCGATGTGCCTCACGTCGCTCGTCGCCCGACGCCGCCGCATAGATCGCGGACGCGAACAACGGATGGCTGAAACGGACCGACTCTCCCTCGACGACGAGGACACTCGCCTCCTCCGCGCCGGCAAGCCGGGCGAGAATCTGCTTCGACGACGCGCGCAGCGCGCGCCGCAAGGCGCCAACGGTGGGATTCACCATCGCCGCAGCGGTGAGCAGCATCTCGCGCGTCGGCGCCGGCAGGCTCCGCAAGCCGCCGGCGACGAGTGCGCGGACGTCGTCGGGAACCGGAAGCGCTTCGCCCGCCGCCGGCGCCCCCGCCTGCTGGAGCGACGCTGCGAGCTCGAGCGCGAAGAACGGGTTGCCAGCAGTCGCCCGATGGATCCGCAACAGCACGGCCCGGCTGAACGTGCGCTCCAGCCTCGACTTGATCAGCTGATGGAGCGCCCCCGCGCTCAGCGCGCCGACGCGAACGCGTTCCAGCCGCTCGTCTCCGAGCGAACGGTCGAGGCCGAGCGGCGCCGAGTTGCGACTCGGCGTCCGCAGCGACAGGAGGAATCCGACGGGACGATCCTCGAGCCTTCGAGCGGCGAACTCGAGCACGCGCGCCGTGGCGCCGTCGAGCCATTGGACGTCGTCGATCGCGACGACGACCGGAGTCGACGCGGCGAGGTGGCCGAGGACGGAGACCACGGCGGTCGCGACGGCGCGCTGAGCGGCGACGGCGTCGGCGCGACCCGCCCGCAACAGCGCAACTTCGAGCGCGTCGCGCTGGGGCGCCGGCAGCGCAGCGAAGACATCGGGCTCGACGCCTTCCAGCAGATCTGCGAGAGATGAGTACGAGAACGCCGCCTCCACCTCGGCCGGTGCGCACCACAGCACGCGGACGGACGCGGCTCGCGCAGAGGCGACCCCATCCCGCCACAACGCCGTCTTTCCGATTCCGGCCTCGCCCTCGAACACACACGCGGAGGGGCCTTTCCCCAGCGAGTCGAGGAAGCGGTCGACGGCGTGCAGTTCTCTTTCTCGCCCGAGGACGGGACCGGCCATACGTCAGGGTAGGAGCAAACGCAGCCTCCCGCGGACGGTTCGAACCAGGGGGGTTCCGCCCCAGTCGGCGACTCAGACCGCTGCGGCGTCTCCGGGTAGGACGCTGGTGAGACCGCGCCGTTCGCCGCGGAGGAGCTTGCGGGCGTAGAGGCGCTCGTCGGCGATGCGATAGAGGGTGAGTGCTGATTCAGCGTCGCCTGGGAAGATCGCCCAACCGAACGTGATTCGAGTGTCCCCGGTGGCGAGCTCACGTTCGAATCGGTGCGCGAGCTCCAGCGCGCCTTGCCGGCTTTTGCACGGCAGCAGGACGGCGAACTCGTCTCCGCCAATGCGAGCAACGTCACATCCAGGGCCACTCTTGGTCAACGTCTCGGCAACCCGCCTGAGGGTGTCGTTGCCTTCGTCGTAGCCATTCGTCGCGTTGATGCGTGTGAGGCCGTCCAGGTCGCCTACCAGCAGAGCGAAGGGCTCGCCGTCTTCCAGGCGGGAGCCGACCGCGACGTCGAACGCGCGCGTGTTCGGCAAACCGGTGAGCGAGTCTCGGTTCGCAAGAGTTCTCAGCTCGTCAGCCAGCTTGGCCAATCGGTCGGCGAGCGTTCGATTGCGGGTCGCGTAGAGACCCACCACAAGTCCGACGGAGACGAACGTCAATGCCCGGATGGCGGTGGCAAACGTCGGCAGGGTCGCGACGGGCACGTGGGGGTTGAGGAAGACGCCGATCGCGTACAGGCCGGTGGCGAGCGCCCCGGCTAAAGCCCCCCGCCGCGGACCACTCGCAAGCGAAGCAAGGATGATTGCGATGTAGTAGCCGTGTGCAATGCCGAGACCGGGGCGCTCGAAGAGCCAGAACAGAGCGAACACGCCGCCGGCGAAGACGATTGCGAGGGCCTGGAGAAGTCGCGCTGGAGCCGCAGATTCCATCCCGCTTAGCATCGTCCCCCCGAAGCCGTGAGCTCTCACTCGATCGAGGGAGAGCTCTGCGGCGTCGTCCGCACGCTGTGCCGCACGGCGATTTCGTCGTGAGCGGGCTCGAGCAGGCATCGGCGCCGTTTGCGAGGATCAGGCGGCGACGTCGAGTCCAGTCGGGCGCTGCTGGGTTCAGCGAGGGCGTGCCGGGAAGCCTGGCCGGCGTCGCGCCGCCATGACCGAGATCCCCGACTTCGCCCTCGTTCTGCTCCTCGTCGCCGGGACAGGCGCGCTGGCTGTGATCTCGACGACGCTGACCGCGCGATTGCCGTTGCCGGCGCCGGCGATCTTCCTGGTTGCAGCGGCGGTCGCGTCGGATCTATGGCCGCGGTTGTACAAGCAGGTGCCGATTTTGACCGTGGAGCGAATCGCGGTCGTTGCTCTGGTCGTGATCCTGTTCAACGGCGGCATCGACATCGGCTGGAGGAGATTCCGTGCCGCGGCCGGCCCGATCGTTTCGCTGGGTGTGTTCGGCACGTTCGCAACGGCCGCCGCACTTGCCGGCTTCGCGCATTACGCGCTCGGGTTCGACTGGACGCTTGGCGGCATCATCGGTGCCGCGCTGGCGCCGACCGATCCCGCGGTGATGTTCTCGGTGCTCGGCCGCCGCGAGATCGCCGGCCGCTCCGGCACGACACTCGAGGGAGAAGCAGGCGTCAACGATCCTGCCGGGATCGCCCTGATGCTCGGGATGATCGAGCTCGCCACCCACCCCAACGCGTCCGCGTTCGTCGTCCTACGCGAATTCGTCGTCGAGATGGGGATCGGCATCGCGGTCGGCCTCGCGGGCGCGCGCGTCCTCTTGCTCGTGCTGCGGCACCTGCAGTTGCCGGCCGAGGGCTTCTATCCCGTGCTGGCGCTCACGCTGGCCGGCGCCCTCTACAGTGCGACCTCGCTCGCCCACGGGTCAGGCTTCCTCGCCGTCTTCATCGCCGGGCTCGTGATCGGCGACGCGCGTCTTCCCTTCAAGGAGGCGATCGACCGCTTCCACACCTCGCTCGCCACCCTGGCAGAGATCGTCGTCTTCGTCGGACTCGGGCTGACCGTCAACCTCGGCTCACTCGGCGGCAAGGTCTGGACGGATGCGCTGTTGCTGATGCTCATGCTCGCGGTGATCGCGCGTCCGCTCGTCGTCGCACTGACGCTTGCGAGGGCGCGCCTCCTTTGGACGGAGCGCGCCTTCATCGCGTGGAGCGGCCTCAAAGGAGCGGTACCGATTCTGCTCGCAGCGTTTGCAGTGATCGGCCACGTCCCCAAAGCGAACAGCGTCTACGGCATCGTCTTCGTCGTCGTCCTCCTCTCCGTCGTCGTCCAAGGAAGCTTCGTCCCCTTGGTGGCGCGGCTGCTCCGGATCCCGATGGAGGAGCGCTAGTCGCGCTCACCGATCCGGTGGCCGGCTCACCTCGATCACCGTTTCGACGGGTAGGTCGAGTGAGGCGGAGAAGAGGCACGTCTGCTCGGCTTTCTCGGCCAGCTCGCGCGCCTGTGTCTGATCGGCTTGTTCGGTCTCGAGCTCGAGTCGGAGCTTCAGCCGGGTGAAGCCGAAGCGGCCGTCCGGGCGGATGCCGGCGACGCCGTCGCCGTGGACTTTCAGTCGCGTGTAGGCGAGGCCCGCGCGGGTTGCGAGTCCCGTGAAGGTGACGGCCAGGCAGGAGGCGGCGGCGGCGACCAAGAGGTCTTCCGGGCTCCAGGTGGCCGGGTCGGTGCCTTTGAAGACGGGCGGCGGCGCGATCTCGATCGTCGGCTTGCCATCGACGTGGGCGGCGACGCGGCGCTCCCCGATCCACTCGACCGAGAGCGGGAAATGGAACTCCTTCGTTCTGACGGTTGGGGCCATGGTGGTCATCAGTAGAGGCCGGCGGCGAGCTGCCGCCGGTAGCGCAGCGTGAGCGGGTGCTCGTTGCCGAGCTCTCCGAAGAGGGCGATGGTGGGATCGAGTAGCCGCTTGCGGCGTTCGCCTTCGGCGGCGCTGATCTCGGCTACCAGCAGCTCGAGCGCGCGTTCGTGCTCTTCGCGCTCGAGCGCGGAGACGACGTCGGGCAACTCGTCGGCAGCCTCCAGCTCGGCGATGAGCGTCGCGGTCGCCGATGGGCCGGTCAGGTTGTCGAGGAACTCGGCGACGGCCGCCGGCGGTAGGGCACCGACGAACTCGGCCACGACCTCCCCGTCGCGGAACGCCTTGACGGCGGGGATCCCCTGGATCTCGTAGCGCGCCGCGAGCTCCCGGTTGCTGTCGACGTCGAGCTTGGCGAGCTCGAGCTCGCCGCCGCGCGTCTCGGCTTCTCGCTCGAGCACGGGGCCGAGCATCCGGCACGGTCCGCACCAGGCGGCCCAGAAGTCGACGACGACCGGCAGGTCGTGGGAGCGTTCGATCACCTCGCGTTGGAAGGACTCGCTGGTCACATCCATCTCTTTGTCCTTTCGCTTCGCTCGTGTAGGAGTCAGTGAGATAGCGCTGCGTGACCGCGGGTGTCGATGTGGAGCAGCTTGTAGAGGGGGCAGAAGCCGACGGCGCTGGTGGCGAGCATGATCGCGGCGAGCGCGAACAGTGCGATTCCGCCGACCGAGCCGGCGCCGACGATGAACGCGACGATCACGGCGGCCGGGGCGACGACGAGGCCGCGTAGCCCGCGGTCGATGCTGTGCATGTTGCTGGTCATCTTGATCTCCCTTGCATCGGTTGATCTCTCGTGCTATACAACTATACAACTGTTTCGTTTATTCCGCAAGGAGAAGAGAATATGGCGTTGCCGCACCCGCTTCCCGACGATCTCGTCGAACTGATCGCACGCCGCTTCCGGGTGCTCGGTGAGCCGATGCGGATCCGCATCCTCGACCGGCTCCGCGAGGGCGAGGCCACTGTCGGCGAGCTGTCGGACGCACTCTCGGCCTCGCAGCAGAACGTCTCGAAGCACCTCGCCGTGCTCGCCGACGCAAGCATGCTCGGCCGGCGCAAGGAGCGCAACCATGTGTACTACCGGATCGTGGACGAAGGCGTCTTCGCCCTCTGTGACCAGGTCTGCGGCTCGGTCCAGCAGCAGCTCCGGACGCTCAGCGAGCTCGTTGCCGGCGCGAGTAGCTGATGCGTCGCCCGTCGCCCGTCGAAAGCGTCACTGCCGGGGGATACCCCGCCTCGCTCGCGCCGGCCGCGAGACAGGAGGCACACGGGCTCGAGCATCCCGAAGTGGTCGGGCCGATCGGCCGGCTCGGCCGCTGGACCGCCGACCACGTGCGCGTCGTCGCGCTCGTCTGGGTGGCTGTCGCGCTCGGGCTCGGGGTGTTCGCACCGAAGGTCGAGACCGCATTGTCGGGCGCCGGCTGGCAGGCCAACGGCTCGGAATCGGTGCAGGCGCGCCAGCTGATCCAGGCGAACTTCGCCGGCCTCTCCAGCTCGGCGCTGATGGTCGTCATCCACGCCCAAGGCCAGACTGCTTCCGCCCCGGGCTTCCGCAGGACCGTCGCGCGCGTCGAGGGCATCCTTCGTGCGGACCCCCAGGTCGCGTTGGTGCAGCCGCCGCACCCGGGCTCGAGCATCTCCCAGGACGGGCACACCGCCGTCGTGCTGGGCGGAGCCAAGGGCGACCCGACAGCGATGGTCGCCGCCGCTGACACGCTCAAGTCGAAGCTCGCGGCCGCGGCCGCCGCCGGCGTGAGCGTCTCGCTGACGGGAGCCTCCGGGATGTGGAGCGATTTCAATACCGCGAACCGCAAGGCGATGATGAAGTCGGAGTTGATCTCCTGGCCGGTGACGCTCGCGAT
>JBBQQU010000050.1:0-7577 GCA_038215565.1 Gaiellales bacterium | reverse complement strand
TTCACCCGCCCGCCGATGGCAACCGGAACGTCCGAGTCGGGCTCAACTGTCGGCACCGTCACCTCAAGATCGTTCGTAGAGACCGACGCACCTGCGGTGCACACGGCGCCGCGACCCGGACCACTGGCTACGACGAGCTCGATGCAATAGCCGCCGCCACGCAGGGTTGCGCTGAACAGCGTCGTCGTACCAACAGCAGCGACGGCGTGCGCTCGTTCGATATCGGGATTGAGACGCAGGTCGGCGGGCATCCCTTGATCGACGTTCGCGATGTCCGTCTTGACGCTCTCCGGAGCCGGGCCACCGAGGAGCTGAGCGCCGGCTATTGCGGCTGCGGCGGTGAGGGCGAAGATGCCGAGCGTCGCGGACGCGATCCGTGCGACGCGTCGGCGGCGTCTTCCGCGCGCAAGGTATCCACCAAACGCCTCGACGAGATCGACTTGGATCAGCTCGAGCTTTTCGTGTTCCATAACCCCTCACTCACACGTCGTCGGAAGGATCTTGCTTCTCATAGCAACTATGCGTGTGCCCCGAGAATTCGTTTCAGGCCCACGTCCTCCCAGCTCCGGGCCATGTGGGGCGAAACAGATTCTGCGCACATCGCATAAGGAACCAGTGTCATTGCAAGACGTCGACCTCCTCAAGCTCGCGCGGAAGGATCCAGAAGCCCTAGGCGAGCTCTACCGCAGACACGCCGCCGGCGTCTATTACTGGCTATCCCGACGTACGCGAGAATCGATCGCGGTCGAACTGACAGCGGAGACCTTTGCCCAAGCTGCACTGTCATTGCACCGATTTCGAGATGAGGGGCATGGATCAGCTCAACCGTGGCTGCTCGGCATCGCCCGGAATCTTCTGCGTCGCTTTATCGACGAGGAGATCATCGAATCGCGAGCGCGCGAGCGCCTCGGCATGTCGACTGAATCGTTCGACACGGATTTCGACGCGATAACCGACCGACTGTCCAAAGAGCACCTCACAGACAAGGTGCGGGCAGCACTCGCTTCTCTGCCGACCGGCCAACGAGAGGCCTTGCGCCTGAGAGTCATCGAGGAGCAAAGCTACGAAGAGGTCGGCGCTGCACTCGGCTGCAGTGTGGTTGCAGCTCGAATCCGGGTGATGCGCGGACTCGCGCAGATGGCGCGCGGCCTGGACGAATCCTCGGCGGCGTGAGCCGCCGTCGGTCGATCAGACCGGCTTGCTCCAGATCGTGAACGACGGGTTTCGCTCCATCCCGACCTTCTCGTACAGACGCAGCGCGCTTGTGACGTTCTCGACGTCGACGTTCAACGCGACGACGTTGCGGCCGCGCTGGCGGAACTCCTCGATGCACTTGCGCAGCAAGGCCTCGCCCACACCACGACCGCGGCCGAACGGCAGCACACCAAGCAGGGAGACCCACCCGATCGTGCCGGAGTCCGCCTCGCGCTCTCGGCCGATCAGGAAGCCGCAGATCTGGCCGTCGCATTCCGCGATGGACCAAAGGCTCGGGTCGTAGCCGGATGAAGGATCGTCGCGATTCTCTCGCCACCAGGTCGCCGGATCCGGATTGGCGTCTCCCCAGTGGTCCGCGAACGACTCCCGGAAGGTCTCGAGGATCGCGTCGTCATCCGCGCCCTCGCGGAAGCTTCGAATCACAATTCCAGTCGGCGCTCGCATGGAGCCGGTCGATGTGAACGTGCCATCACGGCGCATCTGGAGGAAATGCCGCTCCGGCGAGAAGCCGGATCGCGTGAGGAAGCCCGCCGCCGCTTCGTCAGCTGCCCAGTTGGTCACGGTCAGCCTCGGCGGGACTTCCGAATCTGCTTCTGCGACGAGCGCTCGCGCCACTCCCTCGATTGCAGCGAGCAGGGCCGTAGCAACGCCGCAGGAGCGCCAGTCCGGCCTGCAGCGGATGAAAGCCCGTAGCTCGTCGGCCGAGGCGCTCCAAGCGTGCCCGAACCCGACCGGCTCCGCGCTGCCGGCCCAAGCGATGAACGCGTCGCCGGGTCCACGGCCCTCGCGCAGACGCGACCGCACTTCATCAGGCGTGGTCGGCCGCCCGGCGTACGTCCTCGTGCAATCGTCGAGAACCGCCAGCACGGCCGCCTCGTCTTCGAATCTCGCGGGGCGCACCGAAATGTCCATGACGGGACGTTAATGCCTAGCTCGCGCTTTGCCGGTTCGCGGTGCTTATCGCCGGTAGCGCGATTCTGATCGACCAGCGAGATGAAACGCCGCGCAGCTCGGGGCGCATAGGTGATGACGGCCACGAAAGAGAGGCTCATCTGGCCAATTCAACCGCGTCGCAGGGCATGGATCTGCGCCACCTCATAACGCTACGCGCAGTCGCCGAGGAGCGCTCCTTCGTCCGGGCAGCCGCGCGCATCGGTTATACGCAGTCGGCTGTCAGCCAGCAGATCGCGGCACTGGAGCGCGCCCTCGGCCGCCGGCTCGTGGAGCGACCGCCGACCAGGACCGAGATCCGGCTCACGGCGGCCGGAGCGATCGTCTTGCGACATGCCGAAGTGATCTCAGCCGAGATCGCCGCGACAAGGAACGAGCTGGAGGAGCTGGAGCGTCAGTTGCCGAAGCCCCTGCGCATCGGAACACACGTCTCCACAGGCGGCCCTGTCTTGGCGGCTACCCTCGAGATCTTCGACCCAACACGCGCAGAGCAGGTGGAGCTCGTCGACTCAGCCGCGGATGACACGTTCGTGGATCTCCTTCAGCGCGGTGAACTCGACATCGCATGGGTCCACCTGCCGATCACATCGACTGCCGTCGAAACCACCGACGTCCTCGTCGACCCATTCGTCCTGGTCGTGGCACACGGGGATACGCGGGCGAGCGGTCGTGCACTCTCTGACCTTCGAGCAGTCGTTCGCCTCAAAATGGCCACCCTTCGGGCGTCACCGGCACGCGAGCATCTGCGTCGATTCTTCACGGAAGAGGGCCTCCATCCGGAGTTCATCCTCGAGTCGGACGATCCGGCGCTCCTCGCCGAGTTCACGCAGACGAGCAGGGTGCCTTCACTGGTGCCGGCAACGCTTGCGCCCTGCAACCGCGAAGCCTTCGACATCGTTCGGTTGCCACGCATCCCGCCGCGACGACTCGGGGTCGCATGGTGCCCGTCCTTCGACCATGACGGACGCCGATCTCGATTCGTCGACGCGGTCACGAGGGCCTACGAGCCGAGCGTCGAGATCCTGGGCAGCAACGGGCAGCCGCCTCGATATTCCAGTGCCGAGCAAAGTCGTCGCAACGGCCTACGACTGCAAAACAGCCCCATTTCCCGGAGCTTTCCTAGAGCGGATGATGAGACTCGAACTCACGACCTTCTCCATGGCAAGGAGACGCTCTAGCCAACTGAGCTACATCCGCGTGCGCCCCGAGTATAGCGGCGCCCGGCAGGCGTTCAGGACGCGTCGAGGGCTTCGTTGACGAGGCGGTCGGCGAGCTCGTTGTGCTCCCTACGCACTGCCGTGTAGCCCACCGAGCCGAGCTCCCGGGCGAGCCTTCCCGCGCGCAGCCAGAGCTCTTGGAGCGCCGCGTTCTTGACGCGATATTCGCCGCGCATCTGCTTGACCATCAACTCGGAGTCGGAGACGACCTCCACCTCGTCGACGCCCAGCTCGACCGCCTTCTCGAGCCCGGCGATCAGTGCGCTGTACTCGGCGACGTTGTTCGTCGCGATGCCGATCTTCGCACCTTCCGCGGCGAGCACGGTGCCGTCCTCGGCCTCGAGCACATAGCCGTACGCCGCCGGGCCGGGGTTGCCGCGCGCGCCGCCGTCGGTCGAGAGGCGTGCCTTCACCCCACGAGCTCCGCGAGGGGGTACAGCTCGACCGCGACCTCCTCGTATGGATGCGCCGCGCGGAGTGCCGCGACGACCGCGCGCGCAAGCTCGGCCGGAACGACTGTCTCGACGCGAAGCTCGGAGACGCGCTCCTCCGTGCCGATGCGTCCGATCGACGGATCCGCGCCTTCGCCCGCCAGGAACGTTCCCGTGCCAGCGGTATACCACGAGCACCGCGCGTAGTCGCCGATCCGGCCGGCCCCCGCCGCGAAGACGGCCTCACGCGTCGTCTCGAGCGCCTCGCGTGGCACGAACCAGACGAGCTTGTACGCGGAGCCGGGCACGGCCCCACCTTTGCACAGTGGGGCTAAACGGCGCGGCGGAGAACGTCGAGCGAGACGCCCGACGCGACAGCGATGTGGATCGCAGCCGACTCGCGGAGGTAGGCGATCCCGTGCGGAATCGCGCGCAACGTGTGTGTGCGCCACGCGCGCACGAGGTCACGCAGCGTGCGGACCTGCAACGTCGCGCGACGGGGATGCATGACCTCCGCCGCCGAGTTCTTCCGCTCCTGCAAGTGCAGCTCGTAGACGAGGGCGGTGCGGTCGGTGCGATAGAGATGCATCACGCGCTGCGCCGCGAGCACCTTCCAGTAGTAGTCGTACGCGGTCTCGCCGTGCGCCGTCAGGCGCCTCCACACAGGGAGGTTGCGATCGGGCGCCGAGCCGAAGTACAGCGTCGCGAACGGGAGCGCCTCGCCCGCCGTCGCATGCGCGAGATTGCCAACGCCGAGGTGATAGGACGCGACGGCGAGATCACTGCGGCCGAAGGTGCGCGCGGCCGCTGCGGCGCGGTCGACGAGTGGGCGCCAGGACGCGACGCGCGCGGCCGTGGCGAGCGCGCCGGGCCCCGAGACGAGGAGGCCGCGGTCGAAGGCCACCGCTGCTGCGTCGGCGAGCGGCTCGTCGAGCGCCGACTGCGCTGCCAGTGCGCGTGCAGCGGCCTTCGCAGCCGCGGCGCCTCGCAGCGTCCGCGGCGGCGTCGCGCGGCAGGCGCGTCAACTCCAAACGGGGGGTCTTATGCGGTCAAATCTTATTCGGACAGGTTGTCGATCTGGGCGCGCTGGAGCTTGCCGGAGTAGTCGACGTAGATCGACTTCCACTCCGTGAACACGTCGAGCGCAGCCTGGCCCGCCTCGCGGTGGCCATTGCCGGTGTCCTTCGTGCCGCCGAACGGCAGGTGCACCTCGGCGCCCGTCGTGCCCGCGTTGATGTACGTGATGCCCGCGACGAGATCGCGCATCGCCCGGAACGCCTTGTTCACGTCGCGCGTGAAGATCGACGACGATAGTCCGTACGAGATGCCGTTCGACACGCGCACGGCCTCGTCGAAGTCGCGCACCTTGATCAGCGCCGTCGTCGGGCCGAAGATCTCTTCCTGCGCGATGCGCATCTGCGCGTCGACGTCGCCGAAGATCGTCGGGCGGTAGAAGAAACCCTTGCCGAGGTCGCCCTCCGTCGCAACCTCGCCGCCCGTGAGCAGGCGCGCGCCCTCGTCGCTGCCGATCTTCGTGTACGAGTGGATCTTCTCGATCGCTGCCTGGTTGATCACGGGCCCCACGTCGGTCGCGTCGTCCCACCCGGGCCCGAGGCGGAGGCGCTCAGCAGCGGCAACGAGCTTGGACTGCAGTGCGTCGTAGATCTTCTCGTGGGCGATCACGCGCGACGCGGCGGTGCAGCGCTGGCCCGATGTGCCAAACGCCGACCAGAGAATCCCCTCGACCGCAAGATCGACGTCGGCGTCGTCGAGCACGATGATCGCGTTCTTGCCGCCGAGCTCGAGATGGACATGCTTCAGGTTGTCGGCCGCTGCCTTCGTCACTGCGACACCGGTGGCACGCGAGCCGGTGAAGGTGATGATCGGGACCCTCGGGTGTCGCACGAGCGCCTGCCCCGCCGTCTCGCCGTAGCCGTGCACGATGTTGACGACGCCGGCGGGAACGCCCGCCTCCGCGAGCAGCTCGACGAAGCGCTCGGCGAGTGCCGGCGTGTCCTCGGCCGGCTTCAGCACGACGGTGTTGCCACACACGAGCGCGGGCGCGAGCTTCCACGACGGGATCGCGATCGGGAAGTTCCACGGCGTGATCGCGCCGACCACGCCCACCGGCACGCGCACCGACATGTTGAACTTGTCGCGCAGCTCGGACGGCGTCGTCTGCCCCCACATGCGCCGGCCCTCGCCTGCCATGTAGTACGTCATGTCGATCGCTTCCTGCACGTCGCCGCCCGCCTCGGCCTTGACCTTTCCCATCTCGCGGGTCATCAGGTGGGTGAGGTCGTCCTTCTCGCGCTCGAGCACCTGCGCGAAGCGCATCAGGATCTCGCCGCGCCTCGGCGCCGGCACGAGGCGCCAATCCTCGTACGCCGCCTGCGCAGCGGCGACCGCGCGATCGACGTCCTCGGCATCCGACGCCGGAAACGCGCCGATCGTCTCCCCCGTCGCCGGACTACGGCTCTCGAACGTCTCGCCGGACGCGGCATCGACCCCCTCGCCGCCGATGAAGTTCTTGAAGATCTTGACGCCCGTCGCAGCCATGCGGCGGAGGGTAGCTACCCCTCGGACGTCGGGGCGTCGGTGTCCGGGAACGTCCCGGTCACGCGCGGCCGGCGACGGTCGCGCGTCTTACGTTGCTCCTGGATCTCGGGCGGAGCCTTCGGCCCGCGACGGTCGTTCCCCTCACGCCGGTCGACGATCACCGTGACGTTGGGATTGTCCTTGTAGTACTCGACCATCTTGTCGAAGAGCTCGTCCTCGAGCTCTCGCGGGATGACGCAGAAGATCATGAGCTGATCATAGGGAGAACACCGGCGCTACAAGCGGGCGATCTCGGGCACGAGCCGTCCCTCGTCCTCGACGTGCGCGTTCCACTCCTTGAAGCTCTCCTCGAGCTCATCGAGCTCGTGGCCGCGACGCTCGAGTCGCACCGGCTGACCCGAGTCGGGACTGACGCGGTACTGGTACCACGAGAGATCCCACGCGACCGTGACGGCCATCTCGCCCGCGTCGCCCGAGAGCGCGATGATGCTCGCGCGCGCGGCACCGAGGCTCTTCGAGATGCCGCCGACGGTGCGCCGGTACGTGCTCGCGTTGAAGAGATCGGCGACCTCGAGGATCGCGACCTCGCCGCCGGAGAGGCGGCGCAGGATCGGCTCGGGCGGTGCGACCGTGTGGTCGGAGCCGCTACGGCCGAAGCCGAGCAGCTCGCCGAAGCCCTTGCGGCGCCGCCTGCGCTCGCCGACGATCGCGGGGCTCGTGGGAGTGCCCTCTTTGATCCAGCCGTGCTCCACGGCGATCTCCTGGCAGAGCGGACAGACATCGACGAGGCCTGCCCCCTCCTCGGGCGCGTAGCGGACGACCCGCTCACCCAGCAGAAGCGTCCGCTCGCAGATCGCGCATTGCTGCGTCGTCCCGACGCGCGTCACCCGCATGCGCCGACTATAGCCCCGGGGTCTCGGGCTCCTTGCGTAGCGGGGTGCCCGACCGCTATTGTAACTCACATGTGTATTTTACACCTAAGGAGAGCGCCGTGAGAGGCCCCCGCTCCCGCCACCACCACGGTGGCCACTGGCGCGTCTTCGCCCGGGTCGAGCGCTTCACAGAGCCGGCGCTGCTGCTCCTCCTCCGCGAGCGCCCGGCGCACGGCTACGACCTGCTCGAGCGGATCCCGGAGCTGACCGGTGAGTCGCGCGTCGAGATGGGCAACCTCTACCGGCTGCTGCGCGCGCTCGAGGAGGAGGGC
>JBBQQU010000049.1:0-9596 GCA_038215565.1 Gaiellales bacterium | reverse complement strand
GGTGTCGCGGAACTGGTACGACGTCGTCTGATAGATCGGCACCGCCCGGGCACCGGTGGTCGGGTCGGGCTCGCCGCCGACGTGGATCTGCTTGGTCTCGAAACCCCAGGAGTCGCTCATAGGGCGGGGACGTTACCCGCCAATTCCCGACCACACAAGTCAGGTTTACAGGAGACTGGCTGGGAGGCGATGAGCGAACTCCCCGTATCCGGGGGTTTCGCTCATCGCAGGGCACTACAGGAGACTGGCGACGAGACCGGCTTGGCCGAGATGATATGTCACCATGATCGTGACCGGCATCCACGAGGCCTTGGCCACGAACTGACGCCAGGCGAGCACCGAATCCGACGCGACGAACAACGCCGCACCGAGGATCGCCCACGTGCTGCCAGTGGCCATGGCCGCGCAGAACATCAGCGAGATCGCCACCAGATACATCGCCACGGCGGGCCCGAGCGTTCGCTCCTTGCGACGCGCTGCCAGCACGATGCGTACCCCGACCGCGGCCGCCAACACCCCCACCATCAGCACGCCGACCAGGAAACCGGCCGTGGACCAGTCGCTCGACGCGAAGAAGCCGAACGTGTACGCGAGGTGCGCGAACAGGAACGACACCAACCCCGGCACGAAGTGCTGTTCGCTGTCGAGCAGGAACACGTCGCCGGCGAGCGAGCACACGAGCGCGGTGACGAACCACGCCCGCACGAGTTGATCCGCCGGATCGAGCGCCACTGCGACAGCGATGAGCGCAACCATCGCCAACGGCTTGGACCACACCTCGACACGTCGTCGAGTATCGGACAGCCGGCTCCACCAGTTCGCCGACGCCCCGAGAACGAACACCGCCCCGAACGTCCACGTCATGTCTGTCATCGCTCGGCCCCTTCCGAGCGATGAGCCAAACCCCGACATGTGGAGGATTCGCTCATCACTGACGCTGAAACTCCCTGACGACGACAAAGCGATGAGCCGAACCCCCGCATACGGGGGGTTCGCTCATCGCTTCGGGCGATTTCATCCTCCGGAGATGTCGGAGACCTTCTGCTTGCCGGCGCTGATGAACGGCATCATGCTGCGCAGTTCGCCACCGATCTCCTCGATCGGGTGGGCCTTGCCCTCGTCCTGCAGGCGCTTGTAGTTCGGGCGCCCGGCCTCGGACTCGGCGATCCACTCGGCGGCGAACTGGCCGCTCTGGATCTCGCCGAGAATCTTCTTCATCTCGGCCTTGGTGGCGTCGGTGACCACGCGGGGGCCGCGGGTGAGGTCGCCGTACTCGGCGGTGTCGGAGATCGAGTAGCGCATCCCGGCGATGCCCTCCTCGTACATCAGATCGACGCTGAGCTTCACCTCGTGGAGGCACTCGAAGTAGGCCATCTCCGGCTGGTAGCCGGCCTCGGTGAGCGTCTCGAACCCGGCCTGCACCAGAGCGGTCAGCCCACCGCAGAGCACGGCCTGCTCGCCGAAGAGATCGGTCTCGGTCTCCTCCTGGAACGTGGTCTCGACCATCCCGGCGCGCGCCGCGCCGAGCGCGGCGCCGTAGGCAAGCGCGAGGTCGCGTGCGCGCCCGCTCGCGTCCTGCGCGACGGCGACAACCGCGGGCGTGCCGTAGCCCTCTTCATAGAAGCGACGGACGATGTGACCAGGCCCCTTCGGCGCGACCATGATCACGTCGTGCCCGGCGGGGGGCGCGATGCGCTCGTAGTGCACGTTGAACCCGTGCGCGAAGAGCAGCGCCGCGCCCGGCTCGAGATTCGGCAGCACCTCTTCCTCGTAGAGCGCGGGCTGCGCGCCGTCCGGGACGAGGAACGCGACGAGCTGCGCGCCGCGAACCGCGTCAGCGACCGAGCGCACCGTCAGCCCTGCTTCCTCCGCCGCGGCGCGTGACTTGCTGTCGGCGCGGAGGCCGACCTCGACCTCGACGCCCGACTCGTGCAGGTTCAGCGCGTGGGCGTGGCCCTGGCTTCCGTACCCGAGCACGGCGACCTTTCCGTTCAGAAGGTCGACGTCGCCCGACTTGATGATCTCGGCCATGTTGTTCGATTCCTTTCGCAGGTTTCTAAATGTGAACAGTCAGACTTGGACAGACGGCGTTGCGGTGCGACCGCCGGCGCTCGGGCGGCGAAGCCCGACGCGACCGGTACGCACGAGCTCGCGCACGCCGTACGGGCGAACGAGCTCCTCGAAGGCTTCGACCTCGTCGGGGCGGCCGACCAGCTCGAAGGTAATCGCATCGCGGCCGATGTCGGCGACGCGTGCGCCGCCGACCTGGCTGAGCGCCACGAGCTCTGCGCGCTTGTCGGCCGAGACCGCGACGGTGATCAACGCAAGCTCGCGCTCGATCGCCTCGTCGGGCCGCAACTCCGTGACACGCAGCACATTCACGAGCTTGTGCATCTGCTTCTCGATCTGCTCCAGCGAGTGCTCGCTGCAGTCGACGCGAAGCGTCAGCCGCGAGATGTCGGCGCGCTCGGTCGGGCCGACCGCGAGGCTCTGGATGTTGTACCCGCGCCGCGAGAACAGCTGCGACACGCGCGCCAGCGCACCCGGCTTGTTCTCCAACCGAACGCTGATCGTGTGCGTCGTCATACCACCGGCCGCCTTTCTCTCCCGCCCGGCCTTCCAGGCCCGTGCAGAGCACTGTGCCCTCCGGCCGGGCACCACCAGCAACGCCCCGGAGGCATGACCGAGGTCATACCGACACCACTTCGCCGCCGGGCGCCTCGATCACGTCGACCGCGGCTGCGCCCGCCGGGATCATCGGGAAGCACTTCTCCTCCGCGTCGCAGCGGACGTCGACGACGGCGCTGCGGCCCGCGGAGAATGCCGCAACAAGCGCCGCTTCGAGCTCGTCCTCGCTCTCGACCGTGAAGCCTGCGCAGCCGTAGGCCTCGGCAAGCTGCGCGTAGTTCGGCACGGCATGCGTGAGGTGGGTCTGGGCGAAGCGCTCGTCGTAGAACATCTCCTGCCACTGTCGCACCATCCCGAGCCAGCCGTTGTTGATGATCACGACGACGATCGGCAGGCGCTCGAGCGCCGCGGTCGCGAGCTCCTGACAGGTCATCTGGAAGCAGCCGTCGCCGTCGATGCAGACGACGGTCGCATCGGGCCGCGCCGCCTTCGCACCGACAGCCGCGGGCAGGCCGTACCCCATCGTCCCGAGCCCGCCGGAGGTGATGAACGACCGCGGCTTTTCGCACTGGATGTACTGCATCGCCCACATCTGGTGCTGCCCGACTCCCGTCGTCCAGATCACGTCTTCCTCGCGCCGCGCGGCAAGGTCGCGCAGCAGCTCGACGACCGCCTGTGGCTTGATCGCGCCGTCGCCCTTCGCGTAGCGGAACGGGAACAGCTCGCGCCATTCCTCGAGCTGGCGCAGCCACGGCGACCGGTCCGGCGGGGAGTCGGCGGCGAGCGTCGCCACCTCCCGGCTGAGCTGTGAGATCGCGAGCTTCAGTGGCCCGACGACGGGGATCTCCGCATGCCGGATCTTCCCGACTTCCGCCGCGTCGATGTCGAAGTGGATCACCTTCGCACCGGGCGCGAAGGCCGACAGCTTGCCGGTGACGCGGTCGTCGAAGCGCGAGCCGACCGCGATGATCAAGTCGGCTTTGTTCAGCGCCCAGTTCGCGAACTTCGAGCCGTGCATGCCCGGTGCGCCGTAGTTCAGCGGGTGCGAATCGGGCAGGCAACTCTTGCCCATCAGGGTCACGACTGCAGGAAGCTGCGCCGAGTTCACGAGCTCGAGCAACTCGTCACAGGCGTCGGCGTTCAAGACGCCTCCGCCCGCATAGATGATCGGCCGCTGCGCCACGGCAATCGCCCGCGCAGCCTCCTGCAGCTGCTTCGGGTGCACCTTGTGCGGCGGCTTCCACCCGGGCAGGTCGACGTGGTCGGGATAGACGAAATCGAATTCGGCCTCCTGGACATCCTTCGCGATGTCGACGAGCACCGGGCCCTTGCGGCCGGTCTGGGCGACGTGGAACGCCGCCTTGATCGCGCCGGGCAGGTCTGCCACGTCCTGGACGAGCCAGGAGTGCTTCACGATCGGCATCGTGATGCCCGTCGCGTCGATCTCCTGGAAGGCGTCGGTTCCGATCAAGCCGGAGCGCACCTGGCCGGTGATGCAAACGAGCGGCGTCGAGTCCATCCACGCGTCGGCGATCGCGGTGACGAGGTTCGTCGCGCCGGGGCCGGAGGTCGCGATTGCGACGCCGACCCTGCCCGAGGCGCGCGCGTAGCCCTCGGCCATATGGCCGGCGCCTTGTTCGTGGCGCGCGAGCACGTGCCGGACGGTGGTGCCGCGCGCGATCGCGTCGTAGGTCGGCAGGATCGCGCCACCCGGGATGCCGAAGACGACCTCGACCCCCTCGAGCTCGAGACACCGGAGGATGGCGTCGGAGCCCAGCATCCGCGTTCCTTTCGCCGGGCTCAACGCCACACCTCGTCGGGATGCTCGACATCGGTGCGCGCCTGCGGCAACAGGTCGATCACCGCGTCGGTGAACGACCGCGTGTCGTGCGCGACCGAACGCGGCGACGTCGCAACCTGGCCGACGGCACGCTCGAGCGTGCGCGAAGCGGCGCGCCGCTTCAGCCCTTCCGCGAGCATCAACGACGCGGTCAGGAGCATGCCCATCGGGTCGACGACACCGAACCCTGCGTTCTCGGACGGCTCGGACACGCCGGGCGCGAAGACGCCGGGACCTTCATCGGGCAGCCAGGCGTGAGCGACCGACGCGCCCGACCCCGCGAATGCGGCCGCGGCGTCGGTCACGGCCGAGACCAGGTGAGCCTCGGTGACGATGACGTCGAAGGTCTCGGGCTGCTCGCGCAACCGCACGAGTGCTGCGCCGAGGGATGCTTCCTCGACCTCGAGCCCGTCCCAGCGGAGGCGCTCGTGCTCGACGGCGGCGAGCCAGTCGCCCGAGTCGCCGACGGTGACGATGCGACCGCGTCGCGATGCGGCACACGAGAACGCGCGGCCGATCGCAATCGCGTTCGCCCAGGCGCCCATCGGGCCCGCGACGACGACGTCGCCCGAGCTGCCGAGATGTACGCGCGAGACGCGCCAGGCGAGATCCAGGTCGGCCTTGACGCCCTCGAACGCCGGCTCTCCGGGCGAAGCGACGAGGATCGCGTCCGCGTGGCGGTAGCCGGCCCGCGTCTCGGCGGGCAGTGGGTGGCCGGATCGAGTGACTCCCTCGCCCGCAAACGGCAGGTGGACGTCGTCGAGCTCGAAAGCATGCAGCCGGGTGACGCTCTCGAGCGCGCGTGTTGCGCTCGCCATCAGCTCCGGCCCCACGCCGTCACCGGCCAGACAGGCGACGGTCTTGATCGTCATGCATGAACCTCCTGAAGCACCGCATCGAGGGAAACAGGCGCGCCGAGATCGGCGAGCTTCTTGAATTGCCGGAACGCAGAGTCGAGCTCCGCAGCCGCAAGCTTGTGCCCGGCCTCTGCGCACGCGATTGCGAACGCGTGGCGGCCTGAGTGCTTGCCGAGCGGCAGCGTCATCGCTGCGCCGAGGTCGCGCGGGTCGATGATCTGATACGTGCCGGCGTCCTTCAACATGCCGTCCTGGTGGATCCCGGCCTCGTGCGCGAATGCGTTCGCGCCGACGATCGGCTTGTTCGGCCCGACCGGGTAACGCGTGAGCTCGCTGACGAGCGCCGACGCATCGCGGATCGCCGCCGGGTCGATTCCCGTTTCGGCGTCGAAGACATCGGCGCGGACGCGCAGCGCCATCGCGATCTCCTCGAGCGACGCATTGCCGGCACGCTCCCCGATGCCGTTGACGGTGCACTCCACCTGCGTGACACCCGCCTCGATTCCTGCGAGCGAGTTCGCGACTGCGAGGCCAAGGTCGTTGTGGCAATGCACCGAGAGCTCGACGTCCGCGAGTTCCGGGCACCGCTCGACCATGTCGACGAAGAGGCCGGCGTACTCGCCGGGTGTCGTGTACCCGACCGTGTCGGGCAAGTTGACGATCGTCGCGCCTGCGGCGACTGCCGCGCGGCACGCGGCCGCGAGGAACGCGCGATCCGAACGCGTCGCATCCTCGGCCGAGAATTCGACCTCGTCGGTGCGACCGGCCGCGTACGCAACCGACCAGCTGATTCGCTCGAGCACTTCGTCGGGCGAGAGGCCGAGCTTCCGCTCCATGTGCAACGCGCTCGTCGCGATGAAGATGTGGACGCGACGGTGGTGGGCGGTTTCGAGCGCCGCCACGGCGGCATCGATGTCTTCGGCGGTCGTCCGCGCGAGCGACGCGACCGTCGCGCGGGTCACAGCATCCGCAACGGCGGCGACGCCTTCGAAGTCGCCCGGGGAGGCGGCGGCGAAACCGGCTTCGATCACGTCGACTCCGAGCCGTTCGAGCGCGAGCCCGATCTCGGCTTTCTCGGCCGGCCGCAAGGCGATGCCCGGCGACTGCTCGCCGTCCCTCAATGTCGTGTCGAAAATTCTGATCCTGCGCACTCGTTTCGCTCCTCGTCTCGAGCCCGCGGAAGTGCGGGCGCACTACTTCCGTTTGACGTCGGCGTGTGCGGCGTCTAACGGCCGCGTGAGTGCGTTCTCCCCCTAGAGGGGGAGAATCAGGATGACCGTAAGAAGGAGTGCAAGCCCGAGCGGAGCCAGCGCCGCAGGCGGCGTCGTGGTCTCGGTGCTCCGGGCGATACGGTTCATCGTCTATCCAGTGTGCACGCAGATTGTGACGTTGTCAAGCTTCACAACTTGAAGCGACAATCGCGCGGCCTGCGGTTGGAAGATCGCCGTTCCTACGGGAGAATTAGTGGCGCTGTGAGTGCGCGCGGCGGGATTTAACAGGCTCCGGTGCCATCCACGCGCGCCCGAAACGGCGCATCTCACGGATGATCGGGAGCAGGGCGCGCCCCTTCTCGCTGAGCTCGTACTCGACGCGCGGGGGCGACTCCGGGTAGCTCCGCCGGATGAGGACGCCCTGCCGTTCGAGCATGTCGAGCCGCTCGGAAAGCGTGCGCGGGCTGATGCCGGGGCACGCATGCTCGAGCTGCATGAACCGGCGCGGCCCTTCGGAAAGGTCATGGATCAGGAGCGGCGTCCACTTGGTGGCGATGATCTCTGCGGTCGCTGCGACGGAGCAGCTGCCGTCGTGGGTCTCGTTCATGGTTCGCTTCATGGACTGCAGTCTACTCCCCTTCGCGGCTCGTAACTATCGAAACGAAAGTGGCCTCCGGCGAGCCGTCGGCGGGCGCGTCGAGCCAGGTTCGCACCGCCTCGGCGCAGCGGCGTCCCTCGTCGATCGCCCAGACGATCAGCGACTGGCCGCGGCGCGCGTCACCGGCCGCAAAGAAACCGGCGCGAGACGTCGCGAACCGCTCCGCAGCGATGTTTCCGCGCGCGTTTCGCTCGATCCCGAGCCCGTCCAGTAGCTGCAGCTCGGGGCCGGTGAAGCCCATTGCAAGGAGGACGAGCTCGGCCGGACGCCTCTCCTCGGTCCCGGGTACGAGGTCGAACGGGGGTTGCCCGCTATTCGACTGCCACACGATCTCCTCGACGGCGCCGCTCGCACCCTGGAGCCGCGTCGTCGAGATCGAGAAGTCGCGCGCGCCGCCTTCCTTGAGCGCGTACGACGTCCGCAGCTTCATGGGCCACGACGGCCACGGCGTCAGGTCGTCCGGGCGCGACGGCGGCGGCTCGCCGAGCAGTTCGATCTGCGTGACCGACGCCGCACCCTCGCGGTGCGCATGGCCGACGCAGTCGGCGCCGGTGTCACCGCCGCCGATCACGATCACGTGCTTGCCGGCAGCGGAGATCGACGCCTCGGCCGTCCCGGCGATCACACGGGCGCGCTCGGCCAGGTACTCCATCGCGAAGTGGACGCCGCGCAGGTCGCGGCCTGGGACCGGCAGGTCGCGCGGGACCCGCGAGCCGACCGCGAGGACGACCGCGTCGTGGCTCGCCCCCAGCTCGTCGAGGTCGACGTCGACCCCGACGTCGATGCCGAACCGGAACTCGACGCCCTCCGCGACGAGTTGCTCGACGCGACGTTCGACGAGCCGCTTCTCGATCTTGAACTCCGGGACGCCGAACCGGATCAGTCCGCCCGCCGCCTCGTCGCGCTCGTAGACGGTGACGTGCTCGCCGGCGCGCGCGAGTTGCTGTGCGCAGGCGAGACCGGCGGGGCCCGAGCCGATGACGGCGACACGGCGGCCCGTCAGCCTGGCTGCGGGCACCGGGACGACCCAGCCTTCGTCCCAGGCGCGGTTCACGATCGCGAGCTCGATCTGCTTGATCGACACGGCCGAGCCCTCGTTGATCTCGAGCACGCAGGCTGCCTCGCATGGCGCGGGACAGAGACGGCCGGTGAACTCGGGGAAGTTGTTCGTGCGGTGCAGTTGCTCGCTCGCCTCGGCCCAGCGATCGCGGTAGACGAGGTCGTTCCAGTCGGGGATCAGGTTTCCGAGCGGGCAGCCGCTGTGGCAGAACGGAACGCCGCACTCCATGCAGCGCGAGGCCTGTTCCCGCAACTCGAGTAGCGGCAGCGTGCCGACGAACTCGCGAACGTCGCCGATGCGCTCCGCGGGCGCGCGCTCGGGCGGCTCGACGCGCCCGATGCTGAGGAATGCGCCGATCTTTCCCATCAGGCGGCCTCCTCGGATTCCGTCGTGAGGAAGCCGGTGCCGCCCGCCGACATCGGGTGATCCTGGTAGCGCACGTCGTCACCGAGTTCGGCGAGCGCGCGGCGGTAGTCGTGCGGGATCACCTTGACGAACGCCGCGGCATCCCACTCGGCAAGCACGCGCTCGGCGACGGGCGAGCCTGTTCGCTCGGCATGCTCGCGGAGCAAGTCGAGCACCGTTTCTTCGTCTTCGGGCTCGAGCGCCTCGAGGCCGACGAGTTGCGTGTTGCAGCGGCGCGCGAAATCGCCTGTCTGATCGAGCACGTAGGCGATGCCGCCGCTCATCCCTGCGGCGAAGTTCCGGCCGGTCGGGCCGAGCACGACGACGTGTCCGCCGGTCATGTACTCGCAGCCGTGGTCGCCGACACCCTCGACGACCGCGTCGGCGCCGGAATTGCGAACGGCGAAGCGCTCACCGGCGGTGCCCCGGAAGAACGCCTGCCCGCCCACCGCCCCGTACAGAACAGTGTTGCCGACGATCACGTTCTCCTCCGCGGCGAACGTCGCCTCCGGGGAAGGCCGAACCGCGATCACCCCGCCGGAGAGCCCTTTGCCCGTGTAGTCGTTCGCGTCTCCAACGAGGGTCAACTCGATTCCGGGCGCGAGCCAGGCTCCGAACGACTGCCCGGCCGACCCATGAAAGGTGAACCGGATCGTGCCGGGCGGCATCCCTGGCGCTCCGTGCTGCTTGGTGACGTGATGAGAGAGCAGACCCCCGATGGTCCGGTTGACATTCCGGATCTCGAGCTCGCCCGTGACCGGCGTTCCGTCCTCGATCGCCGCGCCGGCCAGCTCGATCAGCTGCCAGTCGAGCGCCCCCGGAAGCGGGGAGACCTGCGCGTGGGTGCGCCGGAGCGGAGCGCCTGCGGACACCTCCGGCATCCGCAAGACGTTCGAAAGGTCGATCCCGCGCGCCTGCCAGTGCTCCATCGCGTCGT
>JBBQQU010000048.1:0-10042 GCA_038215565.1 Gaiellales bacterium | reverse complement strand
TTCAGATGCACGGGATCGCTGAAGAAGAGGCGGAAGTAGCCCTTCGAGCGTGGCTGATGGCGCGCCAAGATCCCGACGGTCAGCGACACGAGCGCGCCGACGGTCGCGGGCAGGAGCACCCAAGACCAGGGGCGGGTCCCGGGCGTTATCGGCGTATCCGGCGTGACGACGGCATCGGTCATCTGCGGCTATCGAACACCGTCAGGCGACAGCGATCAAGCCTTGCCCACGTTCTCGTTGGACGGGGCGCGAACTAGCGGCGGCGCGAAGCCGGGTCGTCCAGGTGCGGCGCCCGCCATCCTGTGTCGGCAGGGTTCAGGTTCGTGCCGGGCGGGACGATCGCGTCGATTGCATCGAGGACGTCGGTGCTGAGCTCGATGTCGGTTGCGCCGAGCTGGCCCTCGAGCTGCTCGAGCGTGCGCGGGCCGATGATCGCCGAGGTGACGGTCGGGTGGCGGATCACGAATGCGATTGCGAGCTGGATGAGCGGTAGACCTGCTTGTTCGGCGAGGACGGCGAGCTGCTCGACCGCCTCGAGCTTGCGCTGGTTCTCCGGCAGCGCCAGGTCGTAGCGGGCCGGAATGCGGCTCGCGCGGTGACTACGAGTGTCGCTGCCTGTGCGGTACTTGCCGGAGAGCCAGCCCCCCGCGAGGGGGCTCCAGGGGATCACGCCCATGCCGTAGCGCTCGCAGGTCGGCAGTACCTCCGTCTCGATCCCGCGCGCGAGAATCGAATACGGCGGCTGCTCGCAGACGAACCGCGCGAGGCCGCGGCGCTCGGCGACCCATTGCGCTTCGACGATCTGCGCCGGCGGATACGTCGAGGAGCCGAGGTAGCGGATCTTGCCCGCGCGCTGGAGGTCGGTGAGCGCGCCGAGAGTCTCCTCGTGATCGGTCCACGGATCCCAGCGGTGGATTTGGTACAGGTCGATCCAGTCGGTTTGCAGCCGCCGAAGGCTCGCGTCGACCTCCTGCATGATCCAGCGCCGCGAGTTGCCCGCCATGTTCGGGTCGGCGTCGTCCATCGCGCCGTGCAACTTCGTTGCAAGAACCACCGAGTCGCGGCGGCCCTTCAGCGCCTTGCCCACGATCTCCTCCGACTCGCCGCGCGCGTAGACGTCCGCGGTGTCGACGAAGTTGATCCCGGCATCGAGCGCGCGATGGATGGCCTCGATCGACGCGTCGTGGTCGGTGTTGCCCCACGCACCGAACATCATCGTGCCAAGACAGAGCGGACTGACCTGGAGGCCGGTGCGGCCGAGGGTGCGGTACTCCATAGCGCTGAGATTACTGCCCGAAGGTGCAGCCGGCCGCTCGCCAAGCGCGCTTCACCGTCGCCAAACGACTGTGAAGTGCGCTTCACCGTGGTCAGACCAGCGTGAAGCTTCGCTCGATGTGTGGGAGTTCGCGAGCTGGGAACCTCTTAGGTGCGAACGCCGTGCTGGTCTCAAGTTCGACGGCTGCAGAACCGTGTTCGGCGTTCGCAATTACCGTTTCCGCGTGGCTATGCTCGGCGAATGGCAGTGCGCACGATCTCGAGCGAGCATGAACTGCGCGAGGTGATCGGCTCGCCCTCGGAGCTCGTCGCGGGCAAGCTCGCCGACCGGCTGAACCACCTGATTCGGCAGTTCGTCGAGCGCTCGCCCTTTGTCTGCGTCGCGACGACGCGACCCGATGGTGGCCTCGATGTGTCGCCACGCGGCGACCCTGCAGGTTTTGCGCGGATCCTCGACGAGCGCACGCTGCTCTTACCCGAGCGGCCCGGGAATCGCATCGCGGACACACTGACGAACCTGCTGCATGACCCGCGGATCGGCCTGCTCTTTCTCATCCCGGGCGTCGGTGACAGCCTGCGCGTGAACGGCCGGGCCGTCATCGTCGATGACCCGGAGCTGCTCGCAGCGAGCGCCGTCGACGGCAAAGTCCCGCGGCTCGGCATCCTCGTCTCGATCGAGGAGGCCTACACCCAGTGCTCGAAGGCGGTCATCCGCTCGGATCTGTGGAACGCCGAGCGGCACATCGACCGCGCGGAGCTGCCCTCGGGGGGCGAGATCCTGAAAGCGGTCAGCGACCCCGAGCTCGATCTCGAGCAATACGACCGCGAGCGCGCGGAGCGGTATGCGCGCGGCGACGGCCTGTACTAGCGTCGGGGAACGGTGCCGGTCGACATCCAGTACGCGAGAAGCGGGGATGTGGCGATTGCCTACACGGTGATCGGCGACAAGCCGCTCGATCTTGTCTACGTCCACGGTTTCGTCGGCCATCTGGAGATGGAGTACGAGCGCCCGGAGATCAGGGCGATGCTCGACCGCTTCGCCGCGTATGCCCGCGTCATCACATTCGACCGGCGAGGCACGGGCCTGTCCGATCGTGTGCGCGACGTACCGACGCTCGAGGCGCGTATGGACGACGTCCGTGCGGTGCTCGACGCCGTCGGTTCCGAGCGGGCTGTCATCTTCGGCACGTTCGAAGCGGCTTCAATGGCGTGTCTCTTCGCCGCCACGTATCCCGAGCGGGTCTCCGCCCTCGTTCTCTATAACGCGGTCGTTCGCGGGACCTGGTCGCCCGACTACCCGTGGGCGAGCACCTCTGAGGAGTGGCAGCGGGAGCTTGCCGACATGGGGCTCGCTGGGGAACCGCAGAGCATGTCGCCGAGATCATTCGGGATATCGCGCCGTCGCGTGCCGACGATGACGAGTTCAACCTCTGGCAGGCGCGACAGCATCGGGCGGGCGCGAGCCCCGGGGCGGCATCGTCGGGTCGACCGCAAAGGCGGTCGAACTGGGCGACGCACGCTGGGCGGAGCTCGTAGGCCGGCACCACGCGCTCGTGCGGCGGCAGCTCGACCGGTATCGAGGTGTCGAGCTCGATACCGCCGGCGACGGATTCTTCACCACGTTCGACGGCCCGATCCGCGCCATCCGTTGCGCCCGGGCGATCGCGGATTCGGTGCGCGCCCTCGGCCTCGAGGTCCGTGCGGGCATCCATGCCGGCGAGTGCGAGCGGATCGGCCCGAAGCTCGGCGGACTGGCGGTCTCGATCGGCGCGCGTGTCGCGGCGCAGGCGACCGTCGGCGAAGTGCTCGTCTCCTCCACTGTCAAGGACCTCGTCGCGGGCTCCGGCATCACCTTCGACGAGCGAGGCGCGCACGAGCTGAAGGGCGTTCCCGGCATGTGGAGCCTCTACGCCGTGGCCGAACTCACGCAGCAGCCCTAAGGGCGCTCCGGGCAGCGCCGAGTCATTCCTCGAGTCGTTTTGCCAGGTAGACGAGCGTGTCGTCGACCTCGAAGGGCGCGCCGCGCAACGTGATCACACCCAACACGCGCTCTGGGGGCACGCCCGCATCGCGATAGCCGAGGTGCTCGTACAGCCTCCTTGCCTCAGGGTTGCCCTCGTCGCTGACGCTGAGGCTGATCCGGTGGAATCCCCGAGCGCGAGCCTCGTTCTCCGCCGCCTTGCTCAGCGCGGTCGCGACGCCGCGGTGGCGCTCGCGCGGAGACACGTAGACGTCCTGGATCTCAGGCAGTCGGAGGGATGTGTCAAGCCACGCGATGTGGGCGTGGCCGACGGGCACGTCGTCCTCCCACGCGATCAGATAGGTCGACCCGTCCCGCGCCTGCTGATCGAGCCGGTTCAGCGGCAGGTGCCGATCGACCAACTCGACGTCGGCAGGGATCAGTTCGCGCACCGTGAGCACCATCGGGTTATACGCCCCCCGCGCTCGAACGAAAGAGGGGCTGCATCTGCAGCCCCTCTTCAGCGAAGGCCGGTGGTGGGTGGCCTGATCAGCCGCAGCCGGTGGACGTGCCGCAGTCTCGGCACGTGTAACACGTCCCGGCCCGCACCATGCGACCGCCGCAGCGGTTGCACTCGATCGCATCCTCGTGCGGGTTGAAGAGCGCGGTCTGACCCGGCGTCGGCGCCTCGGCGACCGGGTGGGGGTCACCGTTCGCGACGCGCTCGGCCATCTGGGCCCGCACTTCCATCGAGAGGATGCCTGCCTCCTCCTGCTGGTCGACGTCGAGGAACTTCTTACCGAACCAGCGGAAGATGTAGTCGGGGATTGACTTCGCCGCGCGGATGTCGGCGTCGTTCGTGAGGCCCGACGGCTCGAAGCGCAGATGCGAGAGCTTCGAGACGTACACCTCGGGCGGCACGCCGTACTGGAGGCCCATCGAGACCGCGATCATCAGCGAGTTCATGAGGCCTTGAAGCGTCGTTCCGTCCTTCGCGATGTCGACGAAGATGTCGCCCGGCGTTCCGTCGTCGAACACGCCGACGTGGATGTAGCCCTCGTACTCGCCGACGCGGAACTTGCGCCCGATCTCGTTGCGGTCGTCCGGCAGGCGGCGGCGTTTCGGCGCCGCGAACGCACCGGCCGGCCCTCCGATCGTCGCTTGCGCGCTCTTGTCGCCCTTGCCAGAGAGCGGCTGTGCGACCTTGCAGTTGTCGCGGTAGATCGCAACCGCCTTCACGCCAAGCCGCCACGCGTCGACGTAGAGCTGCGAGACGTCCTCGATCGTCGCCGTCTCCGGCAGGTTCACCGTCTTCGAGATCGCGCCCGAGATGAACGGCTGGATCGCCCCCATCATCTTCACGTGGCCGCGGTAGTGGATCGCGCGGTCGCCGACGGCGCAGTCGAACACCGGGTAATGCTCGCTCTTCACGTACGGCGCGCCGACAACGGTGTTGCGCTCGTCGACGAACGCGACGATCTCGTCGACCTCGTTCGGTGCGTAGCCGAGCTTTTCGAGACCGCCCGCGACCGTCTTGTTGACGATCGTGATCTCGCCGCCGCCGACGAGCTTCTTCGACTTGACGAGCGAGAAGTCGGGCTCGACGCCCGTGGTGTCGCAATCCATCATGAAGCTGATCGTCCCGGTAGGTGCGAGCACCGTCGCCTGCGCGTTGCGGTAGCCGTTCACCTCACCGAGATCGAGCGCCTCGTCCCACGACTTGCGCGCGGCGCCGAGCAGGTCGGCGGGCACCGTGTGGGCGTTCGCGATGTTGCCCACCGCCGCCCGGTGCTTCGCGATCACGCCGAGCATCGCGGCCGCGTTCGGCCGGTAGCCACCGAACGCGCCCATGCGACCCGCGATCTCGGACGACTTCCGGTAGGCCCGGCCCGTCATCAGCGCGGTGATCGCCGCCGCGTAGGCGCGGCCCTCGTCGGAGTCGTACGCGAGACCGCGTGCCATCAAGAGCGCGCCGAGGTTCGCGTAGCCGAGGCCGAGCTGGCGGTATGCCTTCGCGTTCCGCTCGATCTCGGGCGTCGGGTACGACGAGTTGCCGACGAGGATCTCCTGCGCGAGGAACATCACGTCGCACGCATGCTCGAACGCCTCGACGTCGAGCTCGCCGTCTTCGCGGCGGAACTTCATCAGGTTCAGCGACGCGAGGTTGCACGCGGAGTCGTCGATCGACATGTACTCCGAGCACGGGTTCGAGGCGTTGATGCGGCCCGAGTTCGGCAGCGTGTGCCACGCGTTGATCGTCGTGTCGTACTGCACGCCGGGATCGGCGCAGCGCCATGCGGCCTCGGAGATGTCGTGCAGCAGCTTGCGCGCCTTCATCGTCTCGACGACCGTGCCGTCGGAGCGCGCGGTGAGGTTCCAGTCGGCGTCGGCCTCGACTGCCTCCATGAACGAGTCCGAGACGCGCACCGAGTTGTTCGCGTTCTGGTACTGGATCGACGCCCAGTCGGGCGAGTCGAGCGACATGTCGTAGCCCGCCGCCTCGAGAACGCGTGCCTTCTCTTCCTCGTGCGACTTGCACCAGATGAACTCGACGATGTCGGGATGGTCGACGTCGAGCACGACCATCTTCGCGGCGCGTCGTGTCTTGCCGCCGGACTTGATCGTGCCGGCGGAGGCGTCGGCGCCGCGCATGAACGACACCGGCCCGGAGGCATAGCCGCCCTTCGAGAGCTGCTCCTTCGACGAGCGCAGGCGCGAGAGGTTGACGCCCGAGCCGGAACCGCCGCGGAAGATGACACCCTCGCGGCGAATCCAGTCGAGGATCGCGTCCATGTTGTCTTCGATCGAGAGGATGAAGCACGCAGAGCACTGCGGCTTCTCCTCGAAACCGACGTTGAACCACACCGGCGAGTTGAACGCAGCGAGCTGGTTGACGAGGATCGCCTTCAGCTCGTCCTCGAACGTCTGCGCTTCGTCGTCCGAGCCGAAGTAGCCGCCGTCGCGCCCCCACGTGCCGACCGTGGTGACGATGCGCCCGATCATCGTCTTCACCGAGCGCTCGCGCTCCGGGCTCGTCATGCGGCCGCGAAAATACTTCTGGGCGACGATGTTCGTGGCCGTCTGCGTCCAGAACTTCGGGAACTCGACGTCGCGCTGCTCGAATGTCGGGCCGTTCTTGCCCGGGATGAACGCATCGCGAATCTCCCACTCGACCTCGTCGAAGGGGTCTCTGCCCTCGATCGTGAAGAGGCGGCGGACCGCAAGGGTGGCGTCCTCGTCGACCACGTGGTTGACGAGCTCGTCGGGGTGGATCTGAACTGACTGCTCCTGCTCTAGCGACGCCATGTCTCTCTTCCTCTCGACCTTGAATTCTAGTTTGCGAAGCGTTCCTGCCGCGGTTGGCGCGGGCCCCGAGGGGCGAGCTTCGGAACGATAGGGAGGGGACCTGACGGAGCCGGGAAATCGGCTCGAGCGCGCGTTACGGGCCGGCGCGGCGGGCTTGGACGCGCTTGACGGCGAGCCCTGCGCCGCCCGCGACGACGAGCACGATCGCGAGCCCGCCGAGCACGAGGAGCGGTACGGGCACCGACGAGGCGTTGCCCGGCGTGAGCTTGTCGGCCACCTTGCTGAGGCCCTTGTGGCGGTTCGCGTCGGTTCCCGCTGGGCCCGAACCGTCCGACCCGCCGGTGCCGCCGGAGCCGCCGGTACCGCCGCCCCCGGTCGTCGTCTTCGAGCCACCACCCGTCGCGGGGCCGATCAGCGTGTTCGGCCCGACCTTCTTGCCCGCTTTCTTCGCGCGAGCCTTCGCGCTCTGGAGAGCCCGCAGGATGTCCTCACGCGCGCTCGAGTAGGTCTGGACGTCGGAGGGGAGATGATGGATCGCCTCCGTGTAGCAATGGCTCGCATAGGTCTGGTCGATGCGCCCGTCGTACCAGTCGTTCAGAAGCGCCTTCCAGCACGGTGTCGCTGCCGCCGCCGGCTGTGCGGCGGCGCCGAGGAGCGCCACCGTGAGCAGTGCGGCGAGAAGAAAAGGCTTGGCGACGGAGGTCATAGGAGGAGCAGGGCGGTGGCGAGACGGCGGATACGCAGGGCGCTGCCAGACGACCGTACGACCTCGCTGTAAGGCTTTTGTGAGTCCTCGCAAGAGGTAGTGGGTCACTCTGAAATCTTCCGGGTCTTGGTGTAGCTGCCTCGGCGCACTGGAACGGACTCCGCTTCTTCGAGTAGACCGATCAACTCGCCTAGTGTCCAAGTGTGGTCGGACATACGAGCGGCGACGGCGGGGGTTGTACCAAGAGACGAGTGAACACGGCAGAAGTTGGAGTAGGCGAAGTGCAGGCTCACCGCTGCGGCCAGGTTCTCGACCTTCTTGGAAGGCGTTGGTCAGGCGGGGTGAACCGGCGCATCGACATGCTCGACCGTTTTGGAAGGCGACGACGCGCTCACACTGCTCTCCGACACGATAAAGACGCTCTCCGATCACGCTGTCGCGTCGACCGTTGTCCTTGTCGGCGTGGCGTCGTCCATCGGCGGTCTGATCGGAGAGCGTGAGTCGATCGTGAGGGTCGGATCGCCACCCGGCCCGTAGAAACCCGCAAGGAGATGCGGTGCAAAGCCGGACGATCGGCAGCGGCTACGGCCTCAAGATGCGCGAATGACCGTTGGAACCCAGGTTCAGATCCACTTCCCCGGGCATCCGGCCGATCAGTTCCCCCCGGGCCGGCTCGTTGGGTTCTATTCCGATGAACCGTGCCGTGCGGTAGTGGCGCTGCCGTCGGGCGAGGAACTCGTCGTGATGGAGACAGACTTGGAGCTCTTAAGCGATTAGCAGGCTCCAAGTTCGGGTTCAGTCAAACTGACCCACTACCCTCCCAACACGCCGGCGGCGGCTGGTAGCTTCGCTCGAGATGCGGGCGATCAGGGAACTGCCCCTCGCCGCCTCGCTCGCCCTCGCCGGGGCTGCACTCTTCTTCGGCGGCGGCCCCGGGTACGGATCGCTGCCGTGGCTCGGCGGCGGCGCGCTCCTCGCGCTGCTTGCGGCACTCGGCTTGCGCGGCGCGCCGGGCGGGTGGCCCCTGCTTGTGCCCCTGGCGCTCCTCGCCGGGTGGCTCGCGCTTTCGATCTCGTGGTCGGTGCTGCCCGATCACTCGTGGGAGTACGCGAATCGCGGGCTCGTCTACCTGCTCGCCGCGGTACTCGGCCTCTGGCTCGCCGACCGCAGGCGCCAGCTCGCGCTCGGGCTGATGGCTCTGCTCGCCGCACTGATCGTGTGGTCGCTCCTCGGCAAGGTGCTGCCGTTCCTCTACGACTACGGGCCGCCCGATGTCGGGCGCCTGCGCGGGCCCGTCGGCCTCTGGAACCAGCTCGCGCTCCTGACCGACCTCGCGCTCGTCCTCGCGCTCTGGCGCCGCCGGCTCGAGGGCGCGCTCCTCGCCTACGTCGCGCTCGCCGCGCTGATCCTGACGTACTCGCGCGGCGGCGTCGTCACCGCCGTGCTTCTCGTCGCGGCGTGGTTCGCGCTCGGCGACGACCGCGTCGAAAGCGCGCGCACCCTTCTCGCGGGCGCGCTGCCGGCGGCCGCGGTGGTCGGAATCGCCTTCGCGCTACCCGGGGTGACCGGCGACGGGCAGAGCTCGCACGTGCGCTGGCGCGACGGTCTGATCTTCGGCGCGCTCCTCGTCGCGGGTGGCGTCGCGACGGTGCTTCTGCGGCGCGTGCCGTTGCCCCGCGTTTCGCGCCGCGTCCTCGTGGCTGCAGGGGCGGCGGTGGTGATCGCGCTCACGGTCGTCGTCGTTGTGAAGGGAGGCGGCTCGGGCGCGGTCGGGAACGGCAGCGGGCGTCTTGCGAGTACGAGCTCGAACTTCCGCTTCGTCTGGTGGCACCAGGCACTCGAAGGCTGGCAGCACCACCGCCTCGCCGGTACCGGCGCGGGGACGTTCCAGCTCACGAACCTCCTCTACCGCGCGAACTACCTCGACGTCACGATCGAGCCGCACAGCCTGCCGCTGCAGTTCCTCACCGAGGTCGGCGTCGTCGGGTTGCTGCTTGGAGTCGTGGCGCTCTCGGCGCTCACGCGCCCGGTCTGGCGACGTCCCCGCGGCCACGAGCTTGCCCTCGCACTCATGCTGCCCGCCTACCTCGTGCACGGGCTCGTCGATGTCGACTGGGATTTCGCCGCGGTGTCGGTGCCCGTCTTCCTCGTCGCCGGATCGCTCGCCGGCGGCGCACCTCGCCGACTAGCATCACCGTTCGCGCTCCTCGCGGGCGCGGGAGTGGCGCTGCTCGTCTTCGGTGTGTTGCTCTTGCCGTGGCTCGGCGAGCGGTGGGCGTTCGACGCGCTCGGCGCCTCGCCGCCCGCGCACGCGATCAGCCTCGCGAACCGCGCGCATTCGGTCGACCCGTTCCTCGTCGAGCCCTACTGGGCGAAGGCGCTCGCAGCGCAGCAGCGGGACGACCCGCCGCGTGTCGCGTTCGCCTACTACGTCCAGGCGGTACATCGTCAGCCGGCGAACCCGGCAACGTGGCTCGCCGCCGGGGAGTACGCGTTCGGGATCGGCTGTTACGGGAGTGCCTATACCTATCTCGAGAAATACACCGAGCTCGACCAGAAGGCACGGTCGAGCGACGGCGGCGACGACTACAACGCGGCGCTGAAGCGCGTGAACGCCGGCAAAGGAATCTGCTAGAGGCTTGATGTGGAATTGGGTGCTTGCGGAGATGGCTCAGACCAAGCAGGTCGTTCGGGTCGGGCGAAGGGCATAGCGGTGCCTACGTTCAAGCCCGACCCGGGCGAGATGCGCAGTGTGTCTGAGCCACCAGCCGCGAGTGCGCGTGCATTTCACATCA
>JBBQQU010000047.1:0-10406 GCA_038215565.1 Gaiellales bacterium | reverse complement strand
GTGCACCTTGAACGTGTACTGGCCGACCGTCGACGCGGCGTAGCTCTTCTCGCTGACGATCGGCGCCAGGAGCACCTGGCTTGCGTGGAGACTCATGACTTGGCCCTCTCCTCGACGAGCGGCAGCGCCGTCTCGGTGACGAGCAGCGAGCGCGCCCAGACAAGGGCGGCGACCTCGATCTCGCTCGGAGCGATGACGACGACACGCTCGAGGTTGCGGAAGCTCTTGACGAGATTCGTCTCGCCCTCGGTCGCGATGATGACGAGCGGTGCGCGCTTGCCCCACTGGTCGACGAGCGCCTTGCCCTGCTTCGTCGACGGCGCGTCGAACGCGGTCGCGTCGACGACGGCGAAGGAGCCTTCGTTCACGTGCGAGGCGAGTGCCGAGCGAAGCGCGGCCTTGGCCGCCTTGCGGTTCACCTTCTGCACGAACTCGCGCGGCGTCTTTGCGAACGCATGACCACCGCCCGAGAACTGCGGCGCGCGGATGGTGCCCTGGCGCGCGCGACCCGTGCCCTTCTGGCGCCACGGCTTCGCGCGACCGCCGGAGACGAGCCCGCGGCTCTTCGTCGCGGACGTGCCCGCGCGCTGCGCGTTCATCTCGGACCGCACGGCCTCATGCACCAGGTGCGCCTTGACCTCGGCACCGAACACCGCTTCGCCGAGGGAGATGTCCTTCGACTTCTTGCCCGACGCATCGAGCATGGGGACGCTGGGAGCAGCCATTATCCGCGCACCTCGACGAAGCCGTTCTTCGGGCCGGGAACTGCGCCCTTCACGAGCAACAGATTCTGCTCGGCATCGATGCCGTGCACGGTCAGGCCGAGCTGCGTGACGCGCTTGCCGCCCATGAGGCCCGGCATCTTGCGGCCCTTCATCACCCGCGACGGCGTTGCCGACGCGCCGATCGAGCCTGGCTTGCGAATGTTGTGCGAGCCGTGCGAGCGCGGGCCCGAGCTGAAGTTGTGGCGCTTGATCGTGCCCTGGAAGCCCTTGCCGATTCCGATTCCCGCGATCTTTACCTTGTCGCCGGGCTCGAAGATCTCGACCGTCACCTGTTCGCCCGCGACCGCGCCGTCGATGCCGCCGCGGAACTCGACGAGCTTGCGGTGGGCTCCGACCTTGAACTTCGCGAGGTGCCCGAGCTCGGGCTTCGAGAGCTTGCGTTCGGCGACGGCGTCGAAGGCGAGCTGCACGGCGTCGTAGCCGTCCTCGGCTTCGAACTTCACCTGGACGACCGGGCAGGGGCCGGCCTGGATCACCGTGATCGGGGTGACCCCACCGGTCTCCGGGTCGAAGACCTGCGTCATGCCGAGCTTGCGTCCGAGGATTCCCTTCGCCATGGCTAGAGCTTGATCTCGATGTCGACGCCGGCCGGGAGATCGAGCCGCATCAGCTGGTCGATCGTCTTCGGGGTGGGGCTCAAGATGTCGATGAGCCGCTTGTGGGTGCGGATCTCGAAGTGCTCACGTGAGTCCTTGTCCTTGAACGGGCTGCGGATCACGCAATAGACGTTCTTCTCCGTCGGCAGAGGGACCGGCCCAGTGATCGTCGCACCGCTTCGCTGCGCGGTGTCGACGATCTGCTGGGCCGACCGGTCCAGCTGTTGATGGTCGTAGCCCTTCAAGCGGATCCGGATTTTTCCCTGTGCCATGTTTCTTTCAGTCCCTTACTTGACGATTTCTGTGACGACGCCGGCACCGACGGTGCGGCCGCCTTCGCGGATCGCGAAGCGAAGGCCCTGGTCCATGGCGATCGGCTGGATCAGCGTGATCTCCATGTTCGTGTTGTCGCCCGGCATGACCATCTCCTGGCCCTCCGGGAGGCTGACCGCGCCGGTCACGTCCGTGGTGCGGAAGTAGAACTGCGGGCGGTAGTTGTTGAAGAACGGCGTGTGACGGCCGCCTTCGTCCTTCGACAGCACGTAGACCTCAGCCTTGAAGTGCGTGTGCGGGGTGATGGAGCCCGGCTTCGCGAGCACCTGGCCACGCTCGACGTCCTCGCGCTTGACGCCGCGGAGCAGTGCGCCCGCGTTGTCGCCTGCCTGCGCGTAGTCGAGCGACTTCTGGAACATCTCGAGGCCGGTGACGACCGTCTTCTCCACCTTCTCGTGGATGCCGACGATCTCGATCTCGTTGCCGACTTCGATCTTGCCCTGCTCGACGCGACCGGTGACGACCGTGCCGCGGCCGGTGATCGTGAAGACGTCCTCGATCGGCATGAGGAACGGCTTGTCGGACTCGCGCGTCGGCTCCGGGATGTAGGTGTCGACGGCTTCCATCAGCTCGACGATCTTCTCTTCCCACGCCTCGTCGCCCTCGAGCGCCTTCAGTGCGGAGACGCGAACGATCGGGATCTCGCTGCCGGGGAAGTCGTACTTCTCGAGCAGCTCCTGAACTTCGAGCTCGACGAGCTCGAGCAGCTCCTCGTCGTCGACCATGTCAGCCTTGTTCAGCGCGACGACGATGAACGGCACGCCGACCTGGCGGGCGAGCAGGATGTGCTCACGCGTCTGCGGCATGGGACCGTCCGCGGCGCTGACGACGAGGATCGCCCCGTCCATCTGCGCTGCGCCCGTGATCATGTTCTTGATGTAGTCGGCGTGACCAGGGCAGTCGACGTGGGCGTAGTGACGGTTGGCCGTCTCGTACTCCACGTGCGACGTGTTGATCGTGATGCCGCGCTGGCGCTCTTCGGGAGCGTTGTCGATCTCGGCGAAGCTCTTCGCCTGGCCGCCGCCCTTCTTCGCGAGCACGTTCGTGATCGCGGCGGTCAGCGTCGTCTTCCCGTGGTCGATGTGCCCGATGGTGCCGACGTTGAGGTGCGGCTTCGTGCGCTCAAACTTCTGCTTGGCCATTCCTTCCCTTCCTTTTACTTAGACCACGAGGTCTGCTCGGTGATCTCGGTGGCGATAGACGCCGGCACCTCTTCGTACCGGTCGAACTGCATGGTGAAATCAGCGCGGCCCTGGGACATCGACCGCAAGTCGGTGGCGTAGCCGAACATCTCGCTTAGCGGGACCATCGCCTTGATCACCTGAGCATTGCCGACCGGCGACATGTCTTCGATCCGGCCGCGACGGCTGTTCAGGTTGCCCATCACGTCCCCGAGGTAGTCCTCCGGTGTGGTGACCTCGACGGCCATCACCGGCTCGAGCAGCTTCGGCTTCGCGCGCCTCATCGCTTCCTTGAAAGCAATCGAGCCTGCGATCTTGAATGCGCGCTCGCTCGAGTCGACGTCGTGATACGAGCCGTCGATCAGCTCGACCTTCACGTCGACCACGGGATAGCCCGCGAGCACGCCCGCGCCCATGGCCTCGCGAATTCCTTCGTCGATCGGCTTGATGTACTCCTTGGGGATCTTGCCGCCGACGATCTTGTCGACGAACTCGTAACCCTTGCCGGGCTCCTGCGGCAGCAGGTTGATCACCGCGTCGCCGTATTGGCCCGAGCCACCTGTCTGCCGAACAAACTTGCCCTGGATCTTCTCGGCCGGCTTCGAGATGGTCTCGCGGTACGCGACCTGCGGGCGGCCGACGTTCGCGTCGACGTTGAACTCACGCTTCAGGCGGTCGATGATGATCTCGAGATGCAGCTCGCCCATGCCGGCGATCAGCGTCTGGCCCGTCTCCTCGTCCGAGGTGACGCGGAAGGTCGGATCCTCGTCGGAGAGCCGTGCGAGCCCGTTGCCGAGCTTGTCCTGGTCGGCCTTCGACTTCGGCTCGACTGCAACGGAGATCACGGGCTCGGGGAAGGTCATCGACTCGAGAATGATCGGCGAGCTCTCGATCGCAAGCGTGTCGCCGGTGGTGGTCGACTTGAGGCCGACACCCGCAGCGATGTCACCCGCGCCGATCTCCTCGCGCTCTTCCCGATGGTTCGCGTGCATCTGGAGGATGCGGCCGATCCGCTCGGTCTTGCCGGTCGTCGTGTTGAGAACGCGATCACCGGCCTTGATCTTGCCGGAGTAGACGCGGAAGTACGTGAGCTTGCCGACGAACGGATCTGACATCACCTTGAACGCGAGTGCCGAGAACGGCTCCTCGACGGACGGCTCGCGCGTGATCTCGGCGCCCGACTTGGGGTCGAGGCCGATCATCGGCGGCACGTCGAGCGGGCTCGGCAGATAGTCGATGACCGCATCGAGCAGCGGCTGCACGCCCTTGTTCTTGAAGGCGGAGCCGAGGATGACAGGCGTGAGCGCGTCGGCGATCGTCGCGGCGCGAAGCGCGCGGCGGATCATCTCGGGCGTCACGAGGGTCTCGTCGGTGAGGTAGGTCTCGGTCAGCTCGTCGTCGTGCTCGGCGACCGCGTCGATCAACTGGTGGTGGTAGGCGTGCGCCTGCTCTGCGAGCTCGGCCGGGATGTCGGTGACGTCGAAGTCCTCACCGAGGTCGTCCTTGTAGACGATCGCCTTCATCTCGACCAGGTCGACGACGCCGACGTGCTTGTCCTCCTGCCCGATCGGCAGCTGGATCGGCACAGGGTTCGCGCCGAGACGGTCGATCATCGACTGCACGGACTTGAAGAAGTCGGCGCCGGTGCGGTCCATCTTGTTGATGAACGCGATTCGCGGCACGCGGTACTTGTCGGCCTGGCGCCAGACGGTCTCGGACTGGGGCTGCACACCCGCAACCGAGTCGAAGACGGCGACGGCGCCGTCGAGCACGCGTAGGCTCCGTTCAACCTCGGCGGTAAAGTCCACGTGCCCGGGCGTATCGATGATGTTGATGCGGTGATCGCGCCACGTGGCGGTCGTCGCGGCCGATGTGATCGTGATGCCGCGCTCCTGCTCCTGCGCCATCCAGTCCATCGTCGCGGCGCCCTCGTGCACCTCACCCATCTTGTGGGTGCGGCCCGTGTAGTAGAGGATCCGCTCGGTCGTCGTGGTCTTGCCCGCATCGATGTGGGCCATGATCCCGATGTTCCGGACGCGGTCCAGCGCCACGCGTGTTTCCGTTACAGCCAACTTTCTCCCTTACCAGCGGTAGTGCGCAAAGGCCTTATTGGCCTGCGCCATCCGGTACATGTCGTCTTTACGCTTGTAGGCGTTCCCCTGCTGCTCGAGCGCGTCGAGGATCTCGCCGGCCAGCTTGTCGTCCATGTGCTTCTCGCGGCGGTCGCGGGAGAACGTGACGATCCAGCGCAGCGCGAGCGTGCGCCCGCGGCGCTGCGGAACCTCGATCGGAACCTGGTAGTTCGCTCCACCGACGCGGCGCGAGCGAACCTCGAGCACCGGCGTGACGGTCTTCACGGCCTGCTCGAGCACCTCGACCGGCGGGCGGCCTGTCTTCTCGCCGACCTTGTCGAGCGCCGCGTAGACGATCGCCTCGGCCGTCGACTTCTTGCCGTCGCGCATGACGCGATTCATCAGCTGCGTCACGAGCTGGCTGTCGTACACCGGGTCGGAGATGACCGGGCGCGGCGTGATCTCTGCGCGGCGAGGCATTAGGACGAGCTCTTCTTCGCGCCGTACTTCGACCGGCCCTGTTTGCGGTCGGCGACACCGGAGGCGTCGAGCGCCGCGCGGATCACCTTGTACCGGAAGCCCGGGAGGTCGCTCGTGCGCCCGCCGCGGACGAGCACGACGGAGTGCTCCTGCAGGTTGTGGCCCTCGCCGGGGATGTAGGTACCGACCTCCTGGCCGTTCGTCAGCCGGACGCGCGCGATCTTCCGCAGCGCCGAGTTCGGCTTACGAGGGGTCGTCGTCGAGACGCGCGTGCAGACACCACGCCGCTGCGGGGCTCCCGCGAGCGCAGGGGTCTTCACCTTCGCGCGCTTCTTCACGCGGCCCTTGCGAATCAGTTGATTGACGGTCGGCATGCTGAGACTGGGTCTCCTAAAAGGGTCGTATTCAGACAGAAAGCCGGGGGAGCACGCGGCGCCCTCCGACGGCGAGGCATGGTACCGAATCCGCGTGGACGTCGCAAACGCCGCCAACCCGCTTCGTTCCTTGCCTTCCGGCAGGGTAGCGGAAGTTCGCAGACGTCAGTTTTTCACACTTTCGGACCATAGCCTTCTGCAGGATCCGTCACTACAGTGCGACGACTTGCGGTGATCGTCTACTTCGCCATCGGGGCCATCGGCCTCGCCTGTCTGACCGCGCTGGCGGCGGCGGTCGCGGTCAGACGCGCCCGGGCATCGACCGACGAGCGGGTGGCCGAGGCCGTGAAGACGCTCGCGGCCGGGATGCAGGAGACGATGCGCGACCTCGCCGGGGCGCTCGAAGGGGGCCTGCCGGCGAGCCGGGCAGACCGGTTCGTGGTCGAGCTCGCGTCGAGTCTCGACCTCGATCTGGTGGCCGGGCGGACGCTCGATGCCGCCGCGACGATCGGCGGTGTCGAGGGGGCGTTCCTCGAGGCTCAAGGCCCCGGCGGCTCGCGGCTGGCCGCGAGCCTCGGCATTCCCGAGGAGGAGGCGGCGAAGACGGCGGTAACGCTCCCCGACAACGACAACCTCCGGGCCGTCGAGATCTCCTACCGCTACCGCCTCGACGCGGCCGACGAATCGTCAGCGCTCGTGCGCTCGGGCGTCGTCGTGCCGCTGCGGGCCGACGGGGAAGCGGTCGGGACGTTGAGCGCATTCACGCGGTCGCCCGTTCGGAAGCTCAGCGACGGTGAGATCGACGAGCTGGAAGGCGTGGCCTTCAGGGCAGGTACGGCACTCGAGAATGCTCGCCGTTACGCCGAGGCGCGCGCGCTCGCCGACCTCGACGCGTTGACTCGTCTGCACAACCGGCGGTACTTCCACGAGACGCTCGCGCGCGAAGCGTCGCGCGCGCTGCGCTACGAGCGGCGGCTCACGCTCGTCGTGCTCGACCTCGACGACTTCAAGGCGATCAACGACCGCATCGGGCATCTGGCCGGCGACGCGGTGCTTGCCGAGGCCGCCGAACGGATGCTCACGGCCGTTCGCACCGTCGACGTGACGTGTCGGGTCGGCGGCGACGAGTTCGCGGTCATCCTCCCTGAGGCGGGCGTGGAAGACGGCCAGATGCTCGCGGGCCGGATCGCTCGTGCGGTGGCGGCACGGCCGATCGGGAACGCGGGTCTCTTGAACCTGTCGGCGGGTGTCGCGGAGCTCCGGCCAGACGATCAGCCGGACGACCTCTTCCAGCGTGCCGACCAAGCCCTCTACCGGGCAAAAGAACTCGGCAAGGCACGCACCGTCGCAGTCGACGGCGCCTAGCCTCTTCGGCCCTGGCTCGGGTCGCCATGGCCCGCGCCAGGCACGGCTACGAGAGCGTGACGATTCATCCACCGCGTCGGCCTGCAACGCCGGTCGTTCGGCTCCAGCGCAGCGCGAATCGCTGAAAGCCGTGTCCGAGTTGCACTCGGTCCGTGAAGCCACGGCCGGTGCCAGGCACGGCTACGAGAGTGTGACGATGTGTCCACCGGCCGGCGCGCAAACCGGTCGCGCTTCGCGTTCAGCGTGTGCGTCAGCCCAGGCTCAGGTAGGGCAGCCAGTCGGTCAGGTCGACAATTGCCGCTTGCGGCGGCTGGTCGTGCTGGCACGTCAGTCGTGCGAGCGACTGGTTCTGGCGGCGACGCAGCCAGACGACGAACGCCGCGTCCTTCTGCTGCGCGACGAGGGCTGCGCGGACAGCCGGTGCGGCCTGCGCAAGCGAGAACGAGCCCAGCGGTACGACCTCGCCGTCGACGGTCACCTGGACGCCGGCGATCACCGCGCTTCTCCCGGCCGCGAGCCCGAAGAGGCGCCCAGGAGCCTGACCGCTGACGGCGACGCCCGAGCGTTCGTTGCCGAGCCAGCGCTCCGGTTGCGCGGCGTGCACGAGCCGTGCGTTTGCGGACGCGTACGTCTCGTACCACTGCCGAAGCTCGACGGCCGTGGGTCTCGCAACGCGCAAGGCCCTCTCGACGGCGCCCCGCCGCAGCTCGTCGGCGATGATCGTTCGCGCGAGCGTCGGCGTCCCTCTTCCCCGCTCGAGCGCCACAAGATAGGCGGTCCGACTGCCGCCGAAGTGGTCGAGGATGACGCCGCGTTCGGCGTTCGCAACCGCTCCGGCGACGACTCGTTGCGCATCGGCGAGCACCGCATGCTGAAACGCCGCCGAGTAGGCGAGGTCGCGGTCGCCGGTCAGCCGGCTGAGCGCCGCGACATCGTTCGCGAGCAACTTCGTCTTGTCGAGCAGGCAGATCGTCCCGGTTGGCAACGTTGCACCGACGTCGAGCGAGGTGTCGAGCGCGGGGCCCGCAAGGGACGGGGCATCGCAGAGCGAGTGGTCGCGCGTCCAGAGCCACGTGCACGCCGCCTTCGGTTTGTCCGGATCGTTCCCCGCAGGATTGAACGCCGCCCAGCCCCACGACCACACGCTTGCAAGGGCGAGCTCTGAGGCGACCTGCTTCGCTGCGAGCCCCTCCCATTTCACGACGTCGAGCCATTTCGAGAGCGGGGTCAGGCCTTCGCGGCCGCCGGCGTGCGGTGTCGAGCTGAACGTCAGCATCATCCCGAGCCGGTTCGTCGGCACGCCGATCTCGATCAGCTGCTCGACACGGTTTCGCATCGTCGCGCGGAGCCTGCGGCTCCCCGCGACGGCGCCCTGGCGTGCGACCGAAGGGCCGGAGAAGTAGATCTCCGGGACGAGGTCGGCAACCTGCGCCGCCTGCTGCCACCACGCATCAACGGTCGCGTCGTGGGTGTACGGGGTGCTCGACAGCAGTAGGAACGGCCGCGCGCCGCGCTCGGAGAGCCGCTGCAGGAAGGCAAGGACGTTTGCGCGGTACTGGGCTGTAGTCGGCGTCCAGGGCGTCGGGAGCTGCGCGCCGAAGAGCTCGTTCTCCGCGATCAACGGGTGGTCGCAACCCGACGACGCGACGGCCGCGTCGAAGAGCCTGTCGGCCCGCGCCGGGATCGTCGCCGGGTCGGTCGGCTTCGACGGCGTTCCCACACGGTTCACGAGGTGGAGGTCGAAGTAGACGGTCTGCGCCCCTTTCGCGCGGAGCTGCGGGGGAATCAGCAGGTTCGACGCCGCGGCGACGACGCCCGGCCGCGCGAAAATCGTCGACCAGAACGGGACGCCACCGTCGGCGTAGTCGACCCACAGCGGCTGCGCGGGTGGCAGCCCACACGGAAGCGGCAGCGGCGCGGACGGCCCGCCCCCATGCGCGGAACCGGCGGCGATCGCAAGCAGCGCGACGCCGAGCACGAGGATCCGTCTCACGCCGACGTTGTAGCCCATGGCCAACACGGACATGTCCCGGGGACTGTCCCCAAGCCATGGCCAACACGGACATGTCTCCGGGACTGTCCCCAAGCCATGTCTGCCCCGGACACGGGCGCGAAATGCCGCGAGGCCCGGCGGTTGCCGGGCCTCGCGGGGAGAGCGGAACTGCGGTGCGACTCAGTCGTCGAGCGGACTGTCGACCTCGGGGACTTCCGTCGCCTCGCCGGCTTCGTGCGAGGTCGACGCGTCCGCGCCAGGCTCGCCGCCGAAGGTGGCGTCGAGTCCACCGAAGTCGATCGCGCTTCCGTCCTGGCCGATCTCCTCGAGCGCCTGGAGCAGGGTGTCCCGCTCGTAGGCCTCGCGCACGATCGGCTCGGAGGGGGCGATCTCGATCGTCCGGTACCGCTTCAGGCCGGTGGCCGCCGGGATGAGCTTCCCGATGATCACGTTCTCCTTCAGCCCGAGCAGCCGGTCGATCTTGCCCTCGATCGACGCGTCGGTCAGCACCTTCGTGGTCTCCTGGAAGGAGGCCGCCGAGAGGAACGACTCGGTTGCGAGCGAGGCCTTGGTGATGCCGAGGATGAGCGGCTCGTGTGTCGCCTTCTCACCCTTCGCCTTCACCTTGGCGTTCTCACGCTCGTACACGACGCGGTCGACGAGCTGGCCGGGAAGCAGGTCGGTGTCGCCGTTCGACTCGACCCGCACCTTCTTCAGCATCTGACGCACGATCAGCTCGATGTGCTTGTCGTGGATCTCGACACCCTGGCTCTTGTAGACCTTCTGCACCTCGCCGACGAGGTACAGCTCGGTCGATGTGGCACCGGTGAGCGCCAGCTTGTCGGCCGGGTTCTGCGAGCCCTCGTTGAGCGCCTCGCCCGCTTCGAGCACCTGCCCGTTCGTGACGAGCAGCCGCGTGCGCCGCGGGAGCTGGTATTCGACCGGCTCCGCGAGCTCGCCGTCCTTGCCGACCTCGGTCGGATGGATGGAGATCTTCGGCCCACGCTCGGTCGGCTCGATCTCGACACGGCCCGGGACCTCCGCCAGCACGGCGGCGCCCTTCGGGTTGCGCGCCTCGAAGATCTCGACGACACGCGGCAGGCCGTGCGTGATGTCCGCGCCGGCGACGCCGCCGGTGTGGAACGTCCGCATCGTCAGCTGCGTGCCCGGCTCGCCGATCGACTGCGCGGCGATGATGCCGACCGCGTCGCCGACCTCGCACATCTC
>JBBQQU010000046.1:0-10421 GCA_038215565.1 Gaiellales bacterium | reverse complement strand
GGTTTCATGCAGGCTGTTTGGTTTGAGTCTCGGCCTGGTGACGTGAGCTTTTCTGACGGTAGTGGAGCTCTTCGAATTCGGCCGGCGGGATCTGGCCGTGGGCTTTGAAGAGGCGGCGGTGGTTGAACCAGTCGACCCATTTCGAGGGTGGCGTACTCGAGGTCGTCGAGGCCACGCCAGGGGCCGCGGTTGCGGAGGAGCTCTGTCTTGTAGAGCCCGATGATCGTCTCGGCGAGCGCGTTGTCGTAGGAGTCGCCCTTCGAGCCGACCGAGTTGACTGCGCCGGTCTCGGCGAGGCGTTCGGTGTAGCGAATTGCGAGATATTGAACGCCGCGGTCGGAGTGATGGACCAGTTCGTCGAGGCGGCGGCCACGCTCGGAGCGGGCCCAGATCGCCTGCTCCAACGAATCGAGGGCGAGGTCGGAGCGCAGCGAGCGGGAGGCCTGCCAGCCGACGATCATCCGCGAGTAGACGTCTGTGATGAACGCGACATAGACGAACCCGGTCCAGGTGCGGACGTAGGTCAGGTCGGCGACCCAGAGCCGGTTCGGGGCGCCGGCTCTGAAGCGGCGACCGACGAGATCACGCGGCCGGTCGGCTTCCTCGCCAGGGGTCGTCGTGTACTTCGGCTTGCCGCGCACAACACCACGCAGACCCTGCTCACGCATCAACCGAGCGACGGTGCACCGCGCGACGCGGTCGCCTTCGCGGTTTAGCTGCGCCCAGACCTTGTCGACGCCGTAGACGCCGAAGTTGTCGCGGTGCACCCGCGCGATCTCCGGCTTCAGCTCCGCGTCACGCAGCGCCCGCGCCGAGGGTGGCCTCGCCTTGATCGCGTAGTAGGTGCGCGGGGCGAACTGCAACGCACTGCAGATCGGCTCGACCCCAAACTGATTTCGGTGCTTGTCGATGTAGGCGCTCACCTCCGCGTTCGACCGTCGAGCTCGGTCGCAAAGAAAAGCGACGCCGACTTCAAGTCTCGTTCGCGCGACGCAACTCGCGATTCTCACGCTCGAGCTCCCTCAGCCGGACCCGCTCCTCGCTCGTCACTCCGGCCCGGCGGCCGCCGTCGACCTCGGACCGCCGCACCCAACCCCGCAACGTCTCCGACGTACACCCGATCTTCCCCGCGACCGACACGATCGCCGCCCACTGCGAGCCGTGCTCGTGCTGATGCTCGAACACCAGCCGCACCGCACGCTCACGAACCTCCGGCGAATACCTCTTCGATGTGCTTGACATGACTCCATCCTCTCAAGGACTGAAGCCTGCAACTTTCCCGGAGCGGTTCATGTTCTTCGAGGCGGAGGGCCTGCCGGTAGAGCGAGCGATCGATCTCTTCTCGCTCGCGTACGACGACGAGCGGTTCGTGTGCGAGGCGGGAATTCTTGTTGCGTGTCGAGGACGGGTAGCGGTCGAAGTCTGCGTTGAGCATGTCGCAGATCGCGCCGAGGCCGAGGCCGCCGTCTGGACGACCGGCGCCTGCACCGGGTGGGGGAGAAGCCGGTGCTTCTTGCTGGGCGTTTCGGACCCGCCGCTCCGGGCATACCTCTAGTGCCGTCCGGATCAGGTCAGTCTGCGAAAGGTGGCAGAGAGAAGAGATCCGGCTCCGTGTCACACCGGCTCCGTGTCACACCGCGCGACGTGTGCGGAAGCTCGCGAGTTGCGTGGCGCGTTCGTGCCTTGCCCGAGCTCAGGAGGAATCCCATGGCGACGTCGGTGACGACCCGATCGGCCGCAAACGAACTCGCCGCACGCGACCGTGCGACGATCATCCATCCGTATCTCGCTCCCGGGTTCACGGAGCGCGTCGTGATGGTCGAGGGGCAGGGATGCCGGCTTCGCGACGCAGCCGGCAACGACTATCTCGACGCAACCGGAGGCCTTTGGCTGGCGCAGATCGGCCATGGGCGTCCGGAGGTCGCCGAGGCGGCGGCGCGGCAGATGAAGAAGCTTGAGTACTTCACGAGCTTCTGGGAATTCACGAACGAGCGCGCGATCGAGCTCGCCGAGCGTCTCGTGGAGCTCTCGCCCGAGCGCCAGACGCACGTGTACTTCACGAGCGGCGGCTCCGAGGGCAACGAGGCCGCACTGCGGATGGCCCGCTACTACCACCACCAGCGGGGCGACGGTGAGAGGACCTGGATCCTCTCGCGCAACCTCGCGTACCATGGCGTCGGCTACGGGTCCGGCACCGCGTCCGGGTTTCCGCTCTACCACGAGGGCTTCGGCCCGATCCTCCCGCACGTCCGCCATCTGACGCCGCCCTGGCCGTACCGCCGCGAGTTGTTCGACGGCGCGGACCCGACGGATTTCTGCATCGCGGAGCTCGAGCGGACGATCGAGGAGATCGGTGCCGACCGGATCGCGACGTTCATCGGCGAGCCGATCATGGGCGTCGCCGGGATGATCGTCCCGCCGGACGACTACTGGCCGCGCGTGCAGGAGGCGCTCCAGAGGCACGGGATCCTGTTCATCTTCGACGAGGTCGTGACCGCGTACGGCCGCACCGGGTCGTGGTTCGGCGCGCAGCACTTCGGCGCCGCGCCCGACATCATCGTCACGGCGAAGGGAATTACGAGCGGCTACATGCAACTCGGCGCCGTGCTCATCACCGACGACGTTGCAGCGGCGATCACGGCGGAGGAGCACTACGGGTTTCCGATCGGCTTCACGTACAACGGCCACCCGACGGCTTGCGCGGTCGCGCTCGAGAACCTCGCGATCATCGAGCGCGAGGGGCTGGTCGATCGCGCGCGTGACGTCGGGCGCTACCTGCTTGGAGCGCTCGACACGGCACTCGGCGGCCTCGACATCGTGGGCGAGGTCCGCGGCGTCGGGATGATGCTCGCGGTCGAGCTCGTGGCGGACCGGGAGACGCGCGAACCGCTGCCGATGGAGGGCGCACCGCAGGACGTGATCCGGCGCGAGGCCGGCGTGATCGTCCGCGCGAGCGGCAGCACGCTGGTCCTGTCGCCGCCGCTGGTGATGACCGAGCAGGAGGCGGACGAGGTGGCGGCGGCGTTGCGGTCGGTGCTCAACCGGACCGAGCCCACCGGCGTCATCCGGGGAGCGGTGACCGCGGACAGCAAGAGAAACGGATCGTGACTAACGTGCCACCTGCCGTCCCAGCCGGCGGCCTCAAAGAGCGCACGCTCGAGGTGCGGCACGCTGTCGTCACCTCGATGGCAGTCGTCACGCCGACGGCAGCCATCTTCTTCCTGACGATCCCGGCAGCGGCGAACGCGGGGAAGGCGATGGCGTTCGCCTTCCTCGTCGCGTTCATCGCGGTCCTGCTCATCGTCAACGCGATCTACCGGTTCACGCAGCGCGTCGCGCACGCCGGATCGTTCTTCGCGTTCGCGCAGGCAGGGCTCGGGCCGCGCGCCGGCTTCGCGACGGGCTGGCTGTTCCTCGCGTTCTACCCGCTGGTGCAGGTGTTTAGCCTCCTGATCTTCGGCGCCTTCGGGTCGCAGATCCTCGCGCAGCACGCGAGCGTGAACATCCAGTGGTGGGTGATCGCCGTGATCGGCCTGCTGTTCATCTGGCTGCTGTCGCTGCTCGGCATCCGCCTGTCGATCCGGACCGACCTCGCGTTCCTGATCTTCGAGGGACTCGTGCTCGGGGCACTCGCGCTCACCATCCTGTTCAAGGGCGGTGCGCACGGCGTCTGGCACCCCGAGGTGTTCAACCCGCACGGGCTCGCCGCAGGAGGCATCGCGCTGGCGGTCGTCTTCGGGATCCAGAGCTTCACGGGATTCGAAGCCGCGTCGTACTTGGGCGAAGAGGCGCGGAACCCACGCCGCACGATCCCGCGCGGGATGATCATCACCACTGTCGTCGCGGGCGTGGTCTACGTGTTCTTCGCGTACGTCGCGAGTGTCGGCTGGGGTGTCAACGACATGCTCAAGTACGGCCAGAACCCGGCGCCGTGGGACGTGCTCGGGACGCGCTACTGGAACTCGAACAGCACGATCGTGATCGACGTCGCGGCCGCGATCGCCGCGCTCGCCGGGGGTATGGCGTCGCAGAACGGCGCCGCACGGATGCTGTTCGCGCTCGGCCGCGACCGGTTGCTGCCGCGGGGGCTCGGCCACACCAACCGTCGCTTCGGCACGCCGGACGTCGCCCTGACCGTCCTCCTCGCCGGCGCGATCGCGATCTGCCTCGGCCTCGGCCTCCACTACGGGCCACTCAGCGCCTTTAGCCTGATCGGCCTGATCGTGACGTTCGCCGCCCTTGGCGTGTACTTCATCGCGCAGCTCGCCTGCATCGTCTTCTTCTGGCGCCGGCACGAGTTCCACGTCCTGTGGCACGGCGTGGTGCCGCTCGGTGCGATGGCGGTGATCGTCTACCTGTTCGTCAAGAGCGAGTTCCCGACGCCGCCACACCCGCTCAACCTGGCGATCTGGATCACGATCGGGTGGGCGGTCGTCGGGCTCGTAATCGTCGCCGGCCTCTCTGCGTTCGCGTCGGAGCGCTTCGAACGGCTGACGGAGATCCTCGTCGAGGACGAGCCCGGCGAACTGCTCGCGGCGGAGGGCGAATCGACCGCGTTCGTGGAGCAGGCGTGAGCGCACTGTCCCGACACTGCCACTGAACGGAGGACACGGAAACGATGACCACCATCATCACCACCACTACGCCGCGCAGCGGCGTCCTCGAGGGCATCCACACCGACCTGCTCATCGGCGGGACGTGGCGAGCCTCGAGCAGCGGCGAGACGTTCACGAAGATCGACCCGGCGAGTGAAGAGGTGCTGGCCGAGGTCGCGGCTGCGACCGAGGAGGATGTCGACGCGGCAGTGCGCGCCGCACGTGCGCAGTTCGAGACGGGGGAGTGGTCGAAGCTCCCCGGCGCCGCGCGAGGCGCACTCCTGAACAGGCTCGCCGACCTGATCGAGCGCGACGCGGAGAAGCTCGCGACGATCCAGTCGCTCGAGGGCGGGCAGCCGCTGATGGAGCCGAAGATGCTCGACATCCCGATGACGATCGCCACCTTCCGGCACTTCGCCGGCTGGGCGGACAAAATCACGGGCTCGACCATCCCGACGTCCGGGTACTTCGGAAGGCCGACGCACTCCTACACGCGCCGCGAGCCGCTCGGCGTCGTCGCGGCGATCCTGCCGTGGAACGCGCCCTCGATGATCTTCAGCTGGAAGGTCGCGCCGGCGCTCGCCTGCGGCAACACAGTGGTCGTAAAGCCGGCCGAGGACGCGATGCTGGCGGTCGCCCATCTCGCGCAGCTCGTGGAAGAGGCGGGGTTCCCGCCAGGCGTCGTCAACATCGTCAACGGCTTCGGCGAGACGACGGGGGCGGCGCTCGTCCGGCATCCGTGGGTCGACAAGATCTCCTTCACGGGCAGCCCGGAGGTTGGCCGTGAGGTGGCCAAGGTCGCCGCCGAGTCGTTCAAGCGCGTCACCCTCGAGCTCGGCGGCAAGTCGCCGCAGATCATCTTCGCTGACGCGAACCTCGAAGCCGCGATCCAGGGCAGCGCGATGGGGCTGTTCGCGAACCAGGGGCAAGTGTGCGCCGCCGGGACGCGCATCCTCGTCGAGCGGCCCGTGTACGACGCGGTCGTCGCGGCGCTTGCCGGCGCGGCGCAGTCCACGCGGCTCGGCCATCCGCTCGACCCGGACACACAGATGGGCCCGCTGATCAACAGCCAGCAGCTCGAGCGGGTGCTCGGCTACATCGCAGCGGGCAAGGAGGAAGGCGCGCGGCTCGTGGCCGGCGGCGAGCGGAGCGGTGAACGCGGCTTCTTCGTCGAGCCGACCGTGTTCGCAGACGCGTCAAACGACATGCGCATCGCACGGGAGGAGATCTTCGGGCCTGTCGGCACGGTGATCCCGTTCGAAGACGTCGACGAGGCCGTGCTCCTGGCGAACGACTCCTTCTACGGCCTCGCGGCGACCGTGTGGACGCAGGACATCTCGAGGGCGCACACCGTGGCGGCGCAGGTTCGCGCCGGCTCCGTCTGGATCAACGGCTGGGGCGCGATCGACCCGCGGCTGCCGTGGGGCGGCATGAAGGGAAGCGGTATCGGGCGCGAGCTCGGCTGGGCCGGAATCGAGGGGAACACCGAGGAGAAGGTCGTGACCGTCGTTCTCTAGGCGCTCGATGCCAGAGCGTCCTCAACGCATCGCAGTCCGCGTCGCCGGCGTCGTACCAGGGGCGCCGGCGCCCGGACGGGCCGGCGGGGTGAAGCTGCCCTTCGAGTTCAGGTTCATTACGATTGCGCACCACCGGGCAACCCACCGGTTCGCGCGGTCCAGGGCTCTCCGAACAGGGACGGAATATGAGTAGTCAGCCAGACGTCGCCGATCCCGCACGCGTCACCCAGATGGCGCGGATCATCGGCGACGACGAGCCCGCTGAGCTAATCGTCACGGAGACGACGTCTTCGCCTGTTCCTCCGGCGACGAGTTGACGGGCGTGCCGGAGGCGAAGAAACACGCGCGGCCGGTTGCGCCGTACATGGCAGTCGGGTTGTCGACCGTCGTGCACGGAATCGGCTCGCGAAAGGACATCGAGCGCAACCTCCGCATCGTCGAGGACGGGATCCATGCTGCCGTCTCGATCATCGGCGTCAATATGCCCGTCAAGCTGATCGCCCTCGCAGAAGGCGCTCTCACCGGATTCACGGACGAGATCTTCGACATTCCGCACGTTGTCGCTGCTGAGGAACTCTTCATCGACATCCCCGGTCCGGAGACGGAACGACTGGCGGCGCTCGCCCGTCGGTACGACACCTACATCGTCGTCCAGTGCAAGGCGCGGTGGCCGGAGGTGATGGAGAACCGGTTCTTCAACATGCTCTTCGTCATATCTCCTGCCGGCGAGATCGTGCACCGCGCTGCGAAGAACCATCTCTGGTGTCGCGAGCGGTCGTGCACGCCACACGACGTGTACGACCGCTGGATCGAGCTGTTCGGCGACGGGATCGATGCGTTCTACCCGGTTCTGCGCACGGACGACATCGGGAATCTCGGCACAATCTGCTGCTCGGACGGCGAGTATCCCGAGGCGGTGCGAGCGCTCGCGTTCAACGGCGCCGAAGTCGTCTACCGGCCGAGCGAGGCGGTTCCGATGACACAGATGGGCGCGGATCCCGGCGGGACGTGGCTGCTGCAGAACCGGGCGCACGCCCATTTCAACAACGTCTACATGATCTGTCCGAACGTCGGCCCCGTGTACGTGCACCCCGAGATGGAGCATCCGTTTGACATCTCGAACGGGAATTCGCACATCGTCGACTATCAGGGATACGTGCTCGGGCATACGGGTTCGGGTGCGAACACCTTCGTCGCGGGGATCGTCGACATCGAGGCGCTGCGGCAGTTTCGGGTGCGGAACTTGAACTCGAACTGGATGAAGGACCTACGAACGGAGATCTTCCGCCGGATGTACGACGAGCCGATCCATCCGAAGAACCTGTGGCTCGACGAGGAGCCGAAGAGGCATGCCGAGGTCGACAAGGTGTACCGCGGCAACATCCGACGGCTCGTCGAGCGCGGCACCTTCACGCTCCCGGCGCACGACCACGCCGGCGCTCGTTACTTCGCGCCGACCGACGACCCCGCGGACGCCGAATGGGACAACCTGCGCAGCCTCTGGGACTCGCCGAGCGACGAGTGACGCTCGCCGGTTGTGTCGGCCGTCGACGCTGGGTGTTACGCAAAGGAGGCGCGCCCCGCCGCTGCCACGCGCCTGCTCGAGTTGTCGAACCTCGGTGAACCGATACGCGAAGCGGTCAGGGAAATGTGTCCAAATCCTTGCCCCCGCTACTCGAAAGGCCCCGGAAACGGGGCCTTTCTGTTTCCGTAGCAGAGATTGCGCGTCAGAACTTTTGCTCAACTTGTGCCCGCGGCGCTCGGGGTTGGGTGCGTATTGGAACGCCGCGCGAGACTTCCCGGCATGGCGACCGATGCGCAACGGCCGTGGGAGCTCCTGCTTGAGCCGGCTTGTTGATGCCGCGCGAGCTGTCGACGACCGGAACGAACGCTTGCCGTGCACGCGGGTTTCGAGCGGCGTGATGGGTCCGCAGGTCTATCACCGCGGGTGCCGCCAGTCCTATAACCCTGAGGTCGGGGGGGCGCCGTAGGCCCAGCCCGCGACCATGGCGCGGATGAAGCGTTCTGCTTTCCCGTTTGTCTGCGGCCGATAGGGGCGAGTGCGGAGATGGCGGATGCCGAGCGCCTTGCACGAAAGCGCGTGCAGGGTTGAGCGGTAGCCGCTGCCGTTGTCGGTGAGGAGCTGCTCGATCCTGATCCCGTGGCGCTCGTAAAACGCGCTCGCGCGGCGGAGGAAGTCGATGATCGTCGCTGCCGTCTCGTCGCCGAGCACTTCGGCGTAGGCGAGGCGGCTGTAGTCGTCGACGGCGACGTGGTCGCCGAAGCCGCGCTTGCCTGCTCCTCCCTCAATACGTCTGCTGCTGTGCACCCGGTTCCGTAAGGTCCCTACCGAACTGAGGGCACTGCATCCTCGGCGAGCGCGATCGAGAACTCGATATTCTCGCCGATCAGCCGCTCGAGCATCCCCTGGGTCTCGGTGACAACGTCGTTCAGGTCGAGCGCTCTCGCCGTGATGACCTGCTTGCGGCTATACGCGAGGAGCTGTCCGGTCAGCTGGGTTGCCCGCTCAGCCGCCTTGCTGATCTCCGCGAGCTCCTTGCTCCCTTCCGGCTCGCGCCCACGCAGGATCTCGGTGTAGCCGCTGATCACCGTCAAGAGGTTGTTGAAGTCATGCGCGATCCCGCCGGCGAGCCGTCCGACCGCCTCCATCTTCTGCGCTTCCATGAGCTCGTCCTCGCTCCGACGCAACGCGGCCATCCGCATGGCGGTCTGCTCCTCGGCGGCCGCCACACGTCCGACGGCCTGCCGCTTGGCGGAGAGCAGACGCTCGGCGGCATGCTGCTTGGCGGCGGCCACAAGCTCGGCGGCCTGCTGCTTGGCGGCGGCCAGAAGCTCGGCGGCCGGTTGCTCGGCCGCGACCACAAGCTCGGCGGCCTGCTGCTCGGCGTCGGCCAGAAGCTCGGCGGCCGGTTGCTCGGCAGCGGCCTCCTGCTCGGCGGCGGCGGCCAGAACCTCGATGGGCTGCTGCTTGGCGGCGGCCACGAGCTCGGCGGCCTGCTGTTCGGCGTCGGCCAGAAGCTCGGCGGCCTCCTGCTCAGTGTCGGCCCGGAGCTTGGCCGCCCGCTCAAAGACAGTGCCTACAAAAGGCAACGGTAACCAGCCTCCTCCGCCTCGCGCAATCGGAGTAATGCCCGACAGCGTCTACATTCTCGGACCGGGCGCCTTTGTCAAGGAGCGCGGCGAGTCGTCCAGGAGCAGCCGCCGCATCTCTCGCTTCGAGACGATCGCCTGGACGGCCGCGGCGAGACCGAAGCCGAGGATCAGCGCCCAGAGGATCTCCCAGGTCATCCCGATCGCGAAGCTGGTCGCCCACCAGAGCTCATGCCCAACGTCGACGGCAAGCCCCGGCGCCCCCTCTCCTGCCCCGGCCAACGACCCATACCGGCGTGGGGTAGCCGCGGAACTACCGGCCCGCAGCAGGCCGATGCCCGAGCAGAAGAGAACAAATCAGTAGAAACCCTGCAGGGGTATGTGGACAAAGACCGCTGTCCCCGCCTCCCTGCCGCCCTATCTTCGGTACAGGTTCCCCGACTAGGAGGCGCTCGATGTTCCACGACATGCACGGCAATGGCGGCTGGGACTGGTTCTGGATGGTTCCGATGATGCTGTTCTGGATCGCAGTGCTCGGCGGCGTCGTCTACGCGGCCGTCAGGCTCGCGCACAAGCACGACCAGAAGCCGCCGCTCAGCCAGTGAGCGGACTAGCTCTGTGAGCTGCTCAAGCAGCTCCCCGAAGCCGAGCTGAAGCGAACTGTGAACGAAAGGAAGCAAACGATGATCACTCTCGTAGCCTCTGGACTCGGAGGTTCCTTGTGGCTCCTGCTCGTGATCGCCTGCCCGCTGATGATGTTTTTCATGATGCGCGGCATGCGCGGCAGCGGCAACGCGCCGGCTGGTCCGAAGCCCGCGCGGGACAAGATGTCCCTCGACGAGCTCAAGCACGAACGCGACGAGCTGAACGCGCTGATCGGCGATCGCGCCGAGCGGGCCGTGGACTCGCGTGGCTACCGGCGCGAGGCGCCGCGATGAAGACTCGCCTGCAAGCAAGGCGTCGCAACGCGCTCACGCTATTTCGCTGATACCCTATAGGGGTATCTGTCAAGAGGAGGAAAATGATGGGTCAGTCGATCACCTACAGCGTCCCCGGCATGTCGTGCGGTCACTGCCGCGCCGCAATCACAAGCGAGGTCTCGACCGTCGCGGGAGTCGAGTCGGTCGAGGGGGACCACGACGCAAACAAGGTCACCCGCCCCGGGGAGGCCCCCGACGAGCAGGCAGTCCACGCAGCG
>JBBQQU010000045.1:0-10755 GCA_038215565.1 Gaiellales bacterium | reverse complement strand
AAGCTGACTGCTCCACAACGTGCTCCACACCCAGTGCACGTTTCACCAAGAGCAAGTCGACCTGAACGCAAAAGCCCCGATTTGCGGGGCCTTTGCAGAGCCCTCTAACGGACTCGAACCGTTGACCCCCTCCTTACCATGGAGGTGCTCTACCAACTGAGCTAAGAGGGCAAGCGGACGAAGGGTAGCGCGATCCAGACGGCATGACCAAACGAAAGTCCAGTGACATCACGGGTTGCTTTTGACTTTGAAGTGTGGCTTGATTGCTCGTTGGCGGCGTCGGCGGTGCACGCCGCTTGGGGAAACTGAATGAGGAGGCGGCGATGATGTATTCCAGATTTGGTCGGCGGTTGATCATGACGGCTGGTGCGGCGGCAGCGATCGTCGCCTTTGCACTTCCGGCTGCTGCGTCAGACCCGGTCGTCGTGGGAGCGGTGACCCCGTTGCTCGGCACTTCGCAGACGGGAGTGCACGTCGTCACCTATGGGCAGACGGCAGCCTGGAGCGTGACCGTCACGAATGGTGGCGGGAACACGGTGAACCACGTCACGCTTTCGGACGCGGTCGACGTCGGCACCGTTTTGAGCACCGACAACGCGGCCTGTTCGGTCCTCAAGGGATCGACGACGACGTTCACCTGCAACGTCGGGCAAATGGCTGTCGGGCAGTCGTTTACCGCCCGGTTCGCGTTCGCGGCGCCGTTGACCGGCGCGACGATGACGAACACGCTCAATGGGACATTCGACCCGCAGACGCCGAACGCGACGAACAACAGAACGACGGACACACTTCCTACCGTTAATTCGCAGGCCACCCTGATCGCGACGAATGCCGCCTCGATCAGCACCTACGGTCTTCCGACCGTCAACCACGGGGTCATTCACACGGCCGCGCTTTCTCCGACCCACAAGCAGTACACCGAGGTCGACCTGCCGGCCGCACTCGCCGGTGGGTTCGGAACGCCGGTCCAGCTGACCGAGCAGGCGGGCAGCGTTTGCGGCGTTTGCGTCGGCTACGAATCGATCATCTTCATTCCGGACTCTGAGTCGGCGGGCGCGAATCCGTTCACGGTCGCGTCGCCGTTCATGTGGTCGATCTCGGTCGACGGCTCGCTCCTGCCGTCCGGTTTCAAGCCGCAAGGCGTCTATCACGATGGACACCTACTGCCGTTCTGTTCCGTTACGCCGCTCAGCGCAACGGTGCCGATCTGCGTCTCAGCGCTGACGCAGGACAAGAAGACGAAGACTGTCTTTGCGACCGGTTCCGCGACGGAGAACGGGACGTACCAGTTCGGTTGAGTTGACCTCGCGACGCCGCGACGAAGCTAGATCGTCGCAGCGCCGGCCAGTTCGAGCACACGCGCGACGAGCACGTCGCTGCCCTTGGCGGCGGCGAGCTCGCGCGCCCGCTTGTACGCCGCCGCCGCGCCCTCGCGTCCGAGGAGCGTCAGCACCTCGCCGAGGTCGATGTACGCCTCGATCTGCAGCACGGTCGCATCGGTCGCCTCGAGCATCTCGACGGCGCTCCGCACGAGCCGCTCGGCCTCGTCGGCCTCGCCACGTAGGGCGAGGACCTTCGCCTGCACGCAGCGCCAGTGAACCTGCGCGTCGATATCGCGCGGGTCGGAGATCTCTTCGGCAAGCGCCGTCATGTCCTCGGCCTCGCCCGCCCGGTTCTGCGCCCACAGTGCGCGCGCGAGCAACCCCGCGAGGGTCGAGAGGAGGTATCGCTCGCGTAGCTCTTCGAGGACGATGAAGCCGCGGCGAAGCTCGCGCTCGGCTTCCTGCGGGTTGCCCGCCAGCAGCTCGACGCGGGAGGACTCGAGCACCATCGAGGCTGCCTCGACGCGAAGGCCGAGCTCCTCGAAGAGCCGGCGTGACTGGTCGGAGAGCTTGCGGCTGAGCTCGAAGTCACCGCGCATCGCCTCGAGGTGCGCGGCCAGACAGAGAACCGCTGCTTCGGCTTGGCGATCGCCGGCGACGCGCTTGGTCACGTCAGCACATCGCTCGAGTGCCTCGATGACGGGTGTCGGCCCGTGCGTCGAAGTGAGGGCGTAAGCGGTCAGCGACCGCCGCTCCTGACGCACGTCCCCTGCCGAGCGGGCGTGCTCGATTGCGAGGCCGAGCGAGGTCGCGGCGGCTCCGTAGCGGCACGCCTTGCCGTCGACCCACGCGAGCAGCCTGTACGCGCGGGCGAGCGTCGCCTCGTCGCCGTTTGCCGCAGCGGCCGCGATCACGTCTTCGGCGGTCGCTCGCGCGTCGTCGCTCCAGTCGCCCTCGCTCCCTGAAAGGAGCTTGATCAGCTGCCGGACGATGCGTGCTCCGCCCGCCAGGGCCGCGTCGCGACGCTCGACCGCGGCATCCTCCGCCTCGGCGAGCAGGACTTCTGCCGCCTCGAAATCCCCGATCTGCATCAACGCCTCGCCGCAGTCGGGCGTGAGCGTGAACCGCTCGGGAGCATCGTCAGGCAGGACGGCGAGCGCCCGGCGCAGGAGGTTCGCGGCGGCCGGCATGTCGCCGCGGACGAACGCGCGGCGGCCCGCCGCCGAGAGCCGACGGGCGGCGTCGACGCCGAGTAGCCGGACGTGCTCGTCGGCCGGGGCGAGCTCCGAGAGAAAGCGATGGGCCTGCTCGAGGTGGTAGCCGAGGATCTCTTCAAACTCGACCTTGCGGTCTCCGTTCACCCGGTCCGCCCATTCGACGAACCGTTCGTGCAGGGCCGCCCGCTGGCGTTTGAGCAGGCTCTCGTAGACCGAGTCGCGGATGAAGATGTGGTGGAAGGCGCGGAAGTCGATGCCGTCGCGCTCGGGCTCTCGCTGCAGGATCTGGTTGTTGGTCAGGTTGTCGGCGCGCGCCGCGACACGCTCGGGCTCGAGCCCGTCGGCCAGTTCTGAGATCGCGGCGAGCGGGAAGATGTGCCCGACGACGGCCGCAGGGTTGAGGACGGTCTTGTCCTCCGGCTCGAGTCGGTCGATGCGCGCACTCAGCAGCGCGTGGATCGTCGGCGGCATCCAGTCCGAGGGCAGCGCAGCGAGCTTCCAGAGCTCGCCGTCGAGCACGAGGAGCCCCTCGTCCCGGAGCATCGACACGAGCTGTTGTGCGAAGAGCGGATTGCCGGACGACGCCTGGACGATGCGCTCGAGGCCGGGCCTGTCGAGCGGCCCGCCGAGCAGGCCCTCCACGAGGGCGCGGGTCTCTGCCTCCCCCAGCCGCTCGAGCCGGACGGTGCGCGTCTCGGCCAGGGACGGGCGCCGCTCGAGCACCTCGGTGCGTGCGGCGGCAACGATCAGCACGCCGGCTTCCGAGCTGCTCAACGATTCGAGCAGTTCGTGCAGCGTCGGCTCCGCCCAGTGGAGATCCTCGATCAGCAGGACGACCGGGCGGCGGCTCGCGAGCGCCTCCAGCAGCCTGCGGAAGCCCCAGAAGATCTCGGGCAAGGAAAAGATCGTCGTGCTGAGGCCCATCAGCGAACCGACGCGGTCGACGACATCGGCGTCGGCGTGCCCGACGAAGTCGGTGATCTTCGCGAGCGCGGCGGCGGCATCGTCGTGCTCGGCGATGCCCGCGCCCGACCGGACCGCTTCGACCATCGGCCAGAAGGTGATGCCCTCGCCGTAGGAGAGACAGCGCCCGCGCAGCACGTACGCCCGGTCAGCGACCGTCTCGGTGAGCTCGTCGAGCAGGCGGGTCTTACCCACGCCCGCCTCGCCGAGCACGAGCACCGTCCGAGCCTCACCGAGTGAGACTGCTTCCTCGAAGTTCGCGAGGACTTGGGCGAGCTCATCCGACCGGCCGACGATTGCGTGGCGCGAGGACGCGACGGGCGCCTCGGGCGCGTGAGTGCTGACGAGGCGGTAGGCGGGAACGGGCTCCGACTTTCCCTTCAGCGTCAGCGGCTCCACCGGCTCGACGTCGACGGCGTGCGCCACGAGCTTGTAGGTCAGCCCGCCGAGCAGTGTCTCGGTGTCGCCCGCTGCCTGCTCGAGGCGGGCTGCCACATTCACCGCATCGCCCGTGACGAGTCGCTGGTTGCTCGACCCGTCACTGGCGACGACGCCGCCGGTGTTCACGCCGATCCGGTTCGCGAGCGTGACACCGTAGGTCTGCTCGAGCTCGACGTTGAGTACTTTCAGCTCGAGCTGCATCGCCTCGGCGGCACGCACGGCGCGGAGCGCGTCATCCTCGTGCACCTTGGGCAGGCCGAACACCGCCATCACCGCGTCTCCGATGTATTTCTCGATCGTTCCGCCGTGGCGCGTGATCGCCGCGCTCATCACCTCGAAGTAGCGCGCCATCACCTCGCGGAGCGACTCGGGGTCGAGCGTCTCGCCGAGCGCTGTCGACCCTTTCAAGTCGCAGAAGAGAATCGAGACGAGCTTACGGGTCTCCTGCGCGGGTACGGCAGCGGCGAGCGGCGTGCCGCAGTAGCCGCAGAGTCGGAACTTGGCGGGGTTTTCTTCCCCGCAGCTGGAGCAGGTGACCACGACTCCCCCCAGGTTACGGGCGGGAGCGCTCCATTCCTAGGCTTCGGCGAGGTCGAGCGCCATGTGCGCCGACGCCTCGGCGGCGCTCGGAAGCACCCGGATGAGCCCCGCTTCGTAGGCCACGGCCACCGCCTGCGCGCGGGTGTGCACGTCGAGCTTCATGAGGACGCGCTCCATGTGGCTGGACACGGTCTTCGGCGCGATCACGAGGCGCTTCGCCACCTCGGTCGGCGGGCAACCTTCGGCGATCAGCTGCAGAACCTGGACCTCGCGGTCGGAGAGGTCGAGCTGAGGGGCCTTGGCCGCCGCGGACGACCGCTCGAGCAGGCGCCGCAGGCGCGCGAGGAGCTCGTCCGGGTCGACCGGCTTGACGAGGTAGTCGTCGCCGCCGATCAGCATGCCCGCCGTCCGGTCGATCGCATCGACGCGCGTGCCCGACACGAACATGATCGGCAACTCCGGGCCGAACGCGGCGCGGAGGTCGCGGCAGAGGCTGTAGCCACTCGTGCCCGGCAGAGCGACGTCGAGGATCGCGGCATCCGGTCGATTCGTCTCCGCCTGGATGAGCGCGTCCTTCGCGTCACCTGCCTCGATCGCCTCGAAGCCGCCGCTCTGAAGGACCGCGCTCAGGAAAACGCGAAAGCCCGAATCGTCATCGACCGCCAAGATCGTTAAGCGCCGCCGCCCCATGCACTCCTCCGCAGATCCCCAGTTTGTCGTGCCGCAGCGACGAGTCTGAAGTTTTCCTGAATGGCGCACAACCCTGCGGAGGGGGTATTCACCTCACTCGCACTGGGGTAGTCGCCTTAGGCGAAAGAGGGGGTGAATGGCCGATATGCAGCCTCCTTCCAGGACTTTAGGGTCCTGAAGCTGGCGTAGGGGGTCTTTACGGCCGGGGGAACGAAGCCTTCAACAAGGGAGCGGAGAAATGTCAGAACGTATTTTGGGCGCGCAGGGGAGTCCGCGCAGACGACGGTTCTTGTGGGTTCCTATGCTCTTGATCGCGGCGGTTGCGTTGTTTGCGATCGGGAGCGCTCAAGCGGTCCACGAGCTGAAGTTCCAGCTCGACGGTGATCTCACCAATACCGCCTACAGCGCGCCGGTTGGCTTCCCGACTCCGGCATTCGACTGGAACGACGTTTTCAGCGTGTCCACCGACACGACTGCGGGGACACAGGCGGTTTCTGTCAACTCGACGAACGTGGGCGCCGGTAAAACCTTTGGTGCCGCGAGTTTCGTGCGGGACTTCGAGTCGGGCTCAGGTTGCACGCTGAGCTCAAATTCGACGACGTTCTGCACCGCGGATGACACGACCTACGCGACGGGCAGCAAGGACACCCTGGGCATCGGCAATGGTGGGTGGCAGTGCAACCACGACGCGAACGTCAACAGCAAGATCGACATCATGAACTCGTACATCACGAGCTACACCAACACGTCCAATGGCCACAAGATCTTTTACTTCGGGTTGGAGAAGAACAAGAGCAACGGCACCAACGATGTCGGTGTCTGGTTCCTCCAGGGCGGTGCGAGCTGCGCGGCGCCCAGCGGTCACATCAATTTCACGGGTGGCCATCTGGACGGCGACACCTTGGTCGTCTCCGAGTTTTCGGGCGGCGGCGGGGTGAGCACCGTCAAGGCGTTTCGCTGGGCGGCGGCTACGAGCGGTGCCCTCGCCGGTGACGGCGGCTGCATCGACTCGCACGACAACCCGAATCCGGCCACGGGCGGCTGCAACAACTTGCCGATCGCCTCCGGCGCGGACTGCAAGAACAGCGGCGGCACGGACTCGCTCTGTGCGACGACCAACGCCAAGTGCACAACGGCGAGTTTGCCGTGCAGCCTGCCCTTCAATAACACCGTCGACACGAACTGGCTGACCGCAGACGCCACGCTTGGCGTGGGCACCAAGATCCCCTCGCCCGACTTCTTCGAGGGCGGAATCGACATCACGCAGGCGTTCCAGGGCCAAGGGGGAACCACGCCGTCGTGCTTCACGACGATCGTTCCCGACACGCGCTCATCGGCGTCTCCTACCGCGACGCTGTTCGACTACGTCCTCAACCAAATCGGCAGCTGCAGCACCACTCTCACGACAAGCGCGGCCGGCACGGCGAACGGCACGATCGGCTCCGGTCAGGTCAGCTCGGGCACCGACACCGCGACGCTGACGATCAGCGGCACTTCGGTCTGGGGAGGGACCCTGAGCTGGTACCTCTGCGGCCCTGTCTCGACTGATGCGTGTGACAAGACCAAGGGTGTCCTCGTGACGAGCACGACCGTCAGCCAAGCCTCTTCGGCGTCCGACTTCGTCTCCGGTACCGCGACCCTGTCGTCCGTCGGTCGCTACTGCTGGACTGCTCACTTCGAGCCGAACACCGCGACGAAGAACGCTGGCGTCAACGGGCTCGACGACAGCGCTGCCAATGAATGCTTCAACGTCGCCGCCGTGACGCCGACCCTTTCCACGTCGGCAAGTTGCTCGGCTAGCCCGTGCATCGTCGGGAGCACGCTCAGTGACACGGCGACGCTGGCCGGCGCGGCGACCGGGCCGGGCACGAACGGAACGAATACGAACTACCCGTCCATCAACCCCAGCAGCGTCCCGGCCGCGGGTGGCTCGATCAATTGGATCGCGTATGGCCCGGGCAGCTGCACAGCGGTCGCCTTGGCCTCGACCTCGCGGGCGGTGAGCGGTAACGACACCTATCCAAAGACGGCGGCCCCCGACAGCCAGACGGCGGTGAGCTTCGTTTCAGCCGCGCCGGGCTTGTACGTGTTCGTCGCCTCGTACGCCGGCAATGCGCCGAACACCAACGCGGCCACCCCCGTAGCGTGTAGTGCTCAACCCAGCAACGAGCAGGTCACGGTGACCGGTAACGCTCATATCGGGTCGGCACAGAGGTGGCTGCCGAACGACACGGTGACCCTGACGGGCGACACCGCCTTGACCGGGACGCTGACCGTCACCCTGTACCCGAGCATCAATTGCACTGGTACTGCAGTCCCCAACCAGGCGTACACGTTCCACCCCTCCGGGGTGGCGAGTGGTACCACCTACACGACCGGTAACACGACGTTCTTTGTCGGAACGAACCCCGACGGCACCGCAGGAGCTGCCGCCGGGAGCTACTCCTGGCTGGTCCACTACGACGACAGCACTCTTACGGACCCAGCCGATCATTGCGAGAAGTCGACGCTCTCGCCGATCACCGACTGATCGTAGAAGGAGCGACTTGGTTTGACGAGCGAGGCCCCGGCGAAACCCGGGGCCTCGCTCTTTTCATGAGTCGCCGTTTCCGTCGCCGACGACTCGCTTTCATTCGCTCAACAGTGAACCGCTTGCGCGGCGAACTGTGGACTATCCGTCGACGTGGAAGCTCGTGGAGCCGAGCCTTTGGAAGCCCTGCTGCGTGTACATGCCGAGCCACGCGGTGCAGTCGGCAGCGCCGCTGGTCCACCCTCCAGAGCCGAGGACAAAGTTCCAGTTCGAGTCGAGAGATCCGACGAAGTAACCTCTCCAGCTGTTGTACCCCAAGACGCCGTTCTGGTAGCACAGCAAGTTCACGTAAGGCTGGGTCGTGGCGGTCGTCGAGATGTTGAACGTGACGGTGTCGCCGAAGTTCGACAGACCGTTCCCGTTCGCGTCCGTGACCAATGGGGCAAGGCTGATGGTGCCTGTTCCCCCACTGCCGCCTCCTGGCTTGTGGCCTCCGGTGCCGGATCCGCCACCCTTCGCGGCGAATGCGGCCGGGACGAGGGCGAGCATGGCGACGCAGAAGAGCGCGGCGAGTGCGAGACGATGCGTGCGGGCGATGCTTGTCAAGATGGAACCTCCTGGCGGCAGGTGTGCACCCAAATTCGATTTGTCACAAACGGTCATCGGCCCGAACCACTCGGCGCTCCATCCCCCAAAGAGTGAGCAAACCCCTGCAAGGACTGATTTCGGTGCGCGTTCGGTCAATGAGCACAGAATGGCGCGGGCGTCGGCTGGGACTGGGGTGCGACGCGCCAATCGGGGACGAAGGCGAGGACTGTGCATTCGGGATCCGCGCTAGGCGCGGCGGGAGGGCATAAAGCCGAGGTAAAACCTGTTCCAGGCTGCCGAGGTTCGGCGGGTCGCCGCCCCCCGCGCGTCTTAGCCACGCTGTCATCGACAGGCCGGCCGTACTATCGTCGCCCGACATGGGCGAGCCCGGCGTGGTCTGAGTTGCGCGAGTTCGTGAGTCGCGCCCGCCGGCGGTTCGGTCGCGACGTCGCGTTGCGGCTGACGCAGTCGGCGCTTGCCGCAGGCATCGCGTGGGTGCTCGCGCGGCAGTTGCCGGGACACTCGCAGCCGTTCTTCGCGCCGATCGCTGCGCTGATCGCGCTCGGCGCCGAGCCCGGGCGCCGCGGGCGGCAGGCGCTGCGCGTGCTCGCGGGGGTGACGGTTGGCATCGGCGCGGGCGGGATCGTCGTCGCGCTCGTCGGCCGCGGAACGGCGCAGATCGTCGTCGCGGCCGGTGCGGCTCTCGTGCTGACGACGGCGTGGGGTGCATCGTCGGTCACGAGCACGCAGGCGGCGATCTCGGCGGTGCTCGTCGTCGCGCTCCACCGGCCCGGCTCGAATCTCGCTGTGCAGCGGCTGCTCGACTCGTTCGTCGGCGGCGGTGTCGCGATCCTGCTCGCGCAGGTGTTGTTCCCGATCGATCCCGTGCTGCTCGTCCGGCGGGAGTCCGACAACCTTCGCCACGATCTCGCCGCGGCGCTCGAGACGATCGCCGTCGCGTTGACTCGACACGAGCGCGAGCGTGCCGTGCAGGCGCTCGGTCGCATCGATGCAATCGACACCCGCCGCCTCGACGAGGCGCTCGTCCTCGCACGCGATGTTGCCCGCCGCGCACCGCGGCGGCGCGGCGCACGCCGTCGGCTCGATCCGCTTTCACCTCTCGCCGCAGCGCTCGAGGCGGCGGTCGCCGATGCGCGCGCCGTCGCCACCGGTGCGCTTCGTGTGCTCAGCACCGATCGGGTCGCGCCACCGGCCGCGGTCGAAGCGGTCGTCGCGCTCGCCGATGCGTTGCGCGCACGCGACCCGGCGATCGTGCGGCGGGCGGTCGAGCGCGCGCGTGCCGCCGCGCGCGCCGCGCGCGCAGCCGACGACTCCCTCGGCATCGCCGTCCTGACGCACGCGGCACTCTCGATCGCCGATCAGCTCGACGTCGTCATCGCGGCGCGCGAGCGGCAGGCGCGCTGAGAGATGTCGGCGCGCCGTTCGATCACCGTTGTCGGCTGCCACGCAGGTGGGGAGGTCGGGAACGTCGTCGTCGCGGGCGTTGAGCCGCCGGCCGGCGCCACCGTCTTCGAGCAGATGCAGACGCTCGCCGCGGACGACTCGCTGCGGCGGTTCCTGCTGCGCGAGCCGCGCGGCTCGGTTGCGGCGCACGCGAATCTGATCGTTCCCGCGACGCGCGCGGACTGCGACGCCGGGTTCATCATCATGGAGCCGACCGAGTACCCGCCGATGTCCGGTTCGAACACGATCTGCGTTGCAACGGTGCTGCTCGAGACGGGGATGGTCGAGCTGCGTGAGCCCGAGACGACGCTGCGGCTCGAGGCGCCTGCCGGGCTCGTCGAGGTGACGGCGCGCTGTCGCGACGGGCGCGTCGAGGGCGTCGAGCTGACGAACGTGCCGTGCTTCGCGGATCGGCTCGACGCGTCGCTCGAAGTCGACGGGCTCGGCACGCTGACGGTCGACGTCGCGTTCGGAGGCATGTGGTATGCGATCGCCGACGCACACGCTCTCGGCTTTGCGATCGAGCCGCGGGAGGCGCGCGACTTGTCGAACATCGGTGAGCGCATTCGCGCGGCGGCGCGCGAACAGCTGCCGTGTGTGCACCCCGAGAACGCCGAGATCCAGGGCGTCTCGATCGTGCAGATCGCGGAGCCGTGGCGTGGGGTGGGGGCGGTGACGCGAAACGCGGTCGTCGTCGCACCGGGCCGGCTCGACCGTTCCGCAACCGGCACCGGACTGTCGGCGCGGATGGCGACGTTGCATGCGCGCGGCCTGATGCGCGTCGGCGACGCGATGACGCACGCCTCGCCGATCGGCTCGACGTTCGACGGCAGAATCGTCGCCGAGACGACCGTCTGCGCCCGTCCCGCGATCGTGCCGGCGATCCGCGGCAGCGCGTGGATCACCGGCGTCAGCGAGCTCTACGTCGACGCCGACGACCCGTTCCCCGAGGGCTACCTGCTCTCGGACACCTGGCCCGGCGAAATCCCCTAGCCGGCCG
>JBBQQU010000044.1:0-11669 GCA_038215565.1 Gaiellales bacterium | reverse complement strand
GGGCTATCGGGCAGCGAAGCTCTGGGGCGCGCAGATCGAAGATCGCGGCAGCCAGGTCACGTTCTCTGCGCTCGGACAGGCTGCTCCGGTGGCGAGACAGAGTGCCTGGGACCCGGACGGAGCGAAGAAGCGGAAGCTGCGCGCCTACGTTGCCGACCTGATTCCCGAGTTCGAGGTTCGGGTCGGCGGCTCCACCTCGGTCGACGTGACGAGGCCGGGAATCGACAAGGCCTACGGCATCGGGAAGCTGATCGAGCTGCTCGGGGTGACGAAGCGAGACGTCCTCTTCATCGGTGATCGACTGGACAAGGGCGGCAACGACTATCCGGTCAAGGCAATGGGCGTCGACTGCCTGGCGGTCTCGCGCTGGCAGGACACGGCGCTCGTGATCCAGTCGATCCTGGCGGTGACCTGACGTGGGCTCGACGTCCGATCAACGGCCCTGGGGCAGCTACACGGTGCTCGACGAGGCGGCCGACTACAAGGTCAAGCGCATCACCGTCGCCCCCGGAAAGCGACTCAGCTACCAGCGCCACGCACGCCGAGAAGAGCACTGGCTGATCGTCGAGGGCGCGGGCTGTGTCACGTTGGACGGCAATGTGTTCGACGTGCAGCCGGGAGCAGCCGTGGACGTGCCCGTGGAAGCTGCGCACCGGATCGCCAACACCGACACCGCACGGCCTCTGGTCTTCATCGAGGTGCAGCGCGGCGACTACTTCGGCGAGGACGACATCGTCCGGCTCGAGGACGACTTCGGGCGTGCCGGCGCCGAGACACCCGATCGCAGCGACGAGGGCTGACGATGGGCAGCACGTTCGCCTATGCGGGCGCGACCCCGATCGGGCTGGAGCGCATCAGCGACGCACCGATCGTGCAGGCCGACTCGGTGCCCGGATATGGCCCGATCTTCAACGCCGGTGTGACGCACCACGACGGCCGCTTCCATCTCTTCGCCCGCGGCGTGCGTGCCGGATACCGCATCAACGACGGGCCCGGCGACCGCTTCCTCGACTACATCTCCGACCTGCTCGTGTTCACATCGACTGATGGGCGTGGCTACGAGTTTCAGCAGGTGCTCGCCACCGGCTCTGCGGATGGAGTGCACTCCTACGAGGATCCTCGCGTGCAGCGCGTCGCTGCCGGCGGCGCCGAACGGATCTTCATGTCCTACACGAACTTGCCCGCACCGGAATCCGGATTGCCGTGGCGCGTCGGAGTGCACGAGCTCGCCTACGACGACGGCCGCTTCGGCCTCATCCCCGGGTCGGGTCGAGTGCTCGGGCCGGACGGGGTGAAGGACAAGGACGGCGTGATCTTCACCCTCCACGACGGCCGGATCGGCCTGATCCACCGACTGCACCCGAACATCCGGCTCGCTCTCTTCGACTCGCTCGACCAGCTCTTGAATCCGCCGGCCGGCTACTGGGACGAGCAGCTCCGCGACCTCGAGCAGCACACCCTCATCCGGCCCGCCGAAGGTGCGCTCAGCGTCGGCGCAGGCGCACCGCCGCTCGCCACCGACGACGGTCTGCTGTTTTTCTTCCACGAGCGGGAGAGCAACGGCCAGTACACGACCAAGCTCGCGCTGCTCGACGAGGACACCGGCCAAGTGCGGTCGCTGCTGGCAGACCCGATCATGCGTCCCGAGCTTCAGTGGGAGCGCGTCGGCGACATCGACGACATCATCTTCGTCCAGGGAGCGATCCACCGCCCCGACGCAACGATCTACCTCACCTACGGGGCAGCCGACCGATCTGTCGGCGCCGCCAGCGTCAAGACGGCCGAGCTTCAGCAGGCCCTGCGCGCGGCCGCCTGAAGCGCCGCCCGCCACTCGGCACGGCCTCGATCGCGTTCACTGTCCCTTCTCCTCGGCGCGGGCCGGCGGCGCAGGGTTGTGCCAGCCGCCGTGGGGCGCGACGAGCTTGTCCGCCTGTTTCGGCCCCCAGGTGCCCGGCTTGTAGGGGTGGGCCCGTTCATGGGTGGTGAGGACGAGGTCGACGATCGCCCAGGCGGCTTCGACTGTGTCTTCGCGGGTGAAGAGCCCGCCGTCGCCGGCCATGGCGTCGCCGAGGAGCCGTTCGTACGGGGCCTCCTCGTCGGGCTGACTGTCGAGAAGGAAGAGCTCGCGCTGGTCGCCAAGGAACTCCTCCCCCTGCCGCTTGATGCGGGCCGCGAGCGCGATGGCGGTGTCGGGTTCGAGCCGGAAGCGCAGGTAGTTCGCGTGGCCGGCCGGCGGCGCGGAGTCCTCGAACAGTTGCTGCGGCGGCGGCTTCAGCTCGATCAGAATCTCGGTGGCGGTCGTGGGCAGGCACTTGCCGGCACGCAGGTACCAGGGCACGCCGGCCCAGCGCCAGGACTCGATGAAGAGCCGCAGGGCGCAGAAGGTCTCGACGTCCGAATCCTTCGCGACGCCCGGTTCGTCGTGGTAGCCGATGAACTGTCCGCGGACTAGGTCGTCGGGCGCCAGCGGACGCATGGCCTTGAAGACATCGAGCTTCTCGCTCTGCAGGGCGCCAAAGCCGCGGTAGGTGGGCGGTTCCATGGCGAGCAGCGCCACGATCTGGAAGAGGTGGTTCTCGACCACGTCGCGCAGACAGCCGGCTGTCTCGTAGAACGCCCCGCGCCCCTCGATGCCGAACTCCTCCGCGAGCGTGATCTGGACGCTGGCGACGTAGTTGCGATTCCAGATCGGCTCCAGAAAGGAGTTGGCGAATCGAAAGTAGAGGAGGTTCATGATCGCCTCCTTACCGAGGAAGTGGTCGATGCGGAAGATCGCATCCTCGGGGAACACCGAGCGTGCGACGCGGTTCAGCTCCCGTGCGGATGCGAGGTCGCGCCCGAACGGCTTCTCGACGATCACCCGTGCGCCATCTGCTAGCGCGGCGGTACCGAGCCCCTCGATCGCGGTCTCGAACAGCGCGGGCGGGATGGCGAGGTAGAAGGCGGGATGCTTGGCCCCTCCGAGAGACGCCCGGAGCGCGGTGAAGGTGCCGGCGTCGTTGTAGTCGCCGTCGATGTACGTGAGCAGCGCGAGCAGACGACCGAGCGCCGGTTCGTCGTCGATGCCGCCGGCGTTCTGTGCGATGCTGTCGCGGGCCCGCTCTCGGAGCTGCTGGAGATCCCAGTTCGAGTGGGCGACACCGACGACAGGCACGGTCAGGGTGCCCCGCTTCACCATCGCATAGAGCGCGGGGAAGATCTGCTTGTGGGCGAGATCGCCCGTCGCCCCGAACACGACGAGCGCGTCCGCCTGCCCCGGCGGTTCGTTTGGCTTGCTCATCCTGGATCTGCGGCCTTCACATCGCTCAGCAGGCCGCGGACGTCGTGGGCGATCTGGATGTCCTCGCGCGCCCGAACGACGAATACGCGCACGCCGGCGCCGGCTGTCCCGATCTCCGTGTCCGACTCGGCAGTGTCGTTCTCGACCGGCTCGAGGGCGATGCCGAGGAAACGGAGGCCGTTGGCGGCGTGGGCGCGGATCGTTGGGGCGTTCTCGCCGACGCCTCCGGTGAAGACGAGCATGTCGAGGCCGTCCATCGCCGCTGCCATTGCGGCGATGCCGGCGCGGAGGCGGTGGATATAGACGCTGACCCCAAGCGCCGCAGCGGCGTCCCCGGCCGCCTCGGCAGTGAGGACAGTCTGCATGTCGGCGCTGCCGGTGAGACCGAGCAGGCCGGAGCGGTATTCGAGCGTCTCCGCGAGCTCTGTGGCGGGCATGCCGACGTGGTCCTCGAGCCAGAGGATCAGGCCCGGGTCGACCGAGCCGGAGCGGGTCGCCATGACGAGCCCTTCGAGCGGCGTGAACCCCATGGTGGTGTCGACGGAGATGCCGTGCTCGACGGCGGCCAGCGAGGCGCCGGCACCGAGATGGCAGGTGACGATCCTCAACTCGTCGAGACGCTCGCCTGCGAGGGCCGCGGCGTGGCGGGAGGCGTAGGCGTGGGAGAGGCCGTGAAAGCCGAAGCGACGGAGAGGCCAACGTTCGCGCCACTCGGCGGGCAGTGCGTAGGTGGAGGCTGCGGCGGGAATGCGGGCGTGGAAGGCGGTGTCGAAGCAGCCGACAGCTGGAACGTTGGGGAGAATCCGGCTGACCAGCTCGAGTGCGTGCAGCGACTTCGGCTGGTGCAGCGGTGCGAGATCGGCCAACGCGTTGAGCCGGCGTAGCACCCGCTGGTCGATCAACGTCGGCTCGACGAACTCGCTGCCGCCATGGACGATGCGGTGCCCGACCGCATCGATCGTGCCGGCAGGTTCCAGTTCTGCGCGGAGCGCCGGCTCGTCGAGCTGTCCACGTGCTGAGGGCACGCTGCTCGCGAGCAGCGTTCGGTCGTGCTCGTCGAGAAGCGAGAGTTTGAGGCTGCTCGAGCCGGCATTGACGGTGAGGATGCGCACTCACGGTCTCCGGTCTCTGTGCTTCTTGCCGGTGTTCACGTGCGTTTCTCCGCGGACGTGTCGGCCCCCCGGAACACGCGCCGCTCTTCCTTGGCGAGGTTCACGTCCGAGCCGCGTTCGACACGCAACAACTCGACGAGCTCGGCCATCTGCTCTGCCCTAAGCGGCACGGTTGGTGCACCAGTCGCAGCGGCGGCGGCCGTCGGTGCCGGGCTTGTCGTTGCCGTTGCGCTTGATCTCTTGCCCGTTAGGGCAGTCGGTCGAGTCGTGGTACACGGGGTCGTCAGGGTAGGTGTCGGTATGGAACCGGGACACCACCCTCGTCGTCGGAGTCTCGGCGCTCGCGCCCTTGTCGTCGACCGGATCGAGGATCCGGTAGGCGAGCAGCTTCACGCGGTCGGTCACGAGGAACCACGCCAGCGCGTAGCCCCACACGAGGAGGGCCCACTTCCAGTCGAGGGGTGTCATCAGGAATCCGAAGACCGCGATCAGGGTCGCGAGGATCTGCGTGCCGAGCACGGCCAGCCAGAGAATCCGCGCCGGGCGGATCGACCAGAACGGCCCGCGTGTGCGGGTCAGGAAGATGGTCAGGTGTCCGGCCACGGACAGCATCAGGTACATCAGCGTCTGGAGCTGCGGGTGGTCGAGCTTGAGGACGCTCTTGCCGAGGTAGAAGAGGCCGCACGCGGCGATCGGGCCGACGACGCCGAGCACCGTCGCGATCCCCAACACCAGCCGCATGTTCCACGCCTCGGGCTGATCGCGGTAGCGGACGTTGTCGTAGGCGATGGAGAGAATCGCGCCGTCGTTCAAGAGCGCCAGCATCACGATCATGACCGCCGTCATCGGGAAGAAGTTGAAGATCAGGATCACGAGCGTGACGAACAGCAGCACGCGTAGCGTCTCGGCGATCCGATAGATCGCGTAGCTGTTCATGCGCTGGAAGATCTTCCGGCTCTCCTTGATGGCGTCGATCATCACCGCGAGGCCCGGTGTCGTCAGCACGATCGACGCCGCCGCCCGCGCCGCGTCGGTCGCCGCGGAGACTGCGATCCCGCAGTCGGCTTTCTTCAGTGCGGGGGCGTCGTTGACGCCGTCGCCGGTCATGCCGACGATATGGCCCCGCTTCTGCAGGACATCGACGATGTGGAACTTGTGCTCGGGGAACACCTGGGCGAAGCCGTCGGCGTTCTCGATCTCCGCGGCCGCGGCCGCCGTCTCTTTGCGCTTGACGTCGCCTAGGCCGGAGGCGTCGAGAATGTCGGTGCCCATGCCGAGCTTCTTGGCGGTCTCCTCGGCGATCGCGAGAGCGTCGCCCGTGACCATCTTGATCTTCACGCCCATCTGCCGCGCGGTGGCGATGGTCGCCTTTGCATCCTCGCGTGGCGGGTCGAACAGGGGGAGCACGCCGGAGAACTGCCACTCGCCGTTCCCTTCGGCCCGGGCGACGCCGAGTGAGCGAAAGCCGCGAGCCGCGAACTCGTTGACCGCCTTGTCGACGTCCGGCTTCACCTTCCCGGAGTTGGCCGACAACTCCAGGATCACCTGCGGCGCCCCTTTCGTGACCTTGAAGGAGGATCCGTGCGCGACCTCGACGGTGGCTTCGGTGCGTTTGCGCACCGCGTCGAACGGCTCGAAATGGACGACCTGATAACCGTGCAGCGCCTGCATGCTCTTCAAGCCGCCCAGCACCGCCAGGTCGATCGTGTCGTCGTCGTCGCCGCGTGAGGCGAGCGCGCCTTGCAGGATCACATCGTCTGCGGAGACGCCGCCGACGATGAAGGGCTCGCCCAGCGTCAACGTGTTCTGTGTCAGCGTGCCGGTCTTGTCGGTGCACAGCACATCGACGCCCGCCAGCTCCTCGATCGCGACCAGCCGGCTCACGATCGCCTTCTTCTTGGCGAGCAGGCGCGCGCCGACGGCCATCGTCACGGACAACACGGTCGGCATCGCCACCGGAATCGCGGCCACGGTCAGCACCAGGGCGAACTGCAGCGTGGTGAGCAATGCGTCGCCGCGGAAGACCGAGACGGCGATGATCACGCCGACGAACACCGCCGCGAGCACGATCAGGTAATTACCGATCTTCAGCACCGCCCGCTGGAAGTGGCTGACGGTGTGCGCCTCCCCCACGAGCTGAGCGGTCTTGCCGAAGTACGTGCCCGCGCCGGTGGCATAGACCAGAGCGACGATCTCCCCCTGCCGGATGACCGAGCCAGAGAACACCGCGCCGCCGGATTCGACCGTGACGGGCAACGACTCTCCGGTCAGCGCAGATTGATCCACCTCGACCGGGTCGCCCTCGAGCAGGCGCGCATCCGCCGGGACGATGTCGCCCAGGCGCAGCCGGATGGCATCCCCCGGCACGAGCCCGCGCGCTGCCGCGGCAATCCACTTGCCGTCACGCCTCACGCGGGCCTTGATCGCGAGGTCGGCCTTCAGGGCGGCGATCGCGTTACCCGCCTGGTGTTCCTCCGAGAACCCGATCGTGGCGTTGGCGACCAGCAAGAGCAGGATGATGAAGAAGTCCGGCCAGTGCCGGACGACGCTCGATAGGACCACCGCCACCTCGATCATCCAGGGGATCGGCCCCCAGAAGTACGTGAGGAATTGCAGGAGCGGGCTGGTCTTTTTCTCCTCGAGCTCGTTCGGCCCGTACCGGAGCAGCCGCTTCTGCGCCTCGGCCCCGGTCAGGCCGTCCGGCGACGATTCCAGCCGCTTCTCGACCTCCGCGATCGGAAGCGTTTTCAGATCGTCCTTCGCGTCAGGCTTCGACTGCGGCTTCGCTGCCGAGCGCGTTCGTTCCTTGACGCTCATGCGGAGGCGCCCCAGGTCCAGTCGCTGATTTCCGGCATGTCCTGTCCGTGCTTGTCGATGTACCGCTTGTGCTCAATGAGCTTGTCCTGCATCGTCTGCTTCAGGTAGCTGCCCGCGCTGCCCAGGTGCGGTACCCGGTCGACGACGTCCTGGACGAGGTGGAACCGGTCGAGGCGGTTCTGCACTCTCATGTCGAAGGCCGTTGTGATCGTGCCCTCTTCGTTGTAGCCGCGGACGTGCAGGTTTCGATTGGTGCGTCGGTAGGTCAACCGGTGAACCAACCACGGGTAGCCGTGAAAGGCGAAGACGATGTGCGTGTCCCTGGTGAAGAGCGAGTCGTAATCGACGTCGCTCAGCCCGTGCGGGTGCTCGGTGCTCGGCTGCAGCTTCATCAGGTCGACGACGTTGATCACCCTGATCTTCAGCTCGGGCAGATGCTCGCGGAGGATCGAAACTGCCGCCAGGACCTCGAGCGTGGGCGTGTCGCCGCAGCAGGCCATTACGACGTCCGGCTCGGCGCCCTGGTCGTTGCTGGCCCAGTCCCAGATGCCGATCCCCTCCGTGCAATGCACGACCGCCTCGTCCATGGTCAGCCACTGGGGGAGTGCGTGCTTTCCCGCGACGACGACGTTGACGTAGTGGCGGCTTCGGAGGCAGTGGTCGAAGACCGAGAGCAGGCAGTTGGCGTCGGGCGGCAGGTAGACGCGCACGATGTCGGCCTTCTTGTTGACGACGTGGTCGAGAAAGCCGGGGTCCTGGTGGGTGAAGCCGTTGTGATCCTGCTGCCAGACGTGCGAGGCGAGCAGATAGTTGAGGGAGGCGATCTTGTGCCGCCAAGGCAGCTGCGCCGTGACCTTCAGCCACTTGGCGTGCTGGTTGAACATCGAGTCGACGATGTGGATGAACGCCTCGTAGCAGTTGAACAGCCCGTGCCGGCCGGTGAGCAGATAGCCCTCCAGCCAGCCCTCGCATTGGTGCTCGCTCAGCATCGAGTCGAGCACGCGCCCGGAGGGCGCGAGAAATTCGTCGTGTGCCTCCTGGCGCGCGTCCCACTGGCGGTTGGTCGCTTCGTAGACCGCGCCGAGGAGGTTCGAGAGCGTTTCGTCCGGCCCGAAGATGCGGAAGTTCCGTTGCTCCTCGTTCGCCGACACCACGTCACGGAGGAACTTCCCCAGTACGAGTGTGTCCTGGGCCGTGACAGCGCCGGGAGACGGCACCTCCACCGCGTGCATACGGAAGTCCGGCATCCGCAGGTCGCGTAGCAGGACGCCGCCGTTGGTATGCGGATTGGCGCCCATGCGCCGCTCACCCGCAGGCGGCAGCTCCGCGAGCTCCGGTACGAGCCGGCCGCTCTCGTCGAAGAGCTCCTGCGGTTTGTAGCTCCTCATCCATGCCTCGAGCTGGCTCAGATGCTCGGGATGCTCGGCGTCGACCAGAAGCGGCACCTGGTGGGCCCGGAAGGTGCCTTCGACCTGCAGCCCGTCGACGAGCTTCGGGCCGGTCCAACCCTTGGGCGAGCGGAGGACGATCATCGGCCAGCGCCGGCGAGTGGTGTCGCCGCTCGTGCGTGCGTTGCCCTGAATCCACCGGATCGCCTCGATGGCCTCGTCCAACGCGCCGGCCATCTGCTGATGCATCTGCTCCGGCTCGTCGCCTTCCACGAAGTGGGGCTCCCAGCCGCAACCGCGGAGATACTGCTCCAACTCCTCGTGTTCGATCCGTGCGAGGACGGTCGGGTTGCTGATCTTGTAGCCGTTCAGGTGCAGGATCGGCAGGACAGCCCCGTCGCCGATCGGGTCGAGGAACTTGGTGGACTGCCAGGCGGTCGCCAGGGGGCCTGTTTCCGCTTCTCCGTCGCCGATCACGCAGGCGACGATCAGATCCGGATTGTCGAACGCGGCACCGAAGGCGTGGCTGAGCGAGTAGCCGAGCTCGCCACCTTCGTGGATCGAGCCGGGCGTGGTGGGCGCCACATGGCTGGAAATCCCGCCCGGGAACGAGAACTGAGTGAACAGCTTCTTGAGCCCGGCCTCGTCCTGGCTGACGTCGGGATACACCTCGCTATAGGTGCCCTCGAGGTACGTGTTGCCGACGAGCGCCGGCCCGCCGTGACCAGGGCCGGCGACGTAGAACATGTCCAGGTCGTACTTCTTGATCGCCCGGTTCAGGTGCACATAGATGAAGTTCTGGCCGGGAGTCGTACCCCAATGCCCAACCACCAGCGGCTTCACATCCGACAATTCGAGCGGCCTCCGCAGCAACGGATTGTCGTAGAGGTACAACTGGCCGACCGACACATAGTTCGCCGCACGCCAATACGCGTCCATCTTCCGGAGCGCGTCCGGCGAAAGAGGCCGTGTTGCCGCAGCTGACGTCTCCGTGTCCCGCCGCCGGCGCGGAGAGTCGATCCGGGTCGAATCCGCCAAACGCGCGTCCATCGTGTACCTCCCAGTCGAATCGGGCGTGTCGTGCCAACCGGGAGTACGGCCGGCAGGGCTTCAACCCACGCTGCTGAGGGAGGGAATCGCACCGCGAGATCAGGTCTTGAGATCCCGCGATCGACCGCGCAGCGTTACTCGGCACGGCCGCCCCTGATTGTATATCCGCGGGGCCGACCGAAGCCCCCGCTTCCGTGCGCGACGGCGCTCGCAGCCTCAGGCGAGCCGTTCCACGAAGATCAGCGCGCCGAGGCCGATCAACGCTAGACCGGCTAGCCGTTCCGCCCACTCGCGTGCCGCCTCGCCCAACCGGCTTCCGAGTCGGAGGCCGAGTTGTGCGACGAGGAAGGCCTGCACGCCGATCAACAGGACGGCAACGGGAAGCGACAGATGGAGAAGGCCGATCGTGAAGCCCATCGCGAGCTCGTCGATGCTGATGCTGATGCCGAGCCCGATCAACGCGAGGCCTGTGCGGCTCGAGAGGTTCGCGACCTTCGTGCCCTCCGCCTTGTCGTCGACGCTGAGCATGTAGGCGCCGAGGCCGGTCAACGCCGCGGCCGCGATGTATTCGGCGATTCCGCCGATCGCCGAACCAAGGCCCCGCCCGGCGAGCAGACCGATCACCGGCATCACCAGCTCGAAACTCGAGAACAGGAGAGCCACTTTCAGCCTGTCTCGCTTTGGTAGGCCCTGGAGGCCAAGCGCCGCCGACACGGCGAACGTGTCGAGACCAAGCGGAAGGACAAACAGAAGCAGTTTCAGCACTGGCGGAGTCTACGAGGGCCCCGAACGACGGATGCCGGCCCCGGCTGAACCGTGCAGTGCGACACGGCCGGCCGGCGCCGCACGTGCTGCGTCTACGTGCGCAGCAGCACTTCGAGCGCAGTCCCGCGCCCCGGCGTCGAGCGAAGGGAAAAGCCGCCGTCGATCGATTCGGCGCGCGCTCGCATGTTCTTGAGGCCCTGACCGGCGGCGGTCTCGTCGCCGTCGAAGCCCTCGCCGTTGTCGGTGATCGTCACGAACCGCTCGCCGAAGGAGCGCTCGCCGATGTTCACGTCGGCATGCGTCGCGTTCGCGTGCTTGCGCACGTTCGCGAGACCTTCTTGCACGATGCGGAACACCTCGATCTGCTCGTCGGGTGCGAGGCGGATCGACGTGTCGACTTCGAGATCGACCGCGAGCTCTCCGTCGGCGGTGAGAAAATCGACATATCGCCGCAACGCAGCGTCGAACGGCGCGGTGCCGCTTGCCGACGAGAGCGCGAGGATCGCGAAGCGTGCCTCCTGCTGTGCGAGCAGCGCGGCTTCTTTCAGACGCGGTGCGACTTCCTCGACCGGTGCGCCTGCCTCGAGCATCGATGCGTGCGTCGACACGGCGAAGAGATACTGCGCGAGGCCGTCGTGAATCTCGCGCGCAACGCGCGCCCGCTCTTCCGCGACGGCGCGCCCGAACTCCGCGAAGCGAATCGCACGCCACGCGCCGATCAGGATCAACGCGTACGCGAGCATGCGCAGGAAGTCGCCCTGCGAGACGTACGTGCTCGCGAGCAGCGGCTGCAGCACGAGATGCAGGGCTGCGAACAGCATCAGGGTGAAGCCGAGCGCAAGCCAACGCGCAAGGTCGTCTTCGCGCTTGCGGAACCGCTCGCCCCAACCGACCACCGCGACGAGGGCGATCAGCGCCTGCAACGCGAGGGTGCCCGTCAGGTAGAACGGCTGCCCGTTGTCGCCCGACGGATTGAGATCGGGCAGCGCTGGGCCGGCCGCGCGGAGCAGCGACCACGCGACGAGCAAGGCGATCCCCGCAGCGGCGACGGCGTTCGCGATCGCCCAGTCGCGGAACTTCGTCCGCCCGCGGACGAACGGCGCCGCGGCGATGAGTGCCATCCCGAGCATGCCGCCGAGCAGCGCCGACCAGCCCTCGGCCGGCTGAATGGTCAGGCCGCCGAGCTGCGGGCCGATCGCGAACGCGAACGCGGAGAGCGACGTGACGAAGAACCCGCTCGCGAGGAGCAGGTCGAGC
>JBBQQU010000043.1:0-11724 GCA_038215565.1 Gaiellales bacterium | reverse complement strand
GGCCAGGAGGCCGGCCGGATCCACTTCGTCTTCTGGTTCACGACGGTGATCTGCATCGGCGTGTTCTCGGTCGTCGCTGCGGTGCTCGTCTACTCGGTGTGGAAGTTCCGGGCAGGACCCGACGACGATTCGGACGGCCCGCCGATCCATGGTCACACGGGCATCGAGATCGCCTGGACCGCCGTGCCCGCGGTTCTCGTGACCGCCATCTCGATCGTGAGCGCGATCGTCCTCGCCCAGAACAGCAAGGCGGGCTCCCATCCCCTGGTCGTGAAGGTCGAGGCCGTCCAGTTCGCCTGGAAGTTCACCTACCCGAACGGCAAGAGCTACGGGTACCTCACGCTGCCCCTCGGCCGGCACGTGAAGCTCGACATTACGGCGCACGACGTCATTCACTCCTTCTGGTCGCCCGAGCTCTCGCAGAAGCAGGACGCGGTGCCCGGCCAGCACAACTTCCTCGTCGTCACGCCTTCGCGCACGGGCACGTTCCCGGTGATCTGTACCGAGCTCTGCGGCCTCGGCCACGCCCTGATGCGCAGCCACGTGACGATCCTGCCCGCCGCCAAGTACGACGCCTGGGTGAAGAGCGGCGGCGCGGCCAACACAGGGCCGCCCGGGCTGGCGGTCTTCCAGCAGTCCGGGTGCGGCGGCTGCCACACCCTGAAGACGGCCCCCGGCGCGCTCGGTACCACCGGACCTGATCTCGACAACCTGAAGTCGGCGGCCGCAAAGGCGGGCCAGCCGCTCGCGGCGTTCATCAAGGAGTTGATCGTGAAGCCGGCCGCGTACATCGCGCCCGGGTACCAGAATGTGATGCCTTCCGATTTCGGCACGTCGATCCCGCCGGACAAGCTCAACCAGCTCGTGCAGTATCTGGAGCAGAGCGCGAAGTGACCGACCTGCACGAACATCACACCGCGCCCGCGCGGGCCGGCATCAAGCGCCTGACCGGTCCAGGCTGGCTGCGCGTCCTCTGGGTGACGCCGATCTTCTTCGGCATCGGCGTCGGGCTGCCGGTGCTGATCCGCTGGCTCGCGCACTGGAACCCGGTCTGGAAGGGCTCCGTGATCCTCACGGTCGAGCTCGTGACCGTCCCGTTCGGCTTCCTGGTCGGCCTCGGCGGCTTCGACTACTGGGCGCACTACGCGTCCGGCCGCCCGACGGTCGAGGACGACCACTCGAGCCACGGCGCGACGTCCTGGCGCGACTACTTCCGGGTCAACACCGACCACAAGGTGATCGGGATCCAGTACGTCGTCACGACGCTCATCTTCTTCTGCATCGGCGGGATGCTCGCGATGCTCTTCCGCGCCGAGCTCGCCCAGCCGGGCGACCAGTTCTTCAACCCGCAGACGTTCAACGTCCTGGTCTCGAACCACGCGGCGCTGATGATCTTCCTGTTTGTGATCCCGGCCTTCGCCGGGCTCGGCAACTACGTGATCCCGCTGATGCTCGGCGCGGCCGACATGGCGTTCCCGCGGTTGAACGCCCTCTCGTTCTGGCTGCTGCCGATCGCAGGCGTGATGCTCCTCGCCGGCATGGCCGTTCCCGGCGGCGGGCCGTCCGCGGGGTGGACCTGCTATGCGCCGCTCTGCTCGCACCAGCCACTCGGCCAGGTGTTCTTCAACATGGGCGTCCAGTGGGCCGGCGCGAGCTCGATCATGACCGCGCTCAACTTCCTCGTGACGATCATCACGATGCGTGCGCCCGGGATGACGTTCTGGCGCATGCCGCTCCTCGTCTGGGCGAACTTCACGACCTCGATGCTCGTCGTGATCGCGACGCCGTTCATCGCCGGGTCGCAGTTCTTCGTCATGTTCGACCGCGTCCTGCACACGAACTTCTTCGAGCCGGGCGGCGGCGGGTATGTGCTCGGGTACCAACACATCTTCTGGTTCTACTCGCACCCCGCGGTGTACATCATGATCCTGCCCGGCTTCGGGATCATCAGCGAGGTCGTCTCAGTGATGAGCCGCAAGCCGGTGTTCGGCTACCGGCTGATGGCGCTTTCGCTCATGGCGATCCTCGTACTCGGTTTCTCGGTATGGGCGCACCACATGTTCGTCGCCGGCATGGCCGGCTGGCTGCGCGTGCCGATGATGGTCACGTCGATGGTGATCGCGGTGCCGACGGGCGTGAAGGTTTTCTCGTGGCTCGCGACGATGTGGGAAGGGCGGATCCGATTCTCGACGCCAATGCTCTTCGCGCTCGGCTTCATCTCGATGTTCGTGATCGGAGGTCTCTCAGGCATCTACCTCGCCTCGGTGCCGATCGACATCCACGCGAGCGACACGTACTTCATCGTCGCACACATCCACTACGTGCTCTTCGGCGGCTCCGTGTTCACGATCTTCGCGGGGATCTACTACTGGTTCCCGAAGATGACGGGCCGGATGTACGACGAGCGGCTCGGCAAGCTCCACTTCTGGCTGACCTTCATCGGCTTCAACCTCACGTTCTTCCCGATGCACTACATCGGACTGCAGGGGATGCCGCGTCGCGTCGCGGACTACGCGAGCCGGTTCGGCGATATCAACCTCTTCATCTCGATCGCATCGTTCGGCCTCGGCGCCTCCACGCTCGTGTTCCTCTACAACATGATCCGGTCGTGGTCGCACGGTGAGCCGGCGCCCGGAAACCCGTGGCGCGCGATGACGCTCGAGTGGCAGGTCTCGTCGCCGCCGCCGATCTTCAACTTCGACGAGATCCCGCAGGTCGTCGGTAGCCCGTACGAGTACGGCGTTCCGGGCGCGCGGCACGCGATCTTCGGCGTCCCGACTCCCGTTCCCGAGCCGGCCGGCGGCGACTGAATCCGATGGCCCACTTTCTCGTGATCGCGAACGAGACGGCCGCGTCGCAGACGCTGCAGGACGCGGTTAGCGGCGCCGTCGGCCGAGACGACCGAGTCACCGTGATCGCGCCCGTGAACGAACCGGCGCAGGGTTATGTGATCTACGACGACACGCGCCGAGCGGCGGCGGGCCGCCGTCTCGATCGTGTGTTGCGGGCGCTGCGTGAGGGCGGCGTCACCGCCCAGGGGTTCGTCGTCGAGACCGGGCCCGTGCAGGCCGTGAAGGATGCTTTCGCTCAGCTCGAGCCGCAGGTCGACGAGATCATCGTGTCGACGCACGGTGCGGATCGCTCCGGGTGGCTTCGCCGCGATGTCGTGCACGAGATCGAGCGCATCGCCGCGCCGGTCCCGGTGCAACACGTGGTCGTCGAGCGAGAACCTGCGGGCGACGACCGAAACGTGCTCGTGATCGCGAACCAGACCGTCCTTTCCCACGAGCTCCTCGACCGCCTCCGTAAGCGAGCCGCGGGTGGTGCGGCAAGCTTTCTGATCGTCGCTCCGCAGGGCGACGAGGAAGAGCATGCCGATGCGGACCGTCGCCTTCGCCTGGCGCTGACGCAGCTTCGCGGTGAGGGGATCGATGCGCACGGTCAGGTCGTTCACCCCGACGCGTACACGGCGGCCCGTCAGGTCGTCAACGACGAACGGGTCGACGAGATCATCGTCTCGACGTTTCCCGGCGAGCGCAGCGGCTGGCTGCGGCGTGACCTCGTGCAGCGGCTGCGCAAGGACACCGGCTTGCCGGTCGATCACGTCATCTCGGCGCCGCCGGCAGGGGTGCAATGACCGCGCACGCGGAAGAGCACGGCCTGGAACACCATGGCCCGCCGCCGATCCATTACAGCTCGCGCGTGTCGCCGGCCCTGCTCGGCATGTTCCTCTTCATCGGGTCGGAGATCATGCTGTTCGGCTCGTTCTTCACGGTCTACTTCTTCGACCGGGTCGTGAACCACGGCGTCGGCGGCCACTGGCCGCCCGTGGGGTTCCATCGTCCTGCGTTCGTCGCCGGCATCAACACGCTGATCCTCGTCACGTCGAGCTTCACGATGCACTGGGCGGATTCCTCGGTGAAGAAGGGCAACCGCTCCGGTCTGAAGGCCGGCCTTGCGCTCACGTTCCTGCTCGGCCTGACCTTCCTGCTGACGCAGGTGATCGAGTACCACCGCATCGGTTTCAACACGAGTGACACGTCGTTCGCCGCGACCTTCTTCGGCCTCACCGGGCTCCACGGCGCCCACGTCTTCATCGGCCTGATGATCCTCCTCGTGATGACGATCCGCGCGTTTCGGGGGCATTTCTCTCCCGAGCACCACCACGGCGTCGAGCTCGGGGGCATCTACTGGCACTTCGTCGACGTGATGTGGATCGTCGTCTACGTGACCGTCTACCTGCTCTAGAGGCGGGCCGTGAGAAACCCGATCCGCAACGAGGCCGACGCGTTCCGGTTTCTCCTTGCGACGATCGTTTACTTCGCGTTGATCGTGGTCGGATCGCTGATCAGCCGGTGGCTCGGTCTCGCGGTGTTCATCGTGCTCAGCGCCGTCGTCGTCTGGCGGGTGCTGCGACTGCGGGAGGGAACCTCCGACACGACCGAGCCGCGCTCATAGTCGAGGCCGTCGACCCGCTGCCGCTCGCGGCCGAACTGCGTGAGATCCACCGCTCGGCGCTCGGCGCGGGTGCCCTGTCCGACGACTGGGCGCGTGAGCGCCTCCCACGCCACGTCGAGCGCGACGACTTCGTCTTTCTCGTCGCGCGGGAGGGCGACGAGGTCGCAGGCTTCGGCTACGGCTACACGGGGGCCTACGGCCAGTGGTGGACTGAATGCGTCGGACGTTCGCTCACGGCCGCCCAACGCGCCGACTGGCTCGATCCGCCGCACTTCGAGATCGTCGAGCTGCACGTCCGGCCCTCCTCGCAGCGCCGCGGGATCGGTAGCGCCCTCCTCGCGCAGCTCCTCACCCGCCAACCGCACGACCGTGCGCTCCTCTCGACGCAGCTCGGCTCACGCAAGGCCCGCAGCTTCTACGCGAAGAATGGCTGGTCGGAGCTTGCGAGCATCGATTTCGGCGTCGGCTATCCGCCGTACATCGCCCTCGGTAAGCGCCTGCGCTAGGTCTATCTACCAGGTCTATCTACCGGCTACTTGCCGGCGACGGCTGCGACGTACGTCGCGACGGCTTGGATCTGTGCGGCGCTCAGCGTGCCCTTGAAGGCGGGCATCGGGCCGCCCCCGACCTCGACCTGGTGGGCGACGCGTGCCTCGCTCGCTTTCAGCTGATCAAGGTTCGGCCCCACGTTGCCAGAGGACCCGGCGTCCTTCAGCGTGTGGCAGCCGCCGCAGCCCGCCGACGCGTACACCTGCTTCCCGACGGCAACGGCCCCGCCGCCGCCCCCGCCCGCAGTCGTCGTCGTGGCGGTCGTCGTCGTTGTGGCGGTCGTCGTCGTGCTGCCGCCTGCCTCGGGCGGCTTCGACGCGGTCACGCCGCAGAATGCGTTCCCGGCGCATTTCGCCACGTAGGCAGAGACGTCTTTTGCGTCCTGCCCGCGGTAGAGGTTCGCCGGCATGGGGGCCTCGGGGTAGGCGATCTGGCCGCGGACGACGTCGCGAAGCGTCTGCTCGGAGAAGCCCTGCGTCTTGTCAGAGGAGAAGGCGTCGTCGAGGTTCGGCCCGACGGCACCCTGGGACTTCGCGTCTGCGAGCGTGTGGCACGACGCACAGGAGGGCCGAGAGGTCTTGGGGGCGGCCGAAAAGAGGCGTTTGCCGTTACTGGCGTCGCCCGAGGTCACGCGACCGACCGCGCCACAGCCCGACGCGGCGAGCGTGACGAGAAGCAAGGCGATGGGGACGAGTGCTGTGCGCAAGCTTCGGATCAGGTCGCTTGAGGGGCCTGGTCGAGCGTGGAAATCGCCTCGTCACGTGAGCCGTAGATCACGAACACTTTGTCGAGGCCCGTGATCTCGAAGATCTTGGTGATGTTCCGGTCGCTGCAAACGAGGGAGAGCTGGCCGTCGTTCGTGCGGAGGCGCTTGACTCCGCCGACGAGGACGCCGAGGGTGGTCGAGTCGATGAACGTCGTCGATGAGAGATCGACGATCACGTGCTTCGCGTCCTGTCCGATCACCTCGAGCAGCTGTTGCTTGAACTCCGGGGCCGTGTAGAGGTCGACTTCGCCCGCCAGAGAGATCACGTACGCGTGGTCGGAGAGCTGCTCGGTCTTGATGTCGAAATTCATGTTTCCCCCGTCTCGGATTGAACGGCGCGAACCGCCGGCTGAGTTTAACCGGACGTGCTCTTCGAGGTGCTGCCAGTGGTGCCGGCGAGGCTCTTCAGCACCTGCTTCACCTGAGGGGCAAGCGGGTCGGAGGGTGCGAGCTTCAAGAACTTCTGGTAGGCAGCGACCGCCACCGCGGTGTCATTTGCCGCCTGCGCGGCCTGGCCGAGCTGGATTTGCGTGGTGGCGTCGCTCGGATTCAGGGCGCTGAGCTTCTTGTACACGCCCTCGGCGCTTTTCTGAGCGTTCTGGTACTGCGTGTACGCCGTCGTCTGCCTGGTTGTGGCGAGCGTCTGCACGGCGCTCGCGATGGGGTCCTTCAGTGCGGCGGGATCGTTGAATGCCTTGCCGAACGGGGTGGTTGCGAGCGGCGCAAACGCGATCGCGGGAGACGACTGAGCCGTCGCCTGCTGTTGCGCGATCGCGTAGTCGTTCGAGTAGTTGGTCGCAAGCGTCCCGTACTGCGATGCGAGCTCGGCGAGTGCGCTCTGGTCCTTCGGGCGGAGCGCCGTATAACGCTCGAGTGCATTCACGGCGTCCTGCGTGCGCTGCTTCTGCTCGTAGGCGGTCGCGAGATCGCGCCACGCCTTCGCCTCCTGCGGGTGCTTCACGGTCTTGCGCTCGAGCTTCGAGATCGAGGTGCCGCCACCGGACCCGAAGTTGAAGGCGTTCTGGAGGATGTCTGAGATCCCGGTCGAGCCGGAGCCGACGCCGAAGAACACGAACCCGACCGCGAAGGCGATCGCGAGGAGGACGAACATCCACTTGGCGTGGTTGCGCAGCCGCTGGAAGAACAGCTCGTCCTGCCACTCGGGCGGCTTCTGTTTACGCGGGCGGGCTACCGCCGCGGGGCGAGCATCTGCCGCCGGGCGGCGTTTGCGGTGCTGCGTACCTCTTGCCACGTATCGGATTCCTCGCTCGTGTACCGGATCTGGCCGTCGACGATCGTTTCGAGCACCCGTTCCGGCGAGCCACCGAAGACGACGGCCGCTGCAGGGTCCTCGACCGGATGGTAGGGGCTCCCCGCGAGCGACACGACCGTCAGGTCGGCGCGCTTGCCGGGCGTCAGCGTACCCACCTGCGCGTCCATTCGCAGCGAGCGTGCCGCATCGAGCGTGGCCAGCGAGAGGGCGTCGGTCGCAAGGAGGGCATCTGCGCGCCGCTCGCGCCCGCGCGCTGCGTAGATCGCCGCCCGCATCTCCTCGAAGACGTCGAACGACGGCGCCGACGCGGGAGAGTCGGTCCCGAGGCCGACGACGACACCCGCGGCGCGCAGGTCGGTGAGGGGCGCGATCCCGCAACCAAGGAGGGCGTTCGAGCGCGGGCAATGGGCAACCGGCACCCCTCGCGTGGCAAGCAGGGCGATTTCCTCGGCGTTCACCTCGACGCAGTGGGCGCACAGAAGATCAGGCCCGAGGACCGACTCGAGCGTCGCGACCGCGCGCTTGCCGGTCGGCGGCTGGAGGATCGGCGCGATCGCGGTCAATGGGCCCGTGCCGCCGATCAGCCAGTCGTTCTCGTTCGTGCTCTCCGCGAGATGCGTGCCCACGGGAATGCCGAGTGACAGGCACCAGGCGTAGACCTCGAGCGAGCACGAGTAGGGGGCGTGCGGGGAGATCCCGATCTTCACGAGCGGGCTCGGCGTGATCGCCGCGCGCATTCCCTCGAACCGGCGTTCCGCCTCGGCCGGGTCACCGCCGAAGACTTCGAGGTAGACGATCGCGCGCAGGCCGTGCTCGGCGGCCGCCTGCGCCGCAGCGCCGGAGAACGCGTAGTCGGCGGTGGTCGTGATGCCCGAGGCGAGCGAGTCGGCGACGCCGCGCCGGGCGCTCGCGAGCATCTCGTCCGGGCCGAGCCGGTTCTTCCGCTCGATGTGCAGCTCGATCCAGGGGCCGAAAGGGAAGCCGTCGCCGAAGCCCGCGTACACGGCGTATTCGAGGTGCGAGTGCGCGTTCACGAACCCGGGCACGATCGCGGCGTCGGCGAAATGGCGCTCCGCTCGTCCCGGGCCGACTTCGACGAGCACGCCGTTCTCGTAGCGCACACGTCCGCCTTCGATCGGCGGGCCGTCGACGGGGAGGACCCAGTCGGCCGAGAGCTCGGTCACACGCCGGCGGTCGCGGCGCGGCCACGCGCTGACCTGCGGTCGAGCAGGACGGAGAGCCAGATCGAAGCCTCGTAGAGGATCGCGAGGGGGATCGCCTCGAACGTCGTCGTGATCGGGTCGACGCCCGGCAGTGCGACGGCGACGCACGCGACGATGAAATAGCCGACGCGCCGCTTCGAGCGCAACGTCTGCGTCGAGAGCACCCCGAGCCGTGTGAGGCCGATCACGAAGATCGGCATCTCGAACACGATCGCCATCCCGATCAGCACCTTGACCGCGAACGAGAGATAGTCCTTCGCGCGGATCTGGATGTCGTAGATCGAGTTGTCGTAGTTCGTGAGGAAACTCGTCGCGCTCGGCAGCGCGAAGAAGTAGCCGAATGCGACGCCCGCGATCATCAGGCCGGTCGCGAGCACGACGAAGTACTTCAGCAGCCGCTCGTGCCCGGGGTCGAAGGCAGGGATCAGGAAGCCCCACACCTGCCAGAGGATCACCGGCAGGGCAAGCAGGAAGCCTGCGTAGACGCTCACCCACATCGAGGTGATGAACGGCTCGCCTGGGCTGAGCGTCAGGAGCTGCCGGTGTGAATGGGGCAGCGCGAGGATCAGCCAGTGGATGACCCGGTGGTGGAAGATGAAGCCGACGATCGCGCCGGCGAGCAGGGCGCCGAGGCAGACGAACAGGCGTTGCCGCAGCTCTTCGAGGTGCTCGACGAGCGTGGCCTCGTCGCCGTGGTTCAGGCGGCGTGGCAGCAGCACGTGCTCTTAGAGAACGGTTTCGTTCTCGCGCGGCGGCGCGGGCGTCGACTCGTGTGTGCCGACCGGGAGTTGCGTGGGCGGATCGTCGATCTTCGTGACACCGCTGACCGAGTCCTTGAACTCACGCATGCCTGAGCCGAGCGAGCGGCCGATTTCCGGCAACCGCTTCGCGCCGAAGAGCAGCAGGGCGAGCAGAAGCAGGCCGATGATCTCCGGGGCTCCGATGTTTCCCATGCGGCAAGCGTAGCAGCGTTTTGCGGCAGGTTCAGAGCGGAAGGGCGTTCGCGAGCGACCCCGTTGGCGCTCCTCCCGTACGACCCTGCTGGGCTACCATGCGCGGCACGAACTTGCGCACGATGCAGCTTGTGCGCTTGGAAGAAGCTGTCACAAAGGAGTGGTTGATCAGTTGGCGACGCTGGAGCTCAAGAACGTGCACGTCTCGCTCGAGGACGGCACCGAGATCGTGAAGGGCGTCGATCTCGCGGTCTCGTCGGGCGAAGTGCACGCGATCATGGGGCCGAACGGCTCGGGTAAGTCGACCCTCGCCTACGCGATCGCCGGGCATCCCGCCTACGTGATCACCGAGGGGCAGATCCTGCTCGACGGTGCCGACATCACCGAAGCGGGTGCCGATGAGCGCGCCCAGGCCGGGCTCTTCCTCGCGTTCCAGTACCCGCACGCCATCGCCGGCGTGACCGTGACGAACTTCCTCCGTCAGGCGATCAACGCGGTGCGCAAGGCGCGGAACGGCGGCGTCGACGACCCGATGCCGATCCCGGCGTTCCGCAAGGAGTTCCTCGCCCAGATGGATCATTTGAAGGTCAGCCGCGAGCTCGCGTCGCGCTACCTGAACGACGGGTTCTCGGGCGGCGAGAAGAAGCGCGTCGAGATCCTCCAGATGGCGATGCTGCAGCCGAAGATCGCGGTGCTCGACGAGACCGACTCCGGGCTCGACATCGACGCGTTGAAGATCGTGGCCGAAGGCGTCCAGAAGCTTGTCGGCCCGAACATGGGCGCGCTCGTGATCACGCATTACCAGCGGATCCTGAACTACATCAAGCCAGACTTCGTGCACGTCTTCGTCGACGGCAAGATCGTCGAAGAGGGCGGCGCAGAGCTGGCACAGAAGCTCGAGGTCTCAGGCTACGAGCAATGGGAGAAGGAAGAGGTGAAGGCGTAATGGCACAGACCGAGACAGAAATCGTCCAGGGCATCGGCTCGGACTACGAGGTCAAATACGGCTTCAACGTCCCCGAGGACTACTTCTTCAAGTCGGGCCGCGGCCTGTCGCACGAGCTCGTCGACGCCATCTCCTCGCACAAGAACGAGCCGGACTGGATGCGGAAGTTCCGTCACAAGTCGCTCGACTACTTCCTTGCGCGGCCGATGCCCACGTGGGGCGGCGGTCAGACGCTGCAGGACATCGACTTCGACAACATCTTCTACTACATCAAGCCGACCGAGAATCAGGCGGACTCATGGGCCGACCTGCCCGCCGACATCAAGGAAACGTGGGACAAGCTCGGCATCCCCGAGGCTGAGAAGAAGTACCTCGCCGGGGTCGGTGCGCAGTACGAGAGCGAGGTCGTCTACCACAAGCTTCAGGAGTCGCTCGAGAAAAAGGGCGTCATCTTCCTCGACATGGACTCGGCGCTGCGCGACCATGAGGACGTCGTCAAGCAGTACATGGGGACGATCATCCCGCAGAACGACAACAAGTTCGCTGCGTTGAACAGCGCCGTCTGGTCGGGCGGCTCGTTCATCTACGTGCCGCCGGGCGTCCACATCGACCTGCCGCTCCAGGCGTACTTCCGCATCAACGCGGAGAACATGGGCCAGTTCGAGCGCACGCTGATCATCGTCGACGAGGACGCGTACGTGCACTACGTGGAGGGCTGCACCGCGCCGATCTACTCCTCCGACTCGCTGCATTCGGCGGTCGTCGAGATCGTCGTGAAGAAGGGCGGCCGCTGCCGGTACACGACGATCCAGAACTGGTCGACGAACGTCTACAACCTCGTCACGAAGCGCGCGGTCGCGGAGCAGAACGCGACGATGGAGTGGGTCGACGGGAACCTCGGGTCGAAGCTGACCATGAAGTACCCGGCGATCTGGCTGCTCGGTGACGGCGCGCACGGCGAGGTGCTGTCGATCGCATTCGCAGGCAAGGGCCAGCATCAGGACGCGGGTGGCAAGTGCGTGCACGCTGCGCCGAACACGACGAGCGTGATCACGTCGAAGTCGATCTCGAAGAACGGTGGCCGGGCGGGGTACCGCGGCTTGCTCCAGGTGGCGAAGGGCGCGCACGGATCGAAGTCGAAGGTCGTCTGTGACGCGCTGATCCTCGACGACGAGTCGCGCAGCGACACCTACCCGTACATCCAGATCGACGAGAACGACGTCGACATCGGCCACGAGGCGACCGTCTCGAAGATCGGCGAGGAACAGCTCTTCTACCTCATGTCGCGCGGGCTGAACGAGGCGGAGGCCTCTGCGATGGTGGTCAGCGGCTTCGTCGAGCCGATCACCAAGGAGCTGCCGCTCGAATACGCCGTCGAGATGAACCGGCTGATCCAGCTCCAGATGGAAGGTTCAGTTGGTTAAAGGCCGTACAGCTTGATCGTCGAGGCGGCGGTCGCTGGGGCCTGGCTCGACGCGTACCTCGTGCCCTGGCAGCAGATCGCGCAGCGCTCCCGCGCAACGTTCTGCCCGATCCCCGTCGATGGTCGGGGCGAG
>JBBQQU010000042.1:0-12255 GCA_038215565.1 Gaiellales bacterium | reverse complement strand
AAGCGTGCCGTGGCCTACGAGGACGCGACGATGGAGTGGGTCGACGGGAACCTCGGCTCGAAGCTGACGATGAAGTATCCAGCGATCTGGCTGATGGGCGCAAGGGCGCACGGCGAGGTGCTCTCGATCGCGTTCGCGGGCTCCGGTCAGCACCAGGATGCGGGCGGCAAGTGCGTCCACGTCGCGCCGCGCACGACGAGCGTGATCACGTCGAAGTCGATCTCGAAGAACGGCGGGCGGGCCGGTTACCGCGGGTTGCTCCAGGTTGCGAAGGGTGCGCACGGCTCGAAGTCGAAGGTCGTCTGCGACGCACTGATCCTCGACGACGAATCGCGCTCCGACACCTACCCGTACATTCAGATCGACGAGAACGACGTCGACATCGGCCACGAGGCGACCGTCTCGAAGATCGGCGAGGAGCAGCTCTTCTATCTCATGTCGCGCGGCCTGAATGAGGCCGAGGCCTCGGCGATGGTCGTCAGCGGCTTCGTCGAGCCGATCACGAAGGAGCTGCCGCTCGAGTACGCGGTCGAGATGAACCGCTTGATCCAACTCCAGATGGAGGGATCGGTCGGTTGAGCGGGGTCCGTTTTTGATCCAGGTTGAGCGGGTCGACTACGTGTCGCTCCCGTCCCGCAACATCCAACGCGCGCGCCGGTTTTACCTCGAGACCCTCGGGCTGCCGCTCGAGACCGACACACCGGTCGGCTTCGAGGTGAAGGCCGGCCAGGTGACGCTGTCTGTGTGGGAGCCGGAGAAGATCGATCTGCCGTTCGCGCCGAACACGAACGAGATCGCGCTGCGCGTGAAGGACGTCGAGGCGGCGCGGAAGGCCCTGATCCAGAAGGGCGTGAAGTTCAAGGAGGAGACGGTCGACACCGGTGTGTGCCACATGGCGTCGTTCGAAGACCCGGATGGAAACGCGTTGATGCTGCATCGGCGGTATGTGCCTCATGACTGAGCTCATCGCCGTCCCGCGCGCGGGTGTGCTCACGCGCGCCGAGGCGAAGGAGCGCTACGACGCGCTGCCGATGCCGTCGGCCTCCGACGAGCACTGGCGCTTCACGAGTCTGCGTGGCTTCGACGCCGACGCCTTTGCTCAGAGTGGCCGTGGCTCGGCCGCCGCGCCGCGCGCCGACGCGCTTGATCTCGACGTCTCCGGGCGCGCGGTCGTCACCGAAGCGGGAATCGAGATCCTCTCTGCGCCGGACGGCGTCACGTTTGCGCTCCTGCCCGCTGACTACGACTCGAAGCTGATTCCGGACGACGACAAGTTCGCGATGCAGAATCTCGCGGAATGGGAGCACGGCCTGCTCGTGCACGTGCCCAAGGGCGTCGAGCTCGACAAGCCGCTGTATGTCCAGGTCACCTCGACGGGCGGCACGCTGCACTGGCGCATGGTGGTGATCGCCGACGAGGGCGCGCGCTTCTCGCTGATCGAGGATCTTTCGTCCGCTTCCCCGGATCTCGAGGCGTACTCGAACACCGTCGTCGAGCTCTTCGTCGGCGAGCACGCGAAGATCGAGTACGTCTCGTTGCAGAACCTCTCGACCGAGACCTGGCACTTCGCACGTCACAAGGCGTGGCTCGAGCGCGACAGCGAGCTCGACTGGGTGATCGGCGGGTTCGGTTCCAAGCGCGGCAAGGTGTGGATCGAGAACGACCTCGCAGGTGAGGGCGCGACCTCGCGCGTCACGGGCGCGTACTTCGCAGACGGCGAGCAGCATCTCGACTACGACACGTTCCAGGAGCACATCGCGCCGAATACCGAGAGCGACTTCGCGTTCAAGGGCGCGCTCCGCGAGAGTGCATCCGCGGTGTGGCGCGGGATGATTCGCGTCGAAGAGGATGCGCAGAAGACGAACGCCTACCAGGAGAACCGAAATTTGCTGCTTTCCGACTCCGCGCACGCGGACTCGATCCCGGGCCTCGAGATCATGGCGAACGACGTTCGCTGCACGCACGGGGCCACGCTCGGCCGCGTGAATCGCGAGGAGCTCTTCTATCTGATGGCGCGTGGCCTTTCACGCGAAGAGGCGGAGCGGTTGATCGTGCGCGGCTTCTTTCAGGATGTGCTCGACCGCATCGAGCTCGAGCCAGTCCGCGAGGCGCTCGGCGCCGCGCTCGAAGCCCGCATCCCGCAGGCCTAGATAGAGCTTCGGCCCGGATCACTCGACCCAGGGATTCCTGCGCGCTCGACCCGGTGACACGATGAGTGCTCCCTCGATCAGCGGAGGTGCTCGATGTCCCTCACGTCCCCCGCTGCGGCAGCGTTCGTCTTTCTGGTGCTTGTCTTTCTCGGTTTCGCGTCGATCCTCTTCCGTTCGTAATCAGTCGAGGAGCGCCGCCCGCGATTCGCCCGCCGGAGGCGGCGCCGGCTCGCCGAGCAGGCCTAGCAGCACGTCCTCGCGCGCGTAATGGCCGACGGGGTCGAACCATGCGCGCGTCCGCAGGCCGGCGCGGAGGTCGCAGTCGGCGATCACCATGCCCTCCACGCCGTAGAGCGGCCCGGCGAGCACCTCGCCGCGCGGGCCGACGACCACCGCCCCGCCGCGCATGAAGACGTCGTCGTCCGGCAGCGCCGTCGGGAAGTCGGCGGGGAACGACGCGCGCTCGACGTACTGCGGTGCCCCGATCGCGTACGTGCCCGACTCGATCGCGATCGTCTGGAGCAGCGCGATCCAGCCGTCGCTCGTGTCGGCTGTCGGCGCCACCCAGAGCTGGGGCGCACCGCGGTAGACGAGGTAGCGCGCGAGCGGCATCCGGTTCTCCCAGCAGATCAGGCCGCCGATGCGCCCGAACGGAGTGTCGACGACGCGAAGGTCGCTCCCGTCGCCGAAGCCGTGGAACATCCGCTCGTGCTTCGTCGGCATCAGCTTTCGGTGCACGTGCAGAACGCCGGCCGGGCCGAGCACGACGAACGAGTTGTAGAGCGTGTACGTGCCGTCCGCGTCGCGCTCGTTGACGCCGATCACGCAGTGGATCCCGTTGCGGCTGCAGGCCTCGACGAGCCGGTCGATCTGGGGGCCGGGAACCGTCACGCTTTCTTCCCACATGCGTGCGTAGAGCTCGTCGGCTGCACCGCGGTCGGCGCATGCGGCCGCGATCCACGTCCAGTCGGGGTAGAGCGAGACGAAGCATTCCGGGAGGACAGCGAGTTGCGCGCCCGCTTCGGCCGCATCGTCGAGCAGCCCGATCGCCTTGTCGATCGTTGCGTCCGCGTCGAGCACGACCGAGGTCGCCTGGATCGCCGCGACGCGCACCGTGTCGAAGGTCGCCATTATCCGAGCGTACGCCCGTCCCCTCGGTCGAGCAAGTTGCGTTCGGCGAGTCGCCGTTCCAGTTCGCCCACGCGATCCTCGAGTTGTTGCAGCCGTCGCTCGACTGAGGTCGGCTCGCGGGGCTCGCCCGGCTCGGCGGGCGGCTCGTCACTCTCCGACGGCGTCTCGGCGAGCAGGTGCGTCCAGCGCTCCTCGCGCTGCCCCGGGCGCCGCGGCAGCAGGTGCGTGAGCTCGCGTTCCTCAAGGCCGGCGAGGGTCGATTCCACCTGCGCGGCGTCCGCGAAGTGATGCAGCCGCTCGCAGCGGGTCTTCAGCTCCGCCACGGTTTGCGGGCCGCGCAGCATCAGCACGCCGAGGATCGAGACCTGGGACGGCAGCAGGTCGAGCGCCTCGGCGAAGAGCTGGCGGTACTTCGCGGTCCGCGAGCCCGGGCCGGTCGCGAGCCGCGCGTACCCGCGCGTGCCGAGGCTCTGGGCGGCGGCGCGTACCTGTGGCTCGTCGAGCTCGAGGACGGGGTCGCGGTTCGTGGCCTGGTTGCATGCGAGCCGTAGCGCGTTCAGCGTCAGCGGGTACTGCTCCGGGGTTGTCCGCTGCTTCTCGATGAGGCAGCCGAGAACCCGCAACTCGACGGGGTCGAGGCGATGGATCGTCACGGTCGCAAGGATAGAACGTGCGAGCATGGCTGCATGACCACCTCACAACCTCACATCACCGGCGTCGATTTCGCGACCGTGTTCGTTTCGGACTTCGCCGCCGCCGCCACGTTCTACGAGACGACGCTTGGCCTGGAGTGCTCCGCACGGTACGAGCGGATCCCTGGAGCCGAGTACGAGACGGGGAACCTCACCCTCCAGGTGCTGGACGCCGCTGCGATCGGCCGCGAGTTCACGCCGAGCACCCACCCGATCGCCTTCCACGTCAACGACGTCGCCGCAGCCCGCGCCGCTCTCGAGGAGCGAGGGGTGTCGTTCTTCGGCGAGACGATGGACAGCGGCGTCTGCCACATGGCGCCGTTCGCCGATCCCGATGGCAACGTCTTGCTGCTCCACCATCGCTACGCCCCGAGGGTCGCGGACTAGGCGCGGACGAGCGGCTTGTACTTGATCCGGTGCGGCTCGAGGGCCTCCGGGCCGCGCGTTTCCTTGACCCACTCGGCGTACTCGGCCCAGTCGCCTTCGAACCACGTCACCTCGGAGTCGCCCTCGAACGCGAGGATGTGCGTCGCGACGCGGTCGAGGAACCAGCGATCATGGGTGATCACGACGGCGCAGCCGGCGAAGTCGAGCAGTGCATCTTCGAGCGCGCGTAGCGTGTCGACATCCAGGTCGTTCGTCGGCTCGTCGAGCAGCAGCACGTTGCCGCCGCTCTTCAACATCTTCGCGAGGTGCACGCGGTTGCGCTCGCCGCCCGACAGCTGACCGACCGGCTTCTGCTGGTCGCCGCCGCGGAAGTTGAACCATGATGTGTACTGGCGCGAGTTGATCTCCTTCTTGCCGAGCAGGATCAGATCCTGTCCGCCCGAGATCTCCTTCCACACGGTGCTCTTAGGATCGAGGCTGGCACGTGACTGGTCGACGTAGCCGAGCTGCACGGTGTCGCCGATCCGCAACTCACCCGAGTCCGGCGTCTCCTCGCCCGCGATCATGCGGAAGAGCGTCGTCTTGCCGGCGCCGTTCGGCCCGATCACACCGACGATGCCCGCGGGCGGCAGTGAGAACGTCAGGTCGCCGAAGAGCAGCCGGTCGCCGAAGCCCTTCGACACGCCCTTGGCGTCGATCACGAGGTCGCCGAGCCTCGGGCCGGGCGGGATGTGGATCTCGACCTTGTCGAGCGAGACGCCGTCCTCGCTCGCGAGCAGCTTCTCGTACGCCCCGAGGCGCGCTTTCGACTTCGCGTGCCGCGCCTTCGGCGCCATCCGCACCCACTCGAGCTCGCGCGCGAGCGTGCGTTGCCTGTTCGACGCGGTCTTCTCCTCGATCATCAGACGTTGCTGCTTCTGCTCGAGCCAGCCCGAGTAGTTGCCCTGGTAGGGGATGCCGCGGCCACGGTCGAGCTCAAGGATCCAGCCGGCGACGTTGTCGAGGAAGTACCGGTCATGCGTGACCGCGACGACGGTGCCCTTGTAGTCGGCCAGGAACCGCTCGAGCCAGTAGACCGATTCGGCGTCGAGATGGTTCGTCGGCTCGTCGAGCAGCAGCAGGTCCGGTGCCGAGAGCAGTAGGCGGCACAGGGCCACGCGGCGTCGCTCGCCGCCCGAAAGGGTCGTGACGTCGCGGTCGCTTTCGGGAAGTCGGAGCGCGTCCATGGCGTGATCGAGCTGCGATTCGAGCTCCCACGCGCCGCGCCGGTCGATCTGATCCTGCACCTTCGCCTGTTCGGCAAGCAGGGTGTCGAAGTCGGCGTCGGGCTCGGAGAACTGTGCGGAGATCGCGTTGAACCGGTCGAGCAGGTCGCGCACCTCGCGCACACCGTCCTCGACGTTCTCGCGCACGTTCTTCTTCGGGTCGAGGTCGGGCTCCTGTTCGAGGAGGCCCACCGTCGCGTTCGGTGCGAGGTCGGCGGTGCCGGAGGACGGCTCTTCCTTGCCCGCCATGATCTTCAGCACGGTCGACTTGCCGGCCCCGTTCGCGCCGAGCACGCCGATCTTCGCGCCGGGAAGGAAGGACAGCGAGATGTTCGCGAGCACCTGCCGGTCGGCGCCGTAGAACTTGTCGACCTTGTACATGGTGAAGATGTATTCGCCGCTACTCATGAACGGGCCACGATAGCGACCGAAAAGCTTTCGCCCGGGAAACAGCACGCTTACAGCTGAGCACCACTCTGTCCCCATGATGCGCAACGTTGCGGTGCTCCTCCTCGTGTCCATGCCGACAGCGCTCGCGTCGGCCGCCGGCCCCGTCGAGCCGCTGATCCTTCTGACAGACCTGGTCGCCGGACGGCTCCCAGATCGCCTACCTGGAGTCGAGTACCGCCACGGGATTGCCGAGCGCCGATGTCTGGGTCGCGGCCGTCGGCGGCGGACCGCTGCGCGCGTTGACCACCGACGGCGCCGACCGCCGATCAATCGCCTGGCAGCCGAACGGGCCGCTTCTCCTGACGGAGCGCATCACGGGAAGTAACACCTGGAGTCTTTTGACGATCGACACCACGAGCGGGCTCCAGCGGCATCTCGCCGATGTCGCGGCGTATTACGGGGTCGATCCGGCGTCTTCTCTTTCGAACCAACGATCCGAGCGCACCCGTCAAGCAGATGAACGCCGACGGAACGTGTGAGGTGCCTGCGATCCAGCTGTCCCTGAGTCGGTTCACGTTCCAGCCGGGAGTCGCGTTCGACGTCGGCCCGAACCGCTGTGTTGACCTGCGTCTTCGGGTCGCTGCGGCGACGAGCCCGGTCGCGATCGGCCGGCCGGCCTCGATGAAACTGATCGTCGAGAAAAACGGAAACCTTCCCGACGCCCGGGGACGCACGTGCCGCACTGGTGACGTCGGTGCTCAACTGCACGGTCGTCGGCACGTGGGAAGCGGAGAGCCTCGACGGGACCCCTGGCCCTGACCGCATCTGTGGGTTGCCGGGGCGGGAAGCGGCGACGACACGATCGTCGGCGGTCCGGGCCACGACACGATCATCGGCCGCGGCGGTCGCGACGTCATCTACGCCCGCGACGGAGCGCTCGATTGGATCGACTGCGGGACTGAGTACGACATCGCGATCGTCGACCGGGTCGATCACACCTCCCACTGCGACAAGGTGCTGCGGCGATAGAGCCGATCGGCGCGCGGCCGAGAGATCGTCGGCTTGAAGCCCCCGGCTACAGTGTGCCGGTGGCCATCACCCCTGCAACCACGCTGGATGCGCAGAAACTGCGCGCCGATTTCGCCGTCTTCGACGAGCTCGTGAACGGCAAGCCTGTCGCCTACCTCGACTCGGCGTCCTCCACCCAGAAGCCGCGCCAGGTGCTCGACGCGATGCGCGAGTTCTACGAGCACTCGTACGCCAACGTGCACCGCGGCGTCTACACGCTCGCCGAGAATGCGACGGCCGGTTACGAGGGCGCGCGCGAGAAGGTGCGCGCCTACATCAATGCACCGTCGAACCGCGAGGTGATCTTCACGCGGAGCGCGACCGAGGCGCTGAACCTGATCGCGTACTCCTGGGGCCTCGAGAATCTCGGCCCCGGCGACGTCGTCGTGATCACCGAGCTCGAGCATCACGCAAACTTTGTCCCGTGGCAGTTCATCGCGAAGAAGACGGGCGCGCAGTTCGCGCACATCCCGATCGACGACTACGGCGAGCTTCAGCTCGACGCGCTCGACGAGATCGCGACCCGCGGCAACATCAAGGTCGTCGCGAACAACCTCGTCTCGAACACGCTCGGGACGATCAACCCGGTCGAGAAGCTCGCTGAGTGGGCGCACGCGCAGGGCGCGATCATGGTCGTCGACGCCGCGCAGGCCGCACCGCATCGGCACATCGACGTGCAGGCGCTCGGCTGCGACTTCCTCGCGTTCTCCTCGCACAAGCTCTGCGGCCCGAGCGGCGTCGGCGCGCTCTGGGGCAAACGCGAGTTGCTGGAGGCGATGCAGCCGTTCAACCTCGGTGGCGAGATGATCCGCTCGGTCGCGCTCGACCGCACGAGCTGGAACGAGCTTCCCTACAAATTCGAAGCAGGGACGCCCGCGATCGCCGAGGCGTACGGCTTCGGGATCGCACTCGACTACGTCTCGGAGGTCGGCCTCGAGGCGATCGAACAGCACGAGAACGAGCTGACCGTGCAGACGATGGAGCGCATGGCGGAAATCGACGGCGTGCGTGTCTTCGGCCCGCCGGCCGACCGGCGTACGGGGATCGTCAGCTTCGAGCTTGCGAACGTGCACCCGCACGACGTCGCGCAGATCCTGAACTGGGAGAACGTCGCCGTGCGCGCGGGCCACCACTGCACGCAGCCGCTGATGACGCGGCTCGGCGTCGCCGCAACGACGCGTGCGAGCTTCTACCTCTACTCCGTGCCCGAGGACGTCGACCGCCTGATCGCGGGTCTCCTGAAGGTGAAGGAGACGTTCGCATGAGCGAACGCCGGCGTAGGCTTGACGGAGGCGCTGGACGGAGCGAGTGCGCGCATGCGAGAAAATGTTGTTGGGGTTTCGCATGAGCGAACTCGATCAGATGTATCGGGAGGTCATCCTGGATCACTACAAGAGCCCGCGCGGGCATGGGTTGATCGAGGATGCGGACGCGCAGGCGGAGGGCTTGAACCCGCTCTGCGGTGACGAGGTGACGATCTCCGTCAAGTTCGCCGCCGACGGCGAGACGATCGAGCGGATCGGCTTCGAGGGTCGCGGTTGCGCGATCTCGCAGGCGGCGACCTCGATGCTGAGCGAGCTCGTGGTCGGCCGGAAGGCCGCCGATGTCGCCGTGCTGCCGAAGGAAGAGCTGCTCGAGGAGATCGGGATCCCGCTGACGCCGATCCGGCTGAAGTGCGCGATCCTCGGGCTCGGCGTGCTCAAGGTGGCGCTGAACAAGGCGAAGGGCACGCCGCTCCCCGAGGAGTGGGCGAGCCTCGCGAATGAGCTTCGGCTCGACTGATCGGCGCACGTTGCTGATCGACGTCGCGCCGCTCGCCGATTTCGGCCCCGGCTCCGTGAGGCTCGTGAAGGTGGGCTGGACCTCCGTCGGCGTCTACAACTGCAACGGCGAGCTGTACGCGCTCGAGGACCGCTGCTCGCACGATGACGGCCCGCTCTGCGAGGGGATCTGGGAGCAGGACGAGTGCCGCGTGATCTGCCCGCGGCACGGCTCGGCGTTCGACCTGCGCAGCGGCCGGCCGCTCTCGTTGCCGGCGTTCGAGCCGGTCGACACCTATCCGGTCACCGTGGTCGACGGGATCGTCAAGGTCGACGTCCCGACCGACGCGGCCTAGGCGGTTTTCTCCCAGACGGAGACGTGCGAGCGGCTTTCGCTCGTGAACGGCTCGCGCTTGAAGCCGCTGTAGCGCTCGCGCAGCGTGAGGCCTGCGAGTCGTGCCATCAGGTCGAGTTCCGAGGGCCAGACGTAGCGGAACGGCACGGCGTTCACGCTGAGCTCCCCGTCCGCGGTCGAGTAGTGATGTGAGACGAGGCCCTGTCGCGCGATGTCGTACTCGTCGAACCCGAGCCGGGTGGCGCTGATGTGGAATGCGTGCACCGTTTCGCCGGGCGGGAGCCGCTGGAGATCGGGCACGCTCACCTCGATCACGAAGCACCCGCCGGGCCTGAGGTGCGCCGCGACATTCTGGAAGCACGCGACCTGCTCAGCCTGCGACGTCAGGTTCATGATCGTGTTGAAGACGAGGTAGGCAAGCGAGAACGTGCCGTCCACCGTCGTCGTCGCGAAGTCGCCGATCGTGACGCTGATCGACTCCGCGCCCGGCTTGGCCCGGAGTCGCGCGACCATCGCCGCCGAGAGGTCGATGCCATGCACGCGTACGCCGCGCCCGGCGAGCGGCACTGCGATGCGCCCGGTGCCGATGCCGAGCTCGAGCGCGGCGCCGTCGCCTGCGAGCGCGGCGAGGAAGTCGACCACCGGATCGACGATCGCCGGATCGAACATCTCGGAGTCGTCGTCGTACTGGGCAGCCACGCGCTCACCGAAGTAGTCCTCGGGCATGTGCTGCACTCTGCCAGCTCCGTCCTTCAGACTGAGTCCTGATGGCGACCCTCGTCCGCTGCTGGGAGACCGCCGACCCGGCCTACATCGCCTATCACGACGAGGAGTGGGGCCGTCCGGTGGCCGACGAGCATGGTGTCTACGAGCGCCTTTGCCTGGAGGGCTTTCAGTCGGGGCTCTCGTGGCTGACGATCCTGCGGAAGCGCGAGGCATTTCGCGCTGGGTTCGCGGGCTTCGACCCCGACCGCGTTGCCGGGTTCGACGAGCGTGACGTCCTGCGGTTGCTCGGTGACGCGTCGATCGTCCGGCACCGCGGCAAGATCGAGGCGGCGATCGCAAATGCCCGCGCGACGATCGCCCTGCGCGGCGCCTCGCCGCTGCACGAGCTCTTCTGGCAGCACCGGCCGGCAGACCATCAGGCGCCCACGGGCCACGTCGATTGGGCCTCCTCGACGCCGGAATCGGCGGCGCTCGCGAAGACCCTTCGGTTGGCCGGATTCCGTTTCGTCGGCCCGACCACTGTCTACGCCGCGCAGCAGGCGTGCGGCGTCGTGAACGACCATCTCGCAGACTGCTGGGTGCGTGAGGCGGTCGAAGCTGAGCGCCTGAGATTCTCCGCGTGATCGCGCTCGTTCACGGCCTCGGCCTCAGCCGCCGCTACTTCGCGCGGCTGCAGCCGCTCCTTCCCGGCTCGCGCGCCGTCGACCTGCACGGCGCATCGCTCGACGAGCTGACCGAGTCACTCGCTGCTGCGGTCGAGCCCGGCTCGCTCCTCGTTGCGAACTCGCTGGGCGCGCAGATCGCAACGGAGCTCGCTGTTTCTTCGCCCGAGCAGGTGCGGGCACTCGTGCTCACCGGGCCGACCTGGGACCCCGCCGCGCCGAGCGTTCCGGAGCAATTCGTTCGGCTGGTCGCAGACAGCTACCGCGAGCAGCCGTCGCTCGTCCCGGTCGCCCTCGCGGACTACGTGCGGCATGGGCCGCTGCAGATTCTCCGGGCGGCGCGGTCGATGTTGCGACACCCGATGGCCGAGCGCGTCGCCGAGGTGGCTGTGCCTGTCGTCGTCGTTCGCGGGAGCCGCGATCCGATCTGCGGGGAGGCCTGGGCCGAGCGCCTAGCCGGTGTGGCGGTCTCCGGGCGCCTGGTCGTCGTGCACGGCGCGGCGCACGCCGTCGACTGGTCACATCCGGGCGCCGTCGCCCATGTCGTCGAGGAACTCCAGGAGGCGCTCGGCGAAGGCTGATGGCGTCTCGACCATCGGAACGTGCCCAGCTTCGTCGATCACCGTCAGGCGAGCGCCGGGGATGGCGCGCTGCCAGTCGACCGCGGCATCGGGTGGCACGAGGCGGTCGCGCGCACCCCAGATCAGCAGTGTCGGCGCGTCGACGTGACCTTCGAACGTCGTCCGGCGCACGAAGTGGGCGCCGTGCAGCAGCGCTCCGGGGCCGGTTCGCAGCGCGTCCGCCGTCATCGCCAGGAGCAGGCTCGGCCGCGCCGCAAAGAAGGTGCGCGCGAGGCCGGTCGCGTAGCCGAGCGACGAACGCCCCGGCGACCCACCGACCGGCGCGACGAGTACGAGCGCCCGCACGAGCTCGGGTCGCTCGGCCGCCAGATTCGCGCAGACGAGGCCGCCGAGTGAGTGACCGACGAGGACGACCGGCGCGCTCGGCTTGATCGTCGCGGCGAGCCAGGCGGTCGCGCCTGCCGGCGGGAACGAGCGGCCGAACCGCGGCAGGTCGACGAGGCGCGCCTCGCGCTCCGCGAGCAGGGGCAGGACGCCACGCCACCACCGCGAGGATGCGGAGAGGCCGTGGACGAAGATGATCGGCGTTGCCATCTCGGCCTATGGTCGCCGATCCGCGGGTCTCGACCGGCCTCCGTCCTGTCCGATCAGATAGATTTCGGTTTAACCGCGGAAAGGAGGTGGTCCGGCGTTGGAGACTTCAAGTACGGGCAGTGGAGGTACCAGCTCGTAGAGGTGCGTCCCCGGGACCTGAACCGGGAATCGCCTAGCCAGCGTGGGGGACTCGCGTAACGCGCCGCAGAAACGCCTTCGGGCGAATCGGCCGGAAACGCCTCTACGAAGTACAAGCTGGTTACTGGGTTGAGGGCCGTCCCATGGGGCGGCCCTCGTCCTTTCTCGTGCCGATGCAGCCCTGACCCAGCCCGACGCCAACGACCGACCGACATGGCCGCGGCGGGCCATTCTTGGTCAGACCAAGTTCGGCAGAAGAGTGACGAAGGATCCACGGCCTTCCTGCTTTGGCGAGCATGGGTGCGGCACTCCGACGAACTCGGGGCGAGATCGCGTCTGGAGCGCGGACATGTCCG
>JBBQQU010000041.1:0-15360 GCA_038215565.1 Gaiellales bacterium | reverse complement strand
GGCGCCGACGGCGAGCTCGCGCGGCTCCGCGGCGTGCTCGGCGACCTGCGGCGTCGCGCGGAGATCGTGCGCGCCGCCACCGGTTAGCGACCCCTCGCCTGGCTCAGACGATTCCGCTGCGAACCGCGTAGACCGCGGCCTGGATGCGGTTCTGGATCTGCAGCTTCATCAGGATGTTCGAGATGTGGTTCTTGACCGTCTTCGGACTGATGTGCAGCTCACCCGCGATCATCGAGTTGTCCTTGCCGTTCGCAATCAACTTCAGAACCTGGATCTCTCGATCCGACAGCTCCGACTGGATCGTCTGCGCCTCATGATGCGACGCGCTCGATGCGCGCACGCGCTGCAGGACCTTCGCGGCGATCGTCGGCGAAACGAGCGACTCTCCGACGGCGGCCGCCTGGATCCCGTGCATCAGCTCGGTGATCGACGCGTCCTTCAGGAGATAGCCGCACGCGCCCGCGAGGATCGCGTCCATGACGTCGCTGTCATCGTCGGAGATCGTGAGGACGAGCACTCGTGTGAGTGGCGCGATCATCGAGATCTGTCGCGTCGCCTCCACGCCACTGATGCCAGGCATGTTCAGATCCATCACGACGACGTCGGGCGCGAGCTCGCGCACGGCGCGAAGTGCATCGGTTCCGTTGTCGCACTCACCGACAACCTGCACGTCTTGCTCCTCGAGCAGGTTGCGTAGCCCTGTACGAAACAGGTCATGGTCGTCGACGAGGACGACGCGCGGGGTGACTGACTCTGGAATGTTCGCTGGCTCGTTGAGCACGGCCTACCTGGGCAGTTGACCGGGCCGCAAGTCTACCCGCGGTCTCGTCGTCTCAGTGAACGACGATCGTCACGGTGCGGCGGCCCCACGCATTCGCTTGCGCGACCGTCGGGAACCACAGGTCGATCGTTGTGCCCCCGACCGACCCGCCGGTGTCCGCGGCGACGGCTTCGCCGTACCCGGGAATCGACATGTGCGAGCCGAGCGGGATCACCGCGGGGTCGACGGCGACGACGCCCCAGCCGACGGGCAAGCCGCTCGCGGTGTGCCCGTGGAGTGAGTAGCCGGTCGCGCTGACCGTGATGGTGCGGCCGGCGCCGGACGTGACCGTGCTGACGACCGTCGTCTGCGGTGCAGGCGCGGTGACTGTGGTGAAGGAGGGTGCTGCCGCGGCCGTGCGCTGAAGGTTCGCGCTGCGCACCTGTGCCGCCTCGGCCCGCGCCTCGAGGCCACGGATCTGCTGCTCGGTGAGCCGGCGCTGCCGGGCGAGCGAGCCGATGTAGGAGCTCCGTGCCGCCCGCGTCTCGGCCAGGGTCGTCGCCGTCGTGCGAGCCTGCGCGGTCGCCCGGTCGAGCGCCGCGCCGCGCGCGGCGAGCGTGCGCCGCGCCGCGACGGTCTCGCGTCGCGCGGCTTTGAGCTGGCGCAGGACATCCTTGCCCTGGCTGGTCGCGCGGCTCAGGTTGTCGATGTTCGCAATCGCCTCGTCGAGGTTCTTGGAGCCGAAGACGATCTCGAGCGGTTCGACGTTGCCTTCCTCGTAGAGGAGACGCAGGCGCGTCGCGAGTTGCCGCTGCGCGACTGCGCTGCCGTGGCGCGCGATCGCGAGCTCCTGCGCAACGCTGCGTTTTTCGGCGCGCAACGCGGCCGCTTGCGACCGCAGGCTCGCGACCCGAGAACGCGCGGCGCTGAGTTGCGCGTCGAGTGAGTAGAGGCCGAGGACCGCCGCGCGCGACTTCGCGGCGAGTTGTGCATCGCGTGTTTGCAGCGACGAGGTCCGCGACGCGTCGGCTGCGCCGACCGCGGATGCGGTGAGTACCAAAACTGCGATGGCGACGAACGGCAAAAGGCGCCGACGCGGCGTGTGTGCCTGCCCAAGCACGGACGCGGAACGTACCACAGTCAGCCTGAAGGACTCCCGCTCTGAGCGGAGAAATCACCAGTTTTCGCAGCAGTTTTGGGTAGGTGGTCGATTGACGCCCGTCCGAAAGCCCTGCTAACCTGCCGTACTCGTGACGTACCGGCCCCACCCGGTGCGCCTACCCTGCCCTCGATCCGGGGGTCGTTTTGCGTAGGTTGGGTCAGGCGCCGTACGTTCTTGCAGGAATCTGCGTCTGCCTCGTGGCGGCGGTTCCAGCTACAGCCGACCCCTCGGTCAGCGCAAAACGTGCCGAGGCGCAACAGGTGCTCGGTCAGTTGCAGCAACTGTCCGACTCGCTCGAGCGCGCACGCTCCCAGTACGACGCGGCAAACGCGCAACTCGCGACGACACAGCGAAACCTTCGTGAGAATCGCCACGAGTTGCACATCGCGAAGCGAAATCTGAAGGTGAGCGAACGCGTGATCGCTGCGCGGCTCGTGACGCTCTACACGTCGGAGCAAACGTCGACGCTCGAAGTCATTCTCGGTGCGAAGAGCCTCGACGACATGATCACCGGGATAGACAGTGCGAAGAGCGTCACGTCGCTCGACGCGCAGGTGCTCGGCCAGGTCAAGCACTTCAAGCGCGCCGTGAAACGCAACGGCGTCCTGCTCGCGCAGGAGCGTGCGTCGCAGCAGCGGCTCGTCGCGCAGCGTACGGCCGCAAAGCAGTCGATCGAATCGAAGATCTCGCAGAGCCAGCGCCTGCTCTCGTCGATCAAGGGGCAGATCGCACAGATTCAGGCCGCTCAGGCCGCCCGCCAGTTGCAGATGGCCGCCGCAGCTCAGGCAAGGCTCGCGGTTCAGCACCGCATCACCGAGCAGCAGGCCGCCGACACCGTCGTCGGAATCTCGGCGATCACGCCGACGACCGACACGATCGTCGCCCCGCCGTCGACGCATTCAGGCGTCGTCGGCGTCGCCCTCTCCCAACTCGGCACGCCCTACGTCTGGGCTGGCGCGTCACCGGGCGGGTTCGACTGCTCGGGGCTCGTCATGTGGTCTTTCGCGCAGGTCGGCGTTTCGCTGCCGCATTCGACGTATTCGGATTACGGCCTGGGCGTTCCCGTTTCGCGCGACCAGCTCCAGCCCGGCGATCTCGTCTTCTTCGACGGCCTCGGGCACATGGGCATCTACATCGGCGGCGGGCAGTTCGTGCACGCCCCTCACACCGGCGACGTCGTGAAGATCTCGAGCCTCGACGAGAGCTGGTACGCGTCGACCTACGTCGGCGCACGCCGCATTCTTTAGCGCGTCACAAGCCGTTCGATTCCTGCGACGGCCGCGCCGAGCCCGGCTTCGTCGAAGACATACGGCTGCGCGTTTCGCACGTCGTGGAGCGGTCGATCAAGCGTGTCGGATCCTGTCGCCGCATTTATCACGTAACGCACCGGGATCTCGTGGCAGACGACGAGTGTGACGGCCTCACGACGTTCGAGCAGCAGCTTGAACGACGCCGCGAAGCGCAGTGCGGAAGCGTCGAGGCTCTCACCGCCGGGGAAGGGCTGATTTCGCGGGTTGTGGCTCTTCCACTCGCGGTACTCGGAGATCGTGCGCCCTTCGAGCGCACCGACGCGCACGTCGTCGAGGCCCGGGTCGACGACGAAGGGCACGCTGCGTCCGGAAAGTGCGAGTCGAGCGGTTGCCTGCGCTCGGGGAAACCGTGAGGTGACCGCCAGCTCGATCTCGAGCGCGGCGATCTGCCGTCCGAGTTCGACAGCCTGTTGCTCGCCGAGTGGCGTCAGGCCGCGATCGAGCACCGGATCGCCGTTGACGAGACCGGCGACGTTGAGCTGAGATTCGCCGTGACGCGACAGGATGAAAATCCGCATCGCGCCGAGCTTACTGCCGAGCGGCTTCCGCTAGTTCGCCGCTGCGGTCGCTCGAGAGGTCGGCTCCGTCACGGCAACGCGGGCTCGGCCCGCACGCTTTGCCTCGTACAGTGCTGCGTCGGCGGCCTCGAGGAGTTCGGCGGGCTCGCTGTAGCCCGGGAGCCAGAGCGCGACACCCGCGCTTGCCGTCATGTCGATCCCTGCAATTGGTTCAGAAGCGATCGCCGCGAGCAGTTTCTCGGCGATGAAGGTCGTTCCGGTCTGATCGCCGCCCTCGACAAGCACGAAGAACTCTTCGCCCCCGTAGCGGAACACGGGGTCGCTCGTGCGGAGGTTACGACGCAGGCGCGAGGCGACCTCGCGCAACACATCGTCTCCGGTGAGATGCCCGTAGCGATCGTTGACCGCCTTGAAGTGGTCGAGGTCGAGCAGCACGCAGCCGAGGTTGGTGCCGACATGGACTGCGCGGGCGACGGCATCGGCGAGCCGGTCGTCGAGTTGCGCGCGGTTCAGCAGCCCGGTCATGCGGTCGACCGATGCGTGGTGCGTCAGGGTCGCGATGCGGCGTCCGGTGCGCAGCGCCACGGCGACGCGTGCGATCAACTCGTGCGCGTCGAACGGCTTCGTCATGTAGTCGACGGCACCCGCTTCGAGCCCGAGAATCCGATCCTTCGGCAGTGTTCGGCCGGACAGGAAGATCACGGGCGGTGGGTTCGGATTGTCGGCGGTGATGGCCAGGCACAACTCGTGGCCGTTCAGCACCGGCATCGACACGTCGATGACGAGGAGGTCCGGATCGTGCTCTGCCGCGAGGCGCAGAGCCTCGTCGCCGTTCTCGGCCGCAACCACGCGGTAGCCCGCCTTCTCGAGGCGAGTCGAAACGAGCAGCCGGATGTCCGCGTCGTCGTCGGCGACCAGGATGAGCGGGGCGGGAACCATCTGGGGTGTTCATCGGCCGCAGGCGGCTGACCTTGAGCGCCAGCGCCGCCTCTAGTTGGCGCGCTACCCCATTCAGGGGACGAAACCGGGGCGAGGCTCAGTGCCGGTCGAAGCCGAGTTGGGTCGACGCGTGATCCTGGAGCTTGTCTGCAGCAGGAAGCGTCGCAACGGCGATGCCGATCCCGCAGATGACGGTGGCACCGGCGACCGCAAGCCGAACTGCGAGCCCGGGTATCCGGGCGCGGAGTGCACCGGGAAGCTTCAAGGCATGCGCGAGGACATGCACGCTCGTAGCCCCGACCCAGACGATGAAGCTCGCCTTGTGCAAGCCGACCATGAGCCCTAGTGTCTGGTCGCGCGCGAGCAGAATAACCCCGGTCCCGAAGAGAACGATCGTCGAGAGCACGATCAGCGGTGCGATGAGCACGCGCAACGCGACCTGGGGTGGGCCGGCCTCGACGTACTCCTCGGCGTGGGTGTAGTACCGGAGTGTGCGCCACCCGGTGCTCGCGAGCTTCAACCCCACGACCGGGATCAGGAGGATGCCGACGAACGAGTGCACGGTGAGAAGCGACCGCAGCTGAAGCAATGTTGCCCCTTCGATTGCCAGGAGCACCAGCAGAATCGTCGCGACGACCGCCGTGAGTTGGGCGTTGCCCACGCTGCCGCCTCGGAAGAGTCGCTTCACGCGCGCCATCAGTCGTACAACGCCGCCGCGTCGTCCGCGAAATGCTCGAGGACGACCTTGCGCCGCAGTTTCAGGGTCGGAGTGATCTCGTCCTCTTCGAGGCTGAACTCGCGCGGCAGGATCCGGAAGCGCTTGATCTGCTCGTAGCGGCTCCGCTCCTCGTTGACGGCGTCGACCGCACGCTGGACCTGTTCGGTCGCCTCCTCTGCCGAGAGTTTCGCGGCCGAGTCGGGGTCGAGCGTGATCAAGGCGGTGATGTACGGCTTGCGGTCGCCCATCACGAGCGCCTGCGAGACGACGCGGTGCGACTTCAGCTCGTTCTCGATGTTCTGCGGCGCGACGTTCTTGCCGCCGGCGGTGACGATGATGTCCTTCTTGCGATCCGTGATCACGAGGAAGCCGTCTTCGTCGATGTGGCCGACATCGCCGGTGTGCACGAAGCCGTCGCGATCCAGCACCTCGCGGGTCGCCGCTTCGTCATGGAAGTAGCCGGCGAAAACGGTGTTCGAGCGCAGCAGGATCTCGCCGTCCTCTGCGATCACGACCTCGACACCCGGAAGCGGTTTGCCGACCGTGCCGAACTTGAAGTCCTCCGCACGGTTCACCGTCGCCGCAGTCGTCACCTCGGACAAGCCGTAACCCTCGAGGATCAGGATGTCGATCGCGTGGAAGAACTCGGCGATGTCCCGCGAGAGCGGCGCGCCGCCGGCGTTCGCGACCCGCAGACGGCCGCCGAGGCGTTGCTTCACCTTGCTGTACACGAGCTTGTCGGCGAGTGAGTGCTTGAACGCAAGCGCGGCCGGCACAGGCTGCTTCGCCTGGCGGAGTTGTGACACCTGCCGCCCGACCCCGAGCGCCCAGTCGACGATCGACCTGCGCAGCCCGGTCTGCTCCTCGAACCCCGTCACGACGGCGGTGTGGATCTTCTCGAAGACGCGGGGAACGCTCGGGAAGAGTGTCGGGCGCACCCGTACGAGCTCCGTTGCGGCGCGAAGCGGATCGGGCAGAAACGCGATCGTGTAGCCGGTATACGCCGCCGAGAGGTGAAGCAGCCGGCCGTAATTGTGGGCGAGCGGGAGGTACAGGAGCATCACGTCCCCGGGCAGCGTGAGGCTCGTCTCCATCTCGTCCGTCTTCGTGACCATCGCGTAGTAGTTGCGGTGGCGGATCATGCAGGCCTTCGGTGGCCCGGTCGTGCCGGAGGTGTAGATGAACGTGAACAGGTCGTCCTCGTCGATCGAGTCGGCCCGTTCGTTCAACGCATCAGGGCTTGCTGCGGCGAATGCTCGGCCGCGTTCGCGCAGGGCGTCGAGATCTCCGAATGAGATCACGTGCTTCAGCCTCGTCCCGAGCTTCGCGCGCTGCTCGTCGTCCTCAACGAACGCGCCGACGCACTCCGAGTGCTCGAGGACGTACTGGACGTCGCGTGCCGAGCTGTTCGCGTAAATCGGTGTACCGACTGCGCCGACGAGGCCGAGTGCGAAATCGAAGAGCGACCACTCGAGGTTCGTTCGGGCGACGATCGCGAACGACTCGCCCTTGGCGACTCCGAGTGCAAGGAGGCCGTTTGCGATCTCGCCGACCGCACGCGCCGCCTCCGCCCACGCGACCTCCTGCCACTCCCCATCGACCTCGCGCAGGTAGGCAGGCTCGGGATGCGCGGCCGAAACGGCGTCCCGCCACAGATTCGCGATCGTGCGAGGGGCGGCCACTTCTTCAGATGGTACGGCAGGAACGTGGCCGAGCGAAGCGAATCCACCCCGTCCTCTCTACAATTACCCCTGCAGATGCGCACAACCTGGAACGGATCCGTCAGCTTCGGCCTCGTCAACATCCCCGTCGGCCTCGCGCCGGCGACGAAGGCGGTCGCCCGCCAGTCGGATGTGTCGTTCCGGATGTTGCACCGCGAGTGCGCGACGCCGATCAAGCAGAAGCGGTGGTGCCCGGTGCACGAGCGCGACGTCGAGTCGGACGAGCTTGTGCGCGGGTGGGAGGTGTCGAAGGGCCAGTTCGTGGTCGTCGAGGACGCCGATCTCGAGGCGATCGAGCAGCACGACACGAGTCGCTCGATCGAGATCAGCCGGTTCGTGCGCCTCGAGGAGGTCGACCCGGTCTACTACGACCGCACCTACTACCTCGTGCCCGCCGGGTCCGAGGCGGCGCGCCGTCCGTATGTGCTGCTGCTCGAGGCGATGAAATCGGCCGGCGTTGCCGCGCTTGGCCGCTTCGTGCTCGCCGGCAAGGAGAAGCTCTGCCTCATCCGCGCGATGGGCGACGCTCTCGCGCTCGAGACGCTGTTCGTCCACGAGGACGTGAAAGAGCACGCCGAGATCGACGAGGCGATCGCGAACGCCGAGGTGAAGAAGCCGGAGCTCGAACTCGCGAAGCAGATCATCGCGTCGTTGGAAGCGCCGTTCGACCCGCAAGAGCTGCGCAGCGAATACCGCGAGTCACTGCGCGAGCTGCTCGAGGCGAAGCTCGAGGGCCAGGAGCTCGCGATGCCGGAGCCCGAGGCACCGACACCGGTCATCGATCTGATGGAAGCCTTGAAGGCGTCGGTCGCGGCGTCGAAGGGCGAGCCCGCCGCGAGCAAGAAGAAGGCGGCGCCGCGCACGCGCGCCGCCGCCTCCAAGTAGAGCGGGCCTGCCGATCAGTGAGGCGCCGGTAGCGCCTCCAGTGCCTGCAGCTGCGCCTGGAAGAGGAATTTGTCGATCTTGCCGTGGTAGATCGGAACGCTTTCCTCGAGACAGATGCGGATCACCTCTTCGCGATCGATCCCGACCTCCTTCGACAACTCTTCCGGCGTCAGGTGGTTGGCCATTTCGCTCCTCTCGTCATCGACGTTCACGCACGAAAAAGCCCGCCGCGCAGATCGCGCAAGCGGGCTAGGACTTCAGCTCCTTGGGACGCAGGCCGGGGATCAAAGGATGCCCCGCCTTGTCGCCAGCAAGCTCATAGTGCGTTGAAGAATAATCGATCCACGTGACGGATGCGGCGATTCTCCTCCGGGGCTTCACCGAGCGGCCGTCGGGCTCCTGGAATGAGTGAGGCGCGGGTCTCCCCGCGCCTCACTCGATTTCATCGGGGTGCGGAGATTTGAACTCCGGACCTCTCCGACCCGAACGGAGCGCGCTACCAGGCTGCGCCACACCCCGAACGCGCGTAAGGGTAGCGCGGCGGTCCGGCTATCGTCGGATCGCGTGCCGAGAGCAGTGATCTTCGACGTCGACTTCACGATCGCGCGCCCTGGGCCGGACCTCGGGCCTGAGGGCTACGTGCGCCTCGGCGCGCGGCACGAGCTCCGGCTGGACGCTGCGCGCTACGACGCGGCTCGGCACGCGGCGTTTCGGACACTGAAGGTGCACCCGGAGCTCGACCACGACCAGGAGATCTGGATCCTCTTCACCGAGCAGATCATCAAGGGAATGGGCGGGACCGGCGAGACGTACGCGGCGGCCGTCGAGATGACGGCGAACTGGGAGCACGCACACCACTTCGAGCTCTACGACGACGCTCGATCCGCCCTTGCCGAGCTCCGTGCTCACGGGCTGAAGATCGGGCTGCTCTCGAACACCGAGCGAGACCTCGAGCTCTTCGTCGCGCATCACGACCTCTTGGTCGACGCCGTGCTCACGTCGCGGCTGCACGGCAAGACGAAGCCGCACGAGACGATCTTTCGGCGCATGCTCGAGCTTCTCGAGGTCGATGTGGCGGATGCCGTGATGGTCGGCGACACGATCGCCGACGACGTCGAGGGCGCCCGAGCAGTCGGCATGCGCGCGATCCTCGTCGACCGCGAGGGGCTGTATCCGGAGGCGCCCGACCGGCTCGACGACCTGCGCTCGCTCTCCGCGGCACTGGGCCTGGACTAGGCTGGACGTCGTGGGCTGGCTCATCTGGGCGCTTCTGGCAGTGGCACTGGCTGTCGGCGAGTTGCTGACTCCTGGCCTCTTCTTCCTCGGCCCGGTCGCCCTGGCGGCGTCCGCCGCCGGAATTGCCGCCGCGCTCGGCGCCGGGACCGTCATCTCCCTCCTCGTCTTCATCGGCGGCTCGCTTGCCTCCCTCGGCGTGCTGCGTCCGATCGCGAGACGGCACCTGCGGCTGCCGGCGCTCTCGCGAACCGGCACCGACGCACTCGTCGGACGCAAGGGGCTCGTGACGCAACGTGTCGACTTGCACGGCGGCCGCGTTCGCATCGGCGGCGAGGAGTGGAGTGCCCGGGCCTACGTCGACGACCAGGTGCTCGCCGAAGGACAAACTGTCGACATCATCCAGATCGACGGGGCGACAGCCCTCGTCGCCGAATAGGAAAGGTCCACTTGATGGCTGCCCTGATCGTGCTTGCCGTGATCGCCTTGTTCGTTCTCGTCGTGCTCGCGAAGACCGTGCGGGTGATCCCTCAGGCGCGCGCGGGAGTCGTCGAGCGTTTTGGCCGCTACTCGCGAACGCTGACGCCCGGCCTGACGATCGTCATTCCGTTCATCGATCGCGTGCGTCCGCTGCTCGACCTGCGGGAGCAGGCGGTGTCGTTCGAGCCGCAGCCGGTGATCACCGAGGACAACCTCGTCGTGAACATCGACACGGTCATCTACTTCCAGGTCACCGACCCGAAGTCGGCGACATACGAGATCGCAAACCCGGTGAACGCGATCGACCTGCTCACGGTGACCACGCTGCGGAACGTGATCGGCGGCATGACACTCGAGCAGACGCTGACGTCACGCGAGACGATCAACGACCAGTTGCGAGGCATCCTCGACGAGGCCACGGGCAAGTGGGGGATCCGCGTCCACCGTGTCGAGCTGAAGTCGGTCGACCCGCCGCCGTCGATCAAGGACACGATGGAGAAGCAGATGCGCGCGGACCGCGAGAAGCGCGCCGCGATCCTCCAGGCGGAGGGGATCAAGCAGGCCCAGATCCTCACCGCGGAAGGTGAGAAGCAGTCGGCGATCCTGAAGGCGGAAGGGCAGAAACAGGCGGCGATCCTCGCCTCGGAGGGGCAGTCGAAGGCGATCGAGACCGTCTTCGCCGCGATCCACGCCGGGAATCCCGATCCGCAGCTCCTGGCCTACCAGTACCTCCAGGTGCTGCCCCAGATCGCCCAGGGTGATGCGAACAAGATCTGGGTGATTCCGAGCGAGCTCACCCAGGCCCTCGGTCGACTCTCAGAGCGCGTCCTTCCCCCATCAGAGGGAACATCGGATACAACGTGAGGGATGCAGCCCGGCAGCCTCGCTGCCGATGACCGCTGCAGTTGCTCTCGCCGAAGCGCATTCTCAACATCGGATTCGTCCTGGCCGCCGTTGCGGTGGGAGTCCTCGTGGCGCGCCATTTCGCGCGCAGCGGGTGGCCGCTCCATCGTGCGAACTTCTGGCTCGTGGGGCTCGCCGCCGGGATCTTCCTCGCGGCGTATGCCGCAAAAGCCTGGGGCTGGCAGCACCTCTTCCGCCGCGGTGAACGTCCCGCAGTCCTGACTCTGGCCGCTGCCGGCGGCGCAGCGTCCGTCGGGGGCATCGCACTCCCCGGCCGGTGCGACGAGGTGATTCGCGTGGCCGTCGTTCGGCGTTGCCGCCGCAAGCGCGCGAGTATCGGTGCGGTCGCGCTCTCGCTCTTCCTGCTCGGGCTGCTCGACAGCGCTGCGCTTGCCCCGCTCGCGTCCGTCGCGCTGGCGGTTGCGCACATCGGTGGGTGGATGCAGGCCGGTCTCGCCGTCGTCGCAGTCGCCGGTGTTGCTTCGGCGGGTGTCGTACTCGCATTGCCGCGGCTGTCCCGCGCCGAGCGGCTGCAGCGTTTCCGCCTCGCTCGCTGGATCGCCGACAACGCGACGCCTCCGCGTGAGGCCGCCTGGGCGTGGGTCGCCGTTGCGACATCGTGGGTGCTTCGGTCGCTCGCGACCTTCGTGCTGCTCGCGGCGCTCGGGCTCGGCACCGATTTCGCGCTTGCCCTCGCGTTCGTGTGTGCCGCGTCCGCCGCGGCAGTGCTACCGGTTGCGCCCGCGGGTGCCGCGATGCAGGCTGGAGCGGGCGCGGCGATCCTCGTCGCGTCGGGGATGCACGCCGAGCAGGCCGTTGCGTTCGGAATCGCGGCGCAGGCGCTCGTGATCGCAGCCGGCGCGATGTGCGTGCTCGCGCTCGCCGCGTGGCACGCGCAGGGACGCTTCCTGCCGTCGCTCAGTCGCTCCTAGGCGCCGCTTCCTCGAGGGTCAGGACCGGGCCGACGCAAGTGTCCTCGTGCTCGAGCAGGTCGAGCCAGTCATGCAGCGTGCGGGTGCGGAACAGCGAGGTCAGCTCGGGCAGTTCCGGCTCGAACCCGCGACCTACGAGGTGCGGCAGGTCGAGTAGCTCGCACAGCCGGTCCCAGAACTTCGGCTCGAGCGCGCCGACGGTTAGGTAGCGGCCGTCCGCGGTCTCGTAGATCCGGTAGCACGCGACGCCGCCGGTCAGCAGGCGGAGCACGGTGTCGCCGCCCGTACGGTGTGCGACGAACCGGTGTGAGCCCTCCGTCATCGAAACCACGATGTGCATGCCCTTGCCGGTGCGCTGACGTTCGAGCAGCGCGGCGAGCACCTCGATCACCGCGCCCTGACCGCCTGCGGCGAGATCGGCGATCTGCACCGGCGGCACCGCCGGAGCCGTATCGGCGAGCGCGCCCGCGTAGCCGAGGTAGTTGAGGTCGTGGCCGGCTTGCGCAGCACGCGGGCCTTCGCGGCCGAAGCCGGTGATCGAACAGAGGATCGCCGCCTCGTGCAGCTCGACGTTCAACCGTTCCCACACGCCCGGCCGGAACCCTTCGAGCACGACATCGGCCTCCTCGATGACCGGCGGGGGCGGTTCGCTGCGCGCGTCCCAGATGAGCAGTTCCTTGCCGTCGTTCAGTGCGCGGTACCACCCGGGTGCGGCGTCTCGCATCGGGTCTCCTGCCGGCGGCTCGATCTTGACCACGCGTGCGCCGAGCCGCAGCAGTTCGCGGCTCGCGAACGGCCCCGGCAGGTAGCGGCTCAGATCGGCAACGGTGATGCCGGCAAGCGGTTGCATCGGTCGCGATTATGCTGTGCCGGGTTGGCGGAGCGGACGATCGACAGGCGCAGGGAGCTCGTGGATGCCGCCGTGCGCGTGTTCGCCCGCGACGGGTTCCACGAGTCGCGGGTGGGCGATATCGCTGAGGAAGCGGGCGTCGCCCACGGCCTCCTCTACCACTACTTTCGCTCGAAGGACGACGTGCTCGAGACGATCTTCCGCGAGACGTGGTCCGGGCTCGTCGCAGAGACTCGGCGCATCGAGGCCTCGGGCGACACGTTTCGCGCGCAGTTGCAGCGGTTCGCGCAGGCATACCTCGGCTCGTGGCTTGTCACGCCCGAGCTGATTCGCGTCCTCGTCCGCGAGGTTGCGCGAAGTCCCGAGGTCGGCAACCGCGTCGATGAGATCCGGGAGTTGTTTCTCATCCTCGAACGGATGATCGAGGAGGCACGGGTGCGCGGCGAGGTGCGTGAGGCATGCGATGCCCAGTTCGCGGCGTGGGTCATCTATGGCGCGCTCGAGGAAGTGCTCACCGGCTGGGTGCTCGGGCAGTTGCCTGCCGCGGCGGACGATGTAGAGCGCGCCGTCGCGACCGTCGTCGCTGTCACCTACGCGGGGGTGGCGGCGTGACCGAGGTCTTCAACCTCGCGGACGGGGAGGTCACGGAGGAGGCGCGCGCGCGGGACGGGCATCGATTTCTGCGGACGATGCTGGGCCAGGCGATGGGCGCTGCGCACACGGGGTTCAGCGTGTACGAGCTGCCGCCGGGCGAGCGCGCCTGGGCCTATCACTACGAGCTGAATCGCGAGGAGTGGGTGATCGTCGTCGCGGGCGAAGTCGTCGTGCGGACGCCGGACGGCGACCGGACGATGCGCGCCGGCGACGTCGAGTGCTTCCTGCCCGGTGCCTCGGGCGCGCACCAGTTACGGAACGATTCCGAGCTGCCCGCGCGATTCGCGATGCCGTCGTCGTGGGCGGGGGAGGGCTACGTCGCGATCCGGCCGGACAGCAACACAGCCTTGATCGTGGGGCCTGATTTTCGGCGCATCGTGCCGCTCGACGAGGATCTCGGGTACTGGGAGCGCGAGCCTTGAGCGAGGTCAGTCTCTTCGCTCTCCCCCTGGCTGCCGACGAAGGCGACCCGGACGGGTACCGCGTCTCGTACGCCCGAGTCGGACCGCTCGTCGGCGCCCGTGCGCTCGGCCTCTCGGTATACGAGTTGACCCCCGGCCAGAGCATTTGTCCCTATCACTACGAGACCGGCGAGGAGGAGTGGCTGATCGTCCTCGTCGGAGCCCCGACGTTGCGCACGCCCGGCGGCGAGCAGGAGCTTCGGCCGTGGGACACGGTGTTCTTTCCGGCGGGCGAGGACGGCGCGCACAAGGTGACGAACGGAACGTCGGAGACGGTGCGCGTCGCGATCTGGTCGAACCGCATCAGCCCGAACACCGCCGTGTACCCCGATTCACAAAAGGTCGGAGCCTGGCCCCCTGGCAAGCTCTTCCGCCTCGCCGACGCCGTCGACTACTTCGACGGCGAGCTCTAACCGCCACCGCCGTTTAAGACATGTCCGGGGGACTGTCCCCAAGCCATGTCCCGTCGGCGCATGTCGCGGGGACTGTCCCCCGGACATGTCTCGATCGCCGCCGCGAGACTGCCTGTCGCGCTGTTCGAACTGCCACTTCGAGCCATGGCTCGGGGACAGTCCCCGGGCCATGGGGTTTTCGGGCGCGGCCGAAACTGCGGATTGCGGGTGAAGGATGGCGCCGATACGTTCGGCCGATGGCACGACAGCCCCGCGGCGTTCTCCCCGATGTCGGCGTCTTCCACGTCACCGCACGCGGGGTCGACGGCATGGACATCTATCGTGACGATGCCGACCGCTTCCGTTGGGCGTCGCTCGAACGTCTGGCCGCGAAGCGTTGGCGCTGGCATCTGCTCGCGTCGTGCCAGATGACGAACCACTTTCATCTGATCGTGCTCGCCGAACTCGAGCACCTGTCGAAAGGTATGCACCTCCTCAACTTTCGTTACGGCCAGCGCTTCAATGAACGCTACGACCGGCGCGGGCACCTCTTCCAGGACAGGTTCCATGCTCGCGTCGTGGGCGATGACGAGCATCTCGTCAACGCCTGCGAGTACGTGGTCGACAACGCCGTGCGCGCCGGGCTCTGCGCGTCACGCGACGACTGGCCCTGGCTGGACGGAGAAGTAGTCGACGACTTACGCGGAGGCGTGCACGGGCGACAGCGCCGGCGCCCAGGAGCACAGCGGAGAGGACTCGCCGCCCCGCCCGTTCAGGCGCCGGTAACCGAGGGCGTGCTCGGCCTGCATCATCTTGTGGATCTGCGTCGTGCCCTCGTAGATGATCGGGGCGCGCGCGTTGCGGAAGTATCGCTCGATCCCGTACTCGCCGGAGTAGCCGTACGAGCCGTGCACCTGGATCGCCATGTTCGCGGCGTCGAGGGCTGACTCGGTCGCGTGCCACTTGGCGAGTGACGTCTCACGCGTGTTGCGCTTGCCCTCGTTCTTCATCCACGCGGCCTGCATGACGAGCAGCTTCGACGTCTCGTAGCCGAGAACCATCTTGGCGATCATGTCCTGGACGAACTGGTACTTGCCGATCGGCTGCCCGAAGGTCTCCCGCTCGCGTGCGTACTCGACGGAGCGCTCCAGGCACGCACGGATGACGCCGACCGCGCCCGCGGCGACCGTGAAGCGGCCCTGGTCGAGCGAGTACATGGCGATCTCGAACCCCTGGCCCTCGTCGCCCAGCCGGTTCTCGGCCGGGATCTCGACGTTCTCGAAGAAGAGCTCCCCGGTCGACCCCGCCCAGATCCCGAGCTTGTTCTCCGTGTCGCGCGTCGTCACCCCCGGCCACGCTCGCTCGACGATGAACGCGGTCATCCCCTTGTGGCCGGCCTCCGGGTCGGTCTTCGCGACGACGAGCTGGTTGTCGGCGACCGA
>JBBQQU010000040.1:0-15836 GCA_038215565.1 Gaiellales bacterium | reverse complement strand
CCTCGCCGCGGCCCGCGCCGGGCGGGACTCTGTCGAACTCGCAGTCGCAGACAGCGGCGAGGGAATCTCGGCGGAGGCGCTCGCCCGCGTCTTCGAGCGCTTCTACCGCGCCGACAACGCCCGCAGTCGCGACGCGGGTGGCAGCGGCATCGGCCTCACGATCGCGCGGGCAATCGCCGAGGCCCATGGTGGGTCGCTACGGGCGGAGAGCGATGGCATCGGGCGAGGCGCCCGATTTGTCATGACGGTGCCGATCGCCTAGCGACCGGCACTGTCCTCGACTAGACCGTTGCGGTTGCGCGTTCGACGACCGCTGCGAGGCGGCGTTTCATGTCGGCTGCGATCTCCGCAAGCTGGTCGTTGTCGACGATCGAGAGCATTCGTTCGGCGTCGATCGCCGACACGTGCGTGTGACCGTTGCGTTCATAGACGACGACGTTGCAGGGGAGCAGGACACCAAGTTCCGGCTCTGCCTGGAGAGCTTGATGTGCGAGCGGCGGGTTGCAGGCGCCGAGGATCACATAAGGCTCGCCGTCGACGCCGAGCTTCTCTTTCATCGTTGCCTGTACGTCGATCTCGCAGAGCACACCGAAGCCGTCTGCTTTCAGCTCGTCGCGCACGCGCTCGACTGCGTCGGCGAACGACAGCGTGGTTGTTGCGCTCAGCGTGTAGCTGGTTCCGGACATTCGCATTCCTCCTCCAGGTAGCGGCGGCGTGCTTTCTCCGCCTTGGCGCGGTGCGCGCCCGCCTCTCTCGGTTCGGTGAAGTGCTGTTCAAGGAGCGCGTTGATCGCGGTTTCCCCGACGACGGCAGAGTGATCTGCAAGCACGAGGGCCGGGATCACGTCCGAGCCCGTCGCATCGATCAGCGCGAGCCGGTCAGTCTTTTCGACCGGAACTTGATGCGCGACGTAATCGACACCGAGCTCGGTCAGACGTTGGCGCACGCGGCGCGAAGCAGGACACCATTCTGTTTGCCAGAGCTCGAGCATCACGAGTGTCCGAAGGTGACGTTCGGGAGCAGGCGGTCGAGCCAGCGTGGGACGGCCCAGGCGTGGCGGCCGAAGACCCGAAGCAGCGTCGGGATGAGCACGAGGCGCACGAGCATCGCATCGAGCAGGACGGCGATCCCGAGAATCACGCCCATCTCCTTCGGTGGCAACGGGCCGGAGAGCGCGAAGGTGAAGAAGACGGCGACCATCACCGCCGCGGCAGCGAAGATGACGCGCCCGGAGTGAGCGAGCCCGCCGATCGCCGCGTCTCGTGGATCTCCCGTTCGGTCGTAGTGCTCCTTTGCAGACGAGAGGAGGAACACCGTGTAGTCCATCGAGATCGCAAAGATCATCGCGAAGAAGAACACAGGCCCCCAGGCGTCGAGGAAGCCTTGCGACTGGAACCCGAGTAGCCCGGCTCCGTGCCCGTTCTGAAAGATCAGCCGGGCGATGCCGAAGGCAGCTCCGGTGGCAAGCAGGTTCGTTGCGACGCCGAGTGCGGCGATCAGCGGCGCCCGGAGCGCGAACAAAAGGAGCAGGAAGCCGAGCGCGAGCACGACCGCGATCACGAGCGGCGTCTTCGCTCGGAGCGCCCGTTCGAGGTCGTGGTTCTCGGCCGCCGCGCCGCCGACGAGTGCGGCCGGCGGGAGCGTCGAGCGCAGCCGGTCGATCGTTTGGCCGGTCGCGGGGCTCGAGGGGTCGGTGGTCGGGATCGCCTGAATGAGCGCGAGACCACCGCCGCCGGATTGCGCGGGTGCGACACGGGCGATGCCGCGATCGCGGCGCAACACGGCGGTTGTCGCTGCTGCCCCTCGGCGAGGAACGACGACCTGCAGCGCGCCGGGAGCGCCGGTGCCGAATGCCTGCTGGACCTGCGTGTAGCCGACGCGCGATCCGTCGGTCGTCGGCACCACCTTGATCGAGGGCATGCCGGTCTTCAGCCCGAAGATCGGCAGCGCCAGCAGCACGAGCACGAGCGTCGCGGCCGGGCCGTAAAGGTGCGGCTTGCGCCAGAGCCGTTCGCCCCAGCGAGCGAACCGTGCGGAGCGATGCTCCCCGGAGTGCACCCACCGAAGCGGGAGCGCGTCCACACGCGGGCCGAGCTTCGCGAGCACGCCGGGTAGCAGCGTCAGCGTTGCGGCGAGGATGAAGGCGACGCTGATCATGATCCCGAGCGCCATCGAGCGGAACGCCGGGCTCGGCACGAGCATCACGGCCGACAGCGAGATCAGCACGGTCGCACCGGAGAACAGCACCGCCTTGCCTGCGGTGTCCATCGTGACTGCGACCGCGTCGCGCGCGTCGAGCTTCGACCCGAAGAACGCACCGCGGAAGCGGTTCACGATGAAGAGTGCGTAGTCGATGCCGAGTGCGAGCGCAAACATGAGCGCGAAGTTCATCGCCCAGATCGAGATCTCGAAGCCGTGCGTCAGGACGGAGAGCAGGCCCGCAGACGCGACAAGCCCAAGGATCGTCAGCATCAGCGGCAGTCCGGCCGCGGCCAGGGCTCCGAACGCGAGCGTCAGGATGATCAGCGTGACCGGCCAGGAGTAGAGCTCTGACTTCATCATCGCGGTGCGGTTCGCGGTGTTGAAGTCGCTCCACATGCCTGACGCTCCGGTGAGCGAGACCTCTACGCCGTTCGATCCCGCGGCGTGAAGTTTCGACTTCAGCGCGTCGGCGGCGGCCACCATCGCGGTTGGGTCGCCCTTGGCTCCGGCGGTGACGATCGCCGTGTGGCCGTCGGCGGAGATCGTTGCGCCGGCTCGCGGAGGAACGACTGACGCGACCGAATGGTTCTGCCTCAAAACCTGCTCGACGCGCGCAACGGTTGTGCGGAACGCGGGAGCTGAAGCCGTCTGGTTCGGTGAGTGCACGACGACCATCAGTGCCGAGCTCGACAGGCCTGCGAAGTTGCGCTGGATCAACTGCCGAGCCTGAACGGACTCGGAGCCGTTCGCCTGCCAGCCTGCTCCGGAGAGCGCCGTCTCGACCTGTGGCGCGAATACGCCGAGTGAGACTGCGACGATCGCCCAGGAGACGGCTACGAGACGGAGATGATCTGCCGTCCAGCGGCCGAGGCGACCGACGGGCCCCACCACAACGGGATGCCCGACCGCCGGGCCGACCGGAGAGATCTCGGGCCTGCTTGCGACGGTGCTCATCGCTTGCAGCCCCGCTCGAAGCCTGCGGCCCGTTCGAGCACGAGCGACGCGGGACATGAGCCGACGCCGACGAACAGCCACTGGTTCAGGCCGACGAACGCGGCCAACAGGAGAAACCACGGGCTGACGAGTACCGAGAGAAGAACGCTCACGAGCGTCATCGAGCCCGCGAGCGCGAACAACACGCGCTCGAGCGGCCACGTGCGGCGCATCAGTGACCCACCCCTTCAACGAGCTCATTGAGCGTGCGCAGGCGCTGCTGGACGGAACCGCAGACCTCGTCGCAAAGTGCGAAGACACCCTCGTCGACGATCCGGTAGTACACATGGTTCCCGGCCTTGCGGCGGCCGACGATCCCGACGTCCGCGAGCAGGCTCAGGTGCTTCGAGATGTTCTGCTGCGATGCGTCGAGGATCTCCGCCAAGTCGGTCACGCTCGCCTCGCCGTCGCGCAGATGGTCGAGGAGACGAATGCGCATCGGCTCACCGATCACCCGAAAGCGATGGGCAATCAGCTCGACCAGATCATCGGGAAGCGGGTGGGGAAGTGCCAACGGGATTCTCCTATCAACTAAACAGTTGTAGAGATGTATAGCACACGGAGTCCGGTGGCTTGGTTGCGACCCGACCGTCCCGCACAGAACGAACCGAGGTGCGTCAGTGAGCCGTCAGAGCAGGTCGGCGATCAGCGCAGCCGCGCGCGCGGCGCCGTCCGTTTCGACCGAGAGATAGTCGACGTCGCGGCCGATCTCCTCTGCGATCGCAGCCGCGATATCGGACGGCCCAGTGGATTCGAACTCCATGCGGCGGCCGGCGCCGTAGCGCTCGAGTCGGTGGCGGACGTGGAAGTTCTGCTCGAAGTGATGTGCGAGCGGGAAGTAGAGGAACGGCCGCCGCGCGGCTGCCAGTTCCATCGCCGTCGTCAGGCCGCCCTGCACGATTGCCAGGTCGCAGACGGCCAGGTGCCGGTACAGGTCGTGAACGTAGGCGCGCAGCTCCAGCCCTTCGTGGCGCGGGAGCGAATCAGGATCGATGCGCGGGCCGGCGACGACGATCATTCGCAGGTCGGGCACGCGCGCCTTCGCCTCGGGAAAGGCGGCGATCACGCGCCGCAGCAGGCTTCCTCCGATCCCTGAGCCGCCGACCGTGACGATGCAGACGCGCTCGTCGTTGCGATAGCCGAGCGCATGCCGGTCACCGAGCGTGCCCGGGTCGAACCCCGTCACGTAGCCCGAGAAGTCGAAGTGCTGCTCCGTCCAGTCGCGGATCAGTGGCAAGCCCGGGCCGAACGCGTCAGGGACGATGTCGTCGGGATTGCCGACGAAGATCGCGCGGTCGCGAACACGCGGGTGGCGGGAGATGTGCTCGATCATCTCGGCGTTGTACTCCGCGGTCACGAATGCCTCGCGGGGCCCACCGTCCTCCATTGGCAGCCAGCCGACGAAGTCGGTGAGCCAGGCGAACGCCGCGCGCTTCTGCTCCGGGTTCTCGTGCAGGTAGTAGTCGAGTTCCCACGCCTCGTCGCCGATCCAGAGGTCGTAGTCCTCGTCACGGACGAGATCGTGGAAGACCATGAAGTTCGCGAGCAGGATCTCGTCCATCCGGCGGATCGCCTGGAAGCAGTGCAGGTCGTGCCCGGCCGACTCGCTCTCGATGTGGCGTGACTCGTTCGTGAGGTACGCGCTCGCCGGATGGATGCGCTCGCCCTTCGCCTCCAGCACGGTGGTGACGGGGTGCTGCGCGAGCCAGTCGATCTCGAGATCTGGGTGGAGCTTGCGCAACTCGTCCGCGATCGCGGCATCGCGCTGGGCGTGCCCGAGGCCGATCGGGGACGAGATGTAGAGCGCACGCTTGCGGCGCGCCCCGGCGCGGATCCAGCCCGCCGGCTGTGGTGGCGCAATGAAGTTGCGAAGGAGCAGGTTGACCTTGACGGGGTCGCGCACGTGCGGGCCGTGGCCCGATCCGTCGAGCAGGACGAGCTCGCCACCGGTCGCCTCGGCGAGCGCGATGCCGCGCTGGGCGCCTGTGATCGCGTCGTCGGAGCCCTGGATGACGAGGACCGGGCAGGTCACGCGCTCGCACAGCCCGCGTATCTCGTCCGCAGAAAGGGCCGCGGTGTCGTTCGTCGCGACGAGTGTCTCGGGCGTCGTCTCGAGTCCCCAGCCGACGCAGTCCTCGGTCGGCTTCGTCGAGTGCGGTTCCGTGAACATCTGCGAGAAGAAGAACTCCAGGAAGCCGCGGTGGTCGCGGAGCCAGTAGTGCCGGTTGTACTTCGCCCAGCCCTCGTCGGTGCCGAGCTCCTTGTCCCACGGATAGAGCGTCCTTCCCTGGACGGGCTCGCCCATCGGCACGGCGGGGCAGATGAAGACGGCGCTGTCGACGCGCTCCGGGTGCTCGGCGGCGAGGAGCAGGGCACGTTGTGCTCCCAGCGAGAGCGAGACCAGCACTGCGTGACCGGTGGCAGTTGCGTCCATCACCGTCAGCGCGTCGGCGGCGAACTCTCGCTCGTCGTACCCATTGTCGGGACGGTCGGACAGCCCGTTGCCGCGGCCGTCGAACGTGAGCACGCGGAAGTGGCGCGCCAGGTAGGCGATCTGCATCTTCCAATGGCGGGAATGGATGATCGACCATGTCGGCAACAGGAAGACGGTCTGCTCGCCGGTGCCGTAGACCTCCCAGTGCAACGTGACGTCATCGCGCTTCACGAAGCCAGACTTGTCGGGGTAGCGCGCTCGCGTCTGCTCGTGCGCCGGTGTGTTCAGCTCGACAGCCATGAGTCGATCCAGTCGAGGAGCTCGACGTGCCCGCTCTCGATGCCCCCGAGGCGTTCGACGATGACCCCGAGGTTGAAGGTCATGACAAGCGAGACGAGCGCATCGAGCGGCATCGAGATCCCGAGCTGCCGGTGCGGCTCGGCGAACGCCTCGGTGATGGTCGAGCGCCACTCGCCGTTGACCCGGACGAGCCGCTCGCGCAGGTCGGGGTTGTTCCAGGCGAGCGCCTGGAGCTCGAGCCATACCTTCTCGTACGCGAGGTCCTCGTCCATCAGGAAGCGCATCGCGGTGCGCCACTTCTCGATGAACGGAATGTCGGCGGCGTAGAGCTCACGCTGGCGAACGATCAGCCGCTCGGTGAATCGTTCGAGCGCTCGTGCGAGCAGGTTCTCGTTGGAGCCGAAGTAGTAATGAACGAGGCCGTGGTTGACGCCGGCCTCCTCCGCGAGGCCACGAGTCGTGATGCCTGCGTGACCAACATCGACCAGCAGCCGCTCCGCCGCGTCGAGGAGCGCTTCCTCGGCGGCGGAGCGGGCAACGGTCTTCGTAGTCGGTGGGCTCACGTGCGCACGTAGAGCGTGTTGACGATCTTCCACCCGTCGTCCGTGCGGGCGAGGTGGAGATACTCGCGGAACGGGGAGGAGCGCACGATCACGGTTGCGATGTCGCCGTAGACCTCGGAGATCTCCACCTCGACGTCGCGGTTCTCGTCGCGCTTCCCGAGCCCCTCGCTTGTCCACCCGACCATCTGCTCTTTGGTGATCACACCCAGCTCGTCGCCTGCCCGGCGTTTGACGAGCTCGGGATGGAGTGCGCGGTCCATCCGCGCGGCGTCGCCGTCGAACCAGCCCTCGAAGTAGTCGAGGGCAGCCCGCCGGATCAGCTCGAGCCCGGTCGCCATCGCTCAGACGGCGCCTGCGGCGAGCGCGTGGACGTCGCCGGTCGTGAGGGCATTCCCGCCGATGCCCCAGTCGCCGCTCTTGACCTCCTCGATCACGACCCATGTCACCCCACGCATGTTCTCCCCCTCGATCGAGACCATCGCGTCGGTGAGGCGCTCGACGATCTCGCGCTTCTGGTCGGGCGTGAAGACGTTTTCGATCACTTTGACGTTGACGAGCGGCATGGCTGCCTCCTTAGTCGAATGGATTAGTCATTTGACCAAAACGTCTCGTACTTGTCAAGGAAGTGCCCAGTAGAAGTCGGCGCCAGTCTCGACTGGCTGAGCCACGCGGTCGAGCGCTTCGATCGCCTCCTCGTGGCCGAGCCCGGTGATGAGCGCAACCTCCGCGGTCGCGAGCGGCTCGCCCGCCCACGCGAGCAGCTCCTCCACGTGGGCCGGCCGTGGGCGGCGCGTGAGGTCCGGGGCGAGGTTCGCGATCGCGGCCTCGTAGGCCTCGACCGGATTGAACCCGGCGACCGTGACGGGGTCGGCGTCGTCCTCCGCCCGACGCAGCTCGTAACTCGGTGCCGTGTACCGGCGCGCGCCGCCCGGCCCGCCAAGCTTGTGGTCGAGCGCGCGCGCCGCACGCGATGGTTTGCGTGCCGCGGCGATGTCGTGTTGGAGCGCCTGCTCGACCTCGTCCGTTTCGCACCACGCAGCGAGCCGGGCGGGGTCGAGGCCCACGTCGGCGGCCGCGGCGGCGATGAAGGCCGGGTCGTCGAGGATCCCGCCGGTCATCCGGCGCACGCGCAGGCGGCGCAGGAGCGGCTCGGCCAGTTCGGGCGCATTGAGCTGCGCCGCGACGACGGCGCGGCACGCAGGTTCCGACGAGCTCGCGCGCGGATACGGCGCCGGGTCGATCGGCATCCGGTAGCGGCGCTGCAGATTGGGCGCGCCCTCGGCCAGCTTCTCGGCCTCGCCGGGCTCCAGCGTCAGCACGATCATCCGCGTGCGCCAGACGAGCTGGTCGCCGTAGTGCCAGCGCAGCCGGAAGCGGATCGGCTCCGCGGAAAACGCGAACGGGCAGGCTGGGTCGGTGAAGTGCGTGACGTGAATCTGCACGACGCCGAGGGTAGTCGCTTGCAAACCGCCGCTCAGCCGGAGATGGTTCCTCCTCGTGCTGCATGACGATTTCAGCTGGACGAACTGGGTCGGGAACCAGTCGTGCCGCCCCGCCGGCATCGGCTCGCCGAACAGCGAGGACGAGCTCGCATCACTCGTCGCCGACGCGACAGGTCGCGGGCTGCCCGTGCGCGCGGCGGGGGCGGGGCACTCGTTCACGCCCGTCGTGACGACCGACGGGCTCCTGCTCGACCTTCGCGCATTGCGGGGGATCCGTTCGATCGACGCCGACCGGCGGCGTGTCGTCGTCGGTCCGGCGACGACGATCGGTGAGTTCGGTGAGCCGCTGTGGGAGGCCGGTCTCGCGCTCGCGAACCAGGGAGACATCGTCGCGCAGCAGATCGCGGGTGCGGCGTCGACCGCGACACACGGCTCGGGGCTCGGACTCGGGAGCTTCTCGTCCTCGATCCGCCGGCTGCGGATCGTGACGGCGGCCGGTGAGGTCGTCGAAGTGGGCGAGGACGACCCCAGTCTCTTGCACGCCGCGCAGGTCTCCGTCGGGATGCTCGGCGTGATCACGGAGCTCGAGCTCGAGGTGGCGCGCGCGTACCGGCTCCGCAAGCGAGTCGAGAACTGGTCGTGGGACGAGGCCTGGGGCCGCTTCGACGAGCTCGCGCGCGCACACCGGCACTACTCGTTCTTCTGGATGCCGTCGGCCGAGTCGGCGGTGCTGTACGGGCTCGAAGCCGATGCCGGCGAGTGCCACGTGAAGATCTACGACGAGGTCGAGGACGACGTCCCCGACGCCGACGACGTTGGCCCCGCCCACGTCATCTATCCGATGGTCTACGAGCCGAACTTCCATGAGCTCGAGTACTTTGTCCCGTTCGAGCGTGGGCGCGAGGCGCTGGCGGCGATGCGCGAGCTGATGCTCGCGAGCCTGCCCACGTCGGTCTTCCCGATGGAGGTGCGCACCGTCGGCCGCGAGGACGCGTACCTCTCGCACAGCTTCGAACGCGACACGGTCGTGATCTCGGTCTCGGGCACGCCGGGCGCCGACTACGCGCCGTACCTCCGCGACGTCGACCGTCTGCTCGGCGAGTTCGATGCGCGCGTGCACTGGGGGAAGCTGCACTTCCTCACGCGGGAGCAGCTGCTCGCGCGCTACCCGAAGGCGACCGCCTTCATCGGTCATCGCCGGGCGCTCGACCCGGAGGGCTCGTTCCTGAACGAGCACCTGCGGCCGCTATTCGCCTAGCTAGAAGCTCACGCGTACGGCGGGCCGCCCATGTACTTGAAGCCGCTGTCGACCGCGAGCGTCACGACCACCGACCTCGCCGACAGCTCCTCGGCCAGCCGGAGCGCGCCCACCACGTTCGCGCCGGTCGAGATCCCCGCAAAGATCCCCTCCTCGCGCGCGAGGCGCAGCGTCATCGCCGTCGCCTCGGCGTCCTCGATCGTCCACACGTCGTCGACACGGTCGGCATCCCAGTGCGGAGGCACGACTCCCGTCCAGCCCTGCATCGCGAACGACCCACTCGGCCCACCGCTGATCGCCGCCGAGCCTGCCGGCTCGAGCGCAACGATGCGCACGTCGGGGGTGCGACTCTTCAGCGCCTCCGAGATCCCCATCAGCGATCCCGCGGTTCCGATCCCGTGGCAGAAGGCGGTCACCTCACCGTCTGTCTGCTCCCAGATCTCGCGGCCCAGCTTCTCCCGGTGATCGGGGATGACGTACGGGTTGTTGAACTGATCGGTCGCGTAGGTCCCTGGCTCGCGCGCGAGCTCGGCGGCGCGGTCGACCATGTTGCGAATGTCTTGCGCGGTCACGCGCCCGCGCTCCTCCACCGCCGGGATGACCTCGAGCTCGGCGCCCAGCGCGCGCATCAACTGCATGCGCTCTTCGCTGAAGCACTCGGAGATCACGATCAGCGCGCGGTAGCCCTTCGCGCTGCACACGAGTGCGAGCGCGGGACCGGTGCTGCCACCGGTGTACTCGACGACGGTCGTGCCGGGCTCGATCAGGCCGTCGCGCTCCGCGCCCTCGATCATCGACAGGCCCATCCGGTCCTTCATCGAGCCGGTCGGGTTGCGGTACTCGAGCTTCACCCAGATCTCTGCGCTGCTCCTCGGAACAATGCGCCGCAACTTGACCATTGGCGTGTTTCCGATCGTTGCGAGGATCCCCTCGTTCGACATCGCCCTTCGACTATGCCACGACGGCGTGACCCGGCGCGAGCGCCGGGCCTGCCGCTGTCTCGCCCACGCGCTGTACGACATCCGCGGTGCAGTTCGGCTCGCCGAGGCGAGCAGGCGATAGAGGCGGTTCGCCTGTCCATCGCGTGCCGTCAGCCACGCCTCCTGCGCCGCGGGCGTCGGCAGGAGCCAGACCGCGCGCGCCGGATCCCCGACGAGCGCGGGCGAGAGGCACGATCCTTCGGCGACCGTCAGCGGCGAGACGGGTAGGCGTGCGACGTCGTCGGCGACCATCGCTCCGCGTTCTCGGTGCAGCGACATTGCGAGCAGGGCCTCGTCGTTTGCCGCGTGGCGTTCGGCGGGCGCGAGCTTCTCCCAGCGGTGCGCGGCCTCGTTCCCGGCGGCGAGCGCCCGGTCGCGATGCGCCCACGTCCGAGCGTCGGCGTTGTACCAACGCAGTCCGTGCCGGCGTACGAGGCGGGTCGCGACGGTCGTCTTGCCGGAGCCTGGCGGACCGCCGATCCAGAGCACGTTGCTCACTCGGCATGACCCTACTTCGAGTCGTTAGCGTCGTCCCATGCTCCTCTACAACAGCGCCGTCTCGGGCAACTGCTTCAAGGTGCGCCTGCTGCTCGCGCACCTCGGGCTCGAGGTCGAGATCCACGAAGTCGATGTCGTCGACCGCTCGAACCGACCCGACCTGCTCGGCGGTCTCAATCCTTCGCTGCGTGTGCCCACGCTCGTGCTCGACGACGGCCGCGCGCTCGGCGAGTCGGGCGCGATCCTCTGGTACTTCGGAGAGGGCACGCGCTTCGTGCCGCAGGACCGCTTCGCACGCGCCCAGGTGCTCCAGTGGATGTTCTTCGAGCAGTACGACCTCGAGCCGGCGATCGCGGTCGTGCGGTTCTGGCTCGCCTACTCGGGACGCCCCGAGGCGTTCGCGGACCGGGTCGACGAACGTCGCGCCGCCGGCTACCGCACGCTCGACGCGCTGGAGCGGCACCTGGCGGATCGCGTGTGGCTCGTCGGCGACGGCATGACGCTCGCCGATATCGCGGTCTACGGCTACACGCACGTCGCCGAGGAAGGCGGCTTCGAGCTCGGCCGCTATCCGGCGATACGGCGCTGGCTCGACCGCGTTGCGGCCGAACCGGGCCACATAACGATCGACGCCTCGGTTGTGGGTTCTAGTCCTGGGTTACAAGCTCGTTGCGCGAAGTCGAGATAGATCGTTCCGCGCCGAAGAGCGAGGCGAGATGAGGAGGAACCAATCGCCCATATCGGCGTGCGCAGTCGGCAAAGGCACGGCTTAGGTCTTCGTTCGCGCTGGTCGCGTAAACGGCGATGCGACGGCGAAGCGGAGGGTCAAGTGCGAGCACGGCTCCGGGCACATGCTCGGGAACGGCGTTGGCGGGGACGAGAGTGGGGCCGAGGCCTGACGCCGCGAGGGCGACGAGCGTCCCGACGCCGGATGAACGCACTGCGGCTTCGGGGATGAACCCCTCGGCGGCGCAGATGCGCTCGATGTATTCGACGAAGCCGTTCGCCACCGCCGGGAGCACCCAGCGGCGGTCGCGCAGGTCGCTGATCTTGATGCGGTCAGTGCCGTTAGCAGCGAGGGGGTCGCCGTGGGCGACGATCACGACCATCTCCTCTTCGCCGAGATCGTAGATAGGCCCGTTCCAGTCCTCAGGGTATTGCCCGAGAGCGACATCGGATTCGCCGGCGAGGACCTGTGCTTGGACGAGATCGGCGTGGGAGTGCTCATGCACCCGTACTTCAACTTCGGGGTGCGCGGCGAACCATTCGCGGAGAGCGTGCGGGAGGACGCCGAGCGCGAGCGAGAGGCTGGTCGAGATGCGCAACTCGCCGCCGTCGAGACCGGCGGCCGCGCGCGCGGCGCGCCGCGCGTCGGTTGACGCGGCGAGCGCTGCCTTCGCACCCGGCAGCAGCGCGCGGCCGACGGGTGTCAGGACGACTCCGCGGGCGCGCCGGTGGAAGAGGGCGGATCCGACTGCCGCCTCGAGTACGCGCAGCTGGTGCGAGAGCGACGGCTGAGAGATCAGGAGGCGGTCTGCACCTCGCGTAATCGACCCCAGCTCAGCGACCACGACAAAGTATTGGAGCTGACGCAGACTGAGCGGGATCTCTTCAGCCATAGACGCAGTCTATGCGAGACGTGCAAATGGCGTCTTAGACCTGATGACCGTCGGCGCGAGAGACTGGCCCTCGTGAGCGAGCCTGACGTCAGCGCTTCGCAGCCTCCCCCCCCGGTCGTCCACGGCGTGCCGCACGAGATCGCCGAAGGGGTGTACGTCATCCCCGACGGCCGTGTGCCGCTCGTCCCGAACGTCGGGATCGTGCTCGGCGAGGAGACGGCCCTTGTTGTCGACACCGCCATGGGGCCGGCGAACGGCGCCCGCGTCCGCGCCTATGCCGACCGGTTGCGCGGCGACCGACGGCTCATGCTGACGATCACCCACTTCCATCCTGAGCACGGCTTCGGCGCTCAAGCGTTCAGCGACACGCAGATCGTCTACAACCGCGCGCAGGTCGACGAGTTTCGCAAGAAAGGAAACGGTTACCTCGAGATGTTCCGGACGTTCGGGGAGACCGTGGCTGCCGAACTCGAAGGCGTTGAGCTTGTCGAGCCCAGTGAGGTCTACGAGGGCGCGCTGCATGAGCTAGACCTTGGCGGCAGGAAGGTCGAGCTAATGACCTGGGGGCTTGCGCACACTCGAGGAGATCAGGTTGTTTTTCTGCCCGAGGAGCGCGTGATCTTTACCGGAGACCTGGTCGAGGAGCGCTGCTTTGCGATCTTTCCGTTTTTCCCACCAGACGATGTCGACGTCGACGGTGAGAAGTGGATCGCCGTCCTTCGGCAGTTGGAGGCGCTCGAGCCGCAAATCGTCGTTCCCGGTCATGGCGATGTCGGTGGCCCCGAAGTGATCAGCGAAGCACGCGAGTACATCACGCTCCTTCGCGACGAGACGCGCCGGCTCAAGACGGAGGGCGTGAGTGTCGACGCGGCGGTTGAGGAGCTCGACGCAGCGATGCAAACGCTTCATCCGGATTGGGTGCAGCCGGAATGGATCGGTTTTGGCGTCCGGCACTTCTACGTTGCCGACAGCCAGTAGAGCCCATGTCTTTCCCCACTCACCTGACTGATCGTCGAAGGAGGGAACGTGCCTAGATTCAAACGACCGGCGGTTCTGCTCGCCGTGTGCATCGTCGCAGCGGCCGTTGTTGCAGCCGCATGGGCAAGCGCGGACGGAGTACCTGTCCCGAAGGGCTATGTGGGAGTCGAGGCGTCCTTGCCGACCGGGTACAAGACGCCGGCCAAGACGGGCAAGTCATGCACGATCGGCTTCCAGAATCCGATCGCCGGAAACCAGACACTGCACACGTTGCAGCTCGCGGTCGTCGCCCAGGCCAAGGTCTTCGGGTGCAAGGTGATCGCGCTCGACGACCAGACGACGCCGGACAAGCAGGTCAGCAACATGCAGCAGTTGATCGCGCAGAACGTGCAGGCGATCATCTTCTACCCGCTCGACCCGAAGGCGACGGTGCCTGTGCTCAAGCAGGCGAAGAAGAAGAACATCCCGGTTGTCGCGATCGACGGCACCTTCGGCTCCAAGACGGCGTCGGTGCCGTATCTGCCCTTCATCGCGACGCAGGTGTGGCAGGGCCGCGACATCCAGGCGTACCTGCAGGTGCAGGCGATGGCGAAAGCGAAGCCCCATGCCAAGGTCGGCTTGATCGGCATCGGCTTCCCGGTGCCAGCGCTGAAGTACCTCAACCAGCGCGAGGCCTATTGGGGGAAGAAGGCAGGTCTGACGATCGTCGGTACGCAGGACAACCCGAGTGACGACGTCACCGGCGGCGAGAAGGCGGCGAACGGCCTCGTGCAGCGCTACGCCGGAATGAACGCGGTCATCGGCTACAACGACCCAAGCGCACTCGGCGCATCGATCGCCGCGCGCGGCGCGAACCGGCAGCTGACGATCGTCGGGCTGAACGGCGACAGTGCAGGGCTTGCGGCGGTCAAGGCAGGCAAGCTCGCGGCGACCGTACGCGTCGATCCAGTCGGTTGGGGCGTGGAGACGACGAAAGCGGCGTACAGCCTGATCACCAAGCAGAACCTGCCGCTGCCCAAGATCACCGTGCGACCGGCTGAGCTCGTCACCAAGGCGAACGTCGGCAACGTTGCGAGCTGGAAGGCGCAGGTCGCGGCGATCCACTAGTGGGAGCCGATCCCGAGCCCATCCTGCGGGCGGAGGGCGTGTACAAACGCTTCGGCGGCGTGCACGCCCTCCGCGGGGCAGACCTCGCCGTCTATCCGGGCGAGGTGCACGGCCTGGTTGGAGAAAACGGTTCTGGGAAGTCGACGCTGCTCAAGATCTTGAACGGTCAGCTGCAGCCGGACACGGGTCGCATCCGCGCGAGTGGCGCCGGTGGGGGGTTACGCCACGGTGTCGCGACGGTGAGTCAGGAGACGACGCTCGCTCCGGACCTGTCGATCGCCGAGAACATCTTTCTCGGTCATCGCATGGCCCGCCGGTCGGGCCTGATCGACTGGCGCGAGACAGGCCGACGGGCGAAAGCGTCGCTGCAGCGGCTCGGTCTCGATCTCGACCCAGGGCTTCCCGTGCGTCGCCTTCGTCCGGATCAGGCCCAGATGGTCGAGATCGCGCGAGCGCTTTCGATGAAAGCTCAAGTTCTCATCCTCGACGAGCCAACGAGCTCACTCACCGACGACGCGGTCACGCTTCTGTTCGACTCGGTCAGACGGTTGTCCGACCAAGGCGTGGCGACGATCTTCGTCTCCCATCGCTTGAACGAGCTGTTCGTGCTCTGCGACCGAGTGACGACGCTCCGTGACGGCATCACCGTGGGCACAGGTCCGATCGGGGATTACGACCGCGAGTCGCTCGTGTCGTTGATGGTCGGGGGCGCCCTCGAGCCTCCGCCGCCGACGGCGGACGAGCGTCCCTCCGGGCGCGTCGTCCTCCGCGCGCGCCGCCTTTCTCTTCCGGGTGCGTTCGCCGACGTCGACCTCGACGTTTCGAGCGGCGAGATCGTCGGGCTTGCCGGCCTCGTCGGTGCCGGGCGCACAGAGTTGCTCGAGTCGCTCTTTGGCCTGCACCGCCACGATGGTGTGGTCGAGGTCGACTCGCAGCGGCGCCCACATCGCACGCCGCGGGACGCGATGCGGGATGGGATCGCCCTGGTGCCGGCTGACCGAAAAGGTCAAGGACTGGTGCTCGGGCTCAGCTTCGCCGACAACTTGTTGATGGCGGCACAGTCGGGGGCGTTCCGTCTGCGCATGCCACACCGGAAGCGCGAGCTCGAGACGACGGCTGCCGCGACGACGAAGCTGCGGATCCGCGCTGCATCACCGCGCGTCGCCGTCGGAACGCTGTCGGGCGGGAACCAGCAGAAGGTGTTGCTCGGCAAATGGCTCGAGACGAAGCCTCAGCTGCTGATGCTCGACGAGCCGACGCGCGGAGTCGACGTCGGAGCGAAGACCGAGATCCACCGCTTGTTGCTCGAGGGGCGAGCACAGGGCCTCGCGATCCTCATCTCGTCGTCGGAGACGCCTGAACTGCTGACACTCTGCGACAGGATCGTCGTCATGTTCCGCGGGCGAGTGATTGCGTCGCTCAACCGTGACGAAGCCGACGAAGCGGTCATCGCGCGGTTGGC
>JBBQQU010000039.1:0-18308 GCA_038215565.1 Gaiellales bacterium | reverse complement strand
TGCGATCCCGGCTGATCCGGCGCGGCTTGCATGTGGGCAGCGTGCGACGCCCGAGTGCATCAAGCGTGCGGCGCACTATCTCGGCACCGATCGGCCCCTCTATGTGCAGTACGGGAAGTTCTTCGGCCGGCTGATGCCGGTGAGCTTCAAGGGTGGGCCGCATCTGAAGCAGCCCAACCTCGGCCGTTCGTTCACGAACCGGTTGTCGGTGAACTACGTTGTTGGGCAGGCGGCGCCGGTGACTGCGTCGCTCGTTTTTGGGGGTGCGGTGTTTTGGATGTTGATCGCGTTGCCGGTCGGGATCCTCTCGGCGCTGCGGCCGCGGTCGCTGCTCGACCGAATATCGATGGTGTTCGTGTTGATCGGGATCAGTGCGCATCCGGTCTGGATCGGCCTTCTGTTTGCGTACTTCTTTGGGTTCAGGCTGGGCGCGTTCCCGATCACGGGGTACGCGAACTTCTTCGGGGGCCAGGGGGCTTCGGCTGGTCCGGTGCAGTGGGCCTACCATCTGTTTCTGCCGTGGTGCACGTTTGCGATCCTGTTCGCCGCGCTCTATGTGCGGATGATCCGAGCGAACGTCATGGAGGCACTGAACGAGGACTACGTGCGCACGGCGCGGGCGAAGGGTGCGCCGGAGTGGCTCGTCATGCGCTCGCATGTGCTTCGGAATGCGTTGCTGCCGATCGTGACGATGCTCGGGATGGACATCGGGCTCGCGCTCGGCGGCGCGATCTTCACCGAATCCGTCTACGGCCTCCCCGGGCTCGGCAAGACCGTGATCCAGGCCATCGACAACTTCGACCTGCCGACAACGCAGGGCATCGTCGTCTTCGCGACGATCTGCATCATCGTGTTCAACTTGCTCGTCGACCTCTTGTACGCCGTCATCGACCCGCGAATCAGGCTCTCTTAACGTGGCACTCCTCGAAGTCAACGACCTGAAGACCCACTTCAGGACGGACGATGGTGTCGTGCGCGCGGTCGACGGCGTGTCGTTCGCCATCGACAAGGGCCAGACGCTCGGCATCGTCGGCGAGTCCGGCTCCGGGAAGAGCGTCACGTGCTTGACGATCATGGGCCTGAACCCGAAGCGGTCGGCAATGACGACCGGACAGGCACTGTGGAAGGGCGAGGATCTTCTGACCGCGAACCCGCGTCGGCTGCGAGAGATCCGCGGTAACGAGATCGCGATGATCTTCCAGGACCCGATGACGAGCCTGAACCCGGTGCACAAGATCGGCGATCAACTCGGCGAGGCGATGCGCCTCCACGAGGACGTCTCGAAGAAGCAAGCGCGCGTGCGCGCCCTCGAGCTTCTGAAGGCCGTCGGTATCCCACGCCCTGAGCGCCGTCTCGACGACTATCCGCATCAGTTTTCCGGCGGTATGCGACAGCGCGTGATGATCGCGATGGCGCTGATCAATAACCCGGACCTCTTGATCGCCGACGAGCCGACGACCGCGCTCGACGTGACGACGCAGGCGCAGATCCTCACGCTGATCGAGAAGCTCCAGGAGGAGTTCGGGAGCGCGGTGATCATGATCACCCACGACCTCGGTGTGGTTGCGGAGATCGCCGACGATGTCGTCGTCATGTACGCCGCCGAAGTTGCAGAGAAGGGCGGCGTCGAGCAGATTTTCAAGAAGCCCCATCACCCGTACACCTGGGGTCTGATGGGTTCGCTGCCGCGTCTCGACGCCGATGTCGAGCGGCTCGTCCAGATCCAGGGCCAGCCGCCGTCGCTGCTGCGCCCGCCGACGGGTTGCCGCTTCCATCCGCGGTGCCCGTACGTGATGCCGATCTGCAAGGAGGTCGATCCTCCGCTCGCCCCGGTGTCGGACGATCCGGGTCATCTCCAGGCCTGTCATCTGGACGAAGAGACGAAGAACCGCGAGGCGGCGAAGCTCCTCGCCGGGATGATGGCGGAGGCCTCCTAGTCTTGTCCTCCCACAAGCAAGACATGCACAACGAGGTGCCGATCCAGCAGACGGCACTCGAGCTGACGGGCGATGAGTTGCTCGTCGTCCAGGACCTGAAGAAGCATTTCCCGGTCACGCGGGGCATCGTTTTCCAGAAGGAAGTGGCGTCGGTGAAAGCGGTCGACGGTGTCTCGTTCGCGTTGCACGAGGGCGAGACCCTCGGCGTCGTCGGCGAGTCGGGCTGCGGCAAGTCGACGATGGCGCGCTGCATCATGAAGCTGCTCGAACCGACGAGCGGATCGATCAAGTTCCGTGGGCACGAGATCTCGCGTTTGTCGCGCTCGTCGATGCGGCCGTTCCGGCGCGAGATGATGATGATCTTCCAGGATCCGTACGCTTCGCTGAACCCGCGTAAGCGCGTCGGCTTCATCGTCGCGGAGGCGCTCCAGGTGCACAAGCTCGGCACCGACGCAGAGATCAAGCGTCGCGTCCAGGAGCTCCTCGAAGTCGTCGGCCTGAACCCGGAGCACTACAACCGCTTCCCGCACGAGTTCTCCGGAGGGCAGCGGCAGCGGATCGGCGTTGCGCGCGCACTCGCGGTGAACCCGAAGCTGATTGTCTGCGACGAGCCTGTCTCGGCGCTCGACGTGTCGGTGCAGGCGCAGATCCTGAACCTGTTGAAGGACCTCCAGCGCGACTTCGGTCTCACGTACGTCTTCATCGCGCACGACCTGAACGTCGTTCGCCACATCTCCGATCGCGTGATGGTGATGTACCTCGGCCAGGTCTCGGAGACGGCGACGCGGCACGACCTCTACGCTCGACCGATGCACCCGTACACGGGTGCGCTCCTCTCAGCGGTGCCCGTCCCGGATCCGACCGTCGGCCGCCATCGCAAGCGGATCGTGCTCGAGGGGGATGTTCCGAGCCCGATCAACCCGCCGAGCGCGTGCCGTTTTCATCCGCGGTGCCCACGGTTCGTCGAGGGGCATTGCGATGTCGAAGAGCCGGCGCTGATCCCACGGGGCACGTCTTCGACGCATGTCACGAAGTGCCATTACCCGCTCGAGCGCTGGCCGATGACCGAGGAAGAGATGCGCATCCCCGGCTCCGTTTCGGCCGCACCCGCCGAGACCGCCTCGTAACGTGAGAGCGGCCGCTCGCCGCGTCGGTCTCCTCTTCGTCGCGCTTGTCGGGGGTACCGCCGCGATCGCGCTCGTCCTCGGGTTGGCGCTCGGCTCGGGCGTCGGCCGATCGCTGTCGCTCGGCTGGTACATCGTCGGCTCCGTGCTCCTCGTCAGCGGCTTCTTCATCGGGAACCGCGGGCCGTCGCGCCCGCAGGGTGAAGGCTGGAACCCGTTCTCCCTCCAGCGTTGGACGCGATGGGCGACCCCCGGCGAGCAGCACGAGACGATCTCACTCTCCGCGGTGCTCGTCATCCTCGGGTTTGTGATCATCGCGCTCGGCGTCGTCGCCGATTCGCGGCAGCCGCTCTTTTAACTCGGCGAACGATATTCCGAGACGAGTTCGTGCTTATCTCAAACCGGAACTAACCGGTGACCGGCGGCCGCGTCTTCAACAGTGGAATGGCCGCAGACACACAACGCTGTGAGCGCGCGCGGGGGTGGGTATCGCTGCGGGTCGACGGAGAGCTTTCGGAGCTCGAGTCTGCGCTTCTCCGCGCGCATCTCGACCGCTGCGCCGCGTGCGCTCGCTTTGCGGGCGGAGTCGAGCACATCGCCGAAGCGTTGCGAACAGCCGGGCTGGAACGGCCGGCGCCGCTGACGGTTGTCGTGCCGGGGCGCCGTCGAACGGCGCACGCGTTGCAGGCGGCACTTGCGACGGTGCTCGTCGTTTCGACCGGAGCCGCGGCGGCGTTTGTCGGCGCAGGCCATTCTCCGAGCTCCGCCCGAGCCGCGAAGCCGGTGGCGGTCGTGGCGGCCGTAGAATCGCCCGATGCCTTCCGGAAGCTCCGTCGCCCGCTTCTCCTCGCGCCGTCCCGCCAGTGGCCGCGTAACAGGCGCGTCCCGGCGGAGTCTGCGTAGGAGATGATTCCTTCCTCTGTCAGCTCGTACGTCTGACGCCTCGATCACGTCGACCGTGTGTCGGCAGGGTTGAGACGAGCGGAGCTTCGTAGGGCACGCGGGCTCGAGCCGCAGTCCGGTAGGCTGCGCCTGCCCAACCCGGCGCGCATCGTGCGCGCAATGTGGAGGGCCCGTCCCGAACCTACGCCCCTTCAGGAGCTGTGAACGTGTCATCCAGTGCTGCCAAAAGCAACGGCATCGAGAAGTCCACCGGCAAGCTGCTCGAGATCAAGGGCGTCGTCGTCGACGCGGTCTTCCCCGGCAGGCTGCCGGACATCTATTCGGCGCTTCGCATCGAGCGCCCCGACGGGACACACCTGATCGCGGAGGTGCAGCAGCACCTCGGCGACGATCGCGTGCGTGCCGTCGCGATGGACGCGACCGACGGAATCGCCCGCGGCACCGACGTCGTCGACACGGGTGCGCCCATTTCGGTGCCCGTCGGCGACGTGACGCTCGGCCGCGTCTGGAACGTCCTCGGCGATCCGGTCGACGACAAGCCCGCACCTCCCGCCGGAACCGAGCGGTGGTCGATCCACCGCGACCCGCCGGCGTTCGACGAGCTCGTGCCGAAGGTCGAGATCTTCGAGACCGGCATCAAGGTGATCGACCTGATCGCTCCCTACGTCCGCGGCGGCAAGATCGGCCTCTTCGGCGGCGCAGGCGTCGGCAAGACGGTGCTGATCCAGGAACTGATTCACAACATCGCGCGGCAGCACGCAGGCGTCTCGGTTTTCTCCGGCGTCGGCGAGCGCACACGCGAGGGGAACGACCTGCTGCTCGAGATGGAGGAGTCGGGCGTGCTCGACAAGGTCGCGCTCTGCTACGGCCAGATGAACGAGCCGCCCGGAGCCCGCCTCCGTGTCGGCCTGTCGGGCCTCACGATGGCGGAGTACTTCCGCGACCAGGGTCAGGACGTGCTGCTCTTCATCGACAACATCTTCCGGTTCGTGCAGGCAGGCTCGGAGGTATCGGCGCTCCTCGGCCGCATGCCGTCCGCCGTCGGCTACCAGCCGACGCTCGCGACCGAGATGGGGCAGCTCCAAGAGCGCATCACCTCGACGAACAAGGGCGCGGTCACCTCGGTGCAGGCGATCTACGTACCGGCCGACGACCTCACCGACCCTGCGCCCGCGCAGACCTTTGCGCACCTCGACGCAACGACGACGCTCTCGCGCGCGATCGTTGAGCAGGGCATCTACCCGGCCGTCGACCCGCTCGACTCGACGTCGCGGGCGCTGCAGCCCGGCATCGTCTCGCCGGAGCACTATGCGACCGCGACCGAGGTGCAGGAGGTTCTTCAGCGCTACAAGGACCTCCAGGACATCATCGCCATCCTCGGCATCGAAGAGCTCTCCGACGAAGACCGCCTGACGGTGTCGCGCGCTCGTAAGATCCAGCGCTTCCTCTCGCAGCCGAACTTCGTCGCCGAGCAGTTCACCGGCACGCCTGGCCAGTACGTGAAGCTCGAGGACACGATCCGCGGCTTCCAGGAGATCCTCGCCGGCCAGCACGACGAGTTGCCCGAGCAGGCGTTCTACATGGTCGGCCCGATCGAGGGCGCGGTCGAGCGGGCGCAGCAGATGTCCACCGCCGCCGCGTAAGGGAACGCGAGATGGCCGATCGCAAGCTGTTCTCGGTCTCGCTCGTGACACCCGACGGCCCCGCGTTCGAGGGCGACGCCGAGATGATCATCGTCCCCGGCGCGGCCGGCGAGATCGGCGTGCTTGCGCGCCACGCGCCCCTGATCGCGACGTTGAAGGCAGGCTCCACGCGAATCCATCCCGGCGGGGGCGAAGTGCTCACGTTCGCCACGGGCCCCGGCTTCTTCCAGGTGCTCGAGGATCGCGCGATCGCGCTCGTTGACGACGCGGTCGACGCATTGAAGATCGATGACGCGCGCGCACGTGCACAGCTCGAGACGGCGCAGGCCGAGCTCGCCGCGATCGAGAGCGGCGAGTCGACCGCCGATCGCTGGCAGGTCGAGCAGCGCCTTCGGCACGCCGAGAACCAACTCTCGGTCGCCGGCCACTGACGTCGCCGCCACCGGTCTTGGCGGTAGACTCCGCCTTCCCGGAGAGCTTTGAAGGCAGCTTGGCGACCGGGTCAACAAACGCCTAAAGAGCCCGCGCGAGCGCCGCTCCGCATCCCTCTTTGGGCACGGCCGGAAGGCGACGGATGGCGCGGGACGTTGCAACTGAGATCAGGAAGCTCGCCGAGGAGCGCATCCTCGTCCTCGACGGCGCGTGGGGAGTTCTGCTCCAGGGGCGCGGCCTGTCAGAGGCAGACTTCCGGGGCAAGCGTTTCGCGGCGCACCCGCGCGACCTTGTCAACGACCCCGATCTCCTGAACCTCACGCAGCCGGAGATCGTGCGCGAAGTGCATGACGCGTACTTCGCGGCGGGCGCGGACATCGCGACGACGAACACGTTCACCGCGACCTCGATCGGCCAGGCCGACTACGGACTGGAAGACGCGGTCTACGACATGAACTTCGAGGGTGCGCGGATCGCGCGCGAGTCAGCCGGCGACCGCTTCGTCGCCGGCTCGGTCGGCCCGCTCAACATTGCGCTGTCGCTGTCGCCTCGCGTCGATGAGCCCGGCTACCGAACGCACACGTTCGCCGATGTGAAAGCAACCTACGCCGAGCAGATCCGTGCGCTCGCAGACGGCGGTGTCGATCTGCTGCTGATCGAGACGATCTTCGACCCGTTGAACGCCAAGGCGGCGATCATGGCTGCGCGCGAGACGGCTCCGGAGCTGCCGCTCTGGATCAGCGTCACGATCGTCGATCTGTCCGGCCGCACGCTCACGGGACAGACGACGGAGGCGTTCTGGACGTCGATCGAGCACGCCGAACCGCTGATCGTCGGTGTCAACTGCTCCCTCGGCGCAAAGGAGATGCGGCCGTACGTCGCAGACCTTTCGCGGATCGCGCCGTGTCTCGTGTCGTGCCATCCGAACGCCGGTCTCCCGAATCCGTTCGGGGGGTACGACGAGACACCGGACGTGACCTCGGCGCTCTTGCGTGAGTTCGCACTCGACGGGTTCCTCAACGTCGTCGGTTCCTGTTGTGGCTCGCATCCCGAGCACACAAAGGCAATCGTCGAGGCGGTGCGCGGGCTCGAGCCGCGTCACATCCCCGCGCCGCGTCGGCTGCCGCGCTTCAGCGGCCTCGAGACGTTCGAGATCACCCCCGAGACGGGGTTCGTCGTCATCGGAGAGCGCACGAACGTCACCGGATCGGCGCGGTTCCGGCGGCTCGTCGAGAGCGGCGATTTTTCTGCGGCGATCGCAGTCGCGGTCGAGCAGGTGCGCGGCGGCGCGAACATGCTCGACGTCAACATGGACGCCGACCTGCTCGAGGGTGAGGAGGCGATGCGGACGTTCCTGAACGTGATCGCGACCGAGCCCGAGGTCGCGCGTGTCCCGATCATGGTCGACAGCTCGAAGTGGACCGTGCTCGAGGCCGGCCTGCAGTGCCTGCAGGGCAAAGGCATCGTCAATTCGATCTCGCTGAAAGAGGGCGAGGCGGACTTTCTGCGGCAGGCGAAGGCCGCTCGCGCCTACGGCGCCGGCGTGGTCGTCATGGCTTTCGACGAGGACGGACAAGCGACGACGCCGGAACGCCGCGTCGAGATCTGCGGCCGCGCCTACGACCTGCTCGTCGGCGAGGTGGGCTTCCCGCCGGAGGACATCATCTTCGACCCGAACGTGCTCGCCGTCGCTACGGGGATCGAGGAGCACGACGATTACGCACGAGCGTTCATCGAGAGCCTGCCGCTCATCAAGGCGCGCTGTCCCGGCGTCCGCACTTCCGGGGGCATCTCCAATCTCAGCTTCTCGTTCCGCGGCAACGACATCGTGCGCGAGGCGATGCACGCCGCGTTTCTCTATCACGCGATCCGGGCCGGGCTCGACATGGGAATCGTCAACGCGGGCCAGCTCGCCGTGTACGAGGATATCGAGCCGGAGTTGAAGGAGCGCGTCGAGGACGTCCTCTTCAACCGGCGTCCCGACGCGACCGAGCGCCTGGTCGAACTGGCCGAGAACGTGCGCGGCGAGGGGACCCGGCGGGAGGTCGACCTTGCCTGGCGCGATGCTCCCGTCGGGCGCCGGCTCGAGCACGCACTCGTGCGCGGCATCGTCGACTTCGTCGAGGCAGACACCGAAGAGGCGCGCCGGGAAGCAGCGAGGCCACTCGACGTCATCGAGGGTCCGTTGATGGACGGGATGCGCGTCGTCGGCGATCTGTTCGGCTCGGGGAAGATGTTCCTGCCGCAAGTGGTCAAGTCGGCGCGCGTGATGAAGCGAGCCGTCGCCTACCTGCAGCCCTACATGGAAGCCGAGAAGGACGGCTCGCATGGCGCGCAGGGAAAGGTGCTGCTCGCCACCGTGAAGGGCGATGTTCACGACATCGGCAAGAACATCGTTGGTGTCGTTCTCGGCTGCAACGACTACGACGTCATCGACCTCGGCGTGATGGTCGCGCCCGAGACGATTCTCGACACGGCTGAACGCGAGCAGGTCGATATCGTCGGGCTGTCGGGCTTGATCACGCCGTCTCTCGATCAGATGATCGACGTCGCGCGCGAGATGAAACGGCGGCGGATCGAGTTACCGCTGATGATCGGTGGCGCGACAACCTCACGCCAGCACACGGCCGTGAAGATCGCACCCGAGTATGAGAACGAGACGGTGCACGTTCTCGATGCGAGCCGTGTCGTCGACGTGGTCTCTGCGCTGCTCGACCCAAAGCGGCGGATCGCGCTCGACGCCGATAACCGCGACCTGCAGGAACGACTGCGTGTTGCGCACGCGGAAAAGATCCGCAAGCCGCTACTGACGCTCGAACGGGCGCGCGCGAACCGCACCGCTGTCCGCTTCGACGACCTCCCCGAGCCGCCGTTCACCGGGTCACGGGACGTGGCGCCTGATCTGGCTGAGATCGTGCCGTACATCGACTGGCAGTTCTTCTTCCACGCCTGGGATCTGAAGGGCAAGTTCCCCGGGATTCTCGACAATCCGGCGGCTCGCGAGCTGTACGAGGATGCGCAGGACGCGCTCGCGGGAATCGTCGCGCAGGGTGAACTGCGGGCGCACGGGATCTACGGCTACTGGCCCGCGCACGCCGACGGCGACGACATCGTCGCGGCGGACGTGCGTTTCGCGATGCTCCGTCAGCAGGCGGATCACGGCGACGACCGCCCGAACCGGTCGCTCGCCGACTACGTCGCCCCGGCGGACGATCACCTCGGCGCGTTCGCCGTCGCGATTCATGGCGCCGAGGAGGTCTCTGCTCGTCACGCCGCCGAGCACGATGACTATCGCTCGATCATCGTGAAGGCGCTCGCCGACCGTCTCGCCGAGGCGTTCGCGGAGTGGCTCCATCTCCAGGTACGGCGAGAGTGGTATGCCCCCGATGAGCATCTGCCGTCCGACAACCTGATGCGCGAGACGTTCCGCGGCATCCGGCCGGCGTTCGGCTACCCGGCATGCCCGGATCACACGGAAAAAGGAAAGCTCTTCGACCTGCTTGGAGCGGAGCGGGCGGGTCTGGGGCTGACCGAGAGCTTTGCCATGACGCCGGCGGCGGCGGTAAGTGGCATCTACCTCGCGCACCCCCAGGCGAAGTACTTCGCGGTCGGCCGGATCGGGCGCGACCAGCTTGAGGACTACGCGCGCAGAAAAGACCTGCTCGTTGCGGAGCTCGAGCGCTGGCTCTCACCCAACCTGGGCTGACCAGCCCGTCGGGTATCCTTCACCTCGCAGGCGCCTCGAGGGGCGCCGCGCTTCGTTTATGCGGACGACCATCAAGAGAGGCATCGGACGTAGCGCCGGCGCGAGCGCGAACGGCAGCGCCGTGTACCCGCCCGGGGTGATCAGCGCGGTCACGCGCTACCGGCAGCCGCCACCCCCGGCGAAGAGCGGGCTTGGCCTCCTCGGCCGCATCTTGCTGTTCACGTTTCTTGCGGTGACGTCGGTCGCCCTCGCGGCGGCCGGCGGCGGCTATCTCTACTTCCATCAATCGGTCGCCGCAGTGCGAGCGCACACCCCGTCGGTGAAGAAGGCCGCCGCCGCGCTCGACGTCCCCGTTGCCCATCACGCAGCGATCGCGCTCGTGATCGGCTACGACCATCGTGCAGGCGTCGAGGCCAACCGCCCGTCGCTCTCCGACACGTTGATGTTGATTCGTGCCGATCCGGTGACGAACTCGATCTCACTGCTGTCGTTCCCGCGCGACCTCGATGTACCCATCTACTGCGGCTCTTCGGCGTCCGACAAAGAGGGCCACGTGGTCACGACCGACCGCATCAACTCCGCCTATTCGCGCTGCAGCGCGAAGGGGACGCTGCTCACGATCAAGCATCTGACGGGCTTGCCCGTCAACTACCTGATCACTGTGAACTTCCACGGCTTCAAGGAAGTGGTGGACAAGCTCGGCGGGGTCTGGATGGACGTCGACCGCCGCTACTACAACAAGAACACCGGCTCGTACCTCAATAACTACGCGAACATCAACCTCCAGCCCGGCTACCAGCGGCTGAGCGGTCAGCAGGCGCTCGACTTCGTGCGGTTCCGTCACACCGACTCGGACCTGTACCGCCTCGCACGCCAGCAGGCGTTCGTGCGGGCGTTCCGCGTCCAGGTCGCGAGGAGCTTCTCGGTGCTCGAACTACCGAGCCTTGTCGGCACGGTCACGAAGAACATCGAAGTCGGGGAGGGCGGGCACACCCTCGGCGGCAAGGAGGTCATCTCCTACGCGCTCTTCGCGCAGTCCCTGCCCGGCGGGCACCTCTTCCAGGACAAGATCGAGAACGTGCAGTGCTCGCTCGGTTGCCAGGCCTCCACCGCCGACATTCAGGCAGCGGTCAGCGCATTCGAGAATCCGGATGTGCAGTCGTCGAAGGTCGCGAACACCGTCGCGCTCGGGAACAAGGTGAAGCAGAAGGCGCCGCCACCGGCCGCGACGACCGTGACGGTTCTCAACGGCAGCGGCGTCGCAGGCGCCGCGCTGAACACGTCGTTCCTCCTCCAGCAGCGCGGCTACAAGACGCTGACGCCGCCGAACGGCGCCCAGGCCGACGCGCCGACGCAGAACTACTTCCATTCGGTCATCTACTACGACCCGGCGCAGGCCCGTTCGAAGGCGGCCGCGGTTGCGCTTCAGAGTCTGATGCAGCCGGCCGACGTGAGGAAATTGCCGACGAACGCGCCGCGGTTGCTGGCGCTCGATCCGGGCTCGATGCTGCTCGTCTCGCTCGGCACGGCGTTCCACGGGACGATCCAGACACCGGTGCAGACGAGCGTGCCGAAGCACGTCGCCGCCACGGTGCGCGCAGATGCGACGACGGGTAAGGATCTGCTTTCGGGTGTGCAGCGCAAGGTGAAGTTCCCGCTCTTCGCACCGACGATCCTCGAGCGGAACTCGACGCCCGACACGTCGCCCGGTGACCAGGCCGAGCGCACCTACTGGATCGACGGCCAGGGCAAGCACAAGGCCGTGCGCTTGGTCTTCCGGAGCGGCTTTGGCGGCAGCTACGAGTATTGGGGGATCCAAGAGACGAACTGGAACGGCGCGCCGGCGCTGAGCGACAAGAGCTTCCGTCACGATCTCGGCGGCCGCGAGTTCGATCTCTACTACTCGGGCTCACATCTGCACATGGTGGTTCTTCACACGCGCGGCGCGAGTTACTGGGTCGTGAACACGCTGCTCGATTCCCTGTCCAACGAGACCATGTTGGCGATCGCCAAAGGTCTCAAACCGCTAACAAGCGTCCGTTAGGCTGCGGCGCGCGATGAGCAAGGTCGGAATCTTCGGAGCAGGTTGGGTCGGGCTCGTCACGGGCGCATGTTTCGCCGACCTCGGACATACCGTCGTCATCCGTGACGTGGTGCCCGAGCGGATCGAAGCGCTCCGCCGCGGGGAGGTTCCGTTTCATGAGGAGCGCGTTCCCGAACTGCTCGCGGAGAACGCCGAGCGGCTGACGTACACGCTCGATGTCGCGGACGTCGCGGACTGCGAATTTCTGTTCGTGTGCGTCGACACGCCGCCGACGTACTCCGGGGACGCCGATCTCTCGCGCGTCTGGACCGTCGTCGACGAGTTGCCGGAGCTCTCCGGCCGGCCGGTGCTCGTGATGAAGTCGACCGTGCCGGTCGGGACGGGAGAAAAGGTGCGCGCCGGCCTCGACCAGCGCGGGCTCGAGCATGTCGGCTACGTCTCGAACCCAGAGTTCCTCGCCGAAGGTCGCGCGGTTCGCGACTTCATGGCGCCCGACCGGATCGCAATCGGCGCGTTCGACGAAGAGGACGGCGACGCTGTCGCCGCGCTGTACGCGGCGATCGACGCCAAGGTCGTGCGTTCGGATGTGAACTCTGCGGAGATGATCAAGCTCGCGGCGAATGCGTTCTTGATGACGCGCATCTCGTTCATCAACGAGATCGCGAACGTGTGCGAGGCGACCGGAGCCGATGTCGTGAAGGTCGCGGAGGGTATCGGGCTCGACCACCGGCTCGGTCCGCACTTCCTGAACGCCGGCATCGGCTATGGGGGCTCGTGCTTCCCGAAGGACTCGCTCGCGTTGAAGCAGCTCGCGTCGAACTCGGGCTACCACTTCCAGCTCTTGTCGGCGGTGATCGAAGTGAACGAGCTTCAGAAGCGTCGTGTGATCGGCAAACTGAAGCGCCACCTCGGCTCGTTGCGGGGCAAGAACGTCGCCCTGCTCGGGCTCGCGTTCAAGCCGAACACGGACGACATGCGCGAGGCTCCGTCGATTGTGCTCGCATCGCGCCTGCTCGCCGAGGGGGCCGAGGTGCGCGCATGGGATCCCGTCGCGGACGGCTCGAAGCTGCCGAAGGGCGTGGAGGTTGTCGACTCCGTTCTCGAGGCAATTCGCGGTGCCGACGCTGCGGTCATCGTCACGGAGTGGGCCGAGCTGCGCGACCTCGCGTCGCCCGAAGTCCGCGAGGCGATGGCGCGACCGTTGATCATCGACGGCCGCAACCTGCTCGACCCCGAGGCGGCGCGTGCCGCAGGCTTCGCGTACGAGGGAATCGGCCGCCCGATCTCGCCCGGCGACGTCCTGCCGCAGGCGCCCGAGTTGTCGCCGACGGAAGCCTAGGTAACGCCCGGTGGAAGCGATCATCCTCGCCGGCGGCAAGGCCGAGCGACTCGGCGACGCTGCCGGTGGCCGACCGAAGGCGCTCGTCGAAGTCGCGGGCCGAGCGCTCGCCGGGTACCAGGTCTCGCGGCTCGTCTCGGCCGGCGTCACGCGCGTGATCGTCTCGTGTGCGGCGGGACAGGGGCAGCTCTTTGTCGACGCGCTGTCGGGGCTCGGCGCCGAGATCGTGGCGGCAGAGGAACCGGAGCGTCTCGGGCGCGGCGGTGGGATCAAATTCGCGGCCCGCCTCAGGCAGGAAAGCGGCGACGTGTTCGCGCTGAACGGCGACGAGCTCGTCGACGTCGATTTCGGCGCACTGCTCGACGAGCATCGGCGCACCGGGGCGGTCGCGACCATCGCCGTCGCGCAGCCGAAATCGGCGTTCGGCGTCGTCGAGGTCGATGACGAAGGTGTCGTCGGGGGCTTTCAGGAAGGCGGCCACGTGCCGTACTGGGTCAACTGCGGCAACTATGTGCTGTCCGAGGCTGCCCTCGAGCGCTTTCCCGACCGGGGCGATCACGAGTCGACCACCTTTCCCGAGCTCGTCGCGGAGGGGAGCCTGCGCGCCTACCGTCATGCGGGCCTCTGGCTCACGGTGAATACCCCGAAGGAGCTTCGCTCCGCCGCCGAGCACGTCGCAGCCCATCCGGAATGGCTCGCATGAGAGGATCGGAGCCGCCGATGAGCATCGACTCCCCGAACATCCACACACTCGATGCCTGGGCCTTCGAGGTGCGGCGGGTCGAGAAGCCGTGGGGCTACGAGCTGATCTGGGCACTCACGGATGTGTATTGCGGCAAGGTGCTCTTCGTCCGTGCCGGCCACTCCCTCTCGCTGCAGTTCCACCGCCAGAAGGACGAGTCGTGGCTCGTCCAGTCGGGGCGTGCGAAGCTCGAGCTCGGGAACGCGGGGGAGAAGACGCTGAAGGAAGAGGTGATTGCGGCGGGGGCGGCGTTCCACTACACCCCGGGCACCGTGCATCGCGTCACGGCAATCGAGGACACGACGATCCTCGAAGTCTCGACGCCACATCTCGACGACGTCGTGCGGCTCGAAGACGCCTACGGCCGCGAAGGCACGTCGGCCGCCTGATCAATAGCGGGCCTTCCGGCTACGCGAGCAAGTAGGTCTGCAAGGCGAGCATCAGGACGAACGCGAGTGCGGTCCACGTGAACGCACTCCGTCGCGCTGGGAGTTGTCGCAGCGCCTCGGGTAGGAGCTCCCGCCAGACCATCCAGATCATCGCCCCAGCGGCAAAGCCGAGGCCCACCGGAAGAACGGGCTTGAACGCTTCGACGAACAAGTAGGCCGGAACTGCGAGGAGCGGTTGCGGGAGACTGGTGAAGATGCTCCAGAGCGCCGCGCTTCGGACGCGCGCGCCGCGCGGCACCATCACGAGGCTGATCGTGACCCCTTCCGGGATGTTGTGGATCGCGATTGCGATCGTGATCGCGACGCCGAGCGCAGCGCCGCCGCCGAATGACGCACCGACGCCGACGCCCTCGGCTGCAGAGTGGGCCGTCATCACCGAGATGATCAAGATCGCCTTGCGCGCGTCGAGCCCGCTGAGCTCGCCGATGTCCGGTGTACCGAAGTGGCCGAGGCCCTGCTGGATCGCATAGACGAAGAGCGCGCCCGTCAAGACCCCGAGCACAACGCCCCAAGCGCTCCGTCCCGCGCCTTCGATGACGAGGCTCGCGCTCGCGCCGAGCATCACTCCGGCGGCGAGCGCGTTCGAGATGCCGAGGAGCCCGTCACCCTTGAAGCGCCGAAGCGCAAACGGGAGCGCACCGAGACCGGTCGCAAGTGCCGTCGCGCTCGCGGCTGCGAAGACGATCAGGGTCTGCATCTCACCTCAGATTCAGCCGCCGAATGGGGCGGTTCGCATCGGGGAACGTACGTGTGTCGCGTCGGCCGGCCGGCAAGCGCAAGAACATTCACACACTTCTGATAAGGTTGTCCGATGTCCGAGCTTCTGACCGTCGGTGGCGCGGCCGCCGAAACCGGCTGGTCGGCGCGGATGCTGCGCTACCTCGAAGGGCATGGCCTCGTCGTACCGCGGCGTGGCGCCTCCGGCTACCGGCTCTACGGTTTGTCCGAGCTGAACCGGCTGCGCTCGCTTCGTGACCTACGCGACCGCTTCGGGGTCGAGCTAGCCGAGCTCGCATTCGCGCGCCGGCTCCGACGCGAGCCCGACCTGCGAACGGCCGTCGACGCCTGGCTCGCAGCCGCGGATGACGCGCGTTCATGGATCGAATGGGAGCAGCGCAAGCATGAGCGACTGCTCGCTGCCTGACTACTACACTGCCCCGCGATAACGAGAGAGGACGTATGGCAACGACAAAGCGCTACGACGTAAAGGATCTTTCGCTCGCCCCCGAGGGCGTTCGGCGGATCATGTGGGCCGATCGGCAGATGCCCGTTCTGACCGCCATCCGCGAGCGCTTCGAGCGCGAGCAGCCGCTCGCCGGCTATCGCGTGTCAGCGTGCCTGCACGTGACGTCCGAGACCGCCAACCTGATGCGAACCTTGAAGGCCGGCGGAGCCGACGTCGTGTTGTGCGCCTCGAACCCGCTTTCGACCCAGGACGACGTCGCAGCAGCTCTTGTCGAAGAGTTCGACATCGCCGTGTTCGCGATCAAGGGTGAGGACAACGAGACGTACTACTCCCACATCGAAGCGGCGGTCGATCACAAGCCGCAGCTCACGATGGACGACGGGGCCGACGTGATCAGTGTTCTGCACAGCGCGCGTCGCGAGCAACTCGGCGACATCATCGCGGGCATGGAGGAGACCACGACCGGCGTCATCCGTCTGAAGGCGATGGAGGCCGACGGCGCGCTTGCATTCCCCGTGATCGCGGTCAACGACGCGCGCACGAAGCACTTCTTCGACAACCGGTACGGCACGGGTCAGTCGACCATCGACGGAATCATCCGCGCGACGAATGTGCTGCTCGCCGGCAAGCGCTTCGTCGTGGCAGGCTACGGCTGGGTCGGCCGCGGCGTTGCCATGCGGGCAAAAGGCCTTGGCTCGCACGTGATCGTGACCGAGATCGACCCCATGCGCGCACTCGAAGCGCTGATGGACGGCTTCGAGGTGATGCCGATGGCCGACGCGGCAAAGATCGGAGACATCTTCTGCACCGCGACGGGCGACAAGCATGTGATCGCCCGCGAGCATCTCGAGGTGATGAAGGACGGCGCGATCATCTGCAACACCGGCCATTTCAACGTCGAGATCGACATCCCGGCGCTGAAGTCACTCTCGGTGGCATCGCGTGAGGCACGCAACTTCGTCGAGGAGTTCACGATGGAGGACGGCCGCCTGCTCTTCCTGCTCGCCGAGGGCCGGCTCGTCAACATCTCGGCCGCGGAAGGTCATCCGGCGATCGTGATGGACATGAGCTTCGCGAACCAGGCACTCGCCACCGAGTACGCCGTTCAGCACGCAGCGACGCTCGAGAAAAAGGTCTATCCGGTGCCGACCGAGATCGATGAGGAGATCGCGAAGCTGAAGCTGGCGACGATGGGCGTCACCATCGACGAGCTCACCGAGGAGCAGGCGAAGTACCTCGCATCCTGGGACGAGGGCACCTGATCCGGGGCGCCGCGGCGATTGCGGCGCTGCAGTTGAGGGTTGTGCCGGCGGCGTCCGCCGCCGGCGCGACTCGTCCCCATGAGCGGAAGGGCGTAGGTCGTGCTCAAGCCTGAGCGCATCCTCCGGCTCGAGGACGACCGTGTCGTCTTCCTCGACCAGCGGCGCCTGCCGCTCGACGAAGTCGAGGTCGAGTGCGCGACGTCGGCCGAGGTCGCCGAGGCGATTCGCACGATGGTCGTGCGTGGGGCGCCCGCGATCGGGGTCGCCGCGGCCTACGGCCTCGCGCTCGCTGCTCGACAGGGGGAAGACCTCGACGCCGCCGATTCCGTCCTCCGCGACTCTCGCCCGACTGCGGTCAACCTGGCGTGGGCGCTCGACGAGATGCGGGCCGATCCGAGCTACGACCGGGCGCGGCGCATTCACGCCGGCGAGGTTGATCGATGTCGTCGCATGGCGGCACACACGGCCGCGCTCCTCGCCCCGTCAACGCGCGCCCTCACGCATTGCAATGCGGGCGGGCTTGCGACCGGGGGGTACGGCAGTGCGGTCGGAGCGTTGCTTGCTGCGTGGGAGGGCGGTGTTCTCGCGCACGTGTGGGTCGACGAGACCCGGCCTCTTCTTCAAGGGGCGCGCCTGACCGCGTGGGAGCTCGAGACCGCCTCGATCCCGCACACCGTGATCGTCGACTCCGCCGCCGCATCGCTGATGGCGGCCGGCGAGGTCGACTGCGTTATCACCGGCGCCGATCGCATCGCGGCAAACGGCGACACCGCGAACAAGATCGGCACCTACTCGCTCGCCGTGCTCGCGCGCCATCACGACATCCCGATGTACGTCGTCGCGCCGAGCTCCACGATCGATCTCGACACGGCGGACGGCTCGGGCATCCCGATCGAAGAGCGTGATCCGGCGGAGATCACAACGCGCTTTGCGGCGCGGAACCCGGCGTTCGACGTGACGCCGGCCGCCCTTGTCACGGCGATCGTCACCGAGGCCGGCGTGCATCGGGCACCGCTTGCTGGGTCGCTCGCGGGAGCGGTGGCCGCCGCATGAAAGTCGTGATCCTGGCTGCCGGCTATGCGACGCGCCTGCGACCGCTCACCGACACGATCCCAAAGCCCCTGCTGCCCGTGGGCGGGCGGCCGATCGTCGATTGGATCGTCGAGAACGCACTTGCGATTCCCGGGGTCGACGGTGTCCACCTGGTCACGAACAGCCGGTTTGCCGATCAGTTCCGCCGCTGGGCCGAGCCCGCCGGGGTGGTGGCGGTCCACGACGACGGCACGCACACCAATGAGGATCGCCTCGGCGCGGTGGGCGATCTCGAGCTCGCGATCGACCGCGGTGCGATCGACGACAATCTGCTCGTAGTGGCAGGTGACAACCTGTTCGACTACCGACTCGCCGACTTCGTGGCCGCCGGCCTGCAGCGCGACAACGCGAGCGCGGTGGCGGTCTACGACTGCGGCGATCTCGAGCTTGCCACGCACTACGGCATCATCGAGGTCGGCTCCGACGACCGGATCGAATACTTCATCGAG
>JBBQQU010000038.1:0-18699 GCA_038215565.1 Gaiellales bacterium | reverse complement strand
ACGGAGCTCGGTGGCAAGTCGCCGAACATCTTCTTCGCCGACGTGATGGCGCACGACGACGACTTCCTCGACAAGGCGGTCGAAGGGCTCGTGCTCTACGCGTTCAACAAGGGCGAGGTCTGCACGTGCCCGTCGCGCGCGTTGATCGAGGAATCGATCTACGACGAGTTCATGGGACGCGCGCTCGAGCGGATCGCGGCGATCCGCCAGGGCCATCCGCTCGACCGCGAGACGCAGCTCGGCCCGCAGGTGTCGGCGGCACAGCTCGAGAAGATCGAGAGCTACGTCGAGATCGGCAAGCAGGAAGGCGCAGAGCTGCTCATCGGCGGCGAGCGCACGCATCTGGGCGGTGAGCTCGAAGGCGGGTACTACTTCCAACCGACCGTCTTCAAGGGCAAGAACGACATGCGCATCTTCCAGGAGGAGATCTTCGGCCCCGTGCTCGCGGTGACGACGTTCCGCAACGAGGCAGAGGCGATCGAGATCGCGAACGACACGATGTACGGGCTCGGTGCCGGCGTGTGGACGCGCGACACGAGTCAGGCATTCCGGATGGGCCGCGCGATCGAGGCCGGCCGCGTCTGGACGAACTGCTACCACCTGTATCCGGCCGGCGCGAGCTTCGGCGGCTACAAGGCGTCGGGCGTCGGGCGCGAGAACCACAAGATGATGCTCGACCACTACACGCAGACCAAGTGTGTCCTCGTCTCATACGACGAGAACCCGCTCGGGTTCTTCTAAGAGCAGCTACCGGGGGAGCCGCCGCGACGGCGGCTCCCCCAATTGCCCGCCGCTCACCGTGCAGACGCGAACCGCTACGCGTCGAGTTCAGCGACGAGCTCACCGACGCGCCGGCTGATCTCGTCGCGAATCGGGCGGACCTGCTCGAGGGGGAGACCCTTCGGATCGGGAAACTCCCAGCTGATCCGCCGGACTCCCGGGGTCACCGGGCACACCTCTTCGCTACACGTCGAGACGGCGACGTCCGCCCACGCGAGCGCTTCGGCGTCGAGTTTGCGCGGCACGTGGTCGCCGGCTTCGATCCCGACCTCCCGCAAGGCCTCGATGACCGCGGGGTGCGCTGCGGTACCGGGCTCGCTGCCTGCGGAGCGCGCGTAGTGGCGGCCGGCGGCGGCTGCGCGGAACAACCGCTCCGCCATCACCGACCGGCCGCCGTTTGCAACACAGACGAACAGCACGTTCGTCATGCGGCGCTCTCCTGCAACTGCTCGCCGCGCACGAACTGGTAGGCGAGCGCGCCGAGAGCCGCGCCGATCGGCGGCGCGGCGAGGTAGACCCAGAGCGCGTGCAGGTCGCCGGAGGCGAGCGCCGGTCCGAGCGAGCGAGCGGGATTCATCGAGGCGCCGGAGATCGGACCGCCGAACATCGCGTCCAGGCCGACGGTTCCGCCGACGGCGATCGCCGCAGCCTCGCCGACGGCACGCGTGTCGGTTGCGACGGCCATGATCACGAACATCAGCAAGAACGTCAGCACGAGTTCCCAGAGGAACGATTGACCCTGCGATCCCGCCGGGAGCGTCACACCGGTATGCGCAACGTTGCCGAGCGAGCCGCGAAGGAACGCCGCCGCGATCACCGCGCCGGCGACCTGCGCGATCCAGTACGCGAGCATGCGCGGCCATGGGAAATGACGGCTGAGGGCGAAGCCGAGCGACACCGCTGGATTGAAGTGCGCTCCCGAGATATGCCCGACCGCATAGATCATCGCCATGATCACGAGCCCGAAAGTGATCGCGACCCCAAGGTGGCCGAGGGCATGCGTCTTCGCGTCGACCATGATGGCGCCCGCGCCGGCGAAGACGAGCGCGAACGTGCCGATCAACTCGGCGACCAGCGAGCGCACGAGCGCACGCTCCATCAGCAACAGCCCGCCTTCGCTGCCGGCTCCATCACCGGCAGTCCCTTCCGCCTGGGCTCCGTCGTCTTCACCGCCTTGACGATCGCGCCGTGCATGCCGTCGGCGACTTGATGCGTGAACTCGACCGAGACCTGCTCGAACCCCGCTTCCTCGAGCCCCGCTTCGTACTCGCCCTTCGAAAGCGCGCCGGCGATGCAGCCGACGTAGCTTCCCCGCTCCGCGCGCTGGTCGGGCGCGAGGCGGTCCTCGGCGACGACGTCGCTGATCCCAATTCGCCCGCCGGGCCGAAGCACGCGTGCGATCTCGGTCAGCACCGCGGGCTTGTCGGTCGAGAGATTGATGACGCAGTTCGAGATCACGACGTCGACCGAGTCTGCGGGAAGCGGAATCTGCTCGATGACGCCCTTCAGAAAGTGCACGTTCGTCACGGCTGCGTCGTGTGCGTTCTGCCGTGCGAGCGCGAGCATCTCGTCGGTCCTGTCGAGCCCGTACGCGGTGCCCGTCGGGCCGACGCGCTTCGCGGAGAGAATCACGTCGATGCCACCACCGGAGCCGAGATCGAGCACCGTCTCGCCCTCGTGCAGTTCGGCGACCGCGGTTGGATTGCCGCAGCCGAGGGACGCGAGTGCGGCCGCCTCCGGCAACTCCCCACGCTGCTCGGCGTCATACAGTGCTTCGCCGAATTTCGAGGCATCACTCTCCCCGTCCGCGCAACACGAACCGCTGCCACATCCGCAACCGCTCGATCCTTCGCTGACGGCGCGCGCGGACTCGGCGTACCGGCGGCGCACCTCCTCGCGCAGCTCATCAGCCGTGGTCGACATTTCTCAACACGCTCCCTTCAGATCGGCGACCGCTGCGAGCTTCTCGCAAGCGTCGCGCCTCAACGAGAAATAGGCCCACTTTCCACGCTGCTCGCGTTCTACGAGACCGGCCTCGAGCAGCTTCTTCATGTGGTGCGAGACGGTCGGCTGCGAAAGCCCGAGCGGCTCGATCAGATTGCAGATGCAGACGGGCTCGGCGCTCGTCGCAAGGAGGTTCACCGCACGCACGCGCGCCGGGTCGCCGAGCGCTTTGAAGAGGTCGGCAGTCGCAGCAGCTTCCTTCTCGTCCAGCACCGCAGCGTCAAGCGGCGCGCAGCAGGCAATCGCGGTCTCCCCCGCGGCGGTTTCGGTCGACAGCACAGCGCTCCTCATATCGATGGGCATCAATATATCGACGGACATCGATTTGTCAATCCGCTTGCGTGACTCTTCACGGCCGACACGTGATCGCCCGTAGCCGCCAATTTGCGCGCAGCCGCAACGTCAACACTTGCGGTTTTGGTCCGCGTCCGGCAACGTCGCGCACACGTGACGAACCCGCGGCGCACCTCCGTGTTCGGTCTCGTCCTCGCCGGCGGCGAAGGCAAGCGTCTCTTACCGCTCACCGCAGACCGGGCGAAGCCGGCCGTCCCGTTCGGCGGCCACTACCGGCTCGTCGACTTCGCGCTGTCGAACCTCGTCAACGCGGGCTATCTCCGCATCGTCGTCCTGACCCAGTACAAGAGCCACAGCCTCGACCGACACGTGACGACCGTCTGGCGGCTCTCCCCGCTCCTTGGCAACTACGTCGCCCCCGTGCCCGCGCAGCAGCGGCTCGGGCCGCAATGGTTCGCCGGCTCCGCGGACGCGATCTACCAGAGCCTGAATCTGATCCACGACGAGCGGCCCGACTACGTCTGCGTCTTCGGCGCCGACCACATCTACCGCATCGACCCCACCCAGATGGTCGCGAAACACATCGAATGGGGCGCCGGCGTGACCGTGGCCGGCATCCGGGCGCCGCTCGCCGAAGCGTCGGAGTTCGGGGTGATCGAGCCCGCCGCCGATGGGCACCGGATCGAGCGGTTCCGCGAGAAGCCGACCGACGCCGTCGGACTGAAGGACGCGCCCGATCAGGTGTACGCCTCGATGGGGATCTATGTCTTCAACACCGACGTGCTCATCGACACGGTCACGCGGGACGCGCGAGAAGAGGCCTCCCGGCACGACCTCGGCGCCAACGTGATCCCGTCGCTCGTCGCCGAGGGGCAGGCTCATGTCTATGACTTCAGCTCGAACGATGTCCCGGGCGCCGCAGAGGAGGAGCGCGGCTACTGGCGCGATGTCGGGACGCTCGATGCCTACTACGACGCGCACATGGATCTTGTGCGCACGGTTCCGGCGTTCAACCTCTACAACAACGCCTGGCCGATCCACAGCTGGCCGGAGCCGTTGCCGCCGGCGAAGTTCGTCGCCGAGGAAGATGGTCGCACGGGGCAGGCAATCAGCTCGCTCGTTTGCGCCGGGGTGATCGTGTCCGGAGCGCGCGTGCGCCGTTCGATCCTCTCGCCGGGCGTGCACGTGCATTCCTACGCGGAGGTGGAGGGCTCGGTGCTGATGCACGGCGTCGACATCGGCCGGCGCGCAATCGTCCGCAACGCGATCCTCGACAAGAACGTCCAGGTAGAACCGGGCGCGCAGATCGGAGTCGACCTCGAACGGGACCGCGAGCGCTTCGTCGTCTCGGACAACGGCGTGGTGGTCGTCGGGAAGGGCACAGTCGTCGATGCCTGACGGGCCGCGGGTCGCCCTCCTCACCCGCGAGTACCCACCCGACGTCTACGGCGGCGCGGGGGTTCATGTCGAATACCTGGCCCGCGAGCTCGACCGCCTCGTCGAGCTGACCGTCCACTGCTTCGGAGAGCCGCGCCCGGGCGGAGACCGGCCGCGAGTCGTCGCGCACGCACCCTGGGATCAGCTCGAAGGTCCCGAGCCTTTCCGGCCCGCGCTCGCCGCGGTGTCGGTCGACCTCGCGATAGCGGCCGTTCTCGGCGACGCGGACCTCGTCCACAGCCACACCTGGTATGCCAACCTCGCCGGGCACCTCGCGAAGCTCGTCCACGGTGTGCCTCACGTCGCCACCGTGCACAGCCTCGAGCCGCTCCGGCCGTGGAAAGCCGAGCAGCTTGGCGGCGGCTACGCGCTCTCCAGCTGGTGCGAGCGCACCGCGCTCGAATCGGCGGACGCAGTCGTCGCAGTCTCGGCCGAGCACCGCCGCGACCTCCTCGCCTGCTACCCCGCGGTCGACCCCGAGCGCGTGACCGTCATCGGCAACGGGATCGACACGACGGAGTACCGCCCCGACCACGGCACCGACGTCCTGGAGCGAAACGGGGTCGACCCGGGGCGGCCGATCGTCCTCTTCGTCGGGCGGATCACGCGGCAGAAGGGCCTGACGCATCTCCTCGATGCTGCGCCGCTCATCGATCCCGCCGCGCAACTCGTCCTCTGTGCGGGCGCGGCCGACACAGCCGAGCTCGCGGCCGAAATCGCCGGGCGGATCCGCGGGCTCGAGCAGTCGCGCGCCGGTGTCGTCTGGATCGAGCGGATGCTCGCGAAGCCCGAGGTGATCCAGCTCCTGACCCATGCGACGGTGTTCGTCTGCCCGTCGATCTACGAGCCGCTCGGGATCGTCAACCTCGAGGCGATGGCGTGCGAGACGGCCGTCGTTGCGACCGCCACCGGCGGCATCCCGGAGGTGGTCGAGGACGGCGTCACCGGCCTCCTCGTGCCGTTCGACCCAGCCGTCGATCCGACGCGCACGCCCCGCGACCCCGCGCGATTCGCCCACGAGATCGCCGAGCGCGTCAATCGGCTCCTCGACGATCCCGCCGAGGCGCGTCGCCTCGGGCTCGCGGGCCGGAAACGTGCCGAGGCGGCGTTCAGCTGGACGGCGGTCGCCGAGCGCGTCGCCGAGCTTTACCGCTCGCTCGTCTGATGCCGCGACCGGGGCGGACGTGATAGATATCAACTTCAGTTGTCATTCGAAACGAGGGGGAGTCCGTGCCGCAGCGGATTTCGCACGTACCGAGCGGCTCGGCAGGCTCGGTGGTCGTACGCTCGCTCACGCTTGCTCGAGGTCTCGCCGTGTCGCCCGAGCGGGAAACGGTGATCGAAGGGAAGAGCGACGACGGGGCGATCAAGGTCCGGTTCGAAGTCGACGCGAAGCCGAGCATCCGCTTCGTCCATGCCGACGACGTCGGAGAGCGCGAGGCCGTCGTCGATGTGACGCCGCTCATCGGCGCGCGCGTCCTCTTTCTCTCCGGGACGTGGAACGAGGACGAAGTGTCCGTCTACGTCGGGAACAAGGAACAGCCCGGCGAGCTCTTGCACGGCCGATCCTCTAGCTGAGACTCAGTCGGGAATAGACGCCTGTGACTCACCCGAGAGATCGTTCACCAGGCTGGTCATGAAGCGCTGCATGCGGATGTCTCTGAAGCCGTGGCCCTCGTCAGGGATGGCAGGGAAGTCCGTAAGGGCCCACGAGAACTGGTGCGAGCCGCTTGCGAACACGCGCGCGCCGCTCGGGGCGGTGTAGATGGTCGAGTCCGCATTCCCGTCCTTGTCGCTGCCTCGCTGACGGTGGAAGAGAACGGTAAGGGTGTTGCCGCACGATGAAGCAGCCGTCTGATTGCCCGGGATCGTGTCGCTCTCGACGCTGACGATCCCCCGCACGACCGCACCGGGCTCGAACCCGGTTCCTCTGATCCACGGTGTCTGAAATGCAGCGGGCTGAACGGTGTAGTCGCCGGGTTGCCAGTTGAGGCCGACTCCTTGGTGCTGGATGCCGATCAACTCGCACTCGTATCGCGGTGGAATCAGCTCACGGAACATCGCTGTCTTGAACGAAGGGTTCGGCTCCGGATCGTAGGTCGACTTGTAGGTGAAGATCGTGTGGCCACCGTCCTGCATCCGCACGTGCCAGTAGGCGGCGTTCGCCCCCATGAACGCGAGGTTCACTCCTGCGTCACGAGCGCGATCCCACCCGTTTCGCATCCGCATCGACCAGTACTCATCGTGTCCGGCGACGACGTCCAGGCGATGATGCAGAAGCGAGCGTGGATGCGCGCTTGTGAACGCGTCGGACTGGTAGGAGACGTCGTAGCCCTCGCGCTCCAAGAACCCCACAAGCGGAAGCTCCCACCCGAGCGGACGCTGTGCGCCCGGAAGAAACCAGTTGTAGGGGCGGTCGAACGAAACGCGAATCGCCTGACGACCGTCGACGCTCGAGATGCCGTAGAGACTCTTCCCGCCCCAGCCGTTGTAGGCCTGCCAGGTGTTGGAGGGCACCTGCACGAGGATCGCCGAACGGCTGCGCCGCTGACGCACGACCAGGAACGTCGTCGCGCTCTGACCCGCATCACGTCCGTCGAGGAGCAGCGCACGGACCATGTAGTAGCCGCTCACCCAGTCCGCGCCGATCTCAAGATGGTTCGCGACCGGCCAGCCGGCGTCGATGTAACCGGTCGCGTCCGCCTTGGGCGCGGGCCACGTCTCTCCCGCCGATGCGGTCTGGCAACCGGGCAGGCACGTCACGAGCCGCGCGCCGAATCCGCCGTACCAGCCGAGCCGGTACACGAGCACGCGATAACGCGCCTCGGGGGTCGTGCTGACCTGAATCGCGACGTCGTCGCCCGGAAGAGCGTCCATCGCCGACGCATACACCTCGATCGCCTGATCGCGATTGTCAATGCCGAGCCAGCCCGGACTGCCCGCCTTCGCGTTCTCGAACTGAATCGCCGTCGACGTCGCAGAGCTCGAAGTAGCGGTGTAAATAGAGACGACGATCAGCGCCGCCCCAAGGCCGCCGACCGCGACGCTGACCGGACGCCAACGTCTGCCACGTTGACGGTGGCGCACGCGTCCGCGTAGGGACAAGAGCCGCAGATTCATGTTGTGGGTCGGGCAGGTGCTGAAACGACCAGGAACGGATGCCAGCGGATCGTAGATCGGCCAGCGCCCGAAGTCGATATCGGTCCGAAGAATCGGCCGCCGCACTGATCAACACCTGAACACCGGCGCTCCGCGACGGCCGCCTCTCGGAGGCGATACTGAGTTCTGCCCGCGCGCGGCGTCGAGTTCACCGAGACACCCGAGGAGCGCCCCTACGGCATCGACTGCGCGTTCCGCGACCCGTCTGGCAATCAGTTCCGCCTGACGCAGGTCCGCGAGCCCGCGATCGCCTGACTGAAGTTCCACGACGCGGCCGGCGGAGCCAGCTACGGAGGTGCTCCGCCGGCCACATTCGCGCTTGTCGCAAATAGAGTTGGCCGAACGAGCGCTTCGCTCTTGACGGATGGCCGGTGTCTGTGACATGCGTGCGACGATGCGCACGTCACACATTCCCTCCGCGATGGGTGCGGCGGTGTCGACCGCCTCAGCACTTGATCTGAGTGTCGATGACGCCGTCATTCTCCACGACTCGAACCGGATCACTCTGCGGCTGCGGCCTTGTGACGTTCTAGCTCGGGTCGCGCACCTGGAGGGCCAGGAAGGGGCAGAGTTCGAAGTCGAGGTCGCTCGTCGGCTCGCCGAAACCGATAGCCCCGTAGCTTTGCTTGATCCTCGGGTAGAGCCGCGCGTCTACGCGCGTGACCGGTTCGTCATCACACTGTGGACGTACTACGAGCCTGTATCTCACCGTGACGTCGTACCAGCCGAGTACGCGCAGGCGCTAGCTCGGCTGCACGCTGGCATGCGACACGTCGACGTCGTTGCGCCCCACTTCACGGATCGCGTCGCGGAGGCGCAGTCGCTGGTCGGCAGCCGTCGCCGAACCCCGGATCTTTCGGCTGCGGATCGCGAGCTTCTGAGCACGACGTTGCGAAAGTCGACGTCGGCGATCGGTCAGCGGGACGCCGCCGAGCAGCTGCTCCACGGCGAGCCGCACCCTGGCAACTTGCTCAGGACGAAGGATGGGTTGTTGTTCGCAGACTTGGAGACTTGCTGCAGTGGACCTGTCGAGTTCGACGTCGCCCATGCGCCGGACGAGGTGAGCACCCACTATCCAGACGCTGATCCAGAGCTACTCCGCGAGTGCCGGGTCCTAACCCTGGCGATGGTCGCAGCCTGGCGTTGGGATCGAGATGACCAATTCCCGAACGGCCGCCGAATGGGCTCCGATCTCCTCAGCCAGATACGAGCAGCGCGCTAGCTCAACGCAAAGCGCGGAACACCCTCGACGTACTGGAGCCATCGGCATAACCCTTGATGCAATTGCCCCTTGACTTGGACACCAGTGTCTGATTTATTACACCAGACACTACTGTCTGACTTACGAAGGGGTGGCGACATGAGGCACGGGCATCACAAGCGAAACGGGCACGAAGCACATCCGAAGACCGGCCGCGCATTGCTGGCCGTCCTCCTCGTGGCACAGCTGATGGTGATCCTCGACATCACCGCCGTGAACATCGCGCTCCCGAGCATGGCGCGCGATCTGAAGCTGAGCGGCTCGATGGTCAGCTGGACGATCACGAGCTACTCGCTCATCTTCGGGAGCCTGCTTCTCTTCGGAGGCCGCGTTGCCGACCTCGTCGGACGCAAGCGCCTCTTCACGACCGGCCTCGGCATCTTCACGGCGTCCTCCGTCGCCTCCGCGCTGGCCGGCACCGCCGGAACGCTCTTTGCTGCACGCGCAGGTCAGGGCCTCGGAGCCGCGCTGCTCTCACCGGCGGCGCTCTCGATCATCACGACGGCGTTCCACGGGAACCACCGCGCGAAGGCGCTTGCCGCGTGGGGCGCAGTCGGGGGTGCGGGCGCAGCGATCGGCGTTCTCGTCGGCGGCGTTCTCACCGAGGTCGCCGACTGGCGGCTGATCTTCTACGTCAATATCCCTGTCGCGATGACGCTGGCAGTGGCCGCAATCAAGGTGATCCCCCGCGACGTTTCCAAGGCCCGCTGGCGCGGCCTCGACGTCCCGGGCGCACTCCTCGGCACCGGCAGCCTGGGCGCGCTTGTCTTCGCGATCACGCAGGCCTCGAGCGCCGGCTGGAGCTCGACGCAGACGATCACGCTGATGACCGCCGGCCTCGCGGGCCTCGCAGGCTTCGTGCTCTGGGAGCGCCGCGCTGCAACGCCGCTCCTCCGGGTCGAGCGCCTTGCGGATCGTGCCGTGGGCGGCGGGCTCTTCTTGATGGTCGTTGCGGCCAGCTCGATCTTCGGCCTGTTCCTGCTCTGCTCGCTGTACCTCCAGAACGTGCTCGGCACCGGGCCGCTGAAGACGGGGCTCGCGTTCATCCCGCTCGCGCTCGCAGCCGGAGTCGGCGCGCACGGCGCCGGCCATATCGTCGGGCGTCACGGTGTGCGGATGCCGCTCGCCTTCGCATTCGCGATCGCTGCCGCCGGCATGGCGCTGCTCGCACACGTCGGCGAGAACGGCACGTATCTCCGCAACATCCTCCCGGGCATGCTCGTTGCCGGATTCGGCCTTGGGATCGCTGTCGTCTCCGTCTCGATCGCGATCCTGACCGGCGCACGCGAGGACGAGTCGGGGATGATCTCGGGCCTCAACTCGACCGGACACGAGATCGGCGGCACGATCGGGATCGCCGTCTTCTCGACGATCGCAGCGGGAGCAACGGGAACGCTCGGTGCAGCGCACGCCGCTGCCGGGATCTCCCATGCCTTCATCGCGGCCGGCGTTCTGACGAGCCTCGCAAGCCTGATCGCGTTCTTCGTCCTGCCGCACGCTCGCGAGTTCGTGCCGAAGCTCCGCCTCAATCCGACGGCGATGCCCGTCCACTGAGATGGCGAAGCAGACGACACCCCCCGGCACGCGGCGGCGGCGCTCCGACGCCGACCGCAGCGTCGCGGCGATCCTCAATGCAGCACTCGAGGAGCTCGCGGGCGATCCCGATGCCAGCATGGCCGCGATCGCCCGCCGGGCGGGTGTCGTACGCGCAACGATCTACGTCCACTTCCCGACACGCGAGTCGCTCCTCGATGCAGTGATGGAGCATGCGGTCGCGGAGGTCGCCGAGGCGACACGCGCCGCCGAGCCGCAGCGCGGAGAGCCGGAGGAGGCGCTCGAGCGGGTGCTCCTTGCGACCTGGGAGAAGCTCAGCCAGTTCCACACGCTGCTGGCGATCAACACGAGCAGGCTCTCGGCAAAGGAACTGCACCGCCGTCACCTGCCGGTGACGACGCAGTTGGCACCGCTGATCGAGCGCGGGCAGGCGGCTGGCATCTTCCGAAGCGATCTCCCGGTCTCGTGGCAGCTCGCGGTGATTCGCGCGATCGTGCATGCGGCAAGCAACGAGCTACGCAGCGGCCGGATCTCCGCGCACGAGGTCGAGCCGGCGATGCTCACGACGGTGCTCGCCGCGATCCACGGCTGACCCGCCCGACGAACTTCGACGCCGGCCCAGGCGAAGGACTTTCGCTGTGATCTCCGTCGGCCCGCGATAGGGTCGCCGAGATGAGTGAGCGCCTCGACCGCCGGCTCGTCGCGGTGATGTTCACCGACATGGTCGGATACACCGCCATGATGCAGACGGACGAACGTGTGGCTGTCGGCAAGCGCGACCGGTACATGCAAGCGGTCGAGAGACAGCACGATGCGTTCGGCGGAACGATCGTCCAGCGGCTCGGCGACGGCAGCATGAGTATGTTCCCGAGCTCCCTCGATGCCGTCATGGCCTCCGTTGCGGTTCAACGGGAGCTCGCGGCGCACGATGTTCCCGTTCGCATCGGCGTGCACGTCGGCGAGGTGATCGTCGAGCCCCATCGACTCACCGGTGACGCGGTGAACATCGCGGCCCGCATCGAGTCGTTCGCGGTCCCGGGTGGGGTGATGCTGTCGGACACCGCTTACGACCAGATCAAGAATCGGAGCGAAGTCGGCGTCGTCGCGCTCGGACGCTTCCGGCTCAAGAATGTCGGTCGACCGTCCGAGCTCTACGCCGTCTCGGTCGAAGGAATCGTCGTCCCGGATCCGAGCGAGCTCGAAGGAAAGGGCGAGCGGTTCGCGAGCCTTCCCAGCAACCTGCCCGACCCAGCCGGGTCTCTCCTCGGCCGCGACGACGACGTCGCGTCACTCGTCGAGCTCGTGGGTGAGCACCGGGTTGTCACGATCACCGGCCCGGGGGGCGTCGGCAAGACACGCCTCGTCGTCTCCCTGGGCCGGAAACTCGCGCACGAGTTCCTCGACGGTGTCGCGTTCGTCGCGATGGCCGAGGTCACCGACCCGACCGACTTCCTGCCCGCACTCGCGGACGCGCTCGACGTGAAGGAATCCGAGGGCCGCACACTCGGTGAAGGGATCGCGACGCTGATCGCCGAGAAGAAGGCGCTGCTCCTCCTCGACAACCTCGAACAGATCGTCGACGCCGCGGCAGATGTCGCCGGCCTCATCGACAGCTGCCCGCAGTTGCGCATCGTCACGACGTCGAGAATGCCTCTTCGCATCGCTGCCGAACGCGAATACTCACTCGCGCCCCTCGCACTCCCATCGGCCGAGGCGGAACCGACCGAGGCGCTCCTTTCGTATCCGGCGATCGCGCTCTTCGTCGAACGGGCCCGCCTGACCAGAGGGTCGTTCGAGCTCACCCCCGAGAACTCGAACACGGTCGGAGCGATCTGTCGCCGCCTCGACGGGCTACCGCTTGCGCTCGAACTTGCCGCGGCACGATTGCGACTCTTGTCACCCGAGGCGCTTCTCGACCGGCTCGATCGCGCCCTGCAGTTGCTCACCTCCGGCTCCCGCGACACGCCCGCGCGCCAGCAGACCCTGCGCGCCACCATCGACTGGAGCCACTCGTTGCTCGACGAGCAGGAGCAACGACTGTTCCGGCGCATGGCGGTCTTTGTCGGCGGATGCACGCTCGCCGACGTCGAGGCAGTGTGCGCCGATCGCGGTGAGGAGGTCCTCGACGAGCTCGAATCACTCGTCGACAAGGCACTCGTGCAGCTTGACGGCCAGGGCGATCGGTTTCGGATGCTGCAAACGATCGGCGAGTACGCACGCGAACAACTCGAGGCGGCGGGCGAGACACGGGAGATCGCCCTGCGGCACGCCGACCGGTTTGCAGACGTCGCCCGGGCGATTCGCGACGGCATCGAGGGAACCACGCAGGTCGCGTCGGTCGAGCGTGGCATCGTCGAGGAGCTCAACCTGCTCGCCGCGCTCGACGTGCTGCTCGCTGCAGCGCCGGCCGGGAATGGTGCGGCAGCCCAAACCGGGCTCAAGGTGTGCGGCGACCTCTACATGTACTGGCACATCCGGGGCAAGAACCTCACCGCGCGCGAGTACTCGGCGGCATTTCTCGGACTCGACGCGACTCCGACCGCCGCACGCGCGGGCGCGCTCGTCACTGCGGGGCTTGCGTCGTGGGTCCTCGGCCAGTTCGACCGCGCGAACGAGGAGCACGCCGAGGCAGCTCGCATCGCAACCGAGGTCGATGCCGGCCGCGAGTTCTGCAGCGCGGCCTTCCTCGGAGGTATCGCGCTTCTCGGATTTGACCTCGCGGCGGGGCTCGAGCTGACCCAGAAGAGCATCGAGCGGAGTCGCGCGCTCGGGCTCACGTGGGCGGAAGGATTCGGCTCCACGATCGACGGCATCCTCCACACCGTCGCCGGCGACCTCACCACCGCGAGGACGAGGTACAGCGATGCGCTTGCGATCCAACGACGCATCGGCGACGAAGAGGGTGCGGGGTTGTCGCTCGGTGGGCTCGCGCAACTGGCGGCGCTCGGCGGGGACCGCACGGGCGCAGTCGAGTTGTACGGGCACTCGCTTGCGGCGTTCGCGGCGTGCGGCGACCGCGCCGAGGAAGCGCGGATCCTCTCGGAGACCGCGTGGACTCATCTGCAGCTCGGGGACGCAACGCTTGCGCGCCGATTCTTCTTCGACTCCGTGCAGGCCTACACAGATGTGGCGAGCGTGCGCGGCGTCGGGCTGTCGCTGGTCGGGCTTGCCGCGGTTGAGATGTCGGAGGCACGGCCCGAGCGTGCGGTCCGCATCGCAGCGGCCGCGGAGGTCTACGCGCAAGGCGAGGGGATCGTCAACGTCTACACCGACGAGACGCCCGGCCGCGCGTACGTCGACCAGGCGCGCGAGTCACTTTCGGCCGAAGAAGTCGAGCAAGCCACGGAGGCAGGACGCGCGCTCACGATCAGGCAGGCACTCGACCTTGCTCGAGTCCCGGACGAAGCCGCGGCACCTACGCCGCGTGCCTTACCCTGAGTCCCTGATGAAGGCGGCGGTCATCACAGAGCTCGGTCGGCCGCCTGAGCTAGTCGAGCGGCCCGAGCCCTCCGGCGAAGCGCTCTACGAGATCTCGGCGGTTGCGCTCAACCCGATCGACGTGAACGTCGGCGCGGGCCGCTACTTCGGCGGTCACCCGGAGCTTCCGTTCATCCCGGGGTGCGAGGGCGTCGGCCGTGCGGCGGACGGCACGCGGCACTATCTCTTCGGCGACGGCCTCGGCCTCGCGCGCGACGGGCTCCTTGCAGAACGAGCGGCCGCGCCTGCCGCAGTCGGTATCCCGCTACCCGATGGGGTCGCCGACGACGTTGCGGCCGCGTGCGGCATCGCGGGCATGGCCGGCTGGATGCCCGTCGTCTGGCGGGCGCCCATTCGCCCGACCGACCGCGTGCTCGTGCTCGGCGCGACGGGCACGGTTGGCCTCGTCGCAATCCAGGCCGCCAAGCTCCTGGGCGCCGAGCGGGTTGTCGCGGCGGGAAGGAATCCCAAGCGTCTGCAACGCGCGGCCGAGCTTGGCGCCGACGCAACGGTGAACCTCGATGCCGACGACCTCGTCTCGGCGTTCAAAGAGGCTGCGGGCGGCGGCGGCCCGACCCTCATCGTCGACATGCTCTGGGGACCGCCGGCGGTCGCGGCGATTCAAGCGGCGGCGGCGGGCTGGCGCCTCGTTCAGGTCGGGCAGTCGGCAGGAGCGGAGGCGACGCTCGCTTCCGCGGCGATCCGCGGCAAGATGGGTGAGATCTACGGCTTCACCGACTTCGCCGTCTCGCCCGCAGACTTTCGCGAGTACTACCTCCGGCTCGTCGGACACGCGGCCGCGGCTGAGATCGTCTTCGACATCGAGACGTTTCCCCTCGCCCGCGTCGCCGAGGCCTGGGAGCGCCAGTCCGGCGGCGCGAACGCGAAGATCGTCGTCTCTCTGGCGTAGGCGCTACGCCGCGGCGAGCGCGCGGCGGCGGTTGAAGCGCTCGACGCGGCTGCCGCCGATCACGGCACGCTCGGCGCCCGTGTAAGCCGGATGGCAGTTCGCACAAACATCGACCGACAACGCGGCGGCAGTCGAGCGGAGGGCGAACGACGTTCCACACGTCGCGCACACGGCTTCGACTGCATGGATCGCGGGATGCTGGGTCATTGGAGTTCCTATTCCTGGTCGCTTGACGTTTCAGTTTCTTAACGAAACTCACTGTGAGAGGATTCCCGACCGCGATTCGTCGGCGATCACCACCACGAGTTGCCGCGGGCCGTGCACTCCCTCGACGCGCTTCAACTCGATGTCGGACGTCGCTGACGGCCCGGAGATGAAGGTCAGCGGCCGGGCCTCGAGGCCGGCAAGCGCGGCGAACGCCTCGGGCACCGTCTCGACGACCTGCGACGAGCGGACGACGCAGATGTGGAGATCGGGAACGAGCGTCAGCGCGCGGCGACCCTCGGTCGGCCCCGCCGCGAGAATGATCGTGCCGGTCTCCGCGATCGCGAGCGTGCAGCCGGTGACGACACCGTCGAGGGCGTCGAGCTCCCGCGGCGTGAAGCCGTGATCCTCGACCGCGCCTGGCGGGCGCCACACCGGGTCAAGGCCGGGCGGAATCCCGAGCCGGCCCGAGGCGGCTTCCGCGACCGCAGCGCCGATACCGGACGCAAGCACTCGGCGAACCGTCGCCCGGTAGTCCGCGAGCCGTTCCTGAAGCAGCTCGAGGCACTCGCTCGGCGACCGCGTGCCGCTGCGGCGGTACACGCGCTCGAACGGCTCGGGTACCTCACCGCCGGCGGTCGCCACGCGCACCGCCGCGAGGATCGCGTCACGTGCCGCGCTCACGACTCCACCACTCCCGGAACGTCTCGCGCTGCAGCGGTTGCAACTCGCGCGTGCGCGTCCACTTCGCGAGCGGGCCTGGCAGACGGCGCGCCGGCCTCTGCACGATTCGGCCCACGCGCTGGGCGAGCACGTACAGCCGCCGTCGCGCGAACACGCGCGCCACGGTGCGCATGACGAAGCGTTCCGGCGACGGTCCGGCCTTCGCCACGACCTCGCGGCGCAGATGGAGGAGCACCGCCGGAATGTCGATCTTGACCGGGCAGACCTCGTAACAGGCTCCGCACAGGCTCGAGGCGAAGGGCAAGGACTTCGCGTTCTCGACTCCGACGAGCTGCGGCGTGAGGATCGCGCCGATCGGCCCGGGATACACCGAGCCGTATGCGTGGCCGCCGGTGCGCGAGTAGACCGGGCACACATTGAGGCACGCGCTGCAGCGGATGCAGTGGAGCGCCTGGCGGCCGACCTCGTCGGCGAGGACTTTGGTGCGCCCGTTGTCGAGGAGAACGACGTGGAACTCCTGCGGGCCGTCACCGGCAGTCACGCCCGTCCAGAGCGACGTGTACGGGTTCATGCGCTCGCCGGTGGACGAACGTGGCAGCAGCTGTAGGAACACCTCGAGGTCGGCGAAGCTCGGCACGAGTTTCTCGATCCCCACCACGGTTACGAGCACGGGTGGCAGCGTCGTGCACATGCGGCCGTTGCCTTCGGACTCGACGACGACGACAGTCCCGGTCTCGGCGACACCGAAATTTGCGCCGCTCACGCCGACCTTGGCCGCGAGGAACTTCTCGCGCAGGTAGACACGCGCTGTCTCGGCCAGCTCGCTCGGCTCGTCCGACAGCGGCCCGTCCGCGATCGTCGTCAGGAACAGGTCGCGGATCTCGGTGCGGTTCCGGTGAATCGCCGGCACAAGGATGTGCGACGACCAGTCGCCGTCGAGTTGCAGGATCAGCTCGGCGAAGTCCGTCTCGATCGCGTGTACTCCGCCGGCATCGAGTGCGGCATTCAATTCGATCTCGTCTGTCGTCAGCGACTTGACCTTCACGACCTCCGAGGCACCGTGCGCGCGCGCGACGTCGAGGACGACCGCGTTCGCCTCGGCGGCGTCACGCGCCCAGTGCACGTGACCTCCGCGCGCGATCACCGCTGCCTCGAACTGAACGAGGTATTCGTCGAGCCGATGCATGACGTCCGCCTTGATCGCCCGGCCGGCGTCGCGCAGCTCCTCCCAGTCGGGCACCTCGGCGACGACTCCCGCCCGCTTGTCGCGGATCGCCGAGGTGGCGTTGCGCAAATTGCCGCGCAACTGCGCGTCGCCGAGCGCGATCCGGGCGGCGTCGGGGAACGACGTCATGACGCGAGGATCTCGGCGAGGTGCATCGTGCGGATGCCCGCGCGCTGCCGCGCTAGCCCACCACCGATCTGCATCAGGCACGAGCTGTCGACAGCGGTGCACACCTCGGCCCCCGTCGCGACGATTGCCGCGCACTTGTCCGCGAGCATCGCCGACGACGTCTCGGCGTTCTTCACGGCGAACGTCCCGCCGAAGCCGCAGCATTCGGTCGCTTCCGGCAGATCGACGAGCTCGAGCCCGCTGACGGAGCGGAGCAGCCGAAGCGGCGCGTCACCGACGTTCGTCACTCGCAGCGAGTGGCAGGTCGGGTGGTAGGTGACGCGATGCGGGAACGAGGCGCCGACGTCTTCGACGCCGAGCTCCGAGACGAGGAACTGCGAGAACTCGAAGACCCGCTCCCCGAACGCGGGCCGGAACTCGCGAACCATCCCGACGCACGAGGATGACGGCGAGACCACTGCGTCGAACCTCTCGAAGATCGATTCGAACCGCGCCGCGAGCGCGGCCGCCTCGTCGTGGTAGCCGCTGTTCGAGAGGAGCTGGCCACAGCAGGTCTGCTCGGCCGGGAACTCGACCTGGTGCCCCAGCCGCTCGAGCACCTGGAGAACGGCTCTCGGCGCATCGGGAAACAGCGAGTCACCCAGGCACGTGACGAACAGACCGATGCGCACCGGCTACCGAGGATGTTCCGTCGAGATGGTCGCAAGTGACGACACAGGCTCGTTCGAGCCTACCGGCGCCACCCCGAAGGAGCTCGGCGGGTGTGGACAAGAAATCACACTCTCGACACCGTCGTTTGGCGAAGGGTCGCGGCCGCAGGAGACATGTCTGGCGCCTGCCCGGCGGTCGTCCAAAACCGGTTACCGCCTGAAGAACAGTCGGCCGGCGCGCAGGCTGTCGAAAAGAAGTCACACTTTTGTGACCTTCGTTTGGCGAAGGGTCATGCCTGCGGTGGGCGGCGCTCGCAGGCGTCTCCGAGGGCGAAGCCGGACTTGCGTCCGGCCTGCTGAACACCACGCAGCAGCTCGGCGGCGCGATCGGCGTCGCCGTCGCATCAACCGTTGCAGCCGCACACACGAAGACACTGCTCCATCACGGCGATACGGCCGCGACGGCCCTCAGTGGTGGGTTCCAGTGGGCGTTCTGGGTCTGCGGCGTGACGGCGCTCGTCGCGATCCCGATCACCTTCCTGCTCATGCGGCGCGACGAGCTCGCACGGGCACTTGCGTCCACCGCCGAGCCGGCACTGGCGGTGTCGTAGAAACGCGGGCTCGATGAGAGGAGGCGCATCGCGAGTGATCGAAACCGTGAATCGCGTGATGCGCCTCACTCAACACTGACTCAACAAGACCGCGATTACGGTCTGAGCCGATGCTTCAGTACCTGATCCGTCGCCTCTTGTGGGCTTGCGTGTTGTTCGTCGCGGTGACCATCGTGACGTACATCATCTTCTATGCGATCCCGGCTGATCCGGCGCGGCTTGCATGTGGGCAGCGTGCGACGCCCGAGTGCATCAAGCGTGCGGCGCACTATCTCGGCACCGATCGGCCCCTCTATGTGCAGTACGGGAAGTTCTTCGGC
>JBBQQU010000037.1:0-19257 GCA_038215565.1 Gaiellales bacterium | reverse complement strand
GTCGAAGCTCGCGGCCGCGGCCGCCGCCGGCGTGAGCGTCTCGCTGACGGGAGCCTCCGGGATGTGGAGCGATTTCAATACCGCGAACCGCAAGGCGATGATGAAGTCGGAGTTGATCTCCTGGCCGGTGACGCTCGCGATTCTCGTGCTCGCCTTCGGTTCGCTCGCCGCCGCCGGCCTGCCCTTGCTGCTGACGATCCTCGGCCTCGTCGCCTCCGCCGGGCTGCTGGCTCTGCTCACCAATGGCTTCGAGATCTCGATCTGGGCGATGAACTTCGCGCTCATGTTCGCGCTCGCGCTCGGCATCGACTACGCCCTCTTCGTCGTCCATCGCTTCCGCGGTGCGTTCTTCGGTTCCAAGCTCGACGCCCGCGATGCCGTCGCGATCACGATGGACACGGCCGGCAAGGCCGTCCTCTTCTCGGGGGCGACGGTGCTGGTCTCGCTCTCTGCGGTGATGCTCGTACCGAGCCCTGCGTTCCGCTCGATGGCGCTCGGGATCATGCTCAGCGTCGTCTTCGTCCTCGCCGCCACCCTCACCCTGCTCCCGGCTGTGCTTGCCAAGCTCGGCCCGAAGATCGACGCGCTTCCGCTGCGCTGGGTGCACTCCGGTGAGCATCGCTCTGCCCGCTTTGCCCGCTGGGGCGAGCGGCTCTGGCGCCGCCCGCACGTCTACGGGCCGGCCGTGACGCTGATCCTCGTCCTGCTCGCGCTACCGATCTTCGGCCTCAAGACAGGGATGCCGTCGATCAAGGTCGTGCCCACACACGACTCCTCCCGCGTCGGCTACGTGCAGGTGCAGCAGGCCTTCGGCGTCGGCGCCCCCGGCGCGCTCCAGATCGTCGCGCCGCAACGAGCTGCCGCCGGTGTGGTCGCTGCCGCCAAGCGCGATCCCGGCATCGCACGCGTCTCGCGGGCCGAGCCCCGCCTCGGCGGCCTGGCACTCATCCAGGCGATCCCGAATGCCGACCCCTCGAACGCGGCCGTCGGACGCACGATCGAGCGGCTCCGCGCAGCGCTGCCCGCGCAGGCGCTTGTCGGCGGCGCCGCCGCCGAGAACCACGATCTCCAGGCGGCGCTCGCGGCGAAGACGCCGCTCGTGATCGGTGTCGTGCTCGTGCTCGGCTTCCTGCTCTTGCTCCTCGCACTGCAAGCGCCGCTCGTCGCCGCCCTCGGCGTGCTCACGAGCCTGCTTGCGACCGGTGCGGCGTTCGGCATCGCGCGGCTGATCTTCCAGGACGGACATGGCGCCGGTCTGCTCGGCTTCCAGTCGCAGGGCTTTCTCGACGCCTGGGGTCCCGTGTTCTTCTTCGCGATGATCTTCGCGATCTCGATGGACTACACCGTGTTCCTGCTCTCCTCGGCGAAGGAGCACTACGACAGGACCGGTGATCCCCGCGAAGCGTCGATCGGCGGGCTCGCCCACTCCGGCCGCGTCATCTTTGCCGCAGCAGCCGTCATGGTCGCCGTCTTCTTCACCTTCGCACTCTCCGGCCCCCTCCCGCCGAAGGAGATGGGTGTCATCCTCGGCATCGCCGTCCTGCTCGACGCCATGCTCGTCCGGCTTGTCTTGCTCCCGACGCTGCTGCGCGTGTTCGGCCACTGGGCCTGGGCGCGACCGCGCTGGCTCGACCGGATCCTCCCGAACGTGAAGTTCGGACACTCTTGATGCTCGAGCTCTGGCAGACCGAATGGTGCCCAGCTTCGCGCCGCGTCCGCGAGCGGCTGACCGAGCTCGGCCTCGACTACATCACGCGACAGGTACCGGTCGAACGCGGAGACCGGGCCGCGCTGCGCGCGGCGACCGACGCCGAGACCATCCCCGCCCTGCTGCTCGAAGACGGCTCCGCGCTCGTCGGCGAGCCGGCAATCGGCTCCTGGCTCGAGAGCAGCTTCACCGAGCCCGCCGGCGCGGAAGCGCATCGATTGAAGGCGGCAAAAGCCCGCCGCCGCTACCTGGAGGAGGAATGCGAATGCTTGCAACCGGCTACACACTGAGCAGCACAACACCGTTGCCGTTCGATCGAGCGGTCGAGCGTGTGCGCGAGGAGCTCAAAGCAGACGGTTTCGGTGTCCTCTGCGAGATCGACGTCCAGGCGACGCTGAAGGAGAAGCTCGGCGTCGACGGCGAGCCCTACCTGATCCTCGGCGCCTGCAACCCGCCGCTCGCACACCAGGCACTTCAGGCCGAGCCCGAGCTCGGCGTCTTGCTCCCTTGCAACGTCGTCGTCTACGAACGCGGCGGCGAGACCCACATCTCCGCCGTCGACGCGGAGCGGATGCTCTCGATCGTCGGCAACGACGAGATCGCCCCGGTCGCCGCCGAGGTGCGCCGCCGTCTCGCCGCAGTCGTCGAGCGCGCCGCGAAGGCCTGAGCATGCGGCTCGTCGATCGAACGACGCCGATCGATGCCGACACCGTGGCGGAGCGGATGTCTCAGCCCCGATTGCCGGCCCAGACCAGACGTGCACGTAGTCGGTGCAGGTGAGGCATCAGGCCATAGATGACGATCGGTACGGCGACGGTGGCAAGCACGAAGGTGCGAAGGACCGGCGAGAGGGTTCTCAGCCAGTCTCCGGCTGCCAGGTTGATGGCGGTGAGCGTCGGGAAGACGCACAGCCAGATCATGAATGCGAGCTGGTGCTTGCTCGGCGGGGGCGTCCGCATGGGCTGATCGGGGGTTTTGGTCATGGGTGATCCTCCAGTTCTGCTTCGGGGGGTGCGGCGGTCGGTCGGCTCTCAGGTGCTGGTACGACTGGCTGCGCGGTCGAGAGCGTCGCGGAGATCGTCTTCGACGAGGTCGGCGTTGATCGCGATCGCGGCGGCGGAGCCTTCGCCGGCAGCGGTGATGACCTGTGCGCGTGGGTCGGCCACATTGCCGGCGGCCCACACACCCGAGGTGCTCGTTCGTCCGGTCGCATCAACGGTGACGAAGCCCGTCTCGTCGACCTCGCAGCCTAAGCCGGCCAGCAGACCGTCAGCGTGGGGGACGATGCCGGGACGGATGAACACCGCTGCTCGCTCGATCAACTGACCGTCGGTGAGCTCGACGCCGATCAGCCGGTCGTTCTCTACGACCAGTCGTGCAACCGCACCTTCAACGACCCGGATGTGGCGTGCGTCCAGTTCGATGCGCTCGGTCGCGGTCAAGTCATAGGTGTGGACGAAGAAGACGACGTCGTCGGACCACTGCCGCACGAGGTGTGCGTGCAGGACTGAGGCGGGGTGGGTGCCGAGCACTCCGACCGGTTGGTCGCGGACTTCCCAGCCGTGGCAGTACGGGCAGTGCAAGAGGTCACGCCCCCAGCGCTCGCGGACACCGGGAATGTCCGGCAGTTCGTCGTGGGCACCGGTCGCGACCAGGATCCGCCGCGTCTGCAACACCCGGCCCTTGGCGAGGCGAACGACGAACCCAGCCGCGATCTCGATGACCTGATCGTCGATCAGTTCGACGCCGTAGCCGGCCACCTCGGTCCGGCCGGCAGCCAGCAAGTCAGCCGGCGGCATCCCGTCACGGGAGAGGAATCCCTGCATGTGCGATGCGGGAGCGTTGCGTGGAGCTCCGGCGTCGACGACGGCAACTCGCCGGCGTGCGCGGCCGAGGACGAGGGCGGCATTCAAGCCGGCAGCTCCGCCGCCGACGATCACGACGTCGTAGTTCTGCGTTTCTGTGTCGGTCATGGATCCACGGTGCACGGCGCACTCACGATTGGCAAATTCTGTTGCCGTTTATGGGACGCGGGAATAGGCTGACGAGATGGAAAGCAGTCCGGCAATCGCGAGCGCGCTTGCCGAAGTCGGCGGCCGGCTCCGAGCCGAGCGGCTGAAGCGCTCGATCACCTTGACCGAATTGGCTGCAGCGACGGGGATCTCCAAGAGCACCCTGTCCCGTCTGGAAGTCGGTCAACGCAAGCCCAGCCTCGAACTGCTGTTGCCGATCGCCCAGGCGTTCCAGGTACCGCTCGAAGAGTTGGTCGGAGCGCCGCCGGTCGGTGACCCGCGCATCCGGATGACGCCGGGAAAGCGCAACGGCCGCATAGTCGTCCCGTTGACCCGGCAACCAGGTGGGCCGCGGGCCTGGAAAGTCATCATCCCGCCGGAGCGGGGCGACCCTGAGCTGCGCTCACACGAAGGCTACGAGTGGCTCTACGTGCTGTCCGGCCGGCTGCGGCTGATCTTGGCCGAGCACGACATCACGATGGGCCCCGGCGAGGTCGCCGAGTTCGACACCACGCTTCCGCATTGGTTCGGCCCTGCCGATGGCGAGCCTGTCGAGATACTGAGCTTGCTGGGCCGGGACGGCGAACGCATCCACGTCCGCGCCAAGCCGCGTCGGAAAACAGACACGCCGTAATCACCCGGGACGCGCGCATTCCCGGCTTTCGGGAATCTTCTTGTACGCACCTTGCGTCAGGAGTAGGGTCGCCTGAACAACGCTGACCCGTGCGCAGCTCTCCTCGACGGTGAGGAGAGCGAATGACGATCGCCGCGCCGGCTCGAAGGCGCTCTTCGCCGCCGTCGGCGCAGTGACTCCCGAGAAAACGCGTACTGCGGCGCCGGCCGGTGCCCAGGTAGCGACGTGAGAGGAAGTGCCGAAGTGGAGAGCAACGACAGGCTTACAGCCGCCGCAGGTCGTCGTCCCGCCAACCGAGTCGATAGCGGACTGAGCCGCCTCGGCCACTTCACCATGCGTTACCGCTGGCCGGTGATCGTGCTCTGGCTCGTGTTGACGGTGCTCGGCGGGGTCGCAGCTGGAAAGCTCTCGTCGCGCTGGTACCAGAGCACCGCCATTCCAGGCAAGTCGGCCTACGAGACCGGGCAGCGGGTGCTCAAGGCGTTCGGTGCGGGTGTGCGCGTGCCAAACGTCGTCGTCTTTCACTCACCAAGCGGTGACGTCACGAAGAGCGCAGCGGTGCGTGCTGCGATGGCGCGGGTCGAGAAGGCGAATCCGGGCGCGCTGACGAGCTCGTACTTCTCCACCGGCAGCTCCGTGTACGTGTCGCGCGACCAGCACACGACTTTTGAAGAGGTGTATCCGCCCGGCCGGGACGGGGTCGACAAGAAGAGCGGCGCGGTGAAGATGCGCGCCATAGCGGCGAACGGTCTTCCGGCCGGGATCACCGTCGACGTGACCGGCCGCGATGCACTCGACGAAGCGAACGCGAGCAGCTCTGGCGGCGGGTCGAGCGTCCTCTTGGAAGCGGTGATCGGGGGCCTCGGCGCGCTTGTGATCCTGCTCTTCGTCTTCGGGACGCTGCCGGCGGTCTTGATGCCGCTGGTCGTCGCCGTGGCGGCGATCCTCAACACGTTCACACTGGTGTGGGCGCTCACCTACATCACGAACGTCTCGATCATCGTGCTGTTCTTGATCGCGCTCGTCGGCCTGGGCGTCGCGATCGACTACGCCTTGTTGATGATCTTCCGCTTCCGCGACGAACTGCGCGAAGGCAACGACGTCGAGTCGGCGCTCGTCGAGACGATGACTCACGCCGGACACTCGGTGATCGTCTCCGGGACGACCGTGGCCGTCGGCCTCCTGGCGATGGTGGTGCTGCCGCTACCACTGCTCCGTGGGATGGGCATCGGCGGGATGCTGATCCCGGTCGTCTCCGTTCTCGCCACACTCACGTTGCTACCCGCCATGCTGGCGGTGCTCGGCACGCGGATCAACCGCGTTCGGGTGATGCCCAAGCGCTTCGTCGACCGCGGCCACCCGGAAGACGGCGCCTGGGGTCGTTGGGCGCGTTACGTTCTCCGGCGCCCGGTCGCGGTCGCTGCCGTTGGCCTCGTGATCGTTGGCGCCCTCGCCGGCCTCGGGACTCAGTTGAACGCGAGCGAGGCGCAGCTGAAGTACTTCCCCGGCACCGGGACCGCAATCGCCGGTCGTCAGCAGCTCGCGGCTGCCGGGATCAGTCCCGGTGTGATGAAGCCCCTGAACGTCCTCGTCGAAAACGGAGGCAACGCCGAGCTGGTCGCGGCAAAGCTGCGCGCAGTTCCTGGAGTCGTCGGAGCGACCGCGCCGCCCGGATGGCGACGCGGCTCGGACTCGTTCGTCGAAGGGTTCGCTGGGATCGACGGCGCCGCGCCCGGCATCCAAGGGATCATCGACCGCACGAACGCCAGCCTCGAGGGAACGAACGGCTCGCTCACCGGGGTCGCCGCGACGGGGCGTGACTTCCTACACGCCCTCTACGGCAGCTTCCCCTACGCGCTCGCGCTCGTCCTCCTGCTGACGCTGATTCTCCTGACACGGGCCTTCCGCTCGGTCGTGCTTGCTGTCAAGGCCGTGGTGTTGAACCTCGTCTCGCTCGCCGCGGCCTTCGGGATAGTCGTCTTCGTCTTCCAGCAAGGGCATGGCTCGTCGCTCTGGGGGGTCGTCGCGACTCACTCGGTCACCGCCTACATCCCGGTGATGATCTTTGCCTTCCTGTTCGGGCTCTCGATGGACTACGAGGTCTTCATGCTGACGCGTATGCGTGAGGCCTACGACGAGACCGGGTCGACCAACAAAGCGATCGAGCTCGGCCTCGCGAGGACTGGCAAGCTCGTCACGAGCGCGGCGCTGATCCTCATGTTCGCCTTCCTCGTCCTCTCCTCGACGCCCGGCTACGAGATCAAGTCGCTCGCGATCGGTCTCGCTGCGGGGATCATCTTCGACGCCACCGTCATCCGCGCGCTGCTCGTGCCGGCGCTGATGCGCCTGATGGGCGAGGCCAACTGGTGGATGCCGAAGTGGCTGGGCGTCGTGCTTCGCCTTCCCGCAGACTCACCGGCGCGCAAGGAGGTACCGGAGGCCCCGCCCGTACCCGTCGTCTGACCTCGCGCCGATCACGGTGCGCGAGCCCGCGCTCCGCAAAACGGCCATTCAAGGAGGGTTCTCCTGGCTTCGAGAGTCGACTGGTTGTCTCGGCCGGCGCGCTACGCGTCGTTCGCGGCGGCACTCGTCGTCCTTGCGCTGGCTGCGAGCGGATTTCGAAGCGTTCCCGTCCCGCCGGTCGTGACGAGAGTCATGCCGCTCGTCGATCGGTCACGGTCGATCCGACTGCCTGACGGCAAGCGCGTTGCGAGGCCGGTCAGGGTCTACGTTCGGTACCCCGGGGTCGGGACCGGCCCCTGGCCGCTCATCGTCTTCGGGCATGGGTATGCGGCTGTGCCGGGGATCTACGCCCAGCTTCTGCAAGCGTGGACGCTGGCGGGCTACGTCGTCGCGGCCCCACTCTTTCCACTCGGGAACGAGCATGCTGCGAGCGGCCCGGACGAGTCGGACATCGTGAATCAGCCGGCCGACATGAGCTTCGTGATCTCGCAACTCCTGACGGACAGTCGGACGAGCACGAGCTGGCTACACGGGCTGATCGACAGCTCGCGCGTAGCGGTGGCCGGTCAGTCCGACGGCGGCGAGACTGCCTTCGCTGTTGCGTACGACCGCGCTTTCCGCGATTCCCGCATCGCTGCCGCCGTGATCTTGTCCGGTGCGCAGCTGCCCGGCCTGCCGTACGCGTTCCCGCTCAGATCGCCGCCGCTGTTGGCGGTTCAGGGCACCGCCGACAAGACGAATCGACCTGCATTCACGTATGCGTTCTACCGCGCAGCACCGCGACCGAAGTTCCTGCTTCGGCTGAGAGGAGCTGGGCACATCGGGCCGTACACATCGCAGGAGCCACAGCTCGGCATCGTCGAGCGCGTGACCGTTGCGTTCCTCGACCACTATCTGAAAGGCGCAGCGCTCAGCGAGATCTCGCGCGCCGCGAATGCGCCGGGGCTCGCGCTTCTCGATAGCCAACCGTAAATTCTGAGCGGCGCTACGCCGCGACGCGACAGAGGGCCTGGACGTCGCCCAACCATGCATCCAGGAGGCTCAGTTCTTCTGCGTCGATCCAGCCGCCTTCGACCAGGCTTCGATACGCGAGCCGCATGTTCTCGCCGAGGTGGTCCGCTCCCGGTTCGAGCTCGAGCTGATCGAGGGTCGCGCAGATCGCGCGGTTCCCGAGATAGCCGGGCACTTCAGCGCGGAAGTCCTGCATCAGGTCATGCGGGTTGCGGCTTTGACTCGCATTCGGCTTGTGAAACAGGACGCCCCACCCATTGGCCCACGCCAGCCGCTGAGCGACGAAGCTACGCCAGATGTCGGTCATTCGGAATGAGCAGTGCGACGGGAGGTACATCAGCGCGAATGCCTCGGGCCACCACGCGGTGTTCTGGCTGTTGAATGGGCACCAGCTTCCCGAAGCCAATGCGATGCTCGGCGCTTGATCGAAGCGGACCGGAAGCTCGAGCAGCATTCGGTACAGCGCATCGACGTCGGGGTCGTCGTCGACGAGTCCCTGCTGAATCGGACAGTCGACCTCTTCGAAAGAGAGTGACGCGTACGGCGGCGGCGGCGTTGTTGCCTCGTCGAGCGGAAGTCCCCTGGGCCAGATGTTGGTGCTCGAGAAGTACTTGTAGATGTTCACCCAGCCGCCCTCAGCGATGACCTTCGCCTTCCGAGTCCGCTCGCGCGGCTGCCAGAACTCGTCATACGCAACCGTGTCATCGTCGGTTTCGAGGATCATCGGTGCGCCGCGTTGCATCGCGAGTAGGTAGCCGACGTTCTTTCGTGCGTAGCTGCGCACCGGGCACAACCGTGCGTACGTGGAGGGCAATGCCCGTTGCCGCTCGAGATCGAAGTAGTCGGCTCCGTCCAACTCGAAGTCGGCTGGGCTTGCCTCATCTCCGATCAAGATGAAGTCGAAGTCGTGGCGCCGCGCCGCTGACGCGAGCGCGCTGAGCGCTGCATCGGGCCCGGCGATCGACGTGATCACCAAGCACGGGTTGCCTGTCATCTACAGAGTCCCGGCGAGGCGACGGCGGAAGAGCGCCAGAAGATTGACCAGCGACTCCTTGATCGCCGTACGCCCAACGCTGTGACTGCCGGCGTTGTAACGAATGGGAATCTCGGCGACCCGGAGCCTCCGGCAATGGACCTTGATCTCCGTCTGGAAGAAGGGCCCCGTCGATGAGATGCCCTTTGCAAGAACCATCTCGAGCGTCTCGCGCGTGAACAACTCGAACCCGCTCGTCATGTCGGTGAGCTTCGTGCCGAGGAGGAGGTTTGTGATCGTGGTGCCGCCGCGACTGATCATCCGTCTACGCCAGGAACCGAGGTTCTCACCGCCGTCCACGAAGCGGCTCCCGAAGACGCAGTCACAGTCGGCCATCGCCTCGCTGAACGCTCCGATGTCCGAGGGCTCATGACTGAAGCCCGCATCGATCTCGAGGATCCAGTCGGAGCCGGCGGCGAGCGCCTCCCGGTAGCCGCGGACATAGGCGTCGGCGATACCCCGTGCGTCGGGAGCCCAGACGACTCGCAGCCTCGGCTCTCGGATCTGGTGAGCCTCGAGGAGCTCCCGCGTCGCATCGCGGGAGACCGTGTCGAGGATGACGAACATCGTGACGGAGGACAGGCCGCAGCGCTCGCATTCGGCCAACACGGACTCGACGAACTCGACCGCCGTCGCAGCTTCGTTGGCCATCGGACAGACGACTCCGAGCCGAACCAGCGCGAGGGGGTGCTCGGCCGGCCAAGTCCTATTCGCAACGACGGAGGTCTCCATGGAAAACAGTCGTAGCACCCGCTTCCTGAGTAGAACATGAAGCCGGGATACCCTTGTCCAATCGCCGGTTGGGATCGATCCCGCGTCAAGCTAGTCGTGGTGGTCCTCGCCGCGCTCGTCGTGCTCGGCTTTGCCGGAGTGGCCGACCCGGCGCGAGCGGATCCGCCCGTGACGTTGCTCGGGCGCGGGGCACAGGAGGTCTGGGTGATGCGTCCCGCCGGAACGGCGAAGAGCATCGTGGTCTTCGGCCACGGTTGGAGCACGCCGTTTCCCGTCGGCTTCGGCCCGTGGGTGCAGCACTTGCGTGCCTTTGGGTCGATCGTGATCTACCCGCGCTACCGACTGGGCGGCGGGGACTCGACGGGATCTGCGCTGGCCGCGTTCGAGGTGGGCGTCCGCCGCGCGTTCGCGCACCTGCGACGAGTTCATGTTCCCGTTGTTGCGATCGGGAAGTCGTTCGGCGGAAGTGCCGTCTTCTATTACGCGGCCTCCGCGCGCAGCTGGGGTGTTCCGGCTCCGGCTGCGATCCTCAGCATCTTTCCGGCCGGCCCGATCGGCTCGCTTCCGACTCGACTGCCGTCGCAGAGCACATTCGTCGAGTTCTTCGTCGGTGACGCGGACACCACAGCGGGAAGCGGCGGTGCAAACACCTTCTGGAGTTGGCTGAGCTCGCACCGCCGCGATCGGAAACGCTACGTCGTCATTCACTCACGACCGGGCTTCGTTGCGAACCACGACTCGGCTCAACGATCGGACCCGATCGCTCGAGCCGTCTTCTGGAAGCCTCTGGACGTATTGATCGAGCGCGCGCGCGCCGGACGCTAGTTGAAGGGCACGGTCCGCAACGCCGCGTTCCCGATGCGACGATAGATCGCGAAGAAGTCTCGGTCGTCGGGAACGAGGTAACGATCGATCGATTGCTGGGTGTTCGGCACGACTTTCGTCGCAAAGCCTGCGCCTCCGCGACCGTACGTGATCAAGCTCGGCCACTCGGCATTGATGTCCAACTCCATGGCGCGAACCGCGCCCGCATGGATCAGGATGTCTGCGAGCGTCGCGGCTGTTTGATCGTTCGCCGCGGCGTAGATCAGGTTGCCATGGCGATCGACTCCGAGGCCCGAACGCCACACGCGCACGGCGTTCCCGAGGGTGCTCCCCCACAGCGAGCCGTTGGCGAGCAGTGGGTTCGGCCTGCCGTGGGCGACGATCAACGGCAGATTCTGCTGCGCGAGGACGACGTTGCGTGGCGGTGTGCGCCCGCCCGCCCATGAGATCACGTCGACCTTGCCGCTCGCGTACGCCACGACTGTGCCTTGTCCCTGACGCAGCGGTGTGACGCTGTCTCCGTTGAGGAAGAACCCTCCACCGCTGTCGCGCGTCAGGAAGCCCGCGTTGAATGTCGCCAGTAGCCGCCAGCGTTGAGCTTGCGGCACGCGCATCGGCCCTCGTGGATTTGCATGCGGAGGTTCATAACGCCCGGGGTAGAGGGCGAGTTGTGTTCGCGTGTGGTCGAACCAGGCCACGTAGGCGACGATGCGCGGGTACTGCGCTTCCGAGCGGAACGTCGTCACGAGGACAGGCGACGCACCGTCGACGATCCTTCCCGTGGATGACCAGACTCCTTCGCCTGCGAGCCGCGGCCGTAGGATCGGCTCGACCGCTTTCGGCCGGTATCCGCGCACCGCCGAGCGAGCGCGAGCGGGTGCTGCACCAACGCGTGGAAGCGTTCGGAGCGTCGGCCCTCCTTTCGCGGGCGCGTTCCACCCGTAGTAGGTCCTCTCGGCTGCGTTGACGATCCACGCCGCGTGGTGTGTTCGCAGCCACTCGACGCTGCGAATCCCGAGGGGCAGACTCGAAGGCCGGGCGACCGTCGTGATGTACGAGTACAAGACCGGAGCGAGCAGGATGACCAGGACAACCACGATTCGACGTCTGTGGATTGCCCGGCGCCGACGCTTGCGTGACGCAATGCGTCGCTCGTTTCGCGCCGTCGGAGATATCCTGGAGTCTTTGCCGGGGGGTAGCGAGCGTTTCACGTGCATGAGGCATCTGACCTGCCGGTGAATGAAAGAAGGATGACCGTTCTGATCACGAGTGGCATGTGCGCGCTTGTCCGAGGCTCGACAGGAATTGGAATCGACCCGCTCTGGTCGACACCATGATGCTCTTCGCGCTCGGCCCGAGAGCGAGCTGACCGGCACGCCCTCCCCCGGCAACCCGGTGCAGAGGAAGGATCACCGTGTCACTGAGCGAGCGCCACCTGCTCCATCTCGCCCGCATCCTGCGCGACGCCGGAGGGATGCCCGCGCACGGCAAGCAGCGGGCTTTTTGGGACGCCGGCTGCCGGTTCGACTACGTCAACCCGGAGTACCGTTAGCCTGCGTCGTGCGAAAGGTTCGTGACGACGGGGTGCGTAACGGCCCGACAGTGAGGGTGTCAATACCGGCATGGAAAAGACCGAACGCATCAGCTCGCTCCTCCACGAAGCAGGCGAGACGCATCACGTCGTGCGTGAGCGCATGACCGTCGAGCTCGAAGCCGACGCCGGTCGAGGACAACACACACGTATCGTGCGCTCCGCGTGCGTGTAGTCGCTTCCGGGCCGGCGGTTGATCTGATCGAGCAACGCGGCGGACGCTTGTACGTGTGGGTGAAGACCAGCCGCTGCTGTGGCCGCCCCAGCAGGCTCGCAAGTGCGACGGAAGCGCCTGCGAGCATGGAGTTCCGCCGCCTCGACGAGAGCGAGCGATTCGAGCTGTATGTCCCGGTACGGCTCGGTCGGTTGCCCGACGAGATCCACATCGACGTCCAGCGCTTCCCCCGTCGTATCGAGGCGTACTGGGAAGGCTGCGTGTGGGTGACGTGAGCGCCGCGCCGGCGCACCGGCGCACGATCCCGGTATATCGCAATGATCTCGAGCAGCTCGAGCGGCTCCTCGAGCCCGGCACGAGCCTGTAGTCCTCCCGCGGCCATTGGCGGTGCGTTAAGGCGTTCTTAAGCGCGCGCGCCGAAGCTTGCTCCTGTCAGTTCAAGCCGAGGAGGAGATGTGTTTACGACAGGGTTTCGCAAGCGCGCGGCCAGGCTCGCCGGCGTGAGCATCGCGCTGACTGCCGGGGCAGCAGGTATCGCTTTTGCGGCTCAGGCGATGACCGCGACGACGACCACGGCGAACGTGATCAACGCGTGTCAGTTGAAGAATCTCGGAACGATTCGTATCGTGACCGATCCACGTCACTGCAACGCGACCCTGGAGGCGGCGATCTCCTGGAACGTTCAAGGGTCAAAGGGCGACCCGGGCGCTACCGGCCCTGCCGGTACGACGGGCGCAGTCGGGCCGAAGGGCGAAACCGGCGCAACCGGTCCTGCTGGGGTCGCAGGGGCGAGTGGTGCCGGCGGCGTAGCCGGGCCGGAGGGCGCAACGGGTGCCACCGGGGCCGTGGGCGCGGATGGACCGGCCGGCCCCGCGGGCCCGAAGGGTGCCGACGGCAAGGACGGGACCAACGGCACGAATGGAAGCGACGGCGCGCCAGGCCCGAAGGGCGATCCGGGTCCCGCCGGCAAGGACGGCCGTGGCGAAGCCTGGTTCGCCGCAACGGTTCCGTACAACACCTACCAAGACGTCGTGACCGTCCCAGGCCTCGGAACCGTTCGAGCGTACTGCGGCGGGAGCCAGGCCGGGATGTACTTCACGCAGGATCCGTCAGTGGCCTTCGGTCACGCTCCCGTAAGTGACATGCCGCAGAACGTTCCGCCCGGACGGGCGAGCGGCAACGGTTGGGCGGCTCGAAACGATCCTGCGAATACGAAGATCCTGGCCGCGATCAAGCTCGCCTTCTACTGGGTCGCGGTGCCAGGCTCGTCAGCCAATGGGACGGGTCCCTGCGACTTCTACGTGAACTACACGACGAGCAGCTGACCGGGATTGCGCAGCTGTTCTCGGCGCTCGGACATTCGAGCGCGCGAGTAGCCCACGCTCGGGCGGGAGCCTTGCCGGATCAACCAGGCTCCCGCCCGACTCCAGCCTTTTGCAAGCACCGCTCGCGCGACAGCTTTTGCGCCCTCTTGCCACCCCGGTGATCCCCGAATGGTTGGCGATCTGGCCGCCGGGTAGAACGAATGGCGGGAGACCGCTCCGTCCGTCGGAGCCGGCCGCTTCGGCGCTCCCGACTCAGTCAGGCCCGAGCCACCGCATCCATTGTGGAGGGCGACTCGGCGAAGCGAGAAAGGGTGAGTGCTCGTGACGAGTTCCGCAACACTGTCCCCTCCCGCCGAGCGGGAGAAGGTCGCCGTGTCCAGCGCGACGCCGACGCTGGCCGGGCGGGTCGCGCTCGTAACTGGCGGGGTGCGTGGCATCGGCCTCGCGATCAGCAGGGACTTCCTCGAACGGGGCGCGACTGTCGCCGCCGGCTACTCGCGCAACGAGGAGGCCGCACAGGCCTTCATCGGGGAGGCTGACTCCGAGCACGTCAGTGTCCATCGCGGCAACATCTCGAATCACGCCGACTGCGAGCGCGTCGTCGACGAGGTGATCGACCGCTACGGGAGGCTCGACATCCTCGTGAACAACGCCGGGATCACGGTCGACAAGAGCGTGCGGCGCATGACGCCGCAGGAGTGGAACCGCGTCATCGAGGTCAACCTCAACGGCGCCTTCTACATGTCGCGCGCCGCGCTCCAGCACATGATCGACCGCGGCTACGGACGTATCGTGAACATCAGCTCCGTCATCGGTGAGACGGGGAACATCGGGCAGGCGAACTACGCCGCGGCGAAGGCCGGTCTCTTCGGGCTCACGATGACGATGGCGCTCGAGGGCGCGCGATCGGGCATCACGGTCAACTGCGTCGCGCCCGGCTTCATCGCGACGGAAATGGTCGCCGCCGTCCCTGAAGAGATCCTCGCGCGGATCGTCGAGCAGATTCCCGCCGGCCGGCTGGGTGAGCCGGAAGAGGTCGCGCGCGTCGTCGCCTTCCTCGTCGACGCCGACTCCTCGTACATCACCGGACAGGCCTACTCGATCAACGGTGGGCTGTACATGTGATCCGTACCGGGCTGCTCGGCGACACAAGCAAGAACGGCAGCGGCACCACGGCCACCCCGCACGCTGCCGAGGCCGGCAACGGGCTGCTGGATGCGGCCGACCCGCTCGCCCTCGGCGAGGCAAGCGCGCGGCTCGTCGCCGGGCTCGCCGCGAATCCGCAGGGAACGCTGCAGGCCCTCGGCACCTACGGGTCTGGCCTCGCAGCTGCGACCGCGGCGGCGATCGGCCGCGCGCTCGGCGCGGACGTGCCGGGGCCTGTCGACCCGGGGCGGAAGGACAAGCGCTTCAAGGACGCGGCCTGGCAGGAGCATCCCGGCTACTTCTGGCTCGAGCAGAGCTATCTGCTCTTCGGGCGCCTCGCGCAGGATCTCGTCGAGGTGGGCGCAGGGTCAGGCCCGGACGCGAAGAAGCTCCGGCTCGCAGCCGAGATCGTCGTCGATGCGCTGGCGCCGACCAACACGCTCGTCGGCAACCCGGCCGCTCTCAAGCGTGCCTTCGAGACGGGCGGTGCTTCCCTCCTCCGCGGCGCGCGCAACTTCATGACAGACGTCGCGACCAATAGGGGAATGCCGCGGCAGGTCGATCGAGGTGCGTTCACGATCGGGACCGATCTCGCCGCGACGCCGGGGAAGGTCGTCTTTCGCAACGACCTGATCGAGCTGCTGCAGTACACGCCGCAGACCGAAACGGTGTACGAGGTGCCGCTCCTCTGCAGCCCGCCCTGGATCAACAAGTACTACGTGATGGATCTGGCGCCGCAGCGGAGCTTCATCGAGTGGGCGGTTCAGCACGGGCACACGGTCTTTGCGATCAGCTACCGCAACGCAGACGAGACGATGCGCGACGTCACCCTCGACGACTACCTCGTCAACGGGCCGAGCGTCGCGCTCGAGGTGGTCGAGGAGATCACCGGTGCGAGCGAGGTCAACATCGTCGGGCTCTGCCTCGGCGGCACGCTCACTGCCATGCTCCTTGCCCACCTCGAGCAGACCGGTGCGCACCGCATTCGCTCCGCGACGCTGCTGAACACGTTCATCGACTTCAGCGAGCCGGGCGTCCTCGGCGCGTTCACCGACGCGGGCACGGTCGAACGGCTCGAGCGCGCGATGCGCGAAAAGGGCTTCCTCGCGAGTGAAGACCTCGCGCGCACTTTCACGTTCCTGCGTGGCAACGACCTCGTGTGGAACTACGTCGCGAACAACTGGCTGCTCGGAGAGCCCGTGCCGAAGTTCGACATCCTCGCCTGGAACGACGATGCAACGCGCATGCCGGCGGAGATGCACGCCTTCTACCTGCGCTCCTGCTACGGCCGCAACGACTTCGCCCACGGCGAGCTCGAACTGGCCGGCGAGCGAATCGGCGCAGGCGACATCTGCACCGACATCTTCATCCTCGCCGCCGTCGAGGATCACATCGTCCCGTGGGCCTCGTCATACGCGTCGACGCGACTGCTCTCCGGCGACGTGCGGTTCGTCCTTTCCTCAGCGGGTCACATCGCCGGGATCGTCAACCCGCCGAGCCCGAAGAGCCGCTACTGGACGAACGACGACCTGACAACCGGGCCCGACGACTGGCGGGCGGGCGCCGAGCTCCACGAGGGCTCGTGGTGGGAGGAGTGGACGCGCTGGGCGGGCAAGCGCAGCGGCGACCGCCGCGCGCCGCCGCCGCTCGGCAGCGAGCGACATCCTGCCCTGGGCGACGCGCCCGGGACGTACGTCCTGACCTAGGTGCTCACCCGACAGCGCAGTTGCGTGGTATACTTAACAAGCAACCAGCGAAAGGAGCACCATGTCCACCGTTATCGAGCTCACCGAGACCGCCCAGGAGCAGACGCTCACCGCGATCCGCCAGAGCCAGCAGTTCGTCGTCGACGCCGCGCGCACCTGGGCCGAGGCTGTCGAGAAGGCCGTCCCCGCCGGTCCGAGCCTGCCGTTCGGCGAGGAGCTTCCTACGCCGAAGCAGCTCATCGCTTCGAGCTTCAGCTTCGCCGAGGAACTCCTGAAGGCGCAGCGCGAGTTCGCCGAGCAGGTGCTCGAGGCAGTCGCCCCGGCACCGAAGGCGAAGGCCTCCAAGCAGATCTGACCACGTTCATCCCTTGGCCGAGAACACGTGGAAATCACAGGTCGAGGCGCTGGGCGAGGTCATCCGGACTCAGCGCAAGCTCGCGAAGCTCTCGCTTCGCGAGCTTGCGCAGCTCAGTGATCTCTCGAACGCGTACCTGAGCCAGCTCGAACGCGGTCTGCACGAGCCTTCGATCAGGGTCGTCAAGTCGCTCGCCGCCGCCTTCGGTCTGCCGGCCGAGGTGCTGCTCGACCGCGCGGGCCTGTTCGAGGAGGGCACGAACGAGAGCTCCTCGCCCGACGCGATCGAGACGGCGATCCGCACCGACGCCCGCCTGACCGACACCCAGAAGCAGGCGCTGCTCGCGGTCTACCACAGCTTCGAACCGCCGCCGTCCGCATGATCGTGCAAGATCGAGCGATGCCTGCGACAGCCGAGGGGCGGACGGTTTCGGTCCGCGGGCTCAAGATCTTCGCGCGCGAGCGCGGGGAGGGCTTTCCGCTTCTGCTGATCAATGGGATCGGCGCGAACGTCGACATGCTCGACGCGACGATCGCGGTGCTGGCGCGCGGGTCGCGCACGATTGGCTTCGACGCTCCGGGCGCCGGCCGCTCGTCCACGCCGATCCTCCCGTTGTCCATGGCATCGGTCGCGCGCGTCGCGCGCGATCTCCTCGACGAGCTCGGGCACGCGCAGGCCGACGTGCTCGGCTTCTCGCACGGCGGCCTCGTCGCCCAGGAGCTCGCGCACCTGGAGCCCGAGCGCGTCCGCCGCCTTGCACTCGTCAGCACCGCCTGCGGTTGGGGCAGCCGGATGGGCGACCCCGCCGCCCTCTCGGCCCTCGCGACACCGCTCCGCTACTACTCGCGGTCGTTCGGCGCGACGGCCAGCGAGCTCTCTGGCGAGCGCGACCGCCTGGTCAGCGAGGCCCTGTGGGCGGCGCGTGTCGGCTCGCCGCCTTCGCCGCTCGGTTACGCCTACCAGCTGCTCGCTGCGGCGACCTGGTCGAGCCTTCCCTGGCTCGGGACACTGCGGCAGCCGACGCTCGTGCTCGCGGGCGACGACGACCGCGTGACGCTGCCGGCGAACGGCGTCCAGCTCGCGCGCGTGATCAAGAACAGCCGGTTGCACGTCCTCGCGGGCGAAGGTCACCTCGCCTTGTTCGACCCGGCGAGTCGCGCGCTGCCGCTCCTGGCCGACTTCTTCTCGGCACCCGACCTCGCGCTCGCGACGTCGTGGCACGGCGGGCAGCGAGTCGGCGACGGCGCCGCGACGCTCGCCGCCTAGAGGGAGCAACGCGAGAACGGAGCCTGCTGAAAGCAGTGCTACGGTGCGAGCGAGCCCGCCAAACCGATCAGGGAGACGTTGACGTGGAGCAGGCAGTCATAGTCAGCGCAGTCCGCACTCCGGTCGGCTCGTTCGGCGGCTGTTTCCGGGATGTCAGCGCCACCGAGCTCGGAAGCCACGCGATTCGCGCCGCATTGCAGCGCGCGCATGTCGCGCCCGAGGACGTTGACGATGTCCTGCTCGGCTGCGTGCTCCAGGCCGGTCTCGGCCAGAACGCCGCGCGCCAGGCGGCGCTCGGAGCGGGCCTTCCGTTCGATGTGCCCGCGACAACGATCAACATGCTGTGCGGGTCGGGCCTGAAGGCAGTGACCCTCGCGTCGCAGATGATCCGAACGGGTGACGCCGAGATCGTCGTCGCGGGCGGCATGGAGAACATGAGCCGGGCGCCGTACCTCGTCCCGACCAACCGTTTCGGGGCGCGGATGGGCGACGTGCAGATGATCGACTCGATGATCCACGATGGCCTGACCGATGCGTTCGAGCACGTCCACATGGGGATCACCGCCGAGAACGTTGCCGACGAGTACGGCATCTCCCGCGAGGACCAGGACGCGTTCGCTGCGCTCAGCCAACAGAGAGCCGAGCGCGCGATCGCCGCGGGCATCTTCGCGGAAGAGATCGTCCCGATCGAGATCCCGCAGAAGCGCGGCGAGCCGCTCGTGGTCGCGAACGACGAGTTCCCCCGCCCGGGGACGACGGTCGAGGCGCTCGCCGCTCTGCGCCCGGCCTTCCGCAAGGATGGTGGGACCGTCACCGCCGGCAACGCGTCCGGCGTGAACGACGGCGCCGCTGCGATCGTCGTCATGTCCGAGAGTCAAGCGCGCAGGCGCGGTCTGACGCCGCTCGGTCTCGTCGAGAGTCACGCGTCGGTCGGCGTGCCGCCCAGGACCATGGGTATCGGCCCGATCCCGGCCATCCGCAAAGCGCTCGCGCGCGCGAACCTGAGCGTCGCCGACATCGACGTGTTCGAGCTGAACGAGGCGTTCGCCGCGCAGTCGCTCGCCGTCTGCCGCGAGCTCGACCTTCAAGCCGATCGTGTCAACCCGCACGGCGGGGCCATCGCGCTCGGCCATGCGATCGGCGCGAGCGGCGGCCGCATCCTGGTGACGCTCCTGCACGAGTTGAAGCGCGGCGAGCTCGAGCGCGGGGTAGCTGCGCTCTGCGTCGGCGGCGGCCAGGGCCAGGCGGCTGTCATCCACCGGACGAACGGGTCGC
>JBBQQU010000036.1:0-19297 GCA_038215565.1 Gaiellales bacterium | reverse complement strand
CCGGCTCCGGTCGTCGACACGCCCGAGGTGACCGCCGCGCCCGAGACGACGACGGCGGTGCCCAAGGCAGCGAAGCCGAAGGCGACACCGAAGCCCAAGGCGGAGAAGCCCAAGGCGGAGAAGCCCAAGGCGGAGAAGCCGAAGGACGACGCACCGAAGGGCGACGCCCCCGCAGCCGAGGAGAAGCCGAAGGCCGCTCCCCGCAAGAAGAAGGCGGATAGCTGATGCTGCTGCCCAAGAAGACCAAGTTCCGGAAGATGCACCGCGGCCGTCGCCGTGGCCTGTCGCGGAGCCAGACGACCGTCCACTTCGGTGACTACGGGATCAAGTCGCTCGAGGCCGGCTGGATCACCAACCGGCAGATCGAGGCGGCCCGGATCGCGATGACGCGCAAGATCAAGCGCGGCGGCAAGGTCTGGATCAACATCGTCCCCGACAAGCCGTTCACGAAGAAGCCGGCCGAGACCCGCATGGGTAAGGGCAAGGGCTCACCCGAGGGCTGGGTGGCGGTGGTCAAGCCGGGCCGTGTCATGTTCGAGCTGTCCGGCGTCCCGGAGCCGCTGGCGAAGGAGGCCCTGCGCCTCGCCGCCCAGAAGCTCCCGGTCAAGTCGAAGTTCGTGCGGCGTGAGGGTGGTGATCTCTTTGCGGGCTAGGGACTTGCGTGACCTGACCGACGACGAGCTGCAGCACCGGCTCGCCGACACGCGGCAGGAGCTGTTCAACCTGCGGTTCCAGGCCGCGACCGGCGCACTCGAGAACACGACGCGCCTCAAGCTCGCCAAGCGCGAGATCGCACGGATCCTGACCGTGCAGCACGACCGGAATTCGAATTCAACGAAGCAGAAGGTGCAGAGCTGATGGCGGACGAAGAGAAGAACGAGACAATCGAAGAACCGACTCCGGTGTCTGAGGTGTCAGACACCGGGGTTGTGTCTGACACCAGTGACGCTGCCACGCCGGACGCAACCGAAGAAGTGTCAGACACTGACGCCTCGGCTGAGAGCGCTTCCGATTCAGACGTGGTGTCTGACACCAGTGACGCTGCCACGCCGGACGCAACCGAAGAGGTGTCAGACACTGACGCCTCGGCTGAGAGCACTTCCGAATCAGACGTGGTGTCTGACACAAAAAAGAAGCGGCGCTCGCTGAAGCACGTCCCGCGGACGGCGCGCCGCACGCGCAGCAAGCTCGTGCGCGAGAAGCCGGCGACCCGCAAGTCGATCACGCGCACCGAGAAGCCGGAGTCGGAGCTCGGCCGGCGCCAGGAGCGCCGCGGCGTCGTGATCTCTGACAAGGGTGACAAGACGATCATCGTCAAGGTCGACGTGGTCAAGAGCCATCCGAAGTACCAGAAGGTCATCCGGCGCACGGCGAAGTTCCATGCGCACGACGAGGCCAACACCGCCGGTGTCGGCGACACCGTTCGCATCGTCGAGACCCGTCCGCTCAGCAAGACAAAGCGCTGGCGGCTCGCCGAGATCGTGGAGAAGGCGCGCTAATGATCCAGCAGGAATCACGTCTCAAGGTGGCCGACAACACGGGTGCTCGTGAGCTACTCTGCATCCGCGTTGCGGGTGGCACAGGGCGCCGCTACGCACGTGTCGGCGACATCATCACTGCGACCGTCAAGGCCGCTGCCCCTCAAGGCTCGGTCAAGAAGGGCGAAGTGGTGAAGGCCGTCGTCGTGCGGACGAAGAAGCCGTTCGGCCGCAGCGACGGAACGCTGATCGCGTTCGACGAGAACGCAGCAGTGATCATCGACGCAGCCCGCAATCCGCGCGGGACGCGCATCTTCGGGCCAGTCGCCCGCGAGCTGCGTGAGAAGAACTTCATGAAGATCGTGAGCTTGGCTCCAGAGGTGCTCTAAGACATGGCAACTGCAATGAAAATCAAAAAGGGCGACGTCGTCCACATGCTCTCCGGCAAGGACCGCGGGAAGCAGGGGCGCGTGGTCGAGGCACGTCCGCGCGACGGCAAGGTGATCGTCGAGAACCTGAACATGATGACGAGGCACCAGAAGCCGCGCCCGATCCGCGACGCCAACCGCATGGGCGGCACGCAGATCGCGCCGGGCGGCCGCGTCGAGCTCGCCGCCGCGGTGTCCGTGTCCAACGTGATGCTCGTTTGCCCGACCTGCAAGCTGCCGACCCGCGTCGGCTACGTCATCAAGGACGTCAAGGGCGAGACGGTCAAGATTCGTGTCTGCAAGCGCGACGGCTGCGGCCAGGAGATCGACAAGTAATGACTGCTACACGGTTGGAAACAACACAGTCCTATGCGCCGCGCATGAAGACGCGGTACAACGACGAGCTCCGCAGCACGCTGCAGGAGCAGCTCGGCCTGTCCTCGATCATGCAGTCGCCGACGATCGACAAGATCACGCTCAACATGGGCGTCGGCGAGGGCAAGACCGATGCGAAGCAGATCGATGCAGCGCTCGAGGAGCTGACGATCATTGCCGGGCAGCGCGCACAGGTGCGTCGCGCCCGCAAGTCGATCGCGCAGTTCAAGATCCGCGAAGGCATGCCGATCGGCGTCAAGGTGACGCTGCGCGGCGACCGGAAGTGGGAGTTCCTCGACCGGCTGGTGTCGATCGCGCTTCCGCGCATCCGCGACTTCCGCGGTCTCAACCCCGATTCGTTCGACGGGCGCGGCAACTACTCGCTGGGAATCCGCGAGCAGATCATCTTCCCCGAGATCGACTACGACAGCATCAATCAGATCCGCGGCCTCGATGTCGCGATCACGACGACTGCGACGAACGACGACCAAGCGCGCGCGCTGCTCACAGCGCTCGGCATGCCGTTCGCGACGGACGGAGGGAACAGGTAGTGGCGAAGAAGTCGCTCGTCGTCAAGGCCGCGAGGCCTGCGAAGTTCAAGGTGCGGAACTACACGCGCTGCAACCGCTGCGGCCGTCCGCGTGCCGTGTTCAAGAAGTTCGGGCTCTGTCGTATCTGCCTGCGGGAGCTCGCCCACGAGGGCGTCATCCCCGGCATGACCAAGAGCTCCTGGTAGGAGGACCGCTAGTGCCCCATTCCAAAAATCAGACGGTTTCCCGCGGCATCCAGCCGCGCCTGGCGGCACCCGGCGGTCGCACGCGTGCTACCAGCACGCGCACGACCACCGTGCGCCCCCAGATCACACCTGGCTACTCGCCGGAATTCCATCCGGCCTTCGGAACGGAGCACTGATGCTCACCGATCCCGTCGCCGACATGCTCACGCGCATCCGCAACGCCAACAAGGCGCTGCACGACCGCGCGGAGATGCCGAACTCAAAGTTGAAGGTCGAGATTGCCCGGATCCTCAAGGAAGAGGGCTACATCCGCGACTACCACGTCTCGGACGCCGGCACACACCCGACCCTCGTCGTCGAGCTCAAGTACGGCCGTGGCCGCGAGCGCGTGCTCAGCGGTCTCAAGCGCGTGTCCAAGCCGGGCCGCCGCATCTACGCCGGCAAGGACCGGCGTCAGCGCGTGCTCGGCGGCATGGGCATCGCGATCATGTCCACCTCGCGCGGCGTCATCACGAGCCGCACCGCCGAAGCCGAGGGCATCGGCGGCGAAGTCATCTGTTACGTCTGGTAGCCGCATATGTCTCGTATTGGCAAAAGGCCCATTGAAGTTCCTGCAGGCGTGATCGTCTCGATCGATCCTGGGCGCGTAACGGTGTCCGGGCCGAAAGGGGAGTTGCGCCAGGAGGTTCCGGCCCGTATGCAGGTCGCGCAGGAGGAGGGGACGGTCACCGTCACCCGTCCGACCGAGCGCGGTGAGGATCGTGCGCTGCACGGCCTCACGCGCACGCTGATCGCCAACATGGTCGAGGGCGTCACCAACGGCTTCGAGAAGAAGCTCGAGATCCAGGGCGTCGGCTACCGCGCCATCCTTCAGGGCACCGACCTCGAGCTGCAGGTCGGCTATTCACACCCCGTGAAGATCAAGCCGCGCCAGGGCGTCGAGTTCGAGGTGCCGGTTCCGACGCAGGTCGTCGTGCGCGGCATCGACAAGCAGGTCGTCGGCCAGACGGCCGCGGAGATTCGCAAGGTTCGCCCGCCGGAGCCCTACAAGGGCAAGGGCATCCGCTATGAGGGCGAGCACGTCCGCAGAAAGGTTGGTAAGCGCGCATGAGCCAGCTCACCACTCGCGAAATGCGCCTGCGTCGCCATCGCCGCGTGCGCGGCAAGGTCCGTGGCACGGCGGTGCGTCCGCGCCTCTACGTGTTCCGCTCGAACCGCGGCATCTTCGCGCAGCTCGTCGACGACGACGCCGGCCGCACGCTGGCTGCGGCGTCGTGGAAAGAACTGCCCGGCTCGTTCAAGGGCGACAAGACGGGGCAGGCTGCCGAAGTCGGCAAGCGGCTAGCGGCTGCAGCGAAGAAGGCGGGCGTCGAAGGCGTCGTCTTCGATCGCGGCGGCTACCTGTACCACGGCCGCGTGAAGGCTCTCGCCGAGAGCGCGCGCGAAGGAGGACTGAGCTTTTGACAGCGTCCCCCTCCCATATCTCTCGCGGCCTCTGGGGCGCTGCAAAGCTGCGCCATGCCGTGTCCTCGGCCGCGCCCGTAGCCTCCGGCTACGAACGCAACCTGCGTCCTTGCCTGGCTTGCTTTTCGCGGCCAGAGACCACGATCCATATGGAAGGTGAACGCTAATGGCCACCGACGTTCAAGAGAGCAGAGAGCTCAAGGAGCGCGTGGTCGAGATCAACCGCGTCGCGAAGGTCGTCAAGGGCGGTCGCCGGTTCTCGTTCACGGCCCTCGTGGTCGTGGGTGACGAGGTCGACCGCGTCGGTGTCGGCTACGGCAAGGCGCGGGAGGTGCCGCTCGCGATCTCGAAGGCGGTCGACGACGCGCGCAAGAACCTCTTCACCGTTCCGAAGCACGGGCAGACGATCACGCATGAGTCGCTTGGCCGGTTCGACGCTGCGCGCGTCCTGCTGCGCCCGGCCTCACCCGGTACCGGCGTCATCGCCGGCGGCGGCGTGCGCGCCGTGCTCGAGCTCGGCGGCATCCGCGACGTGCTCGCGAAGTCGCTCGGCACCACGAACCCGATCAACATGCTGAAGGCGGCCGAGCAGGCGCTCCGCCAACTGCGGCGCCCGGAGGAAGTCGCAAAGGCGCGCGGCAAGTCGATCAGCGAGGTGCTTCCGTACCAGAAGCCGGTCGTCGTCGAGGAGGAAACCCCTGATGGCGAAGCTTAGGCTGACCCAGGTGCGGAGCCAGATCGGCCAGTCGGAGCGCCACCGTGGCACGCTGCGGGCGCTCGGCCTCGGCCGGATCGGCAAGACCAATGAGATCGACGACTCTCCGGTGCTCGCAGGCATGCTGCGCAAGGTGCGTCATCTCGTGAACGTGGAGGAGTCCAAGTAATGGCCGGCGACCTGAACCTGTCCAATCTGAAGCCCGCGCAGCCGCGCAAGGATCGCAAGCGCGTTGGCCGTGGCATGGGCTCCGGCAAGGGGCGCTACTCGGGCCGTGGTATCAAGGGCCAGAAGTCTCGCTCGGGCTCGCACGCGATGCGCGCGGGCTTCGAGGGCGGTCAGATGCCGCTCCAGATGCGCACCGCCAAGCTCCGCGGTAACACCTCCGCGGACGCGATGCCCGTCGGTCCGTTCCGGACCTACACACAGCCGGTCAACCTGCGCGATCTCGAGGCACGCTTCGAGGTCGGCGAGGAGGTCACGCCCGAGTCGCTGAAGGCGAAGGGCCTGATCCGCTCGATCCGCAAGGACGTCAAGCTGCTCGGCAACGGCGACCTGACGAAGAAGCTCGTCATCACCGTGCACGGCGCCTCGGCGACCGCGCGCGAGAAGGTCGAGGCAACCGGCGGCACGCTGAACCTCCTCAAGGAGGCGAAGGTCCGCAAGCCGAAGAACATGAAGCGCCGCCCTGAGGGCCGCGTTTCCGCGAAGGATGGGGATACGCCCGAGGCAGCACCTGAGGCAGCGCCCGAGACCGCCGAGGCGACCGAGCAAGCCGAGAGCGAGGCATAGGCCGTGTTCTCCTGGCTCGCCAACGCCTGGCGGGTCCCGGAGCTGCGCAGGCGGCTCCTCTTCACTGCTGTCGTCCTGGCCGCCTACCGGCTCGGGTCGTGGATGCCGGCCCCCGGTGTCGACTCGGCGCAGATCCAGAACTTCTTCAACGGCCGTGGCGGCTCGCTGCTCGGCCTGCTCAACCTCTTCTCGGGCTCCGCGCTCTCGCGGTTCTCGATCTTCGCGCTCGGGATCATGCCGTACGTCACGGCGTCGATCATCCTCCAGCTGATGACGGTCGTCATTCCGCAGCTCGAGCAGTTGCAGAAGGAAGGCGAGGCCGGCACCGCCAAGATCAACCAGTACACGCGGTACCTGACCGTCATGCTGGCCGCCGCGCAGGCTACCGGGTACGCCTACCTCTTCCACCAGCAGGGAGCGCTGCCCGCGAACCCGGGCCGGCTCGTGCTGATCGTCGTCACGCTGACCGCCGGCACCGTGCTGCTCATGTACATGGGTGAGCTGATCACGAAGCGTGGCGTCGGCAACGGCATCTCGCTGCTGATCTTCGCCTCGATCCTCACGTCGGCCCCGCAGGGCATCAACGCGTGGCTGAACGGCAGCCCGATCGAGAAGCTCTTCTTCCCGCTCGTCGCGATCGGCGTGGTCGTTGCCGTCGTCTTCGTGCAGGAGGGGCAGCGCCGGATCCCGATCCAGTACGCGAAGCGCATGGTCGGCCGGCGCCAGACGGCGGGTGGCTCGACCTACATGCCGCTGCGTGTGAACATGGCGGGCGTCATCCCGGTCATCTTCGCGGCCGCGCTGCTCGCGCTTCCGCAGACGATCGGCTCGTTCGCGCCGAACACGCAGACGTTCATCAACCAGTACTTCTCGCCGCTCTCGTGGTCGTACCTGCTCGTCGAGGCCGCGTTGATCATCGTCTTCACCTACTTCTACACCGCGGTCCAGTTCAACCCGGTCGACCAGGCCGACAACCTGCGCAAGAACGGCGGTTACATCCCCGGCATCCGTCCGGGCCCGCCGACCGCGCAGTACCTCGACCGTGTGCTGACCCGGCTGACGCTGCCCGGGTCGCTCTTCCTGGCGGTCGTCGCGGTGCTGCCGTCGATCTTCATCAAGGAATTCGGCTTCTCGCAGGCGACGGGCCGCGCGCTCGGCGGCACCTCGGTCCTGATCGTCGTCGGTGTCGCGCTCGACACGATGCGCCAGATGGAGTCGCAGATGATGATGCGCTCGTACGAGGGCTTCCTGCGTTGAACCTCCTCGTTCTCGGTCCGCAGGGAGCCGGGAAGGGGACGCAGGCGACCCGCATCGCTCGTGAATTCGGCGCGCCGCACGTCTCTACCGGTGACATGTTCCGCGCCGAGCAGGCGGCGGGCACCGACTTCGGCAAGCAGGTGGGCGAGATCATGGCGTCCGGCGCACTGGTCCCCGACGACTTGACGATCGCGATGATCGAGCAGCGGCTCTCGCAGCCCGACGCCGAAGGCGGCTTCGTCCTCGACGGCTTCCCGCGCAATCTTGCGCAGGCGGAGGCGCTCGACGCGATGCTCGGTGGCATCGGCCGCAGCCTCGATGCGATCCTCTTCTTCGACGTCTCCGACGAGATCGGCATGGCACGCGCACTCAGCCGCGCCGAGCTCGAGGGGCGTGCAGACGACACCCCCGAGGTGATCGCGAAGCGACTCGCGATCTACCACTCCGAGACCGAACCGATCGTCGAGCACTACCGTGCGACCGGCAAGCTCGTTCCGCTGCACGCCGACCGCACGGTCGAGGACGTGTGGTCCGAGATCTCGGATGCGCTGCAGCAGGTGGTGCCCACGTGATCATTCGTAAGTCTCCACAGGAGATCGAGACGATGGCGCGCGCCGGCGCGGTCGTCGCCGACACGCTCGCGCTTCTCGAGGAGAACATCCAGCCCGGGATCACGACCGGTGAGCTCGACCGGATCGCGGAGGAGTTCATCCACTCGCGCGGCGGCGTGCCCACGTTCAAGGGCTACAAGGGCTACCCGGCCGCGACCTGCCTCTCGCCGAACGCGATGGTCGTCCACGGCATCCCCGGGCGCACGAAGCTCGGCGACGGGGACATCCTGTCGGTCGACGTCGGTGTCACCCTCGACGGCTTTGTGGCGGACTCCGCCTGGACGTTCGCGGTCGGGACGATCTCGGCGGACGCGCAGCGCCTGCTCGACACCTGCCAGGCGGCCCTCGCGGCCGGGATCGCCGAGGCCCGCGTCGGGAACACGATCAGCGACATCTCCAAGGCCGTCCAGACGGCCACCGAGGCGGCCGGCTTCAGTGTCATCCGCAGCCTCGTCGGCCACGGCGTTGGCCGGTCGATGCACGAGGACCCCCAGGTGCCGAATTTCGTCTCCTCCTACCGGGGCCCCGAGCTCAAGGAGGGTATGACGATCGCGATCGAGCCCATGATCACGGCGGGCGGCGCAGAGGTCTACGTCCACGACGACGAGTGGTCGATTTCGACCTCGGATGGCTCACTTGCAGCGCATTTCGAGCACACCGTGGCGGTCACCGCAGACGGTCCCCGGATCCTCACAGGAAAAACGGGGGTCTTGGAACCCCTTCCCCAATGAGGACTGAGCAGTCAGGCCGCGCCTGCCGGCACGGGCGGGCGTCCTCGGGTCTACCGGTAGAACCACTACCGCTAAACCCTGTGTCCTTCTCCCGCACTCGGCAGTCGCACCCTGCCGGCGCGTCCCCATCGCGGAAGGGGTTCCTGGTACCATGACGGCCCGCGTCGCAGGGCGAATGCCCGCGCGCGTCCTTCCCACGCTATGAAAGTCAGACCCTCAGTCAAGCCCATGTGCGAGCGCTGCAGCGTGATCTAGCGGCACGGACGCACCTTGGTCATTTGCACCAACCCGCGCCACAAGCAGCGGCAGGGTTAGAGAGCACCGGGTAAAGGAGAACCTTGGCTCGTATCGCAGGAGTAAATCTGCCGAACCAGAAGCGGCTCGAGATCGGGCTGACCTACATCTTCGGCATCGGCCAGCCGACCGCGCAACAAATCTGTGCCGCGCTCGAGCTGTCGCCGGACACGAAGGTTCGTGATCTCACCGAAGACGAGGTTGCGAAGCTCCGCGACTACATCGACCAGCACCATCAGGTCGAGGGCGACCTGCGCCGCGAGCGCACGCAGGCGATCAAGCGCCTGCAGGAGATCGGCTCGTACCGCGGCTTGCGCCACCGGCGCAACCTGCCGCTGCGCGGCCAGCGCACCAAGACCAACGCGCGCACGCGCAAGGGCCCGAAGAAGACCGTCGGGCGCGGAAAGAAGGCGAAGTAATGGCACCTCCCCGCAGAGCAGCCGCGACGCGCGGCCGCACCCGCCGCCGTGTGCGCAAGAACATTGTGATCGGCCAGGCGCACATCAAGACGTCGTTCAACAACACGATCGTCGCCCTGACCGACAAGGAGGGCAACGTGATCGTCTGGGAGTCCGCCGGCTCGGCCGGGTTCAAGGGCTCCCGCAAGTCGACTCCGTTCGCCGCGCAGGTGACCGCCGATGCGGCCGCGCGCAAGGGCATGGAGCACGGCCTGCAGAAGGTCGAAGTGTTCGTCAAGGGGCCGGGCTCCGGTCGCGAGACGGCGATCCGTTCGCTGCAGGCGGCGGGCCTGGAGATTCTCGGAGTGAAGGGCGTCTCGCCGCAGGCACACAACGGCGTCCGCCAGAAGAAGCGGAGGCGTGTCTAGGTGGCCCCCTCCCGCCCGACTCGCACCCGCCAGGGCGCTGCAACGCTCCGCCTCGCCGCGTCCTCGGTCGCACGCGTAGAACACCGCTACGCGCGCTCCCTGCGTCCTTGCGACGCGGGCGTTTCGCGGCTGGCGAGCCCGATCCAGACGGAAGGTGACCACTAATGGCTCGCGATACTTCCCCGAAGTGCAAGCAGTGCCGCCGGGAGGGCATGAAGCTCTTCCTGAAGGGCGAGCGCTGCCTGACCGAGAAGTGCGCGATCGAGCGCCGTTCGTATCCGCCGGGTGAGCACGGCCGCGGCCGGATCAAGCAGAGCGAGTACCTGCTGCAGCTGCGCGAGAAGCAGAAAGCACGGCGGTACTACGGTCTGCTCGAGACGCAGTTCCGCTCGTATTACGAGAAGGCCAACAAGCAGGGCGGCATCACCGGTGACAACCTCCTGCGCATGCTCGAGACGCGACTCGACAACGTCGTGTACCGCCTCGGCTTCGCAGCGTCACGTGCCCAGGCACGCCAGCTGGTGCGTCACGGGCACTTCTCGGTCAACGGCCGTCGCGTCAACATCCCCAGCTATCAGGTGAAGCCGGACGACGTCGTCTCGCTGAAAACCGGTTCCGGCGCGGAGCAGATCGTCCGCGACGCCACCGACCTGACCGCTTCTGTCGCCCCGTGGCTGCAGGCAGACCACGACGGCCTCAGCGGCATCGTCTTGAAGTGGCCGGAGCGTGCCGAGATCGACACCCCGGTTTCCGAACAGCTCATCGTCGAGCTGTACTCGAAGTAAGTCTCGTTCCGTAGAAAGGACCACAGTGGCTGTACGCGCGACAGATTTCCAGATCCCGAAGATCACTCACGAAGAGGTGAACGACAACCGCGGCGTGTTCGTGATCGAGCCGCTCGATCGCGGCTTCGGCTACACGTTCGGCAACTCGCTGCGCCGCGTGCTGCTCTCCTCGCTGGAGGGCGCCGCTGTCACCTCGGTGAAGATCGAAGGTGTCGCGCACGAGTTCACCACGCTCCCGGGCGTCCGCGAGGACGTGACGGACATCATCCTCAACCTGAAGCAGCTCGTCTGCATCCTCCACGGCGAATCGCCGGAGGTGGAGGTTCGCCTGACGAAGCGCGGGGAGGGCGTCGTCACGGCCGCCGACATCGAGGCTCCCGCCGATCTCGAGATCCTCAACCCGGACCTCGAAGTCGCGAACCTCTCGTCGAAGGGTCGCCTCGAGATCACGCTCACGATCGGGCGCGGTCGCGGGTACGTCCCGGCGGAGGGCAACCGCGGACAGGCGCACACGATCGGCGTCATCCCGGTCGACTCGATGTTCTCGCCGATCAACCGCGTCGCCTACGACGTGGAGGCGGCGCGCGTCGGTCAGCGCACCGACTACGACAAGCTCATCCTCGACGTCACGACCAACGGGTCGATCGATCCGAAGGAAGCGATTGCCGAGGGCGCAGAGATCCTGATCCGCCAGCTCGCGATCTTCACCGACCTGGAGAAGATGGAAGGCTTCGGCGAGTCGGCCGCGCAGGCTGCGGACGGCGCCGGCGACTCCGCGGGCGTCTCGCTCGCAGGCGGCATGGAGAACTTCCCGATCGAGGAGCTCGAGCTCGGGGTTCGCTCGTACAACTGCCTGAAGCGCGTCGGCATCGAGACGATCGGTGACCTCGTGACCAAGTCGGAGAACGAGCTCGCCGCGATCCCGAACTTCGGCAAGAAGTCGATCGAAGAGGTCAAGGAGACCCTGGCCCAGCACGGCCTCGGGCTCCGCGGCGGTTCCGCCGGGACGGAAGGCTAGTCCCAGTGCGTCACGCCCGCGCAGGAAAGAAGCTCGGCCGCGACTCGGCGCACCGCAAGGCGCTCTATTCGAACCTTGCCGGTGCGCTGATCGAGCACGGCCGCATCAAGACGACCGTCACCAAGGCGAAGGCCGTGAAGCCGCACGTCGAGCAGATGATCACGCTCGGCCGCCGCGGCGACCTGCACGCCCGCCGCCAGGCAACGGCGTTCCTGCGCTCACGCGACGTCGTGCACCGCCTGTTCACGGACGTCGCACCGCTCTTCAAGGATCGTCCCGGCGGCTACACGCGGATCATCAAGATCGGCACGCGCCCGGGTGACGCAGCCGAGATGGTCTACCTCGAGCTCGTAGACGAAGAGTACGTCGCATCCCAGCGTGAGGAGCGCACCCCGGAGCCCGTCGCGGCCGTCCCGGTCGAGGCCGCCGAAGAGGCGCCCGAGACCGAGGAAGAGCCCGTCGAGGATCCGGAGCCGGCTGCTGCCGAGGTCGACGGTGACGAACCTGCTGCGGAGGCCGAAGAGGCTCCCGCCGCTGAGGCCGAGGGCGACGAGCCCGAAGCCAAGAGTTAGACGTTCGCACCGATCAGCGCGCCGACGATCGCGATCACGGCGCCGGCTGCGCTGACGAGACCGAGCGACTTGGCGAAGCTCGTCCCGAAGAACTTCCAGCGGATGAACGCGAGGCCGACGAGCTCGAACGCGACGACGATCGCTGCTGTCACGAGCGCCGCGTGGTAGTTCGGCAACAGGAACGGGAGGGTGTGCAGGATGCCGCCGATGAACGTTCCGACACCCGTGATCGAGCCGCGCACCGCCGGGTTGCCGCGGCCCGTCAGCTCGCCGGTGTCCGACAGCCCCTCGGAGAACGCCATCGAGATCGCAGCGCCGATCGAGGTGGCGAGGCCGGCGGCGAAGGCATACAGCGGCTGATGGCTGACGAGCGCCACGGAGAAGATCGGGGCCAGCGTGGAGAGCGAGCCGTCGACGAGGCCGACCATCGCGGGCTGGACACGCTGCAGGAGAAAATGGTGCTCGTCGGACATGGGTAGAGTATAGCTAACGGATACCAAGTGAGTAGAGCATCAGGCAGAAAATGCAAGGGATCCCTTACAGGCGCCGTCAGGATCGCCTGACGTGCGCCTGAAGCTAACGATCGAGTACGACGGCACCGCCTTCCGCGGCTGGGCACGCCAGCCGGGAGAGCGCACCGTCGAGGGTGAGCTGCTGCGCGCGCTCGGCGAGCTCTATCTCGCCGTCAGCGATCTCGTCGTCGCCGGGCGCACCGACACGGGCGTGCACGCGCTCGCGAACGTCGTCTCCGTCGAGGTCGTGGGCGGGCCTCCGCCCGAGCGGGCGATCGAGGCGATCAACGCCTGTCTCCCGGGCGATGTCGCCGTGCAACGGGCCGAGCAGGCTCATGCGGGGTTCCATGCCCGCTACGAGGCGCGCACGCGCTCCTATCGCTACCGGGTGTGGCGCAGGCGGGAGCGTTCGCCGCTCGAGGCGCGTCGGTCGCTGTGGTGGCCGCGGCCGCTCGACCTCGCCGCACTACGCGAAAACGCCGGCGCGCTGGCGGGCGAGCACGACTTCCGCGCGTTCACCCCGGCGGAGACCCAGCACACGATGCTCGTGCGCACGATCGAGAGCGCACGATGGGTCGAGATAGACGAACGCGTGGTCGCGTTCGAGATCACGGCCGACTCGTTCCTTCGCCACATGGTGCGCACCGTCGTCGGCACGATGCTCGAGGGCCGCGAGCTCGCGCCGCTGCTCGTCGGCCGCCCTCGCAGCGAGGCGGGTGTGACAGCACCGCCGCACGGCCTCTACCTCGTCCGGGTGACCTATTGACGCGCCTCGACGCGATCCGTGGGCGGGTCGACCGCGCGCTCCTCTGGCTCGAGGACAAGCCGTGGGTCGTTGTCGTGGCGGCGGCCGGGGCGACCGTCGGCGCAGCGATCGCGCTCGGGTCATACGCCGGGTGGCTGCACGTCCTTCGCCTCGTCTACACCCGCCACTCGTGGCTGTGGCTCGGGGTGTGCCTGCTCGGCGAACTCGCGGCGTACGGCGGCTACATGCTCACACTGCGCGACATGGCGCGGGTCGACGACGGCGAGGAGATGAGCATCGGGCTCTCCGCGAAAGCAGTGGTCGGCGGCTTCGGTGTCTTCGCTGCGACCCGGTCGACCGGAGGGTTCGCCGTCGACTACTGGGCGTTCCAGCGCGCGGGCGCGAGCAAGCACACCGCCACCCGGCGCGTTTTCGGGCTCGGCTTCCTCGAATACCTCGTGCTGTCCATGATCGCCCTCGCAGCCTCCGCGGCGCTCTTCTTCAATCTCGACGGCCACGCCGGCCTCGGGACGACGCTGCCGGGGCTGACGCTCGTCCCGGCGCTCGCCGTCGCCGTCTGGGTCACCTCGCCCGCAAGGGTCGACCGGCTGAGCCGTCCACGGCGCGCACCGTTCAAGCGACTACTTGCGAACTCGGTCGCGGGAGCAAACTACGTGCGGCAGCTCCTCCTGAGCCCGCGCGAGCACGGGCTTGGCGTCGTCGGAAACGTCATCTACTGGGCCGGGGACATCGCGTGCCTCTGGGCGGCGCTCGCGCTCTGCAGCGTCGACCTGACGCTGTCGAAGGTCGTGCTCGCCTACGCCGCCGGATACGTGCTGACGCGGCGTGCACTGCCCGCGGGCGGCGCCGGCTTCGTCGAGGTCGTGCTCACGTTCGCGCTCGTCGGGATGGGCGTCCGGCTCGTCCCCGCGCTCGTCGCCGTCGTGATCTACCGGCTTTTCAACTTCTGGCTTCCGATCGTTCCCGCGCTATTCGTGATGCCGGCGCTGAAGGATCTGCGCCGGCGGTTCCGTCACCAGGTCTGACGGCAAGGGCGCTGGCTACGATCGCTCCGTGCGCTACCCGGTAGTCCTCTTCGATCTCGACGGCACCGTGATCGACTCCGGCGCGATCATCCTCGCCTCGATGCGGCATGCCGCCAAGGAGGTACTCGGCGCCGAGGTCCCCGACGAAGAGCTGATGGCGGCGGTCGGTGGGCCCGGGTTGGAGGCCCAGATGCACGCCCTCGCCCCCGACAAGGTCGACGAGCTCGTCAACGTCTATCGCGCGCACAACGAGCCGCTGCACGATGAGCTCGTCTGCTGCGCGGGTATGGACGACGTGCTCGTCCGGCTGAAGGACGAAGGCCGCCGGCTCGGGATCGTGACGGCGAAGCGGCGCCAGACCGTCGAGCTTGCGTTTGCGCGCATTCCGATCGCGCATCTGTTCGAGACGGTCGTCGGCGGAGACGAGACCGCACGGCACAAGCCCGATCCAGAACCGCTGTTGCTCGCACTCGACCGCATGGGCGCACGTTCAGACGAGGCCGCTTACGTCGGAGACGCACCTTTCGACGTCAGGGCGGCGAAGGCCGCGGGCTTGTTCGCCATCGGTGTCACGTGGGGCGGCATCCATGCGCGCGAACTGCTCGAGTCCGAGGAACCGGATGCGCTCGTCGATACACCCGAGGAGCTCTTTGGCGTCCTCTAATTCGGAGAAGCGCGCGGCCGAGCTGCGCGACGTGCTGACGTACCATCTCTACCGCTACCACGTCCTCGACGATCCGGAGGTCTCGGACGCGGAGTACGACACGCTCTACGACGAGCTCCTCCGACTGGAGGAGGCTGACCCGAAGCTCGTCACTGCCGACTCGCCGACACAGCGCGTGGGTGCGCCGCCGTCTGAGAAGTTCCAGAAGGTCGAGCACCCGTCGCCGATGGGCTCACTCGAGAAGGTGACGACGGACGAGGCAGTCGAGAAGTGGCACCAGGACGTGGTCAAGCGGCTCGGCACGAGCGACGTGGCGTACGTAACCGAGCCAAAGATCGACGGGCTCTCGATCAACCTCATCTACGAGGACGGGGTCTTCGTTCGCGGCGCCACGCGGGGCGATGGCCGGCTAGGGGAGGATGTGACGCCGAACGTGCGCACGATCAAGGCGATCTCGATGCGCATGCAGTTGGCCAAGGGCGAGACGCCGCCGCCGCTACTCGAAGTGCGCGGCGAGGTCTACCTCCCACTCAGCGGCTTCAATGACCTGAACGAGCGTCTCGTCGCCGAAGGCAAGAAGCCGACGCCGAACCCGCGCAACGCAGCAGCCGGCTCGCTACGGCTCAAGGACTCCACGATCACCGCCGAGCGCCCCTTGTCGATCTGGGTGCACGGCCTTGGCCACCGCGAGGGCCTTCCCGCGAAAGGTCACTGGGAGTCGCTCGAGTGGCTGCGCGCGCACGGATTCCGCACGAACCCATACGCGGAGCGGCACGAGACCGTCGAGTCTGTCGCCGCGGCCTGCCGTGACTGGGAGAAGCGGCGCATCGAACTCGACTACGAGATCGACGGGATCGTGATCAAGGTCGACTCCTTCGACCAGCAGCGCCGCCTCGGCGCGCTGCACGACAGGCCACGGTGGGCGCGCGCCTTCAAGTGGGCCCCGATGACCGCGCAGACGAAGCTGAACAAGATCCACATCCGCGTCGGCCGCACGGGTGCGCTGAATCCCTGGGCGCAACTCGAGCCGGTCGAGGTCGGCGGCGTCACGGTGTCGCAGGCAACGTTGCACAACGAGGAGGACATCAACCGCAAGGACATCCGCGCGGGCGACAACGTGATCGTTCAGCGCGCGGGTGATGTCATCCCTCAGGTCGTCGGGCCGGTCCTACCGCACGCGAAGGGGACGAAGCCGTTCAAGATGCCGAAGAAGTGCCCGCTCTGCGGCGTTGAAATCGTCAAGCCGGAGGGCGAAGCGATGCACCGATGTCCGAATCGCGCGTGTCCTTCCCGCGGGCTGGAGTCGCTGATCAACTGGGTGCAGGCCGCGGCGGACATCGAGGGAGTCGGCGAGCAATCCGTCCGCCGTCTGTGGGATCTCGGGCTCGTACGTTCGCTACCGGAGCTCTACAGGCTGACGAAGGAACAGCTGATGGAGGTCGAGGGCTACGGCGAGATCTCCGCGACGAATGCGATCGGGTCGATCAAGGCATCGAAGCAAGTGGCTTTCCATCGCGTGCTGTTCGGGCTCAACATCCCGGACGTCGGCTGGGTGACGGCCCAGAATCTCGCGCGACACTTCGAGAGCGTCGACCGGCTGCTGGACGCCGCGCAGGAGGACGTCCTCGAGGTGGAAGGAATCGGCCCGGAACGGGCGGAGGCGATCGCCGAGTGGTTTTCGGACGAGGCGAACCGTGCGCTCGTGGGCGAGCTGCGTTCGCTTGGCCTGCGGTTCGAGATCGGCGACGAGCTCAAGCCGGTCGAAGGCCCCCTGACCGGCAACACGTACGTGATCACCGGCACGCTCGAGGCGTTCACGCGCGACGAAGCGGCTGCAGCGCTGGAGGCGAAGGGCGCGAAGGTCGTGAACTCCGTCTCGGGCAAGACGACGGGACTGGTCATCGGCGAAGAGCCGGGCAACTTGAAGCTGACGAAGGCCCGTAAGGCCGAAGTCCCGCTCCTGTCCGAAGCCGACCTGGTCGAGCTCCTGCGAACTTAAACGCGCGGAAGTGATACGAAAGCGCGCCGATTCACGCAAAAACCGTCCGTCCAGGACGCGGCCGACATGTCCCAAAGCGAGAGTCGGGGGGTCAGACCCCAAAAGAAGACGTCGGTGTGACGAAAGCGTGCCGACTTTGTGCCTAGGAGCCGGCCAGGATTTGCGCGAAGCGGTCTTGCGCTCGGCGGGCCCACCAGTACGACAGCGGATGGCCGTTCTGGATTACTGCGAACGCGTAGCGGTTGGTGATATAGCCGGACAGTGACGACGCGCTCGCTGTCGTGCCTGTCTTCGCCAGGACGCGGCCTCGCGCCGGCGGTTTGCTCAGACGGTGTTGCAGCGTCCCGTTCACGCCTGCCACCGGCAGAGCTGCGAGTAGGGCCGGGCGCACGGTCGGGTCCGCCCAGGCGATCTTCAGCAGGCTTCCGAGTGCGTTGGTCGTCAGCCGGTCGAGCCGGGACAGGCCCGAGCCGTCGACGATGCGCACCCCCGCCATCGGCACGCCGGCCTCGGCGAGCGTCTGCATGACCACCGTCGCTCCTGCGGCGCTCGTGCCGCGGTCGAGCGCGGCGAGCCCGAGTTGTTTCAGCAGCATCTCTGCGGTGAAGTTGTCGCTCTCCCGGTCCATGAAGCGCACCATCGTCGCGAGTGTCGGGCTTGACACGCTGGCGAGCACCTCCGACCACTCGTCGGCCGGTGCGGTGCGGACCGGCCCGTCGACCGCGATGCCCGCTTTTCGTAGTGCGTCGCGGAAAGCTGTCGCAGCCGCGAGCGCCGGCGTGCGGGTGACGACGGAGCCGACACGAGCGCGGTCGACCACGAGTGCCGAGAGAGGCGGTGACTCGTCGATGAAGAAGCTCGGCTTCCACCCCGCCACGATGCGCCGTGTGTCGTACGCGGTCTCGTCGCCGGTCACCCCGCCCGTCACGCTCCGAATGCCCAGGGATTTCACCTGAGCGGCGAGCGCGCGCAGGTCGGCACGCGACAAGGTCGGATCGCCGTTGCCCTTGAGGACCAGCGTCCCCGTCCACTGGGTTCCATCCTGCTCACCCTGACCGAGCACGTCGGTCTCGATCCGAAACGCGGTACCGAGCCGCACGAGGGCCGCGTAGGTCAGCGGCAGCTTCTCGTTCGACGCCGGCGCCAGCGGCCGGTTCCCGTTCTGCTGGAAGAAAACCGTGCCGGTCGTGAGATCGAGGGCGACGGCGGCTGACCGCGCCAGGGCGACATGGGGAACGTGGAGGGCACGGGCGAGCCGGATCTGCAGCTGTGAGTCCTGGATCGGCCGCGCGGGCGTCGACGCCGGTGCCGCGAGGGCGACCAGCGCGAAGAGGGCTGCGAGAAGACGGCGGTTCACGCGGAATCCATTTTTCGACCCAGATCGGATCGAGTCAAGAAGATGGGCCGTTGCAGGGCAGAAGATAGTCCGGGCGGCCCATGTGCGCCGAGAGCCGAGACTCGATACTTGACCGAAGCCCGGAAATCGAGGCTAAAGCCCTCATGATCCACGACGAGATCCGCTCACTGCTCGACTCCCCGCCGGACGGCGAGGATGCGCCGACCATCGACGCCATCGAGCACACGCTGACAGCCGGGTATGCGAGCGCCCTCGCGCTCGAGGCCGAGCGCTGGCGTCTCGAGCGTCGGATCGCCCAGGTCGCGGCTGAGCTCGGCGGGAAGTCGCAGGACGACGAGCACTCCGAGCTCACGCAACTCGGGCAGCGGCTGTCGCTGGCCGACGGCGACCTCAGCAACCTTCGCGGGCTTCTCTCCTCGCTGCGCAGTCGCGCGGACGAGGTCAGGGCAACCGTCTAACCAGAATTAGACGATCCCGCTTCTGACCGCGTAAACGGCGGCCTGGATGCGGTTGTCGATCTGCAGCTTCATGAGGATGTTCGAGATGTGGTTCTTGACCGTCTTCGGACTGATGTGGAGCTCGCCGGCGATCATCGCGTTGTCCTTGCCGTTGGCGATCAACTTCAGCACCTCGATCTCACGGTCCGACAGCTCGGCACGGATCGTGCTCTCGATCTCCGGCTGAGTGCTGGACGCCCGTACCCGCTGCAAGACCTTCGAGGCGATCGTCGGAGAGATCAGAGACTCGCCCATCGATGCTGCCTTGATTCCTGCGATCAGCTCCTGAATCGACGAATCCTTCAGGAGGTACCCACACGCCCCCGCGAGAATGGCGTCGATGACGTCGTTGTCCTGGTCGGAGATCGTCAGCATCACGACGCGCGTGAGCGGCG
>JBBQQU010000035.1:0-19644 GCA_038215565.1 Gaiellales bacterium | reverse complement strand
CTCGGACAGGTACGCGCCGCCTACGAGTCGGTGCCCACCGGGCCGCTTCTCGACCGCGTGTTCCGTCAGGCGCTCGGCGTCGGGAAGCGCGTCCGCACGGAGACGGCGATCGGCGAGAGCCCGGCCTCCGTCTCATCGGCTGCGGCGGCACTCGCCGCGCAGGTGTTCGGCGACCTCCGGGGGCGCCGCGTCCTGCTCGTGGGTGCCGGCCGGATCGGTGAGCTCGCGGCGTCGAACCTCGCTTCGCGCGGCGCGACGATCGCCTACGTCGCGAACCGGACGGTCGAGACTGCCCGTGAGCTCGCTCATCGCTTCGGCGGATCGGCGATCGCGCTCAGCGACCTTGGGGCGCACCTCGGCGACATCGATGTCGTCGTCTCATCGACGAGTGCGGCCGAGGTGGTTCTTTCCGCCGCCGACGTGCCTGCTCGTCGGCGCAGTCCGCTCTTCTTCATCGACATCGCCGTTCCGCGTGATCTCGATCCGGCGATCCACGACCTCGACGGCTGTTTCCTCTACGACATCGACGATCTCGAGGCCGTCGTCGCCGAAACACTCGCGGGCAGGCGGGCCGAGGCCGAGCGGGGCGAGGAGCTCGTCGCGGAGGAAGCGGAGCGCTTCCGCTCGTGGCGCGCATCCCTCGATGTCGTCCCGGCGATCGCGTCGCTCCGAGCGCGGGCTGAGGAGATTCGCTCGGCCGAGCTCGCGAAGGTCGACGGCCGCGTGACCGACGACGAGCGCCGTACGCTCGAATCGGTCACGGCGCAGATCCTGAACAAGCTCCTCCATCTGCCGACGGTGCGCATGAAAGAGGCTGCAGTCGGCTCTGACGGAGCGGCGTACGCCGATGCGGTGCGCCATCTCTTCGGACTGGAGGAGGAGCGGTGACGCCGGACCCAGGGCGGCGGCACGAGCGGCCGCTGCCGGCGGTTGCACCGTCCGCGTTCCTCCGCGTCCGGCGTGGCGCGCTCGCGTGCGGGCGCAGCGCGCGCAATGGGAGGTCGAGCTGTGCTCGTTCGTATCGGGTCTCGCGGCTCTAGGCTCGCGCTCACCCAGGCCGAGCAGGCGGCCGCCGCGCTCCGCGGCCCCGGTATCGAGATCGCCTTCGTCCCGATCACGACCGCGGGCGACCGCGACCGGTCGAGCCCCTTCGGTGAGATCGGGGCGCGCGGCGTGTTCGTGAAGGAGATCGAGGAGGCGCTCCTCGCCGGGCGGATCGACGTCGCGGTTCATTCGGCGAAGGACATGACCTCGACGGACACGGACGGGCTCGTGATCGGCGCGTTCCTCGAGCGCGACGATCCTCGCGATGCACTCGTCGGCGCGGCTCGGCTTCGCCCGGGCATGCGCATCGGCACGGCGTCAGCACGGCGGCGCGCCCAGCTCCTTGCGCTCGACCCGACGTTTGTGATCGAGCCGCTGCGCGGGAACATCGACACACGTTTGCGCAAGCGGCGTGAGCGCGGCCTCGATGCGATCATGCTGGCGGCGTGCGGCCTCGACCGGCTCGGCCTCGGCGGTGAGATCGGCGCCCGCCTCGATCCGAAGACGATGCTGCCGGAGGCAGCCCAAGGCGCCCTTGCGCTCCAGACGAGGGCCGGAGAGGCGGAGCTCGTTGCTCGCGTCGACCACGCCGAGACGCGCCGCCGCGTCGAGCCGGAGCGTCGCGTCGTCGCCGCGATCGGCGCGGGTTGTCTCGCGCCCGTCGGTGCCCATCACGACGGGCAGCTTCTGCACGCGCTCATCGCCGCCGAGGACGGATCGTGGGTCGAACGCCGGTCGGGGGACGACCCGGAGGCCCTCGCGGCAGAACTGCTCGCGCTCGCCGCCGCCCGTGACGAAACCGGCACGAAACCGGCACAGACACGTGCATAAAAACGGGGTAGCGTCGTGTGCGGGGGCCCTCAAATCCCCCCTGGGGGTCGTGCAACAGCGCGTCGCGGGGCAGAGCGTCGTGGGGCAGAGCGTCGTGGGGCAGCGCGTCGTGGAACAGAGCGTCCCGGGCCGCAACGGGGAAGGCGCGTCCGCATGCGGGTGATCGTCACCCGGCCACGAAGCCAGGCCGGGCCGCTCGTCGCGCGGCTCGAGGCGCTTGGCGCCGAGGTCGTCGAATGCCCGCTGATCGAGATCGAGCGGACCTCGGATGCGGAGATCGACGGCTCGGGGTACGACTGGCTCGTGATCACGAGCCCGAACGGCGCCGAGGAGATCGCGCGACGCGGCCGCAATCTGCCGCCGGTCGCGGCGGTCGGTCCCGGAACGGCCGAGGCGCTCCGCGCCCGCGGGATCGAGCCGGCCCTCGTGCCGGCGGAGTCGTCGCAGGACGGCCTTCTGCGCGAGTTCCCGCGCCCCGCCGGCCGGGTGCTCTTCGCGGCCGCAGAGGGGGCGCGCCGCGGCCCGATCGACGAGCTCGGCGCGGACTTCGTGCCGCTGTACCGAACTCGACTCCTCACGCCCGAGCCGCCGGCCGGCGACGTCGTCGTGCTGGCCTCCGGATCCGCCGCTCGTGCCTACGCTGCGCTCGGCGGTCGGGCCGCCGCCGTCAGCATCGGGCCTGAGACCTCGCGCGTGGCGCGGTCCCTCGGGCTCTCCGTCGCCGCCGAGGCGCGATCCCACGATCTCGATGGCCTCGTCGGCGCCGTCTCGGATCTGATGGAGTCCGCATCATGACGGTGATCACCTTCCTCACCGACTTCGGCCTCGAGGACGAATTCGTCGGCACGTGCCATGGCGTGATCGCAGGGATCGCGCCCGACGTGCGCGTGATCGATGTCGCGCACGGCGTCCCGCCGCAGGCGATCCTGCAGGGCGCGCTCGTGCTCCGCCACACGACGCCGTACATGCCGATCGGCGTTCACCTCGCCGTTGTCGACCCCGACGTCGGCGGCGATCGTCACGCGATCGCGGTCCGCACACGCGACGGGAGGACGTTCGTCGGCCCCGACAACGGCCTGCTGATGCTGGCCGCCGACGAGATCGGAGTGGTGGCCGCGCACGAGCTCGCCGAGCCGCGATACCGGCTGGCCGACGTGTCGCGCACGTTTCATGCGCGCGATGTCTTCGCGCCCGCCGCCGCCCATCTCGCATCCGGGGTTGCGATCGAGGAGCTCGGTCCGCCGCTTGATCCGGCGGATCTCGTTCGCGTGGACGTTCCGACGCCGGAGGTCGGTCGCTCCCAACTCGGTGCGACCGTGCTGTCGGTCGATCGGTTCGGGAACGTCGCGACGAACATCCGCCGCGAGCAGGTCGACGAGCTCGGCCTTGCGAACGGTGACCGCGTCGAGATTCGTCTGACACTCGATCGCTATTACGCTGTCGTCGCGGGCGCCTTCGCGGATGCTCCACCCGGTGAGTTGATTCTCTACGAGGACTCGTACGGTCTCGTGACCCTCGCGATCAGCCGCGGCGACGCGGCACGGCTCACCGGCGTCTCGCCCGGCGACGAGCTGCGCATCGCCCGCACGTGACGGCCGGGCAGCGTTTCGTCCGTGTCGTCACGACCATCGTCGTTCGGCGGCCGGCGCTCTGGCGCCTCTTCCGTCGCCGAATGACGCACAACTTCGACAAGCTCGCCCCGGAGTGGGATGCGACGCGCGTCAGTCCCGAACGGCTCCTACCGATTGCGGCGGCGCTCGACGCGTTGCCCACGCAGCCCGAGCGCATCCTCGATCTCGGCACGGGCAGCGGCCGCGTCGCCCGCCTTGCGGCGGAGCGCTTCGCGGACGCCGAGGTGACCGGTGCGGATGTCTCGGCGGAAATGGTGCGTGAGGCCGAGCGCCTTGCCGCGACGGATCGCGAGCACTACCTTCGCGCCGACGCATCCGACCTGCCGTTCCCCGACGACGCGTTCGACCTCGTCACCCTCAACAACATGATCCCGTTCTTCGACGAGTTGGCGCGTGTCGTCGAGCCTGGCGGTCACACCGCGGTCGCCTTCTCGCTCGGCGCCTCGACCCCGATCTGGGTGCCGCTCGAGCGCGTTCGTCACGAGCTGGAGTCGCGCGGCTTCGCGCATATTGCGGACTTCTCGGTCGGGCCAGGCGTCGCACTCCTTGCCCGCAAGACCGAGCGGTCGTAGGGTTCGTGTCTCGGAGACGTTCGCGACGCGGTATCACCGGTCCGGACGTCTCTTTTCGTGCGGCTACACTTTTGCGCGCGCGGCGAGGTAGCTCAGTTGGTAGAGCACACGGCTGAAAACCGTGGTGTCGCCGGTTCAAGTCCGGCCCTCGCCACTTCGATGACCGCCCCCGCCGCTGCAGCCGGCCGCTCGCGCATCGCCGATCTGAAACTCGCCCCGGAAGGGCATCGCCGCATCGCGTGGGCCGAGCAGCACATGCCGGTCCTGCACCGACTCGCGGGGGAGCAGCTTGCCGACGGCGTGCTGCGCGGACGCAAGGTTGCCGTTGTCGTGCATCTCGAGGCGAAGACCGCGTGCCTCGTGCTCGCACTCCGAGCTGCGGGCGCGGAGGTGGTCGCCGCGGGCAGCAACGCGCTCTCGACCCAGGATGCGGTCTGCGCGGCGCTCGTCGAGCGCGGGGTCGAGGTGCACGCCCGGCATGGCGTCGGGCCGGACGACTTCACCGCCGACCTGCTCGAGGTCGCCGCGACCGCCCCCGAGCTCGTGATCGACGACGGTCTCGAGCTCACCCGGCGGATGGCGATGGAACGGCCGGACCTCTACGCGAACCTGCGCGGTGTGAGCGAGGAGACGACCACAGGCGTGGCACGGCTCCGTGCGCTCGAGGCCGAGGGACGGCTGCCGTTCCCTGCGATCGCCGCGAACGATGCGCAGTGCAAGCACACCTTCGACAACACCTACGGCACCGGCCAGACGACGCTGACCGCGGTGCTCGCGCTGACCAACGTGCTCGCGGCGGGTCGCGGGTTCTGCATCGTCGGCTACGGCTGGGTCGGGAAGGGCCTCGCAAAGGCTGCGCACGGTCTCGGCGGCCGCGTCACCGTCGTCGAGCTCGACCCGGTGCGCGCACTCACCGCGCACATGGACGGGTTCCGCGTCGCATCGCTCGAAGCTGCGTTGCCCGATGCCGATGTCGTGCTGACGGCGACCGGCCTCGTCGAGGCAATCGCGGCCCAGCATCTGTCACTCCTGAGAGACGGCGTGGTGCTCGCGAACGCCGGTCACTCGGACCGCGAGATCGACGTCCGAGCGATCGCCTCCGCCGCAGACGAGGTGATCGATGCGCGCCCCGGCGTCAAGACGTACGTCCTCGCCGGCCGCCGCGTCCACGTGCTCGTCGACGGCGCGCTCGTGAACATCGCTGGCCTCGACGGCAATCCGATCGAGATCATGGACCTCTCGTTCTCGGTCCAGGCGCTCTCGATCCACCACCTTGCCTCGGGCGCCGCACCGGCCGGCCTGAGCCGTTTCCCCGACGATCTCGACGACCTGATTGCGCGCACGAAGCTCGCAACCCTCGGCATCGAGCTCGGCACGGCGACGGAGGCGCAGCTGCGCTTCCGCGAGCAATGGGCGCTGTGACCGCCCGCGACGGCGTAGCCTCCTCCCGATGAGCAGCGAAACATCACCGGCACCGGTCGCGATCATCGGCGCCGGCCTCGATCTCGGCGCGGGCAGGCGCGGCGTCGACATGGGCCCGTCGGCGATTCGCTACGCCGGCCTCGAATCACGCGTCCGCTCCCTCGGTCGCACGGTCGCCGATTGGGGCGATGTTCGCTCGCACGTTCCCGAGGCGACGGAGGAAGGCGATCCGAACGCCCGCTACCTCGGCCCGATCATGGAGGTCTGCGAGCGAGTCGCCGTCCTCGTCGAGCAGGCAACCTCCGACGGGCTCATCCCCCTCGTGCTCGGCGGAGACCACTCGATCGCGATCGGCACGCTCGGAGGCATGGCGAAGGCTCACGGGCCTGGCGCCACGCTCTGGATCGACGCGCACGGCGACCTGAACCGCCCGACCACCTCCCCGAGCGGAAACGTGCACGGGATGCCGCTCGCCGCCGCACTCGGTGTCGGTGGTGACGGATTCTTGAGCGATGCGTTCCCGACACCATCCGTGCGTCGGGCCGCGCTCGTCGGCATCAGGTCGCTCGACCCCGGCGAGCGCGCGCTCATCAGCGAGATCGACGTGCGCGTCTACACGATGAGCGAGATCGACAAACGTGGGCTCCAGGTCGTCCTCGACGAAGCGCTCGCGTTCCTCGCCGGCCTGCCGTTCCTGCACGTCAGCCTCGACCTCGACGCCGTCGACCCGATGTTCGCGCCGGGTGTCGGCACACCGGTGCGCGGCGGGCTTTCGTACCGGGAGGCGCACCTTGCCCTCGAGATGGTGTCGGAGTCCGGTCTGCTCGATTCACTCGACGTCGTCGAGGTCAACCCGATCCTCGATCGCGAGAACGAAACCGGCAAACTCGCCGTCGAACTCGTCGCGAGCGCGCTCGGCGCGCGCATTCTCTAACCCGCGTCGCCGCGCGGTGCGTTCGCGGAGCGGTCGACCGCGACCTCCTGGCCGTTTCCCGACGGTTCGAAGTACACGGTGCCCGCGAGCTCGTCCGGGAGGCAGTCGACGTCGAAGCCGTCCGGGTCGTCGTGCGGGTAGAGGTAGCCCTGGCCGCGGCCGAGCTTACGCGCGCCGGGGTACGCCGCCGAGCGGAGCGCGTCGGGCGGACGGAGATGGCCGCGTTCGCGCACGTCCTCGGTCGCCTTCCCGAGCGCTCGGTATGACGCATTCGATTTCGGCGCGCGCGCGAGATACACGGCGGCCTGGGCGAGGTTCAGCCGTGCCTCGGGCAGGCCGACATGCTCGACGGCGTGCGCTGCCGCGACCGCGATCAGAAGCGCCTGCGGATCGGCGTTGCCGATGTCCTCTGACGCGAGCACGATCATCCGACGTGCGATGAAGCGGCCGTCCTCACCACCTTCGATCATCGCTGCGAGGTAATAGATCGACGCCTGCACGTCTCCGGCCCGCGTCGACTTGATCCACGCGGAGATGAAGTCGTAGTGCGCGTCGCCGCCCTTGTCGTACACGAGCGGCCGTTTGCGTGCCGCATCGTCGACATGGCGCGTCTCGAGCGTCGCCTGCTCGGCCGCGGCCGTCTGGGCCGAGAGCTCGAGGATGTTCAGAGCGTTCCGCGCATCGCCGCCGGCGCGGCGCGCGATCAGCTCCTCGACGTCTGCGGTCACCTCGACCCCGAGCGACGCCGCGCCACGGCGCACGACCTCGCGCAGTGTCTCCTCGTCGTGCGGCTCGAGCTCGTAGACCTGCGAGCGCGAGAGGAGCGCGGAGTTCACCTCGAAGTACGGGTTCTCGGTCGTGGCGCCGATCAGTGTCACGAGGCCCTCCTCGACGCCCGGCAGGAGCGCGTCCTGCTGCGCCTTGTTGAAGCGATGGATCTCGTCGAGGAAGAGGATGGTGCGCCGGCCGCTCGTGCCGAGCCGTTCGCGTGCTCCGGCGAGGACGGCACGGACGTTCGCAACCGTTGCCGAGACGGCCGAGAGCTCCTCGAACTCGCTGCCGGTCGCGTGCGCGACGATGCGGGCGAGGGTCGTCTTACCCGACCCCGGCGGCCCGTACAGGATCATCGACGGCACCCGGTCCTGCTCGATCGCAAGCCGGAGCGCGCGGCCGGGCCCGACCACGTGCGCCTGGCCGACGAAATCGTCGAGCGTCGCCGGCCGCAGGCGCTGGGCGAGCGGCGCCGAGGCGCCGAGGCGCCGGCCCGCGGCCTCGCTGAAGAGGTCAGCCACCCCGAAAGTATGCTCTTACCGATGAGTGAGATCTGGAGCGTCGGCAGCTACGAGCGGATCGCCGCCCGTTTTGCGCCCGTGCACGACCAGCTCGTCGGCCTGCTCGGGATCGCCTCCGGCGACGAGGTGCTCGACCTCGCCACCGGCACGGGCGAGGTCGCGTTTCGTGCCGCGCGGGCCGGAGGGACCGTCACCGCGATCGATCTCGCCGAGCCGATGCTCGAGAAGGCACGCCGGCGCGCCGGCGAGGAGGGGCTTCAGATCTCGTTCGACCTCGGCGATGTCGAATATCTGCCCTACGAGGATCGCTCGTTCGACGTGCTCGCGTCGGCGTTCGGCCTCATCTTCGCGCCCGATCACGCAAATGTCGCGTCGGAGCTCGCGCGCGTCAGTCGTCCCGGTGGACGGCTCGGATTCACGGCCTGGAAGCCGAATCCAAAGCTGAGCGAGCTCTACCGGCAGTTCACGGACGAGCCGATCGAGGGCCGCGAGGCGTACGAGTGGGGTCGCGAGGATCACGTCGAGGACATGCTCACCGAGGATTTCGAGCTCGAATTCGAAGACGGCACACTCTGGCTCGAAGCATCCTCCGGCGAGGAGATCTGGCAGCTCTTCTCCGAGTCGGCACCGCCCGTGATCGCGCTCATCGCGCGTCTCCACGCCGAGCGTGTGGGGGATTTCCACCGCGCCTTCGTCGAGCTCTACGAGAGCTATCGAACCGAAGACGGAGGTGGCGTGCGCGCACCACGCCGCTACCTGCTCGTGCTCGGAAGGAGGAAGTAATGGCGAACGAAGAGCTGAAGGCACGGCAGGGAGTGATGTGGGGTGAAGGCGCGTTCGACGAGATCGCCGACACGATCTCGGACGTGCACCACGCCGTCGCCGAGCACCTCGCGCCGCGGGAAGGTGAGCGCCAGCTCGACCTTGCGTGCGGCACCGGACGCGTCGCCGAGCTTGCAGCGACCGCCGGCGCCTCGGTCGTCGGCATCGACCTCGCGCCCGCGCTGATCGAGGTCGCCAAACGCCGCGCCGGTGAACGGGGGCTCGAGATCGACTACCGCGTCGGCGACTGCGAAGCCCTCGACGGTGTCCACGACGCGTCGTTCGACGTCGTCTCGTCGTCGTTCGGGATCATGTTCGCGCCCGACCATCCGGCTGCGGCGGGTGAGGTCGCGCGTGTCACTCGCCCGGGCGGCCGGATCGCACTCGCGAACTGGACCGCGGACGGCAGTGTCGGCGCGCTGTTCCACGCGATAGGCCCGTTCCAGCCCGGGCCGCCGCCGTCAAGCCCGCTCGACTGGGGCAACGAAGCGCACGTCCGCGACCTGCTCGGCGACACCTTCGAGCTCGTGTTCGAGCCGCGTGTCAGCACCGTCGAGTGGGAGAGCGGCGCGGCGATGTGGGAGATCATGTCGACGAAGTTCGGCCCTATGGTCACGCTTGCGGCCTCTCTCGACGACGCACGTCGTGCTGAGCTTGCCGCGGTGGTGATCGGTCTCACCGAGCAATCGCGACGCGGCGATCACATCGTCGACGATCGTGCCTACCTCCTCGTGGCGGGCACGCGTCGTTGAGCGAGGCTGCCGAGCTTCTCCAGAAACTGATTCGCGTCGACACCACGAATCCGCCGGGCAACGAGACCGCGGCGGCCGAGCTTCTTCGCGACTACCTCGAGGCCGCGGGGGTCGAGTGCGAGCTCTACGCGCGGGTGCCGGAGCGCGCGAACCTCGTGGCGCGCATCCGCGGCACCGGAGATGGCCCATCGCTTGCGCTTCTCTCGCACACCGATGTCGTCCTCGCCGACGCGTCCGAGTGGGAGCGGGACCCGTTCGGCGGCGAGCTCGTCGACGGGCAGGTGTGGGGTCGCGGTGCGCTCGACATGAAGGGCGAGGTCGTGGCGAGCGCCGTCGCGCTCGCGACCCTCGCGCGCGAGGGCTGGCGCGGCTCCGGCGATCTCATCTTCATCGCTGCCGCCGACGAGGAAGTCGGCGACGGCTTCGGGCTGCAGTGGCTCGTCGAAGCCCATCCCGATGTCGTTTCGGCCGACTTCTCGATCAACGAAGGCGCGGGCGACCGGGTCGAGCTCGGCGGCAAGGTGCTGTATCTCTGCTCCACGGCCGAGAAAATGAGCGCCCCGTTTCGCTTGCGCGTCCTCGGACGCAGCGGTCACGCCTCGATGCCGAGCATTGCCGACAACGCGCTCGTGAAAGCGGCGCCGTTCATCGAGCGCCTCGGCGCGTTCACGAGCGAGCCGAGACTCATTCCCGAGGTGGAAGCGTTCCTCCGTGTGTTGTTCGACGCCGTGCCGGCGGCGCCTGATGCTCTCGCCGCCGCGCGAGCGGTCAGCCCAATTGCGGCCGAGCTGATCGAGCCCCTGCTCTCGATGACGGTTGCGCCGACGATGATTCGCGCCTCCGACAAGCGCAACGTCATCCCGGCGCTCGCCGAGGTGACGGTCGACGTGCGGCTCCTGCCGGGCCAGACTCCCGCCCAGGCGGAGGCCGAGCTTCGCGCCTGGCTCGGGGACGGCGCCTACGAGCTCGAGAACTACGAGCGTCAGGGAGGCACGCGCTCGCCGCTCGGCGGGCCGCTCTGGGATGCCGTGCAGTCGTTCGTCGAGCGCGAAGAGCCCGGCGCCATCGCGGCGCCGACCTGCGTCGCCGGCTTCACCGATTCCCACTGGCTTCGCGAGGCGTTCGGCACGGTCGCCTACGGCTTCTTCCCGGCGCGTGCGCTCGACCCCGAGGTGGCGGCGCGCCTCATCCACTCGGCGAACGAACGCATTCCGGTGACGGATCTCGAGCTTGGTCTGCGGTTCATGCGCCACGTCGCGCAGACCGTCTGTGGCTGATGCTCGAGCTCCGCGACGCCGACGGATCGTTCGAGAAACTCGAGAGCTATCTCGGCGATCAGCTCGGCGCCGGGCAGGTCGCTGATGTCTATCTCGGTTACGGCCTCTCGACCGCTTTGCGGCGCGGGGCGTCGACCCCGCCGCCCGAGCCGTGCGCCCTGCCACTCCTCGCCTGCGTCGTGCGCAACGACCGGCCGTCTGACGACGAGTCCGTGGGCGCCTTTCACGTCGGCGACTGGGAGGCCACGTGGGACACAGCGGATTACGCCGCAGCCGTCGACGCGGTGCGCGCTTCGATTCGCCGCGGTGACGTCTACCAGGTCAATCTCGTCCAGCACCTCAGCGCGCCGTTTGGCGGCGACCCGCGAGGGCTCGCAGCCGCCCTCGCGCCGCTGCGCCCGCTCCAGCCACGGACGCTCGTGGGCGAGGACTGGTCGATCGTGTCGGCCTCCCCGGAGCTCTTTCTCGCGCGCCGCGGCGAGCGGCTGTGGACGAAACCGATCAAGGGCACCCGTCCTCTCGGCGAGGACGTCGACGATCTCAAGGACGCCGCGGAGCACGTCATGATCGTCGACCTCGAACGGAATGACCTGTCGCGCGTCTGCGAGCCGGGCTCGATTCGCTGGCCCGAGCTGATGGTCCAGCACGAGCTCGCGGGCGTCACGCATCTCGTCTCGACGGTCGAGGGAACGCTGCGTCCAGGCGTCGGGCTCGCGGAGATCCTGCAGGCGACGTTCCCCGGGGGCTCGATCACCGGAGCGCCGAAGATCGCTGCGATCGACGAGATTGCGCGGCTCGAACCGGTCGGCCGGGGCGCTTCGATGGGTGCGCTCGGCACGATCTGGCCGAACGGCGACTTCGACCTCGCTCTGACGATCCGGACGTTCGCCGTCGCAGCAAACCGCGTGCACCTGTGGGCCGGCGGCGGCATCGTCTGGGACTCCGACCCAGAGCAGGAGGTCGAGGAGTCATGGGTGAAGGTGCGGCCGCTGCTCGCGGCGATCGCGCACGCGGGTGCCCGACGCGTCGACGGCAGCCGGCTCGCACGCGCATGAGCCTCGTCGCTGTCGCCGTGGCGGGTCGCGGCCTCGTCCCCGCGGGCGAGCCGGTCTTCACCGCGGGCGACGAGGCGCTGCTCCGCGGCAGCGCGGCGTTCGAGACGCTGCGCGTCTACACGGGGCGGCCGTTCCTGCTCGAGCGCCACCTCGAGCGGCTTGCACACTCGGCGGCGGCCCTCGCATTGCCCTCGACCGACGGCGCCGCGGAGCTGGTCTCGCTCATCGTGGGCGTCGCCCCCGCCGATCATGTGCTGCGGCTCTTCCGCTCGAGCGAGGCTCTCGTCGCAACTGCAGCGGCCCTGCCCTCGGGCCTCGACGAGTTGCGTGCACGCGGGATCGCCCTCCGCACGTTCGAGCAGGGGGCACCCTCATTGCTCGCGGGCGTCAAGTCGACGAGTTATGCGCCCGCTCTCGCGGCCCGCCACGCGGCCGAATCCGCCGGCGCCGACGATGCGCTCTTCGTCTCGGGCGGGCGCGTGCTCGACTGCGCGACCGCGAACATTTGGTGGGTGCGAGACGGGGCGTTGCGCACGCCCGCACCCGGCCCCGGTGTCCTACCAGGAGTCACCCGGAGCCTCATTCTCGAGCTCGCGGGTGATGTCGAGGAGGCGGACGAACTCGACGACCTCCGTGCAGCCGACGAGGCGTTCACGAGCTCGTCGGTACGCGAGCTCATGCCGGTGATCGAGATCGACGGCCGCCCGCTCGGAAGTGGTCGCCCCGGCCCTCACGTGGCGCGGTTACAGGCTGCGCTGCGGCTACGCTCCTCGTCGTGAGCGAGGAGAAGGTCCGTCTCGGCGGCATGGCGCTTTCGAACGGCGTGCTCGTGCACGGCCCGCGTGCGTGGGCGTGCGCCGTTCGCACCGACGACGGCGAGCTGAAGGTCGTGGCGCGCCGGAAGGGACTGCGCGCCGCCGACGTCACGAACCCGCTACTGCGGGGACCCGCGAAGATCGCTGAGGTCTTCGCGCTGCTGCCGCAGGTGAAGCGTGCGCTCCCCGAGGCGCGGCTGCCGATGGAGCGTCCCCGCGTGCTTGCGACGATGGTCGGGAGTGCGGTCGTGCTGCACGGCCTGCGCCGCTCGACCCTTCGGCCGCTCGCCCGTGAGCTCGCGACCGGGCTGCTCTCGCTCGCACCGGCGGCTCTTGCGCTTCGCGGGGGTGAGCTCGCGTCCTACCACGGGGCCGAACACATGTCGATCGGCGCGTACGAGCACGGCACCGCTCGGCCGAAGGAGCACGAGCGCTGTGGCTCGCACCTCGTCGGGCCGATCCTCCTGACGACTGCGGCCGGGAACCTGATGGCCGAGCAGACACCGGCTCGCATGCGGCCGGCAGCGAAGCTGGTGGCGTCGGTCGGAGCGCTTGCCGCCTCGACCGAGATCTTCGGCTGGATGGCGCGGAACCCGTTGCATCCACTGTCGCGTGCGCTCGCAAAGCCCGGCCACGAGTTGCAGCACCGGCTCGGTACGCGTGAACCGACCGCGGACCAGCTCGAGGTCGCGGAGGCAGCGTTGCGGGCGTGTCTCGCGCTCGAGACCGAGTGATGCAGGCAGCGGCATGACGAGCACGCGCCGGCGGCTCGACCCCGAGATCTTCGACCTGCCCGTCGAGAAGATGCGCGCGGGGTGGTACACCGACGCCTACTTCAACCACACGCGCGCCACCCTTCGCTACGACGGACGCCGGCCGAACGTCGTCATGCAGGTCTTCCAGAAACGGCACGCGTTTCTCGGCGGGATGGACGAGGCGCTTGCGATCCTGAAGCTCTGCGCCGACGACTGGGACGCGCTCACCGTGCACGCGCTCTACGACGGCGACGCGATCGAGCCGCACGAGACCGTGCTGACGATCGAAGGCGACTACACGACCTTCGGGCACCTCGAGACGCTGTATCTCGGCACGCTCGCGCGGCGAACGCTCATCACGACGAACGTGGTCAATGTGCTCGAAGCTGCCAGCGGGAAGCCGATCATCTTCATGCCGGCACGGCATGACCATCACCGCGTGCAGACCGGTGACGGCTACGCCGCATACGTCGCCGGGCAGATCGTCGGTGCGCCGGTGGGGGTCACCACGGACGAGCAGGCGTCGTGGTGGGGCGGCAGTGGGCTCGGCACCGTGCCGCACGCCTTGATCGCCGCCTACGCGGGCGACACGGTTGCTGCGGCGAAGCACTTCGCGGACTGGGCGCCGCCCGACATGAACGTCACCGTGCTCGTCGACTTCGAGAACGACTCCGTTCGCACCGCACTCGAAGTGGCGGACGCGCTCGGCCCCCGGCTGTGGGGCGTGCGTCTGGACACGTCGGAATCGCTGGTCGACCGCTCGCTCTGGGAGGAGATGGGCGATTTCCGCCCGACGGGCGTCAATCCGCAGCTCGTCTGCAAGGTGCGCGAGGCGCTCGACGCACGCGGCTTCGACCGCGTGAAGATCGTCGTCTCGGGTGGGTTCACGGTCGAGAAGATCCGTGAGTTCGAAGACGGCGAGGTGCCGGTCGATGCGTACGGCGTCGGCTCGTCGCTCATCCGCGGCTCGAACGACTTCACCGGCGACATCGTGCTGACAGACGGCGAGCCTTCCGCGAAGGTCGGGCGGCACTACCGTCCGAACCCGCGGCTCGAACTCGTCTCGTGAAGCGGGTCCTCTGGGACGTCGACACGCAAGTCGACTTCGTCCATGCGACAGGCAAGCTCGCCGTCCCGGGCGCCGAGAGCGCGGTGCCTGCGATGGCGAAGCTCGTTGCGGCGGCGCGCGCGGCGGGCATCCCTCATGTCGCCTCCGCGGATGATCACGAGCTCACCGACGCGGAGATCTCGGGCGAGCCGGACTTCCTCACCACCTACCCGCCGCACTGCCTGCGCGGGACGCGCGGCGCGGCGAAGATCGCGGAGACCGAGCAGGCCGATCCCGTGCCGCTCGCGCTCACCGACGTCCCGCCGGAGTGGCTCGAGGGGCGGGAGTTCCTGCTCCTCAAGAAGAGCTTCGACGTCTTCACGAACCCGAACGCCGACAGGCTCCTCGAGCTGCTCGATCCGGCCGAGGTGATTCTCTTCGGCGTCGCGACGGACGTCTGTGACGACGCGGCAATTCGGGGTCTCCTCGCGCGTGGAAGGGCCGTCACCTTCGTCGAGGAGGCGTCCCGCGGCCTGGACGAGGCCCGGACGAGCGCCTGCACCGCCGCCTGGCGGGAAAGCGGCGTCCGCTTCGCGTCCCTCGAAGAGGTCGTCGCGGGGCTTTAGGACTCGCGCCCGGCTGTCGATGGAGGGCCGATGCCCTTCGCCGCCGGGATCATGTCGAGCGTTGCCCAGACGTGGCTGCCGATCGCGTTCTTCGTCCTCATGTGCGCGATCGTCTTCCTCCTCTGGAAGACGGTAAAGCTGATGCCCCGCATCAGCCCGACGGAGATCACTCCGGGCTCGGCGTCGGCCGTCACCTGGGCCGATGTCGCCGGCCTCGACGAGGCGAAGGACGATCTCCAGGAGATCGTCGACTTCTTGCGGGATCCGGCGCGCTTCGAGGCGCTCGGCGCGCGCGTTCCGAAGGGCATTCTCTTCCACGGCCCACCCGGGACCGGCAAGACACTCGCGGCGAAGGCAGTGGCGAACGAGTCGGGCGCGCGCTTCTATGCGCAGAGCGCGTCGGCGTTCGTCGAGATGTTCGCGGGCCTCGGTGCCGCGCGTATCCGCAAGCTTTTCGACGAGGCGCGCAAGAACGCCCCGTCGATCGTCTTCATCGACGAGCTCGACGCGGTCGGCCAGGCGCGCAGCGGCACCTCGCTCAATCGCGAGCAGGACCAGACACTGAATCAGCTGCTCGTCGAGCTCGACGGCTTCGGCCCGCGCGACCAGGTCGTCGTCATGGGCGCCTCGAACCGGCTCCAGGATCTCGACCCTGCCCTGCTGCGGCCGGGCCGGTTCGACCGGCAGGTGCTCATCAGCCCGCCCGACCTGAAAGGCCGCCGCGCGATTCTCAACGTGCACACGCGTGGCAAGCCGCTCGCGGACGACGTCGATCTCGACGCGACCGCGCGGCAGACGGCCGGCCTGACGGGTGCCGACCTCCAGAACATCTGCAACGAGGCGGCGATCACCGCGGGACGTCATAACCGCACCGAGGTGACGCGCGCCGACTTCGACCATGCGCTCGAACGTGTCGTCGCCGGGTTGCAGCAGCGCCGCGTCGTCACCGACAAGGAGAAGCGCATCCTCGCCTACCACGAGGGTGGGCACGCGCTCGCCGCGCACCTCGTCGGCAAGCAGCCCGAGAAGGCGACCATCATCGCCCGCGGCACCTCGCTCGGCTACGTGCTCCATCTGCCCGAAGAGGAGCGCTACCTCGAGACGAGAGAAGAGCTGCTCGACTGGATGGTGATGGCGCTCGCCGGACGCGCCGCCGAGGAGCTCGTCTTCGGGCGGGTCACGAACGGGGCGGCGAACGATCTCGAGAAGGTGACGGAGATCGCCCGGGCGATGGTGTTCGAGTGGGGTATGGGCGAGTCGGTCACCTCCCGAACGCTGCGTGCCGACAACTATTCGCTGTCCGAGGAGACCAAGCGGCTGCGCGACACCGAGCAGGCGCAGCTCACCGACCATGCCTACGCGCAGGCGAAGCGCCTGCTCGCGAAGCACCGCGCGGCGCTCGACCGGATAGCGGCGGCGCTGCTCGAGCAGGAGACACTCGTCCGCGAGGAGCTGATCGAGATCTTCGCGGACGTGACGCCGGACTCGCGTTCTTCTGACGCCGTCGGTGTCGTTCGCGTGCTCGGCGTCGACGCGACCGGGTAGCGTCCCCGGCGTGCAGCCGGACTGGCCGATCGAAACCGAGCGCCTCGTGCTGCGCCCCTTTGAGGAGTCCGACTTCGCGGCGCTGCTCGCGATCTACTCCGACGAAGAGGTGGCGCGGTACCTCTACCACGAGCCCCGTGGCGAGGCAGAGGTACGTGAGGTGCTCGCGCGGAAGATCGCAGGCTTCTCGATCGAGCAGGAGGGGCAGTGGCTGGGCGCGGCGGCGACCCGTGACGGGGTGCTCGTCGCAGACATCGTCATGCACTGGGTCAGCGAGGAGCACAAGACGGCCGAGATCGGATTCTCCGTCGACCCTCGTCACCAGGGTCAGGGCTACGCGACGGAGGCCGCGCGTGCGCTCGTCGACTGGGCGTTCGCGCAGGGCTTCCATCGCGTGATCGGCCGGCTGGAGGCGCGCAACATCGCGTCCGCCCGCGTGCTCGAAAAGCTCGGGATGCGTCGCGAGGCGCACCTGGTCGAGAACGAATGGGTGAAGGGCGAATGGCAGAGCGAGCTCGTCTACGCCATCCTGGATCGTGAATGGCGCTGAGCGTGCATCACATCGGCATCGCGGTCGACGACCTCGACGGGGCGATCGAGCGATACACGCGCCTCTTCGGAGCAACGCTCGAGCATCGGGAGACGGTCCCGGATCAAGGCGTCGAGGCGGCCTCGCTGCACGTCGGTTCCTCGCGTGTCGAGCTCGTGACACCGCTCGGCGCGGACACGCCCGTCGGCAAGTTCCTCGCGAAGCGCGGCCCGGGCATGCACCACATCGCCTTCGAGGTGGCGGATCTCGAGGCTGAGCTTGCGCGTCTGCGAGCCGACGGAACCCAGCTGATCGACGAAACCCCCCGCCGCGGGCTCTTCGGCCTTCAGGTCGCGTTCGTCCACCCCGAGGCGACCGGCGGCGTTCTGGCAGAGTTCGTCTCTGATGAGTAGCAACGACCGTGTCAGAGTCGAGATCGCATTCGACGGCAACCAGGTTCTGAGCGTCTACGTGCCCTCGGCGACGGCAGACGACCTCGACCGCGCACTCGCCGGCGACCACGAGAGCTTGAGCTTCGAAGCCGAGGACGGCCGCTACACCGTGCATATGCGGAAGGTCGTCTATATGAAGCGCCTGGCTCGTGAAAGCCGCGTCGGTTTCGGCGCGACGGGCTAGGCACAGCCGTCCCGACGTTACGCGCGGCCTCTCGACGGGCACGACAATCACTGTGAGCGACGTAGGCACTCAGAAGAAGGAGAGTGAGGCCAAGCGCGTGCGCGCTCTTGTCGAGGGGGCGCAGGCAGGCGACCGCGACGCGCTCGAGGAGCTCTACCTGATCCATTTCGACCGGATCTACAGCTACCTGCACATGACCGTCGGGAACCGGCACGACGCCGAGGACCTGACTACGCAGACCTTCCTGCGGATGCTCGAGTCGATCAGCAAGTTCCGCTTCCAGGCTGCGCCGTTCTCGGCGTGGCTCTTCCGGATCGCGCACAACCTCTCGATGGACCACTTCCGGGCGAATCGCCGCTGGCAGCCCGAGGAGGACGTGCCTGAGCCGCACGGCTCCGAGGAGCGCTCGGCCGAGGACGAGGCCTTCCAGTCGATCGGCCGCCAGTCGATGCTCGACCTGATCGACTCGCTTTCCCAGGAGCAGCAGCAGGTGCTGACGCTCAAGTTCGTCTTCGGCTTCTCGAACGGCGAGGCGGCGACGATCCTCGATAAGACCGAGGGCGCGATCAAGAGCCTCCAGCACCGCGCGCTCGCGTCGCTGCAGAAGCAGATCGCCGACCCCGCCGAATAGATGGCGCTCGAGGTCGGCATCGTCGGGCTTCCCGGGAGCGGGAAGACCACGCTCTTCACTGCGCTGACCCGGGTTGCAGTGGCTAGGGCAGGTGGCGCCGGCTTCGGCAAGGAGAACGTCGGGATGGCGTCGATCGCGGACGAACGGCTCGACAACCTGGCCGAGCTCGTCGGCGCACGCAAGATCACGCCAGCCACGATTCGGGTCGTGGACGTCCCCGGAACCGGCCCGGCGCTCCTCGGCGGCCTCCGCCAGGTCGACGCCGTCCTCGCGGTCGCCGACGGCTTCACGCCGGGCGGCGACCCGGCCGCGGATCTCGAGAACCTCGAGCTGGAGCTGCTCGTGGCGGATCGCGACCACGTCGAGCGACGGCTCGAACGGGTCGAGAAGCAAGCGAAGTCGGGCGACGCCGCCCTGCGCAAGGAGGTCGACGTCCTCACCGAGCTGCTCGCCCATCTCGACTCGGGGAACACGCTCCGCGACTTCCCGGGCGAGCTCCCGACCGAGCTGGAGCCGCTGACCACAAAACCGCTGATCGCGATCGTGAACGGGCCGGCGGGGATCGATCTCCAGCTCGAGGCGGAGCTGGCCGCGATGAGCGAGGAGGAGGCCGCCGAGTACCGGGAGGGCCCTTCGGCCCTCGACGAGGTGGTCCGGCGGCTGAGCGAGGCGCTCGGGCTGATCACGTTCTTCACTGCGGGCGAGAAGGAGACGCGGGCGTGGACGTTGCGCGGCGGCGAGTCCGCGCTCGATGCGGCCGGGACGATCCACTCGGACATCGCCCGCGGGTTCATCCGGGCCGAGACGATCACCTGGAGCGACCTCCTGGACGCCGGCTCCCATGCGGAGGCGTCGCGCCGGGGGACTCAGCGGCTGGAGGGCAAGACGTACGTGATCCAGGATGGCGACGTCCTGAACATCCGCTTCAACGTCTGACGGTCGCGGCGTAGCGCCGGTGGGCGGCCTGGCGAGAGACGCCGAGCGCGTCGCCGATCTCGGTCCACGAGAACCCCTGGTGGCGGGCGAGCGAGACGAGCTCGATCTCGATCGCTCGCACGATCGCGTGGAGTTCCGCAAGCTCGGACAGCGTCTGCGGGTAGAAGAGCTCGGCCGCGGTGAAGGCGTCGTCCACCCTCTGATCGTCGCGCCGGTCGAGGCGTCGCGAAAGGTGTCCGTTTCAGCCGAGTCTCTTCGTCAACCGGCCGTTGACAGGGACAGTCCCTGTCAACGCGGTGTTGACGAACGGACGTGGTCTCAACCGGCGGTGATCAGCGCCGCTCCCGCCAGCACGGCGACCGCGCCCGCGAGCTGGATCCCGCCCAGCCGCTCGCGCAGGAGCACCGTCGCCAACGCCACGGTGACCGCCGGGTAGAGCGAGGTCAACACCGAGACGACGCTGACGAGCCCCCGGGTGGTCGCCAGCGCGA
>JBBQQU010000034.1:0-20418 GCA_038215565.1 Gaiellales bacterium | reverse complement strand
CGTCACCGAGACGGCGCTGCCGCTCGTCGAGGAGAGGGCCAAGTCATGAGTCTCCACGCAAGCCAGGTGCTCCTGGCGCCGATCGTCAGCGAGAAGAGCTACGCCGCGTCGACGGTCGGCCAGTACACGTTCAAGGTGCACTCCGATGCGCACAAGACCCAGATCCGCCAGGCCGTCGAGCAGATGTTCGAGGTCAAGGTCGCGCGGGTCAACGTGATCAAGGTGCAGGCCAAGCCGAAGCGGCGTGGCGCGATCAAGGGCACCCGCCAGGGTTGGAAGAAGGCGATCGTGCAACTCCGTCCCGGCGACACGATCGAGATCTTCCAAGGAGCACAACTGTAATGCCGGTTAGAAGGTTCAAGCCGACCTCGCCGGGCCGCCGTCACATGACGGTCTCCGACTTCGCCGAGATCACGAAGTCGAAGCCCGAGAAGGCGCTCACCGAGAAACTGACGAAGAAGGGCGGCCGCAACAACACGGGCCGCATCACGACACGCCATCAGGGCGGCGGCCACAAGCGCCGCTACCGGCTGGTCGACTTCAAGCGCACGAAGGACGGCGTGCCGGCCAAGGTCGCAGCCATCGAGTACGACCCGAACCGCTCCGCACGCATCGCCCTTCTGCACTACGCGGACGGGTTCAAGGCGTACATCCTCGCGCCGGCCGGATTGCGGGTCGGCTCCGTCGTGCAGTCCGGCCCTGACGCCGACATCAAGCCCGGCAACGCGCTGCCGCTCGAGAACATCCCGACCGGCACGCTCGTCCACAACGTCGAGCTGAAGCCGGGCAAGGGCGGGCAAATGGCGCGCTCCGCCGGTTCGGGCATCCAGCTCGTCGCGAAAGACGGCGCCCACGCGACGCTGCGTCTCCCCTCGGGCGAGATGCGCCGCGTGCTCATGACCTGCCGCGCCACGGTCGGTCAGGTCGGGAACGTCGAGCACGGCAACATCACCGGCGGCAAGGCAGGGCGCAGCCGCTGGCGGGGCATCCGTCCCGGCGTCCGCGGCTCGGCGATGAACCCTGTCGACCATCCGCACGGCGGCGGTGAGGGCAAGTCGAAAGGCGGCCGTCACCCGGTCACCCCGTGGGGCGTGCCGACGCTCGGCAAGCGCACCCGCTCGAAGCACAAGGAATCCAACAAGCTGATCGTTCGCGGCCGTCGCCGTGGGAAGGACAAGCGCTAAATGTCGAGATCTTCGAAGAAGGGGCCTTTCGTCGAGGAGCGGCTGCTCGCGCGCATCCAGAAGATGAACGACTCGGGCTCCAAGAACATGATTCGCACGTGGTCACGCACGTCCACGGTCTTCCCCGACATGGTCGGCCACACGATCGCGGTGCACGACGGCCGCAAGCATGTCCCCGTGTTCATCTCGGAGCAGATGGTCGGGCACAAGCTCGGCGAGTTCGCGCCGACGCGCCACTTCCGTGGTCACGCCGGCGACCAGAAGACCCAGGTGAAGAAGCGCTGATGGCTGCGGTCACCGAACAGCAGAAGACGGTGCAGGCTGTCGCGAAGTTCGTGCGGATCTCGCCGCGCAAGGCGCGTCTCGTGACCGACAACATCCGCGGGCGCAGCGTGCCCGAGGCGCGCACGATCCTCGCCTTCACCGAGCGCGCAGCTGCTGTCGAGATCGAGAAGGTCTTGAGCTCGGCCGTTGCGAACGCCGAGTCCAACCCGTCACTCCAGTGGCGTGGCGACGACCTCGTCGTCGCGGCGGTTTTCGTTGACGGTGGGCCGACGATCAAGCGGTGGCGCGCACGTGCGCGCGGCCGCGTCGCGCGCATCAAGAAGCGCACGTGCCACATCACCATTCAGGTCGCGCAGACGGCTGCCGCCGCTGCTCCGGCAGAGCAGGCGAAGCCGAAGCGGCGCAAGCAGACCGCGAAGAAGGAGAGCTAATGGGTCAGAAAATTCACCCGGGCGGCTTGCGCGTCGGCGTCATCCATGACTGGAAGTCGAACTGGATGGTCCCCGACAAGGAATTTGCAGGCGCGCTCATCGAGGACATCAAGATCCGCGAGCACATTCTCGGGAAGCTGTCGCATGCCGGTTTGTCGGACATCCTGATCCGTAAGGACAAGCAGCGGATCACGATCGACATCTACACCGCGCGCCCCGGCATCGTCATCGGCAAGTCCGGTGTCGAAGTCGACGCGCTGCGCAAAGAGGTGCACGCGATGACGCAGAAGAACGTGCACATCAACATCAACGAGATCAAGCGCCCCGAGCTCGACGCAAAGCTCGTCGCCCAGTCGATCGCAGAGCAGTTGCAGAACCGCGTGTCGTTCCGACGCGCGATGAAGCGCTCGCTCGCGTCGGCGATTCGCTCGGGTGCGGCCGGCGTGAAGGTGAAGTGCTCGGGCCGCCTCGGTGGATCGGAGATGAGCCGGTCGGAGCAGTACTCCGAAGGCCGCGTGCCGCTGCACACGATCCGCGCTGACATCGATTACGGCTTCGTCGAGGCGAAGACCCCGACCGGCCGCATCGGCGTGAAAGTCTGGATCAACAAGGGCGAGATCATGCCGCAGGGCTATTCGGGCATGGCCGAGAAGAAGGAGACGCGCCTGGGCGACCAGGACACCGCGCGTCGCCGCGGCGGCGTCACCGAGGGTCTCGGCGCGTCCCGTGAGTCCGGCCGGAACCGCAACCAGGATCGCGAGGGTCTCGGCCCGGTGCGCCGCGGCCGTCCCGGCCAGCGTGGCGGCCAGCCGCAGCGCCCCGGCGGTGGCGGCCCCGGCAACCGCGCAGGTGCGCCGCGCAACCGTGGCGGGGCGACCCGCACCGGTGGCGGCCGCCCGCAGCGCCCCGACGGAGCGACCCCCGAGGCGAACGTCGAGACGCCCACCGATTCGCCCGTCGTCGATTCGGCGGCAGTCGTCGAGGCAACGCCGACGGCAGTCGTCGAGACGCCCGCGGTGAAGACCGAGGCAGCCCCCGTCGAGGCAGCCAAGGTCGAAGCACCGGAGGCAGCTGCACCCGAGCCGGCTGCACCGAAGGCCGAGAAGAAGCCTGCGGCGAAGAAGCCTGCAGCCGAGAAGAAGGCTGTGACAGAGAAGCCTGTGGCCGAAAAGCCTGTGGCGGAGAAGAAGCCCGCCGCGAAGAAGCCGGCTCCCAAGAAGGCGGATAGCTGATGCTGCTCCCCAAGAAGACCAAATTCAGGAAGCACCACCGCGGTCGCCGGCGCGGCGAGTCGCGCGGTCAGACGACCGTGCACTTCGGCGAGTACGGGATCAAGGCGCTCGAGGCGGGCTGGATCACGAACCGTCAGATCGAGGCCGCCCGCATCGCGATGACGCGCAAGATCAAGCGCGGCGGCAAGGTCTGGATCAACATCTTCCCCGACAAGCCGTTCACGAAGAAGCCGGCCGAGACCCGCATGGGTAAGGGCAAAGGCTCGCCCGAGGGCTGGGTGGCCGTCGTGAAGCCCGGCCGTGTCATGTTCGAGCTCGCCGGAGTACCGGAGCCCCTCGCCAAGGAGGCGCTTCGCCTCGCGGGATCGAAGCTGCCGATGAAGACGAAGTTCGTGCGGCGTGACGACGGCGGTGATCTCTTTGCGGGCTAGAGACTTGCGTGACCTGAGCGACGACGACCTCGATCACAAGCTCGCGGACACCCGGCAGGAGCTCTTCAACCTCCGGTTCCAGGCAGCCACCGGCGCGCTCGAGAACTCGACACGCCTGCGGCTTGCGAAGCGCGAGATCGCGCGCATCCTGACCACGCAGCACGAGCGGAATTCCAACAAGCAGAAGGTGCAGAGCTAGATGGCGGACGAAAAAGATCTGAACGAAGGAACTGACGAGCCCGTGGTCGACGAGGCTGTCGACGAGGCTGCTGCCGAGGAGACCCCGGTGGTCGAAGAGCCGACGGTTGAAGAGGCCGTAGCCGAGGAGACCCCGGTCGAGGAGACTCCGGTCGTCGAGGACACCCCGGTCGCCGAAGAGACTCCGGTCGCCGAAGAGGCGCCCGTCGTCGAGGAGCCTGCAGCGGAGGAGCCCGAAGCGGCGCCCGCGCCGGTGGCGAAGCCGTCGCGCTCGCAGCGCCACGTCCCGCGGTCGGAGCGCCGGACGCGCACGAAGCTCGTGCGCGAGAAGCCGGCCACCCGCAAGCCGATCACGCAGACCGAGAGGCCGGAGTACGAGCGCGGCCGGCGCCAGGAGCGCCGCGGCATCGTCGTCTCCGACAAAGCTGACAAGACGATCATCGTCAAGGTCGACGTGATCAAGAGCCACCCGAAGTACAAGAAGGTCATTCGCTCGACGGTCAAGTTCCATGCGCACGACGAGGCGAACACCGCCGGTGTCGGCGACACGGTACGCATCGTCGAGACGCGGCCGCTCTCGAAGTTGAAGCACTGGCGTCTCGCCGAGATTGTCGAGAAGGCGAAATGATCCAGCAAGAGACACGTCTCAAGGTGGCCGACAACACGGGTGCGCGTGAGCTACTCTGCATCCGCGTTGCCGGCGGCTCGAGGCGCCGCTACGCACGTGTCGGCGACATCATCACTGCGACCGTCAAGTCCGCCGCCCCACAGGGCGCGGTCAAGAAGGGCGAAGTGGTGAAGGCCGTCGTCGTGCGGACGAAGAAGCCCTTCGGCCGTGACGACGGAACGCTGATCGCGTTCGACGAGAACGCGGCAGTGCTCATCGACAACGCACGGAATCCACGCGGGACGCGCATCTTCGGGCCCGTGGCCCGCGAGTTGCGTGAGAAGAACTTCATGAAGATCGTGAGCTTGGCTCCAGAGGTCCTTTAAGAGAATGGTGCTTTAGACAATGGCGATTGCGATGAAAATCAAGAAGGGCGACACCGTCCAGATGCTGACCGGCAAGGATCGCGGGAAGCAGGGGCGGGTCCTCGAGGCACGCCCGCGTGCCGGGAAGGTGCTCGTCGAGAACCTGAACATGATGAAGCGCCACCAGAAGCCGCGCCCGATTCGCGACGCGAACCGGATGGGCGGCACGCAGATGGCGCCCGGCGGCATCATCGACCGCCCGTCGGCGGTGTCGGTGTCGAACGTGATGCTCGTCTGCCCGACGTGCAAGCTCCCCACCCGCATCGGCTACACGTTCAAGGAAGCAAAGGGCGGTGAGCGGATCAAGGTTCGCGTCTGCAAGCGCGACGGCTGCGGCCAGGAGATCGATCGCTGATGGCGACCACCGAGACCTATACGCCGCGCCTCAAGCAGCAGTACAACGACGATCTGCGCCACGCGCTGCAGGAGCAGTTCTCACTCGAATCGATCATGCAGGTTCCGCGGATCACGAAGATCACCCTGAACATGGGCGTCGGCGAGGGCAAGAACGACGCGAAGCAGATCGACGCCGCGCAGGAGGAGCTGACGATCATCGCCGGCCAGCGCGCGCAGGTCCGGCGTGCTCGCAAGTCGATCGCGCAGTTCAAGATCCGCGAGGGCATGCCGATCGGCGTGAAGGTCACGCTGCGCGGCGACCGGATGTGGGAGTTCCTCGACCGGCTCGTCTCGATCGCGCTCCCGCGCATCCGCGACTTCCGCGGGCTGAATCCCGCGTCGTTCGACGGTCGCGGCAACTACTCGCTCGGAATCCGCGAGCAGATCATCTTTCCGGAGATCGATTACGACAGCATCAACCTGATCCGTGGCCTCGACGTCACGATCACGACGGCCGGCGGGAACGACGAGCAGGCACACGCCCTCTTGCGGGGTCTTGGCCTGCCGTTCGGCACCGACGGACAGAGGGAGCTGTAAGTGGCGAAGAAGTCGCTTGTCGTCAAGGCCGCGCGCCCTGCGAAGTTCAAGGTGCGCAACTACACCCGTTGCAATCGCTGCGGGCGGCCGCGTGCCGTCTATAAGAAGTTCGGGCTCTGTCGTATCTGCCTGCGGGAGCTCGCCCATCAGGGCGTCATCCCGGGCATGACCAAGAGCTCCTGGTAGGAGGAAACAACTAGTGCTGACAGATCCCGTCGCCGACATGCTCACGCGCATCCGCAACGCCAACAAGGCGCTGCACGATCGCGCGGAGATGCCGAACTCGAAGTTGAAGGTCGAAATCGCCCGCATCCTCAAGGAGGAGGGCTACATCCGTGACTACCACATCGCGGAGAGCGAGGACCGCCCGCACAAGACGCTCGTCGTCGAGCTGAAGTACGGCCGGAGCCGCGAGCGCATCATCACCGACCTCAAGCGTGTGTCCAAACCGGGCCGGCGGATCTACGCCGGCAAGGATCGCCGCCAGCGTGTTCTCGGCGGCATGGGCATCGCGATCATGTCCACCTCGCGCGGTGTCATCACGAGCCGCACCGCCGAAGCCGAAGGCATCGGCGGCGAAGTCATCTGCTACGTCTGGTAACCACCCATGTCTCGTATCGGTAAAAAGCCCATCGAAGTCCCCGCCGGCGTGATCGTCTCGGTCGATCCCGGCCGCGTGACGGTGTCCGGGCCGAAGGGCGAGCTCCGCCAGGTCGTGCCCACGCGGATGAAGATCGAGGAGGACGAAGGGACGATTCTCGTCTCGCGTCCGACCGAGCGTGGCGAGGATCGCGCGCTGCACGGCCTCACCCGGACTCTGATCGCGAACATGGTCGAGGGCGTCACTCAGGGCTTCGAGAAGAAGCTCGAGATCCAGGGCGTGGGGTATCGCGCAACCCTGGCCGGCACCGACCTCGAGCTCCAGGTTGGCTACTCGCATTCGGTCAAGATCAAGCCGCGGCAAGGCATCGAGTTCGAGGTGCCGGTGCCGACCCAGGTCGTCGTGCGCGGGATCGACAAGCAGGTCGTCGGCCAGACGGCTGCAGAGATCCGTCGCGTCCGTCCCCCCGAGCCGTACAAGGGCAAGGGCATTCGCTACGAGGGCGAGCACGTCCGCCGGAAGGTCGGGAAGCGCGCATGAGTCAGCTCACAACGCGCGAAGCACGCCTGCGCCGCCATCGGCGCGTCCGCGGCAAGGTCCGCGGTACTGCCGAGCGCCCGCGCCTGGCCGTGTTCCGCTCGAACCGTGGCATCTTCGCCCAGCTCGTCGACGACGATGCCGGCAAGACCGTCGCCGCCGCGTCGTGGGTCGGGCTCCCGAAGTCGTTCAAGGGCGACAAGTCGGCGCAAGCCTCCGAAGTCGGAGCGAATCTTGCTCAGGCCGCAAGAAAGGCCGGTATCAAGGCGGCCGTCTTCGATCGTGGTGGCTATCTGTACCACGGTCGCGTCAAGGCGCTCGCCGAGGGCGCCCGTGAAGGAGGACTGAGGTTCTAGTGGCAGCTGACGTTCAGGAATCGAGAGAGCTCAAGGAGCGGGTCGTCGAGATCAACCGCGTCGCCAAGGTCGTCAAGGGCGGCCGGCGGTTCTCGTTCACCGCGCTCGTCGTGATCGGCGACGAGGTCGATCGCGTCGGCGTCGGTTACGGAAAGGCGCGCGAGGTTCCGCTCGCGATCTCGAAGGCCGTCGACGACGCGAAGAAGAACCTCTTTACCGTCGCGAAGCACGGCCAGACGATCACGCACGAGTCACTCGGCCGCTTCGACGCGGCCCGCGTGCTCCTGCGCCCGGCCTCGCCCGGTACCGGCGTCATCGCCGGCGGCGGCGTGCGCGCGGTGCTCGAGCTGGCAGGCATCCGTGACGTGCTCGCGAAGTCGCTCGGCACGACGAACCCGATCAACATGTTGAAGGCAGCCGAGACGGCGCTGCGCCAGTTGCGCCGCCCCGAGGACGTCGCGAAGGCGCGCGGCAAGTCGATCAGCGAAGTGCTCCCGCAAGCCGCGTTCGTCGAGCCGGCCGTCGAGGTCGCCGTACCCGAGCCCGAAGCTGTGAGCGAGGAGGTGGCGGGCAATGGCGAAAGTGAAGCTGACCCAGGTTCGTAGTGCCATCGGCCAGACGCAGCGCCATCGCGGCACGTTGCGGGCGCTTGGTCTCGGCCGGATCGGCAAGACCGCCGAGCACACCGAGAGCCCGGTGCTCTCAGGCATGCTGCGCAAGGTCCGTCATCTCGTGAACGTGGAGGAGCAGTAAATGGCCGGCGAGCTCAACCTTTCGAACCTGCAGCCCGCGCAGCCGCGCAAGGATCGCAAGCGCGTCGGCCGCGGCATGGGCTCGGGCAAGGGGCGCTACTCCGGTCGCGGGATCAAGGGCCAGAAGTCGCGCTCCGGCTCGCACGCGATGCGCGCGGGCTTCGAGGGCGGCCAGATGCCGCTGCACATGCGTACCGCCAAGCTCCGCGGTAACACGTCGAAGGACGCAATGCCCGTCGGACCGTTCCGCACCTACACCCAGCCGGTGAACTTGCGCGACCTCGACGGCTTCGAGGCTGGCGAGGAAGTCACGCCAGAGTCACTGAAGGCGAAGGGCCTCATCCGCTCGATCCGCAAAGACGTGAAGCTGCTCGGCGTCGGTGAGCTTTCGAAGAAGCTCACCATCACGGTTCACGCTGCATCGGCCACAGCCCGCGACAAGGTCGAGGCGGCCGGTGGCACGCTGACGCTCCTCAAAGAGCCGAAGGTGCGCAAGCAGAAGAACATGAAGCGCCGGCCCGAGGGCCGCACTGTTGCTTCAGACCCCGAGTCAACGACCGTCGAGGCCGACGAGACCACCGAGCCGACCGAGCAGACGACGGAAGGCGGCGAGTAGTCCCATGCTGAGTTGGCTCGCCAACGCCTGGCGGGTCCCGGAGCTTCGGCGCCGGCTCCTCTTCACGGGTGTCGTTCTTGCCGCGTACCGCCTTGGCTCGTGGATGCCCGCACCGGGCGTCGACTCGAGCCAGATCCAGAACTACTTCAACGGCAAGGGCAGCTCGGTTCTCGGCCTGCTGAATCTCTTCTCCGGCTCGGCGCTGTCGCGCTTCTCGATCTTCGCGCTCGGGATCATGCCGTACGTCACGGCGTCGATCATCCTGCAGCTGATGACGGTCGTCATCCCGCGACTCGAGCAGTTGCAGAAGGAAGGCGAGGCGGGCACCGCCAAGATCAACCAGTACACGCGGTACCTCACCGTCGCGCTCGCCGCCGCGCAGTCCGCCGGCTACGCGTATCTCTTCAAGCGCTCTGGTGCGCTCTCCGTGAACAGCGGCCGCCTCGTGCTCATCGTCGTCACGCTCACCGCGGGGACGGTGCTCCTGATGTGGCTCGGCGAGCTGATCACCAAACGCGGCATCGGCAACGGCATCTCGCTGCTGATCTTCGCCTCGATCCTCACCTCTGCGCCGCAGGGCATCAACGCCTGGATCAACGGCGGGCCGATGGAGCGCCTGTTCTTCCCGCTGATCGCGATCGCGGTGGTCGTTGCCGTCGTCTTCGTGCAGGAGGGCCAGCGCCGCATTCCGATCCAGTACGCCAAGCGCATGGTCGGGCGCCGGCAGACCTCGGGTGGGGCGACCTACATGCCGCTGCGCGTGAACATGGCAGGCGTGATCCCCGTGATCTTCGCCGCTGCTCTGCTTGCGTTCCCGCCGACGGTCGCGCAGTTCTTCCCGCAGACGCAGGGCTGGATCAACGCGCACTTCGCGCCCGCCTCGACGGTCTACCTTCTCACCGAGGCGGTCCTGATCATCGTCTTCACCTACTTCTACACGGCGGTGCAGTTCAACCCCGTCGACCAGGCGGACAACCTGCGCAAGTACGGCGGGTACATCCCGGGCATTCGCCCCGGCCCGCCGACCGCGCAGTATCTCGACCGGGTGCTTACACGCCTGACGCTGCCCGGCTCGCTCTTCCTGGCGCTCGTCGCGGTGCTCCCGTCGCTCTTCATCGCGCACTTCGGCTTCTCCCAGGCGACGTCTCGCGCACTCGGTGGTACCTCGGTGCTGATCGTCGTCGGCGTCGCGCTCGACACGATGAGGCAGATGGAGTCGCAGATGATGATGCGCTCCTACGAGGGCTTCCTCAAGTAGCCGTGAACCTTTTGGTACTCGGCCCGCAAGGCGCCGGCAAAGGCACGCAGGCGAAGCGGATCTCCGCAGAGTTCGGGATCCCGCACGTATCGACGGGCGACATGTTCCGCGCGGCGATCACGTCAGGAACCGAGCTCGGCCACAAGGTCGCGCCGCTTCTCGCGAGCGGCACGCTCGTTCCCGACGAAGTGACGATCGCGATGATCCGCGAGCGCCTGTCGGAGGACGACGCGCGCGCAGGCTTCGTGCTCGACGGCTTTCCGCGCAACCTGCCCCAGGCCGAGGCCCTCGACGAGATGCTCGGCAGTATCGAGCGGGGCCTCGACGCGATTCTCTTCTTCGACGTCTCCGATTCCGTCGGCACCGAGCGCGCCCTCAGCCGCGCGCAGATCGAGAACCGCACCGACGACACGCCCGAGGTGATCGCGCGGCGGCTCGCGACCTACCACTCGGAGACAGAACCCACCGTCGAGTACTACCGGACGACCGGCAAGCTCGTGCCGGTACGTGCCGGACGCACGATCGACGAGGTGTGGACGGAGATCTCCGCGGCGTTGCACCAGGTGGCGCCCGCGTGATCATTCGCAAGTCCGCGCAGGAGATCGAGACGATGGCGCGCGCCGGTGCCGTGGTCGCCGGGACGCTTGCGCTGCTCGAAGAGCGCATCCAGCCCGGGGTCTCGACCGCCGAGCTCGACGCACTCGCCGAGGAGTTCATCCGTTCGCACGGTGGCGAGCCGACGTTCAAGGGCTACAAGGGCTACCCCGCTGCGACGTGCCTGTCGCCGAACGGGATGGTCGTGCACGGGATCCCGGGCGCCGCGACCCTCGCCGAGGGCGACATCCTCTCCGTGGACGTCGGCGTGACGCTCGACGGGTTCGTCGCCGACTCGGCGTGGACGTTCGCCGTCGGCGCGATCGAGCCCGAGACCCAGCGCCTGCTCGACACGTGCCGGGCCGCGCTCGACGCGGGCATCGCGGAGGCGCAGGTCGGGAAGTCGGTCGGCGACATCTCCCGGGCCGTTCAGACGGTGACCGAGTCGGCCAACTTCAGCGTCATCCGCAGCCTGGTCGGGCACGGGGTCGGCCGCTCGATGCACGAAGACCCGCAGGTGCCGAATTTCGTCTCTTCCTACAGCGGCCCGGAGCTCCAGGAGGGCATGACGATCGCGATCGAGCCGATGATCACGGCCGGCAGCGCGGACGTCTACATTCACGACGACGACTGGTCGATCTCGACGGTCGACAACTCCCTGGCGGCCCACTTCGAGCACACCGTCGCGGTCACGGCTCGAGGCCCCCGCATCCTGACGCAAGCCACAGGGGTCCTGGTACGATAACGACCCGCGACGCGAGGCGTTTGCCCGCGCGCACCCTTCGTTTGAGGAAATACGCTCATGAAAGTTAGGCCGTCCGTTAAACCGATGTGCGAACGCTGCCGTGTGATCAAGCGGCACGGGCGCACCATGGTCATCTGCACGAATCCACGTCACAAGCAGCGTCAGGGGTAAAGAGAAGCCTTATGGCACGTATCGCAGGTGTGAACCTGCCGAATCAGAAGCGGCTCGAGATCGGGCTCACCTACATCTTTGGGATCGGCCAGCCGACCGCGCAGAAGATTTGCGCGGCGCTCGGTCTTTCGCCTGACACGAAGGTCCGCGACCTGACCGAGGAAGAGGTTGCGAAGCTCCGCGAGTTGATCGACGCCGACTACCAGGTCGAAGGTGACCTGCGCCGCGAGCGCACGCAGGCGATCAAGCGCCTGCAGGAGATCGGCTCGTATCGCGGCCTGCGCCACCGGCGCAACCTGCCGCTGCGCGGGCAGCGCACGAAGACGAACGCCCGCACGCGCAAAGGCCCGAAGAAGACCGTCGGCCGCGGGAAGAAGGCGAAGTAGATGGCGCCTCCCCGTAGAGCTGCGACCCGCGGTCGCACCCGCCGCCGTGTCCGCAAGAACATTGCGATCGGCCAGGCGCACATCAAGACGTCGTTCAACAACACGATCGTCGCCCTGACCGACAAGGACGGCAACGTGATCGTGTGGGAGTCCGCCGGCTCGGCCGGGTTCAAGGGCTCGCGCAAGTCGACCCCGTTCGCCGCGCAGGTAACCGCCGACTCGGCTGCGCGCAAGGGGATGGAGCACGGCCTGCAGAAGGTCGAGGTCTTCGTCAAAGGACCCGGTTCCGGTCGCGAGACCGCAATCAGGTCTCTGCAGGCGGCGGGGCTCGAGATTCTCGGTGTGAAGGACGTCTCGCCGCAGGCACACAACGGCGTCCGCCAGAAGAAGCGGAGGCGCGTGTGATAACGGCCCCCCTTTACCCGTCTCGCACCCGCCAGGGCGCTGCAACGCTCCGCCTCGCCGCGTCCTCGGTCGTGCCCGTAGAACACCGCTACGAACACTCCCTGCGTCCTTGCGAGCCGGGCGTTTCGCGGCTGGCCCGCACGATCCAGACAAAGGGAGACCGTTAGTGGCTCGTGATCGTTCACCGAAGTGCAAGCAGTGCCGCCGCGAGGGCATCAAGCTCTTCCTCAAGGGCGAGCGCTGCCTGACCGAGAAGTGCGCGATCGAGCGCCGCTCGTATCCGCCGGGCGAGCACGGCCGCGGCCGCATCAAGCAGAGCGAGTACCTCCTCCAGCTGCGCGAGAAGCAGAAGGCGCGCCGCTACTACGGCCTCCTCGAGAACCAGTTTCGGACGTACTACGAGAAAGCGAACAAGCGCGGCGGCATCACGGGCGACAACCTCCTGCAGATGCTCGAGACGCGGCTCGACAACGTCGTGTACCGCCTCGGGTTCGCAGCATCGCGCGCGCAGTCCCGCCAGCTCGTGCGGCACGGGCACTTCTCCGTGAACGGCCGCCGTGTGAACATCCCGAGTTACCAGGTCAAGCCTGACGACGTCGTGATGCTGAAGACCGGGTCGAGCGCGGAGCAGGTCGTCCGTGACGCGACCGACCTCACTGCCGCGGTCGCCCCGTGGCTCCAGGCAGACCACGAGGGGCTGACGGGCAAGGTGCTGAAGTGGCCGGAGCGTGCCGAGATCGACACCCCGGTTTCCGAACAGTTGATCGTCGAGCTCTACTCCAAGTAGAGCTCGCCTTAGGAAAGGAACAGATGGCCGTACGCGCACAGGATTTCCAGATCCCGAAGATCACGCACGAGGAAGTGAACGAGAACCGCGGCGTCTTCGTGATCGAGCCGCTCGACCGCGGCTTTGGCTACACGTTCGGGAACTCGTTGCGCCGTGTGCTCCTCTCCTCGCTGGAGGGCGCCGCGGTGACCTCGGTGAAGCTCGAGGGCGTCGCGCACGAGTTCACGACGCTGCCCGGTGTCCGTGAGGACGTCACCGACATCATCCTGAATCTCAAGCAGCTCGTTTGCATCCTGCACGGCGAGTCGCCCGAGGTCGAGGTTCGCCTCACCAAGCGCGGCGAAGGCGTCGTGACGGCTGCCGACATCGAGGCGCCGGCCGATCTCGAGATCCTCAACCCGGAGCTCGAGATCGCCAACCTCTCGTCGAAGGGCCGCCTCGAGATCACCGTCACGATCGGCCGCGGCCGCGGCTACCTGCCCGCAGAGGGCAACCGTGGCCAGGCGCACACGATCGGCGTCATCCCGGTCGATTCGATGTTCTCGCCGATCAACCGCGTCGCCTACGACGTGGAAGCGGCGCGTGTCGGTCAGCGCACCGACTACGACAAGCTGATCCTCGACGTCACCACGAACGGCTCGATCGATCCGAAGGAAGCCATCGCCCAAGCGGCCGAGATCCTGATCCGCCAGCTCGCGATCTTCACCGACCTGGAGAAGATGGAGGGCTTCGGCGAGGCTGCGCAGGCTGCGGCCGACGGCGGCGAGTCCGCTGTGCCGTCGCTCGCGGGCGGGATGGAGAACTTCCCGATCGAGGAGCTCGAGCTCGGCGTTCGCTCGTACAACTGCCTCAAGCGCGTGGGGATCGAGACGATCGGCGACCTCGTCACGAAGTCGGAGTCGGAGCTTGCTGCGATCCCGAACTTCGGCAAGAAGTCGATCGAGGAAGTCAAGGAGACGTTGCAGCAGCACGGTCTCAACCTCCGCGGCGGCTCGTCCGCCAACGGCCTGGAGGCCTAGGGGCCCGATGCGGCACGCACGCTCAGGGAAGAAGCTCGGTCGCGACTCGGCGCACCGCAAGGCGCTCTATTCGAACCTTGCGGGTGCGCTGATCGAGCACGGCCGCATCAAGACGACCGTCACGAAGGCGAAGGCCGTCAAGCCGATCGCCGAGCAGATGATCACGCTCGGCCGTCGCGGCGACCTGCACGCCCGTCGGCAGGCGACGGCGTTCCTGCGCTCGCGCGATGTCGTGCACAAGCTGTTCGCAGAAGTCGCGCCCCGGTTCAAAGACCGGCCGGGCGGCTATTCGCGGATCATCAAGATCGGCCCGCGCCCCGGCGATGCCGCCGAGATGGTCTACCTCGAGCTCGTCGACGAGGAGTACGTGGCCAAGCAGCGCGAGGAGCGCACGCCCGAGCGCGTCGAGGTCACACCGGTCGAGACCGAAGCCGACGCAGGCGAGGAGCCGACGGCCGACGAGGACGCGGCAGCGGAGCCGGAAGCAGAAGCATCCGAGGCCGAGCCTGCGAGCGAAGCCTCTGCCGAGGGCGACGAGCCCGCGGTCGACGACGACAAAAAAGCTTAGACGCCCGCGCCCACGAGGGCGCCGACGATCGCGATGACTACGCCCGCGACGCTGACGAGCCCGAGCGACTTCACGAAGCTCGTGTTGAAGAACTTCCAGCGGATCCAGGCGAGACCGACCAGTTCGAAGGCAACCACGATCACCGCGGTGATGATCGCCGCGTGGTAGTTCGGCCAGAGGAACGGGAGCGTGTGCAGGATGCCGCCGAAGAATGTGCCGACGCCTGTGATCGCGCCGCGCTTGGCCGGGCTGCCGCGGCCGGTGAGCTCGCCCGTGTCCGAAAGGCCTTCGGAGAAGGCCATCGAGATCGCGGCACCGATCGACGTGGCGAGGCCGGCGGCGAACGCGTAGAGGGGCTTGTGGCTGACGAGCGCCACCGAGAAGATCGGCGCCAGGGTCGAGAGTGACCCGTCGATCAGCCCCACCATCGCCGGCTGCACGCGTTGGAGCAGGAAGTGGTGGTCGTTCGTCACGGGGTAGAGTATAGCGAACGGATGACAAGTGACTAGAGCATCAGGCACACCATACAAGCCTCGTCAGGAGGGCCTGACGTGCGCCTGAGGCTGACGCTCTCCTACGACGGTACGGCCTTCAGCGGCTGGGCGCCCCAGCCCGAGCGCCGCACGGTGCACGGGGAGCTCACACGCGCTCTTCTAAGGCTCTACGAGGGCGTTGACGAGCTTGCGGTCGCCGGACGCACCGACGCCGGTGTGCATGCCCTTGGCAACGTCGTGTCGGTTGCGGTGCGGGGTGGCCCTCCTGCGGAGAAGGCGGCGGTTGCCCTGAACAGCATCCTCCCGCTCGATCTCGTCGTGCTTTCCTGCGAGTCCGCCGCTCGCGGGTTCAGCGCGCGGTACGACGCGACCGCGCGGTCGTACCGCTATCGCATCTGGGCGAGCCGCGTGCCGTCGGCACTCGAATCGCGCCGCGCTTTGTGGATTCCGCGTTCGCTCGACCTCGACGCGCTGAACGAGAACGCGAGTGCGCTCCTCGGCCGGCATGAGTTCACGGCCCTCACGCCGGCCGACTCGAAGCACACGGTGTTCGTCCGCGAGGTGACCGAGGCTCGTTGGAGGAAGGTTGATGAGCTGCAGGTCGCATTCGAGATCACCGCGAACTCGTTCCTGCGGCACATGGTGCGAATCTCGGTCGGCTCGATGCTCGCCGGTTACGACCTCGCGAAGCTCGTCGATGCCCGCCCGCGCGCCGAGGGAGGCCCAACCGCCCCGGCGCACGGCCTCTACCTCGTCAGCGTGTCCTACTGAGCCATCGCCTTGCGAGGCAAGCCCCCGCGAGCCACGTCTCGTCGCCAAACGAGCGCAACAAAAGTGGAACATTTTCTCCACGCCGCGCGAAACGCTCGTGCTATCCGCACGCCGGCGTGTCCAGCCGAGCCACGGCCCGTCGCCAAACGACGGTTGCGGAAGCGTGACGCATCGGCGAGGCTCGTGGCTACGATCGCCGCGTGCGGTTTCCGGTGGTTCTCTTCGATCTCGATGGCACCGTGATCGACTCGGGTGCGATCATCCTCGCGTCGATGCGGCACGCGGCGGAGTCGGTCGTCGGTGGCTCGTTCACGGATGCCGAGCTCATGAAGGCAGTGGGCGGTCCGGGGCTCGAGGCGCAGATGGCGGCGCTCGACCCGAACCGCATCGACGAGCTCGTCCGGGTTTACCGGGAGCACAACGAGCCGCTCCACGACACGCTGGAATGCTGCACGGGGATGGACGCCGTCCTCGCCCAGCTGAAGGACGAGGGCCGCCGGCTTGGGATCGTCACTGCGAAGCGGCGGCTCACCGTCGACCTCGCGTTCGCCCGCCTCCCGATCGAGCAGTTCTTCGACGTGGTCGTCGGCGGCGACGAGACCGAGGAGCACAAGCCGCATCCGGCGCCGCTGCTGCTCGGTCTCGAGCGCCTTGGCGCGCGCCCCGAAGAAGCCGCCTACGTCGGCGATTCGCCCTTCGACATGCAAGCGGCCCGCGCGGCGGGCCTGCACGCCGTCGGCGTCAGCTGGGGCCGGATCCATGGGCGGGACGCGCTCGTGCCCGACGCCGACGTAATCGTCGACAGCGCGGAGGAGTTGCTTGGCGTCCTCTGATGCGGCCCGCGCCGCGGAGCTGCGCACGCTTCTCAACCGGTGGTTGCACGAATACCACGTGCTCGACGATCCGTCGGTCGACGACGCGACGTATGACCGCCACTACGACGAGCTTGCCGAGCTCGAGCGCGCGCATCCCGACCTCATGACCGACGACTCACCGACGCGCCGCGTCGGTGCACCACTCTCGGGCAAGTTCCAGAAGGTTCGCCATCTCGAGCTGATGGGCTCGCTCGAGAAAGTCACGACTGACGACGCGCTCGTGAAGTGGGCCGACGACGTCGCGAAGCGGCTCGACAGCGGCGATCCCGTGACCTTCGTGATCGAGCCGAAGATCGACGGGCTCGCGATCAACCTCACCTACGAGAACGGGGTGTTTGCGCGCGGCGCGACGCGCGGGGATGGTGAGGTGGGCGAGGACGTGACGACGAACCTGCGCACGATTCCGTCGATCCCGCTCCGCATGCTCGGCGACGACACGACCACGCTGCTCGAGGTGCGCGGCGAGGTGTACATGCCGCTCTCGGGGTTCCGAGATCTGAACGAACGGCTCGTCTCCGAGGACAAGAAACCGACGCCGAATCCTCGTAACGCCGCAGCGGGCTCGTTGAGGCAGAAGGATCCGACGATCACTGCCAAGCGACCGCTCCGCTTCTGGGCCTACGGGATCGGCGCGCGCGAAGGAGTCGAGCTTCGCTCGCACTGGCAGACGCTCGAATGGCTGCGGGAGCGCGGCTTCCCGATCAACCCGTTCGCCGAGCGGTTCGAGTCGATCGAAGCGGTCGCAAGAGCATGCCGCGACTGGGAGCGAAAACGCGCAGAGCTCGACTACGAGATCGACGGGATCGTCATCAAGGTCGACGACTACGCGCAGCAGCAGATTCTCGGCGCGTTGCACCAGCGTCCTCGCTGGGCGCGCGCGTTCAAGTGGGCGCCGATGACCGCGACCACCCGCCTGAACAAGATCGCGATTCGCGTGGGCCGCACGGGCGCCCTGAACCCGTGGGCCATGCTCGAGCCGGTCGAGGTGGGCGGCGTCACGGTCTCGCGCGCGACGTTGCACAACGAGGAGGACATCAACCGCAAGGAGATCCGTGAGGGCGACGACGTGATCATCCAACGCGCGGGCGATGTGATCCCGCAGATCGTCGGACCGGCGGGCGCACACCGTCGCGGCACGAAGCCGTTCGCAATGCCGACGCACTGCCCGCTCTGCGGCGCCGAGATCGTGAAGCCCGAAGGTGAAGTGATGCACCGGTGCCCGAACCGCACGTGCCCGTCCCGTGGGCTCGAGTCGCTGATCAACTGGGTGCAAGCGGCGGCCGACATCGACGGTGTCGGCGAGCAGCTCGTGCGTCGGCTGTGGGACCTCGGCCTCGTGCGGTCACTGCCCGAGCTCTACCGGCTGACGAGGGAGCAGCTGCTCTCACTCGACGGGTTCGCTGAGGTCTCCGCGTCGAACGCGGTCGCCTCGATCGCGGCCTCGAAGGAGATTCCGTTTCGCCGCGTGCTCTTCGGCTTGAACATCCCGGATGTCGGCTGGGTGACCGCGCAGAATCTCGCGCGCCACTTCGGCACGGTCGACCGGCTTCGCGCGGCGCCGCAGGAAGAGATCATGGAGTGCGAAGGCATCGGCCCCGAGCGCGCGGAGGCGATTGCCGAGTGGTTCGCCGACGAGGACAACGCCCGCCTCGTCGAGGAGTTGCGAGCACTCGGCCTGCGGTTCGAAGCGGACGAAGGGGACCGGCCCGTCGACGGGCCGCTCACCGGTAAGCAGTACGTGATCACGGGCACACTCGAGTCGGTGTCACGCGAAACGGCCCGCGACGCGCTCGAGGCGCTCGGCGCGAAGGTCTCCGACAACGTGTCCAAGAAGACAACCGCGGTCTTCGTCGGCGAGAGCCCCGGGTCGAAGGTCGCGAAAGCCGAGAAGGCGGGCGTGGCGCTGCGGACCGAGCAGGAGCTGCGCGCGTTGCTCGCCGACCCGTCGTCAGAGACTTGACGCGAGCGCCGTTGCGAAGCGGTCCTCTGCCTTGCGCGCAGCGGCCGTCGCAACGGGCGTGCCGTTCTCGATGACGACGAACGCGTAGCGGTCGCCGACGTATCCCGAAAGTGCCGAGGCGCGGTCGGTCGTCCCTGTCTTCGCACGCACCGCGCCACGGGCGGGCGCGCGCTCCATCCGATCGTCGAGCGTCCCGCTGATTCCCGCCACTGGCAGCGATGCCCACAGCGACGTGCGCAGGTCGGGGTCGTTCCAGATGGTCACGAGCAACGCCGAGAGCGCGCCCGCAGTGAGCCGGTCGTCGAGCGAGAGCCCCGAGCCGTCGACGATGCGTACCCCCGCAAGTGGTATCCCGGCGGCTGCGAGATCGCGGGTGACAACCGCCGCACCGGCCGCGGTCCTGCCGCCGGCGCCTGCTTCAGCGCCGAGCGTCTTCAGGAGCTCTTCCGCGATGAAGTTGTCGCTTTCGTGATCCATCGCCGCGATCACCAAGGGAAGCGGGTCGGACTCGATCTGCGCGAGGCCGTATGCGTCGCTCGGTGCGCGACCCGTGCCGGCGGTGCCGGTAGTGATCCCGCGCCGCCGCAAGAGCTTGCGAAACTGCCCGGCTGCCGCGAGCGCCGGGCTCAACGCGACGTGATGGTCGTAGAACCCGCGGTCGACGCTCAGTGCCGAAAGCGGCGCGCACTCGCTGATGAAGAACGACGCCTTCCAGCCGGGCGCGGTGCGTTCCGAGTCGAACCAGGACTCGTCGCCGAGCACACGGCCGTCGATCCGGTCGATCCCTGCGAGTCTCAACTGCGCCGCGAGCTCCGTGAGCCCGAGCGACGAGAGCGTTGGATCGCCGAACCCCTTCAGGTACACGTCGCCGACCCAGACGGCGCCATCCTGGTAGCCGCGGCCGAGTACTGCCGTGCGAAACCGGTAGGTCGGGCCGAGGTCGCGCAGCGCGGCGTAGGTGAGCGGCAATTTCTCGTTCGACGCGGGGGCGAGCGGCGTGTCGGCGTTCCGTTCGAAGAGCGCTTTATCTGTCGTGAGATCGATCGCGACTGCAGCCGACGTCTCGGCGGTGAGGCCGCGCACCGCGAGCGCGTGCGCGAGGCGTGCGGTGAGCGGAGGCGAGGCCGCGAGAACCGGCGGAGCGCCGGCAAGCACGACGAGCACGGCGATGCAGAAAGCGCGGCGCACGCTCACAGTGTGAACGACGCATCCGACCGCGCCGTTGGGCCTTCCGCAGGCCCGAGATGGGACCCGTGGCCCTTGCCCCGTGTCACCCGGCACGGGAGAATCGACCGGCGGCGAGTGATGAGCGACCTTCTGGAACAGATCAACGCGCTGATCGAAGCGTCGACCGGTGATATCGACCGCATCGAGCACACGCTCACGGACGGCTATGCGCAGACGATGGCGCTCGAGGCCGAGCGTTGGCGGATCGAACGACGAATCTCGGAGGTTGCCGCCGAGATCGAGAGCGGCGACGTTCCCGCAAAGGCCCGTGAGCTCGGCGCGCTGGCAGCGCGTCTCGACGAGATCGCGGTCGATCTTCGCAGGCTGCGCTCGCGGCTCACCGAGCTACGTCAGGTCGCGGATACCGCCCGCGTCGCCGTTGCCACTGGGCCCTAGACGATTCCGGAGCGGACCGCGTAGACCGCCGCTTGGATGCGGTTGTCGATCTGCAGCTTCATCAGGATGTTCGAGATGTGGTTTTTCACGGTCTTCGGGCTGATGTGCAGCTCGGCCGCGATGACTGCGTTGTCCTTGCCGTTTGCGATCAGCTTCAGCACCTCGATCTCGCGA
>JBBQQU010000033.1:0-27770 GCA_038215565.1 Gaiellales bacterium | reverse complement strand
ATACACATGCGAGCGCATGGACGATGCGTGCAAACGCGCTCGCCCTCGCGAGCCGAGCGTTCTGGGATCCGGCCGCCGGGGCATTCGCGGACACGACAATCGACCGGACCACGCATCCGCAGGACGCGAACGCGTTCGCTGTCCTCGCCCGCATTGGCGCGCCGGGCCAGCGTGCCTCGGCTCTCGCCTACCTGTGGGCTCACAACGTCCGTGATTACGGGAACACGGTCAGTGACTCGCAGACCTGGGACGATCCGGCGTGGGGTTACCAGGCGAGCGAGCGCGTCTACCCCTTCATGTCGTACTTCGAGCTGCTCGCCCGCTTCAAGAGCGGCGATACCGCGAATGCGCTCAACTTGATTCGCCGGGAATGGGGGTACATGGTCGCGCTCGCGCCCGGGACGATGTGGGAGACGATCGGCCCCTTTGGGGGTAAGCCGACCGACGAGCGTCCGTCCTTCGACGCCGGTTGGTCAGCCGGTGCGGCGGCTGCCCTGACGAGCTACGTCCTCGGGGTCAAGCCGACGTCCCCGGGGTTCGCGACCTTCACAATCTTCCCCCACACCGGCGACCTCTCCTTCGTCGCCGGGGACTCCCCCACACCGCACGGGCCGATCCACGTCAGCTGGCGGAGTGCGCCGGAAGGATTCGTGCTGGTGGTGAAGGCGCCCGCGGGCACCCGCTGGACGAACGTCCGACGATAGCTCGGCCCTCAGGCGCAGCCGGCGCCGGTCGGCCCAACCGCACCTTCACGACCCACCGCTACCCTCAGCAGTCTTGACGGCCGTCCTCTTCACATGCGCCGGGCAGCGCGTCGACATCGTCACCGCGTTCCGCGAGGCCGGTGCCACGACGATTGCAACCGACGTCGACCAGTTGGCGCCCGCGCTGTACCACGCCGACCGTCGGGCGATCGTTCCGCGCGTCGACGATCCCGCCTACGTGGCGGCATTGCGCGACCTCGTCGAACTGCATGACGTACGGCTGATCGTCCCGCTCACCGACCTCGACCACCTCGTGCTCGCCGAGGCGCGCGCCGACCTCGGTGGCGCCGTCGTGCTCGTGCCCGGCCCGGAAACGATTGCGCGCTGCTCGGACAAGTTCCAGGCGCACGTCTTCTTCGAGGAAGTGGGAATCGGCTCGCCCCCGACCTGGCTGCCGGCCGACCTCCCTGCCGAGCTCCGGTTCCCGGTGCTCGTGAAAGCCCGCAAAGGCTTCGGCTCGCGCCATATCTTCCGCGCCGAGAATCGAAGCGAGCTCGACTTCTTCCTGAACTACACGACGGCCGACTCGATGGTGCAGAGCCTCTGCCTCGGGACGGAGTTCTCGATCGACGTCTTCAACGACCTCGACGGCCGCTGCCTTGCGGCGATCCCGCGCACGATGATCGAGTCGAAAGGCGGCGAGTCGATCAAGGGGATGACGATCAAGGACGCCGACTTGATCGAGTTCGGCGTCGCGGTGTCCGAGGCGCTCCGCATCATCGGACCCGCGAACGTGCAGTGCTTCCGCGAGCCAGACGGCAGCCTTCAGGCAACCGACGTCAACCCACGCTTCGGCGGCGGGTTCCCGCTGCCGACCGCCGCAGGCTCGCGCTACCCCGAGCTTGCGCTCGCGCTCGTAAACGGCGAGCCGCTCGAGCCGCGACTCGGAGATTTCCGCGCAGGCGTCGTGATGACGCGCTTCTTCTCGCAGGTGATCCTCGAGGAACGCGACGGCTCGCTCGAGGAGTTGCGGCCGACCACCGTGCAGGCGGAGGCGGTGCCCGGCGAGGCGTGAGGAGACTCGTTCTGCTCCTCGCCGGCGCTGCGCTTCTTGCCGGGTGCGGCGCACGCCATGACGCGGTGACCACAATCAGCATTTCGGCTCACCCGCGCGTTCGGCCGAAGGCACCACCGCGGCGCGAGGCGGCGATGCCGGCGGTGCAAGTGACGGTCGTCGACGGCGACACGAACCGCCGGTTGCGTGGCGCGCGGGTCACGATCGGGCATCGCTCGGCCCTCAGTAACCGGCACGGCGTCGTCCTCATCCCGCTCCTGCGCCACGTGGCCCTCGTCACCCGGGCGGTCAAGTCGGGCTACGGCGGGAAGTCCGTGCGACTCTCGTTCCGGACTCATCCAAAGTCGACGATTCGCGTGTATCAGCGGTCGCTTCAGTGGACGATGTACGGCGCCGGGCCGGCGCGCACACAGACGCAGTCGGCCATGCAGGTGCGACCGCCGTTTCGCGTCGTCTGGTCGCGCGGCCTCGGGACGCTGATCGAATTCCCGGCCGTCGTCGCCGACGGGGTGGCGTACATCACGAACGCGCGGGGAACGACAACCGCCTTGTCGATGCGAGACGGCACCGTCCTCTGGCGGCACGACACACCGCGGGGCAAGACGGCGGCGTCTCCGGCTGTCTGGCGCGACCAGCTGATCGTGCACGGCATGGACGGCCACGTGTGGGTGCTCCGGCGCGCCGACGGTCGGCTCCTCTGGCACTACAGCGTCGGCTCGCCCGTCGAGTCGTCGCCGGTCGTCGTCGACGGTGTCGATGTCTTCGGCACGTGGAACGGCACGGTCACGGCGCTCGACCTGCGAACGCACCGGGTGCGCTGGCGCACGCGCACCGGCTGCAAGATCACCTCGTCGGCCGCGGTCGCCGGGGCGACGCTGTATCTGGGCGACTACTGCGGGCGCCTGCTCGCCCTGCGCGCCGCCGACGGCCGTCTCCGCTGGTCACGCTCCGTGAACGGGCGCGTGTACGGCACGCCCGCCGTCGCTGCGGGGCGCGTGTTCGTCCCGAGCTCCACGGGCGGCTCGCTGACCGCGTTCTCCACACGCGGCCGCTTCCTCTGGCGACGGTCGACGGGTTCGTACGTCTACTCGTCGCCGGCGGTCGCCGCCGGGCGCGTCTTCTTCGGGTCGTACAACGGCGTCTTCTACGCACTCTCCGCGAGCAACGGGAGGACGGTCTGGGCGCACGGCACCGGCGGGCCCATCTCGGGTGCCGCGGTCGTCGTCGACGGCATCGCGTACGCGGGCTCGTTCGCGCATCGCATCGTGGGAGTGAACGCGCGCAGCGGGCGCGTCGTCCTCAGCTTCCCCCACGGGGAGTACGTGCCCGTGTCGGGCAGCGGCACGAGGCTCCTCCTCCATGGCTATTCGCGTCTCTACGCAGTCGAGCACCGATGAAGCGCGCGCTTCTCGTATCCGTGATCGCAGTCGTGCTGCTCGCCGGTGGCGGAGGCGTCGCGTACTACCTGCACGTGCAGCAGCAGGCGCGTGACGTCAAGGGATCCTCGACGGTGGAGTTCGTGCCGACCGAGACGGTTGCCACGAAGCCGAAGGAGCCGGGTGTCGCGTGGCCGACCTACGGCCACGACGCCGAGCGCCTCCGCTTTGCGAACGGCATCTCGCTCGCGCCGCCGTTTCGCCGTGTCTGGACGTTCCACGCGCGCAGCCTCGTCGAGTTCCCTCCCGTCGTCGCCTACGGGCGCCTCTTCTTCTCGAACAACGCCGGCGTCATGTTCGGAGTCGGTGCTGCCAACGGCCGCAAGGCGTGGAGCTACGTGTCACATCGGTGCGTCGCCGCGTCGCCCGCGGTCGACCGGCACGTCGTCTTCCAGAGCTTCCTGAATGCACCGCCCTGCAACCGGAAGCCGAGCGCCGCTTTGACGGGAGAGGTGATCGCGTTCGGCGTGGGCGACGGCAGTGTTCGCTGGCGCAAGGTGATCGGCCCGTCGGAGTCGTCGCCGCTCGTCGTTCGCGCGTCGGTGTACGTCGGCGACTGGAACGGACGCGTGTGGGCGCTGCGCCGGCGCACGGGGAAGGTGCGGTGGGTGACGAAGCTCGCCGGGCAGGTGAAGGGAGGCGTCGCTGTCTCCGGCAACCGCCTCTTCGTCGGCGACTACTCGAGCCACGTCTACGCGCTCAACGCCCTCGACGGTCGGGTGCTCTGGCAGGCGAAGGCGCAGCCGCGACTCGGACACGCCGGGAACTTCTACGGCACGCCGGCGGTCGCATACGGGCGCGTCTACATCGGCGGCACCGACGGCAAGGTCTACTCGTTCGGCGCAGCGAGTGGCAAGCTGCGCTGGTCGCAGTCGACGGGCGGCTACGTCTACTCCTCACCGGCCGTCTGGCGGGACCGAGTGTACGCCGGGTCGTACTCGCACCGCTTCTTCTGCTTTGACGCCGCGACCGGAGCGGTCCTCTGGCAGTTCACGGCGAACGGGCCGATCTCGGGGTCGCCGACGATCATCGCGGGCCGCGTCTACTTCGCAACGCTGAAGGGCACGACGTACGCGCTCGACGCGCGCAACGGCCACCAGGTGTGGTCGTTCCCGGACGGGCAGTACTCGCCGGTGGTCGCCGACTCGGAACGCCTGTACCTCGTCGGCAGTGCGAAGCTCTACGGCCTCGTCGAGCAGCGGGCCGCACCCCACCCCCACCGGCTGACCGAGGCCGGCGCCCTGCGTGTGTTGCGCCGTGGCGGCCTTGAGCGGTTGCGGGTTGTCGGCGTGCACCCGCTCGCGATTCACGTCGGTCGTCCGGGCGGCACCGCCTCCGAGCATGTGTGCCACCTCGCGGTGCGTGGACAGCTCGCGAACGTGCGCCGCGCAGGGATCCTGCTCACCAGGGCGTGCGGGTAGGGTCACGCGATGCGCTACGTCGTCACCGGCGCGGCCGGGTTCATCGGCTCGCACCTCGCCGAGGCGTTGAAGGCTGCGGGCCACGACGTGCGCGGCATCGACTGCTTCACCGACTACTACGACCCGGCGCTGAAGGAGGAGAACGCACGTGGCCTCGACGTGCAGCGCCTCGACCTCGCCGAGGATCCGCTCGATTTCGCGGGCGTCGACGGTGTCTTCCATCTCGCCGGGCAGCCGGGCGTTCGCAGCTTCGGCGATGTCTTCCCGCTCTACCTGCGCCGCAACGAGCTCGCCTCACAGCGTGTGTTCGAGGCCGCGGCTCGCGACGGGGTCAAGGTCGTCTTCGCCTCGTCGTCGTCGGTGTACGGCGCGGCCGAGCGCTATCCGACGCCCGAGGACACGGTTCCGCGTCCGAACTCCCCCTACGGGATCACGAAGCTCGCCTGCGAGCATCTCGCCGACGCCCACGCGCGGGCGTTCGGGCTCGAGTGCGTGGTCGTTCGCTACTTCAACGCGTTCGGACCCCGCCAGCGCCCCGACATGGCGTTCACACGGATCGCGTTCGCGCTCGCCGAGCGCGGCCCGTTCGAGCTCTTCGGCGACGGCGAGCAGTCGCGCGGCTGGACCTACGTGAGCGACGTCGTCGACGGCACGATCCTCGCGATGGAGCGCGGGAACGGCACGTACAACGTCGGCGGTGCAATCGAGGCGTCGATGAACGAGACGATCGCGCTCCTGGAGCAGATCTCCGGCCGGACGCTCGACGTGCGCCGGCGCCAGCCGGCCGTGCCCGGCGACCAGCGCCGTACCCAGGCCGACACGACGCGCATTCGCACCGAGCTCGGCTGGCAGCCTCGCGTCTCACTCGAAGACGGGCTGGCGCGCCAGTGGGAATGGGCGTCGGCTAGAGTCGCCGCCGAGTGACGGCGCCAGTGAAAACCGACCCCGACGTCGAGCGCGAAGTCGATCTCGCGCGCTGGCGGCGCGCCCTCGTCGCGCTCTGGTGGATTCCCGTTGCCGGTCTCGTGCTCGGCGCGATCGTCGGTGTCCTCTACTCGTTTCGCGGCGGGACGAACTACAAGGCCTCAGCGCTCTTGTCGCTCGGGCAGCCGGTCTCGCCGGGTGGCGTGCTCGTGAACGGGTACGGCACCAACCCGCGCGCGGTCTCGCAAATCGTCAGCTCCGCCGCGGCGCAGGAAGTGGCGGCGAACCGTGCCGACATGCGCGCCTCCGCGCTGCTCGGTCACGTCTCGGTCGCGCAGGTCGGAGCGGCAACCGGCGCGGGTGCTGCGCGGGCGACGCCCATCATCTCGCTCACCGTCACCGGAAGTCACCCGACGACCACCGCGGGGGCCGCGAATGCGCTCGCCTCGATCGTCATCGAGCAGACGACCAAGCCCTATGTCGCGGTGAAGATCAGGACGTTCAAGAAGACACTCGCGAGCGTGAACGAGCAGCTCACCGCGATCACCGTTCAGCTCGCGGCGATCACGAAAGCATTGAAGGCGGCATCGCATCTCGACCCGCTGCAGCAGCTCGTGATCGTGAGCCAGGAGGACAACGCGGAGACGCGACAGGGCAACCTGATTGCCCAGCAGGAGGCCCTCCAGCAGCAGCTGGCGTTCGCGACGCAAGTCGAGAGCGCGAAGATCATCGAGCCTGCGCGGGCAGTGAAGGCCTCGGCACATTCACGCAACAGCTCGCTCGTGATCGGCGCGTTGATCGGGCTCCTGCTCGGAGCGATCGTGGCGATCGTCGCCGATACGCGCGTGGCTCGCCCGTCCCCGTCCGTCTAGCACCGTACGCTGGCGTCATGCTCGAAGGAAAGAGCGTCGCCGTGGTGGTGCCGGCGCACGACGAAGAGGGCCTGATCGCGGCGACGCTGCAGGGCATTCCCGGTTTCGTCGACCGCATCTTCGTCGTCGACGACCGCTCGAACGACGCCACCGCGGAGCGCGCACGCGGCGTGGAAGATCCGCGCGTCGAGGTGATCACGCACGACCGCAACCGGGGCGTTGGCGCCGCGATCGTCACCGGCTACAAGCGCGCGCTCGCCGAGCGGATGGACGCGGTCGCCGTGATGGCCGGCGACAACCAGATGGATCCCGACGAGCTCGAGGAGCTCACGCTGCCGGTCGTCCGCGGCGAGCTCGACTATGCGAAGGCGAACAGGCTCTTCACCGGCAGCGCGTGGCAGCTGATTCCGCGCAACCGCTACCTCGGCAACGCCGTCCTCAGCCTGCTCACGAAAGTCGCATCGGGCTACTGGCACGTCGCCGACTCGCAGGCCGGCTACACCGTCGTGTCGCTCCGCGTGCTGCAACTCCTCGACCTCGACCGTATCTACGTCTCATACGGCTTCCCCAACGACATGCTCGTGCACCTGAACGTGTGGAACGCCCGCGTGCGCGACTTCCCGTCGCGGCCGATCTACGGCGTCGGGGAGCGTTCCGGCATCAAGATCCGTCGCGTCGTCCCGCGCATCTCGTGGCTCCTCTGGAAGGGCTTCTTCTGGCGGATGCGCGAGAAGTACATCATCCGCGACTTCCATCCACTCGTCTTCTTCTACTTCCTCGGCTTCCTGATGACGACCGTCGGCTTCGTGCTCGGCGTCCTCGAGCTCGTGCTGCGGATCATGGGCAACAACATCACGCCCGCGACGATCGTCCTCGTCGCGCTGCTTCTGATCTCGGGCAGTCAGTTCACGCTCTTCGCGATGTGGTTCGACATGGAGTCGAACAAAGACCTGCGCTGAAGCTGTCTCAGCGCGCGTTCGCGCGCTGGATGTAGATGTGGACGGCGAGCGGACCGAACGTATCGGAGAACCGCGACTCGTTGACGTTCACCGACCGCCCCTCACCGAAGACGCGGAGTGGAGCGTGGCGCAGCCGCGCAACGCGCACCTTCGCCGTGACCGGTGTGCGCAACGTATTCACGGCAAAGATGTATGTCCGATCGTTTCCGGTGCGTGCCAGGAGCTTGATCGCGCCGCTGTCCACGCCCGACGGGACGGTCTCGCCGAGCAGGCCAGGGCGGGTGGCGCCGAAGAGGTCTGACAGCTGTTTCATCGTCTGCCGCAGCGGTGGCGAGACGTCGAACGCGTTGTGCTCGGGCGACCAGGTGTGCGTGAAGAACCCGATGCCGCGGGCGCCGCCCGCGATCGCGAGCCACACCTCCGCCCTCAGTTCGGCCGGCGACATCGTGAAGCCGCCGCAGTAACCGGCCTTGATCGGCCCGGTCTCGATCCATTGAAACGTCGGCATCGACCCGGCGAGGTTGACGAACGTTCGCTGCGCGTCATAGACGGCGCTGAGATCGCGCTCGCAGTGGCCGAGGGGATAGAGGTCGAACCCGGCGACGTCCGCCAGGCGCGCGAACTCGCCGTACGTCGCGAGCGAAACGCGCGCGTCGCGGTACGGCGCGTGCAGGAAGCCGCCGCCAATTGTCACAAAGCTGAGCAGCCCGTCCGAGCTCCCGCGAACGTACGAATGGGTCTTACGGAGTGTGGCCGGCGTCCACCCGTTGTTCTCGGGCTCGTCGGGGAACGTCCAGCCGACGAGCCGGTTGCCGCGAACCGTCCGATTGTCGATCGGCAGCACGGCCAGCGACCGGTGCTGGATCATCGCGAGCTGTCGCGCGGGCGAAAGGGAGTCGCAATGCTCGTTGAGGATCGTGTTGACGCCCAGCGTATGGGCGCGCGCGAGGGCGTCGGGCGTGCACTGGTCGAGCAGCATGATCGGGAAGTACGGCTTCGACCGAAGGAGAACGACCGGGCCGCGCACGGTTGCTCCTGCGGTGCGTCCTGCGGTCGCACCAGCGAGGCCGGAAGGGACAGCAACCAATGTTGCGATGGTCGCGACGACGGTGATCGTGCGCTTCTTGAACACGAGCGGCCTCCTCGGAGTTGACTCCAGGGTGGTCCGCGCCCCCGAACGTTCTCATGGAGCGTAGCGGGTCGCTCGACGGCGTTCGTCACCCGTTTGGGGACGCCGCCGTCCTACGAAACGGTAAACGTGAGCGGTGCCGGGGGTGAGCCGCTCGGGAGCGGCGCGACGGTGACCGTGAGGTTCATCACGCCCATGCCCGAGTCGTGCGCTGCCTGCAGAACGATGTCGCCGGTCGGAGTCGTCGTCGCGGTCGGAAGCTTGCAGGTCGAGTTGGCGGCACAGCGTGCAGTGATGCGGGTGATCGTCACGCTCCGCGACGCCACCACACGCAGCGTCCAGCCCTTGCCACTGCCACGGCCGTCGGCGATCGTGACCGGCACCTGCACCGAGCCGGCCGCGGTCGCAGTCGCTGCCGGGGCGGCCACGCTCAGCTTGCCGGGGACGAAGCTCAGCTTCACGATGATCGTCCCGGCGCCCGCGGGCGCTGCGAATACGAGCGCCGTGAAAATCGGGAGGAGGAGGCGCCGCATAGCCACTCTCATCCTCGTCCGGCACGGTCGCCCGGCTATTCCCGGGAGGCCAGTTCGGGCCTACCCGAACCGGGTGAGTCGGCGCCCGCGTCCGTCTTCGAACCCTCCTACTCCGGGTGAGGCCGGGTCACCCCTTCGAGCGACGGGCGTCAGCCTGTGCTGTCGCGGCCGCAGCATCGGCCGCGAGCACCTGAAGCCCGCACGCGCGACAGCGATGCGGGAAGCGCCAGACGCCGTCGCCGGCCAGATGGCCGCGGTCGAAATCGGCTTCCCAGTCGTGCTCGCAGTCGGCCTCTCCGGCCAGAGCAGCCATGGGCGCTTCAGCCTGCCTCGCAGGCCCGCCTCGCCTCCGGACGAGCTGGAACACGGCGAGCGCGAGAAGCAGCGCGCCGACGGCGACCGCGGCGACCACCGCCCAGGGCGTCGAGCTCGAGGCCTTCGTCCCGCTCACCGTCCCCGGTGTCGTCTGCGTCGGCTTCGACGAGGTGAAGACCTGCGTCACGTCCTGCTTCGAGACCGAGAACGCGGGCTGTGCGACGACGGTCTTCCCCGGTGTGGAGCCCACTCCGGGGACGACGAGTCGAACCTTCGCGTGGTAGTCGCCCGGCGGCAACGCCTTCGTGAGGAGCATTGGGTAGTCGATCGCGGTGTGCGGCAGGAACGTGTCCATCTTGAAGGGCAGCGTCTCGACCGTGTTTCCGGCCGAGTCGAGAATCGTCACGACACCGCTCGGCTTCACGAGGTGATTCCCTGTGTTCGCGAAATGCACGAACACCTGCTGGAAGCCGTGTTGACCGCCGGTCTTCACGCCGCCGATCGTGAAGCCGACAACGGTCGGCCCCGGCAGGTTCACCTGAACGGCGACGATCGTCAGGTTGCGGATGTGGATGCGGACGTTCGCCTTGTGCTTGACGGTCGGAGCCTGGGTCGCTTCGCGCGTCTCCGCGACGATCCCGGCGACGAACTGCCCAGGCTTGGCGTCGGCGGGAACGGTGACCGTGAACGCAACGTGTGCGTGCGCGCCGGGTTCGAGCGCGACCGAGTCGCGCGCGAGCTTCACCCACGTGCCCGTGTGGGAGGCAGAGGTGTTCGTGAGGTAGACCGTGCCTGTTGTGCGCCCCGTCGTCGCGTCAGCCGCGTAGAGCTTCACAACGCCCGCCCGGTTGCCCGTGTTCGAGACGATGATCCCGCCCGTCCGCGTCGCGCCGGGAGCAAGGTCGTAGACGAAGTAACCGAGCGCCGGGTTGCCGGCAGCCCGGAGGCCGAACACGGGACCGTTGCTCGCGGCGCTCGCTACCGGCGCGATCTGGAACATGACAAGCAGGCCGAGGGCGGCGAGGAGGGCTGTGCGGGTGCTCGTCCTGCTCACGGCCCGCTGTTCGACCCGATGATCGTCAACGTCGTTGTGTAGGTGGCGGCGAGTGCCCCCGCCGGAACGGGGATGTTGAACGTGACGGTGAGCGTGTTCGTCCCCTTTCCGGTCGGGGTGTTGGCGTTGTAGATCTTCGTCGCGCCTCCGGCTGTCGTCCCGACCGTCACCGGCCACGTGATGCCGATCGGCGTCGGCTGGGTGCAGGCGCCGCCCGAGCACGGCCCGTCGGTCGGTTGCGTCGGAACGACGAGCGCCCCGAGCGTGTTGGCTCCCGAGACCGGGAGCGGCGCCCAGGCGGTGATGTTCCAGCCGGTGAGGACGGCTCCCGAGACGGTGATCGTCGCTGTGAAGGTCGAGACCTGGTCGACGCCGTTCAGCGTCACGGGGCTGCTGGTCGTCGTCGCGGGGAGGACGGCGATGCCGAATGCCGCTCGCGCCACAGCGACGAACGCGCAGCCGAGCACGAGGGCTCCGAGCAGGAGGACCAGGCGGCGGCGCATCGTCCGCAGGTTACGGGCCGCTCGAGATTGCAACGGTGACCGTGCTCGTGAACGAGCCGGCGAAGACGTTCGCGGGGATGACGACCGCGACCGTCGCATCCACGTTGACCGTGCCGCGTCCCGCGCCCGCAGCGGAGGAAGCGTTGAAGTACTTCACCGGCGCCCCCGATGCGCCGGGCAGGCCGAGGTTGGTGTTCGCGACGTTGTTGGTCGGCAGGAGACACGTGGAACTTGCGCCGCACGACGCTGCCACCCCCGTGATCGTCGAGGCGCTCGCGCCGAAGGAGTGCCCGGTGCCAGCACTGCCGTCTGTGAACGTCGTCGAGGTGACCGTCAGGTTCCAGCCGAGCGTCCCGCCGCGGGAGTCGACCACCACCACCGGCAGGGTGTAGTTGGCCGTCTGGTCGGCGCCGTTCAGTGTCACATTGAACGTCGGCGGCGTCCCACCGGCGACCGAGAGCGTCGTCCCGGCGGTCACGACCGACGTCACTCCGACCGTTGCGGCAAGCGCAGCCGTCGCGAGGAGGCCCGCGATGAGACCGAATCCGGCTAGTGCAAGCAGGCGACGCATACCTCTCGTCCCACTATCGACCCTCCAGCGGTTGAGCCGTAGGTGGATTCGGTAGGAAAAGCGCAGGAGCGGCGACAGCGGGATGAAAAATGTTCGTAAGGAACGGGGCCGGGATCCGGCTCCGCGCGTACGATTCGGCCGCATGCCAACCTCAGTCGTCACCGGCGGTGCCGGGTTCCTCGGCTCGCACCTCTGCGATCACCTGCTCGAGCATGGCCATCGCGTCGTCTGCGTCGACAACCTCGAGTCCGGGTCGCTCGAGAACATCGCGCACATCCGGGAGGAGGGCTTCACGTTCCAGAACCACGATGTCGTCGAGCCCATTCACGTCGACGGCGACGTGGACTACGTGTTCCACCTCGCCGCGCTTGCGAGTCCCGTCGACTACCTGCGGGCACCGCTCAAGTCGCTGAAGGTCGGCTCGTACGGCACCCACAACGCGCTCGGTCTCGCGAAGTGGAAGCGCGCGAGCTTCCTGATCTCGTCGACGAGCGAGGTCTACGGCGACCCGCTCGTGCATCCGCAGCCCGAGACGTACTGGGGCAACGTGAACCCGATCGGCCCCCGCGGCGTCTACGACGAGGCGAAGCGCTACGCCGAGGCGCTGACGATGACCTACCACGCCCAGCAGGGCCTCGACACGCGTATCGCGCGCATCTTCAACACCTACGGGCCGCGCATGCGTCGCAACGACGGGCGCGCTTCGGTGAACTTCTTGAACCAGGCGCTCGGCGGCAAGCCCATCACCGTCTATGGCGACGGGTCGCAGACGAGGTCGCTCTGCTACGTCGACGACCTGATCCGCGGGCTCTATCTGCTGATGATGAGCGGCGAGCATCTGCCGGTCAATCTCGGCAACCCCGACCACGAGCTCACGATGCTCGAGCTCGCGCAGGCCGTGATCCGCGTCACCGGCTCGTCGAGCGAGGTCGTCTTCGAGGCGCTGCCCACTGACGATCCGCAGGTGCGACGCCCCGACATCACGCGCGCCCGGCAGATTCTCGGCTGGGCGCCCGAAGTCGGACTCGACGATGGGCTGCGACGGTGGGTGGAGTCGCTCGGCGCTAACCCGGTCGGCGTCTGAGGATGAAGCTCGGAGCGGTGCTCGCCGTTCTCGCGGCGGCGCTCGTGAGTGCGACGGCGCAGCCCGCACAAGGCTCGCGTTACCTGCGGATCGGCATCTACGACGAGGCTCAGACGTTGTACGGACCGGTCGACAAGACCTTCGCGACGTTCAAGCAACTCCACGTCCAGGAGGTGCGGCTCAACCTCTACTGGGGCGGGCGGTTCGGCGTCGCGTCCCGACGGCCCGCGACCGCGACGAACCCTGCTGACCCCGCCTACAACTGGGGGCTCTACGACCGCACAGTCGTGGATGCGGCAGCGGTCGGCGTGCATGTCGTTTTCTCCGTCTACGGCACACCGACCTGGGCGAACGGTGGGCGCGGCACGAACGTCGCACCGGCGCAGGCGACCGACCTACGCAACTTCGTCGTCGCCGCCGCTCGGCGCTTCAGCGGCTCGTATCTGGGCGCGGATGGCCGTGTCATCCCGGCGGTCAAAGAGTGGCTCGCATGGAACGAGCCGAACAACCCGATCTTCCTTGCGCCGCAGTACCGCAAGACGTCGACCGGCTGGGTGATCCAGAGCGCGATCGACTACGCGAAGATCTGCAACGCCGTCTACACCGGTGTCCACTCGGGGGCCGTCGCAGGCGAGCGGGTGGCGTGCGGTGTCACGTCACCGCGCGGGAACAACAACCCGTCGAGCGCGCGACCCTCGGTTTCGCCGCTTGCGTTCCTCCGCGCCGCGAAAAAGGCGGGCTTGAAGACGTTTGACGCCTGGGCGCATCACCCGTACTACGCCGGCCCGACCGATCAGCCGACGACGAAGCCGGTGACGGCAAAGGGTGCGCCGGCGACCGCGGTCACGCTCGGCAACATCGGCGATCTGATCAAGGCCGTGACGCAGCTCTACGGCAACAAACGGATCTGGATCACCGAGTACGGCTACCAGACGAATCCGCCCGACAAGCTCTTCGGCGTGTCGTATGCGAAGCAGGCCGCGTACCTGACCCAGGCGTTCGGGATCGCGCGCAAGAACCCGCGCATCGACATGATGCTGTGGTTCCTGCTGAAGGACGAGCCGACGGTTGCCGGGTGGCAGTCGGGACTGCTGACCGCCTCCGGTGCGAAGAAGCCCGCGTTTGCCGCGTTCCAGCGTCTCACGCCCTAGTGCGCCTCCTTCGCCGCAACACGCTCACCGTGTACGCCGTCTACGCGGCGGCGATCGTGTCGGGTCTCGTCGTCACGCCTGTCGTCATCCACTCGATCGGGACGCCGGCATTCGGCGTCTGGTCGTTCATCGGCTCGGTCACGATCTACATGTCGGTGCTCGACTTCGGCGTCGGGCCGTCGGTCGTCCGATTTGCCGCGGAGGCATACGGCAGGCGGGCGCCCGAGGACCTGAACGAGATCGCGTCGACCGGGCTTGCGATGTACGCCGTGATCGGTGCGCTGACGCTGCCGATCGGGATCGCGCTCGCCTGGGCCGTCCCGTCGCTCGTCGGCGCGCCGCACGATCTGATCTGGGACGCGCGGGTGACCACGCTCCTGATCGTGCTGTCGCTCGCGCTCCGCTTCCCACTCGGGCTCTTCAACAACCTGCTCGTCGCACGTCAGCGCTGGGATCTGCAAAACCTTGCGAGCTTCGTCTCGACGATCCTCTACGCCGCGCTCGTGGCGGTGTTCGTGCCGCGCGGCGGCGGGCTCATTCTTCTTGGAGCACTGACGCTTGCGACGACCCTGGTGCGTCTCGTCCTGCCGCTCGGCTGGCTGCGGCGCGAGCTGCCAGAGCTTCGGATCGGCCGCAGGTTTGTCAGCCGCGCGCGCCTGCGGGCACTGACGGTGTTCAGCTCCTCGAACTTCCTCGTCCACGTCGCTCAGAAGATCGTCTTCTCGACGGACGTGATCGTCGTCGGAATCGTCCTCGGGTCTGCCGCGTCGGGCGTCTACTCCGTGTCGGCGAAGCTCTTCGCATTGGTCTTCGGCATCGGCACCGCGGCGACGTCGCTCATGTTTCCTGCGTTCGCAGAGCTCGAGGGTGCCGGTGAGGTCGAGCGCCAGCGGCGGCTCCTGCTCGTCGGGCTCCGTGCCGGCACCTCCCTGATGCTGCTGCTCGCGCTGCCGCTGCTTCTGATCCCCGATCTGCTGATCAAGGCCTGGATCGGCGGTGGGTTCCACTCGAGCTATGCGGTGCTCGCGATCCTCGCGGGTGTGCTCCTCGTCCACCAGCCGATCTATGTCCTGACGCAGTACCTGATCGCGCTCGGGCGCCAGCGCTCGATCGCGATCGTCGCGGCGGCGACGACGCTCGCGAACCTCGCACTGTCGTTTCTGCTCGCGTGGCGCTGGGGCATCTGGGGCGTTGCCGTCTCGACGCTCGCAACCGATCTCGTTGCGTTTGCCTGGATCGTGCCGCGGATCGCCGCGCCCGCCGCATCGCTCTCGAGTGGGGCGCTTCTGCGCGCGGTGCTCAGGCCGGTCGTCCCCGCCGCGGCTGCCGCGGCCGTCGTGCTCGTTGCCATCGCTCGCCTCTGGGAGCCTCGCACGCTGCTCGCGCTCGTCCCGCTCGGGGTGCTCTGGACGGTTGTCGGTGCGGCCGCGCTCTGGCGCTTGGGTCTCGCGCGGGAGGAGCGCCGTCAGTTCAAAACCGAGTTCGGCCGCCGCTCGCCGCTCGACCCAGTGGCTGAGATTTAGGCTCCGGCCGGCAGGTAGCGGTCGAGAACCTCGACCGCGAACCGGCGAGCGAGGACGTTCCAGTCGAGTTCGCGACCCGCGCGAAGCGCTGCGGCCGCAAGCTCTTGGCGCGCGGCCTCCGTCGTCAGCAAGTGCGCCACCGCTTCGACGAATGACGCCGCGTCGGGGACGAGCACGCCGGCGCCCGTCTCCCGCAGGTTCGCCGTCACCTCGTAGTCGTACGAGACGGTCGGCACCCCGAGGCCGATGAACTCCGCGACCTTGGCGGCGCGGATTCCCTGATCGGCCGTTCGTGCGTACGGCGCGACATCGAACGACGCTGCGGTCGCGAGGGCCTCCGCGCGTGGCAGGCGGCCGATCAACTCGATGTCGTCGCGTCCGTGCAAGCGCTTGCGAACGCGCTCGCTCGGGCCGCCGATCAGCCAGAGGCGCGCCTGTGGCACGCGCGCTCGGATGCCTTCCCACAGCTCGAGCAGGTGGTCGATGTTGTAGAGCGGGTTGTCGGCATTTCGATCTCCGTCGGTCAGCAGGTGCGCCGCCATCCAGCCGAGCACGACCTCGCCGGGGCGCTTGCGGGCGGCGGCCTCCCGGCGGAGCTCGGGCGTCGCAGCCTCCAGGTTGATCCCTTGCGGGATCACGACCCATGGCTTGTCGACGCCGAGCGCCTCGTAGCGCCGGGCGGCGTGCTCGGCGGTGACCACGTAGGCGCGCAGGGACGGACTTCGGAGCAGCTCGAGCTCGCGCGGTGTGAAGAACGGATCGTCAGCCTCCATCACCGCGGCGTTCGGCCAGCGTGCGAGCTGCTCGAAGTCGAGCGTCAGCAGGTTTCGGTACCGCCGCGCGGCGGGTCTGAAGATCCCGTGCTGGATGAGCGGCTTCGCTCGCATGAAGCCGCGGTAGCCGAGACCGCGTGGGATCCGCGCGTCGGGCAGGGTCAGCAGGCACGCGTCGAGCCGCTCGAGCCGTGGCAGAAGCTCGGCGTGCCGCGGGTTGTTGTGCCCCTTGAACCACAGCGAAAGGAGCGCGACGCGATCCGCCGACGGGTGTCCGGTGGTGAGCTCGCGCACCGAGAGCTTCCTCATCGCTCGAGCCCCTCGTAGACAGCGAGCGTGCGGGTCGTCATCTCGGCGACCGAGAAGTGGTCGTGTACGCGCTGCCGGCCGGCCTCGCCGAGCGCCCGCCGCCGGTCGGGGCTCGAGAGGAGCGCCGTGAGGGATGAGGCGACCGCTTCTGCATCGCCGGGCTCCACGAGGATTCCCGTCTCGCCGTCGACGACGATCTCAGGCACCGCACTCACACGCGTCGCGACGACCGGCAGGCCCGCGAGCATCGCCTCGAGCAGCACGATCCCGAAGCCCTCCCAGCGCGAGGTGTGCGCGAAGACGTCGGCGCGCGCGAGCCATGCCGCCGGCTCGATGCGGCCTGGGAGCAGGACGGCATCTTGGAGCCCGAGCTCGTCGACGAGCGTCCTTGTGGCTGCTTCCAGCCTGCCCCAGCCGAGGATCGCGAGTCGTGCGTCCGGGCAGGTGCCCTGCATGCGGGCGAAGGCGGCGAGGAGCGTTGCGTGGTCTTTCTGCTCGATCAGCCGTCCGATCGCGAGCACGAGCGGCGTTCCGTCGGGCACGCCCGCCTCGGCCGGCGTCAGTTCCGACGGCGCGTCTGGAAGGGAGTCGAGCCCGTAGTGGATCGTCACGAGCTTGCGCCCGGGCAGGCCGGCCCGCATGTGAAATGCGCGCACAGCGTCGGAGATCGCGATGATCGCGCCGGCCGTGGTCATGAACGCCCGGTCGACGTGGCGGAACGGCCCGAGCAGATAGCGGTCGTCGTTATGACGTGTCGAGACGAGCGGCAGGCGCAGGACGCGCGCCGCAATCGACCCGTAGACGTCGGCGTGAACCATGTGCGTGTGCACGATGGCGGGGCGCTCGGCGCGAATCGCCGTGACAGTCGATCCGGCGAGGCGCGGCGAGACGTCGGCCCCGCAGGGGATGCTTCGCCACGGCACGCTGCGTTCGTCGAGAGCGCGATGGAACCGGGCGGAGTCGCCGCCGGCGTCGAGTGAGAGGAAGCGCGCATCGACGCCGCGGGCGCGCAAAGCGGGCAGGAGTTGCAGCAGATGCTGCTCGGCGCCGCCGATCCCCTGCACCTTCGTGACGTGCAAGACCTTCACGCGTCGAGGATCCGCCGGTAGAGGCGTTCGACGTCGTCGACCATTCGCTCGAGCGAGAAGCGCGAGCGCATCCGTGTTGCGCCCTCCGATCCCATCCGCGCGCGGAGCGCCGGGTCGTCGCGCAGGTCGCGCAGGTGAGCGGCGAGCGACTCGACCGCGCCAACGGGTGTGAGGAAGCCGGTCTCCCCGTTGTCGACGACGGTCCCGGTGCCACCTGCCGCCGTCGCAACGACGGGCACTCCTGCGGCGAGCGCTTCGATCGCAACGACGGGCGCGCCCTCGTTTGCAGATGTGAGCAGGAACGTGTCGAAGGCGGCGTACCACGAACCCATGTCTCGGACGTAGCCGAGGATGCGCACACGGTCGGTAACGCCCAGTTGCTGCGCGAGCGCCTCGACCTCGCCGCGCAACTCGCCGTCGCCCGCGAGGACGAGCATTGCGTCGGGCACCTGCGCGAGCGTGCGCACGAGATCGAGCGGGCGCTTGACGTCGGTCAGTCGCCCCGCCCACCCGACCACGAACGTGTCGTCGATTCCCGCCTCGGCGCGCTTCGTCGCGCGCGTCGTTTCGCTCGAGTCGACGCGAGCGTCCAGGTCGAAGCCGTAGGGGATGACCTCGAACTTCTGCCGCGGTGCGATTCCGAAGCGAACGAGGTCGTCGCGCACCTCGTCGCTCACGGCAATCAGCGCATCGGTTGCGTGGGCGAGCCCGCGCTCGACCAGCTTGAAGACGCGCTCGCGCCGGGCCCCGAAGTAGCCGCTCAGCACGTGCCCGTGGTAGGTGTGAACGACCGCTCCCGGCCGCGCACGTGCACGCAGAAGGGCCGCCGCCCGTCCGGTCGTCCCCGCCTTGGCCGTGTGCGTGTGCAGCACGTCCGGCTTGCGCTCGCGGAGGAGCCGGTAGAGCGCGCGCACTGCGGCTGCGTCGTTGCGCGGCGAGAGCTCGCGCTGAAGCTCGGGCAGGTGGAGGTGCGGCACGTCGAGCTCGGCCGCGACGTGCTCCATCGGCGCCTCGCCGGCCGGGATCGTGCCGGCGACGACGAGCACGTCGTGCCCGAGCCGCCGTTGGCCGGCGGCAAGCTCGAGGACCGACAACGCGGCGCCGCCGACGTTCAGCCGGGCGATCACGTGCACGATCTTCATTCGGTCGTCTCGCCGGACGTCACGTGTGCGATTGCGAGGCCACCGACGAACCAGAACATTGCGGCGATCGGCGTACCACCGAAGAGCCCGTCACCGGCGAGCGCGCCGATCATCCCGGCGAGCCACACCGCGGGAAGTGACGCGAGCGCTCCGGTCGCGCGCCGCGCCGTTCGCAGTGCGGCGGTGCCGGTGGCGACGAGGAAGCCGAGCAGCACGAGCCCGCCAACCGCTCCGAGCTCGTAGAGGACCTGGTCGAATGTCTGTTGCGGGATGAAGTCGCCGTCGGCGCGTGGGAAGTAGTTCGCCGGCTGGTCGCTGAAGCGCCGTCGCGCGTCGGGCAGGTAACGGGCGAACTCCTTGGGCGGCAGGTTCCCGTACCAGCCGGTGCCGAGCACGGGGTGGTCGACGAAGATGCGGCCGCCGACGTACGCGAAGATGAGCCGCTGGCTCCAGCTGGCTGCGTACTGGCCGGGCGTCGACGCGGGCTTGCCGAACCACGACTGCAGGAAGCCGAGGTCGCCGGAGCGGATCGAAAGGGTCCCCGCAGTCACGACCGCGAGCACCGCGACCGTCACCGCAATCGCGCGCAAGTGGGTGCGACGACGGACTGCCGCGACGATGAGGAGGGACGCAGCGCCGAGATACAGACCGAGCAGGCTCGAAAGCGCGGCGCCGAGGATGCAACCGACGCTCCCGACGACGATCGCGAGGGCGGCGCGCCGGGTCCTTCGTCGCGAGGCGACGAGTGTGAGGCCGTAGAGGAGCGGCATCGCAGCGAGCGCAGCGAAGTCATGCTCGCCGAGGAATGACGCTTGCCGGCCGCCGCCCCCGACGAAATGCACGAGGGCGACGATGTCCGCCACTCCGGTGAACAGCAGCAACACGTCGGCGATCGCATCGAGCTGGGCGTAACTCCGTACGAACGCAACGGTTCCGAGCCCGAGCGCGGCGAGCTCCACGAGTTTGCCGCCCGCGACGAAGGCCGACGCGCCGTTCGCGGCGGCCGTCGCAAGCACGAGGGCGCAGAACGCCGCCGCTGCGACGAGGGTCGGCCACGCAGCGCGAGGCAGCCGCCGGCGGGCCAGCTCGAGCAGCGCGACGACGAGCAGCACGGCAAGCGCGACATCCCCGGGCACCACACGCGCGCTCGTACCGCCGATTCCGATCGCGAGCCCGGGTTGGTCAGGAGCGCGAACGAGGCACAGGGCGAGCGTGAAGAGCAGCAGCGCCACGCGCGGAGAGCGCAGCTGGGCGAGCAGAGCCATGTGCCGGACATCAGCCACGCGGCCCCTACGATAGCCCGATGCGGATTGTCTTCCTCACGGGCATCTGGCCGCCCGACGTGGGTGGTCCCGCGACGCATGGGCCTGACTTCGCCCGTTTCCTGCGGGATCGAGGCCACGACGTGTGCGTTGTCACGATGGCAGATGCCGAGCCCACCGAGCGGCCCGTTCCGGTGAGCGCGATCGCCCGTGGCAACCCATTCGTCGTCCGCTACCCGCGCGTTGCGCTCGCCGGCGCCCGCCTGGCGCGCAACGCCGATGTCGTCTACGCGACAGCGACCTACGCGGCAGCCGCGGCCGCGTCGGTTTCCGCACGGCGGCCGCTCGTGGCGAAGCTCGTATCGGATCCCGCCTACGAGCGCGCGCGACGCTACGGCATCTTCCGCGGCTCGCTCGAGGAGTTCCAGGGCGCCCATGACCCACGCAGCAGCGCGCTCAAGCGTCTGCGCTCGCTCTCTCTCGGACGGGCGCGGCGGATCGTCGTGCCGAGCCGCTACCTCGCCGAGATCGCGCAGGGCTGGGGGCTTGATGCCGGGCGGATCGAGGTGCTCGTGAACCCGGCGCCACCCCCCTTCGACGTCGTGCCTGCAGAGGTCGCGCCCGGGACGTTCGTCTTCGTCGGCCGCCTGACTGAGCAGAAGGCGCTGCCCGTGCTGCTCGACGCGATGGTCGAGGTCGGCGACGCACGGCTCGAGATCGTCGGCGACGGCCCGGAGCGAGCCGCGCTCGAGGCCGGGGTTGCGAGCCGAGGGCTCGAGGGGCGAGTGACGTTTGTCGGGGCACTCCCGCGCGACGAGGTTCTTTCGCGCCTTGCCGGCGCACGGGCCGCTGTCCTCTCGAGCGCGTGGGAGAACCTGCCCCACGCCGCCGTCGAGGCACTCGCGGTCGGCACCCCCGTCGTCTCGACAGCGGTCGGCGGAGTGCCGGAGGTCGTGCACGACCGCGAGAACGGGCTGCTCGTGCCAGCAGGAGACTCGGCCGCGCTCGCCGCTGCGCTGAGTGAGGTCCTGCATGACGACGGACTGCGCGCGCGCCTTGCGGCAGCCGCGAAGCCGTCGGTGGCGGCGATCGGGCGCGACGCGATCTACGGGCGGTTGGAAGGGATTCTCGCCGAGGCCGCTGCGTGAGACCGCGCGTCCTCTTCGTCGGCCGCGGTCGGCTCGCGATGCCACTCGCGCCGTGGCTTCAGCGCAAGTGGGACGCTCTTGCCGAGGTGCTCGACCTGCGCGTGCTGAACGCCGGGGTGGGCGCGAGCGACGCGCGCTTCCGCATCCTGCCGGGTGCCGCGGGGTCGTTCTATCCGCGGCTTCCCTTCGAGATCGCGCGCTTGCTGCGTGCGTTTCCGGCCGACGTGGTGGTCGCCTCGGATCCGTTCGTCGGCGAAGCGGCGCGCATCGGCCGCGCACTTGCACGCTCGCGCGCGAAGCTGATCGTCGAGGTGCACGGCGATCCACGCACGTTCACACGCGGCTACGGCTCGCCCGCGCGGCGGCTCGTGTCCTCGCTCACCGACTCGGTGGCACGCTCGGGCATCCGGCATGCGGACTCCACCCGCGCCCTCTCTGCGTTCACCTCGTCGATCATCGAGGAGGCGAGGGGGAAGCCCGCGACTGCAGCGTTCCCGACCTACAGCGACCTCAGCGCGTTCCACGAACCGCCGCCCGCACCGCTGCCGGCCGCGCAGCGCGTCATCTTCGTCGGCGCGCTCGAGCGCTACAAGAACGTCGACGGCCTCGCGGCGGCGTGGCGGCGTGTCGCAGTGGTGCTGCCGGACGCGATCCTCGTGATCGTCGGCAAGGGCTCGCGCCATGAAGTGATCGACCAACTCGCCGCCGACCTTCCTTCGCAGGTCGAGCATCACGCCGAGTTGCAGCCCGACGAGGTTGTCACGAAGATCGACGCGGCGCGTGCGCTCGTGCTGCCCTCGTACCCCGAGGGGCTAGGACGCGTCGTGCTCGAGGCGTTCGCGCGCGGGCGGGCGGTCGTCGGCACCGACGCCGGCGGCATCCCCGACATCGTCACCGATGGTGTCGACGGGATCCTGATCCCGCGCGCCGACACCGACGCGCTCACCGCGGCGCTTCGCCGGGTGCTGGAGGACGACGAGCTCGTCGCGCGACTCGGCACAGCTGCGCGGACGACGTACCTCCGCTGGCATCAAACCGCCGAGGATTTTGCGCGGGCCTATCGCGACCTCGTCGACCGAAGCATCGCGGGCGCGTCGTGAAGCTCGTCTTCATCACGCAGGAGGTCGATCCGAATCACGGCGCGCTCGGCCAGACGGTCGACCTCGTGCGTGCGCTTGCGGCGCGCGTCGATGAGCTCGCTGTCGTCGCTCGCGATGTGAACTGGAACGACATCCCCGAGAACGCATCCGTGCGAACGTTCGATGCCGACACGAAGCTCGCGCGAGGGGTGCGGTTCGAACGCGCATTGGCAGCGGCGCTTCCCGGCGCTGACGGCGTGCTCACGCACATGGTCCCCGAGTTCACCGTGCTGGCCGCACCGCTCACCCGCGCGCGGCGTCTGCCTCTCGGGCTCTGGTACACGCACTGGCACGCGAGCCGTGTGCTCCGTGTTGCGGCATTGCTCGCCGACCCGATCCTGAGCGTCGATCGGTCGAGTTTTCCGATCGCATCGCCGAAGGTTCGTCCGATCGGTCATGCAATCGACGTCGACCGGTTCACCGCACCGCCACCTGACGAACACGACGGGCCACTTCGACTGCTCGCGCTTGGACGGACAGCGCGCTGGAAGGGCCTTGTGACGTTGCTCGACGCACTCGCGCTCGCAACAGCTGGGGGTGTGGAGGCGAGTCTCGAGATTCGCGGACCGTCGTTGACGCCCGACGAGCGCGCGCACCGCGTCGAGCTGCAAGAGCGAATCGCAGGAGACCCGCTCCTGCGCGATCGTGTCGCGCTGAGAGATCCGGTCTCACGCGCCGAGATCCCCGCCCTGCTCTCCGCATGCGACGTCGTCGTGAGCCCCAGCGAGCCGCGCGCAGGCTCGACGCTCGACAAGGCCGTTTTTGAGGCCGCCGCCTGCGCGCGCCCGATCATCTCGACGAATGCGTCGTTCGGTTCGCTTCTCGACGACCTGCCGCTGCAGCTGCTCGCACCACCGCGCGATCCGGCGGCATTCGCGGCAGTTCTTGCCGAGGTTGCAGGCGCCGATCGGTCGGTGCGCGCGGCCACGGGCGTCGAGCTCCGTCGCCGCGTCGTCGAACATCATTCGCTCGACCACTGGGCCGAGCTGGTGATCGCGGCGATGAGAGAGGTACGATCGCGCCGTGGGAAAGCCGGATCTGCACGGGCGGCCGGCTAGCCCGGCCCCAGCTGGCATCGTCGAGGACGTTCGCTATGGACGTCCGACGTTCCTCGCCCGGGCGCCCATCAAGGCTTTGCTTCGGCGCGTCGTCAGTGCACTCACCCTGGCCACGATCGACATCGGCGGCCTCGTGCTCGGGCTCTACGTCGCGCTCGCGCTGCGCGCTGTCGTCGTCGACCCGCATCCGGTCCTCTGGGGGTTTCTCTGGGATCAGGAGACCGCGTGGCTGCCGTTTCTGATTCTGATCCTCATCCTCGTCTTCTGGCGAGCGTCGTTGTACGCGCCGCGCGAGACGCGTGAGGGAGCCGCACGTGTCGCGCCGAGCGTGTTCCTCGTCGCGGCGCTGTCGCTCGGCTTCGCCGCGGGAACCGGGCAGCACTTCACGACCTTCGGCCTCTATGTCGTCGCTGCGATCTTCGTCGCTGTACTGGTCGCGGTTTTCCGAACAAGCTACGAGTCAATCACCGGCTCCCTGCTTCGCGCCTCGGGGGTTCGACGCCGCGCGGTGCTCGTCGGCGACGACGAGCAGCGTTTGCATCTCAAGGACACGCTCGGCTCGAGCCGCGGCGGCATCGACTACGAGTTCGTCGGGGAGGTGACGACCGGGCCGGAGGTCGAGCAGATCCTGCGCCTGGCGCCGCTCGACGAGTTGATCGTCGCGGACTCGGGGCTCGACGAGGCGCGTCTGCTCGAGATCGTCGAGGAGGCGCACCGCCGCGGCGTCAAGGTGCGCGTTGCGCCGCGGACGACAGAGCTGCTCGTCGAGCGCGGTGAGTACGTGCCGGGCCACGGGATCCTTCTCTTTGAGATGCGGCCGCCGATCTTCGCGGGCACGCAGTGGGCCGCCAAGCGGGCGTTCGACGTCGTCGTGTCGGCGGCGATCGTCGTCGTCGGCCTACCGATCTGGTTGTTGATCGCGACCCTGATCAAGCTCACGTCGCGCGGGCCCGTGCTCTACGCCGACCCGCGGATCGGGCTCGGCGAGCGTGAGTTCCAGATGATGAAGTTCCGGACGATGGTGATCGACGCGGCCGACCATCAGGCTGCGCTCGAGCAGTCGAACGAGGCGAGCGGTGCGTTGTTCAAGATCCGCGCGGACCCCCGCGTGACCCCCGTCGGCCGGTTTCTGCGCCGCTTCTCGATCGACGAGATCCCGAACATCCTGAGCGTCCTGCGCGGGGAGATGTCACTGGTCGGCCCGCGGCCGCTCCCGCTGCGCGACTACGCGCTCCTCGAACCGTGGCATCGCCGGCGCTACAACGTCCTGCCGGGAATGACCGGGCTATGGCAGATCGCCGGACGCTCCGACCTGAGTTTCGACGACCTCGTTCGGCTCGACTTCTACTACCTCGAGCACTGGTCGATCTGGCTCGACATCTCGATCCTCGTGAAGACGCCGTTCGCCGTGCTCGGACGCGGGGGCGCGTACTAGGCCGGCGGCTTAACCCCTTCGGCTTTACGGCGTCGTAACGCCCCTCTGCGACACTTCCCGGCAGATGCGCGCGCCGAAGATTCTCGCCGTAGCGTCCGCCATCGACCTCGACTTCCGCTACGGCTGCACGCCGGCCTGGTGGCAGCTCTGGAAGGGGCTCGCCGAGGAAGGGGCGGACTTGATCGTCACGCCCTATCGCGGTCGTCCGATCGAGTCGCCCTGGTGGCGTACCGCTCCCAACCCCACCTACTTCGAGGGTGAGTCGTTCGCGCGCGCGCGCGACACCGTTGCGCGGCTGAAGGGCGACCGGTACTTGCGGCGGGCCGAGGTCGATCCCGAGGACTCGCCGAGCGACCGGATGACACGCGAGCTCATCCGCCGTTGGGTAACCCCGCGCTGGCGGCGGCACCTCGAGGCGCTGATCGAGCGCGAGAAGCCCGACGCCGTGATCGTCTTCACCGTGCCGATGGCGCACATCCGCGGCATCCCGACTGCGCTGCGCGAGCGGTTCGGCATCCCGGTCGTCTTCTACGACGGCGACGTGCCGATGAGCCTGCCGGAGTTCGGCGGCATGGACACCGGCTTCAACTGGTACCACGACGCCGACCCGTCCGAGTACGACCTCCTGATCTCGAACTCGGAAGGCGGCCTCGAGCGCCTGCGCGCACTTGGGGCGCGTCGGGCCGAGGCGGTGTTCTGGGGCGCCGACCCCGAGCTCTTCGCGCCGCAGCCCGTTGCGAAGGAGATGGATGTCCTCTTCTATGGCTACGGCGACAAGTTCCGGCGCGACTGGATGGAGGCGATGGTCGGTGAGCCTTCGCGTGAGCTACCGGACGTCGACTTCGCACTTGGCGGACGCGACTTCCGTGGCGACACCGGAAACGCCCGTGCGATCGGCGACGTTCCGTTCAATGTGTTCTCGGGCGCGATCTCGGCGGCACGGATCAACCTCTGCATCACCCGCCGATCGCACGCGACCGTGCACGCGTCGTCGAGCTGTCGCCCGTTCGAGCTTGCCTCCGCAGGCGCCGCGATCGTGTCGAACCCTTACGACGGCATCGAGCTGTGGTTCGAGCCGGGCTCGGAGCTCATCGTCGTGAATGACGTTGCCGAAGCGGTGGCGGCGTACCGCGACCTGCTCGGCGACCCCGGTGCGGCGGCGGCGATGGGCAAGCGCGCACGCGAGCGCGTGCTCGACGAGCACACCTACCGTCACCGCGCCCGCCAGCTGCTCGGCCTCGTCGGGCTAGAGGCGAGCGCATGAAGCGCATCGCAATCATCCCCGCGTTCAACGAGCAGGACGCGATCGTCGGCGTGATCGCCGAGCTCGCGGCCTTCGATCCGGGTGTCGACATTCTCGTCGTGGATGACGCCTCGCACGACGCGACCGCGGATCGTGCAAGGGGCGCAGGCGCGCGTGTCGTCCGCCTGCCGTACAACCTAGGGATCGGCGGCGCGGTGCAGACCGGGTTCCGCTACGCGGCACAGCACGGCTACGACCTTGCGATCCGAGTCGACGGTGACGGGCAGCATGATCCGGGGGAGCTCGGCCCGCTGGTCGACGTCGTCAGAAGCGGCGCCGCCGATGTGTGCGTCGGCTCACGGTTCGCCGGCGCCGACGGCTACCGGTCGTCGGCGACACGCCGGATCGGCATTCGGATCCTTGCGCGGACGGTATCGCTGCTCACCGCGCAAGAGCTCACCGACACGACGAGTGGGTTCCAGGTGTTGAATCGCAAGGCGATCGAGCTCTTTGCCGCCGACTACCCCCACGACTACCCTGAGGTCGAAGCTGCCGTGATGGCCCACAAGCACCGGTTGGTCCTCACCGAGCTGCCTGTCCTCATGCGCGAGCGGGCCGCGGGGCGATCGTCCATTCGCGGCTTTCGCACCGTGTATTACATGGCGAAGGTGATGCTCGCCGTCGTGATCGGGTCGCTGAGGCGCAAGGCGACGCCCCTCGAGGAAGCATGATCGCCTCGGGTCAGACTCCGCTGACCGTCTCGCTCGCGGCGACGGCGGCATCGCTGCTGCTCCTCGGCGTGGTCTTCGAGTTGATTCGTTCGCGGCGGCTGCGCGAGCGGTATGCGCTGCTGTGGGTTCTCACCGGATTCGTGCTCCTCGCCCTCTCCGCATGGCGTGGCGGCCTCAACGTGATCGCGGGTTGGTTCGGCGTTCAGACGTACCCGCCCGCGGTGCTCTTTGCCGTCGCGCTTCTCTTCGTGCTCGCGGTGCTCCTGCACTACTCGACCGTGATGTCGAAGCTCTCGGATCAGAACGTGATCCTGGCTCAGCGACTCGCGCTGCTCGAACTCGAGCTCAGTGCTCGGGCGGAGCCGCAGCCGCCTGCCGAGCCGGCTGCAGACGCGGTACGAGAAGCGCCACCGAGCTGAGAAGCAGAGCCGCGCCGGGAGCCGCGACCGCGAGCGACCGCCAGAAGGCGGCGCCGTCGTAACCCGAGTGGGTCGCCCAGAGCAATCCGGCGAGCAGCCAGCCGCCGAGTGCCGTCGCGAGCAGCGGCGCCCGCAGCGCTGCACCCAGGATCCCCGCGAGCACGAGCCATTCGAGGAGCGCGATGCTCCAGACAGTCTCGTGGAGGCCTGGGCGAAGCGTGTTGAGGCCGTCGAGGTGCCAGACGGCGGCGACGACGATCAGACCGATGACGCCGCCTGCCGCCGAAACCGCCTGCGGCGCGAGAACGACGAGGACGGCAATTCCGACCCCGAGTGCGAAGACAGCGGTGTGGCGGATCCCGACGAGTGCCGGCAGCGCGTGCGCGTCGAACGTGCCGCGATACGTCGCGAGCATGTAGCGATTGGCAAGGAGCGGCAGGAGCACGAAGACTGCGGCCGCGGCGACGGCGAAGCGCTCGCCGCCGATACGCCCGGCGATCGCGGCTGTTGCCGCGACCGCAACCGGCGCGAGGACGAGTGCGGCGACGACCGAGCCAACGTTTGCATGATGCCCCGCTGCGACTGCCGCAACCACCGCCACGTCGGCGGCGGCGAGCACGCCGAGGGGTAGAGGCCTGATGTGAAATGCACGCGCACTCGCGGCTGGTGGCTCAGACACACTGCGCATCTCGCCCGGGTCGGGCTTGAACGTAGGCACCGCTATGCCCTTCGCCCGACCCGAACGACCTGCTTGGTCTGAGCCATCTCC
>JBBQQU010000032.1:0-30359 GCA_038215565.1 Gaiellales bacterium | reverse complement strand
GACGGTGTCGGTCGCGGTGATCGTCCGCGCACCGGCCTGCGTCAATGTCGCAGTAAATGTTTTCGCGCCGTTGTCGCCGGCGAGGAAGGCGTAGTTCGCGGGGAGGGTCGGGCTGGTGCCGCCGCCGCTGAAGTGGACGGTGCCGGTGTAGCCGGTTGCGGTGTTGCCGTAGGCATCGAGCGCGGTGACCGACAGCGTCGCGAATGACGAGCCTGCGGTCGCGCTGGCAGGGCCGTTGACTGTCAGTGTCGACGCGGACGCCCCCGACACGGTGATCGTGCCGGTCGTGCCTGTGATCGTGCCGGTGACGGTGTCTGTTGCGGTGATCGTCCGGGCACCAGCCTGGGTCAGCGTCGCGGTGAACGTCTTGGTGCCGTTGTCGCCCGCGACGAACGTGTAGTTGGCAGGAAGGGTCGGGCTCGTGCCGCCGCCCGTGAAGTGGACGGTTCCGGTGTAGCCGGTCGCCGTGTTACCGAACGTGTCCTTGGCTGTTACCGAGAGCGTCGCAAACGACGAGCCTGCGGTCGCGCTGGCAGGACCGGTGACGGTCAGTGTCGACGCGGACGCCCCCGACACGGTGATCGTGCCGGTCGTGCCTGTGATCGTGCCGGTGACGGTGTCTGTTGCGGTGATCGTCCGGGCACCAGCCTGGGTCAGCGTCGCGGTGAAGGTCTTGGTGCCGTTGTCGCCGGCGATGAAGGTGTAGTTGGTGGGGAGCGTGGGGCTGGTGCCGCCGCCGGTGAAGTGGACGGTTCCGGTGTAGCCGGTGGCCGTGTTGCCGAATGCGTCGACGGCGGTGACCGACAGCGTTGCGAACGCGGAGCCTGCCGTCGCGCTGGCAGGTCCGGTGACTGTCAGTGTCGCGGCGGACGCGGGGTTGACGGTGATCGTGCCAGTGGTGCCGGTGATCGTGCCGGTGACGGTGTCGGTCGCGGTGATCGTGCGCGACCCCGCCTGGGTCAGCGTGGCGGTGAATATCTTTGCGCCGTTGTCGCCGGCGATGAAGGTGTAGTTGGTGGGGAGCGTCGGGCTGGTGCCGCCACCGGTGAAGTGCACCGTGCCCGTGTAGCCGGTCGCGGTGTTGCCGTAGGCATCGAGCGCGGTGACCGACAGCGTCGCGAACGATGAGCCGGCGGTCGCGCTGGCCGGACCCGTGACGTTGAGAGTCGATGCCGCGGCGGGGTTGACGGTGATCGTGCCGGTCGTGCCCGTGATCGTGCCGGTGACGGTGTCGGTCGCGGTGATCGTCCGGTTCCCGGCCTGCCTGAGCGTCGCGGTGAACGTTTTCGTGCCGCTGTCTCCCGCGACGAACGTGTAGTTCGCGGGGAGGGTGGGGCTGGTGCCGCCGCCCGTGAAGTGCACCGTGCCGGTGTAGCCGGTCGCCGTGTTGCCGAACGCGTCCTTCGCTGTCACGGAGAGCGTGCCGAACGACGAGCCTGCGGTCGCGCTCGCCGGGCCTGACACGGTCAGCGTCGCGGCCGCGCCGGGCGTGAAGACCACCTGGGCGGTCTGGGTCACCGCTGTGCCCGCGACCGTCGCCGTGTAGGTCACGGTCTGTGCGGTCGTGTCCGTCACGGAGAACGTCGCGACGCCCGAGCCGTTCGTCGAAGTCGACGCCGGCGAGATCGACGAGCTTCCGCCGCCCTGAGCCAGGGTGACAGTCTGGCCACTCAGCGTGTGGCCGAACGCATCCTTGGCCGTCACGGTGATCGTCGAGGAGGCGACGCCGTTTGCGCTTGCCGAGCCAGGCGACGAGGTAACCGTCGACGCCGACGCACTCACGGGGCCGGCCGTGAACGTCACCGTTGCTGTCTGCGTGACCACGATCGAGTCGGTCGAATCCGTCGCCGTATAGACCGTCGATTCCACGGCCGGATCGGTGACGGTGAACGTCGCGACGCCGGTCGCGCTCGTCGTGCCGGAGACCGTCACGATCGTGGACGAGCCACTGCCCTTTGCGAGGGTCACTGTCTTGCCCGGGAGGGGATTGCCGTTCGAGTCCTTGATCGTCGCCGTCAGGGTCGAGGTGGTCGAGCCGTCAGCGAGCACGGAGGTCGGTGACGCCGAGAGGGTCGACAGCGACGTGCTTGCCGCTGTCGCGGCGGGGCGAATCGCCACCATCACTGCGGTGTTGTCGCGGCTTGTGATCGTCGAGCTCTTTGCCGCGACCGCGCCGGATGCGGCCTGAATCACGTCGAACGTTCCGCTCGATGACCGAACGGCCGGCGCGCCGCTCTGCGAGGTCACGGCTCCGCGCACTGTCATGCCGGCCGGCGTGGTGAAGTTCGAGTCGCCTGCGGTCCCGTAGAGGGCGAGGATCATGTCTTGGGCGTAGGTCGCGGCGCCCGCAGCAGTCGCGTCCGTCGTTGTCGCGTTCGCCGTCGAGGTGGTCGAGGTGTCGATGTTGCTTCCCGCCCCTGACCAGATACCGGAGTAGGCGAGGATCACGCCCGAGGAATCGCTCGCGCCGCTGCCGCCAGACCAGGAAAACGAGTACGACGCGGCTTCGGCGGCGGTTGCGACCTTCGTGTACACCCACTGCTTGGTCGTGTTGCCCGACGTCGCGATCGACGTCAGGAGGCTCCAGCCGGCCGGTGCCGTCACCGCGGCGGTCGCGTCGCGCAGCGAGATGGTCGCGACCATCAGGTTCCCGGTCGCAAGGCCGGTCGGTTTCAGAATCGCAAGCGGTGAGCCGGTCTTCGTGTTGCCGGTTTGCCCGGGCGAGCCGACGATCGCGATCGGATCGATCACGTAGGGCGTCGGCAGGGCACGGTCGTCGACGGCGAGCGTCAGGAAGGTCGCGCCGCCGTGCCGTGCGAGTGACCACCGCGACCCGGCGGGCGTGATCGTCTTTCCGGTGCGGTCGAAGAGCGCGGGCGGGAGGATCCGGATGTTGCCGACGGTGCCGGCGTTCCGGAAAGTTACGCTTCCATCAAGCTCAACCTTAGGTTGAGAAACGCCGAACTCGAGGCGCCAGGACCAGACCTTCGGGCCGAGGTGCCGATCGACCGTCAGATACTCCTCGGCGCGCGGCGCGGTGACGACAATCGCCTCGCGGCCGAACGACGTCGAGCGATCGACGCCCCAGGCATGGCGCGTCCACGCTGCTTCGCCGGTCCCGGCCGCCGTGATTGCCACGGACTGGCCGGCGCGGCGGAGGTGCACTCCGCCGGCGGCGATCGAGACGCGCGTCAGGGCATCGAAGTTCCGGGCAAGGGCGGCCGCCGAATCGTGAGGTCCGAGCGCCTCCGCGACGAACGGCGCGACGGCGCCCGGGGAGTCGGACGAGGTATCGCGAAGCACGACAGCAGCAACGACGGTTGCCGCGGTGATGCTCGCGAGCAGCAGCGTAAGCAAGTACCGACGCCGAGGGTGCGCTGTCGCACTGTGATCGACGGGGTCGTGCTCCACGTGCCGCAGTCCATGGGGGTATGTCATTGTCGGGTCAGCGGGTGGGTTCGAACCCGGTCTTGAGCTCGAGTTCCCGCTGACGCGCATCTTCGGAGTCCCGAGGCTTCTCCGTGAGGGTTTTCCGTTGGTTCAGACCGTTTTCAAACGGAGATCCCCCGGAAAGGTGAGTCGCGGTGGGGCGCGGAACCGAGCAGCCCTGGGCTCCCTCGAACGAAGGACTCTACCTCGACCTGAGGTCGAGAATGTAGGCCTTGGTGTAACGCCGCCCGGGTTCGGGCAGAATCAAGCTCAGTGGCGACGACCGAGGACCCGCGCGAAACCGCTGAGGCCGATCAGTGGCGGGGCGAGCTGTACGAGGCCGCACCCGAACGCGAGGGGGAGTTGTTCTCGACGATCTCGGGGATCGAGAACGAGCCGCTGCACACGCCCGAGACAAGCCCCGTCGACTACGACCGCGATCTCGGCTATCCCGGGGCCTATCCGTTCACCCGCGGGGTGTATCCGTCGATGTACCGGGGCCGGTTGTGGACGATGCGGCAGTTCGCGGGGTTCGGGACGGCGGCGGAGACGAACGAGCGATTCCGCTATCTGCTGGAGCACGGGCAGACGGGGCTTTCGACGGCGTTCGACATGCCCACCCTGATGGGCTACGACTCGGATCACGCCCGATCGGAAGGGGAAGTGGGCCGCGAGGGAGTCGCGATCGATTCACTCGCAGACATGGAGACGCTCTTTGCCGGGATCCCACTCGGCGAGGTGTCCACCTCGATGACGATCAACTCGCCGGCGGCGATTCTGCTCGCGTACTACGCGTGCGTCGGTGAGGAGCAGGGCGTGTCGCGGGACCGGCTGCGCGGGACGATCCAAACCGACATCTTGAAGGAGTACATCGCGCAGAAGGAGTACATCTTTCCGCCCGAGCCGAGCATGCGGCTCGTCACCGACATGGTCGAGTTCTGCTCCACCGAGATGCCTCTCTGGCATCCGATCAGCATTTCGGGCTACCACATTCGTGAGGCGGGCTCGACAGCGGCGCAGGAGCTTGCCTTCACGCTCGCCGATGGGTTCACCTATGTGGAGTGGGCGGTCGAGCGCGGCCTTGATATCGACGCGTTTGCGCCGAGGTTGTCGTTCTTCTTCAACGCGCACCTCGATTTCTTCGAGGAGATCGCGAAGTACCGGGCGGCCCGCCGAATCTGGGCGCGTGAGCTGCGGGAGCGCTTTGGCGCGAAGGATCCGAAGTCGTGGTTGATGCGTTTTCATACGCAGACGGCGGGCGTGTCGCTGACGGCGCAACAGCCGGAGGTGAACATCGTCCGCACGGCGCTGGAGGCGCTTGCTGCAGTGCTTGGCGGGACGCAGTCGTTGCACACGAACTCGTTCGACGAGGCGCTCGCGTTGCCGACCGAGGATGCGGTGCGGATCGCACTTCGGACCCAGCAGGTGATCGCGCACGAGACGGGCGTCGTGAACACGATCGACCCACTCGGCGGCTCCTATTACGTCGAGCATTTGACGAACGAGCTCGAGCGTCAAGCCTACGAGTACTTCGACCGGATCGAGAAGCTCGGTGGGGTCGTTGCGGCGATCAAGGAGAACTTCTTCCAGTCGGAGATCGCCGAGGCGTCGTTCCGCTACCAGCAGGAGGTCGAGTCCGGCCAGCGCATCGTCGTCGGCGTGAACCGCTACCAGCTCGAAGACGAGGCCGAGCTCGAGATCCTCAAGGTCGCGCCCGAGCTCGAGGGTCAGCAGATCGAGCGAGTCCAGTCATTGCGTGCACGGCGCGACAGCGCAGCCGTCGAGCAGGCGCTCGTGCGGTTGAAATCTGACGCCGCAAACGACGGCCGCAACCTCATGGATCCGATCATCGACGCAGCTCGCGCGTACGTCACGATGGGTGAGATGTGCGACGCGTTTCGCGAGGTCTGGGGCACCTGGCGGGAGACCCCGGTCTTTTGACCGGTTAACAGTCACTCAACACTTCGCCCCTAACGAGCCGAACGGAACTCCGTCTACTCTGACGTGAACATGAGCGCCGAGTACGAGTCGATCTTCGAGCACCGCGAGCCGATCCGAAAGCCGGGTTGGCGGAAGGCCCTGCCGTGGGTGATCGTCGTGGTCGTCGTCGGGATGGTCATCGCCGTGGTGGCGGTGCGGTACTCGAACACCGGTCATTCGCCCGCGACGGCGCTCACCAACACACCGGCTGTCGACGTCTCGAAGGTTCCTGCGACCGTGAAGCTGCCCCACGGTGCGACACGAGTCGCGCGCCTCTTCATCGAGACGGCGGTCGCGCGGAAGAATCTCGGCCAGTCGTATTCGATCGTCACGGACGAGATCAAGCAGGGTCAATCGCTTAAGTCATGGATGACGGGGAACATCGCGGTCGTGCCGTTCCCGGTCGTCGACGTGAAGTACGCACCGATGAAGATCGACTTCTCCTACCCCGCCGAGGCGCAGATCGAAGTCGCGCTGCTGCCCAAGAACGGCACGAAGGTCCACGGCCAGCTGTTCATCATGGACATCGTCAAACGGCACGGAAAATGGCTCGTGAACTCGTGGGTGCCGCGCGCGGCAGCGCCGGTGCCGAACGGGTCGAGCAATAACGGCGCCGGTAACTGACGCTGCCGCCGCGACGAGGGAACGTGATGACGACATGAGGCGCCGCCTGTCGTCACCTCGCTTCCGTCGCCGCGCCGGGTGGATCACGGTTCTGCTCGTCGTTGCCGGCCTGATCGCGGTCGCGGCGACGAAGTATTCGAACACCGGCAAGTCGGCCGCGACGCCGCTGAACGACAAGCCCGCGACGGTCTATCGCATCCCGGCGCGGATGCACCTCAGCAAGAACGACCGGAATGAGCTCTTCGATGTCACGAGCCGATTCGTCATGACCGCCGTGCGGCGGAAGCATCTCGACGTGGCCTGGAGCATGCTCGGGCCTGAGATGAAGGCCGGGCAGACACGAAAGTCGTGGGACACCGGGTTCAACAATGTCGTGCCGTTCAAAGCCGACGGAATCGGTCTGTTCAGCATCCTCTACGCGTACCAGAACGACGTTGCGATCGATACGGGGCTCGTGTCGGGCCGCGGCAACGGGTGGTCGGCAAAGACGTTCACGATCGAGCTGAAGCGCTCTCCGGGGCGGCCGCATCACTGGCTTGTCGCGTCGTGGGTCCCGAAAGGCATCGGCGGCGGGGGCACGCTGAGCCCGACGCGACGCGCAGGCCCGCCGCCACCGCCGTTCAACCCGAAGCTGTCCGCCCGTTGGCTGATGGCGCCGCTCGTGTTCTTCGGAGTGTTGATCCTGTTTCTCGGCACCTGGGGGCTCGGCCGCACAATTCGCGGCCGGCGCGACGCTCGGAGATACGCGAAGGCGCTCGGCTACAGCTCGAGCTCGAACCCGTCGTAGACCTGCTCGTAGCCGTTCTCGAGCGGGCGCTCGGCGGGTCGATGGGTCAGCAGCAAACGCTTCGCACCGGACGCGCTGAAGACCTCCGCCGCCTCAGTCGCGGCAAGGTGCCCGCGCGTCCCACCTTCGGGATTCGGCGCGAGCAGCGTCGCCTCGCACAAGAAGAGGTCTGCGTCGCGCGCGAGCTCGAGAAGCGCGTCACTCGGACCGCTGTCGCCGGAGTACGCCAGTGTCGTCCCGTTCTGCGACACGCGAAACCCGAAAGCGAGCATCTCGTAGTGCAGCACTCTGCGCGGCACGACCGTTGAGCCCCCGGCGGTGAACGCCTCACCGTCGGCGTACTCCTTGAGCTGGAACGCATTCTCGAACATGTCGCGCTTGCCGAGTTGCTCGCCCAGCCTCGTCAACGTCGTGCGACCGCCCGGCGGCAGCCACAGTTCCGGAGGTTCGAGGTCGGCCGCCGGCCCGAACTGCAGTCCCCAAACCCACGGGACGACATCGCCCCAGTGGTCGAGATGGAAGTGTGTGATCGCGATCGCATCGACGACCGGCCACCCTTCCGTCGCACGCAGGCGGGGGAGAACGCCCGGGCCGCAGTCGAGCAGCAACCGGCCACCCTCGCTCTCGACGAGATAGCCCGACTGTGCGCCACCGGGGTTCGGCCACGCGGGCGAGCAGCCAACGACGGTCAGCTTCACGTTCCTATACTGCCCCACCGTGGCACGCAAGATCAGGGTGGTGATCGCAAAGCCCGGCCTCGACGGTCATGACCGGGGCGCGAAGATCATCGCCCGTGCGCTTCGAGACGCAGGCATGGAGGTCATCTACACCGGTCTCCACCAGACGCCTGAGCAGATCGTCGAGACCGCCATCCAGGAGGACGCGGACGCTGTCGGCATCTCGATTCTCTCGGGTGCGCACATGACGCTCGTCCCGCGAATTCTCGCGTTGTTGCGTGAGCAAGGCGCCGAAGACTTGCTCGTCGTGGTGGGCGGCACGATTCCGAATGACGACGTGATCGAGTTGATGCGGCAGGGCGTCGCCGCGGTGTTCACGCCGGGAGCCCCGACGAGCGAGATCGTCGACTTCCTGCAGACGCGCGTCGCCGCGTAGCGATCAGCGAGGTACTGCACGGTCGAGCGAGAGCGCGCCGGGCATGCCGGTCAACGCGTCGATCGTGCCGGGTGCAGGAAGCGTCCAGGCGACGATCTTCTCGCCGGGCGCGAGGGTCGGTGTGCCGGCGTCCGTTGCAGGGAGCGTCAGAAGGAGCACCCGATTCACGCTCGTCTGCTTGAGGTGCGACGGCCAGGCCGCGAGCGACGAGACGATCATCTTCAACTGCGTCGCGTCGGTGGACATGACGGTGCCGGTGAGTCGCAATGTGAACGCCGAGCCCGCAGGGGGCGCAGCCACGAGGAGGTGCGCGGCCTTCTTCAGGAACGGATACGGGTCGACTGCGCCGCCGCCGCGCGGATGAACCTCGAAGTGAAGGTGCGGATGAATGCCGTTTGCATCGCCCGAATCGCCGACGTAGCCGATTGATTGTCCCGCGTCGACGTGGATGCCGTTCGGGACGGCGTACGCGACGCCCTGGCTGCACGTGCCCTTGTTGTCGTTCGTCGCCGTCAGGTCGTTGTTCAAGTGGATGTACTCGTACATCGTCCCGCTGTCGCCCTTCAGATAGAGCATGCAGCCGGCGCTCGCCGAGGTTGTCCAGTACTCGATCGACCCTGCTTCGACAGCGACGACCGGCGCGTGCCTTTCCGCGAGGAGGTCGTTGCCTTGGTGTGTGCCACCCGCCCGCGGCTGGCCGAAGTCATCGGTGTAGGTCGCTGCGCCGACGACCGGGAAAAGGAATCTTGACACGCCGGCGGTTGCGACCGCTGCGGTCAACGATGTGAGCGCAACGACGGCGAGCACGGGAATCAGGCGCCGCATCTCATGCACGGTAGCCGCGCGTTCGACCGATGCCAACTCGGGCATGCCGGATAGAGTCACGCCCGCATGAAGATCGCCGTTTGCGTAAAAGCAGTGCCCGACGCCGCCGGAGGCCGCCGAATCGACGCTCAGAGCAAGCGACTCGTGCGCACCGGCGAGTTGACGATCTCTGAATTCGACACGTATGCCGTCGAAGAAGGCCTCAAACTGAAGGAAGCCACCGGCGACGGCGAAGTGGTCGTCGTCTCGATGGGGCCTGAGCGTTCGATGGACGCGCTCCGCAAGGCGCTCGCGATGGGCGCAGACCGCGCGGTCCTCGTCTCGGACGAGGCGCTTGCCGGCTCGGATCTGCTGGGTACGGCGAAGGCACTCGCCGGCGCCCTCGAGGCGGAGAACGCCGACGTTGTGCTGTTTGGCCAGCAGTCCGCCGATGGTGGGGGCGCGTGCCTCTGGTCGGCGGTCGCCGAGCATCTGCGGCGTCCGGTGATCTCGCAGGTCAGCGAGCTCGTACTCGACGGCTCGTCGCTGACGGGAAAGCGACAGACCGAATTCGGCTACGACACGATTCGTGCGGCGCTGCCGGCCGTGATCGCGGTCTCCGACGCGATCAACACGCCGCGCTACCCGTCGCTGAAGGGGATCATGGGTGCGAAGAAGAAGCCGCAGGACACGCGCGCCGCCGCCGACGTGGGTGGTGCTACGGCGTCCGGCACGACGGTCGAGGGCCTGAACGCTCCGCCGCCGCGGGGTGATGCGCGCAAGATCGAGGACGATGGCACCGCAGCGGAGCAGATCGTCGAGTTCCTCGCCGGGAAGCGGCTCGTCTGATGGCGAAGACGCTCGTCTTCCTCGAGCACCACGACGGGTCGATCCAAAAAGGGTCGCTTGGCGTGTTGACGAAAGCGGTCGCGCTCGGCGGCGAGGTTGCCGGTGCGTTGATCGGCTCGGGGGTCCGCGAGATTGCGCCGAGCGCCGGCGAGTTCGGCGCCGCGACCGTGTGGGTGGCAGACGACGACCGCCTTGCGGCTCCTCTTCCACAGGCACGCGTGGACGTGCTCGCCAAGCTCGTGCGCGACGAGGGTTATGACACCGTTCTTTTCGCGCAGTCTGTTCTCGCCGCCGATATCGCTGCTGCTCTCGCTGTACGGCTCGATGCGGGCCTGAACTGGGATCTCATCGACCTGAGCGCGGAGGGAGTTGGCACACGCCCGGCGCTCGCCGACTCGGTGTACGTCGACGTCGGGTGGTCGAGTGCGGTGCGAATCGCGATCTTCCGATCAGGCACGTTCGACGCGAATGCGGTCGGCGGAAGTGCCGAGGTGAAAGATGCGGTCGTTGAGCTCGAGGACTTCTCGACGGTCGCCGAGATGGTCGAGCAGGCGCACGCTGAGCAGCAAGGCCCATCGATCGAGGACGCCGACGTGATCGTGGCCGGCGGCCGCGGTCTCGGCGAGCCCGAGAAGTTCGCGCTCGCCGAGGAGCTTGCGCAGGCGCTCGGTGGAGCGGTCGCCGCAACGCGTGCGGTCGTCGATGCGGGCTGGTACCCGTACTCGGCGCAGGTCGGTCAGACAGGGAAGACGGTGTCGCCGAAGCTCTACGTCGCGCTCGGAATCTCAGGGGCGATCCAGCACAAGGTCGGCATGCAAGGCTCGAACGTGATCGTCTCGATCAACAAGGACGCAAATGCACCGATCTTCGAGTTCTCCGACCTCGGTGTTGTCGGCGACCTGCACACGATCGTCCCGAAGCTCACCGAGCTGATCCGCGCGCGAAAAGGCTGAGAGGGGCAGGGGTGAGCGTCCGTCCCTCTGACTACCCGTCGCCGTGGTCCACAGCAGAGGCGATCGCCTCGCCGACCGATCCGGCCGACGAGCGCATCGATGTCGGATTCCTGATCGTCGGCGCCGGGCCGGCCGGCCTCGCTGCCGCGATTCGTCTCGGCCAGCTCGCCGAAGAGCAGCCGGAGCTCGCCGAGCGCCTCGGAGATGTGCCCGTCGCCCTGCTCGAGAAGGGCAAGGCGCCCGGCTCTCACCTGCTTTCCGGCGCGGTCGTCAATCCGCGCGGGTTGCAGCGCCTCTTCCGCGACCGGAAGCGGATCGACGAGATGCCGTTCTATGGACCCGTGCACGGCGAGTCGGTGCTGTTCATGACGAAACGTCGCGCAGTTCGGATCCCGACGCCACCCACGATGGTGAACCACCGCAACCACGTCGCGTCGCTCTCGCAACTCGGACGCTGGCTCGCCGAGGAGGCTGAGACCCTCGGCGCGACGATCTTGCCGGAGACGACCGCGGAGCGGCTGCTCGTTGACGGGGGTCGCGTTGTCGGCGTGCGAACGGGTGACCGCGGGCGCGGACGTGGGGGCGAGGAGCTCGGGAACTTCGAGCCCGGCTCAGACGTGACCGCGCGCGTGACGATTCTCTCGGAAGGAACCCAGGGGCATCTGACCGGCGCGGCACTCGAACACTTCGGATTGCGCAGCGAGAACCCGCAGGTGTGGGCGCTCGGCGTGAAGGAGATCTGGAAGGTCCCGAGGCCGCTCCGCGAGGTCGTGCACACGATGGGCTGGCCGCTGCGGGGAGGCAAGAAGTTCCGCGAGTTCGGGGGCTCGTTCGTCTACCCGATGGGGGACGACATGGTGACGATCGGCATGGTCGTCGGTCTCGACTATCGCGACAGCGAATTGTCGGTGCACGACCTGCTCCAGGAGCTGAAGACACATCCGCGCATCAGGAAGATCCTCGAGGGTGGCGAGCGAGTGCAGTGGGGTGCGAAGACGATTCCGGAGGGTGGTTTCGTTGCTCTCCCGAAGCGCTTCCACGCGCCGGGTCTGCTGCTGACCGGCGACGGCGTCGGGCTGGTCAACGTGCCTGCTCTGAAGGGCATCCACTACGCGATCGAGTCGGGGCGACTTGCGGCGGAGGCGGCGTGGAGGACGCTCGAGCGTGGCGTGTCGTCGCGGGCGGCGCTTGCGTCCTATGACGAGTCGCTCCGCGCATCATTCATCTGGAACGATCTGCGCGAGGTTCGCAATATGCGCCAGGCATTCGGCCGCGGGTTCTATCTCGGCGGTGCAATGGCGGGCGCGATGACGGCGACGAAGGGCAAGTTCCCGCCCGGCAACGCACGCACCGAGCGCGACGCGCAGCAGTCGCTGATCTCGACGGACCGGGCGAGTTCCTACCCCGTGGCCGACGGGCAGCTCACCTTCGACAAGCTTTCGAGTGTTTTTGCCTCGGGCAACCGCACACGGGACGATCAGCCGAATCACATTCGCGTGCAGACGAAGGTCCCGCGCGAGCTCGCCGAGATGTGGGAGCACATGTGCCCGGCCCAGGTCTACGAGGTTGGCGCGGCGGATGGCAACGGCACGGTCGAGGTGAAGCTCGCCCCCTCGAACTGCGTCCAGTGCGGCGCAATCACCGCCAAAGGCGGCCGCCTGACCCCACCAGAGGGCGGCAGCGGCCCGGAGTACACACTCACGTAGCCCTCTCGCGCGCCTTTTCCCACGGCGGCTGCCGTAGGTCATGTCCCGCGCGGACGAATCGCCGGTACTCGGATCGAGCGATGTCTGGCCGGCGACCGAAGAGCTCGAGCAATCGATTGTTCGCGAGGAACGGCGGCGGGAACGTGCGACCGACGGCTGCTGTGTAGCTGCTCCACGGCCAGTCACCCGGGTGGCGACACATGCCCGCGCGAACTGGATTGAGGACGACGTATCGACAGCACTCGAGGAGGTGCGAGTCGGAATCAAGGAGTGCGTCCCAGAAGCGTCGGCCGAACAGATGATTCTCGCGACCGTGCCGCTGGTTGAAGGTCAATGCGTATCCGCCATTGAGGTCGCACATGCCTTTCGAGAGCCCGAGATCACCCAGCTGAAGAATCAGGTGGTAGTGATTCGTCATCAGGCAGTACGCGAGAACTGTCCAGTCGTATTTGTTTGCGAGGTGTCCGAGATGCCGGAGGAAGGTGGCTCTGTCGAAGTCGTCGGCGAAAATCTCCCGGCGGTTGTTTCCGCGCGTAGACAGGTGGTAGTAGCCGCCGGGGACTTCGATCCGAAGCGGAGTCATGCCTCCATCGTGAACTGAGCATCCGGATTCCGCACCCTCCGCTCCACTCTTGTTGCACTTGATTTTGTCTCTCGTTACGACGGCTGCCGCCGGACATGGCTAGAACTGACGTGTGATCACGTCGACGGAGAATCCACGCGTCAAGGAGGTCGTTCGTTGGCGGAAGGTGCGTGAGCGGCGGCGCGACAACGTGCTGCTCGCCGAGGGGCCGCGTGAGGTGGAGCGCGCACTTTCGAGCGGGCTCGTCGTCCGCCACATCTACGTGGCGCCCGAGCTCCTGCCCGCGTGGCCGCACGGCGGCGACGAGGTGACCGCGCGCGTGCTCGCGAAGATGAGCTACCGCGCCGAACCTGAGGGCGTCCTCGCCGTCTTCGACGTGCCGCGGCGCGAGCTGCCGAAGAGTCTCGAGCTCGTGCTCGTCGCTGTGGGGATCGAGAAGCCCGGCAACCTCGGCGCGATGGCGCGCACGGCTGACGCTGTGGGAGCCGACGCGCTCCTTGTCGCTGACGCGGCGTGCGACCCGTGGAGCCCGAATGCCATCCGCGCATCGACTGGCGCGGTCTTCACGCTGCCGATTCTCGAGACGACGCTCGCGGACGTGCAGGCGCTCCCGCTGCAACGAATCGCGGCTGTCGTCGATTCGCCGCTCGCCCACAGCGACGCCGATCTGACACCGCCCACCGCGATCATCGTCGGCGCCGAAGACGAAGGGCTCCCCGCCGAGTGGCGCGCCGCCGCCGATATCCAGGTAGCGCTTCCAATGCACGCGCGCACCGTCGACAGCCTGAACGCGTCGACCGCGGCCGCGATCCTTCTCTATGAGACGCTGCGCCAACGTGGCTGACGCGCCGACCCGCATCGACGTCGAACGCGCCCGCGTTACGATCGGCGACCGTCTCGCGCACACACCGATCGCGAGCAGTCGCACGATCGGCGCACGCCTTAAGTGCGAGCTCTTCCAACGCACGGGCTCCTTCAAGCCGCGCGGCGCGCTGAACAAGATCGCAAGCCTCGACACTCCACAACGCGACCGCGGCGTGATCACGATCTCGGCCGGCAACCACGCGCAAGGTGTCGCGTGGGCCGCTCGCGAGGAAGGCGTCGATGCGCTCGTCGTGATGTGGCAGGGTGCATCCGAGTTGAAGATGGCCGCCGCGCGCGGCTACGGCGCGACGCTCGACCTGACCGCCGCGAATCCGGTGGAGGCATTCGAGCGACTCCACGTCCTTCGCGAGGAGACCGGCCGCATCTTCGTCGACCCTCACAGCGACCCGCTGGTGCTGGCCGGCCACGGCACCCTCGCACTCGAGGTCGAGGAGGACGCCCCCGGATTCGACGCGATCGTCGTCGGCGTCGGCGGAGGCGGGCTTGTCTCCGGAATCGTCGCGGCGCTACCGGGCCGTCGCGTGATCGCCGTCGAGCCCGAGCTTGCGCCAGCTCTCCACGCGGGCATCGCCGCAGGTGCGCGCGTCGCGGCGTCCGCAACCTCGATCGCCGACGGCTGCAACTCGCCCTTCGCGGGCGAGCTTGCGATCGAGATGACCCGCGACATCGAACGCGTCCTCGTGACCGAGGACGAGATCGAGCACGCGTTTCGCGTCCTCTACGAACGAGCGAAGCTTGCGTGCGAGCCCGCAGGCGCGGTAGCCACTGCCGCCTGGCTTGCGGGCAAGATCGAAGCGAAAAACCCGGTGCTCGTCGTGTCGGGCGGCAACGTCGCAGGCCAGACCGCCGCTGCTATCCTGGCCCGGCGATGAAGGCCGAAATTCACCCCGAGTACGTCCTCTCGAGCGTCCACTGCAGCTGCGGGAACACGTTCACGACGCGTTCGACGAAGCCGGAGCTGCACGTCGAGATCTGCTCGAACTGCCACCCGTTCTACACGGGCAAGCAGAAGCTCGTCGACACGGGCGGCCGCGTCGAGCGCTTCCAGCGGCGTCTCGAAAAGGCCGAGCGCGCCGCGCGCTCCTAGAGTCGTGGCGCAAAACGTCGGAGGGCAGGCCGTCCTTGAAGGCGTGATGATGCGCGGACCGCGCAACTGGGCGGTCGCCGTGCGCAAACCCGACGGCGACATCGCCCACGTCTCACGCTCGATCGATCCGCTCATGGCGCGCCACTGGACGCTTCGCCTGCCGATCGTCCGCGGGGTGATCGCGCTTGGCGAGAGTCTCGCGATCGGCTTCCGCGCACTCAGCGTCTCCGCGAACTACGCCGCTGCGGAAGAAGCAGAGGGCGACGGCGAGCCCGCCGAGATCGGCCGTTGGGCGCTCGCATTCGCGTTCCTCGTCGCGATCGGATTCGCCGTCATGCTGTTCAAGGTCGGCCCGGCGCTCCTTGCCGACCTGCTGCCGATCAAGAGTGGCGGCTGGTTCGTGATCGTCGAAGGCTGCATCCGTGTCGCCGTGTTCGTCACCTACCTCACCGTGCTCTCGTTCATCCCGTCGCTACGCCGCGTCTTCCAGTACCACGCCGCCGAGCACAAGGCGATCAACGCCTACGAAGCCGGCGAAGAGCTGACGCCGGAGATTGCACAGCGTTACTCGCTGATCCATCCTCGCTGCGGCACGGCGTTTCTGCTCTGGGTGATGGTGGTCGGCATCTTCGTGTTCGCGCTCTTCGGTCGCCCGGTCTGGTACTGGCTGATCGTGTCGCGCATCGCGCTCTTGCCCGTGATCGCAGGTATCGCATACGAGCTGATCCGCTTCGCCGGCAAGCACTCCGACAACCGCGTGCTGATGACCCTGCTCGCGCCCGGCTTGTGGCTGCAGCGCCTGACCACGCGTGAGCCGACTCTCGACCAACTCGAAGTGTCGATTCGCGCGCTCCGGGAGGTTCTCGACCTCGAGGGCGGAGAGAAGCCCTCCGACCGACGAGTGGAGGTAATGGCCTGATGGCGACCGACCGCAAAGCACAAACGGTGTGGCAGGGCGATCTGCTGCACGGGAGCGGCACGATCGAGCGCGTCCCGAGCGGCGCCTTCGGCCCGCTCGATGTCTCGTGGGCATCGCGCGCCGAGGAGCCAAACGGCAAGACGAGCCCGGAAGAGCTGATCGCTGCAGCGTGGTCCTCCTGCTTTGCGATGGCGCTCTCGAGCGGGCTCGCGAAGGCCGGCAACCCGCCCGAGAAGCTCGAGACGTCGGCAACGCTCACGTTTCAGCCCGGGCAAGGGATCATTCGCGGCGCGCTGACCGTCCGTGGCACCGTTCCCGGGCTCGATACGGATGGGTTCCAGGCGGCCGCCGAGGACGCGAAGGCGAACTGCCCGGTGTCGCAGGCGCTGGCGGGAATCCCCGACATCACGCTCGACGCCGAGCTCGCGAGCTAACCTCGTGCGGCGATGGCCGCACTCGACGATCTCGTCAGCGAGCTCGAACGTTCGTACCTGGAGACGCAGGCGCGGATGTCCGACCCTGCTGTGTACAACGACCACCGCGAGGCGGCGGACGCCGGTCGCAGGCTGAAAGAGCTCGAGGCGCCGTACAAGCTCGCCCAACAGTGGAAGCAGGCACGGGCCGATCTTGATGCCGCGCGGAACGACGCCGAGCTCACGGAGATGGTTTCCGACTATGCCGCCGACGTGCAGCGGCTCGAGGAGGCGCTGAAGCTCTCGATGGTGGAGCGAGACCCTGCCGACGACAAGGACGTGATCGTCGAGATCCGGGGTGGCGAAGGTGGCGAAGAGGGCAAGCTCTGGGCCGGCGATCTCGCGAAGCTCCTGCAGCGCTACGCCGAGCGCCGCGGCTTCAAGTGGGAGGAGCTCGAGGTCGCGCCGAGTGATTCGGGCGGGCTCAAGGAGGGGGTCTTCGCGATCAAGGGCGACGGCGCGTATTCCGTGTTCAAGTACGAGGGCGGCACGCACCGCGTGCAACGCGTCCCAGAGACCGAGTCGCAAGGACGTATCCACACGTCGACCGCCACAGTTGCCGTGATGCCCGAGGCCGAGGATGTCGACGTCGAAGTCGAGGAGAGCGACCTGAAGATCGACGTCTACCGGTCGTCGGGCCCGGGCGGCCAGTCCGTCAACACCACGGACTCTGCGGTGCGGATCACCCACGTTCCAACCGGGATCGTCGTGGCGATGCAGGACGAGCGATCACAGCTTCAGAATCGCGAGAAGGCGATGCGCGTACTGCGCGCCCGCATCTTCGAGGCGAGCCGCGAGCGGCAAGCGGCAGAGCAAGCCGCGGCACGCAGCGCCCAGGTCGGCACAGGTGCACGGGCCGAGAAGATCCGCACCTACAACTTCCCGCAGAGTCGTGTGACCGATCACCGCGTGAAGATCAACGTTGCACTCGAGCAGGTGCTCGCGGGCTCGCTCGACGATTTCACCGACGCGCTCACCGCTGACGAACAGCGCCGTGCGTTAGAGGCTTGACCCTCGCGGAGGTACTCCGCGGCGCGACGGACTACCTCGCGGCGCGAGGCGTCGAGAACCCGCGGCTCGATTCCGAGCGTCTGCTCGCGCGCGCTCTCGATCTGACGCGCATGGAGCTGTACACCCAGCACGACCGCCCGTTGACGGGGGCCGAGCGCGCGGCTGCGCGCGAGCTCGTGCAACGCCGCGGCAGGCGTGAGCCGCTCGCCTACGTGCTCGGCGACTGGGACTTCCGCCGCCTCACACTCGCGACCGACGCGCGCGCGCTCGTGCCGCGGCCCGAGACGGAGATCGTCGTCGAGCGGTGCTTGGCACTCCTCGAAACCGTCGAAGCGCCACGCATAATCGACGTCGGCACGGGGACGGGGGCGATCGCGCTCGCGCTGAAGCACGAGCGGCCCGATGCGCGGGTCGCCGCGACCGACATCTCACGCGACGCGCTCGCGCTCGCGCGCGAGAACGCCGAACGGAACGGCCTCGACGTCGAGCTGATCGAAACAGATCTCCTCACCGGTGTCGCCGGCCCGTTCGATCTCGTCGTCTCGAACCCGCCGTACGTCCTCGGCGAGGAGGTCGGCACGCTCGAGCCGGAGGTGCGCGACTGGGAGCCTGAGTTGGCGCTCGTCGACACGGGGCAGACGGCGGCACTCGCAGCCGCGGCACGGGATGTCCTCGACGGCTGGCTCGTGCTCGAGGTGCACGAGCACTTCGCGGGCGAGGTGGCGGTGCTACTCCGGACGCTGACCTATGACAGCGTTACGATCGGTCTTGACCTAGCGGGCCGTGAGCGAGTCGTGGAGGCGTGGTGGGAGCCGACGACGACGTCCAGAAGGCAGTAGTCGCAATCCGCGCCGGGGAATCGGTGCTGCTTCCGACTGACACGGTGTACGGCCTCGTGAGCTCGGCGTCGCGCGACGATTACGCTCAGCGCATGTATCGGCTGAAAGGCCGAGACGCGCTTCAGCCGACCGCGCTCCTCGCCGCGAGCGTCGAGGCGCTGTACGAGTGCGTGCCAGAGCTGCAGTCGCTCGCCGGCGCGATCATCGGCGAGCTCCTTCCAGGCCCGTACACGCTCGTGCTGCCGAACCCGGTGCGCCGCTTCCCGTGGCTCACCGGGACGCGCACCGATGCGATCGGCATTCGTGTGGCGGAGCTGCCAGAGCCGTCGGCGTGCGTGCTCGAGGCGGTTCGCTGCGTCGCGGCGACGAGTGCGAACGAGCCGGGCGAGCCGAGCCCCGCGACACTCGACGCGGTGCCCGACAGCCTTCGTCGCGCGTGTGCCGCGGAGATCGACGCGGGCGCGCTGCCCGGACGGCCTTCGACCGTCATCGACTTCACCGGCAAGGAGCCGTACGTGATCCGGGAGGGGATCGTCCCGGCGGCTGAGGCGATCGCGCGGGTGCGCCGGGCGCTCGCCGCCTGAGTCACTACGATCAGGGCTCGATGGCCGTCACCGAAGAGACATTCGCACAGCTTCGGTCGGCGGGCCTCGCCGAGATCGATCCGGAGATCGCGGAGCTGCTCGGCCGCGAGCTCGACCGCCAGCGCGGCCAGATCGAGCTGATCGCCTCTGAGAACTTCACGTGGCCGAGCGTTCTCGAGGCCGTCGGGTCGGTGCCGACGAACAAGTACGCGGAGGGTTACCCCGGCAAGCGCTACTACGGCGGTTGCGAGGTCGTCGACGAGATCGAAGAGCTCGCTCGAGAGCGCGCCAAGGAGCTCTTCGGCGCCGAGCACGCGAATGTGCAGCCGCACGCGGGCGCGCAGGCGAACATGGCCGTCTACTTCGCCGTCTTGAAACCCGGCGACAAGGTTCTCGGCCTCTCGCTCGACCACGGCGGTCATCTGACGCACGGGCTGAAGGTCAACTTCTCCGGGAAGCTCTACGAGTTCCACCACTACGGCGTGTCGCGCGAGACGATGCTCGTCGACTACGACGAGGTGCTCGCGCAGGCGAAGGAGGTGCGCCCGAAGCTGATCGTCTGCGGCGGCTCCGCCTACCCGCGCATCGTCGAAGCCGACAAGTTCCGTGAGATCGCGGACGAAGTCGGTGCCCTTCTGATGTGCGACATGGCGCACTTCTCGGGCCTCGTCGCGGCCGGGCTCCATCCAAACCCGGTCCCGCACAGCGACTTCGTCACGTCGACCACGCACAAAACTCTCGCAGGCCCGCGCGCGGGATTCGTGCTCTGCCGGGAGGAGCACGCGTCGAAGGTCGACCGCGCGAACTTCCCCGGAATGCAGGGCGGCCCGCTGATGCACACGATCGCGGCGAAGGCAGCCTGCTTCCGCATCGCGATGACCGACGCATTCAAGGAGTATCAGCGCCAGGTACGCACGAACGCCGACGCGCTCGGCGCAGGCCTGATCGACGGCGGCTTCGACGTCCTCACCGGGGGAACCGACACGCACCTCGTGCAACTCGACCTCCGCGCAACGGACTGGACGGGCCTCGCGGCGCAGGAGCGGATGGAAGAGTGCCGGCTGACCGCGAACCGGAACACGGTCCCGTTCGATGAGCGGCCGCCGATGGTTGCATCCGGCGTGCGGCTCGGAACGCCGGCGGCAACGATGCGCGGCTTCGACGACGCCGACTTCCGCGAAGTAGCCTCGATCATCGTCGGCTCGCTCGACGAAAGCGCCGACGTCGAGTCGCTCCGCGCGCGGGCTCTTGCACTGTGTGACACGCGGCCGCTCTATCCGGGCTTCCGCGGCTACACCACGTACGCGAGCTGATCCGCGGTTACGATCGGCCGATGCCGGTCACCGAGGTCACCCACCCGCTCGTCCAGCACAAGCTGTCCTACCTCCGCGACAAGGACACGCCCACCGTTCACTTCCGCAAGCTGGTCGAGGAGGTGACGCTCCTCCTCACGTACGAGGCGACGAAGGATCTGCCGACGGAGGAGGTGGAGATCGAGACGCCGCTCGAGCGTGCGACCTTCGCCCGCATCTCGGGCAAGAAGGTCGCCGTCTGTCCGATCTTGCGCGCGGGCCTCGGCATGCTCGACGGAGTGCTCTTGCTCATCTCGGGAGCGCGAGTCGGCTTCATCGGCCTTTACCGCAACGAAGAGACGCTGCAACCGGTCGAGTACTACGTGAAGCTGCCGCAGGATGTCGCCGATCGCGACGTGATCCTGCTCGACCCGATGCTCGCAACCGGCAACTCGACTGTGCACGCGGTGAAGCTCGTGAAGGACGCCGGTGCGACGAGCGTGCGGCTGATCTCGATCATCGCCGCGCCCGAGGGCATCGCGAACGTCGAGCAGCATCACCCCGACGTGCGCATCGTCGTCGCGGCGATCGACCGCCAGTTGAACGAGAAGGGCTACATCGTTCCCGGTCTCGGCGACGCGGGAGACCGGCTTTACGGCACGAAGTAGCCTAGGGCGATGGTCTGGCAACAGCTGACAGACCACCTCGAGGTGATCTGGGGCGCGCTCGCGGCGCTCGCGATCGTGCTGGTGCTGACCCCGGCCGTCGGCCGCTCGGCGCGGTACCTGCGCCTGATCGAGCGCCCGCAGGAAGGAGAGCGCGACCGGCCCGCTGTCCCGCGGCTCGGCGGGCTTGCCCTTTTCCTCGGTGTGCTCGTCCCGTCACTCGCGTTTCTGCCGCTCGGCGGCGGCCTGCGGGGAGTCGTGCTCGGCGCTGCCGTGGCGACGACGATCGGTGCGATCGACGACTTCCGCGGACTCACCTGGTGGCAGAAGCTCGGCGGGCAGGTGCTCGCCGCCGCGATCCCCACCTTCTTCGGTGTGTGGGTGCAGAGCTTCACGTTCCCGATTGTCGGCGTGCACGACCTGCCGTCGTACGTCGGCGTGCCGCTGACCGTCGTCGGGATCGTCGCCGTCATGAACATGGTGAACTTCCTGGACGGCCTCGACGGCCTCGCCGCAGGTGTCTGCGCGATCTCCGGCGCCACCTTCTGCGTGATCGAGCTCGACTACGGGCGGATCGGCGCCGCGGTCATGGCGGCGATCGTGTTCGGCGCCTGCCTCGGCTTCCTGCGCCACAACTTCTACCCGGCGCGGATCTTCATGGGCGACTCAGGCGCGCTCCTGCTTGGGTTCACGCTCGCTGCGACCGCGGTGCAGGGGCTCCTGAAGACGGCGGCGTTGGCGACGCTCGTTCTGCCGCTGCTCGTGCTCGCCGTGCCGGTGCTCGACACATCGTTCGTCGTCGCGAAACGCCTGAAGAGCGGACAGCCGATCTACATGGCCGACGCACGGCATCTGCACCATCGCTTCATGCGCCTCGGCTTCTCGCAGCGGCGGTCGGTCGTCTACCTCTGGACGTGGTGCGCCACGCTCGCGCTCGCTGCGCTTGCGACGCGCTTTGCGCCCCCGCATCACCACGGGCACTGGAGCACGACGAACGTGGTGATCGACATTGCCTCCGGCCTCCTCGCGATCGCGTTCTCGCTGTATGTCGTCTACGTCCTCGAGATCGTGAAGCTCGCGAGCCCACGCGCCCGTCGCCGCGCCGCCGCCGACAAGGCGGCCTGACTCAAAGTCACAAACGCCCGCCGCCGCCGCTCCCACAGACGAAAACCGGTGTCACAAGCGCTGGTATGCTCCGCACCGGTGCAGCCCCAGCGACCGCAGTTCTCCCTCGCCGGGGCCGGCAGCGTGCTGATTGGTTCGACGACGGCGTGCATCGTCGTCGGCACGCTCGTCGGCTGGGCGGCGGGAAGCATCGGTTACGGGCTCGCCTTCGGCGCTGTCGTCGGGATCCCCGTCGGCGTCGCAACGACCGTGATCAAGTACCGCAAGATGTAGTTACCCATGCCTGCCTGGACACAGCCCCGCGTCGCCCCGCCGACATTGCTGCCCGCCGCCGCGGGAGCGATCGTGATCGGCGTTGCCCTGCCGCTCTTCCTGCTCGCCGGCTGGCGCGTGACGGGCTGGGCGATCGGCGCCGTCTTGTGGTTCGGCTCGGAGGCGCTCGGGTTCGTACTGACGCGTCTCCAGCAGCGGACGGGTAATCTCGCCGCCGCAGGCGTGGTCGCTTTTGGAATGCTTTTTCGCGCGATTGCCGTGATGGTTGCGGTCTTCGCGCTCGCGGTGTCCGACAAATGGCTCGGACTGGCGGCTGCGTTGACCTATGCCGCCGGGTACTCAGCCACGCTCGGCCTCTCGCTCGTGACCTACTACAGCGGCCCGAAGGCAGGTGCGGCGGCATGAAGCGCTTCGTGCTTCTTGCAACGACGGTCGCGTTGATGCTGCCCGCCGACGCGTTTGCGCGCGGTGTCTTCGACCCGACCAAAGAATTCGAGCAGCACGAGTGGGTCCCGATTCATCTCGGCCCGTTGAACCTCTCGATCACGAAGGCCGTTGCCTACCTCTTCATCGGCTCGCTTCTGACGATGCTCTTCGGCTGGGTGTTCATGCGGACGAAGATCGGTCAAAGGCCGGGTCGGCGCGAGACCTTCGGCGAGATCGTCTACGAGATCGCGCAGACCCAGGTCGCGGAGCAGGGGCTGCCTGCGAAGGCGATCGCACGCTGGTTCCCGTACGTCGCGACCCTGATGCTCTTCATCTTCGTCGTCAACCTGATCGGGTTCATCCCGCTGCCGCTGACCGGTGAGACCTGGCACGGCGTCCCGACGTGGGGGATCTACGCTGCGACGAGCTCGATCTCGGTGACGCTCGCGCTCGCCCTTTTGACGTTCGTCTTCACGCACTTCGAGGGGATCCGGTGGAACGGGCCCGTTCGGTACTTCAAGAGCTGGATCCCCGAGGCGCCCAAGGTGCTGCTCGTTCTGATCGTGCCGCTCGAGATCCTCGGGCAATTCATGCGCCTGATCTCGCTCTCCGTCCGACTTTTCGCGAACATGCTCGCGGGCCACATTCTGATCCTGACCTTCATCGGCCTGATCTTCATCCTCCAGAACGCGTTTCTCGCGATCGTCGTCGTTCCGGTCGGCATCATCTTCTACATCTTCGAGGTCGTGATCGTCGTCGGCATCCAGGCCTTCATCTTTGCTGCTCTGTCCGCCATCTACATCGGCTCGGCTATCGAGCCTGAACACTAAGGAGATCGCATGTTCCACCTGATTGCGAGCGCCGCGTCGGACTCGCCGATCACCCACGCCGGCAAGGCCATCGGTCTTGCGCTCGGCGTCGGCCTCGGTGCTCTCGGCGCCGGCGTCGGCATTGGCAATATCTTCGGATCGATGATCCAGTCGGTCGCCCGTCAGCCGGAGCTGAAGGGTGAGCTCGCGGGCATCCAGTGGCTCGGCTTCGCCCTCACCGAGGCGGTCGTGTTCTACGGCCTGCTCGGCTCGATCCTCGCGTACGTCCTGGTCTAGGGGCATGCTCGCTTCGAACCCGCTGATCCAGGTCACGCCTGGGCTGATGATCTGGACGATCGTCTGCTTCCTCGCGACGTTCTTCGTCCTGAAGAAGTTCGCGTTCGGTCGCGTGCAGGCGATGATCGACGAGCGGCGTGAGCGCATCGCGCAGGCGATCGACGAGGCAGACAACGCTCGTGCCGAGGCGCGCGGGTTGCTCGAGGAGCACAAGAAGCTGATCGGGCAGGCGAAGTCGGAGTCCGAGGACATCCTCTCCGAGGCCCGCCGCATCGCCGACGCTCAGCGGGAGCGTGTGAAGGTCGAGACCGAGGAAGACCGGCAGCGGCGGCTCGAGGAGACGCGCCGCCAGATCGAGCAGGCGACCGTCCAGGCGCTCGGCCAGATCCGTGACGAGGTCGGCAAGCTCAGCCTGCTCGCCGCCGAGAAGATTACGCGCAAGTCACTGACCGGCGACGACCAGCAGCGGCTGATCGACGAGGCGCTTGCGGAGATCGACTTCACTCAACTTGAAGGGAGCCGGTCGTAGCGATCGCGCACCGCATCTACGCGCGGGCCCTCTTCGAGGCCGCGCAAGCCGACGGGCACCTCGACAAGGTGCACGGCGAGCTCCAGCAGCTCCGCGACGCCATCGACGGCGCAGCGGACCTCCGCGCGATGCTCGAGAACCCTGAGGTCGACACGGTCGTGAAGTCCAAGGTGCTGGCTTCGGTCGCCGAGGGCTCGGACGAGCTCGTGGTCAACTTCGTGCGCCTCGTCGCCGAGAAGGGACGCGCGGCGGAGGTCGGAGAGATCGTCGACGAGCTCGACGCGCTCGTCGCGTCGGCGGAGCAGATCCTCGACGTCGAGCTCACGACCGCGCACGAGCTCACCGACGAAGAATTTGGCCGGATCCTCGGCCGCATCGAAGCGCAGTCCGGCCGCAAGGTGCAGGCCACGCGCCAGGTCGATGCAGACTTGATCGGAGGCATCGTCCTCCAAGCCGGTTCCATGAGGCTCGACGCGAGCGTGCGCGGCCGCCTCGAACGCCTACGCCACGAACTCGCCACAGCAAGGAGTTGAGAGAGTGAAGCTTCGCCCTGAAGAGATCACGTCGATCCTGCGCGAGCGGATCGAGAACTTCGACACCGAGTCGAACCTCGCCGAGGTCGGCGCCGTCCTGCAGGTCGGCGACGGCATCGCGCGCATCCACGGCCTCGAGAACTGCCTCGCGCTCGAGATGCTCGAGCTCGAGCACGGCGTCGTCGGCCTCGCGTTCAACCTGGAGGAAGACAACGTCGGCGCCGCGCTCTTCGGCGAGTGGCAGAAGGTGAAGGAGGGCGAGCCCGTGCGCCGCACCGGCAAGGTCGCCTCTGTCCCCGTCGGCGAAGGCCTGCTCGGCCGGGTCGTCGATCCGCTCGGCAACCCGATCGACGGGCTCGGTCCCGTGGAATCCACCGAGACGCGTCCGGTCGAGTGGAAGGCGCCTGGCGTCATCCAGCGCCAGCCGGTGAAGGAGCCTCTCCAGACCGGGATCAAGGCGATCGACTCGATGACGAACGTCGGCCGCGGCCAGCGCGAGCTGATCATCGGTGACCGCTCGACCGGCAAGACCGCGATCGCGATCGACACGATCCTGAACCAGCACGACCAGAACGTGAAGTGCTTCTACGTCGCGATCGGCCAGAAGGCATCGACGGTCGCGCAGGTCGTCGAGCGCCTCCGCGAGGCGGGCGCGATGGAGTACACGACGGTGATCGTCGCCGGCGCGGCCGAGGCTGCCCCGATCAAGTGGATGGCGCCTTTCGCCGGATGTGCGATGGCCGAGTACTTCCTCTACAAGGGCGAGCACGCTCTCGTCATCTACGACGACCTTACGAAGCAGGCCGATGCATACCGGCAGCTCTCGCTGCTGCTGCGCCGCCCACCGGGTCGCGAGGCGTTCCCCGGCGACGTCTTCTATCTGCACTCGCGGCTCCTCGAGCGCGCCTGCAAGCTGAGTGACGCCGAGGGTGGCGGCTCGCTGACCGCGCTCCCGATCATCGAGACGCAAGCCGGCGACATCTCGGCCTACATCCCGACGAACGTGATCTCGATCACCGACGGGCAGATCTTCTTGCAGTCCGACCTCTTCTTCTCGGGCGTCCGCCCGGCAGTCAACGTCGGCACGTCCGTGTCGCGCGTCGGCTCGTCCGCGCAGACGAAGGCGATGAAGAAGGTCGCGGGCCGCTTGCGTCTCGACCTGGCGCAGTACCGCGAGCTCGAGGCTTTCGCCCAGTTCGGCTCGGAGCTCGACCAGGCGACGCAGTCGGCACTGAACCGTGGCGAGAAGATGGTCGCGACGCTGAACCAGCCGCAGTACCAGCCGTGGCCGATGGAGGAGCAGGCGGTCGCGCTCTACGCGGGCGTGAACGGGTTCCTCGACGACATCCCGACTGCGGACGTGGCGCGCTTCCAGGACGAGCTGCGTGAGCACCTGCGCGCCGACGGTGCGATCTACAAGGCCGTCCGCGAGTCAGGCGACCTGGCCGACGACGTGACGGAGAAGTTGACCGCTGAGATCGAGAAGGTCAAGGGTCGCTTCGCGGCGACCGACGAGGCAGCTGCGTAAGTGGCATCGACGCTCGACCTGAAGCGGCGCGTCCGCTCGATCACGAACACGCGCAAGGTGACGAAGGCGATGGAGCTCGTCGCCTCTGCCCGCCTGCGCCGATCGCAACTGCGCGTCGAGGCAATGCGGCCGTATGCCGACCGCATGCTCGAGCTGATGGCAGGCGTCTCGCAGGCGGCGGGAGCGGTGCGCTTGCCGCTGCTCGAGCGGCGCGCAACGATCCAGAAGGTCGCCATCGTCCCGATGACCGCCGATCGTGGGCTCGCGGGCGGCTTCAACGCCCAGGTGATCCGTCGTTCGCTCGCACTGATGCGTGAGGTGCAGGCCGACGGCCAGGAGGCCGTGTGGTTCAGCACGGGGCGGAAGGCGGCCTCGACACTGCGCTTCCGTCGCTTGGACGTGTCGCAGTCGTGGGTCGGCTTCAGCGAGCGCCCGGCGTACAGCGACGCGCAGGCGATCGCACACGCGGTCTCCGAGGCGTATGTGAACGGCGAGGTCGACCGCGTGGTGATCGTCTACAACGCGTTCGTCTCCGCGCTCGTGCAAAAGGTGACGGTGCGCGACGTGCTCCCGATCCCGCAGGATCTGCTCGAAGCGGACGAGCACGACGCCGACCGCTCGACGGGCACGCCTGACTTCATCTACGAGCCCGAGCCCGAGGAGATTCTCGCCCGGCTCCTGCCGGTGTATGTGGAGACGGAGGTCTACCGCGCGCTCCTCGAGTCGGCCGCATCCGAGCAGGGCGCACGGATGACCGCGATGCGGAACGCCTCGAAGGCTGCCGGCGAGCTGATCGACAGCCTCACGCTCGCGATGAACCGCGCCCGGCAGGCCGAGATCACCCAGGAGATCCTGGAAGTGGTCGCTGGGGCCGACGCGCTCAGCGGTTAATCCGGCCTTAACGGTGCGATTCGCCCTTCTCGATCACGTGCGTTCCAACCAGCGAGTAATCTGACGCCCATGTCTCAAAGCGAAAAGGAAGTCCTCGGAGGCGGAGCAGGTCTCGCCGGCGCGATTGCGCTCGAGTCAGGCCCCGAGCTCGGCAGCGGAATCGAGATCAAGGCGCGTGGCTACTGGGAACAGGTTTGGACGCGCTTCAAGCGCGACAAGCTCGCAATGTTCGGCGGCGTCACGATCGTCCTTCTGCTTCTCGTCGCATTTCTCGGTGCGCCGCTCGCGCAGTACCTCCTCGGCCACAGCCCTGACGACCCGTTCTTCAGCGGCGGCATCGGCACGAACGGACAGCCCATCGGGCCGCTCGCTCACATCCAGGACCCGTTCCACCCGGGACATAAGACGTGGCTCTTCCTCGGTGCCGACAGCACGCTCGGACGGGACGAGTTTCTCCGGCTGCTCTACGGGGCGCAGGTGTCGTTCGAGGTTGCGCTGCTCGCGACGTTCGGCTCGGTCTCGATCGGGGTGTTCCTCGGCTCGATCGCCGGCTACTACCGTGGCTGGGTCGACACGGTCGTCTCGCGCGTGACGGAGATCACGATGGCGTTCCCGGCGCTGCTCTTCATCATCGCTCTCGCCTCGACCGTGGGCGACAGCCTCAACAACATCACCTTCGGGATCTTCGGTCGGGGCGTCTTCACGCTCTTCCTGATCCTTTCGGCCTTCGGCTGGTTCTATCCGGCGCGCATCATCCGCGCCGTCGTACTCAGCCTCCGAGAGAAGGAGTTCGTCGAGGCGGCCCGCATGGTCGGTTCGAGCGACATGCGGATCATCCGCTCGCACATCCTGCCGCACCTCGTCGCGCCGATCATCGTGTACTCGACGCTCGCGGTCGCACAGTTCATCCTGGCGGAGGCGGGGCTTTCCTACCTCGGCGTCGGCATCAAGCTTCCCACCGCGAGTTGGGGCAACCTGCTCCAGCAGGCCTCGGACTACTACACGACCCAACCGTGGCTGATGGTGTGGCCGGGCCTTGCGGTCCTGATCACAACGCTTGCGTTCAACCTGCTCGGCGACGGCTTGCGGGACGCATTCGACCCGCGCGCCACGCACTAGCCGGCCGACGCTTTCACGCACGGAAACGGCGCCTCCCAAGGCGCCGTTTCGGCGTTCGCCGTCCGGCGCCACCTGCAGGGAAATAGCGCTTGCGACTCGCTTGATTCAGGCTTCCGATCAACGAGTCGCAGTAGTCGGCTTGCGCTTAACAGAGAACTAACTAAACTGCCGCCGCCTCGTCCCACAGGCCGAGGATGCGTTCTGCGCCTGAACCGGCGGGCATTTTGAGGGCTGTCGGTTCAACCCCACGAAAGGAGTACGTGTTGAGTAGAAAGCTTTGGCTTTCGACGGTCACGGTCATGATCGCCCTGCTCGCAATGTTTGCAGGGAGTGCCGGGGCCAAGTCGGGCCACGCGGCGAAGGCCGGCGCCCAGGGCGGGACCCTGAACGTCGACATTTCGACCGACACCGACTACACCGATCCGGCTCTCGACTATCTGTCGACGGGCTGGGAGATCGAGTATGCGACCTGCCTCAAGCTGATGAACTACCCGGACGCAAATGGTCCGAAGGGGTCGCAGCTTGTCCCCGAGGCGGCTGCCGGCTTCCCGAAGGTCTCCAACAACGGGAAGACCTACGACTTCACGGTCAATGCCGGTTTCACGAAGTTCTCGAACGGCGCTCCGGTGACCGCTGCGAACTTCAAGGCAGCGTTCGATCGAGACGCCGACCCGAAGATGCAGTCCCCGGCCGTCCCGTTCTTCTCGGACATCGTCGGCTCCTCGACGTCGCCCGTCTCGGGCATCAAGGTCAAGGGCTCGCACGTGATCTTCACCCTCACGCACGCTGCGCCGGACTTCCTCGCACGGACGGCGATGCCGTTCTTCTGCGCGGTTCCGACGAACCTCGCCCATGATCCGAACGGTGTGCTCGCGCCTGCCTCGGCCGGCCCGTACTACATCTCCGATCGTGTGCCGAACAAGTCGATCACGATCAAGAAGAACCCGTACTACAAGGGCAAGCGCCCGCACAACGTGAACGTGATCAACTACGTGATCGGCAACTCGCTCGACGCGACGTACCTTCGCGTCCAGCAGGGTGCGACCGATTACGCCGCCGGCGGTATCCCGCCCGCGTCGTATGCCGAGGCAGCTCAGAAGTACGGCGTCAACAAGGCGCAGTTCTGGGTCAAGCCGCAGCTCGGTGTGTCGTACCTCGCGTTCAACCATGACCGCCCGCTCTTCAAGGGCGCGGCCGGCACGGCGCTCGCGAAGGCGATCAACTACGCGATCGACCGCAAGGCGCTCCTCGCGCAGGGCGGGTATCTCGCAGGCAAGCGCTCGGATCAGGTGCTGCCCCCGGGCATCGCCGGCTTCCGTGACGCCAACCTGTACCCGCTCAAGGGCCCGGACCTCACGACCGCGCAGAAGTGGTTCGCGAAGTCCGGTGTCGCGGGTGGCACGGGGGTCGAGCTCTATACCTCGAACCGTGGCGCTGCTCCGCTTCAGGCGCAGATCTACCAGTTCAACCTGAAGCAGCTCGGCCTGAACGTGAACACGCACCTGTTCGCGCGTGCCGTCCAGATCGACAAGGAAGGCACCCGTGGCGAGCCGTTCGACGTCACGACCGAAGGCTGGATCGCGGACTACGCAGACCCGTACGACTTCATCAACGTGCTGCTCTGCGGTTGCTCGCTCCACGACTCCAACAACAACAACGTGGCGTACTTCAACGACCCGACGTACAACAAGGCGATGACCTCTGCGTCATTGCTGTCGGGCGCTGCGCGCTACACCGCCTACGGAAACCTGGACGTGAAGATGATGGTCACGAACCCGCCGTGGGCCGCCCGCGCGAACTTCAACGACCGGATCCTCGTGTCGTCGAAGGTGGGCTGCTTCACCTACAACTCGATCTACAGCATGGACCTGGCGGCCGCCTGCCTGAAGTAGGCCCCGCTCGGACGGACTGACCGAATCGGGGTGCCCCAGTTGGGGCACCCCGATTTGTCTCGACCCTCACAGCTCCGCCCGTCACCTCTCAACCGTCACATCTAAATCCCGACTCAACACAGACTTCGTTAACATCCCGCGCCTGTGCTCCGGTATCTGATCCGCCGCCTCATGTGGGCCTTCGTCCTGTTCGTCGCAGTGACGGTCGTGACCTACATCATCTTCTATGCGATCCCGGCTGATCCGGCGCGGCTTGCATGTGGGCAGCGTGCGACGCCCGAGTGCATCAAGCGTGCGGCGCACTATCTCGGCACCGATCGGCCCCTCTATGTGCAGTACGGGAAGTTCTTCGGC
>JBBQQU010000031.1:0-30766 GCA_038215565.1 Gaiellales bacterium | reverse complement strand
CCTTCGCCATGCCGAGCAGGTTGAGCGTCTCGGCGTTCTTGACGACGGGGACGATCAGGCCCTTGCCGTCCGCGAGCTCGACCGCAAAGCCGAGGTTGACGTAGCTACGCGTGACGATCTTGTCGCCGCGCAGCTCGCCGTTCACCCACGGGTACTCGGCAAGCGTCTCGGCGGTCGCGCGCGCGATGAACGCGAGGTACGTCGGGTTGACGCCGTAGGCGGACTGGTACTCCTTCTTCAGCTTCTCGCGGATCGTCACGACCTTCGACATATCGACCTCGATCGCGCTCGTGACGTGCGCCGAGGTGTCGAGCGACCGGCGCATGTGGTCGGCGATGCCGCGGCGCATCGCGCTCAGCGGTTCGAAGCTCTCGCCCGTGCCCGGAGCCGCGGGCTCCGGGCTAGGAACTGCGGCCGCGGGAGCAGGCGTAGCCGCCGACGGGACCGAGGGCGCCGGGGGCGTTGCGACCGGAGCCGCTTCGCTCGCCTTTATCGGGGCCTGCTCTTTGGCCTCGATAAAGGCCTGAATGTCCTTCTTTGTGACGCGACCGCCGTTGCCGGTGCCGAGGACCTGTGCTGGATCGATGCCGTGCTCGGCGGCGATGCGCGCGACGACGGGAGAGACGAACGAGCGCCCGTTGTCGCCGGCGGGAGCCGTCTGCTCGAGCGGCTGGGCCGCAAGGGGCTGCGCTTCAAGGGGCTGCGCTTTAAGGGGCTGCGCTTCAAGGGACTGCGCCTGGAGCGGCTGCGCCTGGAGCGGCTGCGCCTCGACCGCGGGCTGCGCCGGCACGGGAGGGGACTCCGCCACGGGTGCGACAGGCTCTACGGCGACTGGCTCAGCAGGCGCCTCGTCGACGGGAGCGGGAGCTTCGGGCGGAGGAGCTTCGGCTGCAGGTGCAGCCGCGGGCGCGCTTCCCTCGGCGCCGATGCGGGCGAGCACGGTGCCGACCTCGACGGTCTGACCTTCCTGCACGAGGATCTCGGTGACGACTCCGGTCGCCGGGCTCGGAACCTCGGTGTCGACCTTGTCGGTCGAGATCTCGAGGAGAGTCTCGTCGGCGGCGATCGCGTCACCCACCTGCTTCGCCCACTTCGTGATCGTCCCCTCTGAGACGGAGACGCCCATCTGGGGCATGACGACGTCGACTGCGGTTCCTGTGCTTGACATCAGTAACTCACGAGCTCCTTGAGTCCGGCGACGACATCGTCGACCTGGGGGATATACGCCTTCTCGAGCACGGGCGAGAACGGCACGGGGCAGTCGGGTGCCGCGATCCGCTTCACCGGCGCGTCGAGATCCTCGAACGCCTCCTCTGCGATCGTCGCAGCGATCTCTGCGCCGAAACCGCCCGTGCGCGTGTCCTCGTGCAGCACGAGCACCTTCGACGTCTTCCGCGCCGAGGCGAGGACGGCCTCCTTGTCCCACGGCATGATCGTGCGCAGGTCGACGATCTCGATCGAGGTGTCCGGCAACTGCTTCGCTGCCTCCTCAGCCGTGTAGAGCATCGCGCCCCACGTGATCACCGTGACGTCTTCGCCCTCGGCGTGGATGCGTGCCTTGCCGATGGGCGTGACGTAGCGCTCGTCCGGCACCTCGCCCTTGATGCGGCGGTAAAGGTGCTTGTGCTCGAAGAAGAGCACCGGGTTCGGATCCTCGATCGCGGCGACGAGCAGTCCCTTTGCGTCCTCCGGCGTCGCAGGGCAGACGCATTTCAGGCCGGGGATATGCGCGAACGACGACTCCGGGTTCTGCGAGTGGAACGGCCCGCCCGAAAAGCCACCGCCCGACGGCAGGCGCAGCACGATCGGCACGGGCGTGCCGGCGCGCCAACGCTGCTTCGCGGCGATCGTGACGAGGTGGTCCCACGCGCACGAGACGAAGTCGGCGAACTGCATCTCCGCGACCGGGCGCATGCCCATGATCGCAGCGCCGGTGGCGCCGCCCATGATCGCCGTCTCCGACAGTGGCATGTCGAGCACGCGCCACGCGCCGAACTCTTCCTGGAAGCCGAGCGTCACCTTGAACGCGCCGCCGTAGACGCCGACGTCTTCGCCGAGCACGAAGACGCGCTTGTCGCGCCGCATCTCCTGCCGGAGCCCGTCGGAAATTGCCTGGAGGTAGGTCTTCTCTGCCATCAGTGGGCCACTTACTTGTGGTGGGGCGTGTCGAGGTCGTCGGCCGTTGCGTACACGCCGTCCATCAGTGTCTCGGGGTCCGGCTGCGGCGATTCGTCGGCGCGTTGGAGCGAGTCGGTCAAGAGCTTCTTCACGGACGCAGTGATCGTGTCTTCGTCGTCGTCGCTCATGTCGACGTTCTCGCGCAGCCACGTGCGGTAGCGCTCGATCGGGTCGCGCTCGGCCCAGCTCTCGAAGAGCTCCTTCGGCACGTAGAACGCGTCGTCGTGGACGGCGTGGCCTTCCATGCGAAGTGTCTGGCACTCGATCAGCGTCGGACCGCCGCCGTCGCGCGCCTTCTCGACCGCAGCTTTCGCCTCGCGGTAGACGGCGAGCACGTCGGTGCCGTCGACAACGACGCCGTCGAAGCCGTAGGCCTGCGCGCGGTCGGCGAGGTGCTCGACGGCGTATTCGAGATGCGTCGGTGTCGAGTACGCCCACTGGTTGTTGTCGCAGATAAAGACGACAGGCAGCTTGCGGACGCCGGCGAAGTTCATCCCTTCGTGCGCGTCGCCACGCGCCATCGCGCCTTCGCCCGACCAGGCGACCGCGACGCGCTTCTCCTCACGAATGCGAAACGCGAGTGCGCAGCCGACGGCGACGGGCAGCATCGCGGGCAGATGGCTGACCATCGCGACGAGCCCGAGGCGCATGTCGGCCATGTGGACGTTGCCGTCCTTGCCGTGCGCGGGACCGTCGGCGCGACCCATGTACTGCGCGAAGATCCGCCACGGCTCGACGCCACGCGTGATGTGCACGCCCATGTCTCGGTGCAACGGAGCGCCGACGTCGTCAGGCCCCATCGCCATCGCGACCCCGACCGAGGAAGCCTCGTTTCCGCGACCCGTGTAGAACGAGCCGGGAATCTTCCCCTGGCGGTACAGGATGTGGCCGCGTTCCTCGACGCCACGCGTGATCAGCATGTTGCGGTAGATCTGGAGCAGGTCCTCGCGGTCGAGTCCCTGTTCCTTCACTTCCTGGAGCGAGCCGCTCGGTTCGGCCACGCGCGCGATTGCCACTGCACCGTCCTCGGGTAATGAAAGGGTCGAACAATCGTAACGACGACGGTAGTCTCGCAGGATGGGCAAGGCCGCAGACTGGCTCCGTGAGGAGCGGCGCAACGTTCTCGGGCACTGGAGCGCCTTTTGCCTGCAGTGCGGCGCGGCGCGGCGCTGGTTCGAGGAATCCGAGAGCGAGCTCGAGCCGGAGTGCGCGACCTGCGGGGGCAAGATGCTGCACCGCTGCCCGGCATGCCAGGCGCCGTTCTCCTCGACGTTCGCGATCGCCTGCGAGGAATGCGGCGCCGCCCTGCGCGAGCCGGAGCTCCTCGGCATGCGCATCCGCCGGCCCGACCGGGCCTAGCCGGTCGCCGTCTCAGCGAGGCGTCGCCCAGGCGAAGCCGGACTCGTATGCGGCGATCACGAGCTGCGTGCGGTCTCGAAGGCCGAGCTTCTGGAGCATCGAACGGATGTGCGTCTTGACCGTCGCGCCGCTCACGACGAGCTCCTGGGCGATCTCGGCGTTGCTGAGCCCTCGGACGACCGCGCCGAGCACGTCCCGTTCGCGCTCCGTGAGATCCGGGAGCGGCACTGAGGCGCCGCTCGAAGCCGGTCGACGTGCGAACTCTTCGATCACGCGTCGCGTGACCGACGGCGCGAGCAGTGCTTCCCCTTTCGCGACGAGCCGGATGGCAGAAACCAGATCGTCGAGCGGCGTGTCTTTGAGCAGGAATCCCGACGCACCCGCCCGTAGCGCGCGGAACACGTACTCGTCGACGTCGAAGGTGGTGAGGACGAGCACGCGGACGTGGTCGTCCACTGCCAGGATCAATTCCGTGGCGGAGAGTCCGTCGAGAACGGGCATGCGGATGTCCATCACCATGACGTCCGGGCTGAATCGTCGCGCCGCCTCGACGGCCTGCGCGCCGTCGGCCGCCTCGGCCACGATCACGAGCCCCTCCACGCGCGAGAGGACGCGGCGGAATCCCTCCCGTACGAGCGGCTGGTCGTCGGCGAGGATCACCCGCGTCGAACCGGTCATCGCGGCGGCTGCAACGGGAGCGACGCCGAGACGACGAACCCGCTTGGTCCTCGGCCGGCGTCGAACGAGCCGCCGTAGAGCAGCGCCCGCTCGCGCATCCCAACGACGCCGTTGCCGCCGTTGATGCTTGACAAGGCGCCGTTGCCCCGTCCGCTGTCCTCGATCCTGAGAGTGATCCCGCGGTCGTCGTATCCGATCTCGACTCTTGCCCGTGCAGGCCCGGCGTGGCGCAGCGCGTTGGTGAGCGCCTCCTGCACGATCCGGTAGGCGGCGAGATCGACGCCGGGTGAGAGTGGGCGTGCGTCTCCCACGACGTGGAGCTCGACCGGCAAACCGGCCTGTCTCACCGATCGGACGAGCGCGCCGATGCTCTTCAGTCCTGGCTGTGGTTTGAGCGCCACCTCGCTCGCCGTGTTGCGGTCGTCGCGAAGCAGGCTGACCAACCTCCGCATCTCGCTCAACGACTCGCGGCCGGTGCGTTCGATCTCCATCAGCGCCGCGCGGGTCTCGTCGTCTCCCGGGTCGAGGCCGTGGCGTGTGGCGTCCGCCTGGACGATCATCACGCTCATGCCGTGCGCGATCACGTCGTGCAACTCGCGCGCGATCCGCTCCCGCTCTTCGCGGACGGCATCGGTAGAGCGTTCTTCGGCGACGCGTGCGACGTGCTCGACTTGGTGCTCCCGCCTGCGCACCACGCGGCCCACCGCGAACGGCATCCCGAAAAACACGCCGTCGATCACGATGTCGCCGCCGTTCAGGTGGGGATCGACGATGTCGCGGATCAGCCACGTCGTCACGAATACCGCCACCGCCGCGAACAGTGCAGCGCCGTCCAGCCCCGCCGCGACCGAGTACGAGATCACCATCGCCGCAAGGCCGACGCCGAGGATCTGAGGCGGCACGCCCCCGAACACCCACGAGAGCAGGCTCCCGCAGGCGGCGGCCATGACCATCAGCAGAGGGAACCGACGGCGAATGGCAAGAGAGGCGCAGACGATGGTGACGCCGGCTGCCTGGAAGACCTTCGGCCCCGACGCCCACTCGTCCCACACGAGCAACTCCGCCCACGCGAGCGCGAGGCAGAGCACCGCCAGCACCACGTCCAGCAGCGGCACAGGCAGGCGTCGCATCATCGACCACCGTAACTCTGCCTCCGGCGCGCCGCATCAGCCCCAGGGCTGAGGACGAGTCCCGTCCCGAGGCTGATGTGCAACCGGGAGAGCTGCCCTAGGTTCGAGCGATCCGCCCCTCGAAAGGAGCGCCCGATGCGCGAGGCCCATTCCGACCCCTCCAACCGAACCGATCGCGGCGTGCTCTTGGCCGCCACGATCAGCGGCCTGCTCTATTTCGCCGGGGTGTTCGTACCCCAGGCGGATGGCCCGCCGGTCGAGACCGCGAGCGCAGACCAGATCCGGGCGTTCCTGGCAGCCCACGAGTCAGGACTGCGCGTTCTCGCCACCACGTCCGCGATCGAGATCCCGCTCGTGCTGATCTTCACCGTGTCGATCGCGCGGCTCATCCGCACCCGCACACCCAGTTCGCCACTCGCCGACCTGGTCGTCGGCGGCGGCGTGCTCGTCGCCCTCTGGCACTGGCTCGTTGTGGCCGGAGCCTCGATGACACTTGTTCAGACGCTCGACGGCACGGATCTCGGCACGGTCGACGACGCGACGCTTCGCGGCTGGTACGGACTGACGAACTTCACGCACTTCTTCGCCGACCTCGGCATGGCCGGAATCGCCACAGTCATCGCCGCGACCTCGATCGCTGCCCTGCGAACGGGGCTGTTCGCCCGCTGGCAAGGCTGGCTCGGACTCGTCATCGCGGCCGGCGGCGCCATCGGAACCGTCGGCATCACGTCGGCCTGGTCGCCGCTCTCGCAGGTCTGGTTCATCGGGATCTTCGGCTGGTGGCTCTGGGTTTTGATCATCGCCGTGAGCTGCGGCTCGAGGCTGCGAGGGAACTTGATCGTCAGCGCGAGCGAGCGCTTCAGCGCGTCACGATCACCCGCGCAGTGACACCGAGATTGCCGCCGCCGCAGCGAGCGGTGACGGTGTACGTCCCCGCCGCCCGCGCCGGTGGGACATACGTCTTCGCGGAGAACCGCCCGGCTGACCCGACGGAGCCGAAGACCGCCGGAACGCCCGCGAAGGAATGAGTCGCCGGGAATGCCCGCGAGACGATCGTGACGGTGTCTCCCGCGGTACAGCCCCCTGCGACGCCCTGCAGCAATATGGTCCCGCCGCGCCGAACGGTTCTCGGCGTCACGGTGAGCGAAGCGAGAACGCCGCTCGCCCGTCGGCTGACGTCGAGGCCGCTCGCGACGACGATGCCCATGCCCACGCCAGCGCCGGTGGTGACCGACGAGGCGCTCAGGACGAGGTTTCTGCCTGTCCGGTCGGTGACACAGCGCCAGGCGATGCTGCCCTGGCTCGGTGTCGCGCCCGAGTACACCCGGTTGCCGTCCAGCTGAAGTGTGTTCTCGTTCGCCCGCCACGCGCTGCAGGCGGTCGACCGCGGCAGGGATCGCACCTGCCAGAGGAACGTCTTCGCGGTCCAGCGCCAGAGGCCCCGACGCACGCGGACACGGTTCGTGAACGGCACGGAGAGAACGCCGGCCGCCACCTTCGCGCCGGAGCGGTAGCGGTAGAACAGGGGTGTTCGTGCTGGCAGGTAGAGCGTCCCGCCGCTTGCGCCGGCAAGTTGCGCGCGCAGGGCAGGCGGGAGGTAGCTCCAGGCCGGGATGAAGCCGGCACCCGCGCCCGTCGCGCCGGCACCCGCGAGCGCCGTCACGACGATCGCAACCCCTGCTCTCGCCTTCATGCCCGAACGAATACCGCGCCTGTGTGATGGCCGCGTGAGCGGCGCGTTTGGATCCCTGTCTCGCGAAGCAGCGGACTGACGTACGCTCTTCGTATGGACGAGAACGACACCGTCGTCGTGAAGGTCGTCGCGAGCGGGCCCGAGGCCGACATCGTTTGTGGTCTCCTTCGCTCCGCCGGCGTGGAGTGCAGCTACCGCGACACGCCGGAGCTCGACTCCCTGCTCGAGGAGTTCACGCCGTCTGGTCCGCGCGAGATCCTGGTCCTGAGGTCGGATCTCGAGGCCGCCCAGGCAGTGCTCAAAGACGCCGAGCAGTAGATGAGCCCTGTTCTCCGCCTCGCGCTGCGTGTTCTCGGCATCGGCGCGCTCGTCGCCGGTGGGCTCACCGTCGTGGTCGCCGCGTTCGTCGCGATGGTCCTTCTCGGCCCGCTGATCTTCTGGCTCGCCTGGAACGAGCTGAACTTCGCGGGGGCGGTCGGGCTGCCGGAGCTCGGTTTCTGGGCAATCGTGCTTGCGACTGTCTTCCTCGTGGTCTCCTGGTTCGGGAAAGTCGTGATCACCGGGATCGTGTTCCTCGTCGACCCTTCCTGGTTCCACGGTGCCGCGCAGGTTCGCTGGCCCGAGCCGACGTTCCGCAACTTCGTCGCCGTGGCGCTGCTCGCCGCACTGGCGTCGCGTCCGCACGCGCACGCGCACGAGCGCACGCGCCGCAGACACCGAAACTGAGGCATAGGCTCGCCTGCAACGGGACGCGCGCACAGCACGCCCCACGACGCCAAGGAGCAAAGACATGCCCACCGTGATGGCCTACCACGACGTGAAGGACAAGGATCACTGGCTCGCCTCGCCGAAGCGCGAAGAGGTCTTCGGGCCGCTCGGCGTCACGAACATCCGCACGTTCGTCGACCCTCAGAACCCGACGCGCGTGGGCGTGCTCATGGACATCGCCGACCTCGACGTCGTCATGGCGGCGATGGAGAACCAGGAAATGGCTGACGCGATGGCCTACGACGGCGTCTTGCCGGAGGCGCTCGTCCTCCTCGTCGAGGCGTAGAGCGCGCGCCGAAAACTAGAAGCCGTAGCTCGGCTTGATCGCCGAGAAGCGGATCACGGTGACGGTGTCCTCGACCGTGATCTCCCGGTTGTAGAGCTGGCCGAGGAAGCGGCAGAGCTCGTCGGTGTGGCGGATCTCCGGGTTGTCGTGCTCGATCTCGTTTGGCGACAGGTCGGCGATCGTCTTCACCTCGACCTTGTCGATCACGGCGTCGAACACGTGCTGACGCGGGCCGAAGCGCGCGCCGACGAGAACCGAGACGATCATTCCCTTCTGGTATTTGCGCGACTTGTCGCCCAGCCGAATCGTCGCCGACTTGCGGTGCGACTTGAGTTGGGCCTCGACGATCGGCGAGTAGAAATTCAGCGCGAAGGAAGGCACCGCGCGCCGATCATACGTCGTCGCCGAGCATCGCCAGCGCTTTGGCCGCCATCTCGCGCTCGCCGCCGTAGGCGAGGAGCCGCGCTGCATCCTCGAGCGGCAGCCAGCGGGCCTCCTCGACCTCGTGGCGAAACTCCTCCGGCACGTCGCCCAGGCGGCCACTGACGTAGCGGACGAGGAAGAACGAGACGACCTTGAAGATCCGCTCGCCCTCCCAGCTGTAGACGTAGCGCACGTCGCCGAGCTTGCCGAGCGAGCGGCCCTGGACCCCGGTCTCCTCGGCCACCTCGCGTAGGGCGGCGGCCTCCGCCGGCTCGCCGGAGTCGATCCGGCCCTTCGGCAGGGCCAAGAGGCCGGGCGGCCGCCCGCCGGGCCGGATCGCGGCGACCATCCAGCGGCCTTTGAACCGCCGCACGAGCACTCCGCCTGCCGAGAACTCACGCCGCATCCGACCTCGATCTCAGTCGACCACACGCAGATCACTTCGCTACACTTGCTCCGCTGGCACTCGGATGGGTAGAGTGCCAACCGCTCGACTATCGAAGTCGAGCACAAACCTGTCACAAGGGTGGAGGTCTTTCAATGAATCTACAGCCGCTTGGCGATCGCCTGATTGTCGAGGTCCTCGAGGAAGAGGAGACGACAGTCAGCGGCATCGTCCTGCCGGACACCGCGAAGGAGAAGCCGCAGCGCGGCCGCGTCCTTTCGGTTGGCCCCGGCGCCCGCGACGAGGATGGCAACCACATCGCCATCGACCTCGAAGAGGGCGACGAGATCATCTTCAGCAAGTACGGCGGAACCGAGATCAAGGTCGGCGCCGACGAAGTCCTGATCCTTCGCGAATCCGACGTGCTCGCCAAGGTCGTCGGCGACCGCGCAGCAGTCTAGAAAAGAGGAGAGAAACCAACATGGCTCACAAGGAGCTCAAGTTCGGCGAAGAAGCACGCCGCTCGCTTCAGCGCGGCGTCGACATTCTCGCCGACGCAGTCAAGGTGACGCTCGGCCCGAAGGGCCGCTATGTCGTCCTCGACAAGAAGTTCGGCGCCCCGACGATCACGAACGACGGTGTCACCATCGCGCGTGAGATCGACGTCGAGGACGTCTTCGAGAACCAGGGCGCACAGCTCGTGCGCGAGGTCGCAACCGCGACGAACGACGTCGCAGGCGACGGCACCACCACCGCGACCGTGCTCGCCCAGGCGATCGTTCGCGAGGGCCTGAAGAACGTCTCGGCCGGCGCGAACCCGATGGGGCTCAAGCGCGGTATCGAGAACGCTGTCGAGGCCGTCGTCGAGAACCTGAAGTCGCAGTCCGTCGAGATCTCGGGCAAGGAAGACATTGCGCGCGTCGCGACCGTCTCCTCGCGCTCCACCGAGATCGGCGAGGTCCTCTCCGAAGCGATCGAGAAGGTCGGCAAGGACGGCGTCGTGAACGTCGAGGAGGGCCAGACCTTCGGGCTCGAGCTCGAGTTCACGGAGGGCATGCAGTTCGACAAGGGCTATCTGTCGCCGTACATGGTGACCGACGCCGAGCGCATGGAGGCCGTGCTCGACAACCCGTACATTCTGGTCGCGAACCAGAAGATCGGTGCTGTCAAGGACGTGCTGCCGGTGCTCGAGCAGGTCATCCAGGCCGGCCGTCCGCTGCTGATCGTCGCCGAGGACGTCGAGGGCGAGTCGCTCGCGACGATCGTCGTCAACAAGCTGCGCGGCACCTTCCAGGCCGTCGCCGTCAAGGCGCCGGGTTTCGGTGACCGCCGCAAGCGGATGCTCGAGGACATCGCGACGCTCACGGGCGCCGAGGTGATCACCGAGGAGATGGGCTTGAAGCTCGAGAACACGAAGGTCTCGCAGCTCGGTAACGCACGCCGCGTGGTCGTCACGAAGGACACGACGACGATCATCGACGGTGCAGGCGAGGCCGACGCGATCAAGGCCCGCATCAAGCAGATCAAGGCCGAGATCGAGAACACCGACTCCGACTTCGATCGCGAGAAGCTCCAGGAGCGCCTCGCGAAGCTGTCGGGCGGTGTCGCCGTCGTCAAGGTCGGCGCAGCCACCGAGACGGAGATGAAGGAGACCAAGCATCGCGTCGAAGACGCGCTGCAGGCCGCCCGCGCTGCGCTCGAAGAGGGCGTCGTGCCGGGTGGTGGCGTTGCACTGCTGAACGCTGCGGACTCGATCCGCGAAGCAGTCCTCGGCGGGCTCGAGGGTGACGAGCGCACGGGTGCGCAGATCATCATCAAGTCGCTCGAGGAGCCGCTCCGCCAGCTCGCGACGAACGCCGGCCTCGAAGGCTCGGTTGTCGTGCAGCAGGTTCGCTCGGCGAAGCCGGGCGAGGGGCTGAACGTCGACACCGGCGAGGTGACCGACCTCGTGAAGGCCGGCATCACCGACCCGACGATGGTCACGCGCTCCGCGCTCCAGAACGCCGCGTCGATCGCGAAGAACATCCTCACCACCGAGGCGATCGTCGCCGAGGCTCCCGAGAAGGCAGGCGCCGGCATGAGCGGCGGCATGCCCGACATGGGCGGGATGATGTAAGGACTTCGCCTCGCGCGAAGTTCCTCGAACGGAAAACGGGGCGGCCTTCGGGCCGCCCCTTTTCGTTCGCAGAAACACGAAGACCCGCTTGCGCAGGCCTTCGAGGGGATCTGGGGGAGGGGGTGGTGCCTTCACTGCATCGAACGGCGTGGGATCAGGCTTCATCCCTCGAACGAGGGATTGGACTCCGCCTGCTCAAAAGCCGTACCGCTGCTCGGCCCAGGGGTCGGCGTCGTTCGAGTACCCGTAGCGCTCCCAGAAGCCGGGCTTGTCGATCGACGAGAGCTCGATCCCACGCAGCCACTTGGCGCTCTTCCAGAAGTACTTGCCGGGAACAACGAGCCGCACCGGATAGCCGTGATCGGGCGTCAGCGGCGCGCCGTCACCGTGGGTCGCGAGGAGCGCGGTCGGCGCCTCAATGTACGAGAGCGGCACGTTCGCCGTGAAGCCTGCCTCGGCGTGCGCGATCGCGAAGCGCGCCGTTGGGTTCGGGCGCGCGAGGGCGGCGAGCTCGCTCCAGTGCACGCCTTCGAATGCGGTGTCGAACTTCGACCAGCGCGTGACGCAGTGGATGTCCTGCACGTTCGAGGTGCGCGGAAGCTCGCTGAACTGCTGCCACGTGAGCTCGACCTCCTGCTCGACGTCGCCGAAGATTCGCAGCGTCCACGCCGACAGGTCGTCGTAGCGCGCGACCGAGCCGGCATGGAGGACGGGCCACTTCTCGGTCAGGTACTGCCCGGGCGGCAGCCGCGCCGGGTCGTACCCGGCGTCCGCGACCTTCTTTTCCGCCTTCGACCTGAACACCATCTCTAGTCTAGAAGGCGATGGCAACCGTTACGCCTTCTGCCGCCCGCCGACCACGCGCGTACGTTCGTGTGCAAGGCCCGGACGCCGCCGACTTCCTGCAGCGGATGGTCTCGAACGACGTTCTCGCCGCCGAGTCGGTCGACGCGCTGCTGCTCACGGCGAAGGCAAAGGTGATCGCCCCGCTCATCGTCTGGCGCCGCGGCGGGGACGACTTCCTCCTGCTCACCGAGCCGGAGCTCGGCGAGGTCGTCGCCTCGCACCTGACACGCATGCGTTTCGCCGCGAAGTGTGAGATCGCAACCGAGGAGCACACCTCGACCATCGTGTTCGAGGCAGGCGAGGGACCGGGCGAGGGAATTGCGAACCGCGACTACGGCGTGCCCGCGTGGGAAGTGCTCGATGGCGTGATCGAGGCGTCGCTTCCGGACGAGGAGCTGGAGCGGTTGCGGATCGAGGCGGCGACGCCGCGGTTCGGCGCCGAGCTGGACGATCGCGTCCTCCCTGCCGAAGCAGGGCTCGACGAACGCGCGATCTCGTTCACGAAGGGCTGCTACCCCGGCCAGGAGCCGATTGCCCGCCAGCACCACCGCGGCAAGGTGAACCGGCGACTGCGCGTGCTCGAGATCGACGGTGGCCCGGCCACGCCCGGCACGCCGGTCGTCTACGGCGAAAAGGACGTGGGCCGGGTGACGAGCGCGGTGCGCGGTCTCGCGCTCGCCTACGTGCGCGTCGAGGTGCCGGCTGATGCGGCGCTCGACGTCGGCGGTTCCAGCGCCCGGCTACACTGAGCGTTCTCTCGCGCCCGTAGCTCAGGGGATAGAGCACCGGCTTGCGGAGCCGGGGGTCGCAGGTTCAAATCCTGCCGGGCGCACCTCTCGGAGCCGGATCCACCGAGCGTAAGCACACTCGCGCAGGCCGCTGGCCTGCCCGGTAGCTACTTGTCTGCGATGTGCTGCCGTCTGTCCGGCTCCCATGCCGCTTCAACCACGTAGCCGTCGGGGTCACGGCATTTAACACTGACGTAGTTGGGCTCGTCCCATTCCTCGACGATAGGGATGCCGTCGCCGGCCAGGCGTCGTCGGAATGCGCGAACGTCGTCGGGGGTTGGCAACCCGATGCCGAAGTGGAGGAACCTGGGTAATCGGATCGATTCGGCGGTTTCGCCGAGGGCGAGAGAGAACCCATCCCGGTTGTAGAGCATGAGTACGCCGTCGTCGTAGCGCTGTGCGGGTTGGGCGTCGAAGCCGAAGTACGTCTCGTAGAAGCGACGTGAGCGTTGCTGATCGGAGACTGCGAGCGCCAAGTGCTTCATTTCTGCAGGAAGCGAAGCTATCGCCTGGCGCGCGCTCGATCAACTCGGTTGCCCGGTCGGACACACGGTCCTGCGCTCCAGGAGACATCCCGGACGCTGGCCCAGTCCACGCTCCCGCAACCTGGTTCGTCTTTAAACCAGGTTTGCCGCGTTTCGCCCTGCGCGGCGGGCCCGCGGAAACGCCCGATCCTGGTTGCACGGCAAACCAGAATCGAAACTGAGGGGCGATCGCGGAAGGCCGGCGCAGGCGACGAACCGGTGTCTGACACCGCGGATCGCAGACTTGGGATCACCGGCAACTCGGTGTCAGACACCTTGTGACCCTCCAGTCGGAGGGCGCCGCTTTCGCCGCGTCGTTCTCTCGGTTATGGGAAGGTCAAGCCTCCTCGACTCACCGATTCCGGAGGTATGCGCGATGCTCATCACGACCATGAACGACATCCCGGGCCACGAGATCACCGATGTGTACGGAGAGGTGTTCGGCCTCACCGTCCGCTCCCGCAACGCGTTCTCGCAGCTCGGTGCGGGACTGAAGTCGATCCTCGGTGGCGAGCTGAAGGGGATGACGAAGGCGCTCGTCGACAGCCGCACAGAAGTGGTGCAGCGGATGACCGAGGAGGCGGAGGCAAAAGGCGCAAACGCGATCGTCGCGATGCGGTTCGACACCTCCGAAATGGGCGACACGTGGACTGAGATCTGCGCGTACGGCACCGCCGTGCGGATCAACAAGCTGTAGCACCGTCGTGCCGCTCTACCTCACCGAAGCAGAGGTCGCGGAGCTCCTGACGCCGGCTGAAGCGATCGCGGCGGTCGAGTCGTCGTTCGGCCGGCTCGCGCGCGGCCGCATCGACAACCCGCCGCGGGTTCGTGCGGCGCTCCCGGACGGCGACTTCGCGGTCATGCCCTGCGTCGACCACGAGCTTGGCATCGCCGGTGTGAAGAGTTTCGCCTGGCTGCCGGGAGGGACGCCGTTCCTGATCGTGCTGTTCTCGATCGCCGACGCGCGGATCGAGGCGATCGTCGAGGCGGACCTGCTCGGCCAGCGCCGAACGGCCGCCGCCTCAGCCGTCGCGGCGAAGTTCCTCGCGCGTGCCGGCGCCTCGACCCTGGGCGTCCTCGGGTGCGGGCGCCAGGCGGCGTCGCACGTGGCCGCAATGCGCGCGGCCTTGCCGGCGCTCGAGCGGGTAGTCGTGCACTGCCGCGACACGGCCCACCTCCGCGCTTTCTGCGCGGAGCACGACTGCGAGCCCGCCGGCGACGCGCGGGCGGCCGCGGCGTGCGACGTCGTCGTCACCGTGACAACCTCCACGGAACCGGTCGTGCTCGGTGAGTGGTTGCGTGACGGTGCGTTCGTCTGCGCGGTCGGCGCGAGTGCGCCCGGTTCACGTGAGCTCGACGATGGCGTGCTCGCCCGCGCCGCGTTCGTCTCTTGCGACTCGCGCGAGCAGTCGCAGGGTGAGTCGGGCGACCTGATCGGGCCTGTGGCGAACGGGATCCTCGCGTGGGAGGACGTCGTCGAATTGCAGGACGTTGTCGTCGGCGAACGGCAAGGACGAACGAGCGAGTCCGACATCACGGTGTTCAAGTCGAACGGAATCGCGGCGTGGGACATCGCCGCGGCGGCGCGGGTGGTCGAGCTCGCGCGCGCTGCCGGCGCCGGCCGGAACGTCTCTACAGGTCGGCGCGCACGGTTGTGAGGTCCTCGCCGAGTGCGTGGATGACCTCCGGCCGGTCGAGCAGCCGCTTGATCTGCGCGGGCGTGCACCGGTTCGTCACGTAGTTGTCGTCGAGGACTTCGCGCAGCGGGCGCCCGCGCCGGTGCTCTCGGATCACGTACTCGGCCATGCGGTCCTCGCTCCGCGTCCGTGACGAGAGAAAGGAGAACGCGTTCCGGATCGAGTCGGCGAGACCCACTGCCGGGGCGAGTATAGACCGCGGCTCAACCTGTTTCGCGCGGCCACTCGAGGTTTGCGTCCGGGATCGGGTCGCCGTGCGGGTCGTGCGTCGGAAAACCGAGCGCCCGGTCGATCCGTGTCTCGAGCTCCTCGGAGATCACGTGCTCGAGCCGGTCGGCCTCGTCGTGCACCGCATCGACGTCCAAGCCGAGCGTCTCCGCGAGATAGAGCTCGAGCAGGCGGTGATGGCGGATCACTTCGAGCGCCACGCGCTTGCCTGCATCGGTCAGCTGCGCGCCCCGGTACCGCTCGTGCTCGAGCAGGTCGAGCGCCGCGAGCTTCTTGACCATCGCTGATGCCGACGCGGGTGACACCGACTGATCTTTTGCGAGTGCGCCGATCGTCACGCGCCCGTGCTCGGCTTCGAGCTTGTAGACGCTCTTCAGGTAGTCCTGGATCGACTCGGAGAGGCCGGCCTTGCTCATCAGGAGCAGGGTAACGTGGCCGCCGTGACGATCCGCATCGGACACTCCGCCGACCCCGACGACGCGTTCATGGCGTGGGCGTTCGAGGCCGGGATCCTCGACACCCGTGGGCTCGACTTCGAGCTTGTCGCTTCGGACATCCAGACGCTGAACCAGTGGGCGCTCGAGGGCCGCCTGGAGGTGACGGCGCTCTCCGCGGGCGCCTATCCCGCCGTCGCCGACCGATACCTGCTCCTGCCCCACGGCGCGTCGTTCGGCGAGGGCTACGGCCCCATCGTCGTCTCGTCGGAGGAGCTCTCGCTCGAGGAGCTGCGCGAGGTAGAGATCGCCACGCCTGGAGCGCTCACAACTGCGAGCCGCGTTCTGAAGCGGGCGCTCGGGAACGTCGCCACCCGCGATCTGCCGTTCGACGCGATCCTCGACGAAGTGACGACCGGCCGGGCGCGTGCGGGACTCTTGATCCACGAGGGCCAGTTGACGTATGCCGAGCACGGATTGCACAAGCTGCTGGATCTTGGGATCTGGTGGCGGGACGAGACGGGCCTGCCGCTCCCGCTCGGCGTCGTCGTCGTCCGGCGCGATCTCGACGGCGCCGCCGATATCTCGGCCGTGGTTCGCGAGGCGATCGATGTCGGCCTTGCCAACCGCGACGAGGCGATGCGCTACGCGATGACCTTCGGCCGCGGCATCGACGCCGCCACCGCGGCTCAGTTCGTCGAGATGTACGTGAACGACCTGACGCTCGACATGGGCGCGCAGGGCCGCGCAGCGCTCGCGCTCCTGCTCGACGCCGAGCCCGAGTTCGTCGCCGGATGACCCGCGCTGTCATTCTCTCCGCGGTCCGCACGCCGGTCGGCCGGTACGGCGGCGCCCTCAGCGGGGTGCGGCCGGACGACCTCGCAGCGCTCGCGATTCGCGCTGCGGTCGATCGTGCGGGAGTGCCCGAGACCGAGATCGAAGACGTCTGGTTCGGCTGTGCCAACCAGGCCGGTGAGGACAACCGCAACGTCGCGCGAATGGCGGTGCTGCTCGCGGGGCTTCCAGAGTCGGTCGGCGGCGTGACCGTCAACCGTCTCTGCGCATCCGGGCTCGCGGCCGTCGTCGGCGCGTGTCACGCCATCGTCGCCGGTGACGGCGACCTCTTCGTCGCGGGCGGTGTCGAGTCGATGTCACGCGCACCACTTGTGACGGCGAAGCCCGACCAGGCGTTCACGCGCGGCGACAGAACCCTGTACGACTCGACGCTCGGCTGGCGCTTCCCGAACCCGAGGCTTGCCGAGCGCTTCCCGCTCGAGACGATGGGCGAGACGGGCGAGAACGTCGCGGAACGCTGGGCGATCTCACGGGACGACCAGGACGCATTCGCGTTGCGCTCCCAGGAGCGGTGGGCGTCAGCGGCGGCGGCCGGCCGGTTCGACGACGAGCTCGTGCCGGTGGGCGACCTCGTGCGCGACGAGCATCCGCGGCCCGACACGTCCGCCGAGAAGCTCGCAGCGCTGAAGCCGGCGTTCCGCGACGGCGGTTCGGTGACGGCGGGGAACTCGTCGGGTCTGAATGACGGCGCGGCGGCACTCGTGGTCGCCTCCGAGGAGAGGGCACGCGAGCTCGGCATCGCCCCGCTCGGAGCATTCGTCGGCTCGGCAGTCGCGGGTGTCGATCCCCGCGTCATGGGCATCGGGCCCGTGCCGGCCGTGCGCAAGCTGCTCTCCCGCATCGGTCTCGGTATCGCCGACCTCGACCTGCTGGAGCTGAACGAGGCGTTCGCGTCGCAGTCGCTCGCTGTCGTCCGCGAGCTCGGAATCGACGAGGAGAAGGTGAACGTGAACGGCGGTGCGATCGCGATTGGTCATCCCCTCGGAATGAGCGGGGCACGGCTCACCGTGACGCTGCTGCACGAGTTGCGGCGACGCAAGGGCCGGTACGGTGTCGCCACCATGTGCGTCGGCGTCGGGCAAGGACAGGCTGCGCTCTTCGAGGCACCGACGTGACGCAGAGCGAGCGTTATCTCGAGCTCGGCCTGCGCCTCGGCCGTCACGTCGACGGCCTGGTCGACTCCTACTACGGCCCCGCGGAGCTGAAGGCGCAGGTCGATGCCGAGGAGCTCCGCCCGCCCGAGGAGCTTGCGGCGGACGCAGCCGCGCTCGAGAGCGGACTGCCCGACGGCTGGCTCCGCGACCAGGCGCACGGCCTCGCGACCTACGCGCGCGTGCTTGCGGGCGAGCAGATCTCCTATAGCGACGAGGTCGAGGCCTGCTACGGGGTCCGGCCGACACGGTGGGACGAGGATGCCTACCGCGAGGTGCACGAGCGCCTCGACGCCCTCCTGCCGCCGGGCGGGTCGCTGCTCGAGCGTCGCGAGGCGTGGCGGGCCGCACACCGGATGCCGCCGGAGAAGCTCTTGCCGGTGCTCGAAGACGTGCTCGGTGAACTACGGATCCGCACGGCGACGCTGTTCGGGCTCGTCGACGGCGAGGAGCTCTTCGTCGAGGAGGTGCACGACGAGCCGTGGTGGGCGTTCAACTACTACCTCGGCGGCCTGCGCAGCCGCGTCGTCGTGAATGTCGACGTGCCGACGACCTACGACGACATGATCGACCTGGCGGCGCACGAGGGCTACCCCGGCCATCACACGGAGCGCACTACCAAGGAACAGCTACTCGTGAACGAGCAGGGGCTGATCGACGAGACGATCAATCTCGTGCCGACGCCGCAGTCGTTGCTCGCGGAGGGAATCGCCGAGACGGCGGACGAGATCCTCGGCGACGAGGCTCGCGCGGCAATCGTCGAGCTGATGCAACGACACGGCATCGTCTACGACGCCGAACGGGCACACGAGGTGCGGCAGTCGTTCGCCTCGATGCGGCGTCTCGGGCTCGACACCGCGCTGCTGATCCACGAGGACGGCGCCACCGAGGAGCAGGCCAAGGAACATCTGATGCGCTGGGGCGTCATGACTGAGGAGCGGGCCGAGCACAGCATCCGCTTCGCCACCGATCCGACCTGGCGCGCCTACGTGATCACCTACTCGACAGGTGGTGCTCTCGCTCGCGCCTACCACGGTGGCGATCCGGCGAAATTCAAGGAGCTGCTCGTGGGCCAGGTCCGTGCGCGCGACCTGGTCGCAGCCGCCCGGTAGGTTTTCGGGATGGCAACCGCAGCCGAGCGCGAATACGGCCTCTTCATCGACGGCGCCCTCGCGGAACCGGCCTCGGGCGAGAGCCGCGAAGTACGCGAGCCGGCGACGGGCGATCTGCTCGCGCACGCCGCGATGGCCGGCGAGGCGGATGTCGACCGGGCGGTCTCCGCGGCGCGCGCGGCGCTCGACGGCGCGTGGGGCAAGACTCCCGGGACGGAGCGCTCGCGCCTGCTGCACGCCCTCGCCGACGCGATCGTCGCGAACCGCAAGGAACTCGCGGAGCTCGAGAGCCGTAACGTCGGCAAAGCGATCTCGTCGGTCAAGGCAGAGGTCGCGGGCGCGGCCGAGAACTTCCGCTTCTACGCGTCGGCGATCGCGTCGATCGCGGGGCGTTCGAATCCGATTGGCGGCTCGCTGCTTTTCTACTCGCAGAAGGAGCCGGTCGGCGTCGCCGCGCAGATCGTGCCGTGGAACTACCCGCTGATGATGGCGACGTGGAAGCTCGCGCCGGCGCTTGCGGCAGGCTGCTCGGTCGTGCTGAAGCCCGACCCCCTGACGCCGTTGTCGGTGCTGCGGCTCGCCGAGCTTGCGACCGAGGTCGGCTTCCCCGCCGGCGCGATCAACATCGTTCCCGGCGACGGACCGACGACCGGCGCGTATCTCGTCAAGCATCAGGGCGTCGACAAGGTCGCCTTCACCGGCTCGACGAGGACGGGCGGCGAGATCATGCGCCTCTGCTCTGACCCGATCAAGCGTCTGACGCTCGAGCTCGGCGGCAAGAGCCCGAACCTGCTCTTCGCCGACGCCAACCTCGCAGACGCGATCCCCGCGAGTGTCTGGGCGATCTACGCGTCGGCGGGCCAGTCGTGCGAGGCGCGCTCACGCCTCCTCGTCGAGTCGTCGATCTACGACCGCGTCGTCGCACAGGTGACGGAGCTGGCGGGCCGTGTGAAGGTCGGCGATCCGCTCGAGGCGGAGACGCAGATGGGCTCGCTGATTTCCGTGGCGCACCGGGCGAAGGTGCACGGTTTCGTCGAGGGCGCACGCGCCGAGGGCGCCGAGGTGACCGCGGGCGGCGCGATCGGCGACGGCCCAGGTGCGTTCTATCCGCCCACCGTGATCGCGAAGACGAACAATGCGATCGAGGCAGCGCAGGAGGAGATCTTCGGGCCTGTCGTCACGGTGATCCCATTCGCTGACGAAAGCGACGCGGTGAAGATCGCGAACGACGTCCGTTACGGGCTGATGGCAACGGTCTGGACCGGTGACCCGGGTCGCGGGCATCGCATCGCAGCGAAGATCAAGTCGGGCACCGTCGGCATCAACATGCCTTACACCGCGTTCCCCGGCATCCCGTTCGGCGGCTACAAGCAGTCCGGGTTCGGCCGGGAGCTCGGCATCGAGACGCTCGACCTCTACCTCGAGACGAAGTCGGTCGTCACGTACACCGGCACGCGGCCGACCAACCCCTTCGGCCTCTGAATCTTCACTACCGCTGGGCGGTCCTCGCCGCCGGCACGGCGGCGCAGACGACGTACTCGGCGATCTGGTTCGGCGTCGCCGTCATGGCGCCGGCGCTCCGCGCGCGTGACCATCTCTCGCTCGCCGAGATGGGTCTGCTTCTTTCGAGCTCGCTCGTCGGGTCGCTCGTCAGTCTCCTTGCGTGGGGGCTTGCGACCGACCGGTTCGGCGAGCGCGTCGTGCTCGTCATCGGGCTCGTGCCTTGTGGTGTCGCCTTGATCGCAGCCGGGCACGTGCACGGGTTCTGGCCTCTTGCGGGCTGCATCGCGTTCGCGGGGATGACCGGCGCGAGCGTGCAGTCGGCAAGCGGGCGCGCCGTCCTGCATTGGTTCCCGCTCACGCAGCGCGGGCTCGCCCTCGCGATCCGCCAGACCGCGATCCCGCTCAGCGGCTTTCTCACGGCGATCGTCCTCCCGCCGGTCGTGCGGGCAGGCGGCGTCGGCTGGGGCTTCTCGCTCATGGGCATCGCCTGTCTGGTCGCCGCCGCGATCGGGGCACTCGTCCTTCGCCCGGGGCCGGCGCAGGATCGATCCGCGGCCACCCCGCTCGGCGTGTCGCCGATGCGCGACCGGCGGATCTGGCGACTCGCACTCGGCAGCTCGCTCCTGCTCGCGCCGCAGCTCTGCGTCGCGGGGTTCACCGTTCTCTATCTCCACGAGCGTCGCGGGCTCTCCGCCGGCGCGGCCGGAGCGGTGCTTGCGGTGATGCAGGCGCTCGCGATCGCCGGGCGGATCAGCGCCGGCCGCTGGTCGGACGTGCGGGCGAGCCGGCTCGCGCCGCTACGAGCGATTGCGCTCGCTGCCTTCGTACTCGTCGTCCTGACGACCGTGCTCCTCGACGCGCCGCTGCCCGTGTTGATTCCCGTGCTCGTCGTCACCGGCGCGCTCTCCATGAGCTGGAACAGCTTGTCGTTCGCCGCTGCGCTCGAGCTTGCGGGGCACGGGAGGAGCGGCTCGGCGATCGGCTTGCAACAGACGCTCTTGAACATCCCCGCAACGACCTATCCGGGACTCTTCGGCGCGCTCGTGGCGGCGACGTCGTGGCAGGCGGGCTTCGCCGCCGTCGCACTCTTCCCACTCATCGGCTGGCGTGTGCTGCGAGGATTGCCCGAATGACCGTCATGGAGCGCCTCGAGGCGATCTATGCAATCGGCCGGCATCGCGCTGGGCACTCGGGCGAGGAGGACGCGGCGCACGAGCTCGCCGCCGGCTGGATGCGCGAGGCGGGCCTCGAGGTCTCGCGTGACGCGGCCGGCAACCTCTTCGGCACGCGCGGGGTCGCCCGGGTCTGGGCGGGGTCGCATCTCGACAGCGTCCCGACCGCGGGCCGCTTCGACGGCGCGCTCGGCGTCGTCGCGGCGATCGAGGCCGCGTCCCGGCTGCCCCACGCGGAGCTCGCGGTCGTCGTCTTCCGCGCCGAGGAGACGGGGCCGATGGGCAGCAAGGCGCTGGCGGCATTCCCGGACGCCTTCGTCGAGCTCCACATCGAGCAGGGTCCCGTGCTCGCATCGCTCGACGCGCCGCTCGGGATCGTGACCGCGATCGCGGGTCAAGCGCGCGGCGCTCGGGTCTTCGAAGGCCGCGCCGATCACGCGGGCACCACCCCGATGGACGCGCGCGCTGACGCGCTGGTCGATGCCGCGAAGTTCGTCCTGCACGTGCGCCAGTGCGCCCGCGACGGGGCGGTCGCGACCGTGGGTGTGGTCGAGGTCGAGCCGAACGCGGTCAACGTCGTTCCCGCTCGCGTGACGGTCAGCGTCGATGCGCGCGCGTCGAGCGTCGAGCAACTCGACGCGCTCGTCGCCGCGATCGGCTTCGAGCCGACGCACCGGCTCGAGTCGGCTCCGATGAGCGGCGCCCCGCTCGCCGCCCTGCGTTCCGTGCTGCCGGGGGCGCCTGAACTCGTTTCCGGCGCCGGGCACGACGCGATGGTGCTGGCGCTCGCGGGCGTGCCGACCGCGATGCTCTTCGTGCGCAGCCTGAACGGCGGCATCAGCCATCATCCGGACGAGCTCTCGAGCGCGGAGGACATCGCACTCGCCGTGGATGCCCTCACGGAGACCCTCGCTAGGCTCACGCGATGAGCGACCGCGAAGTGATGACGTGGGACGACCTCGGGCTCGGCGGACGCGACCTCGCGCAGGCGGTCTGCGACGACGGCTACCGCCCCGACATGGTTCTCGGCATCGCTCGTGGCGGGCTCCTCGTGGCGGGCGCGATCGGCTACGCGCTCGGGGTGAAGAACACGTTCACGATGAACGTCGAGTTCTACACGGGGGTCGACGAGCGGCTCGACGTGCCGATGATCCTGCCGCCCGTCCCTGACCTCGTCGACTTCGCCGACTTCAAGGTTCTCGTCGCCGACGACGTGGCCGACACGGGCGCAACGTTGCAGCTCGTGCAGGAGTTCTGCGCCGGCAAAGTGGCCGAGGTGCGCTGCGCCGTGCTGTACGAGAAGCCGCGCTCGGCGGTGAAGTGCGAGTACGTCTGGCGCCGTACCAATCGCTGGATCACCTTCCCGTGGAGCGCCGAAGAGCCCGTCTTGCAGGCCCTTTCCGAATCCGCCTAGAGTCGCGCCGCGAGGTCGGATATCGTCGCTCTCACCCCCCGGTCCCACCGGTTCTTCTGAGGAGGAGAGGAGCACATTGACTAAGCGGAAACTCGCGCTCGCCGCGGTCGCATTCGCGATCCTGGCTGCGGCTGCCGTTCTTGCCGTCGGCACGTCCGCCGGCTCGGCGAAGTCGGACGGCGCGTTCAAGGCGGCCTGGATCTATGTCGGCCCGCACAACGACGGCGGCTGGTCGCAGGCCCACGACCAGGGCCGGCTTTGGGTTCAGAGCCATCTCGGCTCAAAGGTCGTGACGTCGTACAAGGAGAACGTCCCCGAAGGCCCGCAGGTCGCGCAGGTGATCGACCAGCTGATCGCCGACGGGAACAAGATCATCTTCGCAACGTCGTTCGGCTATCAGAACGCAATGGTGGCTGCGGCGAAGAAGAACCCGGACGTGAAGTTCGAGATGGCGACCGGGTACCTCTCGTCCAAGAACATGGCGGACTACTACGGTGCCGGCGAGGACGCGATCTACCTTTCCGGCATCGCAGCCGGCGCGGCGACGAAGTCGGGCACCGTCGGCTACGTCGTCCCGTTCGCGATCCCGGAAGTGATCCGGCACACGAACGCGTTCACGCTGGGCGTGCAGAAGGCACACCCGGGCGCGAAGGTGAAGATCATCTGGACGAACTCCTGGTTCGCACCGGACAAGGAGAAGAAGGCGGCCGAGAACTTGCACTCTGCGGGCGCCGACGTGATCGGCCAGAACGTCGACAGCCCCGCAGCCGGCCAGTTCGCCGAGTCGGCAGGTGTGCCGTGGGTCGGCTACGACTCGAACGCGCAGAAGTTCGCGCCGAAGTCATGGCTCACGGGCGCGGTCTACAACTGGGGCCCGTACTACCTCAAGCGGACAAGTGCCGCGATGAACGGGACCTGGAAGACGGGCAGCTACTACGGCAACATCAAGGACGGTTTCACGCTGCTCGCGCCGTACGGCAAGAGCGTCTCCGCTGCGACGAAGGCGTTGATCGCCAAGCAGCGCGCGCTGCTCGTGAGCGGGAAGTGGAACGAGTTCAGCGGCCCGATCTACGACCAGAGCGGGAAGCTCCGCATCAAGCCGGGGCATCGCGCATCGATCGCCGATCTGATGTCGATGAACTATCTCGTCAAGGGCGTCATCGGGAGCCCGAAGGGCTGACCTCGCGAGCGGGCGGGCGGGGCCACTGGTCCCGCCCGCCTGTTTTTTCATGCCTCCTGCCGTCACGCTCCGAGGGATCACGAAGCGCTTTCCCGGCGTGGTGGCAAACGACGGGGTCGACTTCGAGGCTGCCGAAGGCGAGGTGCACGCGCTCCTCGGTGAAAACGGCGCGGGCAAGTCGACGCTTTCGAACATCCTCACGGGCCTCTACCGCCCCGACGAAGGCGAGATCGAGCTGGGCGGGAAGGCGGTGTCGTTCACATCGCCGCGCGATGCGCTCGACGCCGGTATCTGCATGGTGCACCAGCATTTCCGCCTCGTCCCGCCCTTCTCGGTCGCCGAGAACGTGATCCTCGGCGACCATCGCGGCGAGGGGAAGAAGTTCGTCGTTCATCCGCGACGTGTCGAACGGCGGGTGGCCGAGCTCGGCGAGCGGTACCGGATCGCGGTCGACCCACGCGCGCGGATCTGGCAGCTCTCGCTCGGTGAGCAGCAGCGCGTCGAGATCCTGAAGGCGCTCTACCGCGAAGCGCGCATCCTCATCCTCGACGAGCCGACCGCGGTTCTGACCCCGCAGGAGGCCGACTCGCTGTTCGAGACGCTGCGCGTGATGGCGGGCGAAGGACGCACGATCATCTTCATCTCGCACAAGCTGCACGAGGTCAAGGCGGTTTCCGACCGGGTGACGGTGCTGCGTGGCGGCAAGACGGTCGGCACAGTCGAAACAAGGGACGCAACGCCTCTGTCGCTCGCGTCGCTGATGGTCGGACGCGACGTCGCGCTGTCGGAGCGCGTCGAGCGGGAGACCGACATCGGCGAGCCGGTGCTCGAGATTCGCGACCTCTGGGGTGCCGGCGACCGCGGCGGCGATGCGTTGCGCGGCGTCACTCTCACCGTCGCAGCGGGTGAGATCGTCGCGATCGCCGGCGTAGCGGGGAACGGGCAGCGCGAGCTCGCGGAAACGGTCACCGGGATGCGACGCCCGTCGCGCGGTGAGATTCGCGTCGACGGCGCCGCGTTGCGCGGCGGCGACTCGCGCGAGGCGATTCACGCCGGCGTCGCGCACGTCCCCGAGGACCGTCTGCATACCGGCGTTGCGCCGTCGCTCTCGATCGCATCCAACGTCGTCCTCAAGTCGTATCGCAGCGGCGAGATCGCTCGGGGGCCGTTGTTGCGCTTGCGCACGATCCGCGAGCTGGCCGTCCGGCTGATCACGCGCTACGACGTCCGCGGCGGTGGCCCCGACCTGCCGGCGCGCCAGCTGTCCGGCGGCAACCTGCAGAAGGTCGTCCTCGCGCGCGAGTTCGAGGGAACGCCGCGCGTTCTCGTCGTCGCGTCGCCGACCCGGGGCCTCGATGTCGCCGCGATCGAAACGGTGCACGGCTACCTGCGCGACGCCGCGTCGAGCGGCGTCGCGGTGCTGCTCATCTCCGAGGACCTGGACGAGATCCTCGCGCTCGCCGACCGCATCGCCGTCATCTACGAGGGGGCAATCGTCGGTGAGCGCCCGGCTGCGGCCGCGACGGTCGGCGAGCTCGGATTGTTGATGGCAGGGGGGACGGTCGCATGATCCGCATTGAGCGGCGCCTCAACCAGCCGAAGTGGCTGCTCGTCGCCGTGCCGGTCGGCTCGGTCGTCGTCGCGTTCGGCGTCATGACGATCGTCTTGCTGCTCACCCATCATCCGCCGGGGCACACGTTCGTGCGCCTGTTCGACACGGGCTTCGTCGGCTCGCGTTCGCTGAACAACACGCTCATCTCCGCGACGCCGCTCCTCTTCACCGGTCTCGCTGCCGCCGTCGCGTTCCGCATGCAGCTCTTCAACATCGGTGGTGAGGGGCAGCTGTACGCGGGCGCGATTCTCGGCGCCGCGGCGGGCATCGCCGTCGGCAACCACTCGGGCTGGATCTCGATCCCGGCGATGATCGCCGCAGGCGCCGTCGGCGGCGCGGCGTTCGCGCTCATCCCCGCGATCCTGCGCGCGTTCCTTTCGACGAACGAGATCATCACGTCGCTGATGCTCAACTACGTCGCCGCGCTCGTCACGAACTACCTCATCTTCGACTCGCTGTCCTACTGGCGCGACACGTCGAGCCCCAGCGCCAAGGTGTTCCCGCAGGGGAGGCCGCTCCCAGACGCTGCGAGTTGGCCCGTGTCGCATGTCGGATCGCTCGTCTTCCCCCTCGGCCTCCTCGTCGGCATCGTTATCGCGACGGGCGTGTGGCTGCTCTACTCGCGCACCCGGTTCGGGTTCGAGGTGCAGGTGATCGGCGACTCGCCGCGCGCCGCCTCGTACGCCGGCATGCGCACGCGGCGGAAGATCCTGGCGGTGATGGCACTCTCAGGCGCGATTGCAGGCGTCGGCGGCGCGAGCCAGGACGGCGACTTCCGTCACCTCCTCGACCCGCGGGGGCTCACCACTGCCGGCTACGGCTACGCCGGCATCGTGATCGCGGCGCTCGCGCGCTACAACCCGTTCGCCGTCTGCCTCGTTGCGTTCCTGCTCGGCGGCATTCAGAACGCGGGCTACGCGCTCCAGGGTGTCGACTTCCCCTCGGGCCTCGTCGGCGTGATGCAGGGGCTGATTCTCTTCTGCGCGCTCGGCGGCGAGCTTCTGATCCGCTATCGCGTTCGCTTCGCGCGAGGGACTCGTCGCACGGAGGTGACGGCGTGATCCTCGCCGCCGGCGGCATCAACAACTCGATCATCGTCGTCGTATTGACGTCGGCCGTCGTCTACGGCACGCCGCTCCTCTACGCCGCCCTCGGCGAGTTGCTGGCCGAGCGGTCCGGAGTCCTGAACCTCGGCGTCGAGGGAATGATGCTCGTCGGCGCCGTCATGGGCTTCTGGGCCGTGCAGCATGTCGGCTCGCTGACGGTTGCGATCCTCGTCGCCGCGTTCGCGGGCGGGTGCATGGCGCTCATCCACGCGTTCCTCGTGATCACGCTGCGTGCGAACCAGATCGTCTCCGGTCTCGCGCTCACGATCTTCGCAGGTGCGGCGGGGCTGTCGTCGTACCTCGGCAACGATCTGAACCTGGCCGACCAGCCCGCGAAGCATGCTTTCGCGGCGTTCCTGCCCACGAGCTGGCAGTCGTACTCGGTCATCGGCCCGATCCTCTTCGCCCAGTCCGCGCTCGTCTATGCGTCGTGGGTGTGCGTCGTCCTCGTCGGTCTCTACCTGAGTCGCACACGGCTCGGCCTCAACGTGCGCGCCGTCGGCGAGTCGCCGGCGGCGGCCGACGCGATGGGCATCAGCGTGACGCGCTACCGCTACCTCCACACGGTTGCGGGTGGCGCATTCGCCGGGGTCGGCGGCGCGTGCTTCTCGCTCGCGATCACCCCGCAGTGGGTCGACGGGCTGACCGGCGGAGCCGGCTGGATCGCGATCGCGCTCGTGATCTTCGCGTTCTGGCGGCCGGCGCTCTGTCTCGTTGGCGCCTACTTCTTCGGTGCGTTCTCGGTCATCCCGGTGACGTTCCAGGCGCGAGGGATCCTGAGCGGCGTCCCGCCCGAGCTCTTCCAGGCCCTGCCGTACCTGATGACCGTGATCGTGCTCGTGCTGGTGTCCAGCGCCGGGGCGCGGCGGCGGCTCGGCGCGCCCGCCGCCCTCGGCACGCCGTACGTGCGCGAAGAACGCTAGATCTCGCGGAACGAGATCTGCTGGGCGCCGTCCCACAGGGTCAGGCGGCCCAGTTCCTTCAGCTGCTCGGCCCCTTCGACCACCGTTGCGAAGTGGTTCGCCCACAGATGGCCCGCCTTCGACGCGAACGAGCAGTAGCCGTACGGGAACAGCAGCTCGGTCTCGCTCTGCCCGCCGGGATAGAGCGCGAGCTCGCCCGGGTGCGGGTACGACGTGGCGTTCTCGGGGCCGATCCCGAAGTCGCGGTTGCCCCAGGGGATCCAGTTCGACTCGCCGCTCCAGCGGCAGTGGATGATGTGGTCGTCGAGCGGCAGGCTCGCCTTGAACGCGGCAACGGTCTGCGGTGCGAGGTCATCTTCCCACCGCGCCACGAAGCGCATCCCAGCTGCGACGATCTCGAGCACGGCGAGAAACTACCTTGTGTCGATGATTCGGTGCCGATGAGTTTCGGGCAAACCCATCGTCCAACCGCCATGACCCAGATCAACGTCGATATCTCCGTGTCGCTCGACGGCTTCGTTGCCGGTCCGAACCAGACGCTCGAGGAGCCGCTCGGCAAGGATGGCCTGCTGCTGCACGAATGGGTCTTTGGGCTGGCCTCGTGGCGCGAGCAGCACGGCCTCGACGGCGGCGAGCGGAACGGCGACGACGACCTCGTCGCCGCGAACCTCGGCGCGACAGGCGCGATCGTGATGGGCCGTCGAATGTGGAGCGGTGGCTCAGGGCCGTGGGCGGACGATCCGAACGCGGACGGCTGGTGGGGTGACGAGCCGCCGTTCGACGTCCCGGTCTTCGTCGTCACGCACAACGCGCGCGCGAGCGAGACGAAAGGCGGCACGCCGATCGCGTTCGTCACCGAGGGCGTTGTCGCTGCGGTCGAGCAGGCCCGCGCCGCGGCGGGTGGGAAGAACGTCAATGTCGTCGGTGGAGCGCAGGTCGTCCAGCAAGCGATGCGCGCCGGCCTCGTTGACGAGCTTCGTCTGCACGTCGCGCCGGTCTTCCTCGGCGACGGCGTGCGGCTGTTCGACGCAGTGGACGGCCGGCTGCGAGTGGTCGACGTCGTCAACTCCCCGACCGTGACGCACCTCACCTACCGCCCCGTCTGACCGACGGTCGCGTCCCGACCAGCCGTGGCGCACGGCGCCACGGCTGGTGCCAGGCACGACTACGAGAGCGTGACGATTTGTCCCCGGGTCGCGAGGTCGTTCGGCGTGTTTCCGGACGACCGCTCGCAATCGGGCCATCGAACACGTCCCATAGCGAGATGTCCGTCGGCGCCATGGCTGGTGCCAGGCACGACTACGAGAGCGTGACGATTTGTCCACACGTCGCTCGTGCCGAGCGTGACGATGGGGAATCTGCTCATCGAGCGAGTAACGCCACCGCGATGATCCCGGCGGTCGCGAGGCCGAGGATCGGCCACACGTTCAGGCCGCGGTGGCGAAGGTTGAAGTAATGCCGCGTCAGAGCGCCGAGCCCCATCAGTGCGACGAGGATCAGCCAGCCGTGCGCATGCCCGTAGGCGAACGGGAAGTGATTCGAGAGCATCGCGAGGACGACCGGCAACGTGAAGTAGTTGTTGTGCACCGAGCGCGTCTTGGCGCGACGCCCCCAACGCGAGTCCGGCTCGCGCCCTGCCTGCTTTGCGCGGATCAGCTCCCAGTGCGCCGGGATGATGACGAAGAAGACGTTGCCGACCATGATCGTCCCGACCATCGCCCCGACCTGCAGGTACGCCGCGCGCGGTGCGAAGAGGTTGTACGCGCCCCACGACGACGCGACGACGAACGCCGAGACGAGGATTGCGAGCACCGGTTCGTCGTTCTCGAACGCGCGGCACAGGCCGTCGTACACGAGCCAGGCGAGCGCGAGCCCGCCGACCGAGATCGCGATCGCCTCCCAGGCCGAAAGGTCGGCGACGGTCGCGTCGACGAGGTACGACGACGCATGCGAGTAGTAGACGACGACGAAGAGACCGAAGCCCGAGAGCCAGGTCGTGTAGGCCTCCCACTTGAACCAGTGCAGCGGCTCCGGCAGGCGGTGCGGAGCGACGAGGAACTTCTCGACCCGGTAGAAGCCGCCCCCGTGCACCTCCCACGCCTCGCCGCCGACCCCGCGCTTTGCGTCGTCGGGATCCTTCGGCGGCTCGAGATGGTTGTCGAGCGCGATGAAGTAGAACGACGCGCCGATCCACGCCATCGCCGCGATCACGTGCAGCCAGCGGAAGAGCAGGTTGCCCCAGCCCCACCAGTAGTCGCTCAGCGCTAGGAGTGCTGCCATCGATCCACGGCGATCTGCACGAGGTCGTCGACGCCTGTCGCAAGCTCCTCGTCGCGCTCCCGCTCGAGCCGCTCGCGCAGGACGGGAATGATCTCCCGCCGCGGCCGGCCGTTGACGAACACCACGAAGCGAAAGCCAAATCGCTGCTCGTACGCGCGGTTCAACTCACCGAGCTCCGCGAGCACTGCGGGGTCGTCATCGGTTCCCTGCTCCGCCGCCGACCGCGCGGACGTCGCGTTGCCGCCGATGGCCGGATGCGCGTCGAGCACCTGCTTCTTCTCCTCCTCCGACAACTCACTCGCAACGCTGCGCGCGTTGCCGAGTGGGTCCTCGAGCCCGGCGAGACGTTCGACGAACGCAGTGCGGCCCTCGAACAGCTCGGCCAGCTCCTCCGCGCTCAGCTGCCGCGGTAGCTCGCGCATGCGTAGGACGAGATGTGGAGCGGAATGTGGAAGTGCCCGTCGTCCAGCACTACCTCGAGCTCGACGCGGGTGAAGAATGTTGACCGTGGATGGAAGACGATCCGGTGGGTGCCGGGGACCGACGTCGAGAGCGCTGCGACGCGGCCGTCGAGGTCGGTGACGCCGACACCCGCAAGCGCGCCGTCGGGGCCGAATAGCTCGACATGAATGCCGGCGGCCGGCTGGCCGAGCTCTGTGTCGAGCACGTGTGTCGAGACGGTTACTGCCATAGCCTTCGCGCGTCTTTGCGGTGCTCCCGTGCGATCTCCTGCTCGTCCCCGCGGACGAGTGAGCCCCCGCGCACGACATCCTCGCCGCCGACGCCGAGGCGATCGACCCGGTGCGGCCCGCTCAGCACGAGGTTCGCGACGAGATCGTCGGCGCCGCCGAACTCGAGCCCGTCCGTGCGCCAGACGGCGAAATCAGCCCTCTTGCCCGGCTCCAGCGACCCGATGTCGTCGCGT
>JBBQQU010000030.1:0-37195 GCA_038215565.1 Gaiellales bacterium | reverse complement strand
CGACCGCCCTGTCATCGTGCACCATGAAGGTGACCTCCTGTCGCAGGCCCCGGCTGCTCCAATCAGCCGTAAAAGCCCTGCACAGGAGGTCATCCTTACCCCCGGACCGGACGAACCCGCCTACCCCTCGGTGGATCCGGGTTAAGAGGTCGCCCTCGCCGGTCCTTAGGACGTTGGGCAGGAACATCACAAAGTGGATCCAATCGTCGAGCCAGCACCAGCACCCCAGATAGTGCGCTCGGGTCAGTGTCTGCATTTCCCGTCGGGTAAGTTCGGTGGCGAAGCGAATGCCGTCTGGTTCGCTGAACGTCATCGGGAGACGTAGGATCAGCAGGATTCCGTATCCGAGTTGAGGGTTTCCGCCGTCCGTCGTAGCAGTGAGCAGCGAGGTTCGACTTTGGAAAGGGAACTCGGCGCTGAGTCCCGACGCATCTCCGGTCGCCATCACGGTGTTGTGCCCGCGCTGAACGACGCCGACGATCTCTTCGAGTTCCTCACCTTCCCACACGGCGGGCTGCCGCCCTTCAGGTACCACGAATTGCTCTAGGACGTTCAGCATGTCGTCGTAATCGGGCCGTGGCCCGGTCTCAGGGTGACCGGAAGCGGCAACCTCGCAATCGGTCACTTCCGCGAGAACGCCAGCCTTGATTTGCGCATCGGCAGCTTGCATTGCCACTACCAGTTGGAACTTCTTGCACGCCCACTCTTCAATCTCGGCATACGCATACATACTCGCAACGTAGGTGACGGCTTCTCCCTCGACTAAGTAGCCACTTGTTGTGGCGAACGTCGCGAAGGCATTCAGCTTTCTCAGATTCTCGTCCGTCGGGTTGAACTTGCGCAGAAGGTCGGTACGGGCGTGCAGGCGAAAAATCTCGAAGCCGTCGTCGTCGAAGCCCGGCTCAGCCCAAACTCGCTGGGCTAGATCCTTTCCCCACCAGGTAAAGCCGCGGTCATCGCGCACACTCCACTGCTCATCGAGACTCAGTGAATGCCCAATCGCATCCACGATCCGAACGCCAACATCGTTGGTTCGGGGAACCCATGGGAGACGCCCGGGCGCCTCTGCGCTGAGGTCTTCTGGTTCCAGCGGCGCGTCCTCCGCTTGACCAACGGAGTCACGGTCGCTCGTGAGGATGTCTTCGTCTGCATCCCAAGGCACCGGGACGATCGTTTCTTCGCCCGTCGCGCCCCAGACCCGGGCTGTATTTGCACGACCCATCGACCACGCCTGGCGCGGTGTCCAGTCGCTGCGGTCGTGGAACGCTTGTTCATTCAGGTGCGCCGCGATCCCTTCGTAGAATGCAATGACCGCCTGCCGCTGGTCGTCGGAAGGCTCGTGCTCGTAATCTGCGCCCTGCGGCGGATCGACGCCAGAGTGTTCGCGGACAAGCGGAATGTCGGAGGCACGAAGGTAACCGGCGTCGCGCATCGCCCAGATGTCGACGTCATCGAGAGACAGCCCTGGATCGACCTCTGGCCGCTCCTGCTGTAGCAGCCGTGTTGGACTATGGCACCTTTCGCAGCGGCCGTCGCTTCGCGATTTCCCGCACCAGTCACACGTATCGCAGACCGCAAGCGCTTCGAAGAACGGAAGAGCGAGACTAAAGGCGTGGTCCTTCATGACACGCGTTCGGTCCGCTTCTGAAGCGTTAGCCCCGAGGGCGTCGAGTTTCTCGCTTAGCGCCGCGACGTGGCGTTCGATATTCCGCTGCGTCTCGGCATTCGCTAACTTCCGCTCAGGGTGGCGAGCCCGTCCCCGTCTGAAAAGGCTCATCGACTTAGATCGACCATTGCCCTAGACGACGTTACCAGCGCTATCGGCGCCTCACAGCCAAACCTTGAGCGGATTGGCGGCGAAAGGGGTTGCCGCTGAAGCGGGATCTTGAAGATGCCTCAAGGCGGGCCGGTCGCAACTCCCCGAGTGGGTCACGCATCGACATGGCAGTGATCTCCGAGGACGGGGTGCATTGCACGACCTGTCGCCGCTCGGCCAGCGCCTCTTCGCTCACCGAACGACGAGAGCCGCCTCGCGGCGGCCTCCTGAACCACGTGGGTGGCACGCGTCAGCGGGAGATTGAGTTCGTCGAACCCCTCGTTAGGCACTGCGCCGAAGACGAGGTTCGCGTGCCCGCGGAACTCAAGTTCGCGCTGAACAGGCGTCGCCTGACTCCTAAGACCCCCTGTGCGGTGGTCAGCTACTGCCAGAGCCGTCGTAGGCGGCGGCGATCAGCCTTAGCTCCTCGGCCCGAATCGCTCGGCCCATCGCGGCCACCCAGAACTTCTGCCCGCCGACCCACACGAAGGTGGTGCGGTGGTCTTCACAGGTGAAGCAGCGCCACAGTCCGATCTCAAAGTTCGCCGCGTATCCCGACCCGACCGACATCATCATTTCCCCGCAGCAGTAGTTCGCGTCGGGTGGTGTCGGCACCACGATTGGTTCCATATTGCTCTTTCCTCCTTCGCCGTTTGCCCTCACTGAGGGCCGCATCGTTTTTGAGCACCGTGCAGCGAAGCCGGTTGCCGGAGCGAACGCTCTCTCTTGATGCAGGCAAAAAACTAGATCACTTCGACCCGTAGCGCAAGGACAACTCACTTATAGGGGGGCACCGACGCCGTTTCTTACCCAAATCTTCCCGACGGCACGAAGATCAGAGCACCGACGCGAGCACGTAGCGCCCTTCCGCGAGTGCGAGCGTGCCCGTCCAGAAGAGCAGGCAGAAGCCGATTGGCCCGGTCGCTCCCATCGCCCTCGACACCTCGTTGAAGGCGTAGCCGAACTCGACCATCGCCTCGTATCTCGGATCGTCACAACGGCAAGAGCCGTTTCTTCGCGGCCGCGAGGGCGCGACCGGCTACGCCCGCTTCTCTGCCTCTCGGCCGATGCGGAGATCGAGCACGCCAGCCTGCTCGCAGAGCGCCTCGTCTTCGAGCGCGAACCAGAAGACGTTGTAGAAAGACGACACGGCCTCGTCGTAAAGCGCCACCGATGGAGAGTCACTCAGTACGCGCTCGACGGCATCAAGCACGAGACCGGGATCGCCGGTCGAAACTGCACGCCTGAGCTGAGAACGACTGTTGATGATGCCGGTAGGTGATCGCAAGGTCGAGAAGCTCGGGCACGGCAACCTCCAGTGCGCCGTGATTCGCGAGCGCGTCGGTGCGCTCGAACCCGCCTCGCTTAGATGGCCGGAGAGTAGGAGCGACTCAGACGAACGTCAAGCGAGTAACGGAAGCCAGCCCTATACCGCCCTACGACGCCCGCGAGATCATCTCGCAGAGAATGGCTCGACGCCTCGCCGCGCCCTACTGTGCCCGCCAATAATCAGAAGCCGTTGGTCGAAGGTTCGCGAATCCTCCCGGGCGCTTCGCCGCCGTCCTGAAGAGAAGCCGTTTCACGGATCCGCCCGTCCGTTTCACGGATCACCGACCCAACCTGACCGTTGCCGACCCGGAGTAGGAACGGACTTCGCTCAACCAAGCCATCTGACCGGCTCAGACCATGGCTGCCCAAGCCTGCTCCTGAGTGTGAAGCGAGCGCTCTCCCGCTGAGCTATGCGCCCGGGAAAGTCCGCGGCACCGGTGAGGGATCCTTAGGGCTGCTTCCTCCCGGATCTGACCCGGTTCGGAACCTCACCGCGCCGCGGGCGAAGCCAGTGTACCGCCCGATCCGCCGCCCTACTTCGACGAATCGATGCAGGTCTTGATCGCCGCGAGCTCGACCTTCGAGATCTTGGCCGGCGGGGCGCCCTTGTACGGCGAGACGTTGCCGTGGAAGTCGACGACGCCGTTGTCGGTGAGCGCGGTTGTCTTCGGGTTCTTCTTGGCTGCGGCTGCCTTGGCGGCCGCAGCGCTCTTGTAGAGGGTCAGCGTGAAGCCGACGCCGGCGGGCGACTGGCCGTTGACCGACGTCGCATCCGGCTGGACGAGGAAGTTCGCGTCATTCAGGCAGTTGCCGATCTCGATGCCGTTGGTCCCACCGCTGCTCGACCCGCCTGAGCTGCTTTTGCTCCCGCCGCCACAGCCGGCGAGGATCACCGCGAATGCGGTCAGAACGAGAACAGGTGCGGTGAGCTTGGTCATGGCGGTCGGGGCCTTTCGAGTTGGGTTGAAGGGCGAGGGTAGCGAGGTCGGCCGACTTGCGCAAAATGCGGTTTGCCCGCACAATGAACTGGTTCCCAGTCGACGAGGAGGTGGTGTACCGATGAAGCGAGTCAATTTCTCCCGCAAGTCCTGCGCCGCAGCCCGTCGCGACCGCTCCTAGAGGCGAGTTCGGCGGGCCAGGCGCCCGTCCATCTTTCTCGCACGCAAAGGAGCTTTGGTTGACTCTTCCGATTACGGACACGCTTCTCCACCGGCTCGGGTGGGACGACGGCTGGGAAGCCGCGTTCGCAGAGCACCGTGCCGCAGGGTTCCAGCCCGCCCGCGTCGCGATCCAACACCGGGGTGCCTACGACCTCCTCACCGAGGACGGCGAACTGCGCGCGAGCGCGGCGAACCGGCTCGCGCGCGCGGAGGAGCTGCCCGCGGTCGGCGACTGGGTCGGGCTCGACCCGTCGTCGGGGCTCGTCGAGGTCGTGCTGCCGCGGCGCACGAGCATCTCCCGCAAGGAGACATTGAACGCGACCCGTGAGCAGATCCTCGCCGCGAACATCGACGTTGCGTTCCTGGTGCAAGCACTGCCGCTCGACTTCAACGTGCGCCGCCTCGAGCGGTACCTTGCGATGGCGTGGGAGAGCGGCGCGCAGCCGGTCGTCCTGCTCACGAAGACCGACCTCGCCGACGACGTCGCGCCGTTCCTCACCGATGTCGAGGCGGTTACGCTCGGGTCGTGCCCGGCGCTTGCAGTCTCCGCGAAAACGGGCGCGGGGCTCGAGGAGATGCTCGTGTGGTTCGAGGGCAATCGAACGGCCGTCCTGCTCGGATCGTCGGGCGTCGGCAAGTCGACGATCGTGAACGCACTCGCGGGGGAGGACTTGCTCACAACGCAGGAAGTTCGCGCCGACGACCATCGCGGTCGCCACACGACTTCCCATCGTGAGCTGATTCTTCTCCCGACCGGCGGCGTCATTCTCGATACACCCGGAATCCGCGAGCTGCAGCTGTGGGACGCCGACCTCGAACAGACCTTCGGCGACATCGAGGAGATCGCCCGCCGCTGCCGCTTCTCCGACTGCGCACACGACCAGGAGCCCGGCTGCGCGATTCGCGACGCGCTCGCGCAGGGCACGCTGCCGACCGAGCGTTGGGCGAGCTATCTGAAGCTCCAGCGCGAGCTCGACGCGATCGAGGCGCGTCGGAACGTCCTACTGCGACAGGAACGCGTCCGTGAGTACAAGATCCGCGCACGCGCACAGAGGCCCAAGAAGAAGAAAACCTGACCCCGCCCCGCGTCCGCGAGGACGCGGTTCGATTGACGCTGCCCGATCGTGACCGCCGCTTCGGCGAGGTGGTGCTCGGGCAGGACGTGACGCGCCCGCGACCAGGGCCGTCGTTTACATGGAGTGAAGGTGCGTGGAGGCTCGATTTCCCGCGTCCGCCGGCTGATCGACTCGAGTACGTGATCGGGGTCGACGGCCACTTCGCGCCCGACCTCGCGAACTCGCTTCGCGCGCCCGGGCCGTTCGGCGACAGGTCGGTGATCGAATGGGCCGAATATGCGCCGCCGACCTGGCTCGGCTCGATCGCCGACGCGGGGCCGGTGCGCACCGTGGAGCTACGCTCCCGCCGACTCGTCGCGCGGGTCAACGTCGTCCTCTACGCCACTCCGGAGCCGCCCCCATCCGACGCACCACTGGTCGTCGCGCACGACGGCCCGGAGTACGCGGACTACTCGGGGCTAACCCACTTTCTCGACGCGATGAGCTGGGAGGAGCGCATCCCGCCGCTTCGCGCCGCGTTGATCGAGCCCGTCGACCGGAACGAGACCTATTCGGCGTCGGCCTTGTATGCGGGCGCGCTCGTTCGTGAGTTGCTGCCCGAGATCACGAAGCTCGCACCGCATGGCAAGCGCATCGGCATGGGAGCGAGCCTCGGTGCGCTCGCGATGTTGCATGCGCATCGCCGCCACCCTCGGTCGTTCGACGCCTTACTTCTCCAGTCCGGGAGCTTCTTCCAGCGGCGGTCCGACAAGCAGGAGTCCGACTTCGGCCGCTACGCACGCATCACGCGGTTCGTCGGCACGGTGTTGCGCGGCGACGACGTCGAGCGGACGATCCCGATCGCCCTGACCTGTGGAACCGCAGAGGAAAACAACTCCAACAACCGCGCGCTCTCCGACGCATTGCTCGTGCAGGGCTACCCAGCGTGGCTCGCCGAGGTACGCGACGGCCACAACTGGACGTGTTGGCGCGACTCGTTCGACCCCCATCTCCCGGCACTCATCGAGGCGGTCACGTGAATCGCCGCGCGATCGAGGTCGACGGCGGCCACGTGCTCGCCTACGGCCACTACGGCCGGCCCGTGATCGCGTTCCCCTCCGAGAACGGCGGCGTCGGCGACTGGGAGGACCGCGGCATGATCGACTCGCTCTCCGATGTGCTCGACGCGGGACGGCTCAAGCTCTACTGCATCCCGTCCTACGACAGTGAGAGCTGGACGCGCGGCGACCTGTCACTGGAGGAGCGCGCACGCAGACACGGTCACTACGAGTGGTGGATCCTCACACGGCTCGTCCCGTTCGTGCAAGCCGACTCGCACTCCGCCGAGTTGATCGCCACCGGCACCTCGTTCGGCGCCTACCACGCGGCGAACGTCTGTCTGAAATGCGCCGACGTGTTTCCGGCGGCGATCTGCATGAGCGGCGTGTACGACGTCTCCGTGCAGGGCTGGGGTGAGCGCGGCGAGGCGGTCTACTTCGCGAATCCAATGGACTACGTCGCGCATCTGCACGGCGATCACCTCGACTGGCTGCGTGGGCGCGCATCGCTGCTCCTCGTCTGCGGGCAGGGGCAGTGGGAGGACACGACCGGCGCGCTCGAATCGACCAAGCGCTTCGGCGGCCTCCTCGCCGAGAAGGGGATTCGGCACGAAGTCGACCTCTGGGGTCACGACGTCCCGCACGACTGGCCGTCGTGGCGCCGGCAGATCGCGCATCATCTTCCCCGGTTCCTGTGATGCGACGTGGCTGAGCACACGATCGGGCTTCTCCTCGGCACCGAGGAGGACTGGCCGACGTCGTTCGAGGCGCTCGTCGCGGGACTCGGGCCGATCGACGGTCACACGCTGAAGACAGAGAGAATCTTCAACGAGCCGTTCGACCTTCGGTACAAGCCGCGGTACGCGCTCGTGATCGATCGCCTCGCGTGGTGGTACGACCTGCCGCGCGCATGGTTGAAGAAGGTGTCGCTGATGGACGACGTGTACCTGATGAACAACCCGTTCACGTTCCAGGCGATGGAGAAGCACTCGGCGTACTGCGCGCTGATGCGCCTCGGCATTCGCGTTCCCGACACGTGGCTGATCCCGCACAAGGTGCCGCCGACCAACGAGCGCTTCCAGCCGACCGCCGAGCGGTACAACGCTGCATTCGATCTGGAGTCGATCGGCGAGCACATCGGCTTCCCGCTCTTCATGAAACCGTTCGACGGCGGTCAGTGGGTCGGGGTGTCGCGCGTCGGCTCGCCGGAGGAGCTGCGGCGCAACTACGACGACTCGGGTGAGCGGATGATGCACCTCCAGACCGCGCTGGAGGGCTTCGACGTCTTCGTCCGGTCACTGTCGATCGGCGCCGAGACGATGTCGATGTGGTTCGACCCGTCGCAGCCCATGCATGCGCGCTACGAGGTGAAGCACGACTTCCTGTCGTCCGACCTCGGCGATGAGATCATCTCGATCTCGCGGCTCGTCAACGCGTTCTTCCGCTGGGAATTCAACTCGTGCGAGACGATCGTGAAGGATGGGATCGCCTACCCGATCGACTACGCGAACGCGTCACCCGATGTGGCGCTCACCTCGCTGCACTACTACTTCCCGTGGGCGATGAAGGCGCTCGTCCGGTGGTCGGCGTTCTGCGCGGTGACGCGCCGGGAGATGCGCCTCAACCAGAACTCGCGCGAGTATTTCGACTGGGGCGATCGCGTCGACCTCTCGTACGCGGAGAAGCTCGCGAAGTACCGCGAGCTCGCCGACGACTATTTCCAGGTCGAGGCGTACGAGGAGTTCTGCGCTGCGCATCTCGCGCCGCTCGACGAGCTCGCGCACGCCTGGTTCACCTCGAGCGCGTTCGACGATCTGCTCGTCGACACCGTGCGCGAGCAGTTTCCAGCTCACGAGCACGAGCACTTCGTCGCGCACTACCGCGGACTGCTCGCGGCGTGGGCGAGCGACAACGCCTGAGGCAGCGGTGACCCCCGCCGGGGATGCTGATCCGAAGCGGGTCGTCGGCGTCATCGTGGTCGAATCCAAGGTCGGACGCCTGACTCGTCACACTTTTGGCGCACTCATTTCGCACACTCGTTACGACGGCTGCCGTCGAAAGGCCGCCCGGACATGGCCTCCGGCGTACCCTGGGCGCGTGAGCGATGGAGCGATCCTGATCGTCGACGACGACGCGCCGATCCTGCGCATGCTCGGCCGCACGCTCGCGGCCGCCGGGTACGCGGTCGAGGCAGCGGGAGACGGGGGGCAGGCGCTTGTCGCCGTCGAGCGCTCGACTCCCGATCTCGTCGTGCTCGATGTGGGATTGCCCGGCCTCGACGGGCTTGCGGTCTGCCGGCGGCTGCGTGAGAAGGGGCTCGCGACCCCGGTGCTCTTGCTGACCGCGCGGGACGCGGTCGCGGACCGCGTCGCCGGTCTTGACGCGGGCGCCGACGACTACCTCGTGAAGCCGTTTGCGACCGACGAGCTCCTCGCCCGCATCCGCGCGCTCCTTCGCCGTGGCAAAGAGCCCGAAGAGCTGCTCGCCTTCGGCGATGTGACTCTCGAGGCCGGCAAGCACATCGCCTACCGGGCTGGCAGCCCGGTCGCGCTGAGCGCGCGCGAGGCCGAGGTGCTCGCGCTGCTCCTTCGTCATTCCCGCCGCGTGGTGACCCGTGAACAGGCGGTCGCCGAGCTCTGGCAGGGCGCCGCGACCGCGAACGTCGTCGACCGTTACGTCTCGAATCTGCGCCGGAAGCTCGGCGACCCACCGGTGATCGAGACGATCCGCGGCGTCGGGTTCGTGATCGGGCGATGAGCGTTCGCCTCCGGTCGATCCTCGCCGCGGCGCTCGCGACGATGATCGCCGTGGTCGTACTCGGGTCGGTCGTCGATGTGGTCGTCGCCCGCCACCTCCATCGCAGCCTCGACCGCACGCTGCGCTCCCGCGCGGTCGCCGTCGCCCAGCTCTCCGCGTCGGCACCCGCCCTCCTGACGACGCCGGGCTCGCTCGACTCGCCGGTCGGGGCGACGCAGGCGATGGTCGAGGTCGTCGACCGCCGCGGCCGCATCGTCGGTCGCTCGCTCTCGCTCGGCGGGCGCGTCCTGCCAAGGTCGCTCGCGCGCGACACGATCGCGGGGGAGACCGGCCGATACCGCACGATCCGCTTCGGCAACGAGGAGCTTCGGGTCTACGCAGCACCGCTGGCCGACGTCTCGGGCCCCGCCGCGGGCGGCGCGGCGATCGTCGCGGCCTCGACCGCCGACATCTCGGACACCGTCGGCGCGCTGCATCTCGCGACGCTCCTCGCAGCGCTCGGGGCCGCCGCGATCGGTGCGCTCGCGGTCGCGCTGCTGATGCGAGGCGCACTCGATCCACTCGCGCGGCTAGCCCGTGCGGCAAAGGAGATCGAGCGCACCGGCGATTCGAAGCGGCGCCTCCCGGATCCGCACCGCGCCGACGAGGTCGGCGCGCTCGCCTCGACACTGAACGCGATGCTCGACAGCCTCGACCATGCGCGCGAGGCCGAGCGGCGCTTTCTTGCCGACGCCTCGCACGAACTGCGCACACCGCTGACCGCGCTTCGCGGCAACGTCACGCACCTGGCCCGGCACGGCGCGACGCCCGAGCTTGTCGCCGACCTCGAGGCAGACGCCGAGCGCCTCGTGCGGCTCGCGGACGACCTGCTGGTGCTGTCGCGGGAGGAAGCGGACACGCCGCCCGACGCCGACGTTCGCCTCGACGAGCTCGCGCAGGCGTTGAGCGCGAACGACGTCGAGGTCCACGCCGCGCCGGTAGTGGTTCGCGGCGATCGGGCAGCACTCGACCGGGCGCTTCGCAACCTCGTCGAGAACGCACGGCGCCACGGTCCCGAGGGCGGGCGGGTGGCCGTGACGGTCGCCGAACGTGACGGGCGTGCGCTCGTCCACGTGGAGGACGAGGGTGAGGGGCTGCATGGGGAGGACAGCGTGCGTGCGTTCGAGCGATTCTGGCGCGCGCGACCCGACGGGCGCGGCTCGGGCCTCGGGCTCTCGATCGTGCGCGCGACCGCCGAACGGCATGGCGGCACCGCCGCAGCAGCCGGGGCGCGCTTCACGCTCGATCTTCCCGCCGTCAGGAAAGCTTCAGAGACCGCGAGCTACACCACCGGCGAGGATCTCGAGAAAGGACGCCCGTGAAGCTCTTCCGCACACTTCCCACCAGCCGTCTCGTCGCACTGATCGCTGTCGTTGCCATCGTGCTCGTCGGCGGGACGGCGATTGCCGTCGCCGCCGGTAGCGGGAGTGGATCGACGCCGGCGCCCAAGCCGCTCGCGCAGGCGCTGCACGATGCTCTCACGGCGAACGAGCCCGCGGGCATCACTGCGCGCATCACCTTCACGAACAACTTGTTCCCCTCCGGCGCGCTCGTCGGTGCAGCCGGTTCGGCGCTCATGTCGGGCGCGACCGGCCGCCTCTGGCTGAACGCGAACGGCGGGCGTCTCGAGCTCCAGTCCGACGCGGGCGACGTGCAGGTCGTCTGGAACGACACGAAGCTGACGATCTTCGACGCGTCGTCGAACACCGCGTACACAGTCGACCTGCCGAAGCAGGCTGCCGGCAGCGGCTCGACGACGACGCACGCCGCGCCGTCGCTCGACGAGATCTCGACGTTCCTTACCGATTTTGCGAAGCACTGGAAGGTCTCGGACGCGCAGCCGTCGAACGTCGCGAACGAGCCGGCGTACACGGTTGACGTCTCGCCGAGTCACGACGGCGGGCTGCTCGGCTCGGCGGAGCTCGCCTGGGACGCATCGAAAGGTGTCCCGCTGAAAGTTGCGATCTACGCGCAGGGCTCGTCGGCACCCGCGCTCGCGCTCGAGGCGACGCGCATCTCGTTCGGCGCGGTGCCGGACTCCGATATCGCGGTCTCCCCGCCCGCCGGCGCGAAGATCGTCGACCTCTCGTCGCAGGCGAGTGGCGGCGGAGCCGGTTCGAGTGGCCCATCGGTCAGCGGCCTCGCTGCCGTGCAGGCTGCGGTCTCGTTCCCGGTCGTCGCGCCTGACACGCTCGTCGGCTTGCCACGGCAGGACGTCAGCCTCGTCGGACCGCAGGATTCGAAGGCCGCTGTCGTCGTCTACGGCCAGGGTCTCGGCGCGATCGTCGTGCTGGAGCGCGCGAAGGACGCGAGCGGTGGGCAGAGCGGGGCGGGCTCACCGCTTTCGGCGCTGCCGACGGTCTCCCTCGGTGGCGCGACCGCGCACGAATTGTCGACGCAGCTCGGCACCGTTCTCGGCTGGGATGCGGGCGGCGTGTCGTACGTGCTCGCAGGCTCATTGCCCGCCGGGGCGGCCGAGGCCGCGGCGCGCGCGCTGAAGTGAGCGATGCGGCGCCGGTCGAGGCGCGCGGTCTCGTCAAACGCTACGGCGAGCTGACCGCCGTCGCCGGTGTCGACCTCACGGTCGAACGCGGAGACGTGTTCGGGTACCTCGGGCCGAACGGCGCCGGCAAAACGACGTCGCTGCGGATGCTGCTCGGCCTGATCAGGCCGACCGAGGGAACGGCGCGTCTCTTCGGCCGCGATCCGATCGTCGACGGCGCGCGTGCGCTCGACGGTGTTGCAGGGTTCGTCGAAGGCCCCCGCTTCTATCCGTATATGTCGGGTCGGAAGAACCTGCGCCTGCTCGCCGATCTCGACGGCGGCGCGAGCGCGGCGCGAATCGACGAGACGCTCGACGTGGTCGAGTTGCGCGATCGCGCGAAGGACCGCGTCGGCGGGTACTCGCACGGCATGCGGCAACGGCTCGGGATTGCAGCATCGCTACTGCGCGACCCGAAGCTACTGCTTCTCGACGAGCCGACGACGGGGCTCGACCCTGCCGGGATGCGCGACATGCGCGAGCTCGTGAAACGACTCGCTGCGGAGGGCATCACGATTCTCCTCTCGAGTCACATCCTCGCCGAGGTCGAGGAGCTGTGTAATCGCGTCGCGATCATCCGGCGCGGGACGATCATCTACGAGGGCTTCCTCCAGGCGCTCCTCGCGAGCGCAGGCGGGGGGTACCGGCTCACGACGACGGACGCCGCTCGCGCGCGGGCGCTGCTGCTCGCGCGCGGGTTCGAAGGCGTGCAGGTCCAGGGCGACGAGCTGCGCTTTCAGGCAGAGGTCGCAGCGATCGAGGCGGCGACCGTTGCGCTCGGCGAAGCGGGGATCGGCATCTCGGCGCTCGTCCCGCACTCGGCGACGCTCGAAGAGCTTTTCCTCGGCATGACCGACGAGCACGAGGCCGTCGCGTGACGCGGGTCTACAAGTGGGAGGTGCTGAAGCTGCTGGCCCAGAAGCGCACCTACCTCGGTCTTGGAGCGGCGATGCTCGTCCCGCTCGTCTTCGTCGTCGTTCTGACGATCCAGACCGGTGGGCCGAACGACATCCCACTCGGTCGCTACATCCGCGAGACCGGCCTTGCGACGCCGTTCGTCGTCCTCTTCTTCATGTCGATCTGGGCGTTCCCGCTGATTACCGCGCTCGTCGCCGGCGACGTCGTCGCTGCAGAGAGTCAAAACGGGACGTTGAAGACGATCCTCACGCGTTCGCGGAACCGCGGCGAGATCTACGCGGCGAAGGTGCTCGCGACGTTCACCTACACGGTGGTCGTGATCTTTGCGATGGGCACGGTCGCTGTCGTTGCGGCGAGCATCGCCTGGGGCTTCAACGACCTGACGTCTCTCTCGGGGACAGCGGTGCCCGCGTGGCACGCGCTCGGGTTGCTCGCGGCGAGTCTCGCGTTGTACGCCTGGCCGATGGCCGGCATTGCGGCGTTTGGTCTGTTGCTGTCGACGGTGACGCGGAACAGCGCTGCCGCTGTTGTTGGGTCGCTCATGTGGGCGCTTCTCATGCAGTTGCTCGGCGTGCTGCCGGGGACCGAGTCGATTCGCCCGTACCTGCTCGGTACGCAGTTCCAGGCCTGGCACGGGTTCCTCCGCACTCCCGCCGACTGGTCGCCGGTCATCCGCGCGCTTTGGGTGTGCGCGTTCTACGTCGCGATCCCCGTCAGCGCCGGCTACCTGGTCTTCCTCCGCCGCGACGTCGCAGGCGAATAGCCGACGTGGCCCTGAGGGCCACGTCTCTTCGCCAAACGAGGGCAACAAAAGTGGAACATCTTGTCCACAGATGCCGCTGTGCGGCCCCGTTCCACGCGAACCGGGTGTCCCTCAGGGTCATGACCCGTCGCCAAACGACAGGTTGTCGGACCGCGGCGGCGGTGCTAGGCGAGGAGGGCGCGGCCGACGATCGCGGCTTCCGCGCCCGCGGTTGCGAGGGCTTCGACGTCGGCAGGTGAGCGGACGCCGCCTGCGGCCAGAACGCGCAGGCCCGCGGAGGCGGCGGTTTGAACGAGGGAAAGGTCCGGGCCGGCGAGCGTGCCGTCGCGGTCGATGGCCGTCACGAGCACGCGCGCGCCCTGTGCGCGAGCGAGCGCGTCGGCGAAGGAGACACCGGTCGCCTCCGTCCAGCCGGCCGCTCGGATCTCGCCGTTGCGCACATCCAGTGCGAGCACCAACGCCTCACCCAAATCGAACCACGGCGTCGGGTCGGGCCACGCGGCTGTGCCGACGACGACGCGGTCTGCGCCCGCGTCAAGCAGCGCCCTCGCGTCGTCGATCGTCCGGATGCCGCCCGACGCCTGCACGCGCGCCGGTGCCGCCCGCAGCGCGACCGCGCGGACGAGCTCCGGACGCACCTCGCCCGATCGCGCGCCGTCGAGGTCGACGAGATGCACCCGCTCTGCCCCCGCAGCGACCCAGCGCCCAGCAAGGGCGATCGGGCTCTCTGCGCGCTCGACGACCGAGTCGTAGTCCCCCTGATGCAACCTGACCGCTTCGAGGCCGAGGACATCGACCGCGGGGATCACCTGAATGGGGAGGCCGAACCACATGACTCTATGTTAGCGTGCTAACATAGAAGAACAAACATGGCAGACAGGACACGACATCCATGGCGAACCAAGGAGATGCAAGAGCTGTTCGCGACGATCGCCGCGCTCGAGACGAATCGGGAGGCGGAGCGATTCCTGCGGGACCTGTGCACGCTCTCGGAGCTGGAGGCGATGTCGCACCGCTGGGAGGTGGCACGCCTGCTCGAGCAGGGGCTGCCGTACCTGGAGATCGCGGAGCGGACAGGCGCCTCGACGACGACCGTGACGCGCGTGGCCCACTGGCTGCGCCACGGCGAGGGCGGCTACCGGCTGGCACTCGACCGCCCGGCCTCCTGAGGGTCGCCGTGCCGGTCAAGGGCCGGCTACGCGAGCCGTCGTTCCATTTGCTCGAGGACGCCGGGCTCGGGCCGGAGCAGCCGGGTGATCGCGCGCTCGCCTTCCCATGCCGGAACGCGCCCGTCGAGGTTCTGCTCGTGCGCGCCGCCGACGTCCCGGAATACGTGCAGGACGGCGTCGTCGACTGCGGGATCACGGGAGTCGACCTCGTGCGTGAGCGTGGCGCCGACGTTCGCGAGCTCTTGCTGCTCGGCTTCGGCGGCTGTCGGCTCGAGGCGGCGGTGCCGGAGGAGTCCGATGTCCGCAGTCTCGAGCAACTCGAAGGCGCAACCGTTGCCACCGTCTATCCACGACTCACGCGCCAACTCCTACCCGTCGACGTCGAGCTCGTCGACGTCACCGGCTCCGTCGAGATCGCGCCGCGGCTCGGTCTTGCCGATGCGATCGTCGACCTCGTCTCGTCGGGGAACACGCTGCGCACGAACGGCCTGCGCTCGCTCGGTGTTCTGCTCGAGTCGGAAGCGGTTCTCGTGACACGCGACGACGAGACTGCCGCGCCGTTTGCGGCGATGCTCCGCGCGGTCGTGCAGGCGCGCGCCCATCGCTACCTGATGCTGAACGCGCCGGAGACCGCGCTGCCCGCGATCGCTGCGCTCGTCAGCCCACGTGTCCCGAGCGTGCTGCCGCTCGCCGAGAAAGGCATGGTCGCGGTGCACGCGCTCGTGCCTGCAGCCGAGATCTGGCGGCTGCTGCCCGAGCTCGAGGCGGCAGGTGGCTCCTCGATCCTGATCGTGCCCGTGGAGCGAATGGCGTCGTGACGATCGCCGGCGATGTGAAAGCACGTGGCCTCGACGCTGTGCGGGAATGGGCGCTGAAGCTCGACGGCGTCGAGCCGGCGCGTGCCGAGCCGGACGACGAGGGCCTCCCGCGCGCTGCGGTGCTCGACCTTGCTGACCGCGTTCGGCGGTGGCACGCCGCGCAGCGTCCCGCCGACATCGCTCTCGAGGTCGAGCCCGGGGTGATGCTCGAGCGCCGCTGGGTCGCACTCGACACGGTCGGCGTCTACGTCCCGCGCGGTCTCGTCTCGACGCTCGTGATGTGCGTCGTGCCCGCGCTCGAGGCGGGAGTCCGGCGGATCGTCGTGTGCACCCCGCCGGCAGGTGCGGAACTGATCGCCGCCGCAGCGAAGCTGCTCGGCGTCGACGAGGTCTGGGCCCTCGGCGGCCCGCAGGCGATCGGCTGGCTCGCCTACGTCGAGCGTGTCGACAAGATCGTCGGGCCGGGCAACGCGTATGTGAACCAAGCCAAGCTCGAAGTGTCCCGCGACGTGTCGATCGACCTGCCGGGCGGGCCGTCCGAGGTTGTCGTGCTCGGCGACGGCGACCCGCGACTGATCGAGCTCGAGTTGGCGGCGCAGCGCGAGCACGGCCACGAGGCCGTGTGCACTACCGTGGCGACGCTTGCGGAAGCGGAGGCGATCGCGCCGGAGCATCTCGTCCTCCTCGGCGATGCCGAGCGCTACGCCGACGAGGTCCGAAACGCCGGCTCCGTCTTCGTCGGGCCATGGTCGCCGGTGCCCGCCGGCGACTACGCGACGGGTGGCAACCACGTGCTGCCGACGAACGGCTGGGCGCGATCGGTTGGTGGCCTCGGTCTGGAGACATTCCTCAAGCCGGTCACCGTGCAGCGACTCACCGAGGCCGGCCTCGCGCGCATCCGCCCAACGGTCGAGGCGCTCGCCGCAGTCGAAGGAATGCCGGCGCACGCGGCCGCGGTGCAGCGATGAGGAGCCTCGCGCCCGAGTTTCGCGAGTACAGCTGGGCTGCGCCGAGCGACGAGGTCGCGCGCATTGCGGGCATTGACATCTCGCAGGTGCTGCGGTTCGACCAGAACACGCCGCCCATGCCGCTGCCTTCGACCCGCCCAGGTGCGATTGCCGGCGCGCTCGCCCGCATCAGCGGCTACCCCGCGGGCGGCTATCGTGAGTTGCGCTCGGCGATTGCCACGTACGCGGGAGTCGAGCCCGAGAACGTCGTCCTCGGCGCAGGCGCCGACGACCTGATCCTGCTCTGTGCGCGGGCGTACGCAGGCCCCGGCGACACGATCGCCGTTCCCGCCTCGCCGACCTATCCGCTGTATCGGATCGCCGCGCAGCTCGCAGGTGCGCAGGTCGCGGAGGGTGACGAGTCCGGCGTGACATTGACGTTCGCGTGCCGCCCCAACAATCCCACCGGCGCACTGGACCCGCTGCCGGAGACCCGCCCGCTCGTCGTCGACGAGGCGTACTTCGAGTACAGCGGCGAGACGGCGCTGCCGCTCATCGACGACGGCGTCGTCGTGCTGCGCACGTTCTCGAAGTCATTCGCGCTGGCCGGTGCTCGCGTCGGCTACGCACTCGCTGCGACCGATGTCGCCGCCGAGCTGAACGCGCGCCAGGCGCCCGCGCCCGTCTCGAACGTCTCCGCTGCGCTCGCCCTCGCGGCGCTCGCGTCGCCACCCGACATCACAGCGATTTTGGAAGAGCGCGAGCGGCTTGCAGCCGGGCTGCGCGCGCTCGGCCTCGCACCGCTGGAATCGCACGCGAACTTTCTCTATGTGCCGGTGGACGACGGCCACGCGCTCGGCGACGCACTTCTTCGTCAGGGGATGGTCGTGCGCGCCTATCCCGACGCAATTCGTGCATCGATGCGCGATCCCGAGGATGACGACGCACTCGTCGAGGCGCTCGCGCGCATCCTTGGCATGCCATCGCCGGTTGCGCCGCGCGGTGGACGCCGGGCACGCACTCTGCGCGCGACCGCGGAGACGCGCCTTGCGGTGCGGCTCGCGCTCGACGGCGCAAGTCGTGTACGCGTGGACACGGGCGCCGGCATGTACGACCATTTTCTCGAGCAGCTCGCGTTCCATGCCGGGTTCGACCTCGTGCTCGAAGGCGCGGGCGACCTCGAGACCGGCGACCATCACACTGCGGAAGACGCGGCGCTTGCATTTGGCGAGGCGCTTGACGCGGCGCTCGGCGACCGCCGCGGCATCGCTCGCTATGGCGATGCCGTGGTGCCGATGGACGACGCGCTCGCACGCGCCGCCGTCGATCTCGGTGGGCGTGCGCATGCGGAGTTGAAGATCGAGCCAGACCCGGGAATGGCCATGCACATGCTCGCGAGCATCGCGCGTGTCGCGCGGGCTGCGATTCATGTCGAGGCGTCGGGCCGCGACCCGCATCACGTCGCCGAGGCGGCGTTCAAGGCGGTCGGCCGCTCCTTGCGCATCGCCGTCGCAGCCGAGGGCGACGGGCTGCCGTCCACCAAGGGGCTGTTGTGAACGTCGCGATCTGTGAGTACGGCGCGGGAAACGTTCGTTCCGTTGCGCTCGCGTTCGAGCGGTTCGGCGCGCAGATCGTCGCCGACGCCTACGACGCGGACCTCGCCGTGCTGCCGGGCGTTGGCTCGGCGCGGAGCGCGATGGACGGTCTGCGGGCGCGTGGCCACGACGCGGCTCTCCGCGCACGAATGGCTGACGGTCGGCCGATTCTCGGGATCTGCCTCGGCCTGCAACTTGCACTCGACGAGACGGAGGAGGACGGAGGCGTCGGCGGACTCGGGCTCGTCGCCGGCCGCGCGGTGCGCATCCAGAGCGGCCGCGTCCCGCGCATCGGCTGGGCGCGGGTCGACGACGGCGAGGCGTTCTACTTCGCGCACTCCTACGCAGCCGAGTCGCAATCGGCGACAGCGTGGTCCGAGGGCCTCGTCGCTGAAATTCGCTTCGGCGCGTTCATCGGCTGCCAGTTCCATCCGGAGAAGAGCGGGCCGGCGGGCGCGCGCTACCTCGAGGAGGTCGTATCCCACTCCCTCGTCTGATTCCGTGCCTCGACGTGGCGGGCGGGCGCGTCGTCAAGGGCGTTCGCTTTCAGGACTTGCGCGACGTCGGCGATCCGGTTGCGCTTGGCGAAGCGTACTCGGACGCAGGCGCCGACGAGCTCGTCTTCCTCGACGTGCAGGCGACGGTCGAGGGCCGCGGCACCCTGGTCGAGCTCGTGCGTCGCGTTGCGGAGCGGCTTGCAATCCCGTTCACGGTCGGCGGGGGCGTGCGGTCGTACGCCGACGCCGAGGAGTTGCTCGCCGCAGGTGCGGACAAGGTCGGTGTCAACTCCGCGGCGCTCGAGCGGCCCGGGCTTCTCACCGAGCTCGCCGACCGGCTCGGCGTGCAGGCGGTCGTGATTGCAATTGACGTCGAGAATGGCCTCGTTCGCTCGCGCGCAGGCACAACCGGCACAGGGCGCGATGCGACGAGCTGGGCCCGGGAGGCACAGGAGCGCGGGGCGGGCGAGGTGCTGCTCACCTCGATCGACGCCGACGGGACGCGGGCGGGCTACGACCTCGAGCTTACGTCTGCGGTCGCTGCTGCTGTCGACGTGCCGGTGATCGCCTCGGGCGGTGCCGGAAACGCGAAGCATGTAGCGGCGGCGCTCGGCGTCGCCCAGGCGGCGCTGCTCGCCTCGATCCTGCACGAGGATCCGGCGCGACTCGGTTCGCTTCGCGCGGAGTTGCGAGAGCTCGGAGTGGAGGTCAGATGACGGGCGAGCTGAGAGCCGTGATCGTGCAGGACGCGGACTCGGGGCGCGTTCTGATGCTCGCGTGGATGGACGACGAGGCCGAGCAGCGGACGCGCGAGACGGGCGAGGCGTGGTTCTGGAGCCGCTCGCGCGACCGGCTCTGGCGGAAAGGCGAGACGTCCGGCAACACGCTCGCCGTCGAGGAGCTGCGCGACGATTGTGACGGCGATGCGCTGCTTCTGCGCGTGCGCCCCGCGGGGCCTGTCTGCCACACGGGCTCGCTGTCGTGCTTCGCGCCCGGTCTGTGGCGAACGATTGCGACGCGCGCCGCCGAGCGCCCGCCGGGGTCGTACACGACCGACCTTCTCGATGCCGGAATCGGCGCGTGCGCACGCAAGGTCGGTGAAGAGGGAGTCGAGGTGTCGATCGCGGCGCTCGACGAAACCGACGAGCGGGTCGTCGAGGAAGCCGCCGATCTCGTCTACCACCTCTACGTGCTGCTCGCGGCGCGCGGAATCGACATAGCGCAGGTCGAGGACGAGCTAGCAGCGCGAAGCAACAGGGCCGCCGGCTCGTAGAACGCTCACGTGCTCGATGCGTGCAAGCGCGGAGATCCGCGCGCGGTAGGTGTGCATGTCGGCATGTGACCAGTCGCCGTGGGTCTGGCAGCGCCACGCCGCGTAGCGCTCGCGGTGATAGCGGCTCGTCAGGCTCTCGCTGTGACCGATCACGTTCGGAAGCGCGATGTCGTAGCGGTGCATCAGCCAGAGGGTGAGAGCAAGGGATGACGCGAGCTGGCGCGGGTTGTCGAGGATCGATGCGTCACTCGTACCAACGTGCTCGATGCCGATCGCGGTCCAGTTGAGCCCGACCGTGTGCCGGCAGATCGTGGTGAGTGGGACAAGTTGGTAAATCGTCCCGTCGCGATCGATGACGAAGTGCGCGCAGGTGCCCGGACGCTCGTGCAATTCGGCGTCCGACGCATCCGACGCAAACGTGTTCCACGCCGACGAGAACGAGTTGCTCGCGGTGTAGTGCTCGACGATCACGTGCGGGTTCCGCAGACGCCACGTGCTCAGGCCGTAGTGCCGCAGCGCGTACGCCGCGGTCTCGCTCCGGCGCGCGGCGGTGAACGGGATGGGCCGCTGGACAACAGGCGGTTTCGCCGGCGCACCGGCGGTCCCGACGAGCACGAGCGCAAGGCTGAGCAGGGCGCGCATGGGAGACCTGATGCTACGGGCAGGTGTGCGTGGCGGACGCGCCCGCAGAGAGTGCGCGGCCTGCGGTCACCGCGAAGTCGATCTTCACGCGCCCCGAGTGCTCGACGTCGAGGCCGAGCATCCCGTCCCGAAGGCGCTCGAGGCACGCGTTCTTCGCGTGCCAATACGGCGAGTAGCGAACAGCGATGCGGTAGTTGCCGGCGCGTGGCACGGTCACCGCGATCGCGGACGCATCGAACTTGGTCACGCGCGCTCCCGGCGCACCCGTGACGATGCCCCGCGCCTGTGGCACCGAGTAGACGGTGGCGTGCGCGAAGGTCCGCACGCGGCGCAGCCCGCTTCGCCCGTTGCGGAGGAGTCGCGCCTCGCCGCGAGAGCTGTAGTCGAGGGGCGCGTCGGTCAGAACCACGTAGCGGACGCCGAGCGCGTGCAACCAGTTGAGGTACGCGCGCGGGCCGAGCTTGTCGTAGAGCAGCGCATTCTCGGGGAAGTCGTCCTGACGAAACCAGCCGCGCGCGATCGGGATCCCCGCCTGCGGCAGATAGACGGCCTCCCAGTGGCCGCTCGTATCGACCGCTTCGACGCGGTAAGACGGATCGACATGGTGCCGCAGGAAGTGCGTCACGGGCTGCCAGTACGCCTTCACCGCCGATGGATCTGCCGACTCGTGCGCGTAGCTGAATGCAAGGGGCGTGATGTTCCACGATGTCGCGAGCACGAGCGTGATCATCGCCGGGAGCACCGGTCGCCAGCGCCGGAGGCTGAGCGCGAGTACCGCGATCGGCAGGGCGACGAAGCGGAGACGCACGATGTTCTCGCCGATACCGGTCGGGATCAGAAAGAACGCTATGCATGCTGTCGCGTACACGATGAAGAAGCTGCGCAGTAACCGCGCGGCCGGAACGCGCCATGTGAACACGGCGCCGAGCGCGCAGAATGCGAGGCTCGCCGCGAGCTCTGCAAGCGAGAACGGGAACCGGCCGCCGTCGGGGAAGATACGCCAGAGAACTGCGCCGAGGCCGCCGAGCGAGAGCACGATCGCGCCGCGGGTCCCTAGGTGTGGACGCGACGACACGGCGGCGGCGATGAGGAGCAATGCGATCAGGCCGAAGGCGAGCGGGCTCGCAGCGAAGGCGAGCACGAGAAAAACGGCGAAGACCAGCGGGTGCCCTCGCGCTGTCCGCAGTGCGAGGAGCCCGAACGCAAGTCCGAGTGCGTACGGGAACGCGCCGCTCAGCACCGACGCGGCAGCGACGAACGCAAATGTGCGCGCGGGCCACGGCCCGGCAGTCGGCCATTCGGCGCGAACGAGCGTCGCGAACGCGGCCGCCGCCAGGGCCGAGGTCGCGACCGCAAGCAGTTTGATTCCGACCACAGCCGCGAGCGGGTAATAGAGCAGGCTGTAGGTGACGTAGCTGTAGTGGCCTGCGTACCAGTAGTTGCTCCAGAGGGCGAAGCCATGCTGGATGAACATGGCGCGCTGGTAGACGTGTGCGGCGAGGTCGGCGCCGGGCGGGCCGAGCCAGACGAGGGCAGCCGCGCCGGCACCCGCTGCCGCGGCGCACCGAAGCGGCTCACGCAGGGTCATATTCAGGCGAAGGCGGCTCACGGGTTGACGTCACATGCCGCCGCCGCGAGCGGCTGACAGAGGGGAAGAGCCGTCGCGGCGGCGGCATGGACACCGTTCACTTGTCGAGCCTACGAGGCCGAGGCTGAAGAAGGTCTGAATGCATTCGCTGGTCGGTCCCGCTCTGGCGCTACGCTCGCGCTTGTGACCGGGCCGAAGGTGATGATCGTCGAGGACGATCTCGACCTGCGCGGCGTGCTGCTTCGCGGGCTCGAGGAAGAGGGATTCACGACGGTTGGTGCGGGGAGTGGCGCCGAGCTCCTCGACCGTATCGGACCCGAGTCGCCCGACCTACTGATCGTCGATATCGGGCTCCCGGACACCGACGGCCGGGATGTCTGCCAGGCGCTGCGGGCCCAGGGGATGCAGCTTCCGATCCTCTTTCTGAGCGCCCGCGCGGCACTGACCGACCGGGTCACGGGCTTCAGCGCGGGCGGCGACGACTATGTGACCAAGCCCTTCGCCTTCGCGGAGCTCGTCGCGCGCCTCCATGCCCTCCTGCGCCGCGCCGGGGTCGACGGCTCGATCGAGGCGGGAAGCCTGCGCCTCGACCCAGTCGCTCACGTCGCCTCGACCGAGGGCGGGCGGGTGGGTCTGACGCCCACCGAGTTCAGGCTGCTCGCGAAGCTGGTCGCCGGCAAGGGCACAGCGGTGCGACGGCGCGAGCTTGTGCAGACGGGCTGGCCGCACGGCGCCCGCGTGCGCGACAACACGCTCGATGCCTACATCGCCCGGCTCCGCCGCAAGCTGGCATCCCTTCCCGGCGCGCCGTCGATCACGACGGTGCACGGTGTCGGTTACACGCTCGAATGAACCGGTTTCGCCCGCTCCGCGACGTTCGGACGCGACTGCTCCTGATCGTTGTCGTCGCGCTCGTCGTTGCACTCGGCGCAGCAACGTTCGGCTTCAACCTGCTGCTCGGTCGAAGCACCTCGCGCGACGCGAACGCGTTCCTTCGAGCACGCGCGGTGGAAGAGCTCAGCCTGATTCGCGTCGTGAACGGCTCTCTGCGCGTGACCGAGTCGTCCGACGACACGCTTTCGTCGAGTCGCGTCTGGATCTTTCGGGGGACGCAACTCGTCGAAGCTCCCCGCGTGCGGCCCGAGACCGAGCGCGCCGCTCGCTCGCTCGCAGGCGGCCCGACGCGGCTCCTCAACGTTCGCGGCACCGACACGCGGCTGTATGCCGTCGCGATCTCGTGGCATGGGCGGCGCGTCGGGACGCTCGTCACGGGCCTGTCGCTTGCGCCTTACGAGCAGACGCGAAACCGAGCGCTTGGGTTCTCGATCGCGTTCGTGCTCGTCTTGCTCGTGATCGTCGGCAGTGCGGTCTGGTGGCTACTCCGCTCGGCGTTGGATCCGGTCGCCGAGATGACCAGGCAAGCGGCGGCCTGGAGTGAGCAGGATCTCGACCGACGCTTCGGCCTCGGTGCGCCGCACGACGAGTTGACGCGACTCGCTGCGACGTTGGACGGCCTGCTCGATCGCCTCGCGGCGAGCCTTCGCCACGAGCGGCGGTTCTCGGCAGAGCTCTCGCACGAGTTGCGCACGCCGCTTGCGAAACTGATGGCGGAGGCAGAGGTCGCGCTTCGGCGCGATCGCACGACAGGCGCCTACCGCGAGAGCCTCGGAGTCGTGCTCGAGAATGCTCAGCAGATCGCCCGCATCGTCGACACGCTCGTCGCCGCCGCGCAGCACAGCGCTCAGCCGCAGGGTGTCGCGAACGCACAGGAGATCGCGGAGGCGATTGTCGCAGCATGTGCCGACGAGGCCACGTCGCGCGGCGTCGATCTCGCGTTCGATGGGTCGGCCGAGCGCGTTCGCGTCGGAGTCGACCGCGATCTTGCGGAGCGCATCCTGCATCCGGTGGTCGAGAACGCGTGCCGCTATGGACGCACCGCGGTGCGGGTCGCCGTTGCGCGTGAGGGGTCGACGGTGCTCTTCTCGGTTGACGACGACGGGCCTGGGGTCGCGGACGCCGAGCAGGAGACGATCTTCGAGCCTGCTGTCCGCGGCAGCGCCGGCCGCTCGGTGCCGGCGGGGGCGGGCCTCGGCCTCGCGCTCGCGCGTCGCCTCGCTCGGGCCGCAGCCGGCGACGTCGTCGCGCGCCCCGGCGGCTCAGGTCGCTTCATCGTGCGCCTCCCGGCTGCGTAACCCGCCACCCGGCCCGGGCGTCACACCTGCGCGCGTCTTTCGTCGCACTTCCGCGCGCGTGGCTGACACCGGACATGTGACCCGCGGACGCGTCTGTACGGGGCCGGGCGGCGCGGGGCTAGCGGAGGATGCCCGTGTGGCCCAGGGAGTACCGGCCGGGCTGTGGCCACACCGAAAGGCCGTGGGGGCCGGCGCCGACGGGAATTTTCGCGATGAGCCGCCCATCGCGCGTCGAGATCGCGTAGACGACGCCGCTGTAGCGGCCAGACACCCACAGCACGCTCCCATCGGCCGAGACGCCGCCCATGTCGGGGCTGCCGCCGCCCGGAATCCGCCATTTCGCCACCACCTTGCCGGTGCGGAACGAGATCACGGAGATCGAGCCCTCGCTGCGGTTCGTCGCGTAGAGGTACTTCGCGTCGCGGCTCGGATAGAGCCCGTGCACTCCCGAGCCTGTGCGCAGAAATCCCGTGACGCGGAGTCGTCGCCCGTCCACCTTCCACAGCCCCCCGGCGCGCATGTCGGCGACGTAGAACGTCTTCCCGTCCGGCGAGAGCTTCACGTCTTGCGGCATCCCCGACGATCCGTCGGGAAGGGTCAGCACTCCCATGACGCGCTCGCTCGCGACGTTCACCTTGATCAGCTGTCCGGAGAACTCACAACTCGCGATCAGATAGCGCTCGTTCGCAGAAAAGTCCATGTGGTCGACTCCGGTGCACGGCACCGTGACGGAGCGATGCAGCTGGAACGTGTGCGCGTCGCGAAAATCGAGACGGTGGAGGCGCTCGGCGACAACGACGGCGTAGCGCCCGTCGGGCGTGAAGTACATGTTGTACGGATCCTCGACCGGGATGTCCCGGCCCGGCTTTCCCGTTTGCGGATCGATCGGTGTGAGGGTGTTGCCGATGTCGTTCGTGACGTAGAGCGTCTTCAGATCCCAGGCGGGTACGACGTGCTGCGGCAACGCGCCGACGGCGAAGTGATCGACGACCTTGAACGTGTGCGGGTCGATGACGTCGACCGTGTTGCTCTGGCTGTTCGGCACGTAGATTCGCGGCAACGCCTGCGCGGCGACGGCGCTGAGCACACGGTCGTGCGCATAGACGTTCCCGGCGACGAGCGTGTGCCTCGCCGCGGGGGCAGCGACGAGTGTCGTCGCCGTGTGAAGCTCACTGAGTGTCGACACCGTTCCGCCGGGCGCCGCACCGCCCGCGAGCAGGATCGCGCCGTCGTCACCAACGGCGCCGAAGTCCGAACGTGCGACGCCCAGCGAACCGAAGAGCCGCACTTTGTGCGTGCGCACATCGATCGATTCGATGCGCGCGGTGTACGTGCCGAGTGTTGCGCCGCGTCCACCGATCACGTACGCGGTCGAGCCGATCGTCGCGGCCGCGGCGTGTGTCGTCGGGGCAGCAAGCCGGCCGATCCGCACGACGCGACCGCTCGCAGGATCGAACTCGAGCACGGCATCACTCGCGGATCCGTTCTCGAGCGATCCACCAGCGATCACGAGTCGGCCGTCGGCAGCGGTCACGGCCGCATATCTCACCGTCGCCGGCAGGTGCGCGACGACGCGTGCCGCAGCGCCTGGCCGCCATGCGACGATCGTGTCGAGCCAGCGCGTCCCCGTGTAGCCGCCGACGACGTAGGCAGTGCCGTTGATCGCGGCTGCGCCTGAGTCCGAACTCGTCGCCGGGAGGTGCGCGATCAGCGACGCGGAGCCGCTCACAGGATCGACGCGCACGATGTCGTCGAGCTGGGCCGATGCCGTCCCGCCGCCGAACACGTACGCGAAGCGGCCGAGCCGGACTGCCGCGGTGTCATGTCGCGCGGACGGCAAATGGCCGATCACGCGGGCGCCGCGCGCATTCGCGACGAGGATCTGGTCGGTCGACTGGTCGGCCGCGGTGAGACCGCCTAGGAGGAGCGCGCGACCGCCGCCGAGCCCGGCGACCGATGGGTCCTGGAGCGCCGCAGGCAGCGCGCCCGTGACACGCTCCGCGAGGTGAGTTGGAGTGTGCTGCACCTGCTTCCGCGCGACGACGGCTGTGGGCCGGCGCGCGGTTGTCGTCGTCGCGTGCGTTCCGCGGGAGTCAGCCGACCCCGTGCCGACGAGCCGCGTGCCGACAAGCCATGCCCCGCCGAGCACCGCGAGCATCGCGACGAGGACGAGCAGAATCAGGGGCGAGCGGCTGCGCCGACGGCGGCGACGCGATCTGCGCACGGGCTGCACGCCGAATGATTGCCGAGCCTCCCTGAACGCCGTCTGACCGAGCTAGGAACGTTGACTCAGGGTGATCCCGGTCGCCACCGGGAAGCGGCCCTGGATCCCCCAGCCCCCGAAGTCCTCGGCGACCGCGACCACGAGGTCGTTGTCGCCCTCGTCGAGCGGGAGAACCACGGTGTCGTACCAGCCGATGCTGCCGAGAAAGCGGTAGTCGCGCGAGCGGTAGGTGTCGTCGCCGCGATACAACGCGCGGCCGTTGAGAAAGACTGTTGCGTGGTCGCTGAAGCCAAGCTCGAACCGCGCGTCCTGCCGGCGATCCGAGTGAATCGACGCACGCGCAAACGCGCAGTTGCGTCCGTCTCTGATCCCGTTCACCCGCGCGAGATCGGCGAGGCCGGCAGGCTCCGCGACGAGCTCCGTCCAGGTGCGTTCGACGAGCGTTCCGATGTCGAGGTCGTCCTCGCGAAACGCATCCGAGACCGACCACACAGGCACGACACCATCGGGCTGCGCCTCGGACAACGGCGGAGCTTCTCCGCGAAAGGTGACCTCCGTCTCGTCGCCGTAGGCAAACCGAGCGAGATGCAGTCCGGGGCCGCCGACCTGCACGCCGACACGCCCTCGCGCGGAGGGTCGCTTCAACTCGGAGATCGCAAGCGTCGGCGTTGTTGTTTCGCCGACGTCGACCTCACCGCGCATGTCCCGGAATGCAACCCGGATCGCGAACCACTCGTCGATCGGAAACGGCACGCTCGCCCAGAAGCCCTCGCCGTGATACAGCTGCCAGCTCGAGATTCCGTTCGATACCGGCGTGTACTGAATCGAATCGGGGTTCCCGACCTGATGCGGGCGCACGAAGAACGCTTCGTAGTTCTCGTCGTCGGCGGCGCGCCACACAACGCCGTGGAACGCCCGCTCGGCGGATACGGCGAGTTCGAGTTCGATGACGCCGTCCCTCAGTTCGACATCGTCGAGCATGAGCAGAAACCCGCCCTCCGGATCGTCGAACGTCACGCATTCGCGCCCGAGATGCTCGACCACGCGGGGCTCGCACGGCCACGTCCAACGGCTCGAGTCGAGCGGGACGGCGTTCACGCTCTCAGGCTGCCTTGCGAGCTGGTCGCTGCGTGCCAGTCGCCCGTGAGACGGCGGCCGAGACGTCATCCATCAGTCCGGCCTCGCTCGGAAGGAGCGGTCGGACACGTTCCCACCCGAACGCGATTACGCGCGGAGGGATCTCCACCGACGGATCGAGCGGACGCGCGTGCACACGGTCGAGTGCGCTGCGCACGGCGAGTTCTGGCACGACCGCGCTTCCGAGGCCGGCCGCGACGAGCTCGAGCACCGACTGGTCGCTCGCAGCGCGCAGGACGACGTCGAGCGCAACCCCTCGCCGGTCGAACGCCTGCAGGATGCGTCCCTCGCGCGCGCTGTGCACGATCAAGCGAGCCGCCGCGAGCTCGTCGCGACAGACGGCGCCGCAAGCGGTTCGGCGGGCAAGCGGCTGAACGAAGAGATAACGGTCGTCTGCGAGCACGCGACTTGCGATGCGCGGATCGTCGGCGGGCTCGAACACGGCGATCCTGCACGCGCCGCCAAGGAGCATCGTGCGAACGTCGGCGGCGGGTGCTTCGACGGCCTGCACCGCCCGGTCCGGCGAGTGGCCCGAGGTGTAGAGGTGGGGGAGCACGATGCGTGCGATGTCGGCACTGAGCCCGACGACGAGTTGGGTATGGCCGTGGGGACCTAAGACGGATTCGGCGTGGCTCACTTCCGCGAGGATGCGGCGGGCGTGCGTTGCGAGTTCCTCACCGGCGGCGGTCAGTGCGGTCTCCGCCGAGCCGCGCCGACGCCGGACGAGGCTCGTGCCGACCGCGCTCTCGAGCGACGTGATGTTGTAGCTGACCGTTGACTGCACGTAGCCGAGGAGTGCGGCTGCCTCCGAGAACGAGCTCGTGTCGGCGATCGCGACGAGCGCGCGGAGATGGCGAAGCTCGAGCCCATGCCAGCTCGTCGAAGGCACCGTCGAGCTGCCGAGCCGTCCGGGGAAGGCTTGCATCTTTCGCAACGTAGAGATCGAAAGGAATATTTGCAATCGATCTTCAGGATCAATCGGATCACGCTTCGGCACCGCTCGTTTTTCGAGGGGTGGCGGGAGAGGGTGAGTCCCCCTCCCGCCTGTGGCTCCGAGGATCTGCGGTCCGCGGAGCCGGGATGCGTTCTGCGCCCCCACCGGTGCTCCGGAAGAAGCGCGCCTCCAGTGTCGGCCCGCAACCTGTGCAGCGCCACGCAGACCTTCGATAATTCGCTGAGCGTCGCGCATACCTCGATCGCCGCTGATGCACCGCATCGATCTGCCGGCGAGCCGTTTCGATCTACGACAACCCTTCGCAGCTCGTCGCGTCACAGGCGGCACAGGGCCACCGGCGGGTGCCGGTTGGTTGCAGCTCTCGAAAGGAGTGGACGCTTGAAGATGAAGCGACCGGCACTTGCCGGAACAGCCGGAGTCGTCATCGTGCTGTTGGCGCTGCTTGCGCTCGCAGCCGGATCGGCTTCCGCGAAGTCGAGCAAGCACGGCGTGCAAGGTGGCACGCTGAACATCGACTTCACCACCGACATCGATTACACGGACCCTGCACTCGACTATCTGTCGACGGGCTGGGAGCTCGAGTACGCGACGTGTCTCAAGCTCATGAACTATCCGGACGCGAATGGGCCGAAGGCCTCGCAGCTCGTGCCGGAAGCTGCCACCGGCTTCCCGAAGGTCTCGAACAACGGGAAGACCTATGACTTCAATGTGAAGGTCGGCTTCACGAAGTTCTCAAACGGCGCTCCGGTGACCGCTGCGAACTTCAAGGCCGCGATCGACCGTGACGCAGATCCGAAGATGCAGTCCCCGTCGATCCCGTTTTTCTCCGACATCGTCGGGTCGTCGGCGTCGCCCGTGTCGGGCGTGAAGGTCAAGGGCTCCCACCTCTTGATCACGTTGACGCATTCCGCGCCGGACTTCCTCGCGCGGATGGCGATGCCGTTCTTCTGCGCCATTCCCACGAACCTCGCTCGTGACCCGAACGGTGTGCTCGCCCCGGCGTCCGCCGGGCCGTACTACATCTCCGATCGTGTTCCGAACAAGTCGATCGACCTGAAGCGGAACCCCTACTACAAGGGCCCGCGCCCGCACAACGTCGCAGGTGTCCACTACACGATCGGAAACAGCCTCGACGCGACCTACCTGCGCGTCCAGCAGGGTGCGACCGACATCGCGGACACGGGGATCCCGCCCGCGGACTACGCCGAGGCCGCCCAGAAGTACGGCATCAACAAGGCCCAGTTCTTCGTGAAGCCGTTGCTCTCGGTGCAGTACCTCGCGTTCAACCACGACCGGCCGTTGTTCAAGGGCGTGAAGGGCTCGTACCTTGCAAAGGCGATCAACTACGCGATCGACCGCAAGGCCATCCTTGCCCAGGGCGGGTATCTCGCCGGCAAGCGGACCGATCAGATCCTGCCGCCCGGCCTCGCTGGGTTCAGGGATGCGAATCTCTATCCGCTGAAGGGGCCGGACATCGCCACTGCGAAGAAGTGGTTCGCGAAGTCCGGGGTGGCACAGGGAACGACGATCGAGTACTACACGTCGAATCGCTCGCCGTCGCCCGAGATCGCCCAGGTCGTCCAGTTCGACCTGAAGCAGATCGGCCTGAACATGAACACGCACCTGTTCGCACGCGCGGTGCAAATCTCGAAGGAGGGCACGCGCGGGGAGCCGTTCGACATCACGTCGGAAGGATGGATCGCCGACTACGCCGATCCGTACGACTTCGTGAACGTCCTGCTGGACGGCTCGAACATCCATGACTCGAACAACAACAACGTGGCGTATTTCAACGACCCGACGTTCAACAAGCAGATGAGCGCAGCTTCGCTGCTGTCGGGCGCTGCGCGGTATTCGGCGTACGGCAATCTCGACGTCCACGTGATGACGAGTAACCCGCCGTGGGCGCCGCGCAACAACCTGAACGATCGGATTCTCGTGTCGAATCACGTCGGCTGTTACACCTACAACCCGATCTATGCGAGCGACCTCGCCGCGATCTGCCTGAAGTAGGCCGATCGCACGCGAGCCGTTCATCCGAGACTGCCGGGGGAGGAGTGATTCTTCCCCGGCAGTCGACGGTTACCGCGACGAGATTCAGTCGCCGATCAGCTCACGCGCCGCCTCGCGTGAGGCGACCTGGAGCTTTCCCATGAGCGACGAGATGTGGCGTCGAGCCGTCACCGCAGAAACACCGAGCGCGTCCGCGATCTCGCGGGTCGTACTGCCCGAGCCGAGCAGCACTGCCACCTGCTGTTCACGCGGCGTCAGCGCAGGGCGGTCGCCGTCGGTGGTCAGCCGGCGCCCAGGCGCCTGGCGGGTGACGGCGGCGATCAGCGTCTTCACGAGGGAGTGGTCGACAACGGGCTCGCCTCGCATGACGGACTGAAGGGTCAGGCCGAGCGAGCTCGCCGGAGTGCTTTTCAAGAGGTAGCCGGACACGCCGAGCTGAAGCGCTTCGATCACGCGGTCCCCGCGTGCCTCGTCTGCGAAGACGACGATGCGCGCCGATGGGGGTGCGGCCTCGACCGCCGCGACGAGACCGCCGCCTGGCAAGTCTTGCGCGACGAGGATCAGATCGACCGCGGTCGTCGCGATCAACTCTTTGAGCTCGGCGACGTTCACGGCTTCGCCGAGCACGAGAAAGCCCGACCTCAGGTTGATGCGAAGGCCCTCGCGAAAGGGCTGATGGGCATCCGCGATGAGAACGTTTGCCGACGTGCCCGACGCGTGCCGGGCATCCTCGGTCTTCTTGCCGGCCGGAAGCGGTGCGCCGGAGCGCGCTCCCTTCGACGGATGACTCGCCGCAGTGCCGCTTGCCATGCTCCGTTCCTGCCTCAGTCGATGGCTTGGCCGCTGAGCCTAGTCACCCGGCGCCGCGGACGCTATCGCTCGTTTGGTGCTTTCTGAGCGAGCGGCTGAGCGCCGCTTTCGGTCACGTCCCGGGCCGACGCCCGGACATCGACCCTCTTTCGTTCAAAACTTGAACGAAATGCCAGAGCTGTGACCCATGTTTGTAAGTGGTATTTGGCGCCGCCGCGGCGCGGCTCGCAAGTGCGAAATGCCGCGTAAGCGGCTGGAAACGGTCGTTCTCGGGCTCGCGGCCATCGTTCAAGTACCTGAACGGATAACGGGCCACGCGGCCTATTGTCAGCCGAACCAGGTGTAGCAACGATTGAACGGCAGCCCCGCGGGGGACTGCGGCGGATGTAAACCCGGGAGGGTGGTAGAGGGTGGGCTCTGCGGTCACGACCCAACTGACCGACCGTGTGCGGCAGGGGCCGAGCGCGGCGGGCTTTGACGATCTACTCGATCGCATTCGCGCGTTCGCCGCGGGCGAGGGATCCGTGCGCGCGCAGCGGCCTTCTCCCTTCGACGCTGCCGAGGCGCGGGCGAAGGCGATGACGCGGGCAGCGTTGCCGCAGTCGCGCGATCTCGCGGACGCTGCGGTGATGTTCGCCGCCGACGCACTCGTCACGATGGTGATCAAGCAGGGACGCGGCGCTGTCGAGCACTGCGACCCACTGATCGACTCTGTCGCCGACGTGTCGGGGCTCTCGCCCGACGCCGCGGCGTTCTCTCTGTATCTCCGGGCGATTGCGAACCCAAGCATCCTCGCTCTGTCACCGCGCGTCGCCGCCGACGTCCACCTCAGCCTGCTCGCTGCGCTGGCGCCGGTCTCGGATGTCTCGCTGTGGGTCGAGGAGCTCTCGGGCCGCGTGTCCCAGGTCGCGGCGGTCGGAGCGCACGCCTCGACGCGACGCTGCCGGAGCGCCGCCGTTCGAACGATCGCCGGCGATCGCACGCCGGCTGACGGCGACGAGCGGGCGCAGATCCAGGGTGCTGCGGTCATGCGTTGGGGCCGCGCGGTCGGAGCGGTAGTTGCCCGCTCGCGGCCTGAGCATCGTGCGCGCGTCTCGGTCTTCCTCGTCGAGTGCTCGGCGATGCTCGCCACGGTTCTCGAGCGCGATCTTCTGCTTGGGCGAAGCGCATCACGCGAGCAGCAGCTTCACCAGGCCAGCGAGCGGCGCCTGCTTCGGGTCGGTTTCGATCTGCATGACGGCCCACTTCAGGACATCGCCGCGTTCGCCGCTGATCTTCGCCTAACGCGCGATCAGCTTTCGCAGACACTCACCGGGCGTGTGCGCTCGATCATGCTCGGGCGGTTCGACGATCTCGGCGGCCGGTTGGCGGAGATCGACCAGACGCTGCGGGAGCTGTCGCAGTCGCTCGAGTCGTCGAGCGTGGGCACGGCGTCGTTGCCCGACACCCTGCGGCGCGAGCTCGAAGTTTTCGATCGACGCGCCGGCATCGAAGCGACGCTCGAGATCTCGGGCTCGTTCAGCTCGCTCAGCGCGTCGCAGCGCATCGCGCTCTTCCGGATCGCGCAGGAGGGACTCGCCAACGTGCGCGAGCACTCGTCGGCGACAGCAGTGTCTGTGAGGCTCGAGGAACTCGCAGACGGCGTGCGTCTCGTCATCAGCGACGACGGGAACGGCTTCGATGTTTCGCGCACGGTTGTGTCGGCGGCGCGTCGCGGACGCCTCGGGCTCGTCGGGATGAGCGAGCGAGTGCGTCTCCTCGGAGGGTCGTTCTCGCTGACGAGCTCGTTCGGAACAGGCACGCAGATCATCGCAACGCTGCCGAGTTGGGACCCAGTCGGCGCCCTTGCCGAGCCGGCCCCCAGGCTCGCTACCCTCTGAGTGATGCGTGCGCTGGGGGTCAGTACGGTCGTCGCGTGTGTGCTCGCTGCGTCTGTCGTCACGTTGGCGCCTGCCCGGGGGGCAGCCCCGAGCCCGCTCAAGCAACCCGTCGCGAAGATGCCGGTCTTCCCCGCTGCGGGACCCATCGTCGTGCCGGCTTTGATCGCTCGCGCGAAGCCGTCCGACGCTGCGCGCCGCGTTGCGATCATCCACCAGTTCCGCGAGGACTACCGCGAGCAGTACGTGCTTGCGATCCGCGGCACTCGCGACGCGAAGGGCGTCATCTGGGTGCAGCTCCGTTTGCAGTTACGCCCGAACGGCACGCTCGGCTGGGTGCGCGCCTCGCAGCTCCAACTCGCGACGATGCACTACAAGATCATCGTGCATCGCGGTCTGCGGAAGATCGACCTGTATCGCGACGGCGCGCTCGTCTATGGCGCCGCAGTCGCGATCGGTGCGCCCGGGCGCGAGACGCCACTCGGCAACTACTACGTGACCGCGCGCTTCATTCCCGACGATCCGTTCCTCGGTGTCTTCGCGGTCGAGACGAGCGCGTACTCGAAGCTGACCGAGTGGCCCGGCGGTGGCCTCGTCGGCATCCATGGCACGAGCGCACCGCAGCTGATCGGCCAGGCGGTCTCGCATGGCTGTGTTCGCGTCCTGAACTCGACGGCCGTCCAGTTGCGCAAGTTCGCGCCGCTTGGCACGCCGATCTCGATCGTCGCGAACTAACCGACGCTACGGCGTGACGCCGTGGCCGGGATCGCCCGGATCGCCGGGGTCGTTCGGATCGACCGGCGCGGGGGGATCGGCAGGTGGTGCTGCGTCGACCGGTGCAGCGGGGTCGGTCGCCGCGGGGGGATCAACAGGTGCCGCGGCCGTCGTCGTTGGCGGCGCCGCTGCCGTCGACGTGGATGTCGGGGCATTGTTGGCGGTCCTGCCGGGCTGCCGGCCGCGCGTCGTCGGGGTCGTCGGCAGCGGCGTGGGTGCGTGCGGAAGCGTCGTCGTGCGCGCGACGAAGCTGCTCGTCGAGCGCGGCACGAAACGATTGTCGCCCTGGTGCATCGGATAGACCGCGTTCACGAGCTTCCAGTTGCCGCCCGGATGATGCGCGACGGCGACGCGGTTGAAGCGGTAGGAGTAAAGGTTGCACGCGCGCATCCCGCCGCCCCAGCTCTCGGCGGTCGCGATTCCGCGCCACGCGCCGTGGCTGCCCGGCAGGTGGTACGGGCGGCTCGCGGCGTGGCCGTCGACCCAGACACGCCACCAGTTCATGTGGTGCGCGACCTCGAGCACGGCGACGCGATGCCGCTCGCCGGGATGGATATGTGACGACACCTCGTGGTAGGTCGGCGCCTTACCGGGCAGCGTCACCTCGTAGTAGAGGCTGCCGACGCGGAGACCCGGGAAGCCCGAGTATCCGACCTGAATCCATTCGGTCGATCCATGCGGCCCGAGGCCCGGACCACCGACGCCGACCCAGCCGGCGACATGCCCGTTCTGGACGGCAGGGGCGGCAAGCGACGTGAGCGTCGCGCCGACGCCGTATACCGAGGTGCGGCTCGAGATCCCGGCGTAGCTGTAGCCGGCCGACCCGCAGGCAAAGGCGCTCGGAGCGGCGGCGAGCCCGATCGCTGCGGCTGTGAGCAGGGGAATGATGCGGCGGTACACGTCCTGTTCATCGACTGAACAAATGGCCCCGGCATCCCTGAGTTGAGGGAGCGCTCAGTCGTTGAACGGTCGCGGCCAACGGCTAGGCGCACCCCGGACCTTGGAGGGGTGGAAACGCGCTCCGGCGGCCGTACGACATAGCTAGGAGCGTTGGGCGACTGCGAAATGCCCTGCTCCTGCCAAGAAAATCATTGGATTGCGACGAGGGGAGCACGACGAAAATGACTGGTTCAAACGTGACGATTGCTCCGGCGACAGCCGGTAAAGGTCATAGCTCGGTGACGTGGTTGACGCGAGTCGCGCTGGTCGCGCTCGTGCTCGGTGCGGTGTTCGCACTCCCGAGCGTGGCGCGCGCAGCAAGCGCCGCGAACATCGACCAGTGCCGCAACGGATCGTTTGCGTCACCGGTCCAGTGCATCGACAGCGCCTTCCAGAACGGCAACCTCGGTGCCACGAACTCCCATTACCGCGAGGACGACTCCGTTCCGTTTCGCGCGCTCGTCACCGGCATCGCCACGGGAGCGACCCCTCACTCCCTCGTGATCCAGTGGGACACGCTGCAGGGCGGCACCCATGCCTACGACTATCTGCGGTCGTTCGATGCGAGCGAACTCGACGCGGATCCGGTGCATGACATCGCGGGGCAAGGCGCTCCGACGAACTGCTTCGCGATTCCCGCCGATCCAACCCTCGTCTTCACGCAGCCGGGCGCGGTTCAGAAGCCCGGCAACATCTGCATGTCAAACGGCACGATCACCAGTCTCGTGTACGGCGCGGCTGACGCCGCCGGCCAGCGGTCGATCACCGTCAACTTCACGGCGACGACCTCGACTGTCGTAATCGCGTGGGGCGGGCACATCGCCTCCCAGCTCGACTGGGGCCTCGGCAACAGCGCGAGCGCGATCTCGGGCTCGCCGTATCACATGCGCCTTCTGACGCTCGACAACACGTCGCTCGGGAACCAGGACCGGTCGCTGAAGGCTGACGCGATCCCGCCGATCCCGACCCTGACCACGCAAGCCTCCTTGGCCACCTTCTCGCTCGGCAACAGCGTCACCGACACGGCGACGCTCACCGGCACGAACGGCGCGGTCACGGGGACGATTCAATTCCAGACGTGCGGGCCGAACCTCGCAACGAACCCGTCGTGCGACCCGTCGAACAGCACGAGCTTTGGCAGCCCCGTCACGATCGACGTGACCGGCCACGCGACGTCGCCGGCGTTCACGCCGTCGGCCGTGGGCCGCTATTGCTTCCGGGCCGTTTTCACTCCCGCGAGCTCGGCGGTCTACTCGCCGACCGCTGCGACGAATACGACGACGGAGTGCTTCAACGTGACGGCCGCGGGCGTCAGTGTCGTCACGGCGATTCACAACGCTGCGCACGCGACGATCACCACTGCGGCGATCGGCTCGATCGTCCATGATTCCGTTTCGGTCACCGGCCCGATCGGCACGCCGACCGGCACGGTCAGCTTCACGGTCTACCTCGGTGTGACCGACTGCTCGACCGCCGGCACGGCAGCCGGCTCCGGCTCGCTCGCGAGCGGTGTCTTTGACAACACGGGGACGACGGCGACCGTTCCGGTCGGTGGCCTCTCCTACAAGGCTCACTACGGCGGCGACGCGAAGTACGCGGCCGCAGATGGATCGTGCGAGCCTTTGGCGGGCACGAAGCTGACGCCCAACGTCGTGACGAACATCCATAACGCGGCGCATGCGGTGATCACGGATGCGGCGATCGGTTCGAGCGTGCATGACTCGGTGAGCGTGACCGGGTCGAACGGTACGCCGACGGGTGCGGTGACGTTCACGGTGTATGCGAACGCGGACTGCTCCGGCGGCGGAACCGCTGAGGCCGGTGGGAACCTTCTCAGCGGCAGTTTTGACAACTCCGGCAATGCGGATGTCGTCGGAGCGAATGGGCTGTCGTACGTCGGCCATTACGCGGGCGACGGTGTCTACAACGCCGCCGACGGTGTGTGTGAGCCGTTGACCTCGAACAAGTTGACACCGACTGTGGTGACGAACATCCATAACGCGGCGCATGCGGTGATCACGGATGCGGCGATCGGTTCGAGCGTGCATGACTCGGTGAGCGTGACCGGGTCGAACGGTACGCCGACGGGTGCGGTGACGTTCACCGTGTTCCCGAACGCGACCTGTGCGCAGGGGACGGGTACGGCGGAGGCCGGCGGGAATCTGGACGGCGGCGGCACCTTCGACAACTCCGGCAACGTGGATGTCGTTGGTGCGAACGGGCTGTCGTACGTCGGCCATTACGCGGGCGACTCGGTCTACAACGCGGCTGACGGTGTGTGTGAGCCGTTGACGCCGAACAAGTTGAC
>JBBQQU010000029.1:0-37641 GCA_038215565.1 Gaiellales bacterium | reverse complement strand
CATGGTAAGGAGGGGGTCAACGGTTCGAGTCCGTTAGAGGGCTCTGCAAAGGCCCCGCAAATCGGGGCTTTTGCGTTCAGGTCGACTTGCTCTTGGTGAAACGTGCACTGGGTGTGGAGCACGTTGTGGAGCAGTCAGCTTTTCGGCGCGCCTCTCGCGGATCTCAAAAATCCAAAAACACTCCAGTTCGTTGTCTTGCGAGGCAATGAACCCCAACAGGGCCCTCCCCGGTCATCATCCACGCCACCTAGGGCACGTGGATACGCGAACGACCGCTTCTTGATCCACCTGATGTAGGCCGCGACTGAGGTGTATCCCGATGTACCGACTCCCTACACCTTGACCACGGCAGGGCGGCGCGGGACACCGCTCAGGTCCACTGGCGCCCCTATCCCTTGGGCGGGTAGGGATCGCCTCCGTAGCTGTTCCGCCCTTTGATCTGGCCTTCTGGTTCTGGGTCTTGCGTGCTGGCAGATGCCGACGGCCGCTCCGGGATTCGGGGAACTACCTACGGTGCGCGGCGCCGTCAGCGCGAATGGCCCACGTCCGGTTCGGCCGGCACTGAAGGCGGTCAACCCGGCCCTTGAGCGTCTCCGGCAAGGTGCGACTCGCCAACCGAGGCCGGTTCTCGGCTACTTCTGTTGCCTGTTCAAGACGCACCGCAGGCAAAGATCTAAAGAGGGGGTCACCGAGCACCCCGACTTGCAGGCGCTTCGCATGGCTCACAGAGTTGCTGCAGAGGCGAAAAGTAACTATGAGGGAACACCGGTGCCGTGGCTTAACGGCTCACCACGGCATCCGTTGGGACATGGTTGAGCCAGGTCCCATGCAAGGCTGATCGTTGCGCACCTCACGAACCATGTGTTAGAAAAGCGGGACGAGACGAGGAGGTTTTCGATGCATCTGAGCTACCGCGAATGGTGGACGCTGATTCACGGGATGATTCTCGGCACCACCTTCCTGCTCGCCTTCAGCGGCGGGCTTGCCGGGCTCTACAGCCTCCGCACCGAGCTTGTCACCGCCGAAGGGCTGCGGGAGCGCGTTCGCAGGATCAAAGTCGGAACCACCGTGATGGCAATCACCGCCTGGCTAACGGTGATCACAGGTTCGTGGATCGTCTATCCGTGGTACCGCGCGAAATCGCCGGACAGCGCAAAGTCGATCCTTCTCGCGAACCCGAACACGGCCGACTGGCACAACTTCGGTATGGAGTGGAAGGAGCATGTCGCCTGGATTGCGCCGATCCTCGCCACCACCGCCGCCGCTCTCGCCGTCTACTACGGCGCTTCGTTGGCGCGGAACCGCTACCTCCGCAATCTCGTGATCTGGTTCTTCATCGGCGCGTTCGTTACCGCGGGCGTGGCCGGACTGCTCGGCGCGCTGATCACCAAATCCGCCCCTGTCCACTGAGGAGGAACGATGACGGAGCTGACAGCCGAGCGGCCCATAGACCCAGCGCGCGCCGACGAGCCTCCTGCAGGTCCTGCAGCAGCGGTCATCCTCGCGGCCGGGATCGGGGTATTCGCGCTCGGGATCGTCACCACGCTTTCCGAGGCGAGCACCGGGTTCGCCGATGCACTGAACTGGAAGGACAGCGTCGGCCCGTTGTCGGGCAAGACGATCGTTTCGTCGCTCGTATTCTTCGCCGCCTGGGGCGGTCTGACCGCGTACTGGCGACGGGCGAACCCGGCGCTGCGTCCGATCGTGCTTGCCGCGGTCGCGCTAATCGCGCTTGGGTTGGTCGGAACCTTCCCGACCTTCTTCCAGCTCTTCGAGTAGGGACGGGGCCGGCGTACCGGCCGACACACCGACATCCTGGGCCCGCTGCGACCGGCGCAACGGCTTCATCGCCGAGTACAACTGGTGAGACGGCGATGTCAGCTCCACGGTGACAATCGACCCCTCTTCGGCTACACCCGTTGGCGCGACACGAAAGCTGGCGATCGTGGTGTTCGTCAGAGCGAAGGGGCTGACTGCAATCCTGAAGAAAGCCCTGGCGACGCTCGGCGCGCACCCGCGGTCGTCGCCTGGAAGAACGCCGACGCGGAGACCGAACTGCGAGCGACGATGCGCTGGCCGGACGACGACGAACGGCCGGCGACCTCACCGTCTTCTTCTCCACACCCCGGGTACGAAGATCACCTCGTGGGTGGAGCGAGACCGGCGGCCTCGCGCATTTTGATCGGGATCGCCGGGCCGGGCGACACAGCGAGCTACTAGCCTCGCAACTACCGCCGACGAACGAGGGAACACAAGCCCGGGCACGCGCGTCCACGCGCGGTCACTCGTTTTCGGCAGATCCCTTCGGTTTGCGGGATTTTCGTGGTCGCGGTGACCCGCGCTTGCCCTCTGTTCCCTTTCCAGACCTCGATGGTAAGGAGGGAGTCGACGGTTCGAGTCCGTCAGAGGGCTTCACGAGAGGCCAGCAAATGGCCTTTTTGTTGCCTCTGTGGGCGCCGCCTGAATACTGGACCACCTGCGCCGGTTGAAATCTGGACCACTCGGCGCTGAGTCGGACGTTGGCCGGCTGGTCGCGGAGCCTCGCCTGGTTGTCGGGCGAGGAGGGAGCGGTGATCGGCGTGGAGCAGTGGGCAGAGATCAGGCGGCTGTACTTCGTTGCTCTCCGAGGACGCGCCGTGCGACACCGGGCGAGACTGCGGGTACGAACGTCCAGTTGACTTCGCCTCCGCCAATGGCGGCGAAGACCGACGCGGTCAGCGGGAAGTGATCACGTGCCGCGCGGGCAGGATCGACGCCGTCGAGTGCAGCAGGGTCGACATCGCGCCAAAGGATGATGTAAGCGCCGTGATTCTCGACCACCGAGAGGATGTGACGCTCCCACCACTCGGGGATGAAGTCGAGCGAGTCCTCCGCCGCGTGCAAGAGCCGCGATCGTTTCACCTGTTGATCGAAATACAAGACGGTCACGTAGCGCGCACCACGCCGATACGCCGCGTCGGCCGAGGCTGCACCCGCCGGCGGCGGCAAAGACGATGTCAGCGCCGTGGAGCCGCTCACCGTCTGGCTGGCGGCGCGAAGGTTGCTTCGAGGCGGTCCATCGCGGTCGTCGTGCCGATCGCGATCAAGACGTTGCCTGGCTCAAGCACGACGTCGCCGGGCGGTTGGGGGATGACCGTTCCGCTGTTGTCTCGAAGCGCGGCGATGATCGAGGACCCGCGGACGTCTGCCAAGGCCTTGCCTGCGCCGGGGCAGCCAGCGCTTACCTCGATCTCCTCCAGTCGATACTCGGGTGCGATGTCGACGACGTCCGCGACTTGCGGGTGGAGCGCGAGCCGCGCCATATCCGATCCGCTCGACTTGTATGGCGAGACGACCCTGTCGGCTCCGGCGCGCCGGAGCTTTCGTTCCGACTCTTCGCGCCCTGCCCGGGCCACGATCGTGAGGTCGGGCCTCAGCTCTCTTGCGGTGAGCGTGATGAAGACGTTTTCGGAATCCGAGTCAGCGCAGGCGATAAGCGCTCGCGCGCGTTCGATGCCGGCCCCTCGGAGTGCCGCCTCGTCCGAGGCCTCGGCCTCGACGCAGGGGATGCCCGCTTCCTCCGCTGGTCTCAGGCTGTCGGGGTTGGGGTCGATCACGGCGCAGGTCACTCCCGCGGCGCGAAGATCTCGTGCGACCTGGCGGCCGACGCGGCCGAAACCGCAGATGAGGTAGTGGTCGTCGAGGTTGTCGATCATCCTTTGCCTCTGGCGCGCGTCGAGAAGACCTGTCACGTGCCCGGCGACGAAGAATTCGGTGATCGCGACGAGCCCGTACAGCAGCGTACCGACGCCCAGGAAGATCAAGAAGAGCTTCAGTACTTCCCCGCCGGTCGTGTCGGGCGGGGGGATCGAGCCGACGGTCGCGATCGTGTCGATCGTCCAGAGGAACGCGAACCAGACGGAGACGTGCTCGCTGACGGCGAAGCCCACGGTCCCGGTCAGGAAGAGAAGGCAGAGTAGGGCGCCGAGCTGAGCAAGTCGGCGGAGAAAGAGGCGGAGTTCTCGCTGCGCTCGCGCGCGAGCGCCCGTGGCTGCGAGCGGCTGTCGTGGGCTTGGCCTGAGCGGAGCGGACATGTTCGTTGGCTACCCGGCGGGGGAAGCGGTCGCGTCGATCAGCCCGAGCAGCGCTTGGGCGATGGCCCTGGGCGTGGGCGGGAAGCCGGGGATCCGCAGGTCGACCGGCAGGTCGCCGAGCTCATGCAGCAGTCGCGTCGAGTCCTCGACATCCGTAAACAGCAGCGTCACCACGCCGGTTGGGAGCTCTCGCGCCACTGAGCGGGATCATCGATCGGACGACGCGTTTTGTCCAGCGCCCACCAACGCGAGACCAGCCGCGCCTGCGAGGGCCTTGCGGAAGCCGCGAGGCGCTCCACCCGTACCGCCGGTCGCGACGCGGTGGTTGAGGAGGGACAGCGCAACGCCGTCGCCACAGATGAAAGGCCACTTGGGGACAGATTCTGGGGACAGGTTCGGGGCTTCTCGGGAAGATTCAAGGCGTGCCGGGAAGGGATCGCCTCGCGGCTGAACTACCGAACTGGCGGGCGAAAGCGCTCAATGAACGCGAATCGGCGGCACGTTTCGAGAGGCCGAATCTCCATGGTAAGGAGGGGGTCAACGGTTCGAGTCCGTTAGAGGGCTTCAATGAAATGCCTGCAAATAGGCATTTCTAGTAGCCTGCGCATGCAACACGCAGGTACGGCGCGGGTACATTTTTGGTAAGCGCGACGCACGGAGACATCTCACGACGTCTCCCGACACACTCGACCGCAGCGGGCGTTTCGTGTGTTTGCGAAAGCTCCCTGCAAGTGAGCCTCATTGGTTGCCTCGCCGAGCGAGAACCTGACCCCCTCCCTGGAGAGAGGGGGTCGAAGGAGCGCGGCTACTTCCCGCTTTGACTTCTCAAGAGCGCCTGGTTGAACACCGACAAGACACGCCGGGGATACGTGACCGGGTGGTCTAGAAGACCCTTCGTGTGCGCACTTGCCGGCAGTTCCCACAACTGCGCCTGTGTGCCGCGCGTGTAGACGTGATCGATTTCGCGCTCGAAAGCGATGGTGGCTATCAGCAGCAGCGGTCGCGTCCGCGCGACCTCCTGCACGACATCGATCAACGGTCTCGGTTGCGTTTCACCGCGTGCGAGCCGGATCTCGATGCCTGCGAGGACGAAGCTGGGCTCGATAGAGATTCGATCGCTGAAGCGAAGGTGGCTGACGTCGGCGGCAGTGCGGGCCTGTAGGCCATCCGCAACGACCGCGTCGACACGCTTGTCTGACGCAGCCTCGGTGACGACCGCTTCGGCGCCGGTGGACAGACCAAGGAGGCCGATGTGGTCAATGCCGCGGCTTGTCAGGAATGACACGGCGCCGCGGACGTCGCTGTCCCATCGCCAGCCAGCTGCGTTCTCCTGTCCTGCGCTCTCGCCGCGTCCTCGCGCGTCGTAGAGGAGCACGCCATAGCCTGCCTTCGCGAGCATCCGCGCGTGGAGGATCGTTCCCTGGCGGTCGCCTCCGCCGCCGTGCACGAGCACGATCGCAGCGCCGTTGCGCGAAGGTACATACCAGCCGGACAGGCGAACGCCGTCGCTCGCCGGGAAGGTGACGCGCTCGTGCGGCAACCCTAGGGCCGCCTGATCGATCGGTGCACGAGGCTTAGCGAGCAGGTCGACCGCGAACAGCGTCGGAAAGACGACGAAAAAGCCGACCAGCACCGCCGCGACGACTGCGAGGAGGCGATTCGTCCAAGCGCGCCGACGGCGCCGGCCGCGGTTAACGCCCCAGCCACGGTTGATGCCGGCGAGAAGATAGAGCACTCCGGCGACGATCAACAGGTTGTTGCGGGCGATCAGAGCGGCGCCGAGGGCGAGGACTCCGAGCAGAAGCGCGATCGCAGCCGCGGACGGACGTGAAAGTCGATGGCTTATCGCGCCGATCGCAAGAGCGGGCAACGCGACGACGATCAGGAGCCGTGGTCCAGCTCCGAACACCGTGATGGCGACGAGGAGCGACGCGACGGGAACGAGGAACGGCTCGAGGGCTGCTGCGCGAGTCAAGCTTCGACGACTAGGCGGCGTGGCGGAAGCGAGCGTCGCCACGCCAGTCACTCCGCCGAAGTCATCTGCGAGACGCGGTCGCCCTCGTGCTCGTGCGACTGCGCATAGGCGCAGGGGTGGTTGAATGCGTCCAGGGCTAGGTGGCCCGCGATCGGGAGCCGGAAGCCGCTGTCGTCGAGGTGGTCGATGACCTCGACAGAAACTTCGTTCGAGCGGGAATCCCAGAGGAGGGTCACCTCGAGGCCGTACTGGTTGCGGTAGGCCAGTTCTTTGAAGGCTGCGTGCGACATCGGGGTTCCTTTCTTGTGGGGGACCTGCGACTTCACTCGCCGATCATGCGTCGCGGTCGCTGCCGATCGCGCCCGGGGCAACCCCACTCCTACCCCTGATCTTTCCGCGGCGGGAAGGTGCCGTCGGTCCGCTTCTTAGGTGAAAGCGATCCGTCGGCTCACCACCCGCTCGGTGTTCCGAAGGACGAGATGCTCACAAGGGCGAGAATCGCGAGCGCCACGGCAAGCGCGAGCGCCGCCGCCGACTTCGGGTGCTGCTTCAACCACATGGTCGTTGCGTTCGGCATCGTTACCTCTTTCAGATCGAGTTTGTCGCTCGACATGCACGCGACTCGTCGATCATGCGGCGCAGACCATCCCGATCGCGCCGGAGACAACCCCACTCCTAACCCGGATCTTGTTACGCAGGCGACGCGGCTTCCGCCGACCCGCCGAGTGCCGCCCCGAGCTGTCGACGTGAGCTGATGTCGAGCTTGCGGTAGACCCGGCCGAGGTGCTGCTCGACGGTTTTCACCGTCACGAACAGCGCTTGGGCGATCTCCTTGTTACTCAAGTCTTCCGCCGCCATCTGCGCCACGCGGCGTTCGCTCGCCGTCAGCGCGTCGAGGCCGCTGAGCAGGATCGTGCGCGGATGGGCACCGGTCGCGGCAAGCTCGTGGTTCGCGCGCTCGACGAGTGCAATCCCACCGCATTTATGTGCGAGCTCGATCCCTTGTCGCAAGAACTGCCGCGCCTCGCTCCGGCTGTTACCGCGGCGCAGCGCAGCGCCTAGGTCGATCAGGGCCCGCGCTTGCTCGAGCCGAGCCGGCGAATTCGCCAGCACATCAACCGCTTCTCGCAGCAGCTGCTCGCTGGCTTGGCCGCCTTCGACGAGACCGAGAGCACGCAGTGACACCCCGATCGTGCGCGGCGCGCCCCAACGGCGTGACAGCTCGAGTTCTTCGGCCGCGAGCACTCGTGCCTCGTCGATGCGTCCGAGCTGATGCAGCGCGAGCGCGGCCTGCGATCGCCACGGGATGTAGGCGGGATTGCGGATGTCGACCGACTCGGCCGCCTCTCCCGCCGCGATGAAGTCGGCCAGCGCTTGCTCGGCCCCGCCTGTCGCGAGCCGAAGGCGGCCTCTTCCGTGCAGTGGCTGAATCCGGTGGCCCGGCAAGAGGTCTTCGAGGGTTACAGCACCGAGGACTTGCTCCGCCTCGTCGATCTTGCCGCGCTCGAGCAGGACGTGCGCGAGGAAGCCGGCGCGATAGGCGCGCGGCAGCGAGAGCGCCCAGAAGGGCGTCGACTCCACGATCGCGAGAGTTTCTTCTGCGAGGAGCAGCTCGCCGGCCTCGTAGTACACCAATCCGCGCCACAGCTCGTGCGTCTGCGCCGCGAGCTGATCGCCGCGCCGTTGCCCGACGTCGATCACACGTGCGAGGCCGGCGAGCGCTTCGTCGACCTCGCCAGCGAGCGCGAGTGCCGCAACCGCATTCACGAGCTCGAACCGGTCCGCTGTTTCGACGAGCTCACTTGTCAGCGCCTGGCGCGCTAGATCGACGGAGCGAGCGCGATTCTCGCCGAGGCGCCCCTCCTCGATCGCGCGCACGCTGAGCAAGAAACCGGTCCGGATGTCGTGCTCGTTGACGCGCTCCCATTGCGCCTTGACGATCGCCTCGTCAGCCGGGTCGAACTGGCACGTGATGATCAAGAACGCCGCAATGTGTTCGATGAGCTCGTTGCGCGACGCATCGACCCGTTCGGTCAGCCGCAGGAGCAACTCGGCCGATTCTGAGGCGCGGCCGGTCGGGATGATCGTCAGCATCCGTGCGTAGGCGAACACGACGTCGGGCCGGATTCCGAGATCGTCGACTTCGCCGAGCGATGCGGCGAGGTGGGCGGCGGCGCCGACCACGTCCGTGTGTGTCTCGGCGATCCCGAGGTCGCCGAGCACGTCGGCGCGGTCGCAGGTCTGCGGCGGCTCGTCGAGCGCGCGCCGCAGGTAGGCAGTCGCCGCCTCGGGCGCACCTTGTGCGAGTGACCGCTCGGCGGCCTGGCGCAACGTCGCCACGACGAAGGGATCGCCGCCCGGCACGGTCCGCACGAGGTACGTAGCCGCCTGTTCCGGAACGGCTCCGCGCTCGAGGAGGACCTCGGCTGCGCGGCGGTGCGCATTCGTACGTTCATCCGCGCTCATGTCCTCGAGAACCGCGGTACGGACGACCGGGTGGATGAACTCGAGCGGGTTCTCGTGCCTGAGCAGATCGGCCTTAACCAGTGCGCTGGCGGCACTGAGCGCCGCCTTCGGCTCCAGATCGGCCAGCACGGCCGCGAGCGGCAGCTCGGTTCGATCGCCGAGCGTCGCCGCGGCCCGCAAGAGCCGAGCCGCCTCACCCGGCAGACGCGCGAGGCGGGTCGCGATTCCGCGAGCGATTGCCTGCGGCCCGAGCTCGATCACGTACGGCGCCTGGTCCGGTGTCGGGCTGATCCCCTCCTGCCAGAGCGCGTCCAGAAGCGCGACCAGGAAGAGCGGATTGCCGCCTGATCCCGTCTGCAGCGCGGCGGCGAAGACGGGATCCGGCTCGACTCCCAGGCGCTCGCGGGCAAGCACCGCGGCCGACTCCCGGCCGAGGTTGCCGGGCCGGAGCGCGACCGCCGCAGGATCGCTCAGCAACTCGGTGACAAGCGTCGGACTATTCGCCTGTTCGGGCGGCCGGGTCCCCGCGAGCAGAAGGAGCGGCAGCCCCTCGATCCGATGGGCGAGATACGCGAGCCAACGCAGCGACGGCTCGTCGACCCAGTGCAGGTCGTCGACGACGAGCAACGTCGGCTTCCGCGAGGCGAAGTTAGCAGCGAGCCAGTAGAGACCGTGCAGCATCGCAAACGACGACTCGGCCCCGTCTCCGGACGAGCTCGTCGGCGCCGACGCGAAAAGTGAAGCGCTCAGCCCCGCTGCGCTGCTCAGCAACTCTTCTCGCTCGTCCGCTGTCGCCGCAGCGAGGGGCGCCTCGAACAACTGCCTGACGATCCCGAACGCGAATTCGCCCTCCAACTCGCCGCCGCGCGCGGTGAGCACCTCGAACTCGGCGACCTCGCCGAGCTTCCGCGTCTCGGCCAGCAGCCGCGTCTTGCCGATCCCGGCGCTGCCCTCGACGACGACGAGACGGCCCTCGCCGGACCGCGCCGCATCGAGAATCGCCTTGAGCGTCGCGAGCTCGGCTTCGCGCTCGAGCATGAGGAGTGGGGCGGCAGTCTGTGGCAGGTGAGTAGTAGCCATCGCGTCCTCGCGCCCGCAGCGATGGGGCGCCGGAGAGGGATTCGCCTCCGGACGGCTCTCGCCACAGACGCTTTGCAAGCGAGGCTACTGCCCTGGCTGCCGCGTCTCAAGGCCGCCGCCTCGATCGCGTGACGGAGGGCAGGTGTGGGGTCGAGTGTGGGGTCGCCTCGGACGCGAACGGGGGCTGTGCTGGCGCAGGGTCGGTGCATGGAAACCGACCCGGAAGGAGTACGTGCCATGTCCGTCCCTCAGCTTCAGGCAGACGTGGGTGTTGTGCCCATGCCTGTTCTCTCACCGGCCGTCGTCTCGGCGAGCGGCCTCGTCCGCCGCTACGGCGAGGGCGATACCGCGGTGAACGCGCTCCGCGACGTCTCGATCGAGATCGAGGAGGCCCGCCTGACCGCGATCATGGGCCCCTCGGGCTCGGGCAAGTCGACGCTGATGCACATCCTCGCTGGCCTCGACACGCCGAGCGAAGGCAGCGTCTCGATCGCCGGCGTCGAGATCACCGGTATGAACGACAAGCAGCTGACCCGGCTTCGCCGCGACCACATCGGCTTCGTCTTCCAGTTCTTCAACCTGCTGCCGATGCTGACCGCCGAGGAGAACATCCTGCTGCCGCTCTCGATCGCCGGCGAGAAGCCCGAGCGCGAGTGGCTCGAGGAGCTGCTCGACACGGTGGGGATCAACGGACGCCGCAAGCACCGCCCCTCGGAGCTCTCGGGCGGCCAGCAGCAGCGCGTCTCGATCGCGCGCGCCCTGATCTCGAAGCCCTCGGTCCTCTTCGCCGACGAGCCGACCGGCAACCTCGACTCCAACACCAGCAAGGACGTCCTTGCCCTGCTCCGCCACTCGGTCGAGGAGCTCGGCCAAACGACCGTGATGGTCACCCACGACGCGAGTGCCGCGGCGCTCGCAGACCGGATCCTCTTTCTCGCAGACGGCCAGATCGTCAAGGAAGTCCGCGACTCGACGGCAGCGGAAGTGCTCGCTGCCATGCAGGAGGTGAGCGGACGATGATTGCCGTTGCGCTCAAAGGACTGCTCGGCCGCAAGACCCGCGCCATCCTCACCGCACTCGCGATCGTGCTCGGCACCGGCATGGTCAGCGCCACCTTCATCTTCACCGACACGCTCAACCAGGCGTTCAACGGCGTCTTCTCGAGCCCGTACGAGCAGTCATCCGTCGTCGTGTCCGGGAAGCAGATCGTGACCGGAGCGGCGAACACGCCGAGCGTGCCCGCCTCGCTGGTCGCCCGCATCAAAAAGGTGCCGGGAGTCGAGGCCGCCTCCGGCGGCTTCCTCTTCGCGACGGTCAAGCTCGTTGGAGCGAACGGCAAGGCGATCGGCAACGGCGGACCGCAGTTCGGGTTCGGCGTCGACCCGGCGGACAAGCGCTTCACCCCGCTCGCCCTCACTACCGGCCGCTGGCCCTCCGGGCCAGGGGAGATCGCGATCGGAGCCGTGACCGCCGCGAAGGAGCACTTCGCCGTCGGCGACACGATCGGCGCCAAGGGAACCGGACACGTCCACCACTACACGATCACCGGCCTGGCCGAGATCCCCGGCGTGTCCTCCGGCAGCGCAACCCTCGCCGCGTTCGACGTAAGCACCGCGCAAGTCCTGCTCGGCAAGCAGGGCCGCTACGACAGCATCTCCGTGGTCGGCAATCCGGACGTCACACCGGGGGCGCTCGCAGCGCGGATCCGCCCGCTCCTTTCGGAGACGGAGACCGTGCAGACGTCGGCGGCAGAGGCGGCAGCCGTCAACAAATCGGTGACAGGCGGGGTCAGCGGCCTCAAGTACATCCTGCTCGCGTTCGCCGGCATCGCCCTGTTCGTCGGCGCCTTCGTCATCTTCAACACCATCTCGATGACGGTGGCGCAGCGCACGCGTGAGCTCGCAACGCTCCGCACACTCGGTGCCTCCCGCCGGCAGGTTCTCCGATCCGTGCTCCTCGAGAGCGCAGTGATCGGGGCACTGGCGTCCCTGTTCGGGCTCGTCCTCGGGCTCGGGCTCTTCAAGGGGCTCGAGGCGCTGTTCACGGGCCTCCCACAATCCGGGACCGTGTTCGCGGCGCAGACCGTGGTCGTGACGATCGTCCTCGGTACCGGCATCACAGTGCTCGCCGGCCTCTTCCCAGCGTTGCGGGCAACGCGTGTCCCGCCGATCGCCGCCGTGCGAGAAGGCGCCGCGCTTCCGGTCGGTCGCTTTCACCGGTACAAGCCCTACGTCGCCGGCGCCGTAATCGTGCTCGCGGTGCTCGCGATCGCGGCGGGTGTCCTGTCCGATGGCAGCGCGAAGGCGGTGCTCGTTCCCGCCGCGGGCGGCATGCTGCTGCTCTTCATCGGTGTGGCGATGATCTCGAGTCGCCTCGTTGCGCCGCTGATCCTCGTCGTCGCGGCGCCCGCCCGCCGCCTCGGTGGCTCCATGGGCCGGCTGGCCTCAGCGAACTCCGGACGTAACCCGGCGAGGACCGCGGCTACGGCGGCGGCGTTGATGATCGGGCTCGCGCTCGTCACCTTCGTCGCGGTGCTCGCATCGGGCCTCGAGAGCTCTACCAAGGGCGACCTGACCCGTCAGGTCAGAAGCGACTACGTCGTCGTGCCGGACACCAGCGCGAGCGCGACGTACTTCGACGCGGCGACAGGTCCGGCGCTCGCGTCGGTCCGCGGCGTCACGAGCGTCTCGGCGGTCCGGTCCGACAACGCTCGCGTGCTCGGTAGCACCGTTTCCGTCAACGGCATCGACGGCGCCACGATCGCCGGCGTGTATCGCTTCGCGTGGAAGGACGGCTCGGACGCCGTGCTCACCGACCTCCGTAACGGCGCGATCGTCGACTCGATGTGGGCGAAGACGCACAAGCTGTCCGTCGGCAGCCCGCTCCAGCTGCAGGCGTCGAACGGCACGAAGCGGACGTTCGTCGTCCGTGCGACCTATCACCCGAAGTTCCAGGCGGTCTTCGGCGGGATCTTGGTCGATCGCTTGCACTTCGACCGGATGTTCCCGAACCCGCAGAACGGCTACGTCTTCGTGAACGTTGCGTCGGGCGCGAACCCGTCGGCGACCGCCGCGCTCGCGAACTCGCTCCGGCCGTTCAGTGACGTGACCGTCCAGAGCACGCCACGCTGGATCAAGACGCAATTGAACGACATCAAGACGACGTTGGCCGTCTTCTACGCGTTCCTCGCGCTCTCCGTGATCGTGAGCCTGTTCGGGATGGTCAACACCCTCGTGCTCTCCGTGTTCGAACGGACGCGCGAGATCGGGATGCTACGGGCAGTTGGTGTCAGCCGCCGCCAGCTGCGGCGGATGATCCGCCACGAGAGCGTCATCACCGCGCTGATCGGTGCCGCGCTTGGGCTACCCCTCGGCGTGCTTCTCGCCGCCATCCTCACGCGCGGGCTCGCGAGCCAGGGCATCTCGTTCCACGTTCCGCTCCCGCAGCTCGTGATCTTCACCGCGGTCGCCGTGATCGCCGGGATCCTCGCTGCGGTTCTGCCGGCACGTCGTGCTTCGCGGCTCAACGTCCTCGAAGCACTCCAATACGAATGACCCAACGCGTCGGCACCTCTCGCAAGGCGAGGGGTGCCGACCGCCCGTGCAACCTCCCAGACCTGTCCGCCAACTCCGGCGACATCACAAATCAACGGCCGCTGAAAGGAACTCCGATGAAGCGCACATTGTCAACCACGATCGCCATCCTCACTGCCGTCGCCGCGCTCCTCCTTGCGAACACGGCCTCCGCGACAACGCCGACGACCGCGCAGATGCCCGCCGACTACAGCCAGAGCTTCAGCGGCGCCGACAGCCCCTGCGGCTTCGACATCATCTTCAGCGCCGCCGGCACCGTCACGGTCACCACCTACTACGACAACGCAGGCCTCCCGGTCCGCGAGAGCATCCACAGCTCCCTGGCCCACACCGTCTCCAGCGCGTGGCACTCGCTCTCGTCCAAGGGTCCCGCGCCCGTTCACATCGACCTCACCGCCGGCCTCGCAGTCGACACGGGCAAAGAGTTCGCCTTCCACATCCCAGGCGCCGGCGTCGTCTGGGCCCAGAACGGCCGCTTCGTCTTCGGCGACATCGGCCTCGTCTCGTACACCGGCCTCAACAGCCTCAACACAACCGCGCTCTGCGCCGCCCTCGCCCCGTGACGGACCAGAAATCCGAGTAAGCAGAAGCTGGCTCGTGCCTACCTCGACGCCACGAACCTCGTCATCACTGCAGCCGAGCGCCTGCTCGGCCGTCGACGCCCCCAGCAGACCCGCCCGTTGTCCGTTTGGCCATCAGACAACAACCCGCGCGGCGCCTGCTCGCTCAAGCCCGCCTCGGTCCAGCGCCACGGCGCTCGGGGCCAAGCTGGCGTGAGTTCCTGCAAGCCCAGGCGGCCAGCATCGTCGCATGCGATTTCCTGACGGTCGAGACGCTGTTTCTGCGTCGCTACTACGTCTTGTTCTTCATCGAACACGCGACCCGTCGCGTTTGGCTCGCAGGCTGCACCACCAACCCCGATGGCAACTGGGTCACACAGTGGGCTCGTGACCTCAGCTTCACCGGGCTCTTCGAACGGACGCATTTCCTGATCCGAGACCGCGACAGCAAGTACTCCGGCGCCTTCGACGAGATCTTCCGGACAGAGAGCATCAGGATCGTCAAGACGCCCGTGCGTTCGCCCAAAGCGAACGCGATCGCCGAACGCTTCGTCCGCACCGTGCGGAGCGAATGTCTCGACTGGCTACTGATCCTCAACCGCCGCCACCTCGAGCACGTCCTCTACCTCTACATCGACCACTACAACACGCAGAGGCCCCACCGTGCACTCAAGCTCCAGCCACCCATCCCCGCCGAACCGGCATCGGAAATCGGCCAAGTCCGCCGCCGCGACCGGCTTGGCGGCATCCTCCACGAGTACTACCAAGCCGCTGCATGAGCCACGACACAGATAATGGCGCCCTTCAGGGCAGCGCAAGCGGCCGTCCTTCTCAACCGAGACGAAATCCGGCTCCGGCCCTTTGCTGCCGATGGCCTGAAGGGCTGTCTCGACGCCGCAGCAGCCAGCGACGAAGCTCGTCGGCGCCCCAGACGATCCCCGGGAAGGGAAGCAGGAACGCGATTTCCGAGACCCCGAGCGCGGCGGTTCCGAACAGTCTCTGCGCCGGCGGAGCGTAGACAAGGAGCGCCGCGAACCCGATCTCCGAGGCGATGCCCCAAAGCAGCAGACGGTTCGTGAAGAACCCGACCGAGCGCAATGACGCGCGTTCCGTGCGGGCAGCGACCGCGGTTCCGATCTGGCAGGCGACGATGCCGGCGAAGGTCATCGTCGTCGCCCGCAGGTACGCGTTGTGGAGGGCATGACCGCTCGAGACGGCGTCGCCGGGGTTCCAGCCGACCCGAAGGAGGACGAAGAAGAAGCCGCCGAGGACGAGTGCCGCCTCGATCAGGCCGAGGAAGAGCCACGCGCGGGAGAGCAGCGAGCGGTCGATCACACCCTCGCCGCGAGCGCGCGGCGGCCGCTCCATCAAACCCGGCTCGGCGGGCTCGCGCCCGAGCGCGAGGGCAGGCAGGATCTCCGTGCCGAGGTCGATGGCGAGGATCTGCAGGACGGTCAGCGGCAGCGGGATCCGCCCGCCGGAGAGGGCGAAGACGAGAAAGGGCACGACCTCGGGCGTTGCGTGGGCGAAGATGTACAGGATGAACTTGCGGACGTTGTCGAACACCTGACGTCCGGCCTCGACCGCTGCGACGATCGTGGCGAAGTTGTCGTCCGTGAGCACCATTGTCGCCGCCTCGCGCGCGACGTCGGTGCCGGTCAGGCCCATGGCGACGCCGATGTCGGCGCGCCGGAGAGCAGGCGCGTCGTTGACGCCGTCTCCGGTCATGGCCACCGTGTGCGCTTCCGCCCGAAGCGCGTCGGCGATCCGCAGCTTCGCCTCCGGCGAGCTCCGGGCGAAGATCAGCTCGCTGCCTTCGCGGAGGAGCTCGTCCAGCTCGGGCTCGCTCAGCAGCTCCAGCTCGGCGCCGGTCACGACCTGGCCGCCGTCGCGGGCAATTCCGACCCGGCGCGCGATCTCCGCCGCCGTTGGCCCGTAGTCTCCCGTGACGACGATGATGCGAATCCCGGCTGCGTGGCAGCGGGCGACTGCATCGGCGACCTCGGCGCGCGGCGGGTCGAAGAGCGCCACCAGGCCGAGTAGGCAGAGCTCGGCTTCGGCGTCCTCGCGACGAGCAGGGGCCTCGGCGCCGTCGGGCAGGCGCCGCCGGGCAACGGCAAGCACACGCAGCCCCTGCGAGGCGTACCGCTCGAACACGGCCAGCACCCCGCGCCGGTCGCTCTCCTCGAGCGGCCGGTGATTATCGAGGCCACCGATGCGCGTGCAGCGGTGGAGGATCTCCTCCGGCGCGCCTTTCGCGTGCACCGTCAGCGTTCCGTCCTCGCGCGCGTCGACCGTGGACATCAGCCGCAGCGTCGGGTCAAAGCGGAACAGCTTCTGCCGCCGGCCCTCCCGGCGTCGCAATGCAACGTCGATGCCGATCTCTCGGGCGGCCTCGAGGATCCCGATCTCCGTCGCTTCCCCACGCGACTTGCTCTGCCGGGCGGGATCGACCTCGGCGCTACTGCACGAGGCGACCGCGCGGCCGAGCAGCGCCAGCACCGCGTTCCCGGCCGCGGCCGCCGCGAGGTTGCCGTCACCCTCGAGGTCGAGTTCCCCCAGCGGCGTCCAGATCTTGACCGCCCGCATCCGGTTCTCCGTCAGCGTGCCGGTCTTGTCGGTACAGATGACGTCAGCCGCGCCGAGCGTCTCGACCGCGCTCAGCCGCTTGACCAGGGCGCCGCGGCGGGCCAGCATCGCTACCCCGACGGCCAGCGCCAACGTGATCGTCGGCAGCAGCCCCTCGGGAACGTTGGCAACGATCAGGCCGATCGCGAAGTTGAACGCGTCCTTGAGCGGCAAACCGGCAACGAGCCAGCCGATCGGCAGGAACGCCAACCCGGCAAGCACAGCAACCAGAGCGATCAACCAGGCCACCCGGCGGACCTGGCGCTCGAGCGGGCTCAGCTCGCTCTCGACCCGCTCCGTCAGCGCCGCGATCCGCCCCAACTCCGTCTGCATGCCCGTCCTGACGACAAGCGCGCTCGCCTCGCCGCCCACACAGGACGAGCCGCTGAACACCAGATCTCGCGCCTCGATCAGCGGCCCGGTCGTGTCGCGCAGATCGGCCGAGCGATAGACCGGCTGCGATTCGCCGGTCAGCGTCGAGAGATCGACGTCAAGCGCTCCCTCGAGCAGCCGTCCGTCCGCCGAGATCCGGTCGCCCTCCCCAAGCAGCAGCACGTCGCCCGGGACAAGCGTGCCCGCCTCGACCATCACCCGCTGCCCGTCCCTGAGCACCAACGCCTGCGGCGGCAGAAACCGCTGCAACGCCTCGATCGCACGCTCGGCCTGCCGCTCCTGCGCGAACGCGAACACAGCGTTGAGGACAATCACCGCCACGATCGCGCCGCCCAGCACAGGCGTACCACCGACAAAGGCGAGACCGGCCGCAAGCCAGAGCAAAAGCGCCAACGGATGGGTGAACTGCTTCGCCAACTGCCGCGGCCAGCGAACGCCGCCCCGCCGGACGATCTCATTTCGCCCAAACGCGACGAGGCGGCGCTCTGCCTCGCGGCTCGAAAGCCCACCCGGCCGCGCCCGCAACTCACGCAACAACAGCTCGACCGCTACGCGCGGATCGTCGACCTTACTCGGCGTCTCCAGCAATAGACACCCTCCACGGTCGCTGAGCCGGGGCGGCCAGCTGCACATCCGACCTCATGCGCCCCGCTGAGCGTACCGCGTTCTGGGCTAGCCGCCGTTTTCTCGGCTTCGGCCAACGCTGGGGCTAACGGCCGCTCACGCAGACCGTACGCCCCATCCCGGCGACGGCGTGATCCGCGCTGTGAATCAGGCGTCGTCCAAGAGTCTTTGAACCTCGCTCGCGATCTCCCTCACGACGGTCTCCAGCGCCACGATCCGCACCGCGAGATCCCGGATCGCCATCGACGCCGGCGTCACCGACAGCAGAGGGTTGCCCCAGACGAGCGGCCTCTCGTCCGGTGACTGAATCAGCTCGTCGACGCGTTCGGCCAACGTAGTGGTGGTCGATGTTCGCATCGGACTCCTTCCATGCCCCTGGAGAACAGGCTCGCCGCCGCCGCGACTTGCGCCGACTAGCGCCACTCTCTCTACCGGAGCGCCGTAACGCGTCGGGGTTATCGCGCACGGCGCATACGGATATGACCGTCATTCGTGGCGAAGGGCCTCGACCAGGGTCAGCGAGGCGTTGCGTAGCCGCGCCTCCTTGGCCGCCCGAGCGAGCGCGTGCTTCGAGCCGTCCGAACCATCGATCCCGACCACGATTCCAGGCATTTTCCGCTCCTTTCTCCAGCAAGGCGAGAGCCGCGACGGCAGTCATCGCTTGGAGATCGCAGCGATTCTTTGCACCCTGGCCAAGCTCGGCTTCCGGGTGTCTGCGACCAGTATCCGCCGGCTGCTCGCCCAAGCGAAGCTTGAGCCGGCGCCGCGGCGCGATGGGCCGAGCTGGCGCGAGTTCTTGCACACGCAGGCTGCGAGCATCGTCGCCTGCGATTTCTTCACCGTCGAGAGCCTGCTCCTGCGGCGCTACTACGCCTTGTTCTTCATCGCTCACGGCAGCAGGCGCGTCTGGCTCGCCGGCTGTACGGCCAATCCCACTGGCGCCTGGGTCGCCCAGCAGGCGCGCAATCTCGGGCTCGACTTCTCAGACCAGGGCGTTCGGTTCCTAATTCGTGACCGCGACAGCAAGTACAGCGGCCCCTTCGACGAGGTGTTCCGCAGCGAAGGCATCCGAATTGTGAAGACGCCGGTGCGCGCGCCGAAAGCCAACGCAATCGCGGAGCGCTTCGTTCGTACTGTGCGTGCCGAGTGTCTCGACTGGCTGCTGATCCTCAACTGCCGCCACCTCGAAGGAGTTCTCCGCGTTTACGTCGACCATTACAACCGCGAGAGGCCACATCGCGCGCTCGAACTCCGGCCGCCCGAACTCGACCAGCGGGAGAGAGCGTCTGCGGGCGAAATCAGCCGTCGCGACCGCCTCGACGGCCTCATCCACGAGTACTACCGAGCCGCCGCATGAGCCGCGACACGAATAATGGCGCCCTTCAACCTCGCGAGCGCTCCTCTCGGAGTCGTCCCGGCCGGTCCTCGTCGTTTCGGTCGCACGTCTGGAGGAGGCGGCGGCCGTCTAGTTGTGGCCCTGCGGGCTCACGGCTGCTCATCCGAGTGGCGGGCGAGCCAGGCAAGCAGCGCGGATTGGCTCGCGGTCGCCACGCAGATCGACGTGTCGGCGGCGCCGTAGTAGATGCGAATCGTGTCCTGGTCGTCGAGCAACCGCCACCCACAGGAAAACACGACCTGATCGACGTCGCCGATTCGCTCGTAGTCGGCGTCCGGCCCGAACATCCACTCGTTCGACCGTGCCAGCACGCGGTCGGGGTGCTCGGTGTCGAGGAGGGCGAGCCCGAGGCGATAGATCGACCCGGCAGCGGTGGCGTGAACGCCGTGGTAGAGCAGCAGCCAGCCCTCGGGCGTTTTGAGCGGAGGCGCGCACAGCCCCACCTTATGGGCGTCCCACCAAGCACCCTCACGGGCCCTGATGAGAATGGCGTGGTCGCCCCAGTGCTTCAGGTCAGGGCTCCACGACAGCCAGATGTGCGCCGCGTGTCTCGGCGCCGAAGCGACCGGCCGGTGGATGAGCGCCCAGCGGTCGCCGAACTTGCGCGGAAAGAGCGCAGCGTCCTTATCTTCGGGCGGCATGATGACGCCACGCCGGTCGAAGGTGCGGAAATCTCGCGTCGACGCGAGACAGACGAGCGCGCCGTCGCGGGAGTAGCCGGTGTAGGCGATCAGGTACTCGTCGCCGACCTGGGTGATCCGGGCATCTTCGATCCCGAAGCGCTCCGCGTGGGAGCCGAGGTCGGGCATCATTGTCCGGCCGTGGTCGAGATTCCAGTTGGTGAGACCGTCGGCGCTGCTGGCAACCGCGAGGTGCGAGATGCCGCTCCGGTTCTCCACGCGCGCGAGCAGCACCGTCTCGCCGTCGAGCTGTGCAACTCCGGGGTTGAAGACGGCATTGACCGTGCTCGGCCAGTCCCCGGCCGTGAGGATCGGGTTCCTGTCGTAGCGATCAAAAAGCTCTCCACGTAATGCCACGCTCATCGAGGGGCCTCCGTCCATCCGGTGGGGTGGTTAAGGATACGAGCGTTCTGACCGAAACCTCCATTACGACGATGGACGGCACAGCGGCAGACCACTCCTGGGTGCGGCGGGCAAGCGATGCCCCCGTTGTCGCCGCCGGGGCGGTGCCGGGCTATGGGCCGATCTTCAACGCAGGCGTGATCCACCACGACGGCCGCTTCCACCTCTTCGCGCGCGGCGTGCGCACCGGTTACCGGCGAAACGAGGGCCCAGGGCCTCGCTTTCTGGATTACGTCTCCGACGTGCTCGTCTTCACCTCGTGCGATGGCCGCTCGTACGCGTTCCAGCAGGTGCTCGCCGAGAGCTCCCCGGAAGGAGTCCACTGCTACGAGGACCCACGCGTCCAGCGTGTCGCAACCGAGGACGGTGAGCGAATCGTCATGTCGTATACGAATCTCCCGGCGCCGGAGTCCGGGAAGCCGTGGCGGGTCGGCGTGCACCGCCTCGGTTATGCGGACGGGCGCTTCTTCCTCAACCGAACGTCCGGCCGGGTCGTCGGGCCGGCACGCGAGCCGGACAAGGACGCCGTTCTCTTCAACCTGCGGGACGGACGGGTCGGACTGATCCACCGGATTCACCCCAACATGCAGCTCGCGCTGTTCGACTCCCTCGACCAGCTCTGGGAGGCCGGGCCTGCGTACTGGGACGAGCACCTGCGCGAGCTCGACCGGCACACGATCCTCCGGCCCTCGGAAGGCGCCCTCGGCATCGGCGCCGGTGCCCCTCCCGTTGCCACCCCTGAGGGCTTGCTGCTCTTCTTTCACGAGCGCGAGCGCAGCGGCCACTACACGATGCGCGTCGCCCTGCTCGACGACGCGACCGGCCGAGTGCGCTCGATGCTGCCGGAGCCGATCATGCGTCCGGTTCTCCCCTGGGAACGCTCCGGCGACGTCGACAACGTCGTCTTCGTCCAGGGCGCCGTGGCCCAGCCGGACGGCACGATCTACCTGACCTACGGCGCGTCGGACCGTCACGTCGGCGCGGCCACCGTCGAGACCGCCCCGCTGCTCGCGGCGCTCGCCGCCTGAACCAGCCGCGCATCCTGGAACGCGCTGCTCGCGCACACGCGTCCGCCATCGCGCCGGCCCCGATCGGCTGCTGGTCGAATCCGGACCGTGGTTCACCCGGGGCCTAACCGTGCCGAGACGTAAAGCCGAAGACGTCGCCGCGGGCCTCGACCTCGACGAGCCAATCGAGCCATGGATGTCCGAACAAGTTCGAGAAGGAGCTCAGGTTCGAGCCGCGCGCGGCGCAGTCGTTCTCTGCGTGCGGATGGGACGGCTCGGGGCGGAGCGTGGTCGACATCCCGCCAGATGAGATCGCCTTCATCGTTCCGCGGGCACGGCAGGTGTGGTCATTCGCTCCGGGAATCAGGCTTCGTCCAAGAGCCTCTGAAGCTCGTTCGCGATCTCCCTCACGGCGGTTTCCAACGCCACTGTCCGTACCGCGAGGTCTCGGATCGCCATCGATGCGGGCGTCACCGACAGCAGCGGGTTGCCCCATACAAGTGGCCGCTCGCTCGGTGGCTGAATCAGCTCCTCGACGCGTTCGAGCAAGGTGTTGTTCGTCGAAGCTTCCATCAGGCTCGTTCCATGCCCTTTGCTAACAAGCTTGCCACCGCGCAAATGCGCCGACTACCGTCACTGTCTGGATCGGCGTGCTGTGACGCATCCGGGTTAACGCGTACGAGGGGTACGGATGAGGCGCACATTCGTGACGGGGTCGAACACCGCCATCGTGTTCGTCACTCCGATCCCGCCGACGATCAGGGTGAGCAACGAGGCGATCCAGCCGGTGGAGATGATCAACCGACTCGACGTGTCGACCTTGATCGCGTGCCCGCCACGTCACGGCCGCCCTGTCCTCACGCCGTCGGCGGCGACGAGACCCGGTCCAGAATTCGTCGAGCCGGTACGTGGGGACGCCCGATCCCTTGGCCATCGCCAATCCAAGCGAATGGATGGAGCATTTATGGAGCCGAGCGAGCGCAACCGGTGGCAGCCGGTGGCAAATGCGAGGCGCTCGAAAACGGCTCAAACAGGCCGATCCGCAACCGGTGGCAACCCATGGCAACCGTTTCGCAGCGCATGGTAAGGAGGGGGTCGACGGTTCGAGTCCGTCAGAGGGCTTGGACGAAATGCCTGCAAACAGAATTTGCTGTCGCCTGTACCCGCAACGCGCGGGTACGTCGCGGGTACATTTCTGGCAAGCGCGACGCATCGCGGCGTCTGGCCTCGACTTCTGACACGGCTCACCGGACCTGGGCCGGCAAGCCAGGCGCCTCCGTAGTCACACCGTTAACCGGACAGCCCCTGGGTCTGACGGCTAGGCCGACGTGGACTGGGCATGCGTGTGCCGGGCGGATCAGAGCACGAGCACGTTCGCGAAAACCTGCCATGCGAGCAGGCTCTTCGCGACGAGGCTCAGCCAGAGGTACCAGCGCTCGCCGTAGCGGTAGTCGCGCCAGCGTCCGACCCGCTTGTATTGCAGGGCCTGGTTCACAGCGAAGCTGTTGAACATAACGAAGAGCGAGACGAAGATCGCATAGACGAACGTCGGCGGTGCATGTCCACGCTCCGCCGAGACACCGATCTGCACTGCGATGGCGATCCACGCTACGGCGCCGCCGAAGTGAGCTGTCTTCGATGCCCTGAAGCCTAGCGCTCTTGGCAGTAGTCAACGGCGCGAGACGATTCGTCATGGAGCGATCACCCTGCGGTCGCCCTTGAACGGACCCACGATCTCACTCGTGATCCAGCCCCCGTAGAAACCGCCTTCCTGGGCTTCGACCTGCTCTCCGTCGAGCGTACATTCGTCCATCAGACCCGGGTAGAAGGCGACCGCGTCGCGGATCACCTCGAAACCCGGCGACGGATCATGGTACGTCCAGGCCGCGCACTCGATCCGGCGGCCGTCGCCGCCGATCGCGTCGTAGTACGACGCCACTCCCTTCTACTCGCAGAACTCGAACGCCCACGAGGTAGACAGGGTCTCGTCCATCTTCGCCGGCGCGGCGCCTAGTCGAGCATCCAGACCTCGTCGCGGAGGATCGGTGTGGCGTTTCCGTCCGCGTCGATCCCATCGACGTGAACGTGTGGTCCGCCGATCATCAGGTCCTGGTGGATGGCCGACTGGTTGAAGCCGAGAGCAGTCCGCTCCGTCGTGTCGTCCGGTAAGCCCGGAACCGTGAACGGGTAGGCGCTGCCAAGCGCGATGTGGCATGTTGCGTTTTCGTCGAAGAGCACGTCGCCGAAGACACGCTCGCTACGCCCGACGGGCGAGGTGCCGTCGACGAGCGCGAACCTCGCCGAGCCGCGAGGCCCCCTCATCCGTGCTTGGCTGGGTTGACGTCGATCATTCTCCATTCGACTGCGCGGCTCAGCACTTGGCGGAGCGCCTGCGTCGCCTCGAAGCGATGCCCGGCCGCAATCGTCATCCGCCAGGCTGCGATCTCCTGCGAACGGAGGCGTGCCTCCCAGGGCAGCTGATCGTTGATCGCAAATCGACGATATGGACGAGTGGCGAGGCGACGCCGGGCTTTTTACCCGTCCGGTTCGGTGGTTTCTACGGGTCGCAATCACGGACAGACCTGACGACGCGAGCCACGGCGGACAGTTCAATGAGCATTGAAGTTAAACAGGCATTGAACAAAGGAACGCCGAAGCAATGGTCATGCAGACATCTCAGCCAAATCGGATCGCCACCCTGCGTGCGCTGGCCGACCCAGTGCGGCTCGCCGTCGTCGACGAGCTCGCGCGGGAGGATGCCTGCGCCTGCGACCTGCGGGCACGGCTGAACCTGTCGGCGCCGCTGCTTTCGCACCACCTGAAGGTGCTGCGCGAAGCGGGGCTCGTCCACTCCGAGAAGGTGGGGCGCCGAGTCGAGGTCACACTCGACCGCGAGGCGCTCGCCCGCGTCGCCGGCTCGCTTGGTGTCGCATGAGCGCTATCGCCGCGCGGGCCCGCGGTGCGGAGGAGCGACATCCGCGCTGGCTCCTCGGTGCCGCGACGCTCGCCTGGCTTGCGCTCTACCACTGGCTACTGCCCTTCTGGGATCACGTGCTCTACGGCGCGTTCGCGTTACCGCGCGGCCCGCATTGGGCGGACGCCGTCCACTTCTTCCTCTACGACTCGACGAAGATCTTGCTGCTGCTGGTCGGGATCATCTTCGCCGTCCGCATCCTGCGCAGCTTCCTCTCGATCGAGCGCACACGCGCGCTGCTGGGCGGCAAGCGCGAGGGCGTCGGCAACGTCGCCGCCGCCGGGCTCGGAGTGGCGACCCCGTTCTGCTCCTGTAGCGCCGTCCCGGCGTTCATCGGCTTCGTCGCCGCCGGGGTGCCGCTCGGGGTGACACTGTCGTTCCTGATCGCGAGCCCGATGGTGAACGAGGTCGCGATCGTGCTCCTCTACGGCCTCTTCGGCTTCAAGATCACCGCCCTCTACATCGGCTCCGGCCTCGTGATCGCCATCGTCGCCGGAGCGATTCTCGGACGGCTGCGGCTGGAGCGCTACATCGAGCCATTCGTGCTTCAGGCAGCCGGAAACACGGGCGCGGCCGGGATGGCGGAGTACAAACCGAGCTGGGCGGAGCGGATCGAGCTCGGCCTCGCCGAGGTGAAGACGATCGTCGGCAAAGTCTGGCTCTACGTGCTCGCCGGGATCGCGCTCGGCGCCGCAATCCACGGCTGGGTGCCCGCCGACTTCTTCGCCCGCGTCGCAGGCTCCCACAACCCGTTCGCCGTCCCCTTCGCCGTCCTGCTCGGCATCCCGCTCTACTCGAACGCCGCCGGCGTGCTGCCGCTCGTCGAAGCGCTGCACGCAAAAGGCGTCGCGATGGGGACAGTGCTCGCGTTCATGATGGCCGTCGTCGCGCTCTCGCTGCCGGAGATGATCCTGCTCCGCCGCGTCCTGCGTCCGCAACTGCTCGGCATCTACGTCGCCGTCGTCGCCGTCGGGATCGTGGCGACCGGCTACCTCTTCAACGCCATCCTCTGATGAAAGGAACCGCCATGTCCACGATCAAGGTGCTCGGTCCCGGCTGCACCAACTGCCAGCGGCTCACTTCGCTCACCGAACAGGCACTCGCAGAGCTCGGCCGCCCCGAGCAGATCGAGAAGATCACCGACTACGCGCAGATCGCCGCCTACGGCGTCATGTCGACCCCGGCGCTCGTCGTCGACGATCAGGTGCTGATGGTCGGCCGCATCCCCGCCCTCGGCTCGCTCAAGGACGCGCTCGCCGAACGGCTCGCAGCGACAGTTTGATGCGCGTCCAGGAGCATCTGAGCCGCTATCTGCTCGGCTACGCCGTGGCGGCAATGGCGCTCGGTCTCGCGCTCGGCTACCCGCAGGCGGTCTGGACGAAGACGCATTCGCGGTTGCTCGGTGACCTGACCACGGTGGGGGTGTTCCTGATCATCTTCCCGATGATGATCAACGTCCGCTTCGGCGCCCTGGTGCAGGCGGGACGCAACGTGAAGGGCCTCGCGCTCGCGCTCGCCTTCAACTTCCTCTGGGCGCCGCTACTTGGCTGGGGGCTCGCACACCTGTTTCTGCACGATCCCCAGCTCGCGCTTGGCTTCCTGCTCGTGATGGTCGTTCCCTGTTCGAGCATGAGCATCGCCTACACCGGCCTCGCCGAAGGCGATCTCGAGCTCGCGACCGTGGTTGTCGCCTCGAGCTTCGTGCTCGCGCTCGCGGCCGTGCCTGTCTGGATGATGGTGTTCGCGAGCGGCTACAACGTGCCGGTACCAATGCACGACCTGCTCGTCTCGATCGGAACGGTCCTGCTCGCGCCGATGCTGCTCGGCTTCCTCACCCGCCACGGGATCGTCCGGCGCCGCGGCCACGAGGCGGTCAAGCGGCTACAGCCGTTCCTTGCGGCGTTCTCGATGCTGGCGATGTTCACGATCATCTTCCTGATCTTCTTCGCGAAGGAACAGTTGATCGTCGCCAAGTGGCAGACGGTGCTGCTGCTGCTGATCCCGAACGCGCTCTTCATCGCGCTCACCTTGCTGGTTGCCACCTGGCTCGACCGGCGGCTCGGGCTCTCCTACCGCGAGCACATGGCCGTCGTCTTCGCCGCAACCGGCAAGAACAACGCGACCGCGATCGCCGTCGCCGCCGTCGCCTTCTCGCCGCTGGTCGCCGTCCCCGCCGCGACGATGCCGATCTTCCAGGTGCTGCTGCTCGTCGGCTACCTGAAAGCCGCGAACTGGGTGCGCCGTTACTTCGCCGCCAACGAGCCGACAGTGGAGACCACACTCGCCCGCGCGGCGGTGGGCGCCCATGGTGGCTGAGCCGGACCCGGTCACCCGCTACGCGGTCCACGGCGAGAACCGCCCCGGCGGAGCCGGCACGATCGCCTCGCGCACGAGCACGATCGCCTTCGACGGCTCCGCCGAAAACGGCGTCGAGCTGCCCGGCCCGGCCGACCTGCTCGCCGCCGCGCTCGCCGCCTGCATGCTCAAGAACGTCGAGCGCTTCGCCGCCATCCTCCCCTTCCGCTACCGGCAGACGCGGATCGAGGTCGAGGTCGAGCGGGCGGAGCCGCCGCCGCGGATCGTCCGCGCCCGCTACACGCTCACGATCACGACCGACGAGCCCGTCCACCGGCTCGAACTGCTGCACCGCAACATCCTCCGCTTCGGCACGATCACCAACACCCTGGCAGCCGCCTTCGAGCTCTCCGGCACGATCCACGCCGAGCCGCCGACCGACGCCGGAAAGGACACGCGATGAGCACCACCGCGCTGCCGCGGCCGGCCGTCGAGCCGGCACCTATCTCCGCCCCCGCGCGGGTCGTGCGCGGCTTCCACCCCGGCTGGTTCGGCGCCGTCATGGGCACCGCGATCGTCGGCATCGCCGCGTACCAGAATCCCGGCGGCGAGAGCAGCCTCACCCCCGCGGCGCACGCCATCGGGGTCGCGTTCGTCCTGGTCGCTTGGGCTGCGGCCGTGCTGATCGCCGTGCCCTATCTGGCCCGCATCGTCCGCCACCCCGACGCGGCGCTCGCCGACTTGCGCCACCCCGTGCTCGGCGCCCTCTACGGCACCTTCGCGGGTGCGATCGTCGTGCTCGCGGTCGCGACCGCCACCGTCGGCGGCTCCCTGCTCTCCGCCCAGGCTGTCGTCGCAGTCGTCGCCGTGCTCGCCGCTATCGGTGGCCTGGTCGCTTTCGCGACGGGCGTGCTCTTCACCTACGTGCTCTTCACGAGCGACGGCATGGCCGCCGACGCAGCGAACGGCGGCTGGTTCATTCCACCGGTCGTGAGCATCATCATCCCGCTCACCCTGATCCCACTGCTGCCCCACGTCGGCGACTCGGCGGCGCGGCTGCTGCTGCTCGCCGGCTACGCCGGGCTCGGCGTCGGCCTCTTCCTCTTCCTGCTTGTCGCCGCGGTGCTCTTCGGCCGGCTTGTCTTCCACCCGCTGCCGCCTGCCGCGCTCGCGCCCTCGCTCTGGATCGGGCTCGGCCCGATCGGCGTCGGTAGCCTCGCCCTGCTCCGCCTCGCCGCCGCCGGCCAGCCCTACTGGGGAGCCGACGCCGCCTCCGTCAAGACCGTCTCGACAGTCGCCGCCGCCACGCTCTGGGGCTTCGGGCTCTGGTGGCTCGCGACCGCCGTCCTCCTGCTCGCCCGTTACCTCCGCCGGGGCTGGCTCCCCTACGGCGTCGGCCTCTGGGCCTTCACGTTCCCCTTGGGCGCCTACACGGTCGCCACCCTCCAGCTCGCCCGCAGCTGGCCCAGCCGCCCACTCGAATGGGCAGCCGCCGGCCTCCTGCTGCTGCTCGCCGGCTTCTGGCTCACCGTCACCGCAGGCACCTTCAACGCCATCCGCACCGGCCGGGCATGGCAGCGATGAGCGGACACGACGGGCACAGCCACGCCGTCACCGACGGCGCCGACGCGCGCCGTCTCACCGCCGCGCTGGCGCTGATCCTCGCCTTCATGGCCGCCGAGGTCGTCACCGGCCTCCTCGCCCACTCGCTCGCGCTGCTCTCCGACGCCGCGCACATGCTCACCGACGCGGGCGCGCTCACGCTCTCGCTCTTCACACTGCGGTTGGTCGCGAAGCCCGCCGCCGGCAACTTCACCTACGGCCTGAAGCGCGCCGACGCCCTCTCTGCGCAGGCCAACGGCTTCACGCTGCTCGTGCTCGCCGGCCTGATCGTCTACGAAGGGATCCACCGCCTCGTCAGCCCGCCCCAGCCCGCGGGGCTCGCGGTGCTGGTCGTCGCGCTGGTGGGGATCGCGGTCAACCTGCTCGCGACCCGGCAGCTCGCGCGCGCGAACCGCGAGTCGATGAACATCCGCGGCTCCTACCTGCATCTGCTGACCGACCTGGCCGCCTTCGTCGCGACCGCAATCGCCGGCGCCGTCATCCTCTGGACCGGCTTCGCCCGCGCCGACGGGATCGCTGCCCTGTTCGTCGCCGCGATCATGCTCAAGGCGGCCTACAGCCTGCTCCGCGACTCCGGCCGTGTCTTCCTCGAAGCCGCCCCCGCCGGCACCGACGTCGCCGCGATCGGCTCCGCTCTCACCGCCGAGGCCGGCGTCGAAGCCGTCCACGACCTGCACGTCTGGGAGATCGGCTCCGGCCTGCCTTCGCTCTCCGCGCACGTGCTCGTCGCGCCCGCGACCGACTGCCACGCGATCCGGCGCGCGCTCACCCAGCTCCTGCATGACCGCTTCGCGATCGACCACGTCACCCTCCAACTCGACCACCTCGACGCCACCGGCGGCCTCGTCGCGGTCGAGACCGGCTGCGCAGCCGCCCAGCCGAGATGAGCGGCCCGATGCGGCATGCGACCGCGCTGTTCCGCGGCCACGAGCCAAGCCGGCCGCTCGCCGGCACGATCGTCGCGGCGGTCCTCGGCCTCGTCGTGTGGACAGCGTTCCTGGCCAAGACCCTGCCGGCCGTCCACTCGGCACGACACTGGGACGCCGCCTGGGTCGGCTTCGACGTCGCCCTGATCGCCACCCTCGCCGCCACCGCCTGGGCCGCCTGGTTCCGGCGGCAGATCCTCGTCGCGACCGCGCTCGTCACCGGCACCCTGCTCGTCTGCGACGCCTGGTTCGACGTCGTCACCTCACTCGGCACCGGTGACCAGGCCGTCGCGATCGCGACCGCCCTGCTCGCCGAACTGCCGGTCGCCGCCTTCCTCTTCTGGCTCGCCCGCACGATCATGCTCCGCACCATCGCCGCCTTCCGCGCCCAGCCCGGCCAGCAGCAGCTCGGCGCGCACCTGCGCGCGGTCCCACTGCTCTTCGCCACCCAAGCCGACGCCGCCGAGCAAACCGAGAGCTGGCCACTGGCCGAGACCGTGCGGACATCGTCGACGGCTACGCTCGGATCGCCGATGCTCGTCGAGATCCTGTACTTCGAGGGCTGCCCGACCCACGAACCGGCACGCGCCCTGGTCGAGCGGCTCAGCCGCGAGCTGGCGGTCGCCCCTGAGATCCGAATGGTCGAAGTCCCCGACGCGGAGACCGCGCTCCGCCCGCGCTTCCTCGGCTCCCCGACCGTCCGCGTCGACGGTCACGATATCGAGCCCGCGGCCGACGAGCGCGACGGGTTCATGCTCGCCTGCCGCGTTTACCGGACCGACTCGGGCTTCGCCGGAGTCCCAGACGAGCGCTGGCTGCGGGACCGGCTCGCAGCCGGCGGGTAGACGCCGACGGAACACGCGCAGCCTCAGCCCGCCCGCTCGGGCAGTGTTCCCTTCGTGCTACCTGGTTTAGTGCGGCGGCTCGCATAGCTCCCGCCTCCATAGCTCCCGCCTCCATAGCTCCCGCCTGCGGTCGACCAGCGACCAGGCGAACGCCTAGGGGGCGCCATCAAGGTTTGATATCGTTGATCGCCGATGACCGATAGCTGCCTGCCAAGCGACGATTGCTGCCTACCGACCGACGAGGTCGATCTGCCCGTCTCGGGTTCGCCCGAGGAGGAGACGGAGCTGGCGTTGATCGCGAAGGCGCTCGGGCATCCGATGCGGGTGCGGATCTTGCGCATCCTCGCCGAGCGGCGTGCCTGTCAGTGCGGCGAGCTCGTGGCCGAGCTGCCGATCTCGCAGGCGACGGTCTCGCAGCACTTGAAGATGTTGAAGGAGGCGGGGCTCGTGCAGGGCAAGATCGACGGACCGCGCGTCTGCTACTGCGCTAGCGGTCAGCGGCTCGGACGATTCGAGGCGCTGCTCGGCCTGGTGCGTGAAGTCGAATCGACAAACGAGTTGGAGGTGCTGGCGGTATGAAGACGATCGAGGTTTTTGACCCGGCGATGTGCTGCTCGACCGGCGTGTGCGGGCCGAGCGTCGACCCGGCGCTTGTCCGCTTCGCTGCCGACCTGGACTGGCTGAGCGGCCAGGGCGTGACGGTCGAGCGGTTCAACCTCGCGCAGCAGCCGGGCGCGTTCGCCGAGCGCGAGCTTGTCAGCGAAGCACTGCGCGCCAAGGGTGAGGAGTGCTTGCCGCTCGTGCTCGCCGACGGCGACGTCGTCAGCGAGAGCCGGTTTGTCTCGCGTGCGGAGCTCGCGGGCTTCGCCGGGCTCGAGCAGCCCGCCGGGATCTACACGCCTGCGGTCGACGAGCTGGTCGCGATCGCGGCTGCGGTCGCATCCAACTGCGAGCCGTGCCTCGACGATCACGTCGGGCTCGCGCGCGAGTTGGGCGTCGCCGACGAGGAGATCGCCCGTGCGGTGCAGACGGCGCGCAAGGTGAAGGAGACTCCCGCCCGCGCCATCCTCAGGGCCGCCGACGAGTTGCTCGGAACGGCCGCGCCGAAGGCTGCCGTGACGCCGCTGCCGGTCGTCGCCTCGAACGGCTCCTGCTGCAGCAGCGACGAGGCGGAACCCGCCGCCGCGGCGCAGCCGGACGCGGGCTCCTGCTGTTGATGAGCTTCCTCGAACAACCGACGCGCGCCCTGTTCTTCACCGGCAAGGGCGGCATGGGCAAGACCTCGATCGCCTGCGCGACCGCGGTCTCGCTCGCCCGGGCCGGCCGGCGGGTGCTCGTCGTCAGCACCGACCCCGCCTCGAACCTCGACGAAGTCCTCGAGACCGCGCTCGGGCAGACGCCGACCGCGGTCGCCGGGCAGGAGCGGCTGTTCGCCCTCAACCTCGATCCGGAGGAGGCTGCGCGCGGCTACCGCGAGCGGGTCGTCGGCCCCTACCGCGGCATCCTCCCGGAGGCGGCCGTCGCGAGCATCGAGGAGCAGCTCTCCGGCGCCTGCACGCTCGAGATCGCCGCCTTCGACGAGTTCGCGAGTCTGCTCGGCGACCCCGAGGCGACCGCCGGCTTCGACCACGTCCTCTTCGACACCGCCCCGACCGGCCACACCCTGCGCCTGCTCGGCCTCTCTCGCGCCTGGGACGGTTTCATCGCCGCCAACACGACCGGCACCTCCTGCCTCGGCCCGCTCGCCGGCCTCGAGCAGCAGCGCTCGCTCTATCAGGCGACCGTCGCCGCGCTCGCCGACCCCGAGCAGACGACGCTCGTGCTCGTCAGCCGTCCCGAGCCCTCCGCACTCGCCGAGGCCGAGCGCACCCGCGCCGAGCTCGACGCGCTCGGCGTCGCCAACCAGCAACTCGTCCTCAACGGCCTCTTCACGCCTACCTCGGATGACCCCGCCGCGCTCGCGCTCGCCCAGCGGCAGCAGGAGGCGCTCGCCGCCCTGCCCGCAGGCCTCACCGCGCTCGGGCGCACCGAGGTGCCGCTGCTGCCGTTCGCGCCGATCGGTCTCGCCAACCTCGGGCGCGTGTTCGACGCGACCCCGGACCACACCCTCGATCTCTCGCCGGAGGGCGGCGTCACGACGCTGCCCGAGCCGGCGGCGCCGCTCGAGGCGCTCGTCGAGGAGATCGCGGCAAGCGGCCGCGGCGTCATCCTCACGATGGGCAAGGGCGGCGTCGGCAAGACGACGATCGCCGCCGCGGTCGCGACCGAGCTCGCCCGCCGCGGCCACCCGGTGCATCTCTCCACCACCGACCCCGCCGCCCACCTCGCCCAGACCCTCGACGGCGACACCGCCGGACTCACCGTCGGCCGCATCGACCCCGAGCTCGAGACGCGCGCCTACACCGCCGAGGTGCTCGCGAACGCCGGCCGCGACCTCGACGCCGACGGCCGCGCGCTGCTCGAAGAGGACCTGCGCTCCCCCTGCACCGAGGAGATCGCGGTCTTCCGCGCCTTCGCCCGCACCGTCGCCGCCGCCGAGAACGGCTTCGTCGTCCTCGACACCGCACCCACCGGCCACACCCTCCTCCTGCTCGAGGCGGCCGAAGCCTACGACCGCGAGCTCGCGCGCAGCACCGGCGAGACCCCCGACGAGGTCCGGCAGCTGCTGCCGCGCCTGCGCGACCCCGGCTACGCCAAGGTCCTGCTCGTCACCCTCCCCGAGGCGACGCCCGTCCACGAAGCGGCCCGCCTCGCCGACGACCTCCGCCGCGCCGGCATCGAGCCGTACGCCTGGATCGTCAACCAGAGCCTCAGCCCGACCCGACCCAGCGACCCGCTGCTCGCCACCCGTGCCCGCCAGGAGCTGCCCTACATCCGCGAGGTGCGCGGCCACACCGACCGGCTCGCCGTCGTCCCCTGGCGGAACGAACCCCCGATCGGCGCGCACGGCCTCACGACCCTGCTGCGCGCCTCCTGACCCGAAACGGCGTCAGACGCCGAGACGCAGGGCGAATAGCGCGAGCGCCGCCCCGAGCAGCCCAAACCCCAACCGTCAGCCGGACGAGCTCCGGACGCGCGCGAGCCTCCGGCACAAGCCGCCGCAGCCGCTCGTCCGGGAGCAGCCACGCCACGCCGAGCAGCAGAACCGACAGCCACCACTGACCGAAGACGAGCGGCACCATCACCCCGAGCCAGGCGCCCGCGAACGCGACCAGCTGCGCCGGCGACGCCTGCACCCCTACCCGAGGAGCTCGTAGCAGCGCTCCGCGCGCAGACATTCGCGGGCGGCGCGATCGGCGAGCGTCAGCAGAAACGACCGCACCGCCACCTCGTCGTAGCGCGCCAAAACGGCGTCCGCGCAGACGCGGATCTCCTCCGGCAGCCGGATGCCCTCGAACTCGGCGATCAGCGAGGGCAGGAGCTGCCCCAACCGGCGGGCGTGGGCGCTGCGATCGGCGCGCACCTGGTCGAGGCGGTTCTCGACCAGGTCGCGGACGCGCCGCTCGATCTCGTCGCGGATCGACCGCACGTCCTCGAGCGGCCGGCCGTGTGGGTCGGACACGTCCCAGTCCTCGACGAAGCCCGGCACATACGGGCAGGTGCCGCCGCAGGCGAGCGTGATTGCCCAGTCGGCATGCAGCTGCATCTCCAGGTCGAGCCGCTTCGGACGGCGACCGGAAAGGTCGATCCCGACCTCGGCCATCGCCTCGACCACTTCCGGCCAAATGGCATCGGCCGGCTCCTGCCCGGCCGACTCGGGCCGCACATCCTCGGGCGCATGCCGTTCGAAGAACGCCTGCGCCATCTGCGAGCGGCCGGCGTTGTGCGTGCAGACGAAGAGCACGTACTTCATCGCAACCTCCTACGCGGCCGCCGCAAGCTTCACCGCCAGCTCGTCCGGAAGCCCGGCCGCGCGCATCTCGTGCGCGACCGCCTCCGCGTCGTAGCCGACCCGCTCGATCGTCGCCTCGACGCCGTCCCCGGTCGCCGTCAGGACGGCAAAGCCGCCGCGCGGGTCGCCGTCCTTCGGCTTTCCGACCGAGCCGCAGTTGACGAACAGCACGCCGCTGCGCTCCTCGACCCACGGCTTGTGCGTGTGCCCGAAGACGAGCACGTCCGCCTCGGCCAGCCGCGCGACCCGCTCGAACGTCTGCGGCGGCTTGTCCTCGAACAGGTACTCGTTCACCTTGCGCGGCGAGCCGTGCACGAGCCGCACCCGCCGGCCGCCGAGCACGAAGCGAAGATCGAACGGCAGCTCGCGCATGAACCGCTTCGACGCTTCGCTCGTGTGGTCGAGCGTCCAGTCGACCGACAGCTGGCCGACCGCACGCTCGTGCGGATCGCGGTAGGCGCACCCGCAATCCTCCAGGTCGCGGCCGATCGCGTAGTCATAGTTGCCGTAGATCGTCGGGATGCCCTGCTCCTGGACGAGCGCGCAGACCTCGTTCGGATGCGGCCCGTAGCCGACGAGATCACCGCCGCAGTAGACGGTCTCGATCGCCAGCTCCTCGATCCGCGCCAGCGCTGCCTCCAGCGCGGGCAGGTTCGCATGGATATCCGTGACGACTGCGACCCGCTCGCTCATGCTGCGGCCGCCTCCTCGCCCGGCATCGCGACGAGCGCCGCAACATGGTTGAGCGCCCCCTCGACGAGCGCGTAATACGAATAGCGTCCGCGACGCTCCCGCTCGATCACGCCGGCCTCGACGAGTTGCTTCAGGTGGTAGCTGACGTTCTGCTGCGGCAACTCCAGCGCACGCATGAACTCACAGACACAGACCGGCGCCCCGGCGCGCGCCAGCATGTTCAGGATCCGCAACCGATGCCGGTCGGCGATCGCGCGAAGCAGCCGCTCCAACACCATCGCATCGGCACCGGAGAGCGAGGAGCCCGCCAGCGGCGTGCGGCAGAAGCTCGCGCCACGATTCACAAAGCGATCTTGTTGTTGGGCGAGCGCGCACGCAAGCGCCGTCACCACCTCGTCACCAGAACGAAGCCGCAACGTCGATCCGGGCGACGTACCGGGCGGGCAACGCAGGCGACCCGAACCCTCTCGCCATCAGCAATGCCCGAGCCGGGACGGAGCATTCATGCCCGCCGCAATCACAGGCGTGCGCACATGTTCTCGACCAGTCTCACCGGCTCTTCCGCGATGATCGCCGGTGTCCGAAGCCAGCGCCGCCCAGCTCATCAGATCCATCAATTTAGATTGATGTAGTCTGCCGCTTCATGCAGGCGGACGCCCCGGGCACCTTCGAATCGCCGCCGGCTCTCTTTCGGCTCGCCGGGCACCGGCTGCGCTGGCGGCTTCTGACCGCGCTTGTCTTGAGTGACTGTCGTGTGCGCGAGCTGACGGCGTCGCTGGGCGAGCGGCAGAGCCTTGTCTCGTACCATCTGCGCAAGTTGCGGACGGCCGAGCTCGTCTCGGTTCGCCGGAGCTCGTTCGATGCCCGCGACAGCTATTACAGCCTCGATCTCGAGCGCTACAGCGCGCTGCTCGCGGACGCCGGGACGGCCCTTCATCCCGCGCTGCGGCTGAGCCCGCCGCCGGGCATCGAGGCACGACCGCGGTCGCGTCCGGCCCGCGTCCTCTTTCTCTGTACCGGGAACAGTGCCCGCTCGCAGCTCGCGGAGGCGCTGCTGCGGGAGCTCTCCGGCGGCACCGTTGCGGCGTTCAGCGCCGGCAGCAAGCCGAAGCCGGTGCACCGAAACGCGGTCCGGGTGATGCGCAGGCGCGGGATCGACATCTCGACGCGTCGGCCGAAGCACCTCGACACGTTCGGCCGTCGACGCTTGGACTATGTCGTCAGTCTCTGCGACCGGGTTCGCGAGGTCTGCCCCGAGTTCCCGGGCGAGCCGCAGACCATCCACTGGAGCATCCCCGATCCAACCGCCGCGCCGGGTGACGACGCCGACACCTACCCCGCGTTCGAGCGCACCGCGGCCGAGCTCGAGACACGGATCCGCTTCCTGCTCCACCGGATCAACGACCACGTCCCAACCAAGGAGGTGACGCGAGCGTGAGCGACGAGACCGTGAACGTGCGCTACCTGGTCGACGACGTCCAGGCAGCGATCGACTTCTACACCCGCCACCTCGGCTTCAGCCTGATCTCGAGCGCCGCACCCGCCTTCGCCGACGTCCGCCGCGGTGCGCTCCGGCTGCTGCTGAGCGGACCGACAAGCTCCGCCGGCAGACCGATGCCCGACGGCCGCAGACCCGCCCCGGGCGGCTGGAACCGCATCCATCTCGTCGTCGACGACATCGAGGCGGAGGTCGCCCGCCTGAGCAGCGAAGGCGTGATCTTCCGGAACGAGATCGTCACCGGGCCGGGCGGACGGCAGATCCTGCTCGACGACCCCTCCGGCAACCCGATCGAGCTCTTCCAGCCCGCCTGCCCGCCCGCCGCCCGATGACGACGGCAGGTCAGGTCGAGGAGACCGCCGCCGACCAGCCCGGCCTGCTGACGGTCGCGCGCGAGTGGGGCCGGATCGGCTGCATCGGCTTCGGCGGCCCGCCCGCGCACATCGCGCTGCTGCGCCAGCTCTGCGTCGAGCGCCGCCGCTGGCTGGAGGCGCGCGAGTTCGAGGACGCGATCGCCGCCTGCAACCTGCTGCCCGGCCCCGCCTCGACCCAGCTCGCGATCTTCTGCGCCTGGCGGCTCCGCGGCCGTGTCGGCGCGCTTGTCGGCGGCGCCTGCTTCATCGTGCCCGGCCTGATCCTGATCCTCGCGCTCGCCGCGCTCTTCCTCGCCGGCTCGCCGCCGGCCTGGGTGAAGGGCGCCGGCGCCGGCGCCGGAGCCGCCATCGCCGCCGTCGCGGTCCAGGCCGGCTCGAGCCTGATCCCGGACAGCTGGCGGCGCGCCGCCCGCCATGCCCGCTGGCTCGCCTACCTCGCCGCGGGCGCCGTGTCCGCGGCCACGATCGGCCCCTGGCTCGTGCTCGTCCTCCTCGCCTGCGGTCTGATCGAGCTCGTAACCCGGCGCATCGGCCACATCGGCGACAGGGCACTCGCGCTCGCACCGCTGCCCCTGCTTGCGACAGCCGCAGGCACGAGCGGCGGCCTGCTCGCGCTGGCCTGGGTCGCGCTCAAGGTCGGCGCGCTCTCCTACGGCGGTGGCTTCGTGATCATCCCGCTCATGCAGGCAGACGCCGTAAACCACTACCACTGGCTGACCGCCGGCCAGTTCCTGAACGCCGTCGCGCTCGGCCAGATCACCCCCGGCCCGGTCGTGCAGACGGTCGCCGCCGTCGGCTACGCCGTCGCCGGCATCGGGGGCGGCCTGCTCGCAGCGCTCGTCGCCTTCTCACCCTCCTTCGCCTTCGTCCTCCTCGGCGCGACCCACTTCGACCGTCTCCGCAGCGACGAGAACGCGAGGGCGTTCCTCAACGGCGCCGGCCCGGCCGCGATCGGCGCGATCCTCGGCACCGCGATCCCGCTCGCCCGCGCGCTCTCCGAGCCGTGGCAGTACGCCGTCCTCGCCGGCGCAGCCCTGACCCTCTTCGCGCTGCGGCGCGGCGTCGTGCTCACCCTGCTCCTCGCCGGCACCGCGGGCGCCGTGATCGCCGTCGCCGGCGGGCCGCTTCCCCGCTAAGCGCCACCGGCACCTTGAACATGTTGCGATCGTCGCTTACGATGCCCTCGACAACTCGGGAGGCAGGCGATGCATCTGAGTTACCGCGAGTGGTGGGCGCTGATCCACGGCATCATCTTCGGCGCCTTCTTCCTGCTCGGCATCGCCGTCTTCTGCATGGGCCTCGTCACCACCCTCGCCGAAGCATCCACAGGCATCGCCGACGGCCGCCGCCCATGACGTCGAGCCGCCCTCCGGCCTGAACTGTCAACACCGGCGGGGAGCACGTCACTCCTGCTCACGAAGCTCGGCCTGAAGGCATGATCTTTCGTTTCGCGACGCCTTTGGCCGGGTCGGGCGCAGGGAGTCAGCCGAGCCGCTACATCTACTAGAGGGTTGATGTGATTTAGCGGCCGTCGTAGGCGGCGAGGGCGCGTGCCGGTCGTCCGGTGAGGGTGTTGAGGAGGATGCCGAGGGTGAGCGCGAGGATTCGTTGTGCGATTCGGGCGGCGAGGCCGGCCGGGGTCTT
>JBBQQU010000028.1:0-44539 GCA_038215565.1 Gaiellales bacterium | reverse complement strand
ACGGCGAGCTGCGCGGCGACAAGATCGTCACGCGTAGCTACGTCAACCTCGGCTTTGCGGTCGAGCTCGCGGACGGCAAGGGCCTGATCGTCCCCGTCGTCAAGAACGCCGAGACGCTCAACCTGCTCGGCATGGCGAAGGCGATCTCCGACGTCGCGAAGCGCGCGCGCGAGAAGCAGCTCGCGCCCGACGACGTCGCGGGCGGCACGTTCACGATCACGAACCCCGGCGGCTACGGCACGTTCCACGGCACGCCGGTGATCAGCCAGCCGCAGGCCGGCATCCTCGGCACCTACGCGATCGTGAAGCGGCCGTGGGTGATCACCGACGACAACGGCGCCGACGCGATCGCGATCCGCTCGATGATGAACCTGACGCTCACCTACGACCACCGCCTCGTCGACGGCGCGCTCGCCGGCCGCTTCCTGCGCGACCTACGCGAGCGCCTCCAGACCTGGGGCGAGAGCGACTACTAACCGCAAAGGCACCGTCCTCGTCACCGGCTGCTCGACCGGCATCGGCCGGGCGACGGCGGGTCGCCTCGCCGAGGCGGGGTGGCGGGTGTACGCGAGCGCGCGGCGGCTCGAAGCGATCGAGGGCCTCCGCGCAGACGGATGCGAACTGCTGGAGCTCGACGTCACGCACGATGCCTCGCGGCGTGCCGCTGTCGCGCGCATCGAGGACCGCGACGGCTTCGTCTCCGCGCTCGTCAACAACGCGGGCTACAGCCAGTCGGGGGCGGTCGAGTCGGTGCCGCTCGACCGCGTGCGGCGGCAGTTCGAGACGAACGTGTTCGGGCCGCTCGAGCTCTGCCGGCTCGTGCTGCCTGGGATGCGCCGCGAGCGGCGGGGTCGCATCGTGAACGTCAGCTCGATGGGTGGCCGTTTGAGTTTCCCGGGCGCCGCCTCCTACCACGCGTCGAAGTACGCGCTCGAGGCGTTCTCGGACGTGCTGCGCTTCGAGGTCGCCGGGTTCGGCATCCAGGTCGTCCTGATCGAGCCGGGGATCATTCGCACCGAGTTCTCCGCGACTGCCGCCGGCGAACTGGCCGAGGCAAGCCCCGACGACGGGCCGTACGTCGGCTTCGACGCGTACGTCGCCGCGACGACGGTGAACGCCTACGAGCGCGGGCTGATGGCGAGGCTCGGCGGCGAGCCGAAGAGCGTCGCGCGTGTGATCGAGAAAGCGCTCCGCACGGGCAACCCGCGCGCGCGGTATCTCGTCACGCCGTCGGCGCGCCTCATGGTCGGCTTGCATGGCCTCCTGCCGGCGCGCCTCTGGGACCGCGTGCTCGCGTCGAGCTACCCGCGGCCGGGGTCATAGATGCTCGGCGAAGCTACGCTGCGACCATGAGCGCCGCTCAGCTCGTCAATCTCGGCACCGTCGACTATCGCGAGGCGCTCGCACTCCAGCGGTCGGTCGCAGCGGGAGTGGCAGACGGCTCACTCCCCGACACCGTCATCTTCCTCGAGCACCCGCCGACGATCACGCTCGGCCGGCGCACCGAGGAGGGCGAAGTCCACGTGCCCGACGGTGCCGACGTGGAAGTCGTCGAGGTCGACCGGGGCGGCAAGTCGACCTACCACGCCCCGGGCCAGCTCGTCTGTTACCCGATTCTCGACCTGACGCGGCACGGCCAGGACGTGAAGCGCTACTGCCGCGACCTCGAGGAGGCACTCATTCGCACGATCGCCGCGTTCGACGTCAGCGCCACGCGGATCGAGGGGCTGACCGGCGTCTGGCTCGAGCGCCCGCCGCGGAAGATCGCCTCGATCGGCATCCACCTGACGAAGTGGATCTCGACGCACGGCTACGCGCTGAACGTCGACCTGGACCCGGCTCCGTTCACCGACTGGATCACCGCGTGTGGGCTTGACGGCTACGCCTTCACCTCGCTCGCGCACGAGTTGGGTCGGCCGGTCGCGGTCGACGACGTGCGACCGGCGGCGGCTCAGGCGCTCGCGGGCGTGTTCGAGCTCGACTTCGAGGACGTCGCGCTCGACCTCTCGCTCGTCGCTCGCGGCTAAGGGGGCTAAAGCTGTCCGGCTTCATGCCGATCATGGTCGGATGGAGGCAACACTGCAGCTCCTCGCCTGGGCGGGAGTGATCGCCGCGGCCGCTGTCTGCTCGGCGCTCGTGATCGGCCTGCTCTTCTCCTAGTTCTCAGGCCTTCGGCTTCGCCCATTTCGGGCGCGGCCGCTCGGCGCGGGTCAGGCGCTCGAGCCGGTCGAGCAGCCCCTCGGCGTCACCGCCCACCGCAATCAGGGCGAGGTCGGACTCGCGGACGAAGCCTTCCTCGGTTGCATGGCGTGCGAGCGCGATCAGCGGCCGCCAGTAGTCCTCGACGTCGTACAGGCCGATCGGCTTCGCGTGCAGGCCGAGCTGTGACCAGGTGAGCTGCTCGAGCAGCTCGTCGAGCGTCCCGAACCCGCCGGGTAGTGCCACGAACCCGTCCGCGAGCTCCGCCATCAGCGCCTTGCGCTCGTGCAGCGAGTCGACGACGTGCAATTCGGTCAGCCCGCCGTGGGCGAGCTCGCGGTCGACGAGCTCCTGCGGGATGACGCCGATCACCTCGCCCCCACCTGCGAGCGCAGCGTCGGCAACCGCGCCCATGAGGCCGACGCGCCCACCGCCGTAGACGAGTCCGAGCCCGCGCGCGGCGGCGGCGGCGCCGAACGCGCGAGCCGCGTCGGCGTACGCGGGGAGCCGCCCACTCGATGCGCCGCAGAAGACACAGACCCGCTGCACGGCGCGACCCTAGCGCGGTTCTCTACCGTGGCGGGATGTTCGGCGGCATGCACCGGGGAACGCAAGAGGCGCCGACGCGTCCGTCGGACCCTGCCGTGCGCCGGGCGAACCTGAAGCGGATCGCGTCGCTCTTCCGCGCCTACCGCCGCCGCCTCAGCGCCGTGCTCGGGCTCATCCTCGTCTCGGCGGCCCTCGGCGTCATTCCGGCGTTTCTGCTGCGGGGTGTGCTCCAGGCGATCGAGCGCCACCAGACGACACGGCTCTCGCTGCTTGCGGCGGGGATGATCGCGATCGCGATCGCCACCGGCGTGATCGGCGTGTGGCAGACGCTCCTCTCGAACCAGGTAGGCCAGCGCGTGATGCACGACCTGCGCGCGGCGGTCTTCCGCCACCTGCAGCGGCTGTCGCTCGCGTTCTTCACACGCACCCGCACGGGCGAGGTGCAGTCGCGGATCTCGAACGACATCGGCGGCGTGCAGAACGTCGTCACGAGCACCGCCACCTCGATCGTCGCAAACGCGACGACGGTGCTCGCGACGATGGTCGGGATGCTCTTCCTGAACTGGGAGCTGTCGCTGTTCGCGTTCGCGTTGATCCCCGTCTTCGTGCTGCTGACCCGCCGCGTCGGCAACGAGCGGCGGCGGATCGCGTCCTCGACGCAGGAGACGCTTGCCGACATCTCGAGCCTCGTGCAGGAGTCACTGTCGGTCTCGGGGATCCTGCTCGGCAAGACGATGGGCCGCACCGACGAGCTCGCCGACCGCTTCGAGGGCGAGTCGCGCACGCTCGCCGACCTCGAGGTGCGCCAGCGGATGGCCGGCCGCTGGGTGATGGCGATGATCCAGACGAGCTTCGCCGTCATGCCGGCCGCCGCGTACTGGTTCGGCGGGCTCGCGCTCGCGCACGGCTCGCACGCGATCTCGGTGCCGACGCTCGTGTCGTTCACCACGCTCCAGACGCGCCTGTTCTTCCCGGTCGGCTCGCTGCTCGGTGTCAGTCTCGACGTGCAGACGTCGCTCGCGCTCTTCGACCGGATCTTCGACTACCTCGACCAGCCCGTCGACATCGAGGAGCGCCCGGGCGCGCGCGTGCTCGACGCGGCAGGCGACGTCACCTTCGACCACGTGTCGTTCCGCTACGGCGACGGCGACTGGACGCTCGAGGACGTCACGTTCTCGGTGCCCGCGGGCACGAAGACCGCGCTCGTCGGAGAGACCGGAGCGGGCAAGACGACATTGGGCTACCTCACCGCGCGGCTCTACGACGTGAACGAGGGCGGTGTGCGCATCGACGGCGTCGACGTGCGCGACCTGACGTTCGCCTCGCTCGCGCGCCTCGTCGGTGTCGTCTCGCAGGAGACCTACCTCTTCCACGCATCTGTGCGCGAGAACCTGCGCTTCGCGAAGCCGGATGCGACCGACGAGGAGCTCGAGCTCGCCGCACGCGCCGCGCGGATCCACGACCTGATCGTCTCACTCCCCGACGGATACGACACGACGGTCGGCGAGCGCGGCTACCGCTTCTCCGGCGGCGAGAAGCAGCGGATCGCAATCGCACGCACGATCCTCCGCAACCCGCCGATCCTCGTGCTCGACGAGGCAACGAGCTCGCTCGACACCGAGACGGAGCGGCAGGTGCAGGACGCACTCGACGTGCTCGCCGAGGGAAGGACGACGATCGCGATCGCTCACCGGCTCTCGACCGTGCGCGATGCCGACCAGATCGTCGTCCTCGACGGCGGCCGCATCGTCGAGCGCGGCACCCACGACGACCTCCTCTCCCTCGACGGCCGGTACGCCGACCTGGTCGGGCGAACGCCGGTCGGTATCTAAACTCCTGGGATGGAGACCTCGTTGCCCGTCGCCGAGCGCCCCCGCCGCCCCGAGTGGATGAAGGTGCGCGCGCCGTCGCAGAATGGCAGCTACTTCGACGTGAAGAAGCTGATCCACGGAGCGGGGTTGAATACGATCTGCGAGGAAGCGCGCTGCCCGAATATCGCGGAGTGCTGGGGCCGCGGCACCGCGACGTTCCAGATTCTCGGCGAGACGTGCACGCGCGCATGCCGCTACTGCTACGTGAGCTCAGGCAAGCCGAGCGAGCCGGTCGATCCGCTCGAGCCGCTGCGGCTCGCCCAGACGGCGAAGCAGATGAACCTGAAGCACGTCGTCGTCACCTCGGTCGACCGTGATGACGTGCCGGACAAGGGCGCGGGCCACTACGCAGCGACGATTCGCGCGATCAAGGCCAAGCTGCCCGAGGCGACGATCGAAGTGCTGACGCCCGACTTCCTCGGGGTCGAGGAGGCTGCACTTGTGACCGTGATCGGCGCGCGGCCCGATGTCTTCAACCACAACATCGAGACCGTCCGCCGTCTGCATCGCAAGATGCGGGGCGGCAAGGCGAGCTATGACGGTGCGCTCGACCTGCTGCGGCGCGCGAAGGAGATTGCGGACTACAACGTCCTCACAAAGTCGGGGATCATCGTCGGCCTCGGCGAATCGAACGACGAGGTGGTCGACACCCTGCGCGACCTGCGCGCAAGCGGCGTCGACGTCGTCACGATCGGGCAGTACCTGCAGCCGAGCGCCAAGCACGCGACGATCGACCGGTGGGTGCACCCGGACGAGTTCCGCTGGTTCCGCGAGCAGGGCGAGGCACTCGGGTTCGGCTCGGTGTTCTCAGGCCCGCTCGTTCGCTCGAGCTACCGCGCCGACGAGCAGCGCCACGCAGCCGAGACCGGCCGCGGCGCAGTGTCCTACTAGCGCTACCGGATTCCCGTGTCGATCGAGAAGTCGCGCGTCGACATGCGCCCGGCGACGACGACCACACTGCGCGGCCGGAAGCCGAACTTCGCCGACGGGAACCGCACCGCATACGACCCAGGGGCGAGCAGGATCGAATAGCGACCGTTCGCGCCCGTCACGGCGGTCTTCGCGACGCCGGCGCGAACGAACGTGATCTTGATGTGCTTCGCGGGAGCCGAGCACGGAACGCCCTCCTGGCAAACGGGCGCGATCGGCCCGCGCGTGACGAGCCCTCGTACGCCCGTCGTTGCCTGCGTCGCCGCCGCGGGGGCAGAAGCGGCGAGCGCAACGAGCGCGATCAGGACGGCGCGGCGCATCGCGGGCGATCCTACCACCCTCTTTTCAACCCAGAAAAGAGAACGGGCCGCCCGAAGGCGGCCCGCTCAAGGTGCGTCGGACGCTCCCGCGTTAGCGAGCGGCAGTGACCGGCTTCGGGATGCTCCAGATCCCGCGGCCGTGCGTGGCCACGTAGATGTTCCCGTCCGGTCCGAGTTCGACGTCCATGTCGACCGTCAGCGGCAGGTTCGTGCCGAGACGGTTCCAGTTCGTCGCGCCGGGCTGGCGATAGACGACACCGAGATCGGTGCCGGCAACGAGCGCGCCATCCGAAAGTGCCTGGATCGCCGAGGCGGGGACGTCCGGGAAGTTCGCCGAGATGTCCGTCCACGTCGCGCCGTTATCGGTCGACTGGAAGATGTGACCGACCCCCGCTCCTTCGCCCTCGGTGAAGCGGCGAGAGAACCCGTTCACCGCCACATAGAGGGTGCCGGTGTCACTGACAGCGACGCCGCCGATGTAGCGGAGCGGGAACGACGGCGGCAGCGACACGGGCGCGAATGACCAGGAGCTACCGGTCTTCGTGCCCACGGTGAGGCCGCGCGCGAACCCGCTGTTGTTGCACGGGCCGCACCAGCCGCCGATCGCCTTCGTGCCGTTCATCGCGAGCGCGGTGTAGACCTGGCTGCCGATCGGCAGCGTGTAGGCCTTCGCCCAAGCGGCCGGCGTCCGGATCGCGAACCCGGTCTCCTGGATCCAGAGGCTGTTGCCACCTGCCATCCACTCGTTGATGTTCGACTTGTTCGCAACGAACGGCGCGATGAACCGTGCGTTGATGTCAGGCGGACTGATCTTGAACGTCGTCGACTGTGACAGGTCGAGGAGCGCATTCGGGCGGGTCGCCGGGTCGGGCGACGCACATGTCTGCGTGACGCTCATCGAGAGCACGACGTACTCCTGGACGATGTTGCAGCCGTCGTTCGGGTCGACGAGGACGTCGCCGCCGTCGCCGCCGAAGTTCGAGACCATCGTCCCGGCGCCCGGCCGCAGGAGCGACCCGCCGTTGTCCTGGAGGCCACCGCTGACGAGGACGCCACCCGCAGCCGAGGAGCCCTCGACCGGGAGCGTGTTCTCGTTCACCGTCTGCTCCGGCGTTGCGTGCACCGTGTGGTTGATGTTGCCGATGCCGACGGCGTAGTACTGCAGCGCGTCGATCGAACCGTCGTTCAGGCTCGACCAGTCGGTCGCGTTGCCATTGCCGTTCACCTGGCCGCTCAGCGGACGGCGGTAGACGCCGCCGTCGTTCCCGACCACGACGAACGCACTCGCGCCCGTCCCGCCGATCGCGGCGGAATGCTGATCCGAGTGGGTGGTGAGCGGGCAGCCGTTCGCGCCGCTCGCCCCGTTCGGCGGATAGAGAACGTTCGGGTTCCAGCACGAGAAGTAGAAGTTCCAGTACGGGCCGACCGTGTTCCAGTTCGAGCCGCCGTTCTGGGTCTCGTACACCTCTTCGAGGCCCGCGTAGACGTGGTTCGGGTTCGTCGGGTCGACCGCGAGCGACTGGTTGTACCAGGCTTGGATGCCCGGCCCATAGCCCTTGCCGCCGATGGATTGCTTCAACGCCGAGCCTGAGTTTGCAAGCTTCTGCGAGTCGGCGATCTTCGACCACGGCCCCGCGATCGAGCCGTTGTTCGAGACGTAGATCCCGTCGAGGTAGCTGTTGACGGTGCCCGTCAGCTTGTTCAGGAGCGTCGGGGACTCGTTGATCGCGTACAGCTTCTCGCCGTGCGCCGAGTAGGCGAACGTCACGTAGCCGATGTCATTCGCCGGCAGCGAGCCCGTCGGGTTGATCTTCACCCAGGTGTTGCCGCCGTTCGTGGTCTCGTAGAACCCGTTGTAGGAGTCACCGCTCCGCCAGCCGCCCGCCGCGATGACGTGATTGGCGTTCGTCGGGTCGACGGCGACGTCGTTTGCGATGTTCTTGTACGGCGCGTTCGTCAGCGATGAGGACGACGAGCCGCCGATTGCGCTCGCAAGAGCCGCGGTCTGCGCAAACGGCTTCAGCGACGCCGGAAGGTTCTCCGGATGCGGTGCATAGGAGAGCGTCCAGGCGCTCGAGGTGTCGGTCAGGTTGTGCGACCAGACGCCCCGAAGCGTTGCGGCCCAGACCTTCGTGGGTCCGAAGCGGAGCTTGCCGATCGTCGTCGACTCGAGCTCGGTGCCGCCGACGCGCGTCCACGTCGTCGAGGAGGTCGGATTGGAGAGCACGTAGACGCCAGCGCCGACGTAACTCGTCCCGCCGGTGTTCGCCTCGCCGGTTGCGTAGTAGAGCTTGCCGCCGGAGTACTCGAGATCGCCCGACGAGAGCGAGAGAAGCCCATCGTCGATTGCGGTCCACGAGCTTGCGCCGGCATTGCGACGCCAGACCCCGCCGTCGGCGCCGGCAGCCCAGATGTCACCGACGCTGTCTGCGGCAAGGCCCGTGATGCGGCCCGTCACGAGACCGGAGCCACCGCTCGAGTTGGAGTAGTAATCCCGGTAGGCGGGATGGTCGGCGTCGTACTTGACCGCCGTCACGTCGGTCCACGTGCTGCCGATCGACGTGAGGCCGTTCAGCTGTCCGAGCGCGGATGAGTACGCGCCCGGGTCGACGATCCCCGACGGCGCCGTTCGCGCCTCGGCGAACTGCTGCTGCAGCGTGAGGTAGTCATTCGCCTCTCCGCCCGAGCCCCTTTCGGCTCCCTGTGAATCGAACCGAAGTTGCTTCTGTTCGATGCGCGCACGCGTGGAGCCGCTCGAGTCGCGACTCGTCGCGGCGAGGCCGGCGATCGTTGCCGCGATTGCGACGGCGACGACCGCGAGGACGGCAAGCGCCCTCCGCCTGTTGCCAATTCTCATGTGGAGTTCCCCTCTCACCCTGTTGACAGACTGCGCCGGCTCGAAGCTCTCCTCCAGCCGGTGAACGATTTCCCGATTCAGACTGCGCTCAGAGGTCCGCGCCGCGTCAGCCAAACGCTCGCGCAGCTCCTCCGGCATACGAAGGAGGAAACGATAGAGACTCTCCCCTGACCGAGCCCGCGCATCGTAGACGCGAGATATCGGATCCGCAATAGGGCGATGTCAGCCGTGCGGATTGGCCATTTTGCGATAGTCGAGCGCTTCGTCGAGCACCTCGTCCGAAACGCCCTCCTCGCGGGCCACATCCCGCAGCGAGCGCCCTGACGCCGCCGCCTTCTTCACGATCTCCGAGGCCTTGTCGTAGCCGATATACGGGTTCAGGGCCGTCGCCGCCGACAGGGTCAGCTCGGCGTAATGCGCGTTTTGCTCACGGTTTGCCTCGATCCCGGCGACACATTTTTCGTCGAGCAGCCGCGCCGCGGAGGCAAGCAGCTTGATCGACTGAAGGAGGTTGCGCGCCATCAGCGGCACGAAGACGTTCAGCTCGAAATGCCCCTGCATGCCCCCGATCGCGATCGCTGCGTCGTTCCCGATCACCTGCGCGGCAACCTGGGTCACGACCTCGGGAATCACGGGGTTGACCTTGCCCGGCATGATCGAGGAGCCCTTCTGGAGCTCCGGCAGGAAGATCTCCGCGAGGCCCGCGCGCGGGCCTGAGCCCATGAACCGCAAGTCGTTCGCGATCTTCGTCAGGCTGACCGCGAGCGTCTTCAGGGCGCCCGAGGCCTCGACGAGACCGTCGCGTGCGGCCTGCGACTCGAACGGGTCGGCGGGCGGCGAGATGTGGAGGCCCGTGTCGGCGCTCAACCGGGCGCGCACACGTTCCGCGAACTCCGGGTGGGTGTTCATCCCGGTACCGACGGCCGTGCCGCCGAGTGGAATCTGGCCGAGCCGCTGCAGCGTCGCTTCCACGCGGAGCTTCCCCTCGCGCACCTGAGCGGCGTAGCCCCCGAACTCCTGGCCGAGGGTCACCGGCACGGCGTCCATCCAGTGCGTGCGACCGGACTTGATGACGTCGGCGAACTCCGCCGACTTCGCCTGGAGCGTGGTTGCAAGCCCTGTGAGTGCAGGCAGAAGGTCGTTGACCGTCTCGTCGAGCGCGGCGAGATGGACCGCGGACGGGAAGACGTCGTTCGAGCTCTGGCCCATGTTCACGTCGTCGTTCGCGTGCACGCCCTCACCCGCGACGGTCGCGATCACCTCGTTTGCGTTCATGTTCGACGAGGTGCCAGAGCCCGTCTGGAAGACGTCGATGGGGAACTGCGCGTCGAGCTCGCCGTTCGCGATCCGGTCGCCGGCGGCGGCAATGCGCTCCGCCTTCGCCTGGTCGAGGAGGCCGAGGTCGGCGTTCACCCGGGCTGCGGCGGACTTGATGCGGCCGAGCCAGCGCGCCACGGGAACCGGGATCGGCTCGCCGGAGACCGGGAAGTTCCCGATCGCCTTCGTCGTCTCACCGCCCCAGAGCTCTTGCGCGTCTGTCGCCGTGTCCGCCACGGCTTGAGCTTAGCTCGCGATGCGAATGCGCCGGTCAGCGACCGCGCGGTCGCGCAGCAACCGCCGCAGCGACTCGTCGAGATCCTTGACGAAGGCCCAGCCGACGTAGGCGCAGCGCGGGCACTCCGTCTCCGGGTCTTTGCGGCGCTTGCCGCAGTTGAGGCATTCGACCATCTGCCCTCTGTATCGGCCGGCTCAGCTCCCGGACGCGTCCCTCGCCGGAGGGATCCTGCCGCTTGCTTCGAGCAAGCCTCGCCAGGTGTCGAACTTGACACGCGGCCGCCCGAGTGGCTCCCCCGCGGCGCGCTCGGCAGCGTCGATCGCCTGCCAGCCCGCGTATTCGACGAACTCGACGGCACGAGACTCGAGCAACTGCTCGAAGTTCCCTGACCGTGTTCCGGCCAGTGCGCCGGCTCGTGCGTCCTCGAGCAGCAGCTCGACCGTCTCGGTTGCGTCCTTCTTGTTCGTCCCGATCACCCCGCTCGGGCCGCGCTTGATCCAGCCGGCCACGTAGGTGCGCTCCGTACCGACAACCCGGCCCTGGTCGTTTCGGATCGTGCCGCTCGCCTCGTCGAAGGGCACACCGGGCAATGGGATTCCCTTGTAGCCGACGCTTCGCAGCACGATGCCGCACTCGATCGTCTCGGTCTCGCCGGTCGGCCGCGCGACGATCCGCCCGTTCTCCTCGACGAGCTCGTTCCGCACGACCTCGATCGCCTCGACCCGGCCTCGGCCATGGATCGCGATCGGCGAGACGCCGAAGCGCAGGACGATCCGCCGCGGCTTTCCGGCCGGGGCTCGCTGGGCGTACTCGCGGAGCAGGTCGAGGTTGCGGCGGGCGCGCTCGCGGTCTTCCTGGAGCTCGCGCTCGCTCGCCGCGTCGAGCTCGAGGTCATGCGGGTCGACGATCACGTCTGCACCTGCGAGCTCGCCGAGCTCCTTGAGCTCCGGCGGCGTGAACGCGGCCTGCACCGGGCCGCGACGGCCCAGCATGACGATCTCCTCGAGTCCCGCGCCCACGATGCCCGCTACGGCGTCATCGGTCGTGTCGGTCGGTGCGAGCTCCTCGGCGGTGAGAGCGAGCATGCGGACGCAGTCGATCGCGACGTTGCCGTTCCCGATCACGACCGCACGGCGATGCGAGAGGTCGAACGCGAGGCTGTGCTGGTCAGGATGGCCGTTGTACCAGGCGACAAACGCGGTTGCGGGCCACGATCCGGGCAGGTCCTCCCCGGGAATGCCGAGGCGGCGATCGGTCTGCGCACCGACGCTGTAGACAACCGCGTCGTACATCCCGGCGAGCTCCTCGTGCGTGACGTCACGACCAACCTCGACGTTGCCGAAGAAGCGGAACCCTGGGCGCGCGGCCGTCTTCTCGAAAGCGCGCGAGACGGCCTTGATGTTCTCGTGGTCGGGCGCGACGCCGAGACGGACGAGGCCCCAGGGCGTCGGCAGCCGATCGATGAGGTCGACCTCGACGACCGGGTCCTCGGTCTTCAGCAGTGCGTCCGCCGCATAGAAGCCGGCCGGGCCGGAGCCGATGACGGCCACACGCAACGTGCTCATCGGGCGCGGCGGATCCGGGTCAGTGCGAGCAGCCGGAGCCGCAGCCACCGACGGATTCGGGTGGCGTGCCCTCTTCGACCTGGAAACTGTGGCCACAACCGCACGCCGAGGAGGCGTTCGGATTCTCGATCTTGAAGCCGGACTCCTGGAGGCCCTCGAGGAAATCGATCGTCGCGCCCTGCAGGTACGGGGCGCTAAACGGATCGACGACGACGGTGACGCCGTGGAACGAGAGCTCGTGATCGCCGGCCTGCGCAGCGCGGTCGAAGCCGAGCGCGTACTCGAATCCGCTGCACCCGCCGCCCTGAATCGCGACCCGCAGCACCTCGGCCTCGCCCACGGGCTCCTCGGCCATCAGGCCGCGAACCTTGTCGGCCGCGCGTGCCGTCAGCGTGACGACGGTGGTCTCGGGGGTCTCCGTTTGCTCGATCGCTGCCATCGCTCGCAGTGTACCCGGAGCGCACCGGGTCGCAACCCGCCGGGACCGACTTCGTGACACTCGTAACGCGCTTCCTACCGTCTGTTCGGGTTCTGTTCGTGCCACCGGATGGAAGTTGCTAGCGTCAGCGCCGGGCAGGCCCCGGAGGCCCGGCGCCCGGAGGAGGAGCACGCTTGTTCAACGATTGGTTGCCGTTCGCGATCTACGCGATTTTTGCGCTTGCGATCCCGGTGACGATGATGGTCGGAAGCTTCGTTTTCGCGCAGCGGCCGCATCGGCGCGTCCGCGCGCGGAGGATCCCATTCGAGTCCGGCGTCTCGCAGGGGCCGCCCAAGCGGCAGCGCTTCACCGTGTCGTTCTATCTCACCGCGATGCTCTTCATCCTCTTCGACATCGAGATCGTCTTTCTCTATCCGCTCGCAGTGATCCTCCACGAGCTCTCGTGGTTCGGCTTCTTCGAGTTCTTGACGTTCCTCATCATCCTGCTCGTCGCCTACGTCTACATCTGGCGGAAGGGCGCGCTCGAATGGCGCTAGACAAGCGGCTGAACCAGATGGGGCTGAAATCGGAGCGCCTGCTCTGGCCCACGAAGGGACCCGGGCGTTTCGAGGACGAGGTCGCGGACCTCGAGCAGAAGGTCGGGCTGACCACGCTCGAGAAGGCCGTCGCTTGGGCGCAGACGAATTCGATGTGGCCCGACACGTTCGGGCTCGCGTGCTGCGCGATCGAGATGATGTCGATCGTCTCGAGCCGCTACGACATCGCGCGCTTCGGGATGGAGCCGTTCCGCGGCTCGCCGCGGCAGGCCGACCTGCTGATCGTGTCCGGCCGCGTGTCGCACAAGATGGCCGCGCCGCTGCGCCAGATCTACGACCAGATGCTCGAGCCGAAGTGGGTGATCGCGATGGGCGCGTGCGCATCGTCGGGCGGGATGTTCAACAACTACGCGATCGTGCAGTCGGTCGACAAGATCGTGCCGGTCGACATGTACGTGCCCGGCTGTCCGCCCCGGCCCGAGCAGCTGATGGAAGGGATCGTGCGCCTGCACGAAGCCGTGCGCGCGGGCGTCCCGCCTGCATACGAGCTCCGGAGCGTCGCGTCGTGAGACGAAGGTCATCGTGAAACGAGATAACGCGTGAGCGAGTGGGACGGTGTCCCCGGGGTCGTCGAGGTCCGAGACGAGCACGACGAAGTAACGGTGGTCGTCGGCATCGACCGTCTGATCGACGCTTGCACGCACCTCCGCGACGACGCCGGCTTCAATTTCCTCTCCGACATCACACCCGTCGACTATCTCGGCTGGGGCGACGCCGGCGTCTCGGGCTACATCGGGACCGCTGCGGGCCGCGATCTGCACCGGCCGATGACACAGGGCTACCAGGTCGTGCCGCTCCCGAAGCCGAAGCGCTTCGCGGTCAACTACCACCTGCTCTCGATCGGCGACCGCCCGCGGAGGCTGCGCCTCCAGACCTGGGTCGACGAGGGCGAGGCGGTGCCGACCGTGATCGCCGTCTGGCCGACCGCCGACTGGCACGAGCGCGAGGCGTGGGACCTGATGGGCATCGCGATCGACGGCCACCCGAACCTGAAGCGGATCCTGCTCGACGACGACTGGGACGGCCATCCGCTACGCAAGGACTATCCGCTCGGCGGCGAGCCCGTTCGCTTCTCGGGAGAGGCATGACCTCGAGCGCACCGACCCGGCGTCGCGCCCCGATCTACGAAGGCTCACGCATTCCGCAGCCTTGCCCGACCCTGCTCGTGACGCCGCCCGAGCTGATCGGCACCGGCGATGTCATGACGGTGAACTTCGGCCCGAACCATCCATCGACGCACGGCGTGCTGCGGCTGATCGTCGACCTCTACGGCGAGGACGTGACGGGCCTCGAGGCGGTGATCGGCTACCTCCATACCGGCTTCGAGAAGAACATGGAGGCGAAGACGTGGTGGAAGTGCGTCACCTACCCAGAGCGCATCGACTACGTCTCGTACCAGAACAACGAGTACGTCTTCGTCGCCGCGGTCGAGAAGCTGCTCGGCCTGCCGATTCCTCCGAAGGCGGTCTGGATGCGCACGCTCATGTGCGAGCTGAACCGCATCCACTCGCACCTCGTGTGGCTCGGCACGTCCGCGCTCGAGCTGGGCGCGATCTCGATGTTCTGGTACGCGTTCCGCGAGCGCGACACGATCCTCGACCTGTTCGAGATGGTGACCGGCTACCGCATGCACACGCGGTACTTCCAGATCGGCGGGCTCGCCGAGGACATCCCGCGTGGCTTCTATCCCGAGGCGCGCAAGTTCTGCGAGCTGATGCCGAAGGCGGTCGACGACTACGAGACCCTGCTGACGCGCAACAAGATCTGGCTCGAGCGCACCGAGGGCCTCGGCCTGCTGACGGCCGAAGATGCGATCGCGCTCGGGCAGTCCGGGCCGGTGCTGCGCGCATCCGGCGTCGATTGGGACATCCGCAAGGTCGAGCCGTACCTCGCCTACCACCAGGTCGACTTTCGCGTGCCCGTCTATCCCGAGGGCGACGTCTACGCGCGCTATCGCGTGCACATGGACGAGATGCGCGAGTCGGTGCGCATCGTCGAGCAGTGTCTCGACCGCCTCGAGAACATGGAAGGCGACCCGTGGATCGCCGACGACCGCAAGGTCGTGCTGCCGCCGCGGAGCGAGCTCCATACCTCGATGGAGTCGCTGATCCATCACTTCAAGATCGTCACCGAGGGCTTCCGCGTCCCGGAAGGTGAGGCGTACGTCACAATCGAGTCGCCGCGCGGCGAGCTCGGCTGTTACATCGCATCCGACGGTGGCCCGAAGCCGTGGCGCGTGAAGTTCCGCGCGCCGTCGTTCGTTGCCCTCCAGGCGACGGCAACGTGCATGCACGAGGCGCTGATCGCCGACATGATCGCGATCGTCGGCTCGCTCGACACCGTCATGGGCGAGGTCGACCGGTGAGCAGCCTGTACGAGAGGATTCAAGACGAGCGCGCGAAGTATCCGCCGGAGTCGCAGAGCGCAGTTCTCCCTGCACTGCGGCTCGCGCAGGCCGAGCACGGCTGGCTCTCCTCCGACGTGATCCGCGAGGTCGCAGATGCCCTCGACGCGACGCCGGCCTATGTGCTGTCGATCGCGTCGTTCTACGACCAGTTCCATCTTGCGCCGGTCGGCGAGCACCTCGTCGAGGTCTGCACGAACGTCTCGTGCGCCGTCGTCGGCGCGCAGCGCGTCGTCGACACCTTCGAGTCCGAGCTCGGCTGCCGCGCCGGCGAGACGAGCGCCGACGGCAAGGTGACGTTGCGCACCGTCGAGTGCCTCGGCGGCTGCGGCTGGGCGACGATCGTGTCGGTCGACCACCACTACCGCACGCACGTGGCCGCCGCCGACGTCCCGGCGATCGTGGCGGAGCTTCGAGCGGAGTCGAGCGCAGATGCCTAGCATCGTGCTCGCCGATGCGACGACGAGCCTCGCGGAGTACGAGGCAACCGGCGGCTACACCGCGCTTGCAAAGGCGCGCGCGATGACGCCGGCGGAGGTCACCGAGGAGCTGATCACGTCGGAGCTACGCGGCCGCGGCGGTGCGTTCTTCCCTGCGGGCCGCAAGTGGTCGTTCGTCCCGTCAAAGGAGCAGCTGCCGAAGCCGCACTACCTCGTCGTCAACGCCGACGAGTCGGAGCCGGGCAGCTTCAAGGACAACGAGATCCTCTCGCGCGTGCCGCATCGCTTCGTCGAGGGCTGCCTGATCACTGCGCACGCGATCGACTCGCAGCATGTGTTCGTCTACATCCGAGGCGAATACAGCGGCCCGTACGAGATCCTCGTCGCCGCGCTCGAGGAGCTGAAGGACCGGCCGGAGATCCGCGGCGACGTCACGATCGTCGTCCACCGCGGCGCGGGCGCGTACATCTGCGGCGAGGAGACCGCGCTCCTCGAGTCGCTCGAGGGCAGGCGCGGCCAGCCGCGCTCGAAGCCGCCGTTCCCCGCGATCTCCGGCCTCTATTCGTCCCCGACGGTCGTAAACAACGTCGAGACGATCGCCACGGTCGCGCCGGTGATCTCGATGGGCGGCGCGGAATACGCGAAGCTCGGCGTGCCGAACACGCGCGGCTCGCGCGTCGTCTCGCTCTCGGGCAACGTCGTGAACGGCGGCAACTACGAGATCGAGCCGGGCATGACGATCAAGGACATCGTCTACGGCCTCGGCGGTGGCATCCCCGACGGCCGCGAGTTGAAGGCGGTCGTGCCGGGCGGCTCCTCGACGGTGATCCTGACGAAGGACGAGATCGACGTCGGCTACGACTTCGACTCGCTCAGCGCGCTTCGCACGGCAATGGGCTCGGCCGGGATCGTGGTGCTCGACGACCGCTGCTGCATCGTGCAACTCGGGATTCGCTGGTCGGAGTTCTACGAGCACGAGTCGTGCGGCAAGTGCACGCCGTGCCGCGAGGGGACGCGCTGGCTGACAGCGATCCTGCGGAAGCTCGAGGACGGCCGTGCGAGTCAGAGCGACCTCGACCTGCTGCTCGACGTCTGCGACCGCATCAACGGCAAGTGCCTCTGCCCGCTCGGCGACTCGGACGCCATCATCATCGCCTCGTACGTCGCGAAGTTCCGCGCCGAGTTCCAGGCGCACATCGACGAGGGCAGCTGCCCCTTCGGCGGCGAGTCATCCCTGGACGGCGTCCTCGCACCGATCCAGATGCACACCCATGCCCCGACTGCCGAGGTGCCCGCATGATCCTCTCTCCCGCGGCCTCGTCTCCGGCGGCCACGTCTCTTCGCCAAACGAGGGTTACCGAAGTGCGACCAACGATCCACAGCCCAAGAGCGAATCGAGCGGTTGCAGGGCTTTTGGCGAAACGGATCAACGCTCCGCGGGCCATGGCCCTTCGCCAAACGACGGTGTCAGAAGTGCCACAGACTTTCCACAGGGCGGCGGCGTGACCCAGACTGCGACCGAGCTCGTCACCGTCACGATCGACGAGCGGACGGTGCAAGTCCCCAAGGGGACAGGCATGGTCGAGACCGCTGCTGCTGCCGGGATCGAGATTCCGGTCTTCTGTTACGAGCCGCGGCTCGGGCCGCCCGTTGGGGCGTGCCGCATGTGCCTTGTCGAGGTGGAAGGGATGCCGAAGCTCCAGGCCGGCTGCACATTGAGCGCGCAGGAGGGAATGGTCGTCCATACCGCGCGCAGCTCCGAGAAAGCCGCCGACGGCCAGAACTCTACGCTCGAGTTCATCCTCGTCAACCATCCGCTCGACTGTCCTGTCTGCGACAAGGGTGGCGAGTGCCCCCTGCAGGATCTGACGTTCCGCTACGGCCCCGGTTCGACGCGCATGCAGTTCCCGAAGCGGACATTCGAGAAGCCGATTCCGATCTCGCCGCTGATCGCGCTCGACCGCGAGCGCTGCATCCTCTGTTACCGCTGCACGCGCTTCAGCGAGTCGGTCGCGGAGGACGGGCAGCTCGTTGCGATCAACCGCAGCTCACAGTCGGTGATCGCGACGTTCGAGGACGAGCCGTACAAAGGCCACTTCTCCGGCAACGTCACAGAGCTCTGCCCGGTCGGTGCACTCACCTCCACCCAGTACCGGTTCGAAGCCCGCCCGTGGGAGATCCAGAACGCGCCGACGGTGTGCGGTCTCTGCCCGGTCGGCTGCAACATCAGCGCGACGACGCGCGAGGGCAAGGTCAAGCGGATCCTGTCCCGGAACCACCCGCAAATCGACGAAGGGTGGCTGTGCGACAAGGGTCGCTTCGCGTACGCACATCTCGACGCGGCGGACCGCATCACAGGTCCGCTGCGCAAAGTCGGCCGGCGGCTCCACCCGATCTCGTGGGACGAGGCCCTCGACGAGGCCGAGCGGCTGCTGCGCGACGGCGGCGCCTCCACCGTGACCGCGCTCTCGGGTGGCGAATCGGTCGAGGAGGCCTACGGGCTCGCGAAGCTCCTGCGCCAGGGACTCGGCGCGCACGCCGCCGTGCTGCCCGAGCCCATCCCGGATTCGCTCGACGCGTGGCGCGCGCCGCTCTCGGCGATCCGTGCCGCGAAGACGATCGTCGTCCTGTCGGACGCTCCCGTCGTCGACCGCGCACCGATCGTCGATCTCTGGCTGAAGGCTGCGCGGCGCGCTGGCGCGCGGATCTCCTACGACGTCCCCGAGGGCGGCGGCGGGGTGGACGTGCTGATCACCGACGACGAGGCGAACGCCGACCGCGTCAGCGCCGAGAGCGTCTACTACCTCCCGCTCACCCCGAACGGCCGCGGCGTCACCGACGCATGGAGTGCCGCGGGTGACGGCGAGCCGGGTGACGCCAGGCCGCGCGTGCTCGTCATCTCGGGCGACGAGGCGGCAACTGATCCGAGTGTCCGCGCTCTTGCCGCCGACGCGAAGGTCGTGATCGGGATCGGGATGTTCGAGGAGAGCTTCGACGACCTCGCCGATCTCGTCCTGCCCGGCACGAGTTACCTCGAGCGGGACGGTACGACGATCAACCTCGAGGGTCGGCTGCAGCGCCAGCGCCGCGCCGTCCTTGCCCCGGTGCCGGACACCCTCGCCTGGATCGCGAAGCTCGCCGCCCGGTTCGACGTCGAGGTGTCACCGCACGCCTCGCTCGTCTTCGACGAGATCTCCGAGCAGTGCTTCGGCGGGATCAGCTTCGGCGAGATCGGCGAACAGGCCGACCTCCCGCCACGTCCCGAGCGCGCCGCAGGTCACGGACTCGGGGCGCGCGACGAGCGGAAAGCCCCTGACGGCGGCCTGCGCCTGATCGCCTACCGGCCGCTCTTCTCCGGCGCAGCGGTGGAGCGAACGAGCGAGCTCGCGTTCCAGGCGCCTGACGCCGAGGTGCAGATCTCGCCCGTCGACGCTAAAGCGCGCGGCATTCGCAACGGCGCAACCGTCACGGTCTCGTCGAACGGCACGTCGCTCGAGCTTCGCGCACGCATCGCGCGCGACCTGGGCGCCGGCACCGTGCGCATCGCGCGCCAGCACGCCGCCGACCTGCACGCCGCTGACCTGCACCCCACGGTCGAGGTGACCGCGCAGTGATGCACCACGAAGCCTGGTGGATCACGATCCCGAAGGCGTTCCTCGTCATCAACGTCGTAATGGTGTTCTTCGCCTTCACGACCTGGCTCGAGCGGAAGCTGCTCGGCCGCATGCAGCTGCGCTTCGGCCCGAACCGGGCCGGCCCCAAGGGCCTGCTGGTGCCGATCGCCGACCTGCTGAAGCTGATCCGCAAGGAGGCGTTTGCGCCGATGGCGGCCAAGGAGCCGCTCTACATCATCGCCCCGATCGTCTCGATGTTCACCGCGCTCGCCGCCTTCAGTGTGCTGCCGTTCGGCGCCGGCTGGGACGTGTGGGGTCACCACATCAACGGCGCCGTCGTGAACATCCCGATCTCGCTGATCCTGATCTTCGCGCTCGGCTCGCTCGGGATCTACGGCTTCATCATCGGCGGTTGGGCGTCGGAGTCGAAGTACTCGATCCTCGGCTCGATGCGCACCTGCGCACAGCTCGTGTCGTACGAGGTCTCGCTCGCGCTGAGCGTCCTCGGCGTCGTCTTGATGGGGCAGTCGCTCAACCTGCAGGGGATCGTCGACAAGCAGCAGGCGACGCTATGGTTCTTCATCCCGCAGTTCGTCGGCTTCGTCGTCTTCCTGATCGGTGGCGTCGCCGAGACCTCGCGGCCGCCGTTCGACCTGCCCGAGGCCGACACGGAGCTCGTCGCGGGCTACCACACCGAATATTCCGGCATGCGCTGGGGCCTCTTCCAGGCCGCGGAGTACATCAACATGATCACGCTCTCGGGCCTCTGCGTGACGCTCTTCTTCGACGGCTACCACTTCCCATGGGTGCACTCGCTCGACGCGCTCGGCCCGATCTGGTTCGTGCTGAAACTGTTCACGCTCGTCGCCGCGTTCATCTGGCTGCGCGCGACCCAGCCGCGCCTGCGCTACGACCAGCTGATGCGCTTCGGCTGGAAGGTGCTCCTGCCCGTCGCGACCGTCAACGCGCTCGTGACCGCATTCCTCGTGGTGCTGATCAAGTGAGCAGGATCAACGCATGAGCTTTGTCGTCCCGAACACCCTGAAGGGCTTCGGCGTCACGCTGAAACAGATTTTCAAGAAGCCGATCACGCAGCAATACCCGGAGTACAAGCGTCCGGTGTATCCGCGCTACCGCGGCCGTCACCGCCTGCACCGGCACTCCAACGGGCTCGAGAAGTGCGTCGGCTGCTCGCTCTGTGCCGCCGCGTGCCCGGCCGACTGCATCCGCGTCGTCCCGGCAGAGAACACCGCCTCCAATCGCGTCTCCCCGGGCGAGCGTTACGCCCGCATCTACGAGATCAACCTCTCGCGCTGCATCTTCTGCGGCTACTGCGAGCTCGCATGCCCCTTCGACGCGATCACGCTCGGCAACGACTTCGAGATCTCCGAGCACAACCGCGACGACCTCATCTACACGAAAGACATGCTGCTCGCACCGCCGATCAAGCGCGTGCCGGTGGCCGACGCCGATCTCTATGACACGCCGATCCCGTACTACAAGGACAATTCGTAGTGGCGAACTTCCTCGTCTGGGTCGTGTGGTTCGGCGCCGCGTTCGCGTGTCTCACAAGCGCGCTCGCGGTGGTCAGTTTTCGCAACCCGTTCTACTCGGCACTCGCGCTGATCGGGAACCTCGCATCGCTCGCGGTGCTCTTCCTGCTTCTCTCCGGTGAGTTCGTCGCGGCGGGCCAGGTGCTCGTCTACGGCGGCGCGGTGATGGTGATGTTCCTGTTCGTGATCGCGTACCTCGGCGATCGCAGCGACGACTCGCCGTGGTCGGGCGGGCCGACGTGGCAGGTCGTCGGCGCAGTGCTCGCGGGCGGCGCGATTCTTGCCGAGGTGGTCGTCGTCGTCGGGCTGAAGGCAGGCGGATTCCTCGGGCACACACGCCACGTCGACCGCAGCTTCGGCTCGCCTGAGGCGATCGGGCGGCTCTTCCTGACCGACCACCTCCTCGCCTTCGAGGTCACGTCGATCGTCCTGCTCGTCGCAGCCGTCGGCGGCGTCGTCCTCGGCTCGCATGCGCGCACCTTCGAGACACCGGGGGAGCACGATGCACGGGCCTGACATCCGCTGGTACGTCATCCTTGCCGCGCTGCTCTTCACGACCGGCGCGCTCGGCGTGCTGCTGCGCCGCTCGCCGCTGATCATCCTGCTCTCGGTCGAGATCATGTTGAATTCCGCGAACCTGCTCCTGATCGCCTTCTCGCGCCTGCACGGCCGCGAGGACGGCCAGATCTTTGCGATCTCGGTGATGGCCGTCGCCGCGTCCGAAGTCGTCGTCGGCCTCGGGCTGATCGTCGCGATGGGCCGCCGGGGCGTCGAGCTCGACGTCGACAAGCTGCGGACGCTTCGAGGTTAGATGGGCACCGCGACCTGGATCTGCCTGCTGCTGCCGCTCGCCTCGACGCTCGCGATCACGCTCGGCGGGACGCGCATCTCGCGGCGCCTCGCGGGCTACATCTCGACGGTCACGACGATGGGCTCGTTCGCTGCCGCGGTTTTCGTCTTCGTCCGCATGCTCGGCGAGCACGAGGGAGCGCGCGCGCACGTGACGACGTCGTGGACTTGGCTCTCAGCCGGCCCCTACCACTTTGGATTCACCCTGCTCGCCGACCAGCTGAGCGTGATGATGATGCTGATCGTCGCCGGGGTCGGCTCGCTGATCGTCGCGTACTCGGTCGGCTACATGGACGGCGAGGACGAGGAACGGCGCTACTTCGCCTACATCTCGCTCTTCGTCTTCTCGATGCTCCTGCTGGTCGAGGGTGGCAACCTCCTGCTCCTGCTCGCAGGCTGGGGCATGGTCGGTCTCTCGAGCTACCTCCTGATCGGCTTCCACCAGGACCGGCCTGCCGCGATCGCCGCCGCCAAGAAGGCGTTCGTCATGAATGCCTTCGGCGACGCGACGATGGCGCTCTCGTTGTTTCTCCTCATCCAGCACACCGGGCACCTCGACTACGCCTCGGTGTTCGCCGCGTCACCGCACGGCGGGGCGGTTGCGAACCTCATCGCACTCGGCCTGCTCGGCGGCGCGCTCGCGAAATCGGCGCAGATCCCACTGCACACGTGGCTCCCCGACGCGATGGAAGGCCCGACGCCGGTGAGTGCACTCATCCATGCCGCGACGATGGTGACCGCGGGCGTCTACCTGATCGTGCGCGTCCATCCGCTCTTCGAGAACGCGTACGTGATCCAGGATCTCGCCGCCGGGCTCGGCGCAGCGACACTCTTGATGGCCGGCTTGATCGCGCTCGTCCAGACCGACATCAAGCGCGTGATCGCGTACTCGACGATGTCGCAGATCGGCTACATGTTCGTCGGCGCAGGGCTCGGCGCGTACCCGAACGCGATGTTCCACCTGATGACCCACGCCTTCTTCAAGGCGCTTCTCTTTCTCGCAGCCGGAATCGCAATCCATGCCGTCGTCGGCGAGCAGGACATCTTCAAGCTTGCCGGCATCGGCAAGTTGATGCCGCAGACGAAGATCGTCTTCCTGATCGGCTCGCTTGCGCTTGTCGGCATCTTCCCGTTCGCCGGTTTCTTCTCGAAGGACTCGATCATCGCCTCGGCGCTCGCGCACGGCGCCTACGGCGCGGTGATCTGGGTCGCGTGCATCGCCGGCGCGTTCCTCACCGGGCTGTACGCGTTCCGCCTCTACTTCATCGTCTTCACGGGCGAGCCGTCGGAGTTCGCACGGGAGCACTTCCACGCGCACCACGGCCAGGAAGGCCCGCTTTCGATGCGCTGGACCGTCGGCACGCTCGCCCTGCTCTCGGTGATCGGCGGCTTCCTCCAGTTCGGCCCGCTATGGCATCCGCTCACGACCTGGCTCGACCCCGTTTCGCATCCGTTCACCGAGCCGTCCTCGACGCAGGAGTGGCTGACCTCGGCGCTCGCGCTCGCCGTCGGGCTTGCCGGCATGGCGACCGCCTGGTTCATCTACTCCGCAAAGCGGGCCGAGGCACCGAAAGCGGTCTCGCTCTTCGTGCACAAGTTCTACTGGGACGAGCTGTACGACCTCCTGTGGTACCGCACCGCCGATCTCCTCGCGCGCGGCCTTTACGCGCTCGTCGAGCAGCCGCTGATCGGCGGCTCGCTGACCGCGCTTTCCGACGGCGTCGGACTCGGTGCCCGTGACGTCGGTCGCGCGCAGAACGGCCTCGTCCGCTCATACGTGCTCGCCCTCGTAGGCGGGCTCGCCGTCCTCGCCGTCGTCTTCCTGGCGGCCCGCTGATGCACCAGTGGCTGACGACGATCCTCATCTTCCTGCCGGTCGCAGGCGCGATCCTGATCGCCGTCACGCCCCTGCCCGCCTACTGGCTCGGATCGCTCGCCGCGCTCATCTCGCTCGTCGAGGTCGGTTTCTGGATCACCGCCGCGTCGAAGTTCTCCTTCGGCGACCCCGGGCTCCAGTTCTCGCAGAACCACGCGTGGTTCAGCGACCTGCACGTGAGCTATCACGTGGGGCAGTACGCGTTCTCGCTCTGGCTCGTCGGCGCGACGGTCGTCGTCATGGCGGCGTGCACGATCTACGGCTGGTGGGTGAGCCGCGAGCGAGCGCGTGCGTACTTCGCGCTGATGCTGCTCACGACCGGCGCGATCGTCGGCGTCTTCACCGCCCAGGATCTGCTGCTCTTCTACGCCTTCTTCGAGGCGATGCTGATCCCGCTCTACGTGCTGATCGGCGTCTGGGGCGGCCCGAATCGGATGCGCGCAACGCTGACGTTCGTCATCTACACCGTCGTCGGCTCGCTGCTGATGCTGGCCGCGATCATTGTCTACGGCCTGCAACAGGGCACGTTTGACCTGACGAAGATGGGGCCGAGCAACTCGACCTGGCTCTTCCTCGGGTTCGTTGTCGCGTTCGCGATCAAGTCGCCGCTCTTCCCGTTCCACGGCTGGCTGCCGATCACGTATCGCGAGTCGCCGCCCGAGATCTCGGCGATTCTCTCCGGCGTGGTCTCGAAGGCGGGCCTCTACGGCCTGCTCCGGATTGCGATCGCGAAGTTCCCGGCCGTCGTCGATGACTGGCGCGTCGTTCTGCTCGTGCTCGCGTCGATCTCCGTGGTCTACGGCTCACTGCTCGCGTTCCGCGCGCCCGACTTCCGCGGCGTCGTTCTGTACTCGTCGCTCGCGCAGTCGGGCCTGATCGTGCTGGGACTGCTCGCGGCGAACGACCTCGGCTTCGACGGCGCCGTGCTGCAGATGGTCAACCACGCGCTGATGTCGGCCGCTCTTTTCCTCCTCGCGGGCATGGTCGAGCGCCGCACGTCGACCGGCGAGTTCGCGCTGCTCGGCGGAATGGCGCGCGGACGGCCGGCTCTCGCGACGACGCTCATGACCGTCGGCGTGATCACGCTCGCGGTGCCGCTCTCGACATCGTTCGCGGGAGAGTTCCTGATCCTCGCGGGCGTCCTTACGCAGGGCTGGGCGTGGGCTGTGATCGGGGCCGGCGCAATGGTGCTGGCCGCCATGTACGCGCTACGCCTCGTCTCCGCGGTGCTGCATCGTGACGTCGGCCCGGCGGTGCCGGACTCGGCCCTCGACCTGCGGATCGGCGAGCTCGCCGTCGTCGTGCCGTTGATCCTCTGCCTCCTCGGGCTCTCCGCATGGCCGAACCTGATCTCGGGGCACGCGTTCGGCGGCAACCACGCGCAGAACACGATCCTGCGGGGTCTGCCGAAGTGATCGTGAAGCCGCACGTCGACTGGTTCGATCTCGCGCCCTCGCTGGCGCTGCTCACAGCTGCCGGTCTCCTGCTGATGGTCGCGGTCTTCGTGCCGCGGAAGCCTCGTGCGGCCGTCGCAGCGTCGGTCGCGTTCGCGGGTTTCGTCGCCGCGCTCGTGTGGGCGGTCCTGCTCGACGACAAGAGCCCGCACGCGTCGGTGCTCGTGCATGACGCGATCTTCCGCGATCGCTGGTCATCGCTCGCGCAGGTGCTGATCGCCGGCTGCGGCGCCGTCACGGTGCTCATCTCAGCGCGTGAGCGGTGGCGGGAGGAGCACGTCGCCGAGTACTACGCGCTCCTCACCGCGGCCGGCGCGGGCATGGCGTTCTTCGTGCAGGCCTCGAACCTGATGACGCTCTTCCTCGGGCTCGAGTGGTTCTCGATCGCGCTCTATGTCCTCAGCGCGATCGACATCGACCTGATCGGGTCACTGGAGGCAGGCCTGAAGTACCTGATCGTCGGCGCGGTCGGTTCGGCGACGCTCCTCTTCGGCTCGGCGCTCGTCTACGGCGAGACCGGCCAGCTGAGCTTCGACAAGATCGCGGCCGCCGGTCACGGTCACGACGCGATGCTCGTCGTCGGGCTCGCGATGATCATCGCCGGGCTCGCGTTCAAGTCGTCAGCTGCGCCGTTCCATATGTGGACGCCCGACGCCTACCAGGGCGCGCCCACGCCGGTGACCGCGTTCATGTCGTCGGCGACGAAGGTCGCAGCGCTCGTCGTCACCTACCGCGTCCTCGCAACGGCGTTCCCGCACGACCAGCACTTGTGGCGCTACGCGATCGCGGTGATCGCGTGCATCTCGCTCGCCTGGGGCAACATCGGTGCGCTCGTCCAGCGGAATGTGAAGCGGATCCTCGCGTACTCGTCCGTCTCGCACGCAGGCTTCATGCTGATCGCCGTCGCTGCGGCGAGCCAGCTCGGCGGCCGCGCGCTGCAGTACTACCTCATCCCGTATGCCGCGATGTCCCTCGGCGCGTTCGCGGTGGTTGCCGCGCGGGAGCGCGAGCTCGGCGTGCCCGTGACGCTCGAGAACCTCGCAGGGTTCGGCTGGGAACGGCCCTTCTACGGCGTCGCGATGTGGGTCTTCATGCTCGGCTTCCTCGGCTTCCCGCTGACCGGCGGCTTCATCGGCAAGTTCTACGTCTTCGCCGCGGCGTACGACCACGGCATGTGGTGGCTGATCGTCGCAGGCGTGATCGCCACGATGATCTCGGCGTACTACTACCTCGGGATCGTCCGCGCCATGTATTTCCGGGACGCGGCCGAGCTGCAACTCGCACCGGCCGGCGGCTCGCCACCCCGCGAGCTTCTGCTCGGCGTCGCGGTCACGATCTGCCTCGCGGTCACGGTCGGCTCGTTCTTCGCGGTGCAGCCGCTGATCGATATCGCCCGCAGCGCCGCGCGCGTCTTGCCGCTCTAGGGTTCTAAGGCTTCGCGGGCTGCGCGAGCACGAGCCGGCGCGCGACGGGCACGACCGCGACCGTCAGCTTGATCGCGAACACACCCAGGCAAGCAACGAGCGCCGACCAGCCGAGCGGCGGCAGTGTCGCCGTTTGACTCGTCGGCGACCGGGCCGCGCACGAGAGCACGAGCAGCCCGAGAGCAAGCGTCCAGAGAAGCGCCTGCACGCCGCCGACCGCGTCCTCGCGTTGTTCCAGATACGTGCCGAACGCCTCGAGCGCGGCGACGGCGGCAAAAGGGATCGCTCCGAGCAGTGCGTCGAAGGCGAGCCCGTGGGCGCCGCGGCCGTCCGCGAGGGCGGCGATCAGAGCGAGCAAAGCCGGGAGTGCTCGGCGTCCCATCTGCACGAAGGTTCGCTCTCGAATCGGACGGTCCTTCTATGCTCCCCGGGTCCCGAGGTCGAAAGGAGCTCGCTTGGCAACACTGACCTGGCTCGGCCACGCAGCCTTCCGCATCGATACGGATGGCGGCAAGCGCATCTACGTCGACCCGTTCCTGCAGAACAACCCGAAGACGCCCGACTCCGAGCGCAAGCCCGATCGCGTCGACATCATCGCGGTCACGCACGGCCACTCCGACCACGCCGGCGAGGTCGCGATGCTGTCGGAGTCGTTTCCGGACGCCGAGATCGTCGCCCAGGTGGAGTTGAAGGGCTGGCTCGGCCGACAGGGCGCGTCGGTCGGCGCCATGCCCGGCCTCAACAAGGGCGGCACGCAGGAGATCGACGGCATCCGCTTCACGCTGACGAACGCGTTCCATTCGTCGAGCTCCGATCGGGGTGAGTACCTCGGCGAGTCCTGCGGGATCGTGATCCGCTTCGAGGGCAGGTCGATCTACTTCGCGGGCGACACGTGCGTGTTCGGCGACATGGCGCTGATCGCACGGCTCTACAAGCCCGACGTCGCCGTGCTCCCGATCGGCGACTGGTTCACGATGGGCCCCGACGAGGCGGCACTCGCGCTCGAGCTACTCGGCAACCCGCGGTGCGTGCCCTCCCACTGGGGCACGTTCGGCCTGCTCACGGGGACGCCGGACGCGCTCGCGCAGCTCACGAGCGCGCTGGTCGAGCGAATCGCGCCCGGAGAGTCGATCGACCTGTGAGAGAGCGGTGGTTTGGCGCAACCGGCCGTCGGGTGCCCGAGATCGCTCTCGAGGGCGAGCTCGATCTCGGCGACGCGCTCGTGCTCGACGCGGTCGACGACGACCAACTTGCCGCCGCACACGCACAGGGACAGCCGGTCGTCGTGCGCGCGCGGAGCGCGGCCGAGGTGAGGGCCGCGCTCGCCCGCCCTGAGGTCGCGGTCGCCCTCGTGACGGACCGCGCGCTCGTCGACCTCGACCTGACCGAGCTCACCTACGGCTGAGCGCGTGATCGTCGCCACCTACTCGATCGCAGCCTGCGATCTCGATGCAGGGCAATGGGGCGTCGCGACGCAGTCGAAGTTCCTCGCCGTCGGCTCGGTCGTGCCGTGGGCGGAGCCTCAGGTCGGCGCGATCGCGACGCAGGCGTACGCCAACCCACGGTACGGGCGCGACGGCCTCGAGCTGCTCCGCGAGGGCCTCGGCGCGACCGAGGTCGTCGAGCGGCTCACCGATGCCGACGACGGCTGCGCGCAGCGACAGCTCGGCATCGTCGACGCCCGCGGCGGCAGCGCGACCTTCACCGGCGAGGCGTGCATGGACTGGGCGGGCGGGATCGCGGGGCCGTGCTTCGCCGCTCAGGGGAACATCCTTGTCGGCGAGGAGACGGTGGCCGCGCTCGCGATGGCGTTCGCCGCGACGGCGGGCCGTCCGCTCGCCGAGCGGCTACTCGAGTGCCTCGCCGCCGCGCAGGCGGCCGGTGGCGACCGACGCGGCCAGCAGTCAGCGGCACTGCTCGTCGTCGAGCGCGACGGGGGGTACGCCGGCCTCTCCGACCTGCTGGTCGACCTGCGCGTCGACGACCACGCCCGGCCGGTGGCCGAGCTCGCGCGGTTGTACGAGATGCATGACCTCCTCTTCGGCAAGTCACCGCGCGAGACGTGGCTCGATGTCGATGCCGCGCTCGAGTCGGAGCTCGCCGAGCGGCTCGCGCGGCTCGGTTACACGGGCGACCTCGCACAGGCGTTCGGTGATTGGTCGGGCACCGAGAACCTCGAGGAGCGAATCGACGGCATCGAGCGGATCGACCCGATCGTGCTCGCCGAGCTGCGCAAACGATGAGCCACCCAGGCTACGAGATCCTCTCGATCGACGAGCTCGACCGCTACCCGGGCGCGGCCGCCGACGCGCCGATTCTGCTGCCGCTCCGCCGCCGCATAGGATTCCGCCCCTTCGGCGTCAACTGCTGGGCGGCGCCCGCTGCCGACGCCCACGTGATCGAGCGTCACGACGAGCTCGACGGCGACGAGGAGCTCTACGTCGTCGTCCGCGGTCACGCGACGTTCATCGTCGACGGTGCGAGCATCGTCGCCCCGGAGGGGACGCTCGTCCACGTTCCGCCCGGCACAATGCGCGAGGCGATCGCCGACGACGCGGACACGGTCGTCCTCGCGCTCGGCGCAAAGCCCGGCGAAGCGTGGGAGCCCGCGCCGTGGGAGGACTTCCACGTCGCGTTCGCCTTGCGGCGGACGGGCGACGCGGACGCTGCTCGTGACCTCGTCAAGGCCGCGGTCGCCGCGCGCCCCGACGCTTGGCAGGGCCGATACAACGCCGCCTGCTTCGAGGCGCTCGAAGGCAACGCCGATGCGGCTTTTGCACAGCTCGAGCACGCGCTCGCCCTCGGGCCGCCCGAGGTCCGCGACTACGCCCTCGACGACAGCGACTTCGCGGCGCTGCACGCCGACCCGCGCTGGAGGGAGCGCCGCGGATGAGCGTCGCGCATGTCGACGAGCTCGATCGGATCGAGATGCCGGACGGCTTCGTGTGGAGCCCTATCCGCCGGCGCTTCGGCATCACCGCATTCGGCGTGAATGCCTACACCGCCCGCGAAGTCGGCGGGCCTGTGGTCGAGGAGCATACGGAGAGCCGCCTCGGCCATGAGGAGATCTACTTCGTCCTTCGCGGCCGGGCGCGGTTCACGATCGACGGCAACGATCACGAGCTCGTGCCTGGCCAGTTCGTGTTCGTCCGCGATCCGGCGCTGAAACGCGGCGCGGTCGCTCTCGACCATGAAACGACGGTGCTTGCACTCGGGGGCAAGCCCGGAGCCGCGCATACCCTCTCTGCCTGGGAGGCGATGTTCGCGGCCGTGCCTGCGGCGCAGGCCGAGCGCTGGGGCGAGGCGATCGCAATCCACGAGGAGGCGCTCGCCCTGCAGCCGGAGCATCCGGCGCTCCTCTACAACCTCGCGTGCATGGAAGCGCGCGCAGGTCACGACCTCGGCGCCCTGCTGCACCTGAAGCGTGCTGTCGCGCTCGAGCCACACTGGGCCGCCGTCGCCCGGGCCGATTCCGACTTCGCGTCAATTCGCCGCGAGCCCGGCTTCCCGGCCTAGTACCGGTCGCCGGGGAGGCGCATGCCGGCAGCGAGTGCGCGCAGCGTCGGGGCGGGGTCGGCCTCTGGTTGTGCGACGACGAGCACGGCGCCGAACTCGTCCTCGGGGGTGAGCGCGTCGACGAAGAGCTGCAAGCCGATCGCGAGTGCGAACGCCTTGTGCGCCTGGGCGCCGCCGAACGCGACCAGATCCTCTGGGCGCGCACGTCCCGCAAGCACGTCGCCGTGGGTGACTGCGCCCATCGAGACGTCCACGATGACCGGGCGGCCGTCTGACGACGGCACGGCGATCGCAAGTGGATTGGTGCCGGCGAGCGGCGCGCCACCCTCCGGCGATGCGAGGCGACGTGGTGACGTCGCGGTGAGGAGCGCGACGAGCCCGCCCGCAGCGAGCGCCCTCACCCAGTAGCCGAGCGCCCCGGTCGGGAACGTGCGCGAACAGACGACCAGTCGCGCCCGCGCCGGCGGGTCGGCGAGTTGAGCTGCGACGACCGCCGCGAGCGTGAGGTAGCCGAGCGCACCGGCGCCGTCCCAGCGCTCATAGCCCGGCTCCGAGAGAACACGTACCGGGCTCGCCTCGACGGCGAGCTCAGCCCAGGTCTCGAGCCACTCGATGCGAGAGAGACCGTGCCCGAGCTGGCCGCGGCGCTCCGCGTCGAGGAAGTGCGCGGCGAGCGTCTCGACGTCCGCAGGAGCGAACCCGAGGGCCGCGAGCCGCGGATGCGCCTCGTCAGGATCCACGACGACGAGCCGCGCGCCACAACCCGGCGCCGACTGCGAGGGTGAGAGCCGCGCGCGGTGCGATCCGCCGCGCGGGCGAGGGATAGAGCTGCTCGGAGAACTCGAGCACCGGCCAGCCTCGCTCGCGCGCCGTCTTGCGAAGCGAGCGGTCGGGATTGACGACGATGGGATGGCCGACAGCTTCGAGGAACGGGACGTCGGTGCCTGAATCCGAGTACGCGGTGCTGGCGCCGAGATCGAGGCCGGACGCGGCGGCCAGCTCGCGAACGGCGAGCGCCTTTCCCTCACCGTGCGCGGCTCGCAGCGGCCTGCCGGTGTAGACGCCGTCGACGATCTCGCAGGTCGAGCCGATCGCGCCGTCGAAGCCGAGGTCGTCGGCAATGTGCTGCACGATCTCCTGGAGCGTCGCCGAGACGATGTACACGCGCTCGTCCCGCTCGCGATGCTGCTGAACGAGGAGCAGAGGCTCCGCGTAGAGGAGGGGGCGAAGCACCGTCTCCATCGCGTCGCCGACCAGGTGTTGGAGGTCGGCGACGGAGAACCCCTTGAGCAATTGCATTCCGTCCTCGGCGGCAAAGCGGACGCGCTCCGCGCTCGCCCCGCGCGCAGCGAACTGGAACTGGAGCAGCGCGGACTTCAACAGGTCGCCGCGTGAAATGAGACCGCGCTCGCGAAACGTGCCCGCGAGAGCGAGCACCGAGGAACGACGGATCAGGGTGCGGTCGAGGTCGAAGAAGGCCGCCGCGGGCATGAGCGTTTAAAGCACGAGCGGCAACGTGCGGGTGAAGCCACCCGCGCGACTCGCGTCGATCGCCGCCGCGAGATCGATGATCGCGCGCGCCGGCTCCGAATCGGGATCACGGAGTACGAGCGGGACCCCGGCGTCGCCCGACTCCCGCACTCGAGCGTCGAGCGGCACCTGCCCGAGCAGCGGCACGTTCAGCTCGGCGGCGAGACGCTCACCGCCGCCGTAGCCGAAGATCTCCGACGTCATGTTCTCGACCACGCCGACCACGCGCATGCCCGTCTTCTGGGCCATCGTCGCGGCGCGCGAGGCTACCTCCTGTGCGAGCGGCTGCGGCGTCGTGACGACGACCGCCTCAGCGCGCGGCAAGAGCTGCCCGAGCGAAATCGAGACATCGCCGGTGCCCGGCGGCATATCGACGAACAGGACATTGATCTCGCCCCAGTGGACGTCCTGGAGAAACTGCTCGAGCGCACGATGAAGCATCGGGCCCCGCCACATGACAGGCGCGTTGTCGTCGAGAAAGAACCCGATCGACATCAGCTTCAGATCGTGCGCGACAGGTGGGACGATCATCTTGTCGACGACGACCGGCTTCTGATGAATGCCGAGCATGTGCGGAATCGAATGCCCGTAGATGTCCGCGTCGAGCACGCCGACCTCGTTGCCGAGCGCGGCGAAGGCCGCGGCAAGGTTGACAGTGAGCGAGGACTTGCCGACGCCGCCCTTCCCCGATGCGACGGCGATGACGCGAGTCGTCGCCGGTAGCTGGACGCCCTTAGGCTCGGCGGCACCGCGCAACCTGGTCGTGAGGGCGGCGCGCTCATCGGGTGTCATCACGTCGAAGTGCAAGCTGACCGAGGCGACGCTTGGCAGCGTGCCGACGTGCCGGGCGACCTGCTCCTCGAAGCTCGACCGCAGCGGACAGCCGGCGACCGTGAGCGCGATCGTGACGGCGACGTCCGCCCCGTCGATCCGGATGTCGCGCACCATTTCGAGCTCGGTGACCGGCTTGCGGAGCTCCGGATCGATCACGAGCGCGAGGCCGGCGAGGATCTCGTCACGAGTCGGCATAGGCCCAGGCTAGACGAGGAGCTCGCCCGACGGGTGGGCTGACCGCGCCGTTTTGGGGATGGCACGGCGCTCTGCCTCTCCCGACATCATCCGTGTGATCAACCTCTGGTTCGCGCTCGCCGTCGTTGCGGTGGCCGTCCTCGGCTACTTCCTGGGTCGGCGAGAAGGCATGCGACGACACACAGACCCGGCGTCGGGTGAGAGCGACCGGCTTGTCCGGGTGATCGACCGATTGCCGCTCGCGACCGTCGCGTACGACGCGGAGGCTCACGTCATCGCCTGGAACCGCGGCGCGGAAGCGTTGTTCGGCTGGAGCGAGAAGGACACCTTCGGGAAATCGAACCCCACGATCCCCGAGGACGGCCAGGCGGAGTCCGACGACTACCGCCGGCGCATCGTCAGCGGAGAGACCCTGAGCGGCGTCGAGATCGTGCGGCGTGCCGCGGACGGGACCGTGCTCGACCTGAGTGCGTACTCCGCGCCGCTCGATGCGAAGCTCGGGGCGGCGGGCGGATTCCTCGTCCTCTACGACGACATCCGCGAGCGCAAGCGCGCCGAACGCGAACGTGATGCCGCAGAGAGCCGCTTCCGCGAGCTCGTCGAGTCGCTGCCACTCGTCACCTACGTCGACCACTCCGACGATCAGGCAACGAACATCTACACGAGCCCACAGGTCAACGAATTGCTCGGCTGGGAGCCTTCCGAGCTGACCGCCCAAGCGAATAGCTTCGAAACCCTTTTGCACCCGGACGATGCGCCGCGCGTCATGGCGGCGGTGGTGCACGCGAACCTGACGCGAGAGCGGTTCGAGGAGGAGTATCGACTGCGCCATCGCGACGGCAGCTACGTCTGGGTGCGCGACCACAGCTCCGTCATGGAGACCACGATCGGAGAGCCGACCAGCCGTGGCTTCCTGCTCGACATCACGAAACAGAAGCGGCTCGAAGAACAGCTCCTCCAGGCGCAGAAGATGGAGGCGCTCGGGCAGTTCGCAGGCGGCATCGCGCACGACTTCAACAATCTGCTGACCGCGATCTCCGGCTACGCCGACCTCGCGTCCGGCCCGGACATGCCGGAGGCGTCACTCCACCGGTGTCTCGACGGCATCAGGAACGCGGCTGCCGAGGCCGCCGAGTTGACGGCAAAGATTCTCTCGTTCAGTCGCCAGAAGACACTCGAACGCCGCCCCGTCGACGTCAACGCGGTGTCCCAGGCAGCGGCGGATCTTCTCGGTCGGTTCATCCGCGAGGACATCACCGTCCGGCTCGCGCTCGCAGACGCGTTGCCGTCGGTGATGGCCGACGGCGACGAACTGAAGCAGGTCGTTCTGAACCTCGCCCTCAATGCGCGCGACGCCATGGAGGGCGGCGGCACGATCACGATCGAGACGGCCGCGATCGAAGACAGCGTCGTCTTACGGATCCGTGATACCGGCGCGGGGATGGACGAAGCCACCAAGGCGCGAGCGTTCGAGCCCTTCTTCACGACAAAGCCCGAGGGAATGGGAACGGGCCTCGGCCTCTCCGTCGCCTACGGCGTTGTCGAGAGACTCGGCGGGACGCTCACCATCGAATCGGCGCCAGGAAACGGTACGACGGTCGAGGCGGTCATCCCGGCGACGGCCCCGACCGCGACGGGAAGCAGCAAGCCGCCCGAGTCACGGTCCGGCGCACGCGGCAACGAGCACGTTGTCGTGGTCGAGGACCGAAAGGTCGTGCGTGAGCTCACGCGTGACATTCTGCTCGCAGCCGGCTTTCGGGTCTCGACCGCAGCGAGTGCACACGCGGCACTGGCACTCCTCGACGACGCTCCTTCATGCGACGTTTTGCTCACCGACGTCGTGATGCCTGAGATGAACGGGCCGGAGCTCGCCGTGATCCTGCGCGGCCGGATCGCAGGCTTGCGCGTCCTCTACATGTCCGGCTACACGGACGACATTCTCGACGCGAGCGCGCTTGCGGTGCCGGCGACGGCGTTCCTGCGCAAGCCCTTTCAGAACGCCGAGCTCGTCGCCAAGGTGCGCGAGCTGCTCGACGTCGGCTAGAGGTTTGCTGTGAGTGCGGCGGCGAGTCTCGCGCAGAGCACCTCGGTGCCCGCGGCGGCAACACGTGAGCGTCCCTCGAGGTCGAGCGGTGCGGCGCCGAACGGCGGCGCTTCTGGCAACCCGATCGCGAGTCCCTGCTCGCGGACGAGCAACTGCGCGGCGGCGATGTCGACCGAGCGTGCCGCCTTCAGCGAAACGACGCCGTCGATACGCCCCGCCGCGAGGTGACAGAGCGAGATCGCAAGCGAGCCCATGATCCGCAGGCGGTGCGCGACCCCGGTGAAGCGCGCAGCATTCTCGGTCACGTACGCAAGCGTGGTCGCCTCGAACGACAGGACCTCGAGCTCGTCCTTGGGACGCTCTGTGATGGGGATGCCGTCGAGGAAGGCACCGCCGCCGCGCACCGCCGTCCATTCCTCGTTCGCGCCGAAGTCGTAGACGTAGCCGAAGACGACATCGTCCATCGTCTCTCCCTCGGCGACGGCGATCGAGATCGAGAAGAACGGGATGCCGCGCTTCGCGTTCAGCGAGCCGTCGATCGGATCGACGACGACAGTGAAGCGGCCATCGCCCTCGACGCCCACTTCTTCGCTGACGATTCGCACGTCCTCGCCGCTGAACCGGGCCAGGATCGCCGCCTCGGCGGCCGCATCGATCGCTGTGGTTTCGTCGCCCCCCTCACCGGCACCGACAACCGGCTCCCGTTCGGCACGGCCCGGCATCGAGGCGAGGACGGCGCTCACATCGTCGCGAGCAGCGTGACAGAGTGCGAGCCAATCGGGTGTCATGAGCCCACCGGATACAGCAGCAGGCCGGAGGTCAGCTTCGGAAAGAAGAAGGTCGACTTCTGCGGCATCGTCTCGCCCTCGTGCGCGAACGCGGCGACCTGGTCGACCGTGACCGGCTGCAGCAGGAACGCGGCCGCCGCATCGCCGCGATCGACCGCCGCGATCGCGTCCGCGGCGTACGGGGTGTAGCTCACTCCCTCGGGCGCGAATGACTCAACGACGCGCGGCCCGAAATCGTCGCCGGTCTCGACGCGGAGGAAACGGCCGTCGCGGTAGAGCGTCACGCCCTCGCCTGGCGCTTCGACCTCAACACCCGGCATGTCTCCGAGCCGCTGGACGAGCCGGTGGGTGGGGAAGATCTCGAGACCGGGCGCGCGCGAGGAGACGAGGATCGCAAGCGTTCGGGTTGCCGTCGGATCCTCGCTACGGAATGCCACAGCCGTCTCGTAGCGGTGGTGACCGTCGGCGATCAGGAGCGGCGTCTCGATCGTCACAGGGGGAGCCGCGACCGGCCAGACCCGCGTGCGAACGCCGCCCTCGCTGACGTCCATCGCGGCCGCCGCGTCGGGCCGTACGAGCGGGGCGTCGGCGTCGTAGAGAAGGAAGATCGGCTCGAGTTGCGTGCGCGTCGAGCGCAGCAGTCGCAGTCGTCCCTCCTTCGGCCCCGCATGCGTTCGCTCGTGGGGCAGCACCTCTCCTGCTTCGTACGGCGTGGCCTCGACGGCGGCGGCAAACCCCTCGCGCGTTCGTGCAACACCGTCCGGCCCGGTGTAGTCCTGGGCGACCCACCAGAACGCCTCCTCTGCCCGGACGAGGACGCGTTCGTCCTGCCAGGTCGCAAGATCGGACGCGGCCTGCTCGGGCGAGTCGGGGAGGGTCAGGTGCACGATGTTGTGCGCGTTCCGGGCGAGGTACACCGCGCGTTCGTCCTCGCTGATCACGTCGTACGGCGGCGCGACGAGGTCGGCGAGCGGCCCTGCGACCGCAGTGTCGTAGCGAAGCGCGCGAAACGGGGTCACGGTAGGCACGCGGTGGAGCCTAGTCTGTGGTTCGTGACCCTGGTCCGCACAGCTCCGCAGGCGACGGCCTGGGTGAACGGCGTCGGGCTCGCGCTGCTCTTTCCGAAGGCGAACGTCGTGCTCCCGTCGCTCTGGGAGCAGGTCAACGGGAGCCGCGAGGAGAACTGGTCGCGCCGCGACTCCAGTGGCGTCTTCCTCGGTTGGAGCAAGGCACTCGAGGTCACCTGGGGACTGAAGGACGAACTGCCCGGGAGCGGGCTCGTCTGTGTGGGGAAGCATCTTGCGCGAATGGTCGCGCTCGTCTCGCCGGCGTGCCTGCCCGCCCTCGTCGCGGCGCGGCCCGAGCCCGAACCGGACACAGTCGAGGCGGACGTGCTCGAGGCGGTACGCGCGGCCGGCGAGCCGGTGACGGCGCCGGAGCTTCGCGATCTGCTCGGGCGGGACAAGAAGACGATCGAGAAGGCCGTCGTCTCGCTGCATCGCCAACTCCTGCTGACGAACGGGCACCTCGATGAGAGCCGCGGCGGCTGGGGTGCTCTCGCGCACGACCTGCTCGCGCGGAAGTGGCAGCTGCCGAAGCGCCGGCCGGCCCGGGCGGCGGCGCGGCGGGAACTCGCCGGGCTCGTGCTCGCCAGTGCGGGCGAGCTGTCGGCCGCGGATCTCGGCGGGGCACTCGGCTGGCGTCGGCCGGAGGCGGCCGCGGTGCTCGACGAGATCGCCGAGAGCCGCGATGGTGGCGGCTTCCGTGTCTGGACGCGGCCGTAGACTGGGCCTCGTGACGATCGCGGAGCTTGCCGAGGACCGGGTCGTCGAGGCCGTCTACGCCGTGAAGGCGAAGCGCAAGCTCCGGACGAAGTCGGGCGCGTCGTACCTCGCGCTCGAGCTCGTCGATCCGACGGGCCGCATCGAGGCGCGCGTGTGGAAGGACGTCGAGCTTCTCGACGGCCGGTTCGCCGAGGGAGATGCCGTGCGGGTGCTCGGTCGCGTCGAGCGTTTCCGCGACCGCCTGCAGCTCGATATCCGCTCGCTCGAGGCGACTGATGTCGACCCGTCATCGCTCACCCCTGCGCTCCGCCGCGACGGCGACGAGCTGGACGGCTTCGTGGAGTTCCTCGTCGCGGAGATCACGCACCCGGGTCTTGCCGCGACGGTGCGTGCCGTCCTCGCGGCTTGCGATCTTCGCGCGTACCCCGCGACGCCCGACGACCATCATTCGTACGCCGGCGGGCTTCTCGAGCACACGGTCGGCGTGGCAACGCTCTGCCGCGAGACGGCTCAGCTCCATCCGCGCCTTCGTCCGGATCTTCTGTTGGCAGGGGCACTCGTGCACGACACCGGGCGCACGCGTGAGCTCGGGCGCGGACCGGCATTCACCCCCACCGACGAGGGACGGCTGCTCGGCCACGTGCACCTCGGCTTGCGGTTGATCGAAGACCACGCGACGGGATTGACGGCGGCCCAGTCGGCTGAGCTCCTGCATTGCGTCGCGACTCATCACGACGCTCGCGGCGCCCGATCCGCCGAGGCAGCCGTGCTCTACCACGCGAATCAGCTCGACGCGGTCGCCGCGACGCGGAAGGTCGATTGACCCCCGCCGGCGGTTGAGCGCGCTCGCGCTGGCGCTCGGCGCGAGCCTCGCGTGGGGCGTCGCCGACTTCGTCGGGCCGCTTGTCGCACGGGCGCTCGGCTCACTCCGCGTGCTCTTCTGGGCGCAGATCGGAGGTCTCGCTGCGATCGCGATTGCTGTGGGCGTGCGCGGCGAGTTGCCGCACGACCGACGTGTTCTCCTCGCCGCTCCGGCGGCGCTCGCGGGCACGCTCGGGCTCTGGGCGTACTACCGCGGCATTGCGGCAGGGGCGATCAGCGTGGTCGCACCGATCGCCGGAGCGTCGGCCGTCATTCCCGTCGTCGTCGGGTTCGCCACCGGCGACAGCCTGTCGGTCGCGCAGGTCGCCGGCATCGCGTGCGCGCTCCTCGGCGTGGTGCTCGCGTCGCTCGAGCCGCGGGAACGATCACGCAGGATCGCCGCAGGTGCCGGCCTCGCCCTGGTCGCGGCGGTCGGCTTCGGCTGTTACTTCCCGCCGATGCACGTCGCCGGGAGGGCCGACTTCTGGTGGGCGTCGCTGATCTTCCGGTCGATCGCTCTGCTCGTGATCGCCGCCGTCGTCGCGGCGCAGAAGCCGAACCTCCGTGTGCGCGGTCGAGAGCTTGCGATCGTGCTCGCCGTCGGCGTGGGTGACACGGTCGGCAACGTGCTCTTCGCCGCGTCGTCGGGCCACGGCCTCATTAGCCTAACGGCGGTTCTCGCGTCGCTCTATCCCATCGTCACGGTGCTGCTCGCAGCCGCGCTGCTCAGCGAGCGGCCCGCTCCCGCGCAGCGAGCGGGCATCGCGTTGACGCTCGCCGGCGTCGTACTCATCTCCCTCTGACATGCCCGAGCCGACGCTTGCCGATCGCATTCCCGCTCGCTGGACGCCGCACTTCTTGCGCTGATCTTCGTCGACAGCGGGCTCGAACGGCATCTATGCGACCTCCACTTCGTCGGCCATACGGCCTGCCGCAGCCGCCTGCGTCATCGGCGCGCCGGCTCTCTGATCATGGGCTAGTTCACGCTCGGCATGAGGCTGGAAGAACCACTGCGCGATCGCTGTCGGCACGATCGCTGAGAGCACGACGACTGCAACGAGGAGCGAGAACTGCGTGCGGTTGATGATCCCGGCATTGAGCCCATACAGCGAGCTGATCGTTCCGAACGTCAGGCCGGTGCTCATGAGGAGTGTCGTGAAGGTGGCGTGGGGCGAGCAGTAGCGGCGCGCCAGCGGATAGACGCTCGCGAGCTTCGGAATCATCTTCCAGGTGAAGAGCAGCGCGAGGATCCCAAGATTCCCCCAAAGCGCCGAGGCCGACACGTTCATGCCTCCCTTGAGGAAGAAGAACGGCGTCAAGAATGCAAAGGCAACGACTCTCATCCGTTGCTGCTCGGTTCGATGTTGGACGTAGTGCTGGGACATCACGAGGCCGAGGATGAATGCCGGAAGAACGGCTTGGGAGTTCGCGCGACTGCCGAGCCACATCAAGAGGAATAGGGACACGAAGACCAGCTTGATCTCTGGCTCGATCACCCGGTTCCCATAGCGGGCGAAGAAAGGCACGGCGAGTTTGGGCAGACCGACAATCAGCGCGATCGAGACGATGACGAACGGCAGAATCCAAATCGTCGGCTTGATGAAGAGGATCGTCAGCGCCGTCACGGTGCCGAAGTCGGTGATGAACGTCGCCGACATGATTCGCTTGCCGATGATCGTCTGATTGAGGCCGCTCTCGACGAGCACCGCGTAGACGACAGCGAGGCTGGTCGTAGAGAGAGCAATTCCGGCGATCTCAGCCTGACGATGAGTCCAGCCAAGCCCGTAGTAGGCGAGCAGACCGACGACAACGAACGGCGCACAGAACGAGACGAGGCCTATTGCGACCGAGGCCCGCCACTCCCCGCGGAACTGGGGCACATCCACCTCCGCGCCGGCAAGAAACGTCAGCACGACGCCTGCGAAGGATCCGATGAACGAGAGCCAGCCAGGGATGCTCAAAGAGAAGGCGTTCCCGACGATGAACCCGGCCGCTAGCTCGATCAGGGCGACGGAGAATCCGACCTCGACCGAGATTATCGAGGCAGCGAGAATCGTTCCCGCCAGAAGTGCTGCTACCGCTAGATCGCTCACAAGGCTCTACCTCCTGGAACAGTCGTCTCAGTTGGTAGAGGCCATCGGCTCCGAAGAGCGGTTAGGCGGGAGCCTCACCCCGCTGCAGCAAACTGAGTCTAGCTACACCACTGGACGATTCAATCGCGTGCGCTCATCGGAGGTCTAGCCGCGCGCGGCAGCTCAGAAATGAAGTCTCGCGAGGCGTAGCCCACCACGACGAATCTGCGGCCCCACAGCCTGGAAGGCGGGAACCAACTCACTCGTCACAAGTCCGGTTTCGTCGGTGACTTCGTCGATCACGTGCCACCACCGCTGAATGGCACCGGGCTGATCGACGACCACTGTGACGACCGGGACACCGCGCCGGAGTGCAAAGAAGCGATCCCCGTGAGGCTCTCGCGCTCCGGAGTAGCCCCAGATCCCTCGGAGCGCGGTCGCGCCGGTGGCTCCTTCCTCCCGCAGGCGTCGAACCAACTGCAGGTAGAGGGCATGACCTTCGTGGGTGGCTCCTTCGGCAGCATGCACCATCAGCTTTTGCCACACACCGAGTCCGGCATCGTCGATTTCCGGCAGGTGTCGCGGCTCAGCTAGGCGCTCGCCATCGCGTTTACACACACGCACACGCTCCAGTGTGAGAAGCGGATCATCGAGCAGGCGTCCGAGTGGCCCGAGCACTCTCTGAACCTCGTCGCCTGACCCTGAAGCGATGATCATCAGGGGGACGTTCGTGTTCCGCGAGAAGAACTTCGCCCGGTGGCGCTGTGAATGGGTCATTCCATCGACGCCTAGCAACACCGTCGCACCGTCCAGTCCGTAAAGACGCAGCAGGTTCACCGCGGCGACGTACGCGGGGCCGTCGGAGGAACGTTCGGCGCGGCCCAAGTAGATCGTGAGTTTCGTGGCCTCATGAAGCTCTGCGGGCAACTCGGTCTCCGTGACCTCTCCGGCGACCATGCGCGCCCGCTCAAGCGTCACTAGGCCGCCCTGCATCAACGACTCGACCCGCGGAAGCAGCGCTTCGATCCTCTCGCGGCCATCGACTGCGATCGCAACCAGCGGCAGGTCCTCAGAGAGGGTGAGCAGCCTCTGCGTATGAAGGCGCTGCTTGATGCCGAATCCTTCGGTCGCGCGGAGTAGGACACCCGCCTGGACGGATGCTTCCTCGAAGATGTCGAGCAGAGCATCCGACAAGAGATGTCCTCCTGCGCGGTCGCTCTCACCGAAGTAGATCGTGAGCTTCAGGCAGTCGTCGGTCACAGAATCGCTCCCAGCGCCCACCCGGCGCCTGCCGCCGCCAACCCGACGGCAATGCTGACGAGGACGTTTGCTCCTGCGACCGCTGTCTCGCCGTCCTCAGCGAGGCGCTCCGTCTCGAACATCCACGTCGAGAAGGTGGTGAAGGAACCGAGGAAGCCGGTTCCGAGGGCGAACAGTGTCTCGCTTGCGACGTGAGATCCCGTGAGGACTCCGAGGGCAAATGAGCCTGCAACGTTGATCGCAAGAGTCCCGTAGGGAAAATCGCCCTTCAGGCGTCCGCCGATACCTGCGTCGATGTGGAAGCGCGCGACGGCTCCAAGTCCTCCGAGAAGGGCCAGGGCGACCCACCAAACGGCGCTCACCGAACCCTCGCTCGACGCACGAGCCGAGTGACCGCGAACATCACGAGCAAGCCATTCGTCAGACTTGCTGCGAGATAACCCACCGCCAGTCCGGGGTGGCCATCGCGACTCATGCGGATCAGCTCGATCTGCAGCGTCGAGAAGGTTGTGAGTGCGCCACAGAGACCGGTGCCTAGGAGCGGTCGGCGGTAAGTGGAGGGTGGAAGCCTCTCTTGAAGTCGCGTCGAGAACAGAGCAAGGGCCGCCGTCCCGACAACGTTTGCGGCGAACGTATCCCAGGGCCATGCGCCGGCCTCTGGCGGGAGGGCGCGGACCAGACCAGCACGCGCCAGAGCCCCAAGGCAGCCGCCGGTGAAAACCGCTACCGATAGCGCGTGCGCTTGAACGCGCGCGGAGAGTTGAGCTATTGGAGGCATCTGCGGGTCGTTCGCTCCAATTGGTCGTAGAGAGGCCATCAGCGGAGCGCTCCGCGGTCGAAGGCGAGCCTCAGCGCCTGGCCCCGAGTGTAGTGAATGACCGGCCAACAGCCGCTTCATGTGCCGCCTATCGACTCCTGCCCAATCGCTCGGGCCACTGTCGGGACGCCGGCGGAGTGAGGTTCGGGCGCGCGTCGCGCCGGCGAGGCGGGAACTCCGCCGCAGGCCGACCTAACCGCGCGGCATCATCCCTCCGGGCGCAGCCAGCCTGCGAGGGCCGCGTCCCGCGGAGCCACGGCCGGTGCCAGGCACGTGTACGAGACGGTGATTTCTCGTCCACATCACGTAGGAAACCCAGCGACAGAGCCGCGAGTGGTGGGACATGTCCGGTGCCAGGCACGGCTACGAGAGCGTGACGATGCGTCCACAGGTCGACGCGACGGTCGCTGGTTGGGAGCGCCGGCTAGACGTTGAAGCGGATGTTCAACACATCGCCGTCGCGGACGACGTACGTCTTGCCTTCGAGGCCCTGCTTGCCGCGCTTCGCCACTTCTGCGTGTGAGCCTGCGTCGATCAGGTCCTGCCAGTGCACGACCTCGCACCGGATGAAGCCGCGCGCGATGTCGGAGTGGATCGACTCAGCGGCATCGAGTGCGGTCTCGCCGCTTCGCAGCGTCCACGCACGCGTCTCCTTCTCACCCGCGGTGAAGAACGTGATCAGGTCGAGCGCGTCGCGCAGCCGCCCGGCGATGTCGTCGAGTGCGCTCGCGCCACCGTCGCGATAGGCGGCCGCCTCGTCGTCGGGGAGCTCGGCGAGCTCCGCCTCGAGCTTCAGATCGATTCCACCCGGGCCGTTCTCGACAGCGATCAGCGGCTTCGTCGTCAGCGGCTCGAGGGCTTCAGGCAGCTCGCCTGCGTAGTCGGCGAGGGCGCCTCCCCCGTCGAGACGTGCGAGCACCTTCGCCAACGCCTCCGCCTCGGCTCGGATCTTCGCGTCACCGGACTTCGCCTGCTTCTCGACCCGCTCGAGTCGACGCGCGACGTGGTCGCGATCCGCGACGAGCAGCTCGAGCTTGAACGTCTCGAGGTCGCCGGCTGGGTCGACATCCGCGCCGAACCCCTTCAGGACGACGAGCAGCGCGTCGACCTGACGGAGGTTCCCGAGCTGCGCCTCCCCGGCACCTGGGACGTCCTGCACCCGGATAGTCGCGGCGGTGATCTTCTTCGCGTGCACGACATCGGCGAGCGCGTCGAGCCGCGCGTCGGCGATCGGCGCCATGCCGACGTTCGTCTTTCCGTATTCGCCTCCACCCGTCTTCGTCAGCGCCGTGAAGAGCGATGTCTTCCCACTGCCGGACGGGCCGACGATGCCGACCTCGAGTGCCACGGCCGCAGAGTAGCTAGAGGCTCGAGGACTGCTCGCGCTTCTCGAGCTGCTTCTGCAGCGACGCCAGCGCGCGATGCTGCAGCGACTTGATCGCTCCTTCGCTCTTCCCGAGGATGGTCGCGGCCTCGGCGTTCGCGAAGTTGAAGACGAACTTCAACGTCAGTACCTGCTGTTGCTCGTGCGAGAGGTCCTCGATCAGCTCGAGCATCGAGCGGCGGCCGATCGACTCGAACGCCCCGTGCTCGGCCGAGGTGTGCTCGTCGGGATCCGGCTCGGGCGGCGTCTCCTCGGGTTGCCAACGTTTCGTCGCGCGGAAGTGATCCATCGCGAGGTTGTGAGCGATCCGGAAGAGCCACGCGGAGAACGGCGCCGACTGCCAGCGGAACTTCCCGATCGCCTCCAGCATCTTCAGAAAGGTCTGCGTCGTCAGATCCTCGGCGTCGTGCTTGTTGCCGACACTGACGTGCAGGTAGCTGTAGATCCGGTCGAAATGGATCAGGTAGAGCTCTTCGAGCGCGCCGCGATCGCCCTTCTGGGCGCGATCGACCAGCGCTCGCACACGCTTGGTCTCGCTCTCCTTCTTTGTGACCGCGGCCTCGGTTTCACTCATCCCGACTCATTCTGCTGCCCTGGCGCGCATTGCGCCTAACCAGGGACCTATGCCGCAGCGCCGAACCCGACGCGACTCTCGCGACCAAAGCGCTTGACGTAGACGATCTTCGGGATCGAAACGGTGTAGCGGCCGTCCTCGGCCTCGAAGCTGAGGCTGTCGTGGGCGCCGGCCAGAGCGCGGTCCAGATCCTCGGCCGTGGCGAGCGGAACGTAAACGTTGAGCACCTGGGTGCCCTCGAAAGCGATCTCGATGCGGATGCGGTCAGTGTCTGTCATCAGAGACGAACTCTGCCAGAACGCCGCCGGTCGCCTCCGGATGGACGAACGCGACCTGGTGCCCGAACAGCCCGAGGCGCGGTTCCTCGTCGATCAGGAGCACGTCG
>JBBQQU010000027.1:0-44800 GCA_038215565.1 Gaiellales bacterium | reverse complement strand
TCTCGAACGATTACGTCGCAGTGTGGGCCTGGATCGGGCTCGTCCTCGCGGCCGGCATCGCCGTGGGTGCATGGTTGAGCATGCAGTCCGCCGGCGAGTCGCTCTCCGACCTGAAGAGCTCCGTCACGGCCGCCGCCTCGAGCGCAGCCGCGGCGGCGAAGTCTCCTGCTTCGCCGGGGCCAAGCAGCTCGTCGACACCTGCTGCGCCCCCGGCTCCTGCAGAGGGCGAGACTCCTCCGGAAAGCTCGCACTCCGGCGGCCGGCCGGCCTGAAGCTGTCAACGCGCAAGGAAGCGGCCCGCACGGCCTTGGAACCCGCGCACACGCGCGGGTTCCGGCCGGTCGCCCGGCGAACCGGAAGGACACGACCGGCGAATGACCCGCGCGGACGGCAGCTTGTCGTCGTTCATCTACGCCGCCGCAGGAGGAGTGTTCAATGTCCGGTCTTCCCCGCTTGGAAGAGCTCGATGTCGACGGCGCGATCCGCGAGACCGCCGACAAGGTCGACGGTCAGACGCGTGCCGCCTTCCTGAAGAAGGCCGGCGTCGGTGCCGGTGCCGTCCTCGGTAGCGGTGCGTTCTTCAGCGTCCTGCCGTCGATCGCGAGCGCCGGCGTCTCGAAGGGCGACGTCGCGATCCTCAACTACGCCCTCACGCTCGAGTACCTCGAGGCCGCGTTCTACAACGAGGCCGTCCGCATGGGCAAGTTCCCCGGCAAGGTCGGCAAGTTCGCCAGGATCGTCGCATCGCACGAGAACGCGCACGTCTCGTTCCTGAAGGGCGCGCTCGGCAGCGCAGCAGTCGCGAAGCCGAACTTCAACTTCAAGGGCACGACGACGGATAAGGCGAAGTTCATGGCGACCGCACAGGTCCTCGAGGACACAGGCGTCGCTGCGTACCTCGGCCAGGTCGGCAACATCCAGTCGAAGAAGATCCTCTCAGCGGCCGGCTCGATCCTTCCGATCGAGGCACGCCACGCGGGTTGGATCCGCGACCTGAACAACCAGTCCGGCGCGCCGTCGGCGTTCCAGGGCGCCAAGTCCAAGGCGCAGATCCTGGCAGCGGTGAAGGGCACGGGCTTCATCGCCTAGCCCGAACGACCACACGGCCGGGGGACGTGCGGCGTCCCCCGGCTGTGTGGCACTCTGCCTCGCAATGACGGCGCACGATCATTCGCACGATCATGCGCACGGGCACTCGCACGGGCTCGTGGACCGGTCGATCGTCCGTTCCCGCGACGGCGTCAGGACGGTCTCGATCTCGCTCGCGGTCCTGCTCGCGGTCGCGCTCGTCCAGGTCGCGATCTTCGTGCTGTCCGGATCCGTCGCGCTGCTCGCCGATCTGATCCACAACTTCGGCGACGCGCTGACGGCGATCCCGCTTGCGATCGCGTTCATCCTGCGCAGCGCGCGCGGCGAGAAGCTCGCGGGCCTCTTCGTCGTGCTGACGATCTTCGTCTCCGCGTGCGTCGCGCTCGTCGAGACGATCCTCCGCCTGATCCACCCGCAGCACCTGACCCACCTCTGGATCCTCGCCGCGGCCGGCGTCGTCGGCTTCGTCGGCAACGAGATCGCCGCGCAGGTGCGGCTCCGCGGCGGGCGGCGCCTCGACAGCCCGGCGCTGATCGCCGACGGCAACCACGCGCGCGTCGACGGCTTCGTCTCGCTCGGCGTCGTGGCGAGCGCCGCCGCTGTCGCCCTCGGAGCCCCGATCGGCGACCCGATCGTCGGCCTCGTGATCACACTCGTGATCTTGAAGATCACGTGGGACTCGTGGCACACCGTGCGCCACTCCTGAGGGCCGCGCGACGACGACGCCGGGCCGGTTACGCTGGGCGGCGCCCCGGAGAGGTGTCCGAGCGGTCTAAGGAGCGCGACTGGAAATCGCGTAGGTGCTGAAAGGTGCCTCGCGGGTTCAAATCCCGCCCTCTCCGCTTCTTCTGCGACCGGCCGCGTGCCGGTCGCAGTCGTGTAGAAGCTCTTAGCCGACGTCGATCTCCGCCTGCATGCCGAGCGCCTTGTGGCCCGGCACCGTGCAGACGATCTCGTAGACGCCCTTTTCGAGCGACACGGTCAGCTTCGCCGACGAGCCGGCCGCGATCATCGGCGTCTTCGTCGGGCCGCTGAGCTTCGGGCCGGTGATCGCGAAGTTGTGCGGGATCTTCCCAGCGTTCTGCACGACGAAGGTGTACTGGCCGGGCGGCACCGTCTTCAACACCGGCAGCTGGATCTTGAACTCCGTCTCCTTCACCTGAATCGTGCGCCGGTCGGTGCCCTGGGTGGCCGCGGTCTTCTCGGCGCCCTTCGCCTCGCTCTTCTCGACCCCGAAGACGAGGATCGACACGAGTTGGGCCGCAAAGAGCGCGATGCAGACGATCGCAAAGACGCCGATGCCCGCCTTGCCGGGAAAGTCCGGGTTGCGCCGCGGCACGAGGAACGAGACGACGAGCGCGAAGCCGACGAACGTCGCCGTGACGATCGACAGCCCGATCACATGTCCGTTGGAGAGGCCTGCGAGCAGCACGGGCCTATTCCATCAAATCGCGCCGACGGGCCGCCGGATCAAGCGGCGAGGAGCCGCGCCTCGTCCCGGCGCCGCCGCGCCCGGGCGAGCGCCCAGCCGAGACCGCCGAGCAGCACGAGCGGGCTGACGACGATCAAGGCGTACAGCACGATCGTCGCTTCGAGCGCGAGGAAGCCGACGCTCGAATGCAGCATCCGGCCGAGCCGCCCGCGGTGGTGCACCGGCGCGACGACCGAACGCTCGGTGCCGAGCACGAGCGAGATCCGGGCAGTCGTGCCCGCCGTGACGGTGCCCTTGCGCGCCCGCAGCCGCTGCGCGAGCGCGCGCTTCGATTCGGAGAGCTTGATCTGGAGCAGCACCCGCTGTGCGTCCGGAAGCGCGGGGTCGGCGAGCGCCTTCTGCAGCGATGCGATCCGGCGGCGCAACTGCGCGACCTGCGCGGACTCGAGCTGCAGCGCGTGCTCGAGATCCTGCACGGAGACGTTCTGCGAGACGAGCGTGCCAAGCGCTGCGAGCTGCGAGAGCGCGCGCTGCACGTTCTGCGCGGGCACTCGCAACTCCAGGTACGCAGTACCGCTCGAGCCGCGCGGCGTTTTGAAGTCGACCGACTGCGCGTAGCCGCCGAGCGCCGTCGCGATGCGCGTGGCCCCGCGCGTCGCGGCGGCGAGATGCGAGACGTCGGGTACGCGCACCTGCAATGACGCATCCGTGTGCTGGAGCCGGCTCGTACCGCCCGTCGGCGCAAGCGCCGACCGCGGCGCGAAGGAGTCTGCGGGTGCGGACTTCGACTGCAGTGCGCCGCCGGCGCCGACGCCGGCGCCGCCGGCCGACTGACCCTGCGCCGTGGAGAAGGCCGGAGTCGCCTGCGCCTGCGCCGCGGAGTGTGGCGCGCTTGAGGTCGGCCCGCTCGTGAGCCCATGCACGATCGCAGCAGCAACCGCGACGGCGAGCGTTGCAGGGAGCACGACGAGCACGAGCCGCCGCGACGGGACGCGACGCCGCGCCGGCGCCGTCGCGAAGACGCGCGCGCGCAACGTTGCCGGCGCATCGAGCGTCGCAGCGCGCAGCTGCGCGATCACCGCTGCCCGCCGAGCCTCGTCGTCGGTGCGCGGCGCGTCGCCGCCGAGCAGCGCTTCGAGCCGCTCGAATCCGATCTCACTCGCGGACATCGTCGATCCTCTCCTCCAGGTTTTTCAGCGCGCGGCTCAAGCGGGTCGAGCACGCGGTCTGGCTGATGCCGAGCACGCGTGCGGCGCTCGGGCCGTCGAGCTCGAGCAGCACGCGCAGCGCAACGACCTCGCGCTCGGCGGGCGACAGCTCGCGCACCGCGAGCTCGAGCGGGCCGGGCAGGCCGTCGAGCAGGTCGACGGCGTGGTCGATCTCCCGCGAGTACGACTCCTCGCGCCGCTTCCGCCGCGCCTCGGAGCGGAACCAGTCGATCGCCACCGTGCGCGCGATCTGGCACAGCCACGTACGCGGCGAGCCGCGCCGCGGATCGAAGCGGCGCCATGTGCGAAACGCCTTCTCGAACGTCTCGGCCGCGAGATCCTCGGCCGCCGACCGGTCGCCCGTCAGCATGACGAGATACCGGTACACCGCGTCGAGTTGCTCGGCCGCCACCTCGGAGAACCCGGGACGGGACGTCCGTGCAGGCCTGACGTCGAGCGAGGTCGAGACCGCGTTCACATCGGGAGGTACGGCGCGGCGGCGCCCGATCGTCACATGCTCAGCGTAGAGCGGCGGACGCGGGCGGCGGGGGAACGGCGTGGCCGGGGCGCTCGCGCACGGCGATCGCCGCCGACATGAGGGCGATGAAGACGAGCACGAGGCAGAACCGGAGAGCCGCAGGCATCCGTTCCAACAGTCGGCGCGGCGCACCGCCGGGCTCATCCCCCGGACGGGGTGTAGCGTGCCGACGATGCGCCGCCTGCTCCTGCTCGTCGCGGTTCTCGTCTTCGTCGACACCATGCTCTACGCGGCGCTGACGCCGCTCCTCCCCCACTTCGCGCACGCGCTCGGGCTGTCGAAGCTGCGGTCGGGGATGCTCGTCGCGGCGTATCCGGCGGGTGCCCTCGTGGGCGGGCTGCCGGGCGGCGCTGCCGCGGCGAGGCTCGGGCCGCGCCGCGCTGTGATCGTCGGCCTCGTCGGGATGGGGCTCGCAAGCGTCGGCTTCGCGGTCGCGGGCGGATTCTGGGGCCTCTTCGCTGCGCGGCTGCTGCAGGGCTTCGGCAGCGCGTTCACCTGGGCCGGCGCGTTCTCGTGGCTGCTCGCCGCCGCGCCCCGCGAACGGCGCGGCGCGCTGATCGGCAGCGCGATGGGAGCCGCCGTGTTCGGGGCGCTGTTCGGGCCGGTGATCGGCGCCGCCGCGGCACTCGCGGGGCGCGAGGCGATCTTCCTCGGGCTCGCGGGCCTGTCGGTCGTGCTGATCGCGGCGACGCTGCGCCTCGAGCCCGCCGCGGTCGAGCATCCGTCGGCCGCGGCGATCGGGCGCGCTGTGCGCGACTTTCGTTTCAACGCCGGCCTGGGCCTGATGGCGCTCGCGTCGCTCCTCTTCGGGATCCTCGCGGTGCTCGGGCCGCTGCGGCTTGCGGCCGCAGGCTGGGGCGCGGCGGCGATCGGCGGGGTGTGGCTCGTCGGGGCCGCGCTGGAGACGGTCGCGTCGCCTCTTGTCGGCCGGTTGATCGACGTGCGCGGGAAACTGGTGCCGGTGCGGGTAGCGCTCGCGTGCGGCACGTTGCTCGCGCTCGGGCTCGCGGCGGGGCCGCGACCGCTCCTCTACGTGCCGTTGATCGTGCTCTCGGCGGCAGCGTTCGGCGTGCTGTTCACGCCGGCGTTCGCACTGATCGCCGACGGAGCGGAGAACGTCGCGCTGCCGCAGGGGATGGCGTTTGGATTCATGAGCGCCGCGTGGGCGACGGGTGCCTTTATCGGGCCGGCAGCCGGCGGTGCGATCGCGGATGCGACCGGCGACTGGATTCCGTTCGTCCTCGGCGCGCTGGCGTGCGCGGCGACGCTCGCTGTCGCGCGACGCGCGTCAGATCACGTAGGCGCCGCCGTTGTGGTCGATCGCCTGCCCCGTGATGCCGCAGGCGTCCGCGGAAAGTAGCCAGGCGACCGTACCGGCGATGTCCTCCGGGCGGCTCATGCGCCGGAGCGGCACCTCGGTCATCGCCTGCTCGTAGGCCTGCTCTCGCGTGGCGCCGATCGCCTCGGCGAGCAGGTCGATGCCCTGCCACGCCAGGTCGGTGTCGACCCAGCCGGGGCAGATCGCGTTGACCTGCACGTTGTCGGGCGCGAGCTCGGCGGCGAGCGAGCGGACGAGGCCGAGCAGCCCCGCCTTCGATGCGCTGTAACGGTGTAGCCGGGCACCGCGATGCGCGCCAAGATGGAAGAGATGACGACGATGTCGCGCCGCTCGGCCGCGTCGGCGAAGCGGGTCTGCGCCGAGCGAACGCACTGGTAGGTGCCGATCAGGTTCGTCGCGACGAGGTCGTAGAAGCGGTCGTCGGAGCCAGGCTCGTTCGGGCCGCCGATGCCGCTGTTCGCGACGAGCGCGTGGATCGGGCCGTTCGCCTCGGCGGCAGCGGCGAATGCGAGCTCGACCTGCGACGCGTCGCGGACGTCGCACTGCGCGACGAACCCGCCGCCGATCTCCTGGACAGTCGTGTGCAATGCGTCGGCGCCGCGCGCCAAGGCGCTCAGGCGGGCGCCCTCGAACGCGAGGCGCAGCGCGATCGCCTTTCCGATGCCGCGGCCCGCTCCCGTGACGACGACGTGGCGCCCCTCGAATCGCTGCATCGACACGAGCCTAGCCAGAGTCGGGCGGGCCGCCTTCTGCCAGCGCACCAGTCGTTCCCCCACGGACATCGCGGTCGACCCCGATGTCTCGCTCGCCGCACCGTAGGTCGTCACCGAAGAAAGGACGGGCATGTACGGTTCGGGCTCCGGGCGCGTAGCTCAGCGGGAGAGCACTCGCTTCACACGCGAGGGGTCGCTGGTTCGATCCCAGCCGCGCCCACTGAACTTGGCGTTGCGCAAACCTCGGGCGTGACGATGCGGTAGGTCGGGAGGATTTCCGACCTGCTGTTGACGCGGAGCTCTTTGATCAGCAGGCGCAGGAGCGCTTTGGTCTGTTCCGGCTCGCTCCGCGCAAGGGTGTCGCGGAGCTGGTCGGCGACGGCGGCGAGGCTGGCGGGGTCGAGGCTGGCGTCGGTGTCGGTGTCGAGTTGGGCGGCGAGTGCGGCGTCTTGGTCGCGCAGCGATTCGCGTTTTGTCTCGAGTTCGGCGAGGCGGGATTCAAAGCGGGAGGCGTCGAGGTCGCCGTTCTCGAACGCGTGGTAGTAGCGGTCGAGTGCGTGCTCGCTGCGGCGGACCGCTTCGGCGATCGTGCGCCGCTGTTCTTCGAGCGCGGGTCTGTCTTGGCTGCGGCTGCGGTTGGCGGTCTCGAGTGCGGCGGCGATCAGGTCGCCGTCGCGATACAGCTTGGCGAGCTGGTCGAGGACGGCGGCTTCGAGCTTGTCCCGGTTGAGCCGCTCGCCGCCACATGCTTTCGAGCCGAGCTTCTGCCGGCCCGAGCAGGCGTAGTAGTGGTAGAGGCCGCCGTTGCCTTTGGCGCTCATGCCGATGTAGGCGCGCTTGCAGCGGCCGCAGCGCATCACCCCGGAGAGCAGGAAGTCGGATCGGTTGCCGCGCCGCCGCGTCAGATCCTCGCCGCGCTCCTTCAAAAGCGCCTGCGCACGCGCGAAGGTCTGTTCGTCGACGAGCGGCTCGTGCAGGCCGGGATAGCTCTGGCCGCGCCAGTGCACCCTGCCGAGGTAGGCCTCGTTCTCCAACACCAACTGGACGACGGCGGGCTGCCAGCCGCGCGCCGGTCCGAGCGCATGCTGATCGGTCAGCAGCCGCGCGATCGAGGTGGTGCCGAGCCGGTCGTCCGTGTACAGCGCGAAGACGCGACGTACAACCGGCGCCGCATGCTCATCAGGCACAACGAGCTTTGCCTCGTCGCGGCGGTAGCCGAAGGGGAGCTTGCCGGTCGCCCAGCGTCCCTCCTTGGCGCGGCGCTCAATCCCGGCCGTGATCCGGTCGACGATCGTCGCGTGCTCGAACTCCGCGAACACCGCCAACATCTGCAGCATCATCCGGCCCGCCGCCGCACCCGTATCGAACGGCTCCGTCGCCGAGCGCAACGTCACACCAACCCGGTCGAGCTCGTCCGCGAGCTGCGCCAACTGGCGCACCTTCCGCGAAAGCCGATCCACACGGTAGACCAAGAGCAGGTCGATCTTGCCCTCGCGTGCCAGCTCGAGCGCGGCCTGCAAGCCAGGCCGCTCAAGCTTCGTGCCGGTCGAGCGGTCCTCCTCATGGGCGACGATCCGCCACCCCTCCTGCGAGGCACAGAACGCCTCCAGACGCTCCCGCTGCGAGTGCAGCGAGGTCGGCTGGTTCTCCTCATCAGTCGAAATCCGTGTGTAAATGCAAACGCGAATCGGAAACACCTTTCCTGGTAGCTGACGTGATAGCAGCCGGTCCCGCCGAGGTCCAGCACTTTCTCTCAAACGAGAGACTGACTGAACCGCTCCGGGAAAGTTGCAGCCTGCATAAAACCCGGAGCGGTTCACGACGACAACCAGGCTGGCGACGGCCCCAGACAGACCGACGAGCGAGTCTTACCGTCCCCCGAAAACGGCCAGCGCACGAGCTCCATTACCGCTTAACCGTTCTCACGAACCTCAGCGCTCGCTGCGTACCGTCTTTGAACTGCGCGTACTCTTCAACTACTCCGTCGGCGACGTACCCCGCGCGTTCGGCCACTGCCTGCGACCTCACGTTCTCAGGGTGCGTGCTGAGAGTGACGCGATCCGCGCCACCCTCATCGAGCATCCAATCGATGACCATACGCAAGCTTCGGGTCGCCAATCCACGACCCCAAGCGTCACGGCGGAGGTAGTAGCCGACCTCGAACGGTCGTACGCCCCGTCCGAACCAGATGACACCGACAACCGCGTCGTCCTCGACGATTGCAAAGACGGGAGCGTCCGGATCTGGCGGAGGAGGCTCTCCTTCAGCGAGGTTCAGCGCTCGACCGAAGTACCGTCCAATCTCCGGGTCGCGCTGAGACGTGCCAAGCAACTCCTGGTCCCCAGGCTGCCACGCGCGCAGTACCAGGTTGCGATCTGAAAGAACGACGCTCCGCCAGCAGCCCATACCGCCCATCTTTTCAAGCGCAACGGATATCCGACACACAGGAGCAACGCCTGCGCCAGTGCTCGGGAATGACGCCTGGCGCGGCTGCCGCTGCTGAATTCGCTCAGCTTCGTGTGACCTGCGAAGATCGGCCTGTGAGCTTGACCGGATTCGCAGATCTTGACGAGCTGCTCACCACCTTCGTCGCGCGCGTTCGAGAGACACTCGACGATCTGCTAACCGGGGTGTACTTGCAGGGTTCCTTCGCTCTCCGGGCCGGTGATGAGTGGAGCGACGTGGACTTCGTCGTCGCTATCAAGAAGCCGTTCGTCGATCTCGGCTCCCTGAATCAGCTACATGCCGAGCTTTACGAGCTTCCAACGGACTGGGCGAAGCATCTTGAGGGGTCGTATATCCCGGTTTCGCTGTTGCGTCGAGTCGATCCGATTCGAACTCCAGTGCCGTTCCTGGACAACGGGGCGACGCAGCTTGTACTCGATCCTCATTGCAACTCGGCCGTCGTTCGCTGGATCCTCCGGCGACACGGGATCACCCTGTTTGGCCCACCGGCGGAGTCACTGGTCGATCCCGTGAGCGCGGCTGACCTTCGCCGAGAGGCTCGGGCCGCGCTCCACGAATACGTCAAATGGCGCGTGAGCCTGAGCCAGACGAAAGGGAGCGCGTGGGCACAGCCTTACCTTGTCCTCACGGTCTGTCGCCTGTTACGAACCATAGAGTGCGGCGATGTAACGACGAAGGCGATCGCCGGAGGGTGGGCGGCAAAGAGACTGCCGTCTTGGAAGCCACTCATCGAGCGTGCCCTCGAAGACCGACCGGACCCGTGGGGCCGAGTAAGTCAGTCCGCCGATCTGGACGCCGTGACAAACACACGTGACTTTATGCGAGAAATTGGCGAGATCTACTCGTCTCCTTCTCAACGCCGCTAGCCGTCACCTGCGCGAGCGTGCTCTCACTCGGCGCCGAATCTTCGTCGTTCGTGTGCCGCGTTGTCGCGCCGTGCTTCGGCAAGGAGGGCCTCGCGGTACCGGAGGAGGTCAACGCGCGCCTCGGGTTGCTCTGGCTGTTGGCGCGGACCGGCAGGCTGGTGTTCGAGTAGCGACAGCGTCGGCAGAACCGGCGGGCTGACGGTTCGCGGGTCGCGCCGGTAGCCGATCGCGGTCACACGTCCGGCTCGTTCGTCGATCCACTCGAGGACGTGCTTGCCGACGCTCGGCAGGAGGAGCAGTGTGCGTTCGTGCTGGTCGACGATCGGCTCGACCCGCTCTTCGAGTTCGTCTCGGTCGAGCAAGCGCAGCTTGGCGACCACGGCCACGCTCGCCGTCGCGGTCTGCAGCAGCGCGTCCGGCAGCGGCAGCTGCAGCGGCCGGCGGTGTGAGAGCGCACGCCGCGAGACCCACACAGCGGAGGGGTAGGCGACGGTGGCGGCGAGGCGGAGCTCGACGAGTGCTGCCGCGGTCTCGACGGTCTGGAAGCTCGGCCGTACCTCCTTCCAGGGAAGATCGACGTAAGCGAGGCCGCGCCGGGTCAGCCAGACAATCGTCGGCTCCTCGACGAGCAGCATCGAAGCGTGAATATGTCCGGCGCGCTGCCAGCGAGTACGTAGCCAACGGGCCGTCCGCTCCGAACGGCCAGCGAGGTAGGCGAACTGCGGCAGGGTGACGAGGTACTGCTCGCCGATCAGCCGCAGCAACTCTTGGTCGCGCTTGCTCAGCACGCGCACCCCGTGCTGTGTCATCGCGACCTCCGCGCCGGATTCGGGTTCAGCGGGCGCAGCGTCCCGGCAGGACGGTGGGAACGGCGGTTGCTCTTGGAGTCGGCGGCGTCCAGGAGCAGCCGGGCGAGAAGCTCGACCGCCTCGGCTTGCTGCACACTCGAGAGGCGAGCAAGCCGAGGACGGCCGAGCCGACAATCGTCGTCATTCAGAACGAACCTCCCCTTTGCGAACGAGTCGGTCGGACGCGCCGACGCGTCGCGAAGGCGAGCGCGGTCCGGCGAGGGCACGACGCGCCGACCGAAAGCGACAAGAATCTCTCTATAGACAAGGGTCATAAGGGCCAGCGATGAGACACGGACCCGAACGAGTCGGACGTCCGCGCGCTGGCCGAAGCGCTCAACCATGCGCCTCAGGTTGCCGACGCGGTAGCCGCAACGGTCGCCCGGATAGATAACCTGGCAGGCATGGAAATGCGCGCTGCTGTCGCCTCCGAGCTGCTGCCGCCGCTGCGGGCACTCGACGTCCTCGCCGAGCCCACCAGGCGACTGATCCTGCAACTCCTCGCCCAGCAGCCGGCCACCGTCACCGAGCTCGCACACGGCCTCAAGCAGAGCCAACCACTCGTCAGCAAACACCTGCGCGTTCTCCGCGAAGCCGGGCTCGTCGAGGCGAGCGTCTCGCCGGCCGACGCCCGTGTCCGCATCTATGAACTCCGTCGCGACCAACTCGCAGAACTCGAAGCCTGGCTCGCCGACCTCCGCGCAACCTGGCGGCATCGCACCCGCCACACCCCGCTCGACCCCGACTACTACAAACACCCCGGACCCGGCGTCAACTACACCACCCGTGGCAAACCCCGCCAGCGCTACCCACCCACGAAGTAGCCAACACGATTGCCGGACCGACTGGCAACCAAGCTGGCACGCCGCGGCAACCCTCCAGGCAACCGCGCTGCTGCCGCCCGCCCGGCCCTGAGCAGGCAAAACGCTTGCTCTGCCCTCTTTCTCGGCTGCGCCGAGAATCCCTGACCACTCTCTCTCAACCTGGAAAACGAGCGAGAGTGGTCAGGTACCGCGGGCAGAGCAAGCAAACGAAAGGGCCGGGCGAGCGGCAGAAGAAGATCAAAGAGTAAGGAGCAAGAGCGAGGACGAGGAGCAAGAGGAAGGCGGTCTTCTGGACTCTGATTCACTTTGGCAATGAAGAACGGGATCGTGAATGACAGAGAGAACAACGACGCGGTCGAGGAAGACGTTCAGGACGTGTGGATGTGCGGGGAGCCGGTGGCGGACGTGCTGAGCGGCGGCAGAGCGGAGATCGCCGGAGTAGCACTACGAGGGCGGGAGCCGTTCTGAGCGAGCTCGGCGACCTGCTCGAGCTGATGCACGGCGCGACCGGCCGCGTCCACAGCGTCACGGCGACGCTCCGTGATCGCCGCCGGCCGGAGCTGCTCGAGCAGGCCTTCCGGCGCTTCGCCGAGCACACAGAGTTCGCGCGCGGCGGCGGCTACTTCCACATCCCACTCGGCGGGGCCCCAGCAGGAGAGAAGGAAGACGAACACGTCTGGCGGATCGAGCTTTGGGCAGAGCCGGGACGGTTTCGCCAGGAGCGCAGCGGACCGGACGCCGAGTCGGTGCTCGTGGTCGACGGCGAGCGATGGTGGCAGTGGTCGCCCTCCTTCGGACTTCGCTCGCACAAGGACGAGCGCGGCGTCCGAAACCAAGGCGGCCTCGACCTGCTCGACCCGTCGGAATTCCTCAGCGGGTTCGCGCTCGAGCTGGCCGGTGAGGCCGTCGTGGCTGGACGACCTGCGATGCGCGTCCATCTACGGAAAACGTCGGCCGGACACCGCCCCTTTGGGCTCGAGCCCGGCATCAAGGAGGGAGAGCTGCAGCTCGACGCCGAACGCGGGCTCGTGCTCCGCCGGGCTGAGCTGGTCGACGGGCAGGAGGCGTCGGTGCGCGAGGTCGAACAGATCACCTACGACGAGCCCTTGCCGCCGGAAACCTTCGTGTTCGAACTGCCGGCCGGCGCCTCCGCGCTGGGCCGCGCCGAGCCTCAGGTGACCACGATCGACGCCGCGGCAGCGCTCGCCTCCTTCCCGGTCTGGAAGCTCGAGCCCGCACCGCGCGAGTGGCGTGCGCAGGCCATCTTCGTTGCCGCCACCGAGCGCCCAACGCTGCCCGACTCCGTGACACTGCTCTACACCCGCCGCGACGGAGGCCAACGCCTCCAGATACGGCAGACAACCCGCGAGCACGAGATCCCCGCAATCGGCGGCGAGCGCCGCTTTGAGCGCGACGGCCGTCCTTACCTCGCGCTCGGGCCGGAGCACCCCGCAGGGCGCGAGCCGGCCGAACTGATCTTCGCCGCCGAAGCCACACAGATCCGGATGAGCTCGTCAGAGCTGCCACTTGAACGCCTGCTCGAACTCGCCGCCGCGCTCGTCGAGGCGTAGGTAATCAATACAGCTCTGCCGCCCGCATCAGCGCAAGTCGAGAGCGGGCGCGGTGAGTGCGGCACTGTTCGCGCAACGCCAAGTTCCGTCCCCTCCCGAAGGCCCTGCAAACGCGAGGTTTTCGTTTGTCACAACGCCGGGGAGCCTTCCCGTAGACCCGGCCTTGGACCCCGCGCGTTTCAGCCGTCTATGACGCGGGCTAGAGTTGCATTTGTGGCAGACGCCCCTTTTCGGCTCCCCGAGTCCGGCTTTGAACAGGTGAGCCGCATCCTCAAGGCGTATTACAGCGCCGCCCGCGGCTCCACTGACACTCCAGTGACCCTCAATGACCTCGTCAAGCGAACGGCAATAAACAGGACGATGGTCAGCAGCAACAACGGGTTCTTTGCTTCGGTGGGCCTGATCGAGGGCGGAAACGCGAAGCGACTGACACCGTTGGGGTTGAAGGCGTCCATCGCTCTCGACCATCCCGGCTCGCCCGACGCGCAAGAGGTGTGGCGGGAAGTCGTGGAGAACTCGGAGCTTGAGCGAATCGTGGACGCAGTCCGAATTCGTCAAGGGATGGATGAAGAAGCGCTGTTATCCCACATCGTCCTAACTGCAGGCGTTCCGAAAACCTCCCGGTGGATGACCGGCGCGAGGACGGTCGTGGATCTCTTGGAGTTTGCGGCCCTACTCGTTGACACCGACGGGCTGTACAAGGTGGCTGTATTGACTGACGCCGGAACGGTGACGACCACGGTCACAGCATCTGGCCAGGGCACCGTCGTCGAAGGGGCCGCGCCAGTCACGGTCGAGCGTGTCACGACAAGTCACGGGGTAGTCGTGAATGTGCACGTGTGGGTGAATTCGAGCGAGGCCGACTTTGGCCAGCTCGCTGACGATCTAAAAGAGTTTCTCGCGAAGCTCACGTCCGACTAGCTCTTCATGGCGGACCTCGAGAAGTGCACCGCCGAGCAGGTAGTCGACTCGGTTGAGGCGGTCGTTCTTGCGACAAGACCGTGCAGCGCTGCCGACGTCGCCGCGTTCGTCAATCATCCAACACCCACCGTCGAAAACGCGCTCTCCGTCGCGGTGAAACTCGGCCTTCTAACGACGGATGGAGCGTCGTATTCACCTGCACCTGTTTATGAGAGTTATTTCGCGGAGGCATCGGAGTCACGAAGGATCGACGTGCTCCGATTCGCATTAGAGGGCTTCGCGCCGTACCGATATTTCAAGCAGCGTCTTGGTTTCCATAACGAGCCCCTACGCGCAGCACGGGAGACGAAGCTTCGATTTGAGTTCACGACCCACGAAAGCGAGGTGAATGAAACGCTGGTGAGCCTTGGGCAGTTCTCTGGCTCACTCACGTACACGCCGCAGACGGGTTACGTTCTCGCGACGTCTGGTGTCGCCGACGAGTTTCTCGCCGCTGCTGACGCCCTTTCGACAGCGGGAGCTTCGATCGACGAGTTCCTCCGTGAGCGTTTGGGGCCGGACGCTTACACGTACATCCAAGATGAGCAAGACGACATCATCACTCATCTTCGCGGCGCTCTCGCCAAGGTCGTTGCCGACGAGCTTGACGAGGCGGCGGTGGTTCAGATCTCGAACGCTTGCGAGAATTTCCTCGTCAAACTTGCCAACGATGCGAATCCGGCGGTGGACCTAACCGGAGCGGCCGGGATCATTTCGAAGGCCGACCGCCTAAAGACCGGCGGCGCAATCGCACAGAAACAGATGGGCTATCTGACTCTTCTCGGGCAGCTGAGGAACGCGTCCGATCATGGCATCGATCCCGACGTGAACATGGACTGGGACGTCACACCCGAAGCCATCCGCCTCGGCACGTTCGCCCTCATCGGCACAATCAAGAGCGTCGTCGCTCTGTCTCTGGGTCGCGCAGAGTTTTAACCGCCGGAGGGCGGGCCGCTCTCGCTTGGGCGAGCAATCCTCTCGCCTGATCACTCAGGGCCGGCTGCCTCCCTCGAGATTCAGAGGCTCCCCGGTGACGTGGTTTGCGCAACACCAAGTTCCGTCCATCTGAATCCGTGCTGCCATGTCGAGAGCCGCATTGTTGTGCGAGTCGGCGATCCACACGCTGAGAGGGATCACTAGGAAGGCCGATTCAACGGCAAGTGCAATCCGGTCGGATCGGGTCCGCGTAGCTTCTGGGTAGCGCGTGACGTCCTTCCACCGATGGAAGGAACCACCGATCAACCTGATGTTCCTTCCAGAACCTGCCTAGGAGCCAACAATGACGGAATCGAGTCTCTACGAAAGGCTGGGTGGCGCATTTGCCATTGCAGCAGTGGTCGACCACTTCAGCGACGCGGTCGTGGAAAACCCGATCGTCGGCCAGCGATCGGAGAACCCCGCCCTCCGCGAATGGCACACCAACAACCTGGGCAGACTTCCGGGCCTTAAATTCATGCGCACCCTGTGGGTTTGCAATGTTGCCGGTGGACCCTTTGAATACGAAGCCACGAAGCCAGGCAGTACTCCTCTCGGCTTGGAAGTAGCCCACCGGGAGCTGAAGATCTCCCCGGCCGAGTTCGATGAAGTCGCGGCTGAACTTGGCCGAACGCTTGACTCCTTCAAGGTGCCGGAGCGGGAGAAAGGGGAGGTTCTAGCTGCGTTTGCCGCACACAAGGGCGAGGTGACTGAGGGATACTCCCGTTAGTCGCGACTCGATGGCAGGTGCCGCGTTCTAAACGTACGGTCGTCGTCGCTCGGTCCCGTACCGAGCGCTCACCAAGCTGACCGGCCCTTTCGCGCAGTCAAAAGGTGTGCTGCCTGATACGCGCCAGGAAGCGCTCTGGCGGCGTGACGCGTAAATCCTAGAGCAGAGGGATGCGCATTTCGCGAAATGCAAGGTGCTGCCCGAGAGGTAACGAGCCGCCATGAGCTTTGGGGAGATCATCGAGTTCGTTGGGAAGACGATCGACGGCGCCGGTGTTTTGGTGATCGTCGTTGGCATCGCTTATGTGGCCGGCGGTTACGCAACCCGCCGCGCGGGGGGATTCCCGTCCTATCGCCGAGGTCGGCAGGCGCTGGGACGAGCAATCCTCCTCGGCCTGGAACTCATCGTCGCCGCAGACATCATTCGGACTGTCGCGGTGTCACCGACATTTCGCAGCGTCGGAGTCTTGGCTGTGATCGTGCTTGTCCGGACGTTCCTTAGCTTCTCTCTTCAGGTCGAACTAGACGGACGGTGGCCATGGCAGGAGCGGCACGATCCAACAGTTGATGTACCGCCGTCGTTGACCTGATTCAGGAGGTCAGCACACCTCGCCATTCTTTCGGCAAGCTTTACAACCCCGGTGTAGTTCGATCCCTTCACGGGGGAAGCCAGGTTTCCCCCGTGGGCCCCTTCTTCTTCGTGCTCGCGGCAGGCGCGTCACTGCTGCGCGGAGGCAAGCTCCGCTCCGCGACGGACTGATGACGGCCACGCTCGCTGCCGTCCAGGTTCGCCGACCGACTCGCAACGCTGACGCTCGACGGTGCGCACCCTGCGGACATGTCCGGGGGTCTGACCCCATCCCCAAATGAAAAGAGGGAACCAATCAAAAATGCTGTGCACCCGGTTCCGTAAGGTCCGGTTTCTAGAGTTGGGCGACCTTGATGATGATCTGGGAGGTCGTTCATGGCGCGGAAGGGGTACCCAGCGGAGTTCCGTCGGCGGGCACTCGATCTGGTCGCTGCGGGCAAGACGGTCGCCGAGGTGGCGCGGCTGCTCGAGGTCAGCGATCAGTCGATCTATAGCTGGCGGCGGCAACAGCTGATCGATCGTGGCGAACTGCCTGGTCTCAGCTCGGCAGAGCGGGAGGAGTTGCGTGCGGCGAGGCTGCGGATCAGGGAGCTCGAGACCGAGCTGGCTGTGCACCGGCGCGCGGCGGAGTTGTTGAAGGAGTCGGTGCGCCCAAAAGGCGTTTCGAGGCGATCGCCGTGATGGCCGCCGAGGCGTTGCCGGTCGAGGTCGCCTGCCGGGTGCTCGGGGTCTCGTGTGCGGGCTTCTACGCCTGGCGGTTCCGGCCGCCGTCGGCGAGGGCGGTGCGGCATGCCTGGCTGACCGATCTGATCCGCGAGGTACATGCCGCTTCCTACGCGACCTACGGCGCCAAGCGCGTGCACGCAGAGCTCGTCCTCGGCCGCGGGGTCACGGTCGGCCACAACGCGGTCGCGATGCTGATGCAGCGCGCCGGCATCGCCGGCCGCAACGGAGCGCGAAAGCGCTACGGGATCCCGAGCTTCGCGACGGCGGATGACCTCGTTGACCGCGTGTTCCTGCGCGCGCGTCCTAACGAGCTCTGGGTGACCGACATCACCGAGCACCCGACCCGCGAGGGCAAGGTCTACTGCGCGGTCGTGCTCGACGCGTTCAGTCGCCGCGTGGTCGGCTGGTCGATCAGTCACAACCCGACTGCGGCATTGACGAGCAACGCGCTCGGGATGGCGATCGAGCAGCGAGACGCACACCGCGGCGAGACCGTGATCCACAGCGATCACGGGACGCAGTTCACCTCCTGGGCGTTCACCGAACGAGCGCGACAGTCGGGACTCGTGCCGTCGATGGGCTCGATCGGTGACTGCTACGACAACGCGATGATCAAGGCGTTCTGGTCGCGGATGCAAGTCGAGTTGCTCGATACCCGTCGCTGGAGGACGCGTGTCGAGCTCGCGAACGCGATCTTCGAATACATCGAGATCTTCCACAACCGCCGACGTCGACACTCGAGCCTTGGAATGCGGACACCGATCGAATATGAACTACTCAACACCACAACAGCGGCCGCCTGAGTCAAGAAACGCGGCTCTACCGAACTGGGGGCACTGCAGCGGCTCTACCGAACTGGGGGCACTGCAAGCAGCAACTCACCCGCCCAGGGGGTTGGACGAGCGTCAGACAGCGCTCTCCAGACGTTGCCTGAGTTGGTCGAGTTCGCGTGGCACTTGTTTGCGGGAGTCACGTTTGGCGAGGAGCGCGAAGATCACGCCGGCGCCTCGTCCGTGGAAGCCAATCTCGAACTCGACCTTCGTGCGAGCTCCGCCCGCGATCGGCGTGAACCGCATCGTCCCGTGGGGCCGCACGGGGCCGTCGGTTCCGCGGAATCCCCAGCTGCGCGGTGGGTCGTAGGAGGTGATCTCCCAGGTGAACGAGCGTGGGCCGCCGGTGACTCGCCGCGTCTCGCGTGCGCGTGAACCGATGTGCATGGGCTCGCCGTTCTCTGCCTTGATCTCCTGGACGGTGGATTGCCACTCTCTGCGGCGTTCAACGTCGACGCTGTAGGCAAAGACGTCGTCAGGCGTCCGTGCGATCTCGATCGTGTGGACGGTCGCGGGCATCGATTCTCCTTCCGGGCCGGGGACGACGTCGGGCCTTCCGCCGGTCGGTGGCGCGCTCGGCGACCACCATATTAGGTAGACTGCCAGTATGTCTAATATTGGCGAGCGAGTCAAGCGCTCCTACGATTCCCGGCTGCGACAGCAGAAGGCGGAGGCGACTCGGCTTGCGATCGCCGCGGCTGCTGGCCGCCTGTTCGCCGAACGCGGCTATGCCGCAACCTCGATCGAGGACATCGCCAGTGCCGCAGGTGTCGGTCGCGCCACGATCTTCAGTGCCGCCGGCGGCAAACCCGAATTACTAAGGGAGGCTTACCGACTCGCAGTCCGGGGCTCCGCCGATGCGAACACACCACTTGGCCAACAACCTCGGAGCCGCCGAATCAGCGCCGAACTAGACGCGCACAAGCTCCTCGCAGGCTACGCCGCCGTGATGGTGGAGGTCGACCGCCGCCTCGCACCCCTCTACGAAGCTGTACGCGCCGCCGCTCACGCGGATAGCGAGGCTCGCGAACTTTGGAACCTGATCACTGAGGAACGACGCGCCGCGGCCACCGGCATCGTCCGCAGACTCTCCGATCGCGACGCACTCCAACACGACCTCGACCAACAGAGTGCGAGCGACATCCTTTGGGTACTCAACGACCCCGCGCTCTACCAATTGCTCGTCACACAGCGTCGCTGGACACAACGCCGCTTTCGCTCGTGGCTCACCAGCACCATGCAAACCCAACTCCTCCAACCAACCGACTCCAAAGCCAGCGGATAAGCACTGCACTAGGCAAGCATTCTCTTTATCTGATCACCCAAGATCAGTTGCCCTCCTGCAGGTTCAGACGCTCAGCTGCTACCTGGTTTGCGCAACGCCAAGTTCCGTCCACTGAACTCGGGTTGCACCAACCCCAGGCGGTGGCCTGCCGCGGCAGGGACTGAGGGGCCGCCGAGTCAGGAATCGGCTCGCGTTAGAAGATGAACGGCACGAGCATCTTGGTCGAGCGCTTGTACACCGGGTAGTCGTCCGGGAACTGCTCGGTCAGATAGCGCTCCTCGACCGTGGCGCTGTACAGGAAATACATTCCGACCAGGACGACGGCGGTCAGCCATACCCAGCTCAGCGCCAGCGCGGTCCCGACGCCCCCGAGTAAGATGCCCGCGTAGATCGGGTGGCGAACCTGCTGGTAGGGGCCGCTCGTGACCAGCTCCGGCTCGTTCTTCTGCGTCATCGGAGTGCCCCAGTTGCGCCCGATGTGGATGCGGGCCCAGATCGCGAATCCCAACCCTAGCGCGAAGAGGGCGATCCCAATGCAGGCGCGCCACGGATCGGTGTTGATGCCGTGGCCGCGAAAGGCTCCCAAGCGAATCAACAGGATCACGACGACAGCGATCAGCGCCCTGATCCGCAGTTCGCGAGACCACGGGATGCGGCCTCTCTTCATGGAGAAGGCCGCCACGAGCCAGTACAACCAGAACGCCGACCATCCGACGGCGACGACGAACTCGACCGCTCTCATCGTGACTCATACTTCCACGTACACGCCGAGGATCTCGGGATCGGTACCGGAAGCGACGCCCATTGTCGGGCGAAACGGGCCATTTTTCGGGAGGGTGCCGAGGCCGATGCGCGCGCTCGAGCTCTCGCCGGCCGACGCGGAGCGTCGGCCCTCGAGAGCCCGGCTAGCGGAGCTGCGCCGCTCGGCCTAGCGGCACTTCGTCTTGAACGAGCTGAGGATCGCGGTCAGACGAGGGGTCTTCGTCTGGATCTGACCGTACGCCGCGGTTGCGGCAGGCTTGTCGTTCTTCAACGTCGCCGCTTCGAGACTGTGGTAGTTGGCGGTGAGGGAGTCGAAGCCGGCGCCGGCATTGACGGCGGCCGACGCGCAGGGGCCGGACTTGCCCGCGGCGGACCAGAGAACCTTGAGCGAGGTGTCGACGGACCGAGCCTGTGCGTAGAACGCTGCATAGCTCTTCGACAGACAGGACTTCGTCCTGCACTTGGACGTGGCCGTGTCGATGCCGCTGGTGGCAAGACCGAGCTTGGCCACCTCGATGCCGCCGACGACTGCGGGAGCCGGTGTCTTGGCTGCGGCCGACAACACCACCACGAGGGCGGCGATGCAAGCAACAGCGAGGGAGAGGATTCGCGTTGTCATGGTATTTCCTGTCGGCAAGACACACTCTCGCCTTGAGTGATGCCGTGCCTATTTGTGGTTGTCGCGTGGATCCCAGAGCGGAATGGCCGCGGTCGCCTCGTACGCCATCCCGTGCGGGTAGCTGATCAGCTCGACATCTGTGCCGAACGGCGTCTTCAGGTAGTTGATCGTCTGCCCCGCCGCCGGACCGCCCGTGACCGGGAACGGGCCGAGCCGCTTCTGCGCGCCGCGCTCGACCGCGGCCTCGACCGCCTTATCGATGTGGCGGACGTAGAACGCGACGTGGTGTCCGCCCCAGTCGGAGTTCCGCCTGAACGTTCTGTCCTGGTCGGGGGCGGTGTACTGGAAGAGCTCGACGCCCGGGCCGTTGCCCACGCGCACCATGCGGATCTGCTCGACCACCGCGCGCGGATCGACGTCGACGAGCTGGTGCATGAAGTCGCCGGTGGGATCGCTGAAGGGGCCGAACGTCAGCGGGTTCGCACCGTCGAGCACCCGCTCGAACCACGCTGCCGCGTCGACGACGTTCGGAACGGTGATGCCGACGTGGTCGATCCCGAGCAGGCCCGGCACCGTCGTCTTCTCCGACACGAGCCCGTTGCGCTTCGGCGACCAGAGCGGCTTCACGCCGGGAACCTCGTACGCCATCCCGTGCGGATAGCTGATCAGCTCGATGTACGTGCCGAACGGCGTCTTGAAGTAGTTGATCGTCTGCCCCGCCGCCGGCCCCGCCGTGAGCGGAAACGGGCCGAGGAACTTCTCGACGCCCTTCGACTGCATGTACGCAACAGCGGCGTCGATGTCCTTGACGTAGAACGCGATGTGATGGCCCGACCAGTCGGAGTTGCGCGGATGGGTGCGGCGCTGGTCGGGTGCCTCGTACTGGAAGAGCTCGATGTTCGCGCTGTCACCGATGCGCAGCACCGTGATCTGATCGATCACCGCACGCGGGTCGACGCCGACGAGATCCTGCATCAGCGTTCCCGTCGGATCGCCGATCGGGCCGAACGAAAGCGGTGCTGTGGCTCCCATCACGTCGCGGAACCACGCGACGGCGACGCCGATGTCCGGCACCGTCAGCCCGACGTGATCCAAGCCAATGAGCCGGAGCTCGCCCTTGCCGCCGTCGTCCGCCCACGCACTGCGCGCTCCGACGAGGGGGAGCGCCGTCGCGCCGGCGACGACCGTCGCGCCCCGCTTCAGAAATGTCCTGCGATCGACACGAACGTCGCTGCTCATGCTCGCACCCCTTTCTCGGCAGTCAGGTCCCTGAGACAGGACCTTCTCACGCGGGCGCGGCGTTGTCGATGCCCGGCGATGCGCCGGAGGCCCGCCCGCAGGGCGGGCCTCCGGTTATCCGTCTACGACTTCCACCGCCAGTCTTCGATGTTCCACGAGAAGCCGACGATCGCAGGGTTGTTCTTCATGCCCAGAACATCGGTCTTCCAGATCAGCGGGTTCGGCCGTGCATACATCGGGATCGACGGGATGTCGTTCGAGATCAACTTGTCGGCCTGCTGGAAGAGCGCCGCCCGCTTCGCCGGGTTGAGCTCGGTCTGGCTCTTGTCGAGCAGCGCGGTCGCGGCGCGGTTGCAGTAGTTGAGGTAGTTCTGGAGCCCGCCGCAGCTCCAGTTCGCGACGAAGCCGGCGGGATCGGGCGCCGTGACCCACGCGAAGTTCGCGAAGTCGTAGTTCGACGACGGAATGCCGGTCGGCCCGAACATGACGTTCGCCGGAAGCGAAGCGTCGACGATCTCGACTCCGATCGACCTCAGCTCCTGCTTGATGATCGCCTCCTGCGTCGTCCGCGTCGCATTCGCTGCACTCCACGTGTATCGGAACCGCGCGGGGTAGCCGGCGCACGTCCAGTAGGAGTTGTTCCCCTGGTCGACCGACGACGGACCTCCGGTGCAGTGCTTCTTCAGGAGAGCGAGCGCCTTCGCGGGATTGAAGTTCCACTTCGAGAAGTCGGGCCTGTACGAGCCATCCGCCGGGTAGTAGACGAGGCTGTTCAACGGCGTCGTATTGCCGGCGAGGCTGCCGTAGACAGTGTTGATGATCGCCTGCCGGTCGATCCCCATCATCACCGCCTGCCGCAGCCACGGCGCGCGCAAGAGGGGCTGTCCCTTCGACCCGAACTGGATGTCGATGTGTTCCTGGAAGAGCCCCGGCACCTGGTTGAACGTGATCCCGCTCGCGCCCTTCAACTGTGCGAGGTTGACCCCGAAGGTCGGATTGATCGCATCGACCTCACCGCCGCGCATCGCCTGCACCTCGGTGTTCGTGTCCGTGATGATCTTGAAGTCGACTTCCCTGAGGCCCGGCTTCCGCCCGTACCAGAACGGGTTCGTCTTGAGCGTCATGCCCTGGCCCTTCGTGTAGTTCGAGACGTAGAACGGGCCGTCCGACACCGGCTGGCCGTCGCTGCCGCAGACGCAGTTCGCCCAGATCTTGTTGAAGTCCTGGCCTGCGAGCGCCTGCGACGGGTACACGGTCCCGAAGATGTCCTGCCAGTCGGCGTACGCCTTCTTCCAGGTGAACGTGATCTGCTTCGCGCCCTTGTGGCTGAATCCGGTGATCTGGTCGTAGCCCGAGCGGCTGACGACGTCGTTCGTCGGATCGACGATGTTCTGCCACGTATAGGCGAAGTCCTTGTAGGTGACGGGCAGCTTCTTGCCGCCCCAGTACCAGTACGCGTCCGGACGAATGGTGAACGTGAGCGACCTCTGTGTCGCCTTGGCACTCGACACGAGATCGAGCACGTGACGCAGCTTGTTGTCGATGTTGTACGCGCCGCGGATCTCGGGGACGTTTCCCGTGACGGCGGCCCAGTACGCGCTGCAGCAGGTGAGGGCGGTGTTGAACCCGCTGATGTCCTGCTCCATGCCGAAGACGAGGATGCTTCTCGCCCGGCGGGCGGCAGTCGTGCGCGGAACGTTTGCCCACGACGCCGCGAACGGCGCCGCGTTGAGGGTTGCCGTCGCGTCGCGCGACGAGGATGCGGTCGCAGAGGCTGCAAGCGCAAGAGTGACAGCGGCAGCTCCGCCGAGCAGCAAAACGCGTCTGACCATCGATCCCTCCGGTCTCGTGTGAGCCGCCAAACCGGCGACGCCTCACGAATACCGCGCGATCACTCGGCGAGTAAGCGCACTTTCCGATTCGTCGTCACAGAGACCTCGATAGGTAGCGCGACGTCGCGGGCCTACGCTCGATCCCGACGCACGGATTCCCTCCTAGCGCCGGGTGACGCGGCCGGCGTGCACCACACGCACGCCGGCCGCACCTTCGACCAAAGCGATGCTGTCGTACATCATCCGCCGAGTCATCTACAGCATCCCGGTGCTGTTCCTCTCAAGCTTCCTCTCGTTCATCTTCGTCTCGCTCACCGGCAATCCGGCGGCCCAGCTGCGGCAGAATCCACGCTTCTCCCTGATCACGCTGCATCACCTGGAGCTCCAGTACCACCTCGACAAGCCTCTCGTCGTGCAGTACTGGTACTGGCTCGAAAGCGCATTCACCCAACGCCTCGGCACGTCACTGACGACGCTTCAACCCGTCTGGCCCGACATCGTGCGGACGCTCGGCCATACGACGCAGCTGATCGTGCTCTCCGAGTCGCTCGCCCTCGTGATCGGCGTCGCGATGGGCGTCTACTCCGCCGTTCGCCAGTACTCGTTCTTCGACTACGTCTCGACCGCAGTCAGCTTTCTCGGGTTTGCGATGCCGACGTTCTGGCTCGCACTGCTCCTGCAGGTCGTCTTCGTCGACATCTACTTGCGTTGGCACGTCCGCGTCTTCTACACGTCGGGTCTGAACTCGACGCTCGGCGGCAGCACCTGGTCGCTCGACCGCGTCCAGCACCTCGCACTACCGGTCATCACGCTGTGCGTGATCAGCATCGCGCTCTACAGCCGCTACATGCGTGCCGCGATGCTCGATGTGATCAACAACGACTACGTCCGGACAGCGCGCGCAAAAGGACTCTCCGAATGGCACGTGATCAGGCGCCACGTCTTTCGCAACGCACTCATCCCCTTGACGACCGTCACCGCCTTGAACATCGGCGGGCTGCTCGGCGGGGCGATCGTGACCGAGTCGGTCTTCGGTCTGGACGGGATCGGCTTCTACTTCGTCACGAAGCTCGCGCAGCTCGACCTCTATGCCGTGATGGCGTACCTGATGATCACGGCCGTGATCCTGATCGCGGCGAATCTCCTGGCCGACATCGCATACGGGTTCCTCGATCCGCGCATCCGGTATTAGCGCTGATCGTCTTCCTGATCCGGCGCCTCAGCGGCGCGGCGCTCGTCGTGGCGGCGATCAGCGTCGTCGTCTTCGCGATCTTCGTCCTCATCCCGGGCGGCGATCCGGCGCTGCGCATCGCCGGCAAGAACGCAACACCGCAGAACATCGTCAACATCCGGCACAGCTGGGGCTTCGACCGGCCCGTCTACGTGCAGTACGAGAGGATGATGGGCAAGGTCCTGCGCGGCGACCTCGTGTCGTACACCAATCAGCAGAACGTCGTGCAGCAGATCGTCGCCGGGATGCCGGCCACATTCTCACTGACGATCGGTGCAGGCCTGATCTGGCTCGTGCTGGGCATCGTCGTCGGAACGGTCGCCGCTGTCACGGCCGACCGCTTCTCGAGCACGCTGATCACCGTCGTCGCTCTGACCGGTATCTCCCTGCCGGTCTTCTGGCTCGGCGTCGTGTCGCGCTATCTGCTCGCCGAGCAGCACCGCCTCCTGCCCGACGGCGAGTACGTCTCGCTCACCTCGGACCCCGCGCGCTGGCTGACGCACCTCGTGCTGCCGTGGGCCGTGCTCGCCGTCGGCTACATCGGGTTCTACGGCCGCGTGCTGCGCGGCAATGCGCTCGACATGATGCACGAGGACTTCGTCCGCACGGCGAAGGCGAAGGGGATCGGCCACCGAGCCGTGCTCGTGCGACACGTCCTGCGCAACTCGGTGCTGCCTATCGTGACGCTCTTCGGTCTCGACTTCGCAGCAACACTCGGCGGTGGGGCGATTCTCACCGAGACGGTGTTCGATCTGCACGGTGTCGGTCAGTACGCCGCACTCTCGATCGGCAACTTCGACCTGCCGCCGATCATGGGCGTAACGCTCTACGGTGCGGCGTTTATCGTCATGTTCAGCGTCGTCGTGGACGTCTTCTACGCCTATCTCGACCCGCGCGTCCGCCCCGCCTAACAGAGGCTCCAACCGCTAACCCCCACGCCCGAGCGGCGTCTCAGTCGGCATGGACCGGCTGCTCTTCTCGAGCCCTCTGCTCTCGGTGGCCGAGTTTGCCTGCCCGCCCGATGACGCGGCCTGGGGCATACAGAACGTGATCGGCGACCGGCCGATCGTCGTCTTCCCCCGCGTGCCCGTCGGAATCCGTCTCGACGAAAGCCGGAGTGTGCTCGCGACGCCGAACGTCGTGATGCTCTACAACGCAGGTCAGGTCTACGGGCGCGACCTGCGGAACACGCGCGGAGACGACTGCCTCTACATCCGTCTGCACCAGCCGGCGCTCGAAGCCCTCGAACCGGAGAGCCGTGCTATTCGCGATGGCCAGCTCGTCGTGACGCACGCGCCGGCGCACAGCCTCGCCTACTTTCACCAGCACCTTCTGGCCCGCTACCTCCGCGGCGCACGCACCGACCCGCTGCTCGCGGAGGAGACGGCGATCCGGCTCGTGCGCGGCGTACTGCCGGCGTCGGCAGCAGCAGCATCCGCACGGCGGGACGGAACAACCGCATCGCACCGGCACCTTGCAGTAGCCGCGCAGGAGCTGCTCGCGGCGTCGGTCGACGAGACACTCGGCCTGCACGAGATCGCGCGCAGCCTGTCCGTCTCGCCGTTTCATCTCGCGCGCGTCTTCCGCCGCGAGACGGGATATTCGCTGCACGACTACCGCACGCAGCTCCGGCTGCGGCTCGCGCTCGAGCAGTTGGCGGCAAGCCGCGGCGATCTCGGCCGGCTCGCGCTCGACCTCGGCTTTTCGAGCCACAGCCATTTCACCGACACGTTCCGCCGCGAGTTCGGCGTCGCACCGTCGGTGGCCACCGACGCCGACCGCGTCCATGAGCTACTCGTGGCCGCGTAGAGGCGTCCGCGAACCGAGCACGTTCCTAGAAGCACCGGCGATAGCTCGCTCCCTACGCTCCGCGCATGACGACCATGCCAGAGCAGCTGCCGGAGCGGCGCCAATTCGACTTCTGGCTCGGTGAGTGGGACGCCAGGTGGGACGGCGGCTCCGGCACGAACAGCATCACCGCCGAGCTCGGCGGCGCGGTCATCCTCGAGCGTTTCGACGGGCGGCCCGGCACGGTGCTGCAGGGGATCAGCGTCTCGGTGTACGACGAGCCGGCAGGGCTCTGGCGGCAGGCCTGGGTCGACTCCACGAGCGGCTACCTCGACTTCACCGGCGGGCAGGTCGACGGCGGCATGGAGCTGCGCCGCGCCGCCCGTCCCGGCCTGCCGCCGTTCCGGATGCGCTTTCTCGACATCCACGTAGATGCGTTCACGTGGCGCTGGGAGAGCTGGAACGAAGCGGCGGACCGCTGGGACGAGCAGTGGCGCATCGACTACGCGCGGCGAGGCTGACCCATGCGCGGGGAGACTGCCGGCTGGCACGGAATCGAGTTGCGGCACCTCGCCGCACTGCGGGCGATCGCACACGAGCGGTCGTTCAGTGGAGCGGCTGTCGCGCTCGGCTACACGCAGTCGGCGATCAGCGGTCAGATCATCGCGCTGGAACGGGTCGTCGGCACGCGTCTCGTCGAGCGGCTTCGCGGCTCGCCCATCGTCGGGCTCACCCCGGAGGGTGAGGTGCTCGCCGCGCACGCCACCGCCATTGCGACCCGCCTCGATACTGCGCGCGCGGAGATAGCGCTCGTCCGGACGGGCGCCGCTCCGGCCCTGCGCATCGGCACGTTCCAGACTGTCGCACGGGCGGTCGTCGCAACGACGCTGCGACGTCTGGCGCAGATCGACGGCGAGATCGACGTAACGCTGCATGAGGCGTACGACACTGCCCCGCTCCTCGAGCGGCTGGAGCGCGGCAACCTCGACCTCGCGTTCACCCTGCTTCCGGTCCGCGAAGGCCCGTTCGAGACGGTCGAGCTCTACCGGGATACGCACGCGCTCGTGGTTCGATCGGTCGATCCGCTCGCGCGGCGCTCATCCGTCCGCCTGGACGAGCTCGACGGAGGCACGCTGATCAGGCTTGCCCGCGGCCCGCGGCCCGCAGACGACGCGACGTACGTCGACGATGTCGGCTCCCTCCTCTCGCTCGTGTCCGCAGGCCTCGGCATCGGCCTTGTCCCGGCCCGCGCTGTCGACCTGCCGCGCGACCTCGCAGCAGTTCGGGTCGATGGACGCGCGCCCAGCCATGTCGTCGCGATCAGTTGGCACGTCGACCGCGCACGAAGCTCAGCCGCGCAGCGTTTCGTCGAGCTCGCGGCGACCGCTTCGGCCGCGCTCACCCCGCAGCCGCCCCTGTACGCAGTCGGCTAGATCTCTACGCCGCGAACGTGCGCAAGGCGATCACCGCGTTGTGGCCGCCGAACCCGAAGCTGTTGCTGATCGCCACGTCGACCTGCTGCTCGCGCGCCTCGTTCGGCACGTAGTCGAGATCACACGACGGATCGGGCTGCTCGTAGTTGATCGTCGGCGGGATCACACCACGCTGCACCGTCAACACCGTCGCGCAGAGCTCGATCGCACCGGCGGCTCCGAGGCAGTGGCCGGTCGCACCCTTCAGCGACGAGATCGGCGTCGCCCGCGCCTTCTCCTCGCCGAGCGCGAGCTTGAGCGCCGCCGTCTCGCTCGCGTCGCCGAGCGGGGTCGAGCTCGCATGCGCGTTGACGTAGTCGACGTCCCGCGGCTCGAGGTTCGCATCGGCGAGTGCAAGCCGGATCGCGCGCGCCTGCCCATGACCCGCCGGATCGGGCTCGGTCATATGATGCGCGTCGGAGCTGACGCCGTAGCCGGCGAGCTCGGCGTAGACCTTCGCATTGCGCGCGAGCGCATGGTCGAGCTCCTCGAGCACGAGCACCGCTGCACCCTCCCCCATCACGAACCCATCGCGCTCCGAGTCGAACGGACGGCTCGCACGGCGCGGATCGTCGTTCCGCCGGGAGAGCGCACGCATCGCAGCGAAGCCGGCGATCGCGAGTGGCGTCACACCCGCCTCGCTCCCTCCGCACAGCATCACCTCGGCGCGGCCGAGCCGGATCGCGTCGTACCCGTCGCCGATCGCCATCGCGGAGGCGGCGCACGCCTCGCACGGAGCGGTCACGGGGCCGGTCGCTCCGAGCTCCATCGATACCCAGCCGGCCGCCATGTTCGGCATGAAGGCGGTCACGAGGCTCGGCGGGATGCGCGCCGACTCTGCGTGCGCGCAGCATTCGGCGAGGCTCGCCACGCCGCCCTGCGCGGTGGCGATCGACGCGCCCACGCGGTCCGGCTCGGCAGCGACGTCGATGCCGGAATCCGCCTCCGCCATCCTCGCGGCGGCAATGGCGAACTGCGTGAAGCGGTCGAGCTTGCGCATCGCCTTCTTGTCGAGCCAGTTCGCAGGCTCGAACGAATCGGCTTCGCAGGCGATTCGCACCGAGTGTTCGCCCGTGTCGAACGCCGTGATCGGTCCGGCACCACTCTCCCCCGCCACGAGCCGAGACCATGTCGTCTCGACGTCGGAGCCGAGCGGCGTCACCGCGCCGAGGCCCGTCACCACGACCCGCCGCCGGCCTGCCTCGTGGAGGACGTCCGTCATCACGTCCCCGGACGGTAGCCCAACAGGATCAGGTGTCGCGGCGCACGAGCAGCACTGCGGCCACCGCGATCGCCGCGGCGGCGTAGCCCGCGAACAGCGCGAGCCCGAGCCAGGGCGAGAGATGCCCGCCCGGCGTCGTCGCAAGGATCGCCTCTCCCGCCTGCAGCGGGAGATAGGGAGATGCCGCGCTGTTCCAACTCGAGGGCAGCACGTTCATCAGCGGGGGCAGCACGAACATGATCGCCGCGAACGACGCGATACCACCCGCCGTGTTGCGGACGATCGCCCCGAGGCCGAGACCGAACAACCCGACGATCGTGAGATAGAGCGCCGCACCCACGAGCACGCGGAGCACATGGGGCGCGCCGATGCCGACGTCGATGTGATGCCCGGCGAGAATCGACTGCCCGACGAAGAACGCGACGAGCACCGCCGGGAGCATCAGGGCGAAGGTGACGATGCCGAACACGCCGGCCTTCGCCCACAACACGGGCAGGCGCTTCGGCACCGCCGTGAACGAGGCGCGGATCATTCCCGTCGAGTACTCCGCCGTGATGATCAGCACGCCGAGCACCCCGAGTGCCAGCTGCGCGAGCTGGACTCCGGCGAGGTTCACCTCCAGCGGATGGAAGTCGGCCTTGTCGTGCGGGCTCATCTGGGGGTAGTGATGCGACACCACGGCACAGGCGAGCGCCGCGACGCCGATCGTGAAGAGGAACGCCGCGAAGAGCGACCAACGCGTCGACCTGACGCTCCAGAGCTTTGTCCACTCCGACGCCGCAACACGCAGTTGCGTCACTCGAACGCGCTCGGGGGCGCGTGGCAGGTCGACGGTCGACGCGCTCACGCGACGGACTCCACCGTGGCGCGCGACTCCGTCCCGGCCTTGAACTCGACATCGTCTCGCGTCAGATCCATGAATGCCTCTTCGAGCGAGACCTGCTGTGGCATCAGCTCGTGCAGCACGATCGCGTGTCGCGCAGCCGTTTCGCCGATCTCGGGCGCACCGATGCCGGTGACCTCGAGCAGCCCCGGCTCCACGACCGCGACGCCCACACCGTCGATCGCCGCGAGCTCGTCACGCAGGGCCGCCGCCTGCGGCGAGCGGACGCGCACGACGTTGCCGGACGCACGGTGAACGAACTCGTCGACGCTCGTGTCCGCGATCAGACGCCCGCGGCCCACGACGATCAGATGATCGGCGGTCAGCGCCATCTCGCTCATCAAGTGCGACGAGACGAACACCGTGCGGCCTTCGGAGGCGAGGCCGCGCAGCAAGTTACGGATCCAGTGGATCCCTTCGGGGTCGAGACCGTTGACGGGCTCATCGAGCATCACGGTCTGCGGATCGCCGAGCAACGCCGCAGCAATCCCGAGGCGCTGCCCCATGCCGAGCGAGAACGTGCCGGCGCGCTTTCGCGCGACCTCGTGCAGGCCGACGAGGTCGATCAGCTCGTCGACGCGGCGCCGTGAGATCCCGTGGGTCAGCGCGAGCGCGCGAAGATGGTTGAACGCCGACCGACCCGTGTGCACGGAGCGCGCCTCCAGCAGCGCGCCGACCTCGTGCAGCGGCGCCTGGTGCTCGCGGTACGCCTTCCCGTTGACGGTCACGGTGCCCGCAGTCGGCGAGTCGAGGCCGAGGATCAAACGCATGGTCGTCGACTTGCCGGAGCCGTTCGGGCCGAGGAAGCCCGTGACGATGCCCGGCTTGACGACGAAGCTGAGCTCGTCGACCGCGCGCTTCTTCCCGTAGTCCTTCGTGAGGCCGTGCGCCTCGATCACTGAGCATCCTCTCTCTGGGTCAGCGTCCCATTCAAGCTGCGATTCCTGAGAGGCGTCTGAAAGACTGGATCAGGCAGGCCGCGCGCGCGATGCCTCGATCACGTCGCGAACCTTGCTCGTGAGCTGAGCGAGCGTGAACGGCTTCTGGAGAAACGCAACGCCGGGCATGAGAGCACCGCGGGCGACCATCGCGTCGTCGGTGTAGCCGGACGTGTAGAGCACACCGATCCCGGGCTGCTTTACCTGCAGCTGCTCGACCAGCTCGCGTCCGTTCATCTCGGGCATCACGACATCCGTGACGATGATGTCGAACGGACTGTGGGCGGCGAACAACTCGATCGCCTCGGACGGGAGCGACGCGACGACGACGACGTACCCCTGCTCGCGCAGCATCAGCTCCACAAGCCCGCGAACCGTCTCGTTGTCCTCAACGAACAGCACACGCTCACTCCCACCGGTGGCAGCCTCTTCCGGCACGGCCTGGTGCGTCGAGACGCCGTCGACGCGCGGCAGGATCACCTCGAACGTCGTGCCGGAGCCGAGCTCGCTGCGCACGGTGATCGTCCCCTCGCTCTGCTGGACGATGCCGACCACCGTGGCAAGGCCGAGACCCGTGCCCTCGCCGGGCGGCTTCGTCGTGAAGAACGGCTCGAACACGTGCTCCTGCACGTCGGCAGTCATGCCGGCCCCGGTGTCGGCGACGGTCAGGACGACGCATGGCCCTTCGGCGCCGCCCGACGCGCCCGCGTCTTCGGCCGACTCGACATTCCGCGTGCGGATCGAGAGCACACCGCCGGCGCGCATCGCGTCGCGGGCGTTGAGCGCGATGTTCATCAGCACCTGACCGACCTGCCCGGGGTCCGCGCGGACCATGCCGAGACCGGGCGCGAGCCCGGTCTCGATCGTGATGTCCTCGCCGATCAGGCGCTCGAGCATCGCTCCGTGCTCGCGACGATCTCGTTCAGGTCGACGACCTCCGGACGGAGCACCTGCTTGCGACTGAACGCGAGCAGTTGCGCGGTGAGCTCCGACGCGCGCTGCCCGGCCTGCCGGATCCGCTCGACGCTCGTCCGCAAGGACGCGTGCCCCTCGCCGATCTCCGCAAGTGCGAGGTCGCTGTAGCCATTGATCGCCGTGAGCAGGTTGTTGAAGTCGTGCGCGATCCCGCCGGCGAGCCGGCCGACCGCCTCGAGCTTCTGCGTCTGGCGAAGGCTCTCGTCGAGCTCGAGGCGCTCTGTCACGTCGCGCGCGATCGGCACGCCGGCGTCGTCGCGAACAACGACTTGGCGACGCTCGACCCACACGACGCTGCCGTCCTTCTTCACGACGCGCAGCGAGACGGGCCGCTCAGGGTCGCGCTCGAACGCCTCCTGCAGCGCGGCTCGGTCGTCGGGATGGACCGACTCGAACGCGAGCTCGGCCCGTTCGTAGAACTCGTCGGCCCGGTACCCGAACACCGCCTCGCAGGAGGGGCTGACGTACTCGAAGCCCTGCGGTTCGGTGAGCCGGTAGCGCATGACGACGTCGCTCGCGTTCTCGACGAGCCGTCGAAACGCGGCTTCGCTCTCCTCGAGCGCCTTCTGCGCAGCGCGCGCGGCGGAGATGTCCTGGATCTGGCTGACGCAATAGTGAAGAACCTCGTGGTCGTCGCGGACCGGCGGAGACCCCGATGTGCACCCACAGAGGCACTCCATCCTTCCGTACATACCGCTTCTCCAGCGCAAACGCCGAGGTCGCGCCGCTCAGCAACTGTTCTGAATGCCGCCGAGACTGCTCCAAGTCGTCTTCGTGCGTGAGGTCGAACACGTCGAGCTCCCTCAGCTCGTCCCCCGTGTACCCGAGGAGCTCGCACACAGCGGCGTTTGCGCGAAGGATCCGACCTCCTGGAGCGGTCATCCACATTCCGACGGCAGCGTCGTCGAACGCGCTGCGGAACCGCTGTTCGCTCTCGCGCAGCACGTCCTCTGCCCAGCGCCGGTCACCGGAGTCGCGCGCCACCGCCAGCACGCCAACCGGCCTGCCCTGGTCGTCGCGGATCGGATCCAAGCGGAGCGATGCGTCGACCGGCGACCCGTCGGCGCGGCGCTGCGCCACCCCGACGTCGCGGACGGCGTGACCGTCAGCCGCGAGGGCGACCGCCTCGAGCAGCTTCCCCCGATGCGTTTCCGCCACGACGAATGCGATCGACTCACCGAGTGCGTCCGTAGAGCGGATCCCGTAGAGGCTCTCGGCGCCGCCGATCCACCGGAGGATCGTGCCGTCCAGCGCCAGCTCGACGATCGCCGAGGTCGATGCCCTGCCGATGGCATCGAGAACGTGCTCGGCGCAAGGTGGAGCCGCGCCGTTCTCGGCGTGGCGGTTGACGTTGACACTCACGATGACCCCTCGGGCGTCGGCAGCAGCAGGAAAATCCTTTGTCGACAATTGCAGACCATTTGTGGAACCGCATCCTCGTTTCGGCGCGCTTCTACTCCCCCTTTGTGTGCCGCTCGGGCAGACTCAGCGGCCATGGCAGATGATCCGGATCTCGACGGCCTGAGAGAGCAGATCGCGGCGATCGACCACGAGGTGCTCCGGGCGCTCAACCGGCGCCTCGAGCTCGTCGGCCGGGTGCAGGATCGCAAGCACGCCGCGGGCACGCGCCTGATCGACGCCGGGCGCGAGGCGGAGCTGCTGCAGCAACTCGCCGACGCGAATGACGGCCCCCTGTCCGAGCACGCTGTGCAGACGCTCTTCGCGGCGGTGCTCGACGTGATGAAGCAGGAGCTCCAAGGCGAGCTGCGCGGGGACGCGGAGCCGGCGCGGGCCGGCCTGCCCGCCGGTATAGAGACCGTGGCGGTGGTCGGGACCGGGCTCCTCGGCACATCGGTCGCACTCGCAGCTCGGCGCGCAGGCGTGCAGAGCCTCCGCGGCTGGGACGCCGACGAGGCGATCCTGCGCGAGTCGGCCGGCGCGGGGGCGATCGACCGGCCCGCCTCGTCGCTCGCCGAGGCGGTCGACGGCGCCGACCTCGTCGTCGTCGCGGTTCCCGTGGGCGCGCTGGCCGCGACCGTCTTGCTCTCGCTCGCGGCAGCGGGCTCCCCGGCGACCGTTACCGACGTCGGCTCGACCAAGCGAGGCCTCGCGGCGATCGAGGACGCACGTTTCGTGCCGGGGCACCCGATCGCCGGCGGGCACACGGGCGGGCCGACGCGCGCGAGCGTCGATCTCTTCGACGCCGCCACCTGGTTGCTGACGCCGCTGCCGTCGACCGATCCCGCGCGCGTCGACCTCGTCGAGCAGTTCGTCGCGGCGCTCGGCGCGCGCGTCGTCCGTCTGGGCGCGGACGAGCACGACCGGCTGCTCGCCCTGACGAGTCACCTGCCGCATGCGCTCGCGAACCTGCTCATGTGTCGCGTCGCCGCAGGCGGCGAGGAGGCACTCGGCTTCGCCGGTGCATCGCTGCGTGAGATGACGCGGGTGGCGGGCGCGAACCCGGCGATGTGGGCGGACATCTTCGTCGAGAACGGCGACCTGATCGCCGAAGCCCTTGCAGCCCACCGCGACGAGGTCGGAACGGTGGAGGCGGCCCTCCGCCAGGGCGATCGTGCGTTCTTCGAGGAGTGGATCGCGTCGTCTGCCGCCGCACGCGGGCGGATGCTGGGTTACGCGTACCAGACCGACGCGCGCGCGCTCAACCGCGTGCGTGTCCGTGTGCCCGACCGGCCGGGCGTGCTCGCGCGCATCACGCAGAGGCTCGGCGCAGCAGGCATCAACATCGAGGACTTCGAGCTTCGCCACGTCTCACCCGACTACGGCGGCGTCCTCGTGCTGCTCGTCACCGGCGCAGAGAATGCAGAGCTCGCTCGCACACTGCTCCGCCGCGACGGCTACAGCGCCGCGTAAGACGGTCAGGCGACGAGACCGTCGCGCAGCGCGACGGCGACAGCCTGTGTGCGCGTGCGTGCGCCGAGCTTCGTCATCGCGCGTTGAGCATGCGCGCGAATCGTGTCCGGGGAGAGATAGAGCGACGAGCCGATCTCTGTGTACGAGCCTCCCTCGGCCAGCATCCTGAGCACCTCGCGCTCGCGCTCCGACAGGGCCTTGCGCACGTCGGCACGCCGGCTCGTCGCGATCGCCGCGGCGAGGACCGGGTCGACGTAGAGACCCCCGGACGCAACGGTGTCGATTGCACGCCCGAGATCTTCGAGCGGTGCGTCCTTCAGCGCGAAGCCGCGCGCACCCGCGTCGAGTGCATCCGACACGAGCCCGCGGTCGGACACGCCGGAGTAGAGGAGCACCGAGGTCTCCGGAGCTTCCTTCCCGATCCGCCGGGCGAGCTCGAGCCCGTCGAGATTCGGCATGCGCACGTCGGCGACGCAGACGGTCGGCCGTGCCGTGACGACAGCGTCGAGTGCCTGCATGCCATCGGCAGCGGTTGCGAGGACTTCGAAGCCCGCGGACGCGAGATAGCGCACGAGGCAGTCGAGGATCGGAGGATGGTCGTCGGCGACGACGCATGTCGTTCCGGTGCGCGTGTGGAGGTGGGTTGCTGGGATCATGGTTTCAGCGTCGGCATCGGAAGCGATGCCTACCATCCTCGTTCGCGCGTCACCGGGATCCCCCTTTTCGTGAACGCCGTTATGCACGGCGGCGCTTCACGGGCGCCGACTCGGTCACCCGTGCCGACTGCTGCAGCGTCGCCTGGCTTGCGGCCGCCGGCGCCCCCGGCAGGCCTGGCAGGATCGCGGCGAGCGCGGCCCGGAACACCGTCGGGCTCACCTGGCCGCCTTCGTCCTGCACGCTCGTGGGCTTCATCACGTTGTCGGCCGAGCTCCAGTACGACCAGGACACGAGGTCGGCGAAGCGCTCGCAGTCGAGCGACGCATGCCCCTCGGAGCCCCACCACGCCGCGCCCTGGAGAATGGTGTGCAGCTGCGCTCGCGTCGTGTCGTTCAGCAGCGCGAAGTCGACTTCGTGCGCGTACTCGTGCTGGACAACGCCCCAGGACAGCCGGCCTGCGTCGAGGAGATCTGCGTCGAGCCAGATCTGACCGGGAGCGGCCGAGGACGACAACCCGTGCTGGATGTGCACGACGACAGGCCCGGGGACGATGCTCCACGGGAACGAGCTCGCGTTGAGCGCCGCGGTGACCTGCGCCTGCTCTGCCTTCGATCCGCCGTCGAAGACGGCGTTGCCGCCCGAGGCGAGACCCGCGGGTGCGATCGCGAGTGCGGCGGTGACGAGCAGGAGCGGGAGAAGAAGGCGCTTGAACATCTCCTCTCGAGCTTCGTCCGCTCGTCGCATACCAACCTCACACCGAAGGACACGCGCGCCGTCGCGACAACGCATTGCATTCGACGCCCGAACCGGCGACCCACCCGGAAAACGGCGTAGGCGTCACGCACCCGGGGCATCGAAGTTCACGGTTACGCCAATCGACACGAGGTTCGAGCCGACCCATGCTCCAACCAGTGTCCGCAGCAGCCCATTTCTTCGAGCCGCCGCTCGTATCGCCCGCGCCGCTGACGGTGATCGAGGGCGGCGGTCTCGGCCATCGCCTCGCCGCAGCTGAAGCGCTCACCCGCGACAACGATCATGTTCAGGCGCTCACGCAGCTCGACGAGCTGTGGCACGAGGTCAAGGCCGAGCCCGCGCTCGCGCTCCGTCATCGCCTGGCCTCGGCGTGGGCGGAGATGTACCTCGGCAACCTCGACTCCGCCGGCGCGCACCTCTCGTTCGCGGACGCAGTCGTGCAGTCACCACACTTCGACGCTGCAGATCGCGCGGCCGTGCTCTACCGGCAGGGCTGCCTCGCGTTGAAGCGGACGCAGGTCGCCGAGGCGATCTCGCTCTTCACGCGCGCGCTGGAGACGAACGCCCGCTCGGCGCCGCCGTCCAGCCTCCTCGCCGCGGACGTGCGCAACTGGCGCTCGCGCTGCTATCAGGCCCGGCGCGACTGGGATGCCGCGGCGCGCGACGCCGAGGCGTCGCTCGAGCTCGCCACCGAGGCCGGCTGCGAGCGATCGCGCGCGAACGCGATGTTCCAGGCGTCGCTCGTCGCCGGCCGGCAGCGCCAGTGGCTGCTCGCTCGCTTCCACGCCGAGCAGGCACTCGAGATCTACCGCCGGTCCGAAGACACGCTCTCCGCCGCACGGATGCTCAACAACCTCGGCGGGATCGACTTCCTGCTCGGAGACGTCGAGAGCGCAGAGCAGCTGCTCGGCGAAGCTGCCGCCACCGCCGCTGCAGCCGGCAGCGACGCGGACGTCGCGCAGGCGACGTCGTCCCTCGCCCAGGTCTATCTGCGGAGCGACCGCCCGCTCGAGGCTCGCGAGCGCGCGAACGCCGCGCTCTCGATCCTCGCGGGCCGCACCGACTTCCTCGAGGAGATCGGCAACACGCAGCTCGTGGTCGCGAAGTCGCACAGCTCGGTGGGGGAGACTGCGGCTGCATCGGAGTGGCTCGACGAGGCCGAGCGCACCTTCACCGAGCTCGGATCGACGAGTCATCTCGCAGCCGTGTGGGTCGCGCGAGGCGACCTCGCCCGCGACACCGGCGAATGCCCCGCCGCCGCTGAGCTCTACCGGCACGCGGCCGAAGCCCTTCAGGACTTCCACTTCTAGCTGCACGAGGGGGTGAGTTCATGCACAAGCTCTGGATGCTCGGCCGGTTCGTCCTCCCGGCTCTCGCAATCGCCTCGTTCGCCGGCCACCTCAAGCTCGGTTTGGGAACCGGCATCGCCGGCTTCTCGTCCGGTAACTAGATGGTTGAGCGGTGCGCGCACACGCGAAGCGCGGCGTGACGAACGAACGACTCGTCGCGCCGCGCTTCAGCGCGCTGCGACGAGGCTGAGAAACGCCTCGACGACCCGCGGGTCGAACCCCGTGCCGCCTCCCGCGGCGATGTACTCCCGTGCCTCTGCCATCGAGAGCATCGGCCGGTACGGACGCTCGCTCGTCAAGGCGTCGAACACATCGGCAACGGCAACGATGCGCCCTTCGAGCGGGATCGCGTCGCCCGCGAGCCCGCGCGGATAACCGCTCCCGTCCCAACGTTCGTGATGCGTCCACGCGATCAGCGCCGCGACCTCGAGCAGCTCGTTCGTCGACCCTGAGAGCAACTCGTACCCGACGGCGGTGTGCAGCTCCATCTCGGCGCGCTCCGCCGGGTCGAGCGGGCCTGTCTTCGTGAGCACGGTGTCCGACACCGCGATCTTGCCGATGTCGTGCAAGGGGCTGACGAGCCGAAGGAGCTCCGCACGGGCGGGATCGACGCCCACCGCGAGCGCGATCTTCTCGGTGTACAGACCGACACGCTCGACATGCGCACCCGTCGCGCCGTCGTGCGACTCCATCGCGCGGCTCAAACGCGCGACCGTCTCGCCGTACGCGCGACGCAACTGCTGCTCCGAATCCTCGAGCCGCCGCACTGCTGTCTCGAGCTGCGCCGTGCGAGCAGCCACCGTCTCTTCGAGGCTCGCTTCGTAGACGAGCTGCTCCGAGTCGGCCTTGCGCCGCCGCACCGCATTCGTGATGTCGATCAGCAGCTGATTCGCCTCGAACGGCTTGGTGACGTACCCGTATGCGCCGAGTTGCAACGCCCGGTCTGCGATCTGCGGGTCGTCGTGTCCGGTCACCATCACGGTCGCGATCTCGGGATGCGTGTGTCCGAGCTCCGCGACGAGCTCGAGGCCCGAGCTGCCGGGCAGCCCGATGTCGCACAGCACCACCGAGAAGTTGCGCTCCTCGAGGACCCGGCGAGCCTCCTCGGCCGAGCCGACGGAGACGCAGTCGAGCCCGGAGGCGCCGAGTACGCGCGCGATCAGATGCCGCACCTGCTCGTCGTCGTCGATGCAGAGGATCGCCTCGGTGCTCACGAGCTGATCGCCGCCGGTGCAGCGTCGAGTGAGCGGCGGACGGCCCGAATCAGGTCGGAGGCGTCGAAGGGCTTCTTCAGCAGATCGGCATCCGGACGCATCGATCCCGCGGCGACGTACGCGTTGCCGGAGACGAACAGCGCGCGGAGCCCGGGGCGGCGGCGCGCGAGGAGCGACGCCAGCTCGAACCCGTTCATCTCCGGCATCACGACATCGGTGACGAGGAGGTCGACCTCCGGCTCTGCGTCGAGCGCCGCCTGCGCGTCACTCGGACAGGATGCGGTGACGACGCGGTAGCCGGCGTTCTCGAGCAGCCGGCGGACGAGATCGCGCACCTGATCCTCGTCGTCGACGAGCAGGATCGTCTCGGTGCCGTGCGACGGTGCCTCAGCGGTGCTCGCCGACGCGGACGCGGTACTCGAACCGGTGATCTCGAGCAGACGCTTCGTGAGGCCGGACGCCGTGTCACCGGCGCGCTTGATCTCCTCCACGTCGGCGAGGTGCTCGGGCGCCTCGAGCGTCGAGAGCAGCACCGTGCTGTACCCCCTGATCACGAGCAGCACATTGTTGAGGTCGTGGACGACGTCAGCGACAAGGCTCGCAACGTCCGTTCCATCGGGATGCTGAGGGTCGGTGTTGGTCACTTGATCAACTTCGAACGGAGTGCGGTGGCAACGGCCTGCGTTCGCGTCGTCGCTCCGAGGCGCTTACGTGCAGTAGCTGCATGTACCCGAACCGTCTCGGGAGCAACCCCCAGGCGCTCCGCGATCTCGCGGTAGCCGAGCCCGTCCGCCAGCAAACGGAGCGTGAGACGCTCTCTCGTGGTCAGAACTGGGTCGGCGGGGCTTGCGCAAAATGCGCGCCCGACGTGACATCCGCCGCTCACCGCCTTGGAGACGACGCGGACGAGCTCGTCGAGGGTCGACTGCTTCGCGACGATCGCATCGACGCCGGCAAGGATGGCGTTACCGGCCGACCCGAGCTCCGTCGCGTCGGCAAACGCGACGATGCACGACTCCTCCGGGGCGGCGCTGCGCAGCGCGTCGAGCACCGCACGGCCGTCGGAGGCCGCAAGGTCGGGATCGCAGACGACGAGCTTCGGGCGATGCTTCTCGACCGCCTCGACGCCGGCGTCGGCGCTCGTCACCTGCGCGACGACGTCGAAGCCCTCGTCTGCGAGGCGTGCGGAGACGAGACCGGCAAGCGCAGGATGCGGATCGACGACGACGCAGGTGATCCGGTTGTCCACCGGGCACTCCCGTGCGTTCATCCCGCGGCTGGTAGTTGGATCGCGAACGTCGAGCCAACGCCGGCCGTGCTCTCGGCGGTCATCGTGCCGCCGCTCTGCTTCGCGATCCCGTAGGCCGTCGACAGACCGAGGCCCTCTCCGAGGCCGACCTCTTTCGTGGTGAAGAAGGGCTCGAAGACGCGCTCGAGCAGGTCGGGATCCATGCCTCTCCCCGAGTCTCCGACCGAGAGCTCGACATACGCGCCGGGTGCGAGCTCCGTCGAGGCGTGCTCGTCGATTACCAGGTTGCGCGTGCGGATGGTGATCCGTCCGTTCCCTGCCACAGCCTCGGCCGCGTTGCCGACGAGGTTGAGGATCGCCTGTTCGACCTGCCCGGGGTCGGCGCTCACCGGACGAAGATCCTGTGCGAGTGCGATCTCGAGCTCGACGTCGTCGCCGACCTGGTGCGACAGGATGGAGGACATCTCGCTCACGAGCGCGTTCAGATCGACGTCTTGCGGCTGCAGGACCTGCCGTCGCCCGAATGCGAGCAGCTGTGCGGTGAGCTTCGCGGCGCGGCCCGCCGCGCGTGCGATCTCCTCCGCGTGACCGCTCTCGAGCGAGTCGGGCTCGAGCCGTGAGAGCAGCAGCTGGGAATAGCCCCCGATCGCCATCAGCATGTTGTTGAAGTCATGCGCAACCCCGCCGGCGAGCGTGCCGACGCTGTCGAGCTTCTGGGCCTGCAGCAGCCGCTGTTCGAGCTGCCTTCGCTCGGTGACGTCGTGCAGCACGGACAGGTGGCGCCCGGGCAGGACGTTCGCAGTCGCGGAGAACTCCGCGTCGCGCACCGACTCGTCGGGTCGAACGAGCGTGAACGGGCCCGAGGCGCGGCCGGCGGCGAGGAAGTCGACCCAGACCTGTCCGGTATATCCCGGAGACCGACAGGAGACGTCATCGACCGTCATCGTGAGCAGCGTCTCGCGGTCGAGCCCGAAGAGCTCGCACGCAGCCGGGTTGACGTCGACGTAGCGCCCGTCGTCGTCGGCGATCGCCATCGCGTCGAGGGCGTTGTCGAACACGGCACGGAAGAGCTCCTCGCTCGAACGAAGGGCGGCGACCGCATCGCGCTCTGCCTGCTCGGCGCGTTTTCGCGGCGTGATGTCGATCACGAAACCCTGCTCGAAGGGCGGCCCCGACGCATCGCGGACGACGTGCATCATGTCGAGCACCCAGCGAATGCTGCCGTCGGGACGCACGATGCGGTACTCGAACTCGATCGACGCACCCGTCTCCCGGATGGTGCGCTCGTCGTCGAGCACGCGCGCGAGGTCGTCCGGGTGCACCAAGCTGTCCCAGAGCGTGTGGTCGGCGAGCCACGCCTCGGGGGGCAGCCCGAACAGCTGCTCGATCTGCGGGCTGACATATGCGGTGCGCCATTCGTCTCCCGCAACGTCGTACCGGTTGACGTACGTGACGAGCGGCAGCTGCTCGATCAGGCGCCGATACTCGCGCTCCGCCTCGGCCCGCTCTTCGCGCGCGCGGTCGAGCTCCGTCGTGTCGATCACGACCCCGCCGTAGTTCGTCGACCCGGCTGCCTCGACGCGGAAGTACGAGACGAGGCTCGTGACCGTCGTGCCGGATGCCAGCTCGGTCGAAACACGGCGGTTTTGCAGCGGGATGCCCGTGCGCCTCACCTCCGCGAGCAGCGGCTCGACGTCGGCGTCGACGACCGGATTGATCTCGCGCAGCCGCTTTCCCACGTGCGCCTCCACGGGGATGCCGTTCATGCGCGCCAGTGCCTCGTTCACGCGCACGAACCTCCCGGCTGTGTCCGTGATCGTCATGCCTGCCGGGGAGTCGCGGAAGAACGCATCGGTGAGCGCCCGTTCCCGCGCGAGCTCGAGCCCGAGCTCCTTCTCGCGCGTGACGTCGGTGAGAAATCCCTGGACGGTCGCCACACCGTTCTCGTCCGACGAGACCGTTGCGGCATCGCGCACCCAGACGCACGTCCCGTCGCGCGCGATCATGCGGTACTCGACCGTGACAGGCTCGCGCGTCGTGCGCACCGCCGTCCAGACGTCGAGGAAATGCTCCCGGTCTTCCGGCGCGACGCGGCCGAGCCAGAAATCCGGCTCGCTCACCCAGTCGTGCGCCGGGAAGCCAAGCAGCGTCTCGATCTGCGGGCTCACGTATTCGACCGTCCATGCCGCGTCCAGGGGGGCGACGTATGTGACGAGCGGCAGCACGTCGATATTGACAGCGTTCACCGGATGTTCAATGTCGACGGTCATGGACGCCGTCTGGGAGCCCGACTCCCGGTTCGGTGGCTGTGCGACTCGCTGATCTCCATCGACTCATCCTCTCTCGAACGCCCGCTCGCGGCCATACGACGAGTTGGGCTTCAGCCGTCACCCGAATCGGTGACGTCGGTCGCGCCTCAGTGCTCGTGGCCGCGCGGAACGACACGATGGAGCTCCTCGAGCGATGTCAGCCCGGCCTCGACCTTCGCTAGACCATCATCCCAGAGCGACGACATTCCGGCGGCGGTCGCGGCACGCGCGATCTCGTCGTTCGCCGCGCCTCGTGCGATCAGCTGCCTCATCGGCTCGTCGACGGTGAGGAGCTGGAAGATCCCGACGCGACCGCGGTAGCCACCGCTGCAGTACGTGCACCCGCCCGCACGAAAGAAGGTCGGCGCGTCGGCGGGAGGTGCGCCGGGACGGAGCCGCGCCAGCACCTCGAGCGACGGCGTGTACGGCTGACGGCAGTACAGGCAGAGCTTGCGGGCGAGGCGCTGGCCCATCACGCCGGCGAGGCCGGCACTCACGACATAGGGCTCGACGCCCATCTCGATCAGCCGTGCCACCGCGCTCGGGGCATCGCTCGTATGCAGCGTCGAGAGCAGGAAGTGACCGGAGAGCGAGGCGCCGAGCGCGAGGTCCGCGGTTTCGGCATCGCGGATCTCGCCGACCATCAGCACGTCGGGGTCGCCGCGCAGCATCGAGCGCAGCGCAGCCGCGAAGGTGAGGCCGGCCGAGGCGTTCGTCTGGAGCTGATAGGTGCCGCGCAGCTCGTACTCGACAGGATCTTCGATCGTGATCAGCGTCCGCTCGGGGCGCGCGAGATCGGCGAGCGCGGCATACAACGTCGTCGACTTGCCCGATCCGGTCGGCCCGGTGACGAGCAGGGCGCCAACGGCGCGCTCGACGATCCGCTCGAGCTCCATCTGCATCGCATTCGCGAGACCGAGATCGGTGAGTGACGGTGCAGGAAGGCTCTTCTCGAGGAGTCGCAGCACGATGCCCTCGCCCGACACGGTCGGCAGCACGGTGATGCGCACGTCGATGTTGCGTCCGATGGTCGTGCGCACCGAGAAGCGACCGTCCTGCGGCCGGCGGTGCTCGGCGAGATCGAGCTTCGCGAGCACTTTCAGGCGCGCAATCACGCTCGCGACGTCCTCCGGCGGGAGGACCGATTGCTCCTGGACGACGCCGTCGATGCGGAAGCGGATATGGATGAAGCCGTTATCGGGAATCAGATGAACGTCGCTCGCCCGCGCCACGGCGGCGCGGCGAAGGATGTCGTTGACGGTGCGCATCGCCGGCGAGTCGCCAGCGAGCTCGCCTTCGATGCGCAATTCCTCGTCCTCGAGCGTCCCGCCGCTGTCCAGCTCGTGGAGGATCATCGAGATCTCGCTCTCGGCGGCGAGCGAAAGTGTGACGAGGCTGCCCGCGGCGAGCTGGAGCTCGGCGAGTGCACCCTGCGTCGGCTCGGCGATCGCGACGTGCAGCTGCTCACCGTCGCGGCGGAACGGCACTGCGCCGAGGCGCTTCAACACCTCCAACGGGACGCCGCGCACAGCGGCCGGATCGAGCGTGGTGTGCGCCAGCTCGACGAAGGGGATGCCCTCTTGCTCGGCGAGCGACCGCGCCCGGACGGCTGCGAGGAGATCAGCCATTGTCCGTCAGCGCTCTGACGCGCGCTTCGAGCTCCTGCGGGCTGAACGGCTTGGTGAGGTACGCGTTCGCTCCGGCATCAGCGCCTGCGGCGACATCGCTCTCGAGAGCGCGTGCCGTCAGCAGGATCACCGGTGTCTCCGTGTCCGTCTCACGCAGCCGGCGGGTGACGTCGAAGCCGGAGAGCCCGGGCATCGTCACGTCGAAGATCGCGACGTCCGGATTGCAGGACCTGGCAAGGCTGAGCGCCTCGGTCCCGTCCTGCGCGCTCACGACCGTGTAGCCGGAGCGCTCGAGGCGCAGGCGAACGAGCGCCAGGATGTCGGCGTCGTCGTCGGCGATCAGCACGATCGGCTTCGAGTCCATGATCGTAGAATCGGCCGGGACCCCACCCGTCCCCATCCACGATGCGGCGTACCCCGCGTCACCCGATCCGGGTGTGTGCCTCCCCCGAATTCGCCGTCAGACGCGGCAGTCGCTCGGGACGAGCGCCGCGCGGATCGTCGCGTCGAGCTGATCGAACGTGAACGGCTTGACGAGGTGCGCGAGCGGGCCGAGCGCGAGGAACCGCGCCTCCGCCGGCAGAATGCTCACGCAGACGATCGGCAGGGACGGATCGAGCTCGCGGGCCAGCTGTGCCTGCTCGAGATGCTCGGGCGACGACGGCTCGAGCAGCATCAGATCGCCCGGCGGCGGCAGCTCCGGGCCGCCGTCGAGGACGATCACGTCGTGGCCGAGCCGCTCGAGCAGGATCGCCAGGAGGCGGCGGACGTCGGGGTCGGCTTCGCTGAGGAGGATGTTCGCCATCTGCAGATCACACCAT
>JBBQQU010000026.1:0-50789 GCA_038215565.1 Gaiellales bacterium | reverse complement strand
GGCGCCGAGCAGCAGCACGCGGCGGCCGGCGAGGTCGCCGAACACCTGCTGCGCGAGCGCCGCGGCGGCGGACGGCACCGACGCCGGGCTCTCAGCGATCGCGGTCTCGACGCGCACGCGGCGGCCGACGTTGAGCGCCTGCCGGAAGAGGCGGTCGAGGAACGGCCCGGTTGCGCCCGCCTCGTAGGCGGCGCGCACCTGGCCGAGGATCTCGCCCTCGCCCGGCACGAGCGAGTCGAGTCCCGCCGCCACCCGGAAGAGATGCAACGCAGCGAGGTCGTCGTGCAACCGGTAGAGGACGCCGTCGAGGGACTCACCGGCGAGCTCCTCGAGTGCGGCCACGCCGCGCGCCTCGTCTCCGTGCGCGAGATACAGCTCGGTGCGGTTGCAGGTCGACAGACACACCGCATCGCCGAGCGACGCTGCAAGCGACGCCGCCGCCTCGAGGTTCAGCGTCACACGCTCGCGCAACTCGACCGGCGCGACATGGTGCGAGAGGCCGACGAGCGCGAGCGTCATGCGAAATGACCTCCGGCGAGTGCCAGGCGCGCGACGATCACGAGCACGAACCCGCCGAGCGCGAGATACGCCGCACGGTTGCCGCTCGGCCGGGCGATCACGAAACCGCCGTAGGCGAGCCACGTGATGACGGTGAGCGCTTCCAACGCGTCGACGGAACCGCGGTCCTCCCGCAGCCGCACGATCCCGGCAATCAGGCCGAGCGTGAGGAGCGGGAGAGAGACGAGGATCGTGCGAAAGGCAAGGCGCTCGAGCGCAGCGAGCGGCGGCAACCGCAGCCGCAAGATGTCCGCCGCGCGACGCTTCAACCGGCGCTCCTCCCAGAGGTACAGCGCGGCGAGCGCGGCGGCGAGCGTGAAGCCCGCGAACGCGGCGAGCACGAAGCCGACGTGCAGGACGAGGAAGAGGTTGCCGTAGTGCGAGTGCGATCCGGCGTTCGTCCCGCCGCCGACGCGCGCGACGACGAAGAGGATCGCCGCGAGCGGCATGATGGTCAGCCCGAGCAGGCGAAAGCGCGGGCGGCAGCCCCAGATCAGGTAGGCGCCGACGACGAGCCACACGAACAGGTTCAGCGAGCCTGCCCAGCTCGTCCACGGAAAGCCGTCGGAGCGAGCGGCCTGCACCGCAAGGAGCGCCGTCTGTGCGAGCCAGCCGAGACGCACCCCCCACGTCGCTGCACGCGACGTGCGCGCAGACGCGTAGGCGACCGCCGCCTCACCGTAGGCGAAGAGCGCCGGCCAGAACAGAGCCTCAACCACGCGGCTCGCGCTCCTTCACGAGCTCGACGAGGCGGGCGACCTCACGCTGCAGCCGCTGCAGCTTCGACGCGATGATCACGACATAGAGCAGTACCGCGACGAAGACGACGAGATACGCGGCAGCGGTATAGCGCTCCGACTGGCTCATGCGAGCAGCTCCCGAAGCTCACGCAGCGACGCGTCGAGCCGCTTCCCGGCGAGCTCGAGCGCGTACAACGTTGCGAACAGACCGAGCATCGCGGCGAGGCAGACGCAGAACGTCAGGAACTGCGCACCCGTCATCTGGAAGCCGTGCGACGTGAAGACGACCGGATGGATGAACTTCCGCGAAAGGCGGATGGCGAGAAATGAGACCGGTATGAGCACGACGCCGAAGAGCGCGTACACCGCGCACATGTTCGCGCGCGCCGGACCGGGGTCGACCGAATACCGAAGCATGAAGTACGCGCAGTAGAAGAGGAACAGGACGAGAAAGAGGACGAGCTGATCCTCGCTCCACGACCACCAGACCCCCCACGAGATGCGCGCCCAGATCGACCCGGTGAGCAGCGTGAGCGATCCGAAGATCACACCCTGGTGAATCGCGACGTAGCTCTCCAGGTCGGCATTCGGATCGGCCTTCCACAGATGACGGAGCGCCTTCCACGCCCCCCAGCCGAAGCACGCGTAGGCCGTGAGGGCGAGCGGCACGTGGAAGTAGAAGATCTTCTGCGAGAGACCCTGGTCGGCGTCGGTCTGCGCGTAGAAGAACGCGAGCCCGATCGCGAGCCCGAAGAGCCCCGTCGAGACGGCCGCGAGGACGGGAAGCTTCACATGTGTCATCGTAGTCCGGACCGCTCAGGCTTCAGCGACGACGTACTCGAACGCCGCCCACGCGAGCACGGCGAACAGGACGTCGTAGAGCGTGAGGAACCAGAGATACCCGCCCACCCCGCCGACGACGATCGGGATCGCCATCGGGAGAAAGAGGAGTGGCAGCAGGAGCTCACGGGCGCGGCCGGCCACGGCCATCGCGCCGAAGAGCGTGCCCACGGTGCAGATGCCGATGTCGGCGAGAGCGACCGCGGCGACGGTGCGGCCGTCGACCGCCGAGAAGAACGCGCCGAACGCAGGCAGCGCGACGACCTCCGCACAGACGAGGAAGACGAGCACCGCGAGCGACTTGCCGAGCCAGATCGCGCTGCGGTCACACGGCGCGAGAATGAGCGCGTCGAACATCCCCTGTTCGCGCTCGGCGACGAACGCGCGCGTCAGGCCGAGGAGCGCGGTGAAGATGAGCGAGACCCAGAGAAGCCCGATCGCGGCGTCGTGACCCGTGCCACGCGGCAACGCGAAGTGAAAGATCGCGAGCGCCGACAGGACGAACAGGAGCATCGCGGGCAGTGTCTCCTTCGCGCGCAGTTCGAGCAGGAGATCCTTGCGCGCAAGCGCCGCGACATCGTCGATGTAACTCATGCGAACGCAAGCCGTTCGGTCGCGAGATGCTCGACGCGCGCGGGATCGTGCGTCGCGACGACCCACGTGCGATTCGTCTCGGCGAAGACGCCGTCGAGCAGCGCCAGGCCCTCGCTGTCGAGGGAGTTGGTCGGCTCGTCGAGCAGGAGCAGCGAGGGCGAATGCAGGAGCACGCGGCAGAGGCCGAGGCGCTGCTGCATGCCGCGCGAGAACGACGACACGCGGTCGTGTCGAACCTCCCACAGGCCGAATCGCTCGAGCAGCATCCCCACGCGCTCGGCGCGTTCCGGCACGCGGTAGAGCCGACCGAACAGGTTCAGGTTCTCGAGCGGCGTCAGTTCGCGGTACACGAGCGGCTCGTGACCGAGATACCCGATCTCCCGCCGCTGCGGCAACTCGAGCTCGCCCGCGGTCGGCGCCGCGAGACGTGCAAGCACGCGCAGGAGCGTCGTCTTGCCCGAGCCGTTCGGGCCCGTGACGAGCAGAAAGCCGCCGTCGGGAAGCGCGACGTCGATGCCTGCGAACACGCGCTTGTCGCCGAAGCGCTTCGCGAGCCCGCGCGCGGCGATCACGAGCGATAGACCTGCGCGGCTGCGCGGTGGAAGCCGTCGGGCTGCCCGGCCGCCGCGAACGTGTCGGCGATCTCCTCCATCTCGCCGACAAAGCGCCAGCCCTTCGCGGCGGCGGAACGCTCGGCTCGATCGAGCCGCTCGAGCAACTCCGGCGCGGCGGAGCGCCATTCGTCCTCGACGCCGAAGTGAGCGGCGACGCCGCGGATCGCAATCAGCATCGCCGCGGTTCCCTTCGACCAGGCCGCGTAGGCCATCTTCACGGCGGACGCGTCGGCCACCACGCGCGGGTCGAGGTTCGATCCTGCGAAGAGCGCCGCGACCCTCTCGGCATCGCGCCCCGAGAGATACAGGGTCGTGCCCGGCTCGCCGGGCGGACCACCGACGATGCCGCCGTCGACGAACCGGGGATGCAGCTCTGCGATCTCGCGGGCGCGCATCGGGGAGATCGCGTTCGCGTCGACGAACGTCACGTCGACGCCCGCGACCGATCGCGCAACCTCGAGCGCGGCATGCGGCGGGCAGATCGAGAGCACGACGTCGCTCGCCGCCGCGAGGTCGGCGACGCTCCCCGCGTCTCGAAAGCTGCGGGCACGTGCGCGCGATGCGCCGCTGCGGCCGTCCGAGGCCCAGAGCACCTCGTGGCCGTTCTCCTGCAGGACGCGCCCGACTGCCGCTCCCATCTCGCCCGGGTGCAGCAGCCCGACGATCACAGGACGTCCGCGAGCACGAAGGCGAAGAACGCGACGGAGATCACGCCGTTCATCGTGAAGAACGCTGCGTCGAGGCGACGAAGGTCGCCCGGCCGCACGAGCGTGTGCTCGTAGGCGAGGAGGGCAGCCACACAACCGACGCCGATCCAGTAAAGGACACCGACACCGAGGCCGACCCCCGCCGCGATGAGGAGTGCGATCGTCGCGAGGTGCAGCGTGCGCGCGCCCGCAAAGGCACCGCGCTCCCCGAAACGCGTCGCCCACGAGTGCAGGCCCTGCTCCCGGTCGACGTCGGCGTCGAAAAGCGCGTAGAAGAGATCGAAGCCCGCGACCCAGGCCGCGACCGCCGCGCCGAGCGCCCACGCCTGCCACGGGAGCGTCCCTTTGATCGCAGCCCACGCTCCGACGGGTGCCAGCCCGTCGACCGCGCCGAGCCACAGATGACAGAGCCATGTGAAGCGCTTCAGATAGGGATAGACGACGAACGCGACCACCGGGATCGGCGACAGCCATCGCACGAGCGGATCGAGTTGCGAGACCGCGACGAGATACAACGCGAGTGAGCCGGCGCAGAACGCGACGACCGCTGCGGCGCTGAGCGCGCCCGACGGGATCTCGCGGCCGGCGGTACGCGGATTCGCTGCATCGATACGCGCGTCGATCAACCGGTTCAGCGCCATCGCGAGCGACCGGGCGCCGACCATTGCGAGCGTGATCCAGATGAGGTCGTGTGCCGACGGGACGCCGCTGACCGCGAGGAACGCGCCGACGTACGCGAACGGCAGCGCGAAGATCGTGTGCTCGAACTTGACGAGCTTGTAGTAGAGATGGGCGGCTTTCACGTCTGCTGGTGTCGGGTCGATTCGTCGGCAAGCAGTGCTGCCGCATGACCGAGAGCCGGCTGCAGGATGGCGTATCCGTCGCGGCAGCCGCCGGGAGAACCGGGCAGGTTCACCACGAGCGCCCCCGAGACAACACCCGCAACGCCGCGCGAGAGCAGGCCGTGCGGCGTCCTCGCGATCGAGTCGGCACGGAGAGCCTCGGCAATACCGGGCGCCTCGCGCTGCAACACGGTGCGGGTCGCCTCGGGAGTGACGTCCCGCGGCGCGAGCCCCGTACCGCCCGTCGTGAGGACGACTTCCGCCCCGACGGCCAGCTCCTCGATCGCCGACGCGATCAGCGCCGCCTCATCGGGCACGACCCGCCGCGCGACGGTGTAGCCGTCGGCGGCAAGCAGCCCGGCGAGCGCATCGCCGCTCTTGTCGTCAGCCTCACCGCGGGAGACGCGGTCGGAGACCGTCAGGACGGCAGCGTTCACTCCTTCACCTTCTCGACGAGCTCGACCGTGAAGCTCATTCCCTTGTCGATCGCCTTCGCCATGTCGTAGACCGTGAGCGCTGCGACCGACGCTGCGGTCAGCGCCTCCATCTCGACCCCGGTCTGCGCGGTCGTCTCCGCGGACGCGGTAATGGTGATGCCCTGCTCTGACACCTCGAGCGACACCGCGACGTGCGACAACGCAAGCGGGTGACAGAGCGGGATCAGCTCCGAGGTTCGCTTCGCGGCCATGATCCCGGCGAGCTGCGCTGTCGTCAGGGCATCGCCCTTCGGCAACTCGCGCAACTTCGCGGCCGTCGCCGGCGCCATGCGCACGAGCGCGCGCGCAACGGCGCGACGGCGCTGCGCCGGCTTGCCGCCCACGTCGACCATCTTCACCGCACCCGACTCGTCGACGTGGGAAAACTCACTCACCGCCGGTACCTCCGCGCGAGCGCGACGAGCGCACGACGCTCGCGCCAGGCCGCGCGCGCGCGAGATCCGAGCCCTTCGGCGAAGAGCGCGCCGAGAGCCCCGCGGAACGCGTCGGCCGCGTTCCCGTCGTACGGGAACCACCACGGAACGGGTACGCGGCCCGCATCGCGGTCGGAGAATTTCACGGCCGTCAGCTCGTACAGGCCGTGCTTGGAGTGCGTGCGACCGAACCCCGAGTCACCGCGGCCGCCCCACGACGCCTGTGACGACGCATAGGAGTACGCGTGGTCGTTGTGCCAGACCGAGCCGGCGCGCAGCCTTGTCGCGATTCGCTCGGCGCGGTCGGCGTTGCGCGTCCACACCGAGGCCCCGAGACCGAACGCGCTCGCATTCGCCGCGCGCACCGCGTCGGCATCCGAGGAGACACGCGCAACCGTGACCACCGGCCCGAACGTCTCCTCATGTTCGATCCGCGCATCCGCCGGAACGTTTGCGAGCACGGTGGGCGAGTAGAACCACCCGGTTCGGTCGGGCGCGCTCGCGCCCGTGAGCGCCTGCGCGCCGCGACCGAGTGCGTCGTCGACGAGACCGGAAACACGATCGCGCTGCTCCTCGGAGATCAGCGGCCCGAGATCCTGGCCGAGCCGAAGCTCGCCCGCGCGACGCGTCAGTTCCTCGACAAACGGCTCGTACAGTGCGCCCTGCACGTAAATGCGCTCGACGCCTGAGCACACCTGACCGCAATTCACGAACGAGCCCCAGAGCGCACCCTCGACCGCGCGCGCAAGATCTGCATCGTCGAGGACGACCATCGGGTCCTTGCCGCCAAGCTCGAGCGTGACCGGGACGAGCCGCGTACCTGCCTGCGCCGCAACGCGACGGCCCACCTCGGCCGAGCCGGTGAAGAGAACCTTGGCGACGCCGTCAGATCCGACGAGCGCCTCACCGACGGCGCCGTCGCCCTGGGCGACCGCAACGAGCCCGGCCGGCGCGCCCGCGTCGGCGAAGAGCTGCGCGACGAGCGCGCCCGAGAGCGGCGTCAGCTCCGACGGCTTCAGCACGACGGCGTTGCCGGCTGCTACCGCGTAGGCGACCTGCGTGAACGGGATCGCAAACGGAAAGTTCCACGGTGCGATCACGGCGACAACGCCGAGCGGCTCGTGCTCGAGCCGCGCCCGCTTGTGCAGGAGGTGGAGCTGCGGATACCGGAGCCGCTCCGGAGCGAGCAGTTTGAGTGCGTTCTTCGCGAGCCACACGAGCGCGTCGAGTGCAGGGAAGAGCTCGGTGGTGAACGCCTCGACGCGCGGCTTCGCCGTCTCGGAGACGACGACATCCGCGATCTCGTCCGCGCGTGCGAGCACGAGCTCGGCGACCGTGACGAGGAGTCCTCGCCTCTCGTCCGGCGCAAGCTCCGCAAAGCGTGCCTGCGCAAGCTGCGCGTCCCGGACGAGCTCCTGCACGGCCCCCGGTCGGGTTGCGCGCACCGAGCCGACGAGCGCGAGCGTCTCCGGGTTCACGACGTGGAGCTCGCCTCGAGTGGCAACGGCCATGCGCGAAGGTTACGCCGCCGCGGCGTCCAGGTCGGCGAGCATCCCCCGGAGCCAGCGCGCAACGTCGTTTGCCCGGACGTGCGCCTTCAGGTGCCGCGCGCGCCGCGCCCGCTCCGCTTCGGGCATGGAGAGCGCTTCGTGCAATGCCTCCGCCTGCCCAAGCAGGTCGAATGGATTCACGCCGACCGCCCACTCCCCGAGTTCCGCGTACGCGCCCGCGTTCTCCGAGAGGACGAGCACGCCGTCCCGGGCGTTCACGAGCGGCGCCTCCTTCGCGACGAGGTTCATACCGTCATAGACGGCATTCACGAGCAGCACGTCGTACTGCTTGTACGCCGCAACCGACTGGAGGAAGTCGTCGGCGATCCGCAGGTCGACAGGCAACCATTCGTCGGTTGCGAAGCGCTCGTTGACCGCGCTCGCGGCGGCGGCGATCGCCTCGCGATAGGCGGCGTACTGCGGAATCGTCTCGCGGGACGGATCGAGTAGCGCAAGCATCGACACGCGGCCGCGCCACTCCTCGTGCAACTCGAGAAAGAGCCCGAAGGCGTGGAACCCGCGCACGACGTTCTTCGCCGGGTCGACGCGGTCGACGCGCACGATCAGCTTCTCGCCTCGACCGGCGGCGATCTCCGCCTCGTGTGCGCACACCTCGTCGCTCATCGCCAGCGCTTCGAACTCGGAGACGTCGATCGAGATCGGATGGTGGGTCACCCGCGGCCGCGCACCCTGACCGAGCACGTCGTCGCAGCTGCGCCGAAAGCTCCGCGCCCACCGCTCGGTGTGGAAGGCGACGACGTCGTTTGCGAGCAAGCCCTCGTGTACGGCGCGACGCCACGCCTCCGGAAGTACCGACCAGTCGCCGGGCCACGGAATGTGGACGAAATGGGCGAGCATCGCGTCCGGTCGAGCCGCACGAACGAGCGCCGGCGCGAGATAGAGGTGGTAATCGTGGAAGAACACCGTCGCCGCGGGGTTCTGGTCCAGCTGCGCCAGAACGGCGGCTGCGAAGTTCTCGTTGACGCGGACGTAGCCCTCCGACCACGCACGGTGCGTTGCCACGTCGAGCTCGGGCGCCGACTCGTGCGGCCAAAGCGAGTGTTGCGCGAACCAGAGCAATGGATTTGCGACGGTGTTGTAGTACCCGTCGTACGCCGATTGGTCGTGCGCAACGAGAACGACTCCGCCGGCTCCGCCCTCGGCCGCGACACGTCTGTCCTCTTCGGTGATCGCGCTCGCGATCCACGTCACGTCGTGATGTGCGACCAACCCCCGCAGCGCCGTGACCAGTCCCCCGCCGCCGCGACGTTCGACGCGAGCGCCTGCTGCATCCCGGTCGTAGGACACGGGCCCGCGGTTCGAAACGACGATCAGCGAGCGACGCTCGCCCGCCACCTCAGACAACCGTGATCTCGCTGCCACCCGTGTCGAGACCGGCGAGCCGGTTGAAGAGCACGAGCCAGTCGCGCAGCAGGCGCGGCGTGAGGAAGTGGCGTCGCACGTGCTCCTTGCCGCGGAGAGCGCGCCTGCGCGCTTCCGCCGGGTCACGCAGCACTTCGATGCACGCCTCGGCGCACTCCTCTGCATTCGCAACGAGCCAACCGGTCTCTCCGTTGTCTATTTGGGAAACAATCCCGCCGACCGAGCCGGCGATCATCGGACGGCCTTTCCAGAGCGCCTCCGTCACCGTCAGGCCGAACCCCTCCTTCGTCGACTTCTGGATGAGCGCGTCGGAGTGGACTTGAAACGCGTTCACCTCGACCGCGCCGACGTTGTTCATGTTGCTCAGAATGTAAACATCAGGATCCCCGTCAGCGTGCTCGACGGTGCGGTTGTAGTACTCCCAGCCCTCGGGGTCGTCGTGCGCCATCGAACCGACGAGCGCCAGTTGCACCTCGGGGAATCTCCGCTTCACGATGCGGTAGGCATCGATCACACCGAGCGGGTCCTTCCAGGGGTCGAAGCGTGAGACCTGGGTGAGAAGCGGCCGCTCGACGTCGATGCCGAACTGGTCGACGATGTAGGCGGCGTCCTCGGGGGAGAGCGCCATGTTCTTCGGCATCAGCGGGTCGATCGCAGGCGGCCAGATCACAACCTGCTGGAGCCCGCCGGCGGTCGGGGCATACGCGCTCATGTGGAAGATCGACGCGTCGTACTGACGGATCGCGGGCAACAGCACGCCGAAGACGTCCTGGTTCGGGGTCGAGAAGTCGATGTGCCCACGCCAGATCCATTTCGCCCGGCGCGCGGGGAACGCGTCGATCATCGCCACGGGCTGTGGATCGTGGATGATCACGTAGTCGTACGCGTCCGCGTCGAAGACGGCGGCGTTCTCGGCGTTGTAGCGCGCGAAGATCTCGCGGTCGTCCGCCGTCAGTCCACGCGGGTCTCCCTGCAGGCTGTTGTGGATCGTCTTCGTGACGTTGTAGAACTCGTCGGCGCCGCGCAGCACTCGCCACTCGACGTCGAGGCCGGCATCGGCCATCAGGGGCACGAGCGTGTAGTTGATCTCGGCGACCCCGCCGCCGAATGCCGTCGCCGACACGTGCGCGACACGCTTTCCGCGCAGCGGCTCCGCGAGGCGCGCGATCTCCTCCATGAGACCGCGGGAAACGAGCGTCGCGTAGTCGGCGAGCGCCTTGTGGCCGACGTTGACGAGTTGGAGCAAGGCTAGATTCTAGAGGCGCTTGACGAACCGCAGATGCGAGCCCCCGTCGGGCCGCTCGCGGATCTCGAACTCATCGGCGAGTGCCTCGATGATCGCAATCCCGAGTCCGTCTTCTTCGAGCTCGTCGACGGCACGGGCGCGCTCGCCGTGGTTTCCCGGCTCGAATCCCTCGCCACGGTCGGCGACCTCGACAACGAGGCGGTCGGCGTGCAGCTCGTACAGGATCTCGACAGTGCCGTCGCCGTCGTCGTAGGCGTGGCGGACCGAGTTCGTGCACGCCTCGGTCAGCGCGAGCTTCAAGTCGCCGAGTGTTTCCTGCGAGAAGGGCTCGTCGCGGAGCCGCGCGATCCCCGTCAGCGCGAGCCGGCCGAGGGTGATGTATTCGGCCTTGGCCGGGATGGTGAGCGTAATCGAGTGAGTCGGGATGCCTGGCGTGGGATCGGTCGCGGTCTCCATCTTCAATGTCTCATTCCGCCGGAGGGAAAAGCTAAACCAGGAAAACCTACTCTTGCTTGCGCAAAAACGCTAACAAACTGAGTAAATCTACCGTCCATGTTCGACCTTCAGGGACGATTCCCTTCTTTCCAGCTTCCCTAACCCGGGCGCTGCGCGAGCGTCACCGGTACGACGCGGCGCTCCTTGCCCCGCACGACCGTGAACCGGGCCACCTCGCCCGGGACGAGCCGCTCGGCCACGATCCGGACGACATCTTCGGCGTTCGTGACCGGGATCCCGTCGATCGCGACGATTGCGTCGCCGCCGATCCGCACTGTCAGCCCCTCGTAGAGGACGTCGCGGCTCCCGGCGCGCAAGCCGGCGCGTCGGCCGGCCGAATCGCCGGTCGCAAACGTGGTGATCAGCGCTCCACGCGTCGCCGCGTACCCGTATTTCCTCGCGATCGCCGGGGTCAGATCCTCGGTCGTGATCCCGACGTACGCATACCGCGCGGGGCCTCCGTTCAGGAGTGCCTCCATCGAGCGGCGGGCGGAGTCGATCGGCACCGCGAATCCGACGCCTTCGAAGCCGGAGGCACTGCCACTCGAGCGAATCTGTGCATTGATGCCGATCACGCGGCCGCGGGCGTCGAAGAGCGGTCCGCCCGAGTTCCCGTGGTTGATGGGCGCGTCCGTCTGGATCGCGTCCACGAGGTTGTACTTGCTCGTCAGCGAGGGAATCGAGCGCCGAATCGCCGAGACGACACCGACCGAGAGCGAATCGACGTTCCCGAAGGGGCTGCCGATCGCCGCGACCGGCTGCCCGACAACGACGCGGCTCGAGTTTCCGAGCGGCACCGGATCGAGGTGGTGCGCGGCCGGGTCGACCTTGATCACGCCGACATCGTCGAAGAGGTCGTAGCCGACGACCGTGGCGGTGACCCGGTCACCGTCTGCGAACTCGACGTAGACCGTGTGCGCCGCCGAGGTCGAGCCCGCCTGGCCCTGGCCCGCCGTCGTGATCACGTGCGCGCTCGTGAGGATAACGCCACTCGGGGAGACGACGAAGCCCGAGCCCTGGCCCGCACTCGCGTTCGGCGACGTGGGCGCGTCGAAGTACGAGATGATCGTGACGACCCCGACGGAGCGTCGCGCGAAGATCTGGGCGGGCTGGAACCCGTTGCCGGCAAGCGGCTTCGCGACGACGACCGGCGCCGCCTCGGTCGCGCTCGGCGCGGCCTGGCGCACGACGACCGTGGTCGTCGTCCCATCGATGAAGCCTGCGGCCTTTCCGACCACAAGCACGAGCGCACCGCCGATGGTCGCGGCGACGAGGGCGAGGGCTGCGACGGAGCTCGAGCGCACCGGCCGCCACTGTAGCCGCGGCGGGGGTCAGTCGCGCTGATTTGGCTTAAACACGGGGCTGCAGCGTTTCCACGTTTTACAGTTCAGTCGCTTTCGGCGCTGAGCACGAGCGTGAAGAGCGTCCAGCCGTTGCGAGAATCGAGCTCGATTCGGCCGCCCATCAGCTCCGCCAGCTCCCGTGCGATCGCAAGACCGAGGCCGGAGCCCGAGGTACGGGCGCCGTCGAGGCGGTAGAAGCGCTCGAAGATCCTGCCCTGGGCGGCGACGGGAACCTCGGGGCCGTCGTTTGCGACCGTCAGGGTCGCACGGCCGCCGTCGAGCGCCGTCGAGATCCGCACGGTGGTGCCGTCGGGCGTGTGGACGAGCGCGTTTTCGACGAGGATCCGGCCGATCTGGAGCACCCGCTCGGCGTCCCCGAGCGCGAGCACCGGCGGCTCCGGAGCGAGCTCGAGCGGCCGCCCGGCCGCCGCCGCACGGGGGGCGAGCTCGGCAGCGACCTCACCGGCGAGCTCCGAGAGGTCGATCGGCTCGTGGGACACCGTCAAGCGACCCGCATCGACGCGGGAGAGGTCGAGCAGGTCGGTCGCAAGCTTCGTCAGGCGCGTCACCTGCTCCCGCATCTGGGCGACGAACTCATCGCGGGTGCGCTCGTCGAGGGAAGGATCGTCGAGCAGCTCGAGGAACCCCCCGAGCGAGAACAGGGGCGTGCGCAACTCGTGCGAGGCGTTGGCGATGAACTCCCCGCGGGCGCGGTCGAGATCGGCGAGTCGCAGGCGCATGCGCTCGAACGTCCGCGCCAGCTGCCCCACTTCGTCCGAGCCTGAGTCCACGACCGGCTCGTCGAACCGGCCAGCCGCGATCCTGTTTGCTGCGGCCTCGAGCCGCGTGATCCGGCGTGCGAAGAGCCTCGCACCCGCGTAGGCAAGAGCGACGGCGAACGCGAGCGCCAGACCCCCTGCGAGCAACACGCGCTCGCGGACGAGCGCGACCGTCTGCAGCTGGTCGTGAAGCGGCGCGGCGAGGAGGACGACCGCCGACCCGAGCGGATAGGCCACCTCGGCGTATGTCTGGCCGCGACGGGAGACCGTGCCGCGCGCGAGGGTTTGCCGACGCACGGCATCGAAGGCGACGGGGTCGTTCTCGACGTCGGTCGAGAATCCATCGAGATTCGAGTCGGCGGCGGGCTCGAGGGGCGCGGGCGCGGCCCCGAGCAGGTCGTAGACCACGATCCGGGCGTTGACCCGGGGGGCGTAGGTCGAGGCGAACTGTTGCTGCAAGTAGAGCTGGGCCGGGAAATTCGGGATCGCGACGGCCCGCATCGAGGTCTCGAGGCTCGCGAGCTTCGTCGACTCGAGCGCACTGCGATACGAGGGCACGACGATCAGGTACACGATCGTGAGCACGCCCGCGACGACCAGGAGAAGCCCGAGCGCAAGCCTGCCGGCGACGCTCCGGAGCGGGCTCACCGGTCGCGAAAGCGGTAGCCGACGCCGCGCACGGTGAGGATGTACTCGGGCGTCCGCGGCTCGGCTTCGAGCTTCTCCCGGAGATGGCGCACGTGGACGTCGATCGTTCGCGGATCGCGGTAATCCGCGCTCTTCCAGAGCGCTTCGAGCAGCATCCGGCGGCTGAACACGCGGCCAGGAGTCGCCGCGAGGGTGCGGAGAAGCTCGAATTCGACATAGGTGAGCTGGACCGGCTCGCCGCGTGCGAGCACCTGCCGTCGGGGGACGTCGATCACGAGGCCCTCGTGCTCGATCAGCTCATCCACGTGTTCGGCGGTGCCGGGAAGCGTCCGGGCGCGCCGCAGCAGCGCCCGCACCCGCGAGCGGAACTCACGGATCGAGAATGGCTTCGTGATGTAGTCGTCGGCACCGAGCTCGAGGCCGATCACCTTGTCGAGCTCGTCGTCGCGTGCCGTCAGCATGATGATCGGCACGCTCGAGGTCGCACGCAGGCGCTTGCAGACCTCCAGCCCGTCGAGCTTCGGAAGCATGATGTCGAGCACGACGAGGTCGATCGGCTGCGCGGCAAAGCGCTCGAGCGCCTCCTCGCCGTCGGCTGCCTGCACGACCAGATAGCCGTCACGCTCGAGTGGGAACGCGAGCACCTTCCGGACGGAGTCTTCGTCGTCGACGAGCAGGATCGTGGGGGAGGTGTCGGGCATGAGCATTCCGGCGCCTGCCGAGGCTCATCTCCAGACGCCTCGAGCCCCGCCTCCTACTATAGCCCTCGGTATGACGGCAACCCTCCGCCCGGTCCGGCGTCGGCGTCCGCGGCGCGGGTCGCTCGAGCGCCCCGTCAACGGTCGGCTCTACCGGAGCGCCTTCCTCGTTGTGATCCTGCCGCTCCTGATCCTCGCCTTCAGCGTCGTCCGGCCGTCGCCGCTGCCCGCGCCGCTCCTGCCGCCGAACTTCGACGGCCAGGCGACCGCCACGCTCGCGGCCGAGCTCGCGAAGCTCTACCCCGACCGGGTTCCCGGCGGCGCGGGCTCGCTCGGTGCGGCCACCTGGTTCCGGGACGCGATGAAGCCCTACGGCCTGCGCCTCGGGTCGGATGGGTGGCAGGAGACGGTGCCCGGCTTCGGCCGCCTTCGCCTCGAGAACCTGTGGGTTGCCGCGCGAGGTCAGTCGCCCGATGCGATCGTCGTCATGGCTCACCGCGACGACCTCGGAGTCGGGCCGGGGGCGGGCGACGACGCGAGCGGGACCGCCGCACTGGTCGAGCTCGCCCGTGGCTATGCCCAGGCAAGCGCTCCCGCAGGGCAGCAGGTACGGCCGGCGCACACGATCGTCTTCCTCTCGACTGACGGCGGCGCATTCGGCGGCCTCGGCGCGGCACGATTCGTCACCCATTTGCCGTTCCACGTCGTCGCGGCGGTGAACCTGACGGCGATCGCCGGCCCGGGCGCGCCGCGGATCGTGGTCACAGGCGAAGCCCCGCGATCGCCGGCGGCGTCGCTCGTCGAGACGGCGGCGAGACGGATCGTCGAGCAGACCGGCGCCCAGCCCAAGCGCGCGACCCTCCTCGGGCAGCTCGTCGACCTCGGCTTTCCGATCACGCTCTACGAACAGGGGCCATTCGTCGCCCAAGGCATTCCCGCGGTCACGCTGACGACGGGCGGCGAACAGCCGCCGCCGAGCTTCACCGACCGCGCGACCGCGATCCACGCAGCGAAGCTCGCGGCGATGGGTCGCGCCGCCCAGGAGATCCTCGGATCGCTCGACAGCGGCGTCGACCTCGGCCAAGGCCCGACGAGCTTCGTCTGGGCGGGCGACCGCATCATTCGCGGCTGGGCGATCGAGCTCCTGCTGTTCGCGCTCCTGATCCCGTGCCTCGTCGGCGCGGTCGACCTCTTCGCGCACTGCCGTCGACGGCGGATCCCGCTTCTGCCGGCGGCCCAGAGCCTGCGAACGCGGGTCGGATTCTGGCTCTTTGTCGGGCTCGCCTTCGCCGCACTCGACGGCCTGGGCGCATGGCCCCACGGTGCGGGCCGCCCGCCGAACCCTGCGACCCCGGCCGCAGGCGACTGGCATGTCCTTGCGCTCATGCTGCTCGCGGCGATCGCACTGGCCGCGTGGGTCGTCGCACGCCACCGGCTCGTTCCGCGGCGCCCCGTGGGCGCCGACGAGCGGCTCGCAGGCGAGACAGCCGCGTTGCTCGGGCTGTGCGTGCTCGCGTTGCTTACTTTGGCAACAAACCCATTTGCGCTGATCTTCATCCTTCCGCCCCTGCACGCATGGCTCTGGCTGCCACAGGTGCGCAGCGGGCGACGGCCCGCGCGCGCGATCTTCTTCATCGCCGGGCTCACCGGGCCACTCCTCGTCCTCGTCTCGCTCGCCGTGCGTTTTGGGCTCGGCTTCGACGCTCCGTGGTACCTGCTCGAGCTGGTCGCGGTCGGCTACGTCAAGTTGCCCGCCGTGGCGATCGGACTCGGCGGTGTCGCCTGCGCCGCACAACTCGTCGCCGTCGCGGCGGGCCGGTACGCGCCGTACCCCGACGCCCACGACCGCGCGGGGCGTGGCCCGCTCCGCTCACTCATTCGCCACATCGTCCTCGCCGTCCGCGCCCGGCGGCGCGGCTCCTTCGAGCGTCGCCGCGCGCTCGGTTCCTAGATCGCGAGGTAGCGCACGGGCATGCCCGCAGCGAGCGCACCCGACCCGAGCGGGACCCGGACGAGCGCGTCGGCGCCGGCGGCTTGCACGATCATGTGCGACTCCTGCCCGGAGACCGGGTCCACCACGACGCCGTCGGGCTCGACCCGCGTGCGGGCACGGACGAGTCCCTCACGCTCGAGACTGAGGCGAACCGGTGCGCCGAGGCGGCCGGGAAGAAACGGCGGGCCGGTCGTGCGAGCACCCTGAAGCGCGAGCACAGCCGGGCGGACGAAGAGCTCGAAGCCGACAAGAGCAGACACCGGGTTCCCCGGCAGGCCGAACACGAGCGTCTCGCCCCGCACCGCAAATGCAACCGGCTTGCCGGGGCGCACGGCTACCCGCCAGAAGACCTCCTCGGCACCAAGCGCGGCGAGCGCGCCTCGCACGAGGTCGTGCTCGCCGACCGACACGCCGCCCGAGGTGACGAGCACGTCCGCGTCGAGCCCCGCTGCAATCGCGTCGCGCGTCGACTCGACGTCGTCGCCGACGGCGTGGAGGACGACGACCTCGGCGCCGGCGGATTCGAGTTGCGCGCGCAGGACGAGCGAGTTCGACTCGTAGATCTCGCCCGACGCGAGCGGTTCGCCGGGCGCGCGCAGCTCGGTACCTGTGGCGAGCACCGCGACACGCGGACGCCGAGCGCAGAGCACCTCCGCCGCGCCGGTGGCAGCAAGCGCACCGACCTGCGCCGGCCCGAGGCGCGTCCCTGCGGGCACGACCACCGCGCCGATCCGCACGTCACCACCCTGCTCGCGTCTGTTGTCTCCTTCAGCAACCGCTTCGACCTCGACCGTGCCGCCGGCGACCGTCGTCCGCTCGACGGGGATGACCGCGTCGGCGCCGGCCGGCACGATCGCACCCGTCGAGATCGCGATCGCCTCGCCTGCCGCGAGCTCCCGCGACTCGGGTCTGCCGGCCGCTGAGTGGCCGACGATGCGCAACCGCCCGGGCGTGTCTGTCGCGCGCACGGCGAACCCGTCCATCGCCGAGCTGTCGAACGGCGGCAGGTCGACGAGCGCGTGCGCGTCAGCACCGAGCACGCGTCCGATCGCCGCGCCGATCGGCACGGTCTCGAGCGCAAGTGGACGAGCCCGTTCGAGCACGAATGCGAGCGCCTCATCGATCCCCGGTAGGCCTGCCACCGGGGATCACGATAATCAGCCGGAATGAGCGGCGAGGAGATCGCGGGGCGCTATCGGCTGATCGAGCCGCTCGGACACGGGCCGATGAGCGCCGTCTGGCTCGCCGAAGACTCCGAGCTCGAACGCCGCGTGGCGGTCAAGCTCCTCTCGCCGACCGCCGACCGGACCAGGTTCGAGCGCGAGGCGCGCGCGGCCGCCGCGCTCTCGCATCCGAATCTCTGCGCGCTGTACGACTACGGCGAATCGGACGGCAAGCCGTTTATGGTGCTCGAGTACCTCTCGGGCGGATCGCTGGAGGATCGCCTCAAAGGCGCTGCGCCACTCGCCGACCGCGAGGTGACGCGGATCGCGTCAGAGATCGCAGCCGGTCTCGCCCATGCGCACGGACGCGGCCTCGTGCACCGCGACCTGAAACCGGCGAACGTGCTCTTCGACAGCGAGGGGCGCGCGAAGATCGCGGACTTCGGGATCGCACGGATGGGCACCTCTGGCACGTTGACCGAGGCCGGCACCGTGCTCGGCACCGCGTCCTACATCTCGCCCGAACAGGCGGCGGGCCTTCCGGCAGGCCCGCCGAGTGACGTCTATTCGTTCGGCGTCATCCTCTTCCGGATGCTCACCGGGCGGCTCCCGTTCATCGGGACGAACGCGATGGAAGTCGTCCGCATGCATCGCGACGACGCGCCTCCAGCCGTCACCGACTTCCGGGCCGACGCCCCCGCGCGGCTCGAGCGTCTGACGACTGCCGCCCTCGCAAAGAATCCGGCGGCACGCCCGCAGGACGGCGCTGCGCTGCGCAGCGCACTCCGAGGAGACGACGCTCGAGCGACGCTCGTCACCGCGCCCGGTGCGTTTCCAGCGACGCCCGACGCGGCAGCGACGCAGGTGATCCGCCCCCGGCCGCCCGGCCGGCGGCGCCTGGCGATCATCAGCGCGGCGCTCATCGCACTCGCGCTCCTCAGCGCCGGCGTGGCCGCGGCGCTCCTGCTCAGTGGCGGGGGAGGCGGGGACGGAGGCGGCGTCACGCTGCCTGGGCTCAGCCTTCCGAGCGTCGGGACCGTGCCCTCGTCGACCTCCGCTCGGACGACGACCGCTCAGACGACCACCGCGACGACAACCACCCCCCGGACAACCACCCCCCGGACGACCACCGCGACGACGCCGACTGCGCCCGCGACACTGCCGACTGTCCCGGCGACGACCCCCACGACAACGGCGGTGACGACCACCGCGCCGACGACGACTGCGACGACGACTGCGACGACGACACCAGCGACGGTTCCCATAACCACCACGACGACGCCGGCAACAACGACCGCGACGACGACGACCGCGCCGTGAGGGCGCTCTACTTCGGCACGTATGACCGCGCGCATCCGCGCAACGTGAACGCGATCGCGGCGCTGCGCGCGACGGGCGTCGAGATCGTCGAACGGCAGGCCGCCGTTCGGCGTGGCGGTACGCGCGGTGCTCTCAGCGTGCTCGGCGCCGAGACGCGCCTGCTCTCGCCACGGCGGCGCGATTTCGACGTCGTGATCGTCGGCTACCCGGGGCACTTCGACGTGCCGCGGGCGCGCCGTGTCGCCGGGCGCGCACCGCTCGTGTTCGATGCCGTGCTGTCACTCGAAGATGAGCTCGTCACCGTCCGTCGCCGCTTCCGCGACCGATCCGCAGCCGCGACCGTCCTGCGCGCCGTCGACTTCCGCGCGCTTCGCCTGCCTGACCTCGTCGTCTGCGGCACGGCGGCCGAGGCGGCGTACCTCCGGTCGTTGGGTGCGCGCCGGACCGAGGCCGTCTTTCTCGGCGCCGACGAGGAGCTCTTCTCCGAGAAGTGGTCGCCGACCTATCCGTTCTCGGCGCTGCACTTTGCGGATGCCACGTCGGAGATCGTCGAGACAGCCGCGGCGCATGCGCCGGATGTTCCGGTTCGGCTCGTCGGCCGGGATCAGTTCGCGCGCGACGAGCTCGGCCTTGCGGTCGCGCACGCGGGCATCGTGCTCGGCAGCTTTCGCGAGTCTCGCGCCATTCCACCTGTCGTCTTCGAGGCACTCGCGACCGGAGCGCCGGTGATCACCGCCGACACCGACGCAGCGCGCGAGTTGCTCATCGACGGCGAGTCCGCGCTTCTCGTCGCGCCCGGCGATCCGCGGGCACTGGCCGACGCGATGCGGCGACTCGCGGGGGACGACGCCCTGCGCGGGCGAATCGCAGCGCGTGGCCGCGAGGTCTATGCGGAGCGCGCGTGCCGGCGGGTGCTCGGCGAGCGCTGGCGCGCGCTCCTCGAGTCCGTTCAGACCGGGATGCGCTGAGGCAGCAGGTACGCGCAGAGGGCGAGGGTGATCACGATTGCCGTTCGGTCGTCGTCGCGTGCCGAGAGGGCGAGCGGCCACAGCACGTACCACGCGGTCAGATAGGGAATGCTGACGAGGAGAAGCGCGAGTGCGAGGCCCGTCCTCGCGCGACCGCGATACGCAGTCCGCACGAGCCACGCATAGGCGACGCCGTAGGCGGCCGCGAAGAACCACGGCGAGAGATGCGTGCGGTGCGGAAGGGCATACGACGTCTCGCGCGTAGCGTCGTGCGCGAGCGGGGCGAGCGCATGCAGCCAGTGGAATCGCCAGAGCACCGTCGCAAGGCCGAGCACCGCGACCGTCGTCACGGCGAAACCGGCGTGGCCGACGCGCCGACCGGTCGCACGCGCCTCGAGCGCCCGCAGCGGCAGAACGACGAGCGGCACCCACTTCACGAGCGCGCCGACCGACCACGCCGCGCCCGACCACTGCACGCGGCCCGCCTCGCTGAGGGCGAGCGCCGCGGCCAGAAGCGCGATCATGAAGGCATCGTTGTGGCCGCCGCCGCCGAAATGCACCGCGACGACCGGGTTCCAGCCGACGAGCGCCGCGGCAAATGCGCGGCGCCGCGCGACGAGCCACGTTGCGGCGAGCACGCAGAGCGCCGCCGCGGTCTTGAAGATCCAGGCGACGGCGTCCGGGGAGTGAACGAGCGTCAACGGTTTGGTCGCGAGGCTGAACGCAGGGCCGTAGGCCGAGGTCGTGTGCAGATACGCGGAGCCTGCGTGCGGCGCGGAGAGGGGATCATCGGACGGCGTCTGCCGGTACGGATCGCGCAGGCGCGCATAGCTCCAGTACGTCCACGCATCGCTCGAGATCAGGAGCGGTGCGGCGAGCGGCGCAAGCTGAATCGCGCACGCGAGCGCGAAGACAGTGGCGAACGCCGCCCCGTGCCGTACAACCCACAGCCCGGCGAGGTACGCAACGAACGCGGCGGCGAGCAGCGCCACGAAGAGAACGCCCAGCTCACCCTGTCCGTGCGTTCGGCCACCGTCGATCGGTACGAGCGGCGAGTCCGGCAGCCACGCGACGACGACGCACGCAGCAACAAGTGCGAGCACGAGCCCGCCCAGAACGAGACCCTTCGCGTTACTGACCAGGAGTCGGCGTGGTCGTATCCGGGGGCGGCGGCGTGGTCGTCGTCGTGGCCGGGGGCGGGGGCGGTGGCGCGATGGTGGTCGTCGCCGGCGTCGTGGGCGGCCTCCGCGCGGGGTGCGTCTGGACGCGCGTCGTCGTCTTCGCGCCGGTCGTCGCGGGAGTTGACGCGGTGGTCGTCGTCGCGCCCGTCGTGGTCGTGGCCGACGGGGTGCCCGAGTAGTACGAGCCGAGGCTGCCGTAGCTGCCGCGGGTGATCGAGTGCCACGTCGGGTACTTGTCGGGCGGCGGGAAGCCGAGCACCTTGTGATGCCAGAGCGCCGCAGCCATGTACTCGTGCCAGATCGGGACGTCGAAGGTGGCCCCCTGCACGGTCGAGCCGTGCACGTCGAGCATCGGGATCTCACCCTTCGGGTACCCCATCCACACGGCGGTCGAGAGCTGCCGTGTGTACCCGTCGAACCAGGCGTCGGCGTGATTCTCGGTCGTTCCGGTCTTGCCCGCGTTCGGGTGGATCCCGTCGCCCGAGCCGGCGCCCGTGCCGTAGAGCGCGTTCTGCCCGAGCACGTCGTTGACCTTCCACGCGACCCCCTGAGAGAGCGCGCGCTTCGTCTGCGGCTTGCCCCACCCAGAGTCGTTGTCGACCTTGTCGCCCGGAAGCACGACCTTCGTGATCGCCATCGGCTTTGCGTAGATCCCCATCGCGGCGAACGTCGCGTAGGCCGCTGCCATGTCGAGCGGCGAGACGGCGAGCGAGCCGAGCCCGATCGATGCGACCGGCTTGTCCGGCGACAGGTGCACGCCGAGGCGATGCGCCATCTGCCACACGTACCGCGGCCCGACGTCGAGCGTCAGTTGGGCGTACACCGTGTTGTCGGATGCGAGCGTTGCGCGCGTCAGCGACATCGAGCCGGAGTACGAGTTCTCATAGGTGTGCACCGTCCACGGCTTGCCGTGGACGTAGTCGGAGTAGCACCAGGGGCCGCTCGTGCACGTGAACGGAGCCGAGGTGTAGTAGGTCGAATCGGGATCGACTCCCTGCTCGATCGCCGACGCGAGCACGAACGACTTGAACGTCGATCCCGCTTGGCGTGCCGACTGCGCGGCGAGGTTGAACTGGTTGCCCGCGCTGCGCACGACGGCCGTCATCGCGCGAATCGCACCGGTGCCGGGCTCGACGGACACAATCGCCGCCGCCGGATCCGTCCGGTACGGCAGGACATCGCGGATCGCCTTGTTGGCCAGTCGCTGCAGCCGCGGGTCGATCGTCGTATAGACCTTCAGGCCGCCCTCACGCACGGTATTCGCGCCGTACTGGCGCTCGAGCTCGTCGATCACGTACGAGAAGAAGTACGGCTGCTTGATGCTCGTGTAGACACGGCCGGGCTTCAGGTCGAGCGAATTCGAGCGAATCGCGCGCTGGTATTGCGCGAGGGTGATGTTGCGGTTGGTGAGCAGCGCACGGAGCACCTCGTCGCGCCGGCCGAGTGCCGCCTGCGGGTTGTGGAACGGGTCGTAGATCGACGGCGCCTGCGGCAGCCCGGCGAGCAACGCGGACTGCAGGAGCGTCAGCTCACTCGCGTGTTTCGAGAAGTACGTCTGCGACGCGGCCTCGACGCCATACGCGTGGTTGCCGTAGTAGACGGTGTTCAGATACTCGTCGAGGATCTTCTGCTTCGGCCACTTCTGCGCAAGCTTGATCGCGAGACACGCTTCCTTGATCTTGCGCGTGAACGTCTTCTGCTGGCCGGTGTAGAGATTGCGCACGAGCTGCTGCGTGATCGTCGAACCGCCCTCGACGACCTTGCCCGCCGTCACGTCCTTCCACGCGGCCCGCGCGATACCGACGTAGTCGACGCCGCCGTGCTGATAGAAGCGGCGGTCCTCGATCGCGATCGACGCGCGCGGCAGCCAGCGCGACATCTTGGCAAGTGTCACCGGCTCACGATTGCGCTCGGCGGGAATCGACCCGAGCACGGAGCCGTCCTTCGCGTAGACGAACGAGTTCTGGCCGATCTCGACCGCGCGCAGCGAGTTGAGGTCGCAACTCTGCGACAGCGCGGCACCCGCACCGAACCCGACGACCACGGTCGCCGCCACGATCACGACCGCGATCGTGCCCGCAATGGCGCCGGCGCGGCGGCGGCGCTGCAGACGGTTCGCGCGCTTCTTCCTGCGTCCGCGGTGGGCGAGTATGAAATCGAGGTCGTCGCGCCGGCGGCGAGGGCGGGGGCTCAAACCCCGAGCTCCTTCAAACGTGCCGCGAGTGCGATGCGCAAGTCACTCGCCGCCTGCTCGGCGACCGCCTCGCCGGGCACCCACTTGCGAACGACGATGCTCGCAGTGTCCATCGCGAGGTCGCTCACGTACACCTCTTCACCCTCGGCCTTCAGCGACTCGACCACCTCCCGCAGATCGGCGCCCGCCGGGACCTGCACCGTCACCTCGGCGAGGGTCAGGGGGCTGCGGATCGTCGAGTTGCGGATCGTATCCGAGGCAAGCTTCTCGTTCGGCACGACGAGTCGGTCGTTGTCGCGCGTGCGGATCCACGTGTACGTCAGGCCGATCTCCTCGACAACGCCGCGGACGCCCGCCACCTCGACCTCGTCACCGAGCCGCAGAGGCTGGCTGAACGCGATCAAGATGCCTGCGACGACGTTGCCGATCGTGCGCTGGCTGGCGAAACCGATTACGAGCCCGATCACCGCCGACGACGCGAGCACGCCGCCTGCGACGGCGCGCACCTGGGGGATCACGAGCAACGCGGACACGACGCCGAGGAAAACGATCGCCGCAAAGATCGTGCGGCGAAGCACGCGGTACCGGGTCGCCGCCTCGGGCGCGAGCCCGCGGCGCGTGATGCGTCTGTCGACGAGCCGCGCGACGAGCGAGGAGATGAGGATGACGCCAATGACGATCAGCGCGCGCTGCCAGAAACCGGACATGGAGACCTATTCGCTCCAGTCGATCGGTTTCCGGCCCGCGTACCCCTCACCGGTCTCGTGCCAGAACGCGACCGCGGGCTCGCCGACATGCCAGCAGAGCTCGACCTCGCGCCCGTCGCGGAGGGCGGGGAAGTCGAGCAGGCCGAGATCGATGTCCTTCACCGTTACACCGAGCTCGTCGAGCCGCTCGACACAGGCGATCGCTGCGTCGGCGAGGCCGGAGAGCTCCGACTCTGCGGCACTGAGATCGGTTGCCGCGTAGCCGCCGCCGTTACCGTCGATCGCCGATGCAAGCTCGCCCTGCGAGTGCTCGAGCTCCCGCATGCGTTCGCGAAGGGCGACGAGACGCTCCGCGACGGGGCGCACCTCGTCGAGGGCGCTGTTAGCCTCGGCTGGAGTGAAGGTCTCGGGCACGGCGCCGCCGTATCGTAGGGACGGACCCCCGCGGCTTGCGCTGTGGCTCGTCCTCATGGCCGCGCTGATCGCGCTCGCCTATGCGAGCCGGCTCGGTAGCGGCAAGCCCGACCCGCAGGTGCTCTACCAGTGGTCGACCGCCGCCGGCGCTCTGATCCAGGAGGGGATCGTCGTCGCGCTCGTGCTCGCGATCGCCTGTTCGCGGCGCGATCTCCTCGCGCTCCGCAGGCCACGCTCGATCCCAGCGGCGCTACGCCTGCTCGGGATCGCGCTCGTGCTCATCTACGTCTTCGAGGTCGTCTACGGCCACCTCGCGCATCCCGGCAACGAGCAGGGACTGACGCCTGCACACTGGGAGCCGCAGCACGCGCTCGCCTACGTCGTGAACGGCATCGTCATCTGCACGGTGGTCCCGTTCGCCGAGGAGGTGACGTTTCGTGGCCTCGGCTACTCACTGCTCGAGCGTTTCGGCCGCTGGCCGGCGATTCTCGCCGTCGGCGTTCTGTTCGGTCTGGCGCACGGGCTCGTCGTCTCGCTGCCGATCATCGTCGCCTTCGGCTGCGTGCTGGCGTGGATCCGCGCGCGGACCGGCAGCGTCTACCCCGGAATACTTCTGCACGCGACGTTCAACCTGATCGCGCTGGTGGCCGCCGTCACGATCGGCGGCTAGTTTTGGGGGATGCGTCGCGTCGGCGTCGTCGCGTTTCTCTTCCTCACGTTCGCGTCGTCCGCGCACGCGAGTTGCGGCACGACCGCGTCGGCGGCCCGCGGCGCGGCGCCGCTGACCGTCACGTTCACCGCGACCTGTGACGCAACCACCTACGCGTGGAGCTTCGGTGACGGAGGCCAGGACGTCGGGCGGACTGTCACGCACGTCTTCGCTGCCGGCGCGTGGCGACCGGCGCTCATGACAGACGCCGGAGTCGAGTCGGCGCCATCCGTCACGGCGATCTCTGTCGTGCTGTCGGCCCCGCGCACCGCGCGCTATGCGGCGTGGGCGGTCGTGCGGGCCACCGTGCGCCCTCGCGTACCGGTGACCCTGCGCGGCCGCCATTTCGTCAACGGAAAGCTCCGTCTCCGCGTGCTCGGAACGGCTCCCCTGATCGCGGATGCGCTCGGCGTCAAGTCACCACCGGTGCGCATCCTGGTCGTACCGACACTCACGATTCGGCTCGTCGGCAGCCCCCTCGTCGGGTCGCGCGTGCGTGTGGTCGCGACGCTGCATCCGGCAATCGCGGGCATCGTCAAGGCGCCGGCGCTTCTGGACACGCGGCTGGTGCACGTCGCGCGCGTGCACGCCACCAGCCGTCCCGCGGCCGGTTGGGTCGCAGCCGGCGCGAGCCTCGCCGTGCCGATCGTCGTACCGAAGTTGGCGCTCGGCGTCACGGGGCCGAGCGTCCGCGTGCTCGAGGAGCGGCTCGCCGACCTGCACTACGCAATTCGCCGTGACGGCACCTTCGGCGACGACGATCTCGAGGCTGTCTACGCGTTCCAGAAGGTCGAAGGCCTGGGTCGCACCGGAGTCGTCACAGCCGAGCTCTGGGCACGACTTCTCCGCGCAAGAACCCCGCTGCCACGCAGCGGCGGCCCCGACCACGTGGAGATCGACAAGACGCGCCAGGTGATCTTCCTCGTGCATGGCGGCGAGGTGTCGCTGATCGTCGCGACGTCCACCGGTGCAACCGGCAACACGCCGCTCGGGACGTTTCACGTGTACCGCAAGGTGAGCGGCTACGACTGGGTCCTCTACTACCCGAGTTACTTCCTGCGTGGCTTCGCGGTGCACGGGTATCCCGACGTGCCGCCGTATCCCGCCTCGCACGGCTGCGCCCGTATTCCGATGTGGATCGCGCAAACTGTCTACGCTCGGATCGGATATGGGAGCGAGGTGATCGTCTACACATGAGCGACGAGGTGACGCTGGACGGGCTGCGCGAGCAGATCTCGGCGATCGACCGCGGCATCTTCGAGTCGATCAACGCGCGCCTACGACTCGTGGCGCAGCTCAGGGTGGTCAAGCAGGAGAACGGGCTCGCCTTCCTCGATCCCGGCCGCGAGGCGGCGCTCTTCGAGGAGCGGCTCCGCGAGAACGGCGGGCCGCTGTCGGATGAGGGCCTGCGCGCGTTCTACACCGAGTTGCTCGCGCTCGTAAAGCGCGAACTTCCCTAAAGCTAGTCCTCCTCTTCGGTCTCGGTCTCGACGTCCTCCTCGGGCTCGAGCAGGTCGCCCTCGACCTCCGCCTCGACGAAGTCCTCCGCCGAGACCTTGTCGAGGAACTTCCGGAACTCGTCCACCACTTCGTCCTCGTTGATCTCGTCACCTTCCATCTCGATCGCCGACTCCTCGATCACCTCGTCGGCGGCGAAGATGGGCGCCTGTGCGCGGACCGCAACCGCGATGGCGTCGGACGAGCGAGAGTCGATCTCGAGCTCGGTGCCGTTCTGCGCGACGGTGATCGACGCATGGAACGTATTCTCGCGCAGCTCCGTGACGGTGACACGCACCACCTCGACATCGAGCTCGCCGAGGATGTTCACAAGCAGGTCGTGCGTAAGGGGGCGCGGCGCCGGCTGCCCCTGGAGCTTCATCAGAATCGCAGCGGCCTCCGGATGGCCGATCCAGATCGGGAGGTAGCGGTTGCCGTCCGCGGTCTTCAGGAGGACGATCGGCTGCTTGCCGACCAGGTCGAACGAGACTCCGTAGATCGTCATCTCGACCATCTCCACTAGATTACCGCCGCCCTTGGGGGCAAACGCGGGGCGCTATCATCCCGCGGCGCGGGCGATTAGCTCAGTTGGTTAGAGCGCCGCTCTGATAAGGCGGAGGTCCCTGGTTCGAATCCAGGATCGCCCACTCAACTCCGCGTCTCAGGAGACGACGCCGAAGTCGGCGTCCTTCGTCTCGACCGTCCCGGCCGTTCGTCCCGGCGCGGTCTGGTGGGTCCAGTACAGATTCGTGTGCGCGACGACCTGATCCGGAGGCGGCGCGCCCCACTGCGTCTGGTCCTCCGTCGTATGTGCATCGCTGACGAGCGTCGCGTCGTACCCCCGGACGAGTGCGCCGTGCAGCGTCGAGCGGATGCACGCGTCGGTCTGTGCGCCGACGACCACGAGCCTGCCGACACCGAGGCCCGACAGCACGGCGTTCGGCCGGTTGTCGAGTGTGGTCATGGTCGCTCCTTCTTCATGCGGTTGCTGCGACCACGGCAGTCCACGCGCTCGAGCCTCGTGGGCCGGAGGGTCGGCTAGTGGATCGCGCGCGTGCGACGGACGTAGTCCTCGACCGCGTGCAGGAAGGACTCGTCGGATGCGAGCTCCGCGAGCGTCCCCTTCGTCTCGTCGTCGAGCTCGCGGTCATGCTCGAGCTCGGCGAGGAACGGGCCTAGCCGCCCCGACTGCGACATCTGCGCCATCCGGAGGAACAGGTCGCGCGTCGGCGCGTCCTGCGAGATCGCCTCGAGGGATTCGATGTCCTGGAGCCAGAGACCGGTCATACCGATGCAACGGCCCCGGTGCCCGTGCGGTTACGGGTCGTTCAGCGGCCGGCGAGTCGTTCGAGCGCCTCGGCGAGCTCCTCGAGCTGCACCTCGCCGTCGAGCGGGACGTGGAGACCAGCCGCACCGACTTTCGCGTCGAACCCGGTGACGCGCTTGAACGCCGCCTTCACGCGGCCCGCGAGCTCCGGGTCGATCGTCGTGACGCGCCGCTCCTTCGTCGTCCTCGCGCCGGACCATCTGGCCGCTCGCTCCGCAGCGCGGACCGACATTCCCTCGCGCACGATCCGCTTTGCGAGCTTGCGCCGCTCGTCATGGTCGGGAACCGACAACACGGCGCGGGCATGCCCCTCGCTCAGCTCGTGCCGGCCGATCATCGCGAGCACGTCCTCCGGAAGTTCGAGCAGGCGGATGCGATTCGACACGGTCGGCTTCGACTTGCCGACGCGCTCGGCGACCTCACCGAGCGAAAGGCCGAACTCGTCGATCAGCACCGCGTAGCCGCGGGCCTCTTCGATCGGCGACAGGTCCTCCCGCGCGACGTTCTCGACGAGTGCGAGCAGGAGTGAGTCGCGGTCGTCGGCCTCGCGCACGAGCGCGGGCACCGTCACGAGCCCCGCTTCGCGCGCAGCGCGCCAGCGACGCTCGCCGGCGATCAGCTCGTAGCCACCTTCGAGCCGCGGGCGCAGGACAACCGGCTGCAGGAGGCCCTGCGCCTTGATCGACTCGGCAAGGCCCGCTACCGCCTCGCCCTCGAAGCGCTTGCGCGGCTGCTTTCCGTTCGGGTGGATCTGGTCGACCGCGATCTGCGCGAGCTCGGGCTCCGCACCGCCGATCAGCACCTCGAAGCCACGGCCAAGACCGCGCCTAGGGACGCTCGACAAGCTCCATCGCCACCTTCCAGTAGGCCTCGGCGCCCGGTGAGCGCCGGTCGTAGTGGGTCACGGGCAGACCGTGGCTGGGCGCCTCGGCGACACGCACCGAGCGGGGTACGACCGCGTCGAAGACGAGCGCGCCGAAGTGCTTGCGCACCTCCGACTCGACCTCCGCCGACAGCCGTGTGCGTCCGTCGGCCATCGTCAGGAGCACACCTGCGACCGAGAGGCCCGCGTTCAGCCGCGTCTTGATCAGGTTGATCGACTGCATCAGCTGCGCGAGCCCCTCGAGCGCGTAGTACTCGGTTTGCACCGGGACGACGACACGGTCGGCGGCGGCGAGCGCGTTCACGGTGAGCGGGCCGAGCGACGGCGGGCAGTCGAGCAGGACGAAATCGAAGCCCTCCGCGTCCTTCAGCGCATCGGCGAGGTAGCGCTCGCCGTCGGCGTGCTGCGAGAGCTCGACCGACGCGCCGGCAAGCTCGGGTTTCGACGGAATCAGAAAGAGGTTCTCGAACCGGGTGGGCTTCGCGAGCTCCGAGAGCGGCACGCCGTCGAGCAGGTCGTAGCTCGATGTCCCGTTCGCGCGCATCCCGAGACCCGAGGTCGCATTCGCCTGCGGGTCGAGGTCGACGACGAGCGACCGCTGGCCGGCCTCGGCGAGGCACGCCGCGAGGTTGATCGCCGTCGTCGTCTTGCCGACGCCACCCTTCTGGTTCGCAAACGCATAGACCTTGCCGGGCACGGCCCCAATCTAGCCACCCGATCGGACGCCGGATCCCGCATGAAATAGGGATTTCTCCGCAGTTTGGTCACACTTCCACGACCCTCGTTTGGCGAAGAGACGTGCGCGTCCGAGACACGCCCCCGAGCCTGATTTCAACGGCGAGGAGCTCGACCTGTGGACAAAATGTTCCACTTCCGTGACCCTCGTTTGGCGACCTGACATGTCCGCGGTGGACGGGTCGGGCGCGGAGGATCAGGCGAGCGGGCGCTTCTTGGCGACGCCGGTGCGGCGGGGGAAGCCCGGCGGCGTCGGGCCGGTCTTGCGGATCACGAGCAGGCCCTCGGGTGCCGGCTCGAGCACACCGGCGAGGCGGGCGGCCACGGCGGCCACGCGGTCCTCGTCTGCGGTCGGGCCAACCCAGAGGATCACGGCGCCGCCTTCCCGGACGAGCGGCAGGCACCACTCGGCGGCGGTCGGGGGCTGGGCGAGCGCCTTCGCGACGGCGACACCCGCCCAGTCGGTCGACTGCTCCTCGGCACGCCCCCAGACGACGCGGGCGTTCGGCGGCGCCCACTGCTCGAGAAAGGCGCACTTGCGTCGCTCGGCGTCGAGCAGCACGACCTCCCGGCCGGGAAACGCGAGCGCGAGCGGAATGCCGGGAGCGCCGCCACCGGAGCCGACGTCGATGATCGGGCCGGCGATGTCGGCGACGAGTTCCGCGGCTCGAAGTGAGTCGTCGGCCAGCATGCGCCGTGCCTCCTCGAGACTGCCGATCGCCGTCAGGCCAGGGGTTGCGACGACGGCCGCGAGCCACGCATCGAGCGCTGCAGCGTCAGGCGGGGAGAACGACGACGTAGCGATTCGGCTCCGTCCCCTCACTGGTCGTCTGCACGCCGGGAACCTCCTTCAACCGCTCGTGCACGACCCTGCGCTCGCCTGCGGTCATGGGCTCGAGTAGGACCCGCTCGCCACGCGCCGCACGATCGGCGCTCCGAAGCGCAATCCCCTCGAGTGTCGATCTCCGCCGCTCGCGATACCCGGCCGCGTCGACCGTCACGTGCTTGCCCGCGACGCCGCCGCGATGCAACGCAGCATTCGCGACGTGCTGCAACGCGTCGATCGTCTGACCGTGCTTGCCGATCAGCAATCCCAGGTCGCCGCCGCTGCACGTCACGAGCACTTCGTCGTCGCTTTCGTGCACATCGACAGAGGCGCCGACTCCGATCGAGTCGACCACGCGCTCGACGAGCTCGCGCATTCGCTGCTCGGTCGCCGTCTCGTCCCGAGCCGGGCGTGCAGGGGCTGCGACTGCCTCGACCGACGCGACGACACGAGCAGGCGCATAGCCGACACCGAGGAGCCCGCGCTCGCCCTCCGAGACGACCTGGAAGGTGACGCTCGCCTTGTCGAACCCCGGCGCGGCGCGCTCCAGGTCGCGAAGCGCCTTCCACTTCGCCTCGCCGACGGTCTCCCCGGTCGCTTCCACGGAGACCATGTCACTCACCGCCGGGCGCCACCCTTCTTGCGTTTGACCCGGCGAGGCTGCCCCGCGGGCTTTGGCTTCGCCGGCTCTGCCACGGCTTCATCCGTGCCATTCTCCGCCGCAACGACCTCGCGCGGCGGCGTGCGCGACGAGCGCTTCGGGCCGGCGGGCGCAACCGCGACCGCACCGGGCTTCGCCTTCGGCACGAGCCGGCGCGTCACGAGGCCCTGGCCGACGGTCCACAGGTTGGTCGTCATCCAGTAGAGGACGAGGCCGACCGGGAACCGCGAGACGACCGTGATGAACGCGAGCGGCAGGACCATCATGATGTTGCGCTGCGTCTTGTCCATCGTCGTGCCCATGAAGTAGGTGGATGCGATCTGGGAGCCCGCGTAGACCGCGAGGAGGATGTAGCCCGACCAGTGCGACGTGGTCTTCGCCGAGATGTCCGGCACGACATGGAGCCATGACCCGGTGATGTGGTGGGAGAAGTGCTTCAGCGTCAGGTAGAGCGCAATGAAAACCGGGAACTGGGCAACGAGCGGCAGACACGACGCGGCCGGGTTGATGTGGTTCTCCTTGTAGAACTTCATCAACTCCTCGTTCAGCTTCGCGCGGTCGCCCTTGTAGCGCTGCTGCAGCGCCTTCATCTCCGGCGCGTGGCGCTGGAGTGACTGCATCGAGTGGATCTGCCTGACCGTCAACGGCACGAGCACGATCCGCACGAGCACCGTCAGTGCGACGATCGACCACGCCCACGGGAGCCCGACCGTTCCGTGGAAGAAGTCGAGGATCGACTTCATCAGGTGCTCGATCGACGAGAAACCGGGGACGGAGAAGCCGAGCATCATGGGTAGTCGACTCCTCCGTGCGACCAGGGGTTGCAGCGCAGAAGGCGCCAGCCGGCCATCCCGATCCCACGCACCACGCCGTGCTTGCCGATCGCGAGCGCCGCGTACTCCGAGCAGCTCGGGTGGTACTTGCACGTGTTCGCCGGGACGAATGGTGAGATCAGGCGCTGGTAGAGCCGGATCGGGAAGACGGCGATGCGGCGCACGACGAGACTCATGCGGCGACCTTGCCGAACACTTCGTCGACGCGCGCCTCGAGCCAGTCGTGCCCGTTCGCCTCGGCGGCCTCGGGAAGCCCGGGCCGGACGATCAGGACGTAGTCGTTCAGGGCCGGTGCCCCTTCCAGGCGACCGCGGACGATCTCGCGCAACTGGCGCTTGATGCGGTTGCGGATCACCGCGTTCCCGACGGCCTTCGGGACGGCGAAGCCGAGCCGGGGGTCTCCGACGGGCTCGTCGCGCGCGTACGCCCAGAGCGTCAGGAAGCGCGTCGAGACGGAACGGCCGTGCTGATAGACGGCGTCGAAGTCGCGGGAGCGAGAGAGACGGTTCCGGCGCTGCAACGACTCACGCCGAGAGGCGCTTGCGTCCCTTGGTGCGACGGCGCTTGAGGATGAGGCGGCCGGCACGCGTCGACATGCGGTTGCGGAAACCGTGTTTCCGCTTCCGCTTGCGTACATTCGGCTGATAGGTCCGTTTCATGGCGTGGAAAGAAGGCGCAGGACGGCACGGAGATCGTGCTCTCACCCGGCAGCGGGCGAGTATAGCCGGACCAATTCACAACCTGTCCCGGGAGTGGGTTGTCCACAGGGTCGCGCCGAGCGAAAAGCCGTGGAAAGGGGCACGAAGGACCTCGTCTCCGAGCGACTGTCCACACCTGTGGAGAGTCGTGTGGAGGCTCACAAAAGTCCTGCAAAACACCGTGAAATAGGGCTCGGGACAGGTCCGGAAATCCTCATTGAGGCCGCGGGAAGACGCTGCTATGCTCGCCAACCCCGAGGACCCGAGTCGAAGGAGTGTTTCAACGAGTGGAGCGTCAAATCGAGCTGACGGCGGAAGGTCTCTGGAACGACGTCTCGGCTCGGCTCCGTGAAGCACTGAACGACACGACCTTCCAGACCTGGTTCGGCGAGGTCAGCGGGGCTGCACTCGATGGCGACACGTTCGCGATCGTCTGCCCGAACGACTTCACCCGTGAGTGGATCGAAGGTCATTTTCTCGACCTCATCCGCGCCGCGGTGCGGGATTCCGGCGGTGACTCGGTGCGCGTGCAACTGCAGGTGGCAGAACTGCCTCCGCCGACACCCCTCGCGGACATCGCCGTCCTGCCGTCGGCGGCCCGTCCGCTGCCGGTCGAGGTCGTGCCGCGCGCCGAGGCGGTCGGCATCAACCCGAAGTACACCTTCGACTCCTTCGTCATCGGCTCCTCGAACCGCTTCGCCCATGCGGCGGCGCTCGCGGTCGCCGAGGCGCCGGCGCAGGCGTACAACCCGCTCTTCATCTACGGCCACACGGGGCTCGGGAAGACCCATCTGTTGCATGCCGTCGCGAACTTCGTCACCGACCACGGCGGCGGGCTGACGTGCCGGTACGTCACGTCGGAGACGTTCATGAACGACTTCATCAACAGCCTCCGCGACAAGCGCATCGAGGGCTTCAAACAGCGCTACCGCACCTACGACGTCCTCCTGATCGACGACGTCCAGTTCTTCGAGCACAAGGAGCGGATCCAGGAGGAGTTCTTCCACACGTTCAACTCGCTCTACGAGGCCGGACGGCAGATCATCATGTCGAGCGACCGGCCGCCGCGGGAGATCTCGACACTCGAGGAGCGGCTGCGATCGAGGTTCGAGTGGGGCTTGATCACCGACATCCAGCCGCCCGACCTGGAAACACGGATTGCCATTCTCCGGAAAAAGGTCAAGAACGACCAGATCGAGATCGGCGACCCCGAGATCCTCACCTTCATCGCGTCGCGCATCTCGACGAACATCCGCGAGCTCGAGGGTGCGCTGACGCGCGTCGTCGCGTTCTCGTCCCTCACCGGCCGGCCGCTGTCGGTCGAGCTCGCACAGGACGTCCTCAAGGACTCCTTCCCCCAGGGCGAGGGCACCCAGATCTCGATCGAGCGGATCCAGGAGCTGATCTGCGAGCGCTTTGCCGTCACGCACGCGGAGCTGACGGGCGAGCGCCGCTCGCAGAACATCGTCTACCCGCGGCAGGTTGCGATGTACCTCTCTCGCGAGCTCACCGACTCGTCGTTGCCGAAAATCGGTAAGGAATTCGGGGGTCGCGACCACACCACCGTGATCCACGCGACATCGAAGATCGCACGCCTGATTCGTGAGGACAGATCTGTGTACAACCTGGTGCAGGAACTCACAGCTCGCGTGCGCCAGGTCCGGTAGCTCGATGACCCTGTGCACGACGCCGAGTTGTCCCCCGTCCGGCCCCACAGGGAAAATGGCTCCTGACCACGCCTCGAGAGGCTTTTCCCGCCTTCCACAGGGCTTATCACTACAACGAGGTTTTATTTAAATGATTGACTCAGAAATCGTAGTGGGTTCCGGCCTGAGGATTACCGTCCCGAAGGACGAGCTGGCGAGCCGTCTCGCGATCGTCGCACGCGGCGTTTCGACGCGCACCGCGGTGCTTGTGCTCGGCGGCATCCAGCTGCGTGCGCAAGGCGGCCGGCTGCATCTCGCAGCGACCGATATGGAGGTTTCGCTGCGCACCGAGCTCGACTGCTCCGTCGACGGCGAAGGAACCGTCGTCGTCCCCGGCCGGCTGCTGCTCGACATCTCACGGTCGCTTCCGGGGAGCGACGTCACGATCGAGCACAAGCCTGAAGAGGCGGTCGTCGTCGTCACGTCGGACACGGCGAACTACCGGTTACACACGTACTCGAGCGAGGACTTCCCGCGGTTGCCGGAAGTCGAACTCTCGTCGCTTCACACGGTCGATCGCGACGCGCTCATCGACACCGTTGCCCGCGTCGGGCGGAGCGCGTCACGCGACGAGAGCCGCCCTGTTCTGACGGGGATCCTCGTTCGTTTCGAGCCCGGCAAGATCGTGATGGCGGCGACGGACTCGTATCGTCTCGCGGTCAAGGAGACCCCGGTCGAGGCCTCGTTGCCCGATCTCGAAGCAATCATTCCGGCACGGGCGTTGCAGGAGCTTTCGCGCATCGCCGCCGGCACCGACGAGCTGCAGCTCGGCTTGCAGGAGAACCACGTCGTTTTCGGCGCCGACGGCACGTGGCTCACGACGCGGCGCATCGACGGTCAGTTCCCGAATTACCGCCAGCTGCTTCCGGAGCAGTTCGACCACGAGCTCGTGTTGCCGCGGGACGAGCTGCTCGAGGTCGTGCGCCGTGTCTCGCTGATGGCACAGCGCAACTCGCCGCTCCGTCTTCGGTTCGCCGAGGGCGAGCTCACCGTCTCCGCGGTCACGCAGGACGTCGGCGAGGCACGCGAATCGTTGCCGGCGCCGTACACGGGTGAAGCGATGGAGATCGGTTTCAACGCCGAGTTCCTGCGCGATGGGCTCGAGTCGGTCGAGGCTGACTCGATCAAGTTCAAGCTCATCAGCCCGCTGCGTCCCGCCGTCCTCGAAGGCGACACCGACGACTACGTGTACCTGATCATGCCGATCCGTCTCGCGGGCTAGCGCTAGCCTGCTCGTCCGGCGGGTCACCCTCCGCAACTACCGCTCGTACGCGTCACTCGACCTGTCGCTCGAGCCGGGCGTCGTGCTCGTCGTCGGCCGCAACGGCGTGGGCAAGACGAACCTGCTCGAGTCACTGCATCTCGCGACCCAGGGCTTCTCGCCGCGCACGCGCCAGGATGCCCAACTGATCCGCTTCGGTGAGGACGCGGCGCGGGTCGTCCTGAACGGGACGCGCGGGCCGGCCGCGATCGAGCTGTCGGTGACCTTGCGCACGGGCCAGGCGAAGGAGGCACGGCTGAACGGCGCTCCACTCCCGTCGTCGGAGGCGCTGCGCCGCGAGGTTGCGACGCTCGTCTTCACGCCCGATCGGCTCGCGGTCGTGAAGGGCGGGCCGGCCGCCCGGCGTGCGTACTTCGATCGGGCGCTCGCACGCCTGGCACCTGCGCGTGCGGCCGTGCCACAGGAGTACCTGGCGACTCTTGCCCAACGCAACGCGGCGCTTCGTCGGGCCCAGTTCGGCGGCGCAGGACGCGACGCGATCGAGCCGTGGACGGATCGCTTGGCCGAGCTCGCCGCTTCGCTCGTCGCCGAACGCCACGCGATGCTCGCAACGCTCGCTCCCGGCTTTGCGTCGCGCGCGGAGGAGCTTGGCTTGCCCGATGCGCGACTCGGCTACGACGCCGCCGCCCCGACCGTCGGCGAGCTCGACGCGAGGCTCTCGCGGGACATCGAGCGCGGCGCGACGGGCATCGGGCCGCATCTCGACGACGTCGTGATCGCGAGCGGCGTGCGCGACCTCCGTCAGTTCGGCTCACAGGGAGAGCAGCGGCTGGCCGTGCTCTCGCTGCTGCTGGCCGAGGCAGAACTGCTCCCGACACCGCCGCTGCTCCTGCTCGACGATGTCCTCTCCGAGCTCGACCTCGGCCGCCGCGAGGTGCTCGCGGCGCGCGTTGCGGGTATGGGGCAGACGGTGATCACTGCGACGCACCGCTCGGCGCTTCCCGCCGAGCCGGCTCAGGTGGTGGAGGTGGAGAGTGGATCCGCTCGGTAAGGAGATCCGCGCAGAGCTCTCGCGGCACGGCCCCCAGGCCGGCATGGCGGAGCTTGTCGACCGCTGGCCCGGCGTTGTCGGAGAGTCGATCGCCCGGAATGCGTGGCCGGCCCGGATCGCCCGCGACGGGACCGTGCACGTCAATACGGGCGACTCCGTCTGGTCGTTCGAGCTCGGCCACCGCGCCGCCGAGATCGCCGCGCGGCTCGGCGTGCCGAAGGTCAGATTCGCTCCCGGCCCGTTGCCCGAGCCGACCGCCGAAGTGGCCGTCGCAGAGCTCCCTGACGTGACCCCCGAGGACGCTGAGCGGGCGCGCGCGATCGCCTCCGTGATCACCGACCAAAAGCTGCGCGAAAGTGTGCAAAAAGCGGTCAGTTTTAGCCTCGCGCGGGGGCGCTCCGGCACCCAGATCTGATACACTGCGAGTGCCTAGCAAAACCCGCGTTTTGCAGGCATTTCTTGCGTATGGCGAAGACAACCGCAAAGGCCGGATACTCGGCCAAGGACATCACCGTGCTCGAGGGCCTCGAGCCGGTCCGTCTGCGCCCGGGGATGTACATCGGCTCGACCGGCCTCCGTGGTCTCCACCACCTCGTTTATGAGCTCGTCGACAACGCCGTCGACGAGGCGCTCGCGGGCTACAACGATGCCGTTTCGATCTCGATTCACCCGGACAACTCGATCACCGTCGCCGACCGCGGCCGCGGCATCCCGGTCGACGAGATCGAAGGCACCGGCACGTCCGCGCTCGAGGTCGTGCTGACGAAACTGCATGCCGGCGGCAAGTTCGGCGGCGAGGGCTACAAAGTCTCCGGCGGCTTGCATGGCGTCGGCCTTTCGGTCGTGAATGCGCTTGCGGAGTGGCTTGTTGCCACCGTTGATGCGACCGACGGGAAGACCTATCGCCAGTCGTTTGCGCGCGGCGTCCCGCAAGGCCCGATGGAGGTGATCGGTGACGCGACTGGGACAGGCACGACGATCTCGTTCCTCGCCGACGCCGAGATTTTCGACGAGTCCGTCTACGACTCGACGACGCTGCTCTCTCGACTGCGCGAGACAGCGTTCCTGACCCGCGGCCTACGGGTGACCTTCACCGACGAGCGCGCCGACGGTGGCGCGCCGGTGCAGTTCCACTACGAGGGCGGCATCCGCGACTTCGTGGGCTACGTGAACGAGTCGAAGGACGCGGTGCACCGTCACATCGTCTACTTCTCGAGCTCGACCGACCAGGGCGAGGTGGAGGTCGCGATGCAGTGGAACACCTCGTACCAGGAGTCGGTGTTCACGTTCGCGAACAACGTCAACACGCACGAGGGCGGCTCGCATCTCTCCGGATTCCGCTCGGCACTCACCTCGACGCTGAACAAGTACGCGCGCGAGAAAGGACTGCTGAAGGAGAAGGAGGACAACCTCGAAGGCGAGGACGTGCGCGAGGGCCTCGCAGCCGTCATCTCCGTGAAGCTGCAGGATCCGCAGTTCGAGGGCCAGACGAAGACGAAGCTCGGGAACCCGTGGGTGACCGGCCTCGTTTCGACGGCGGTGAACCAGAAGCTCGCCGAGTTCTTCGAGGAGAACCCCACCGACGCGCGCCAGATCGTCAGCAAGGCGATCGCCGCGCAGCGCGCACGCCAGGCCGCGCGCAAGGCGCGCGAGCTCACGCGGCGCAAGTCGGCGCTCGAGTCGATGTCGCTGCCGGGCAAGCTCGCCGACTGCTCGATCAAGGATCCGTCCGCTGCCGAGCTCTTCATCGTCGAAGGCGACTCCGCCGGCGGCTCCGCGAAGATGGGCCGTGACCGCACCTACCAGGCGATCCTGCCGCTGCGCGGAAAGATCATCAACTCCGAGAAGAACCGCATCAACAAGGTTCTCTCGAACAACGAGATCCAGGCGATGATCACGGCGATCGGCACGTCGATCGGTGACGAGTTCGACCTCGAGAAACTCCGCTACCACCGGGTGATCGTGATGACGGACGCCGATGTCGACGGCTCGCACATCCGCACGCTCATCCTCACGTTCCTCTACCGCCAGATGCCGGAGCTGATCGAGCAGGGCCACATCTACATCGCCGTGCCGCCGCTCTACAAGGTCAAGCTCGGGACGCAGGAGTTCTACTTCGAGAAGGACGCGCAGCTCGAGGACCTGCTTGCACGCGAACGCATCCCGGGTGTCGAGCTCACATCGCGCGACGGCGATGCCGTGAAGCTGAGCGAGGCGAAGTGGAACCGCTTCACGAAGGACCTCCAGCAGTACGAGGGCTACTACGCGCGCCTGCGCTCCGATTTCGGCGCCCCCGCAACCGAGCTGATGATCCTGCACCGCCTCGTGGAGCACGAGATCGAAGGCCCCTCCGACCTGCCGCACGCGATCGCCGCGATGTCGGAGAACGGGTACGCACTCTCGGTGCTCGAGCACGCCGACGACGAGTTCCGCGTGCGCGTCGTCGAGACCGAGACGTCCGCCGGCCGCAACATCACGGTGCCGGTCGAGCTGCTCGCTTCGCCGATGTACCACGGCCTGCGCGTCGCGTACAAGAAGCTCGTCGACCAGCTCGGCGCGCCGCCCTTCACCGTGCTGGTGGGCAAAGAGGCTGTGTACGCCGAGTCGTTCGACCTGCTGCGCGATCGCGTCCTCGACGCCGCGAAGCAGGGCATCCAGGTGTCGCGCTTCAAGGGTCTCGGCGAGATGAACGCCGAGCAACTCTGGGAGACGACGATGGATCCGTCCAAGCGCTTGCTGATGCGCGTCGACGTCGAGGACGCTTCGGCCGCCGACCGCGCGTTCTCGATGCTCATGGGCGACCAGGTGGAGCCGCGGCGCCTCTTCATCGAGCAGAACGCAAAGGACGTCAAGTTTCTTGACGTCTAGGAACGCCCGTGTCTGAGCTCGAGACTGGAGCACTCGGCGGCGGCCGTATCGAGTCGCGCGAGCTCGAACAGGAGATGCGCTCGAGCTTCCTCGGCTACGCGATGCACGTCATCGTCTCGCGCGCGCTGCCAGATGTGCGCGATGGGTTGAAGCCCGTGCACCGCCGCGTGCTCTACTCGATGTGGTCGAACGGCAACCGGCCCGGCAGGCCGTACGTGAAGAGCGCGAACATCGTCGGGTACGTGATGGGCAACCATCACCCGCACGGCGACGCGTCGATCTACGACACGCTCGTGCGCATGGCGCAGCCGTTCTCGCTGCGCTACCCACTCGTCGACGGCCAGGGCAACTTTGGCTCGATCGACGACGATCCGCCAGCCGCCATGAGATATACCGAAGCTCGCCTGGCGAAGCTCGCCGAGGAGATGTTGCGCGAGCTCGACGCCGACACCGTCGAGTTCGGGCCGAACTACGACGAGTCGAAACGCGAGCCGCTCGTTTTGCCGGCGCGGTTCCCGAACCTCCTTGTCAACGGCAGCTCGGGCATCGCCGTCGGCATGGCGACGAACATCCCGCCGCACAATCTCAGCGAGGTCGTCGAGGCGATCGTCACGCTGATCGACAACCCGGCCGCGAACGTCGAGGACCTGATGAAGCACGTCAAAGGCCCCGACTTCCCGACCGGCGCGATCATCGTCGGCCGCTCGGGCATTCGCGACGCGTATCGCTCCGGCCGCGGCCGCGTGGTCATGCGCGCCCGCGCTCACATCGAGGAGCTGCGCGGTGGCAAGAGCGCGATCATCATCACCGAGCTCCCGTACGGCGTGAAGAAGGGCGGCGACAGCGGCGTAATCGCGAAGATCGCCGAGCTCGTCAACGACAAGGTCCTCACCGAGATCTCCGACCTCCAGGATCACTCCGACCGGTCGGGCATGCGCATCCAGGTCGAGCTGAAGCGTGATGCGGTCCCGCAGGTCGCGCTGAACAAGCTTTTCAAGCACACGCCGCTGCAGTCCACGTTCGGCGTAAACACCGTGGCGCTCGTGAACGGCGTGCCGCGCACGCTGTCGCTGCTCGAGCTCTTGACGCACTACCTCGACTTCCAGCGCGAGATCGTCACGCGCCGCTCGAAGCACGAGTTGCGACAGAAGGAAAAGCGCGCGCACATCCTCCAGGGCTACCTGATCGCCCTCGACAACCTCGACGCTGTGATCGCGCTCATCAGGAGCGCCGCCGACACCGAGGCCGCAAAGACGGGCCTGATGGAGCGCTTCGAGCTCTCCGAGGTGCAGGCGGTTGCGATCCTCGAGCTGCGCCTCCGCGCGCTCACCGCCCTCGAGCGGCAGGGCGTCGAGAACGAGTTCAAGGACATCCAAGAGCGCATCAGCGAACTGCGCGACCTGCTCGGGTCGGAAGAGAAGATCGATGCGCTGATCAAGGAAGAGCTGCTCGAGCTGCGCGCGATCTACTCACGTCATGACGACCGGCGCACCGAGATCGTCGCGGCCGAGGAAGAGCTCGAGCTCGAAGATCTGATCGCCGAAGAGGACATGGTGATCGCGATCACCCGCTCCGGCTACATCAAGCGGCTCCCGGTGACCGCGTACCGCGAGCAGCGGCGCGGTGGTATCGGGGTCATGGGGATGGACCTGAAGGACGAGGACTACATCGAGCATCTCTTCGTCGCCTCGACGCACGACTACATCCTCTTCTTCACGAGCGTCGGCAAGGTCTACCGGCTCAAGGTGCACGAGCTGCCGCTCGGCTCGCGCCAGTCGAAGGGCCGCGCGATCGTGAACCTGCTGCCGTTTCGCCAGGGCGAGAACGTGCGCGCCGTCGTTCAGACCCGCAACTTCGAGGAAGCCAAGTACCTGTTGTTCGCGACGAAGAAGGGCATCGTCAAGAAGACCGAGCTCGGCGCGTACAACACGAACCTCAGGGCGGACGGGATCATCGCGATCAAGATGCGCGAGGGCGACGAGCTCGTCGGCGTGCGCCACAGTTCCGGCGACGACGACGTGCTGATGGTGTCGCGCCTCGGCCAGGCGATCCGCTTCTCCGAGCGCGACGTCCGCGCGATGGGGCGCGACGCGTCAGGCGTGCAGGGCATGCGCATGCGGGGCGACGACGAAGTGATCTCGGTGGCGATCGCCGCCGACGATTCCGATCTGCTCGTCGTCACCGAGAACGGCTACGGCAAGCGCACGCGCGTCTCCGAGTATCCGAAGAAGGGCCGCGGCGGTATGGGCGTGAAGACCGTGCAGCTCACGGCGGCGCGTGGCCACCTCGCCGGCGCCCGCGTCGTTCGCGACGGCTACCAGGTGATGCTCATCTCGACGGGCGGTACCGTGATCAAGATGCCCGTCGAAGACGTGAAGCGTCTCGGCCGCTCGACACAAGGCGTCATCGTGATGCGGTTGCGTGAGGGCGAGCAGGTTTCATCGCTCGCCCCGGTGGTCGAGGCGAGCGACGACGAGGCTGTCGATCTCGAAGCTCTGGATCTTGACGTGCCGCTCGACACAACCTCGCGGAACGGCGCCGCCTCGGACGGCGCCGCTCAGCCCGAGCTCGACGACTGATCCCCACCCACGGCAGCGCGCGTTCCCCTTCCTTTTTGCAAGTAGCGGCGTTATAAGTGCTAATCGAGGGGTTGGGCCAAACGACGAAAGGTTCCTCGTGGCGTACTCAAAGCAGGTTGATCTGCTGGAACCGATCGACATGGTGGAGCACCTCGACAAGATCGAGCTCTATCTCGGCCAGGTCTGTGCGATCGCAGGCATCTCGAAGATGCAACTCGACTACTGGACAAACAAGGCCCAGATCCCGACGAAGGGCAAGAAGCAGCGCATCTACGACATGCAGGCGGTCGAGACCGTCATGCTGATCAAGCAGGCGAAGGACAAAGGCTTGAATCTCGGCGCTGCCATCGACGCCGCACGCCGTTTCCGCGAGCGCAAAGCGATCTAGATCGAGAGCGCGGCCGCCGCCGCTTCCGGTGCGACCGGGTTGATGTAGACACCGGCGCCGAGCTCGAGGCCCGCGAGGCGCGTCGTTCGCGGCACCAGCTCCAGGTGCCAGCGCTCGCCGCCGTGGAGCCAGGCGTTCAGCGGCACGAGCGACGCTCGCTCGATCCGCTGGAGTCGACGCACGACCTCGGCGAGAAGCCGAAGCGCGGGGGCGAGCAGGTCGCTCGCCAGGCCGTCGCGCTCCGCTTCGAGCGGTGCGATCAGTACCTCGTATGGAACGCGGCTCGCGACGGGGCACCCGGCCGTGACGCCGTCGCGCTCGAGCACCGTAACGACGGCGGGCAATCCGCGCTCTCCGCTCTCGGCCGACGCGCGCGCGGGGAGCCAAGCGAGTTGGGAGTGCGAGTGCGGCAACGACGCGCCCGCCTTTCGGCCCTCGTTGAGGAACGGGAAGCAGATGCCCCCGGCGTCGCGCGCCCGGCGCTGCCACGCCTCGGCGATGAGGTCGAGCGTCGGGTCATCGAGCTCGCCGATCGACTGGACGTGCGCCGACCCGTGGATCACGACCTCCTGGCGCTCGAGCGCCGGGTAGAGATTTGGGACGACGCGGACGCCCCAGCCCGTCGGTCCGCCGCCGAGGCGAAGCGTCTCGGGCGGTGTGCGGTCTTCATGGCCCGCGCAGAACGGGCACGCGTCTTCGCCGCCGGCCGCCGAGGAAGAGGCGCCCGGACGTCCCGCGCGGGTCGGAGCGACCGCGACCCACCGCCCCGTCGTCGAATCGCGCCGGAGGTCCGGCATCTTCGCCCTACTTGGAGTCGTCGCCGCCGCGACCGACGAACGGGCGCAGCATCTCGATCGGCACCGGGAAGGCGATCGTCGTCGACTGCGACGAGCCGAGCTCGAGCAGCGTCTGCAGATAGCGAAGCTGCAGCGCGATCGGGTGCGCCTCGATCACCACCGCGGCGTCCTTCAACCGCTCGGACGCCTGGAACTCACCCTCGGCGTTGATCACCTTCGCGCGCCGCTCACGCTCGGCCTCGGCCTGCCGCGCCATCGCACGCTGCATGCTCTGCGGGATCTCGACGTCCTTCACCTCGACGATCGAGACCTTGATGCCCCACGGAGCAGTCTGCTCGTCGATGATCCCCTGCAGGATCGCGTTGATCTTCTCGCGCTCCGAGAGGAGCTCGTCGAGCTGGTGCTGGCCGAGCACCGACCGCAGCGTCGTCTGCGCGATCTGCGATGTCGCGACCATGAAGTTCTCGATCTGCACGATCGCTTCCTGCGGGGCAACGATGCGGAAGTACGCGACCGCGTTGACACGCACCGGCACGTTGTCCTTGGTGATCACTTCCTGCGGCGGGATGTTCAAGGTGATCGTGCGGAGGTCGACGCGAACCATCCGGTCGACGACGGGAATCAGCCAGATCAGGCCGGGGCCTTTCGGAGCGGGGAAGAGGCGGCCAAGCCGGAAGACGATGGCGCGCTCGTACTCTCGGAGCACCTTGATCGCGCTGATCGCGTAGAGCACGAAGAGGAAAACGACGACAGCGAGTGCTACCAGGGCGGCGTTCACGCTTCGATCCTATGCACGTCGAGCGTCAAGCCGTCGAGTGCGTCGACCGACACGTGCTCCCCGGCGGCGAGAGGCTCGGCCGATCGAGCACGCCAAAGCTCGCCCCGGACGAAGACCTGACCCCCTTCGCGGACGACGCCCTCCATCCCGACGATCTGCTGAGGCCCCACCGTTACGGGGTTTCGGCGCATGGCGACAGCCTTCGACACCGCGAATGCCCAGAACCCGCCGATGAGGACGGTCAGCGTCACGATCATCCAGACGTTCGTGTGGTACGGGGCAGGCGCCTTGTGGAACAGGGTCGCGAATCCGATCGCCATCGCCGTGAGCCCGGAGAGAGTCAGGGCGCCGTGCGTGACCACGTGGGCGTCGACGACGAGCAGCACGACACCGAGCAGCACGAGGATGAGACCGCCCCACGAGAGCGGCAGCACCGAGAAGCCAAAGAGGGCGCAGACCATGCAGATCGCTCCGAACGCGCCGGGAATGACGACGCCGGGATGGAAGAGCTCGAAGCCGAGGCCGGCGATTCCCGCGAGGAAGAGCAGCGAGACGATGTTCGGGTCGATGAGCGTCGAGAGGAACCGGGTGAAGAACCCCGGTCGAACGTCGACGATCTCCGCACCCGCCGTGCGCGGCACGAGATGCCTCGGCACGGTCGAGCGGCCGTCGATCGTGCGCAAAAGCGCCGGCAGCGAGGGTGAGATCAGATCAATCACGTTCATCCGCAGCGCTTCCTGCGCAGTCAGGTTCGATGCCTTGCGTACCGCGAGATCCGCCCATGCAGCGTTGCGTCCGTGCGTTTTTGCGAGGCCGCGCAGCGACGCAGCCGCGTCGTTGACGACTTTGCGCCGTAGGTCGCTGCCGATGTTCTGGCCGCCGCCCGTGATCGGAGTCGACGAGCCGATGTTCGTCTCGGGCGCCATCGCGAGCACGTCCGCGGCCTCCGAGATCCAGACGCCGGCCGACGCGGCGCGCGCGCCGCCCGGCGAGACGTAGACGATCACCGGGATCCGCAGAGAGAGCTCGCGCTGCACGATCTTGCGCATCGACTCCTCGAGCCCGCCCGGCGTGTCGAGCACGATCACTGCGGCCACGTAGCCGCCGGACTGGGCACGGCCGAGCTCGTGGTTCAGCCAGTCCTGCGTGACCGGATTGACGTCGGCGCCGAAGTGGATGGCGAGCACCCGCGGCTGTGCCGCTCGAGCACCCGCGGGAAGCACGAGTGCGAGCAGGCCGAGCGCGATTGCAAGCTTCTTCACTGTTGTAAGGATTGTATGCGCGAAAGGGTCGCCGACCTTGAGCGCGAAGGCACCCTTGGGGCACCGTTACCGGGGGATATCTCCATGCACAAGCTCGCCATCTTCGCCGCCGCCGCCGCGGCACTCCTCGTGCCCGCGGTTTCGCACGCGGGCAGCGTTGCGATGCGCGTGCAGGAGATCCCGCTCGGCGCGCGAGCGCTCGCGGCCGCGCCCGCCGCAATGCACTTCAACATGCTCGCTCCGCATTGGACAGGCCCGGGCACCGTCGCCTATCGCGTCCATCGCTTGCACGGGCGCTGGGGCGCCTGGACGCAAGCCGACGCCGACGTTGCCCCTGACGGCGGAACCGGACGCTGGCACGACGGCAACCTCGATTGGACGGGCGCGGCCGACGCGGTGCAGTTCCGCACGGCGGGCGAGGTGTCGCGCCTCCGGTCGTATGAGCTCTGGTCGCGCGTCACGACTGCGCCCGCGCGCCACCTCACCGAGGCAGGCTCACCGACGATCGTGCCGCGTGCCGGCTGGGGCGCCAACGAAGAGATCGTGCGTATGAAGCCGATGTATGCGCCGGCGGTCCGGCTGCTCGTCGTGCATCACACGGCCGGGACGAACGCCTATTCACCTGCCCAGGCCGCAGCGATCGTGCGCGGTATCGAGGTCTACCACGTGCAAGGAAATGGTTGGAACGACATCGGCTACAACTATTTGATCGACCGCTTCGGAACGGTCTACGAAGGCCGTGGCGGCGGGGTCGACCGTAACGTCATCGGGGCGCACGCGGAGGGCTTCAACACCGGTACCGCGGGCATCGCACTGATCGGGAACTTCTCGGCCGCGTCGCCGCCGAGAGCCCAACGCGACGCCCTGGTCGCGCTCGCCGCGTGGCGACTCGACATCGCGCACGTCGATCCGCTCTCGACGGTCGTCTACACCTCGGGCGGGAACTACAAGTACAAAGCCGGCAAGCTCGTGACGCTGCGGGCGATCTCGGGACACCGCGATACCGGGCCGAGCGAATGCCCGGGCACCGCTGCGTACAAGCTGTTGCCCGCGATCGCGAAGCGCGTTTCCGTGACCGGCCTCCCGAAGCTCTATTCACCCACGGTCGTCGGCGCGCTCGGCGGCCCGATTCGCTTTCAGGCGAGGCTCTCGTCGGCGATCCCGTGGACGGTGACCGTCTCCGACCAGTTCAGCCAGTCGGTTGCGACCGGCACCGGAACCGGCCCGACCGTCGATTGGACCTGGGGCTCTCTCCTCGGCACGACCGGTCGTTTCACCTGGACGATCAGCGCACCGGGTGCGCTCGCAGCGACCGGAACGATCGGCTTCGGCAAGCCCGTGCCGGGGAAGACGTTCTCGCTCACGAACCTCGCCGCCGTCCCGAACGTGATCACTCCGAACGCGGACGGAAGCAACGACTCGGCCACGGTGAACTTCACGCTCGGCACGCAGGCGCAGGTGGTCGCGCAGGTGCTCGACCCGGGTGGCGCTCCGCTCCTCACGCTCTTGAACGAGCAACGGCTCGCGGGCAACAACTCGTTCGAGTGGGGCGCCCACGTCCTGCCGGACGGCCGCTATCGCCTCGTCGTGACGGCCACATCGAGCGCGACGAGGAAGTCGGTGACGAAGTCGGTCGACGTCGTCGTCGACCGGACGCTCGCTGGGCTCGACGCGGCTCCGCGCGTGATCTCGCCGAACGGCGACGGTGTCGCCGACACGATGACGTTCTCGTTCATGCTCGCCCAGAACGTGCCGGTGCGCCTCGACATCGAGCAGAACGCTGCCGTCGTCGCGACCCCGTTTCAGGGGCAACTCGGGATCGGCCCCCAGACGCTCGCCTGGGACGGCACTTCGAACGGCTCACCCCTGCCAGACGGCGCCTACATTGCCGTCGTCACGTTCACGGACGAGCTCGGCGACATCCAGCTTTCGCTACCGATCACGATCGACACGACCCCACCGACGCTCGCGATCGTGAACGCACAGACGCTCACGTTCTCACTTGACGAGCCCGCGACGGTGACGATCCTCGTCGACCAGCGCAGGCGAATCGTCCACGGAGAGAACAAGGGGACATTCACGATCCCGATTCAGGGTGTCGTGCACCAGGTGTCTGCCGAGGCTCAAGACCTGGCCGGCAACATCTCGGCGATCGTCAGGTCGCCGTGAGCCACTGGTCGTAGGCGGCCTCGAGGCGCTCGAGCACGTCGACGAGCAGGTCGAGCCGGTCGCGCTCCACGAATCCTGCGCCGGGCCATGCGGTTGCCCCGACGTTGATGCCGATCCCGAGCACGACCCGCTCCGAGGCCTCCGCGAGGATCCCTGCGACCTTGCGCCCGTCGAGGAGCACGTCGTTCGGGTGCTTGATCGTCGCCGGTGGCCCGATCGCGTCGGCGACCGCGCGGGCAGCGAGAAGGGTCAGCTCGGGCCAGCGCGCGACGGGTTGCGGAGGCTCGAGGAGCAGAGAGAACATCAGCGCCGAATCGACCCACCTCCGCCCGAGGCGGCCGCGCCCTTCCGTCTGATGCTCGGCGAGCGCGACGGCTCCGTGCCAGGAGGTCGCGGCGAAGAGGCGCTGGGTCGTCGCGGTCTCCTCGACCCAGGTGTAGTCGCGGCCGTAGGAGCCCCGCAGCGCAGGAAGGACGACGTCAGGCGTCAGGAACACGAAGCGGTCTAGAGTACGGCCGCCGTGCAACCTCCTGCCCGCCGACCGCGTCCAATGGTGCGTGACCTGCGGTCCGACGGGCCGCTCGTCTACGAGAGGCTTTCGGATCCCATCCTCGTGCGTCGCGCCAAAGACGGAGACCAACGTGCCCTCGCCGCCCTGTGCGAGCGGCACGCCGATCGCGTCAACCGGATCGCGTCGCATGTCCTCCGTGACCCGGACGACGCGCGCGACGCAGCGCAGGAGTCGCTCGTGAAGCTCGTGCAGCGCGTCGGCCAGTTTCGCGGGCAGTCGCAGTTCTCCACGTGGCTTCACCGGCTGACGGTGAACACGTGCAAGGACGTCGCTCAGGCCCGCTGGGCGAACGACCGGCGCACCGAGCCGCTGCTCGAGGACACACGCGTCGCGCCCGACGGCGACCCAGCACGCGCGCTCGTGGCCTCGGAGACGCGCCGCGAGCTCCGGCGCTGCCTCGCCGAGTTGCCTGCGGCACAGGCGACCGTCGTGACGATGAAGGACGCGTTCGATGCCTCGTTCGACGACATCGCCGCCGCCACCGGCCTGCCGGTCGGCACGGCGAAGTGCTACGCGCACCGGGGCCGTAACGCTCTTGCAGAGCGGCTTTCCGCATGAGCGACGTCCTGCTCGACAAGACCGCCATCGAAGCGGTCATTCCCCATCGCTACCCGATGCTCTTGATCGACGAGGTGATCGAGCTCGTCCCCGGTGAGCGCGTCGTGGCGCGGAAGACCGTTACGGAGGAGGATTGCGCCGGGCACTTCCCCGGGAACCCGATCATGCCTGGCGTGAAGATGGTCGAGGCGCTCGCGCAATGCGGTGCGGTCGCGGTGCTCTCGCAACCCGAGAATCGCGGCAAGGTCGCGCTCTTCGCAGGCATCGACGATGTGCGGTTCAAGCGCGTCGTGCGGCCCGGTGACGTGCTGAGGCTCGAATGCCAGGTCGAGACCGTGCGCGGGCCTGTCGGACGGGGCAAGGCACGCGCCACCGTCGACGGCGCGCTCGCCGTGCGCGGAACGCTCACCTTCGCCGTTGGTGTCGAAGAATGAGCACCCAGCAATGATTGGACGGACGACAGGACCCAAGATCTCGATCACGGGCCTCGGTTGCCATGTGCCCGAGAGGGTCGTCACGAACGACGACCTCGCGACCTTGGTCGACACGAACGACCAGTGGATTCGCGACCGCACGGGCATCCGCGAACGACGCATCGCCGCCGACGACGAGGCGCTCACCGACATCGCGCTGCCCGCGTGCCGACGCGCGCTCGAGATGGCAGGCGTCGAGCCGTCGTCGATCGACCTGTTGATCGTCGCGACGGTCACCCCGGACATGGCGTTCCCGTCGGCCGCTGCGATTCTCGCGGACGAGCTCGGCATGCCTGACGCCGCCGCCTACGACCTGTCGGCCGGTTGCACCGGGTTTGTCTACGCGATCGCGCAGGCGCACGGGATGCTCGCGTCGGGCCTTGCGAAGCGGGCGCTCGTCGTCGGTGGGGACGTGCTCTCGAAGATCCTCGACTGGACTGATCGTTCGACTGTTGTCCTCTTCGGTGACGGCGCGGGCGCGGTCGTGATGGAGACCGTCGAGACCGGCGGCTTCCTAGGCTTCGAGCTCGGAGCCGACGGCGCGGGTGGCCAGAACCTGTGGCTTCCCGGCAGCGGCTCGCGGAGATTCGACGATCCGGAGAAGTTCGTGAAGATGAACGGGCGCGAGGTGTTCAAATTCGCGACCCGCGTCATGGTCAGCTCGGCAGAGGCAATTCTCGCCGAGTGCGGAAAGACGGTAGACGATGTCGACGTCTACGTCCCGCACCAGGCCAATGTCCGGATCATCGACCACGCTACGCGCAAGCTCGGCATGGCCGAGGAGAAGACTGTCGTGAACGTCGAGAGATACGGAAACACGTCGTCCGGCTCGATTCCGCTCGCGCTCGCGGACGCGGCGGACGACGGGCGGCTCGAACCGGGCAAGCTGGTGCTACTGACGGGAATGGGCGCGGGCCTCACGTGGGGCTCGGCGTTGATCGAATGGACACATCCGACGACTGGAGCTATCGCATGACGAAGATCGCGTTCATGTTCCCGGGCCAGGGCTCGTTCGCTGCCGGCATGGGCCGGGACGTCGCGTTCGCCGTCCCCGAGGCGATGGCCGTGTACGACGAGGGGAGCGCCGCCTCCGGGATGGACCTGAAGGAGCTGTGCTTCGAGGGTCCGGTCGAGGACCTGGTCGACACCCAGGTGCAGCAGCCGGCGCTCGTGACGACCTCGCTCGCGCTCGATGCAGCACTTCGGAGTCGCGGCATCCGTCCCGATGTCGTCGTCGGTCACTCGGTCGGCGAATTCGCCGCGCTCGGGTCGGCCGGCGCGCTCGGCACCGCCGACGCAATTGCGCTCGTGCGCGAGCGCGGGCTCGCGATGGCGGAAGCCGCGACGGCGCACCCCGGCTCGATGGCCGCGATTCTCGGGCTCGCGGACGAAGCGGTCGAGGCGCTGTGCCGGAAGATCTCGAACGTGTGGCCCGCGAACTACAACTGCCCGGGCCAGCTCGTCATCTCGGGCGAGACGCCCTCGGTCGACGAGGCATGCCTGGAAGCAACACGCGAGGGCGCGCGGCGTGCGATTCGGCTGCGCGTCTCGGGCGCGTTCCACTCACCACTTGTCGCGCGCGCCGCCGACAGGCTACGGCCGGCGATCGATCGCGTGACGTTCCATGATCCACGGTCGGCGTTCATGTCCACGGTGACCGCCAAGATCGAGGATGCGCAGCGGTACGGCGAGCTGCTCGTCGACCAGCTGACTGCGCCGGTGCGGTTCACGCAGGCGGCCGGCGAGCTGATCGCCCAGGGCGTCACGACCTTCGTGGAGGTGGGGCCGGGCAACGTGCTGAGCGGTTTACTGAAGAGGATCGACAGATCGGTGCGCACGTTCTCGGTCAACGACCTCGAGTCGCTCGACGAGGTGTCGGAGGCCCTTGGCTAGCGACGCGGGTTTCTGTTCCCTCGCAGGCAAGGTCGCACTCGTCACCGGCGCTTCGCGCGGAATCGGCCGCGCGATCGCAGAGGAGCTCGCACGTGCCGGCGCAGAGGTCGTCGTCGGTTACCGATCCGGCAAGGACGAGGCGGAGGAGCTGGCGACCCGGATCGGCGGGCGCGCCGTGCAGGCCGACGTCTCGACCCCCGACGATGCGAAGCGGCTCGTCGAGGAGGCGGGTGACATCGACGTGCTCGTCAACAACGCAGGGCTGACACGCGACGGCGTGCTCGCTCGAATGTCGGACGACGACTGGCGCACGGTGCTCGACACCAACCTCAGCTCGGTCTTCTATACCTGCCGGGCCGTGACACGACCGATGATGAAGAAGCGCGCCGGCTCGATCGTCAACATCAGCTCTGTCGTC
>JBBQQU010000025.1:0-51311 GCA_038215565.1 Gaiellales bacterium | reverse complement strand
CCGGTCTGCCCGAACCCGGTGACGCGCACGTAGACGAGCCCGGGATTCTGGCGCCGAAGATCCTCCGGCCCGAGCTCCCACGACTCCATGCGGCCCGGACGGAAGTTCTCGATCACCACATCGGCGGTCGCCGCGAGCCGGCGTGCGACATCGCGATCGCCCTCCTTGTTGAGGTCGAGCGCAATGACCTGTTTGTTGCGCGAGATCACCTTCCACCAGATCGGAACGCCGTCCTTGCTGAGACCCCAGCGCCGCGCGTCGTCACCCCGCGGATGCTCCACCTTGACCACGTCGGCACCGAAATCTCCGAGGTTCGTCGCGATGAGAGGTGCCGCGTAGAGACTCGAGAGGTCGAGCACACGAATGCCACGCAACGGCAAGACACTGCCGCCGTTCGGGATTTCCCCCGCTTGGGTAAGCCGCCGGCGGGCGCGCTCTGCAACCGGATAGTCGATGAAGCGGCCGCCGATGTGGATCGCGGCCACGCCCCGGCGTTCACTTTCGTCGAACGCCTCGACGATCTCGCGATCGCGCGCGAGTTCCTCGTCGCTCGGCGCGAAGACCTCGGCGATCACCGGTAACTGCGCCGGGTGAATCGCGTGCTTGCCGCCGAACCCGAGCGCCCGGGCCTCCTCCGCCTCACGGCGCAGGACGTCGAGCTCCTTGAAGTCCGGGAAGACACCGTCGTGGGGCGCCTCGAGCTCAGCCCGGCGTGAGGCCAGCACCAGTTCGGCCTTCGCGTTGACGAGCGTCGCGCTCAGACGCCCACCGGGCGGCGGCCATTCGAGCCCCAGGTCGAGACTGAAGTCGCCGGCGCCGAAACCGAGACAGCGAACCCGCGGGCTCGCCGTCGCGATCTCGACTGCTCGTCCGAGCGCAGCGGCGGTCTCGATCGTCGGCAGGATCTCAATCGAGCCGCGGCGCAGTCCACGTTCGTGCTCGAGGACGGAGAGCAGGCCATCCAGCAACTCGACGTCGGCAGCGGAGCGCGCCTTCGGGAGCACGATCCCCGCGAGGCCGACCACCGTGACCGTGAGCACGTCGTCATGCATGAGCCCGGTCTCGACGGCATTGACGCGGACCCAGATCTGCGCCGAGGTGCCGTGGCGTTGAAGCGCCGCGGCGACCTTGCCGCGCGCCCCGGCCTTCGCCGAGACCGCGACGGCATCTTCCAAGTCGATGATGAACGCGTCGGACGCGAGCGAGGGAATCTTGTCCAGCTTGTGCTGGTCGCTGCCCGGGACGAACAACATCGTCGCGAGCGGCGGCCTCATGCGCCGCCTCCGAGCGCATGCGAGAGCCGGCCGGCTGCAGCGCGTACGCGCGGTGCAGCCGACTCCATCGCCTCGAGCGTCCACCGCTCGGCCGGGCCGGCGACGGTGATCGACGCCTCGATCCCGGCATGCCCGAACACCGGCACCGAGATCGCACCGACACCGGGCGTCCGGTCGCCGACGACGGCGATGTATCCCTGTTCACGGATCGTCTGGAGCTGGGAGAGCAGCTTCCGGCGTCGCACACCGGCGGGCACGCGCGCAATCACCTCCACCGCTTCCTCCTCCGGAAGGAACGCGAGGATCGTCTTGGCCGATGGCCCCATCGAGAGCGGCCGGTGCTCGCCGAGCGGAAGGACGCGTCGTACGACCTGCTTGCTCTCGACACCGGAAACACAAAGCGCTTCGTCGCCCGCTCGAATATGCAGGTTCACCGTCTCAGCGGTCTTATCGCGAAGCGAGACGAGCACCGGCAGCGCGAGACGAGGCAGGTCGAGCTGCCGCAGCGCGAGCGTCGAGATCGTGATCAGACGCGGACCGATGGTGTACTTCTTCGTCGCCGGCTCGCGCGCGATCAGCGACCTCTGCTCGAGAAAACCGAGCAGCCGGGCGGCCGTGCTCTTGTCGATCCCGGTCTCGCTCGCCAGCTCCATCAGGCCGAGCGGCGCCCCGCTTCGCGCAACGTGCTCGAGCAGGTCGAACGTGCGCTCAGCGGTCTTGCTCATTCTCGACAGACGATAGTTAGTTGCATTAGACGAGAATCTACGACAGCATCCCGGCAACTGTCAAGGTGTCGAGGTGAGCCGGTGAAGGCAATTCGTTTCCACGAGTACGGCGGCGCGGACGTCCTGCAGGTGGACGAGATTCCGCTGCCCGAGCCCGCTGCCCGCGAGGTCGTGATCCGCGTGCGCGCCGTCGCCGTCAACCACCTCGATCTCGACCTGCGCTCGGGGATGTCGCGAATCGACCTCACGCTCCCGCACACGCTCGGCATGGAGTTCGCCGGTGACGTGACGGCGGTGGGCAGCGAGGTCGTCGACGCGAGACCCGGCGATCGAGTCGTGGCGCTCTACCAGTCGGGATGCGGAGCGTGCCGGTATTGCCTTTCAGGCGACGACTCGCTCTGCCCGGCCTCGCGCCTCCTCGGAGTGCAGGCACCCGGCGGATATGCCGAGTACGTCGCCGTCGATGCGAGGCGCCTCAGATCGCTTCCCGACCGGCTCGCCTACCGCGAAGCGGCGTCGTTCCAGGTGGCGATGGCCGCGGCGTGGCACGCGCTTGTCGGCCGCGCCGACTTGCGCCGCGGCGACACCGTGTTCGTGTCAGCGGCCGGGAGCGGCGTCGGGTCGGCGGCGATCCAGATCGCACGCCATCTCGGCGCCCGCGTGATTGCGGCCGCGACGGGCGAGGAGAAGCTCGAGCGGGCGCGCGCGCTCGGCGCCGACGTCGCGCTCGATTCCGGGACGGCGAACCTGGCGACAGCCGTGCGCGCCGAGACCGGCGGCGAGGGAGTCGACATCGCGATTGAGCACGTCGGCGGTGCGGCTTTCGGCGACGCACTCGAGTGCCTGCGCCCGAACGGGCGCATCGTCATTCTCGGAGGACACGCCGGCGAAGTCGTGCCGCTCGATCTCGTACACCTCTTTCGCAACCAGTGGCAGGTAATCGGCTCGCGACGGGCCACAGACACCGAGCTCGAGACCGTGCTCGACCTGGTCGCGCAGGGACACCTCACCCCGACGATCGACCGAGTGCTACCGCTGGTCGAAGCCGCGAGCGCCCACCGCATGCTCGAGGAGAGGCGCCAGTTCGGCAAAATCGTTCTCGAGCCGTGAGCGCGCGGATCGCCATCTGCGGAGCCGGCGCTCTCGGCTCGGTCTACGCCGGGCTCCTCGTCGAGGCCGGCGAAGACGTACTCCTGCTCGGAGGCGGACCCCATGCGCAGTCCATCTCGAAAAGCGGGCTCGAGCTGCGCCTCCCCGAGCGAACGCTGCGCGTTCCTGTGCCGGTCGCGGAGCGAGGCACCGGCGAGATCGTCCTTCTCACTGCGAAAAGCTTCGGTACGGAAACGGCGCTCGCTCGGATCACCGGAAAGCCGCGTCTCGCGCTCTCGCTTCAGAACGGCCCCCGGAAGAACGACGCCCTCATCGCGGCCTTGGGTCCGGCAACGGTGGGGGGCTCGTGCACCGTGGCCGCCGAACGGCTCGAGCCCGGCGTCGTCGCGAGCAGCTCGCTCGGATACACCTACGTGGGCGAGTTCGAACGGCCCGCCGGTCAGCGAATCGCGGAACTCGTCGCGATACTCGAACGCGCGGGGTTCCCAGCCGCTGCTGCGGACGACGTACGGGTGATCGAATGGTCGAAGCTCGCTCAGGTGGCGGCCATGATGGGCGCCCAGGCACAGACTCGGAGTTTCGTCCACGAATTGCTCCTCGGAGCCGAAGGGCAACGACTCGTGCGCCAGATCGTGCTCGAAGTCGCGGAGATCGCAGCCGCGAAGGACATCCGTCTGGCGGACCTGCCCGGCCTGCTTCCCGTGCGAACGATCGCCGAGGGCCGCGAGGAGGCTGCGCGCGCGCTGCTCAAAGAACGTGGATGTGCGCTCGTGACATCTGGACGCATGCACGAGCGAACGTCGCTGCTCCAGAGTCTCATGGCTGGAGAGCGAACGGAGGCCGATGCGATTCACGGCGCCTTGCTCGAGCTCGCCCAGGCCGCGGGGGTTCCGGCCCCGTGTCTGAGGGCCTGCGACGCGGCATCACGCGAATGATCCGTTCCAATCGCGCGTCAGGCGAGACCGCCACCGAATCTCGGCCAGGCGGAAACGGCAGTACAAATAGCTGCAGCGGCGGAGGTCTACGTCGATCAGGAAGGCATCGCCAGCGTCCACTCCGACGAAACACCGGGGTGGTGCGAGTTCGTCGGACGGCCGCAGGCTCACGATCAGGGAGGCATTCGATCTGGCCCGGATCCCTGAAACGGCCTCCGGGTCGACCCACCGGCCCAGCCGGGGCGCCTGTCCCACGTTCAAGGGCAGGCGCCCCGGCTCCGAATGCCTACACGGTTGGCAACGGCGGCCCTGTCGACGCTGGCGCCTCGCCCTCACCGAGCGCCTGGCCGAACGCACGGACACGGTCGGGGTGGGTCGCCGTCAGCCAGGCCGCGATTGCGATCCCGGCTACGAGCCAGCCACCGGCGATCCAGGGCGCATAGCTGATCGGTGCCGGCGGCCGCGGCCAGATCGACTTGTAGATCGTGTAGACGCAAATCGCAATCGCCACGGCCGGCAACGCGAAGTCGAGCAGGACCGTCTTCCACATCTTCTCGGCCCGATCGCGCGTCCTCGAGAAGAACACGATCCCGGAGAGCGCGACGAGCGCGTAGGTCGCAAGGATCCCGAGCGACCCGGTGGTTGCCAGGAAAAGGAAGAACGTGATCGGGCCGTAGTGGTGGGCGAGCGTGGCGGTCAGGGCTATCGTCAGCACAAGCGACGCCGCGATCCCGACCCATGGTGTCCGGAAACGCGGGTGTGTGTACGCGAAAGCGCGGGGCAGGCCACGATCGCGTCCCATCGCGAAGAGTGTTCGTGAAGTCAGATGCAGCCCGGCGAGCGCAGCGACAAAGCCGCTTGCGGCAACGGCGAAGTCGATGACAACGGCGAGCCAGTTACCCACATAACGATGGGCGAGGGTGTCGAGCGCTCCCGGATCACTGGCCCACTTCGCGGCGTTTGCGGTCCCGTAGCCGATCGCCATCATCCACGTGACGAAGACGTAGTACACGACTGCGACGAGCACCGCGGTCAGGATCGCCTTCGGTATCGCCCGGAGCGGATCGGCCGCCTCCTCACCGAACGCAGCCGCGGCTTCGAAGCCGATGAACCCGGTGAAGGCAAGCACGACCGCGAGGAAGAGCCCCTGCGTCGAGGGTGCCTTTGCCGGGTTGAGCGGCTGGAGCGAGAGACCGCTGTCGCCCCCCTTGAAGAGGATCACGAAAGCGAGCAGCAGAATCGCCACGACTCCGAGCGCCGCGAGCACGAGTTGGACGCGGCTCGAGATCCGGATGTCGAAAAAGGCGAGAGCGGCCAAGAGAACGATCAGGATCACGAAGCACCAACCCCAGCTGAGCGTGACCGAAGTATGGGCGCTGAAGAAGACTGAGAGGAAGAAACTGCCGATCACGAGCACGAACGAGATTCCGATCGCGAACCCGCCCGCATATAGCCAGCCTCCGAGAAAGCCGGTCGTCGGGTTGAGCCCTCGCGCGATGTAGGTATAGAGGCCGCCGGCCGAGGCCATGCGACGCGTAAAGCGAATGATTACCGAGGCGAGGCAGAGACTGCCGACACCTGCGATCAGGTACGCAAAAGGTGCGGCGATACCTGCCTCGCCTGCCGCGGCGGAACTCGCGAAAGCGACACCGAGCGCCAGTGAGAGAAGTGCGACCGACTGCGAAAGCGCGTCGATCACGCCGAGGATGCCGTGCCGCAACTCGCCTGCCTTGAGCGAGAGTCCTGCCATCGTTGACGCCTCCTCGTTCTAGGGAACCAAAGCGAAGATTCGTGCCGGGGCGCCGTTCGCCTTCCGCACCTTCATGGGCGCGACCACAACGGGGACCCGCGCCGGCAACTCGTCGAGGTTTGTCAGGTTCTCGAGGATCAGCCTGCCCGCCGAGAGCCAGACGCGGTGAAGGTCAAAGGTCGTCGAGTCGACGGGGTCGGCAGACGGGCCGTCGAAGCCGATCCCGGAAATCCCACGCTCGATCAGTGCGCGCGCCGCCTCCGCGTCCGGAAAAGACCAACCCGTCCAATACGCATCGCTGCCGTAATTCCGAGCATTGTCCGAGTACAGAAACACGAGATCGCCTTCGCGGATGCCCGCAAGGTGCGGCTTGAGTTCCGCGAGTCCAATCGAGCCAGGCTCCCGTTGCGAGACGTCAATCGTGACGGCATCGGTGACAAGACGCTCAAGCGGAATCTCGTCGAGCGTCGCGCCGCCGGCGACCTGGTGCGCGGGCGCGTCAACATGCGTGCCTATGTGGTTCAACAGGTGGTACTCCGACATCGCATACCCGTCCCGCTCGACGACCGCTATGGGCCTGAACGTCGGTCGCGGCAGACCCGGAAAGATCGCCATGTCATCGGACAACTCGTGCGTAAGGTCGACGATGCGCACGAGTGCGAGTATCTACTTCTCGTCGGATAAACGCCACGCTCTAGACCCCTGGGTGTTACACGCCGGCGACAACCTCGACGCCCATGACCGACGACAGCGCTAACGCGATCCCGAGCCGCTTGCTGTCCGCGTCCTCTTTCATGCCGTGCGAGTGCCCGGCGTGAACGTGCCCTCGACGCGCAGCGCGCCGTCGTCGCATGTGGCGGCTTGTACGACTCGCGCTCGCGATTCACGCAGCGCTGACAGCTTCGCCGGCGCCTGGACACGGAGCCGCTCGTTGTCGACGGCGAGGCGAGCGGCAGCGCCGATCGCATCTGCGATGTCCGTGAGGTCGAGCGCTCGCGCTTGGTGGTTCACGACGGCGATCGTCTCACCCACGCCGCGTGATCGGCTTCGGCATGCGTCCATCCGGCTTTTAGGGTCACCAGGCTACGACACGACCGTCGACTCCGCGGGGCGAGACCGCTCGTGGAACTGGCTCGGACCGGTTCGCGGTCGAGAGGTTAGAGACCGAGAATGAGCGTGAGCGACTCGTCGACTGCGCGGAGTTCGCCTGCGTCGAGTTGGCCGGCGGAGCGGCCGAGGCGTTGCGGATCGACGACGACAGTCTGCTCAACGAGCACCCGCGTCTCGTTGCCATCGACCGTGATCGTGGGCCGGAGGCTCGCCTGAAGCGCACGTGTCGAGGTTGGTGAGACGAGCACGGTGCTGAGCCCGAGGAACTCGTCTGCCTGAACGACGACGGCGTAGCGGGCGCCGGGCTGCTCGTGACCGCGCGCAGCCCGCGGGGCCGAGAGCTTGACGGCGCACTTCCTCGCTATCGCGCGGCTGACGCCGTTCCCCCTGACGCCGTACGTGTGCGCACAGACCTGCTCAGTCGGTCCTAGTGCGAGTCGCGGGAGCTGTGGCTGAGGCGGATCATCGCGATCATCTTCAGGTTGATCACTGCGAACCGCCACAGCTGCCACGGCACGAACGTTCGCATGAAGACGGTGGCATGGGTCGGCTTCGTCGCGTAGAACTGGTTGGTCTCCGCGACGTGCCGCTTCTTCATCTCGTTTGCCATCACGCTACTCCGGGATCAGCGACCAGCCCGGCCGCAGCCGCGCTTTGTAGAGGAACATGTGATGAAGCAGGATCTTGATCCAGTGCCCTGCCAGGCCGATTTCGCCGAAGGTGCGCTTCATGTCGCGGCCATACTCCGGGTAGCGCTCCCAGTCGGGGACGATTGGGAAGACCGTCATCGATGCCGCCGTGCCGGTGAGCGGGTTTGCGCCGGCGGAGGCGACGCAGGCGGCCCCCATCTCTGCCATCGACGCGGTCCAACTCGGAGTGTCGGCGCCGTGGATCATGTCGACGATGCTGCGCGTGACGGCTTTTGCGATCATCGCCGAGGGCATTCCGGTGCGCGGAGGTGCCGGCGCGACCGGGGCGCCGCTCGGGGTCGCGCGCGGCCGCGAGATCTGATGCGGCGGCGCGAAGGCGATTCCGGCTGCGAACACGTTCTCGTACGCCGGTGACTGGTAGGTGTGCGGCCAGTCGGCGGCGCGCCACTCCTCGTACGGCTTCGCGCCGTAGTCGGCGTCGACGCGCATGAAGCCGTTGGGCATGAACAGCTGCTCGGTGATCTCTGCCCCACCCCGATCGAACGCGGTCAGTCCGACGCCCGTGAACGGAGGCAGCAACATGGCGAAGTCGAACTCCTCCTCACCTTCGACACCGTCGACGGTCTCGTACTCGACACGACCCGGCTCGACCTTGCGCACGTGAGCGCGCGTGATCCAATCGATGTTCCGTTCGCTGAACAGCGAGGCGGTGAAGATGCTGCTCGGTGTGATGTAGCCACCTCGCTTGAGATGCATGCCGCCCATTCCGAAATCGCCGAGCTCGTACTCGTTGGTGATCCAGACGATGTCGGCGAGCTCACGCACCTTGCGAGCGCGCAGTTCGAACTCGAGGTTGACGATGTACTCGAACGCGGCGCCCTCGCAGGTGCAGGTTCCGTGGCCGACGCCGACCAGGAAACGCTGTCGCTCGCCCTTGCGCATCCGCTCGACTGCTTCATCGAGGGCGCGAGAGGCATGCGCAGCGTGGTCGGCGGTACACACCGACAGGCTGTTCGCGGAAGGCCCGAGCCCTGCGGTCATGTCGAAGCGAAGCTGTGGGCCGGTCGCGTTGATCAGGAAGTCGTAGGGGATCCGCTCGCCCGAGTCGGTGACGACGAAGGGAGAGCTGTCCTCCACGCCACCCTCCGGATGAAGTTCACGGGCGGCCGCGTGCACGAACTCGATCCCTGCACGGTCGTAGATCGGTCGAAGCGGAAGGGTCACTTTCTCCGGCTTCATCAGGCCGACCCCAACCCAGATGTTCGACGGGACCCAGTTGTAGAAGTCGCGCGGACTGACAACCGTGACCGTGTGCTCCTTGCCGAGCCACTTCCGCGCAAACGATGCTGCAGTGTGACCGGCAACTCCTGCGCCAAGTACGACGACCCGACTCATCTCAGGCAGTCGTACAGCAACACACCGCGGTTTCCATCAGGGAAAGCACGCATCGGCTGCCAATCGCAGCTCATGCCGCGATAGGAGGTCCGTTGTTGAACCAGGCGATCATTTTCAGGTCAGGAAGCAACAACGTTGCGATCGCCCTTGGATCCGTGCCCGCGATCGCCCCGATCGCCGGTGGAGACCGCGTGAGGAGGTGTTGTTACGGCGTTGATTGGTGTCTCAGCTCAATCACGGTTTCGACAGGCAGGTCGAGCGACGCCGAGACGAGGCAGGTCTGCTCGGCCTTGTCGGCGAGCTGTCGCGCTGCGTCCGCGTCGGCCGGATCGGTTTCGATCTCAAGTCGGAGCACGAGCCGGGTGAAGCCGAAGCGGCCGTCCGAACGTTGTCCGGCGGTGCCGTCGGCGTCGACCTTGAGGCTCGTATATGTGAGCCCGTCGCGGGCGGCGAGCCCGGTGAAGGTGACGGCGAGACAGGAGGCCGCTGCGGCGACGAAGAAGTCCTCGGGGCTCCAAGTGGTTGGGTCGGTGCCGCGGAAGACGGGCGGCGGCGTGACCTCGACCGACGGTTTTCCTTCCACGTGGGCGGCGACGCGCCGCTCGCCGATCCACTCGACTGAAACCGGGAAGTGGAACTCCTTCAGCCGCGCCGTTGCAGGTGTGTGCGCGATCGCCGTCATCAGTTGAGGCTCGCGGCCAGCTGCCGCCGGTAGCGCATGGTCAGCGGGTGCTCGTGACCGAGCTCGCCGAACACGCCGACTGTCAAGCCGATGAGCCGCTCGCGCTGCGCGCCGTCCACGGCAGTGATCGCCTCGAGCAGCAACTGGAGGACGCGTTCGTTCTCGTCCTGCTCGAGTGCCACGACCACCTCGGGCAGCTCCCCGGAGGCACGGAGCTCGTCTAGGAGCCGCTCGGACGCCGTGGGGCCGGTCAGCTCGTCGAGGAACTGCGCGACCGCGACCGGCGGCAGCGCGCCGACGAACTCGCGCACGACCTCGCCGTTGCGGAAAGCCTTGACCGCCGGGATGCCCTGGACCTGGTATTCACGCGCGAGTTCCGGGTTCGCGTCGACGTCGACCTTGACGAGCGCGAACTCGCCGGCTCGCGCCTCGGCTTCGCGCTCGAGCACGGGGCCGAGCGTGCGGCAGGGGCCACACCAGGCGGCCCAGAAGTCGACCAGGACCGGTAGCTCGCGGGAACGCTCGAGCACGTCGCGCTCGAAGCTCTCGTTTGTCGCATCCATCGTTTCTCGTTCCTCCTCGGTCTCAGTGCGGGAGCGGCCTGCGGCCGCTCGTGTCGATGTGCAGGAGCCTGTAGAGCGGGCAGAAGCCGACAGCGCTCGTGGCGAGCATGACGGCAGCGAGCGCGATCAACACAACGCCCACGACCGAGCCGGCGCCGACAGCCAACGCGACGATGACCGCGACCGGCGCGACGACAAAGGCGCGCAGCCCGCGGTCGAGGTTTCTCATGTTCTTGGTCATCTTGTCCTCCTCAGAGTTGCGGTTCATCTGCTTCTACTGCTATACAACTATACAACAGTTTATCGTATCACTGAGGAGCGCCGCAAATGACACTGCCCCACCCCCTGCCGGATGATCTCGCCGAGTTGATCGCGCGCCGCTTCCGCGTGCTCGGCGAGCCGATGCGGATCAAGCTGCTCGACCGGCTTCGCGCCGGCGAGGCGAGCGTGAACGAGTTGAGCGAGGCGCTCGACGCGTCGCAGCAGAACGTCTCCAAGCATCTCGCCGTTCTGGCCGCTGTCGGCATCCTCGGCCGCCGCAAGCAAGGAACGTACGTCTACTACGGGATCGTCGACGACGGCGTCTTCGCGCTTTGCGACGACGTGTGCGGCTCCGTGCAGCAGCAACTGCGCGCGCTGAACGAGATCGTCGGCGGGGTGAGTCGCTGATGCGGCGCTCCTGGCCGCTCGAGCGCGTCCTGTTCACGCTCGCGGGCTCGATGACGCTTCTGAGCGTACTGCTCGCGCTGCTTGTCAGCCCCTGGTTCCTCGCGCTCACCGTGCTTGTGGGCGTTAACCAGTTGCTCTACGTCACCACCGGCGTCTGTCCAGCGTCGCTCGTGCTCGAACGCAGCACCGGTATCGAGCGGGGGTGCGTGCGATGACCGCGACCATTGCAGCGCCACGGCCTGCCGCGCCGACGCTCGAGCACCCCGAGGCTGTCGGGCCTATCGGCCGCCTCGGCCGCTTCACCGCCGACCACGTCCGCGTCGTCGCGATCGGCTGGATCGTCGTCGCGCTCGGCTTGGGCGTCTTCGCCCCGAAGGTCGAGACCGCACTTTCAGGCGCCGGCTGGCAGGCCAACGGCTCAGAGTCGGTGCAGGCGCGTCAGCTGATCCAGACCAATTTCGCCGGCCTCTCCAGCTCCGCGCTGATGGTCGTCGTCCACTCCCAGGGCCAGACCGTGGCCGCACCGGACTTTCGACAATCCGTTGCGCGCGTCGAGGCCGTCCTTCACTCGAACACGCAGGTCGCGTCGGTGCAGCCGCCGCGCGTGGGCTCGAGCATCTCCCGAGACGGACACACCGCCCTCGTCATGGCCGGCGCCAAGGGTGACCCGACGGCAATGGTCGCTGCCGCAGACACGCTCAAATCGAAGCTTCGGGCCGCCGGCACGGGCGACGTCACCGTGTCGCTGACCGGTGCCTCAGGGATGTGGAGCGACTTCAACACCGCGAACCGCAAGGCGATGATGCGCTCCGAGCTGATCTCCTGGCCGGTGACTCTCGCGATCCTCGTGCTCGCCTTCGGCTCGCTCGCCGCCGCCGGCCTGCCACTGCTGCTGACGATCCTCGGCCTCGTCGCCTCAGCCGGCCTGCTGACCGTGCTCACGCATGGCTTCGAGATCTCGATCTGGGCGATGAACTTCGCGCTCATGTTCGCGCTCGCTCTCGGGATCGACTACGCCCTCTTCGTCGTCAACCGTTTCCGTGGCGCCTTCTTCGGCTCGAAGCTCGATGCCCGCGACGCGGTCGCAGTCGCGATGGATACCGCCGGCAAGGCCGTCCTCTTCTCGGGGCTCACGGTGCTCATCTCGCTCTCGGCAGTGATGCTCGTGCCAAGTCCCGCTTTTCGGTCGATGGCGCTCGGAATCATGCTCAGCGTCGTCTTCGTGCTCGCCGCCACCCTGACGTTGCTTCCGGCCGTGCTGGCCAAGCTCGGCCCGAAGGTCGACGCGCTCCCGCTGCGCTGGGTGCACTCCGGCGAACACCGCTCGGCGCGCTTTGCGCGCTGGGGCGAGCGGCTCTGGCGCCACCCACACCGGTACGGCGTCGCAGCGACGCTGCTTCTCGTGCTGCTCGCGCTACCGATCTTCGGCCTGAAGACGGGGATGCCGTCGATCAAGGTCGTCCCCACCCACGACTCCTCCCGCGTCGGCTACACGCAGGTGCAACAAGCCTTCGGCGTCGGCGCTCCCGGGGCGCTCCAGATCGTCGCGCCGCAACGGGATTCCGCAGCCGTTTTGGCCGCCGCAACGCACGATCCCGGCATCGCCCGCGTCTCGCCCCCCGAGCCGGGCAGCGCCGGTCTGGCGCTGATCCAGGCGATACCGAATGCGGATCCCTCGAACCCGGCCGTCGGACACACGATCGACCGGCTCCGCGCAGCCCTCCCCGCGCAGGCACTGGTCGGCGGCGCGGCCGCCGAGAACCATGACCTCCAGGCGGCGCTCGCGGCGAAGACACCGCTCGTGATCGGGGTCGTCCTCATCCTCGGTTTCCTGCTCCTGCTCGTCGCCCTCCAGGCGCCACTGATCGCCGCCATCGGCGTCCTTGCGAGCCTGCTCGCGACCGGCGCCGCCTTCGGCATCGCACGACTGATCTTCCAAAACGGGCACGGCGCCGGCCTGCTCGGCTTCGAGTCGCAGGGCTTCCTCGACGCCTGGGGGCCCGTGTTCTTCTTCGCGATGATCTTCGCGATCTCGATGGACTACACGGTCTTCTTGCTCTCCTCGGCGAAGGAGCACTACGACAGGACGGGTGATCCACGCGAGGCATCGATAGGCGGACTCGCCCACTCCGGACGTGTCATCTTCGCGGCTGCCGCCGTGATGGTCGCCGTCTTCTTCACCTTTGCCCTCTCCGGTCCGCTCCCACCGAAGGAGATGGGCGTCATCCTCGGCGTCGCCGTCCTCCTCGACGCGATGCTCGTCCGGCTGATCCTGATCCCAACCCTGCTGCGCGTGTTCGGCCACTGGGCCTGGGCGAAGCCCCGCTGGCTCGGACGGATCCTCCCCAACGTCACGTTCGGACACTCCTGATGCTCGAGCTCTGGCAGACCGAATGGTGCCCCGCCTCCCGCCGCATCCGCGAACGCCTGACCGAGCTCGGCGTCGACTACGTCACGCGACAGGTGCCCGTCGAACAGACAGACCGCAAAGCGCTTCTCGCGGCAGCCGGCACCGACAGCATCCCCGTCCTCGTGGTCGAGGGCGGGTCGGCCGTCATCGGCGAGGCGGCGATCGGCTCCTGGCTCGACGACCACTTCACCGAACCCGCCGGGGCGGAAGCGCACCGGCTGAAGGCGGCTAAAGCCCGCCGCCGCTACCTCGAGGAGGAATGCAGATGCTTGCAACCGGTTACACACTGAGCGCCACAACAGAGCTGCCGTTCGATCAAGCGGTCGAGCGTGTGCGTGACGAGCTCAAAGCCGACGGATTCGGCGTCCTCTGCGAGATCGACGTGCAGGCGACGATGAAGGAGAAGCTCGGCGTCGACGGCGAGCCCTACCTCATCCTCGGCGCCTGCAACCCGCCGCTCGCACACCAGGCACTCCAGGCCGAGCCCGAGCTCGGCGTCCTGCTCCCCTGCAACGTCGTCGTCTACGAACGCGGGGGAGAAACCCACATCTCCGCCGTCGACGCCGAACGGATGCTCTCGATCGTCGGCAACGAGGAGATCGCCCCCGTCGCCGCAGAGGTCCGCCGCCGCCTGGCCGCCATCGTCGAACGCGCCGCAGAGAGGTGAGCTGATCCGGACTGACGCTGATCCGGAATGACATCGTGCTGCGCGGCGGATCCGCGGCCGCCCCGATTCCAGCGAACGGGCTCACCTACGGCTCACACCGCGACCGCGCAGCCGCCCTGCCACACTGGCTCAACCACTACCACACCACGCGGCCACACAGCTCACTCGGAAACCGACCCCCGGTCAGCCGCGTTCACAACGTCCGTAGGCAGGACACCCAGAGGCTTGGCGTCACGAGGGCGGCCGCTTGGCGGTGCCGCCCTCGTGACGCCGGTCGGCCTCAGGCTGCGACGGACACGGGGTCCGGCCGGACGAGCACCGTGTCTGCCACCTCGACGATCTCGGTCGCCGGCATCCCGACGCGCGCGGCGTGCTCGGTGATCTTCTCCGGGCTCGATGCCTCGTAGATGCAGACGGTTCCGAGGCTGCCGTCGGCCTCGTGGACGACGTATGAGCGGATCCAGCGGATGTCGGTGGACATCTCCTCGTCGCCGACGTGCTTCGAGCGGGCAGCAGCCGCCTGCAGCTCCTCCGGCGTGCGCCAGCCCGAAGGCCGGCGAATCACGTACAGGTTCATGGGTTCCTCCGATCCAAGGAAGCAGCATCTGCCTCCTCCGGTTGTTAGCACGACCGTTCGTGCTTACACTTTATCATACGACCGTTCGTGCTAACTTGTCAAGTGATGACCGAAACCGAGAGCCCCCAGCCCGGCCAGGACGCGCGGAAGCGGCGCAGCGATGGCGAACGGAGCCGCACCGCGATCCTCGACGAGGCCGCACGCCTCGCGACCATCGAGGGCCTGGGCGGCCTGTCGATCGCCCGACTCGCGCGCGCGGTCGGCATGAGCAAGAGCGGACTGTTCGCCCACTTCGGCTCCAAGGAAGAGCTCCAGCTCGCGACCGTGGAGAGCGCGAACGGGCTCTTCAACGCCCAGGTGATCGAGCCGGCGTCGAGCGCCCCCACCGCGATCGAGCGACTGCGTCGACTCGCCGACGGCTACCTCCGCTACGTCGAGGCCGACAATTTCCCAGGCGGCTGCTTCTTCGCCTCGGCACTCGCCGAGGTCGACATGCAGCCGGGCCCCGTTCGCGATCGTCTCGTCAGGTTCCTGAGCGACTGGCTCGCGCGGCTGGAAGCCACCATCCGCGACGCCCAGGCCGAGGGCACGCTCGATCCGACGGAGGACGCGGCCCAACTCGCGTTCGAGATCGAAGCCGCCCTCTTCCTCGCGAACGCGCAATACGTGGTCACCCACACGGCCCAACCCATCGAGCGCGCTCGCACCACGATCGAGCGGCGGCTTGCCTCTGCTTCCACCTCTGCGTCGTAAGACGGGGATCGTCGGCTCGCTCAGCCGTCGAGAAGCTGGCGAACTGCTCGTGCAAGCTCGTCGAGAGAAAACGGCTTCTGGAGAAACGACGTCGGGCCTTCCTCGCCCAGAAGCTCCTCGCCGTCGAGATAGCCGGACATGAAGAGCGTCTTCAACCCGGGCCTCAACGCAACCAGCTGCCGGGCCAACTCGCCGCCTCGCATCTCCGGCATCACGACGTCGGTCAGCAGCATGTCGTAACGCGCGCCGGCGGCGAGCTGGATCGCTTCGCCCGGAGTGGCTGCGGCGATGACCTGGTAGCCGTTGAGCTCGAGTGCCTGCTTCGTCAAGTCGCGGACCTCCGCTTCGTCTTCGACGAGCAGGATCGTCTCGTTGCCCCATTTCGTCGTCGCGACCTCCTCGCTGCTGTTCTCGAGCTCACCGTCGACGGCAAGCGGGAGGAACACGCTGAAGCTCGCACCGCAACCGAGCTCACTGTCGACGGTGATGAAACCGTCGCTCTGACGAACCGTCCCGTAGACGGAAGCGAGACCGAGGCCGGTCCCTTTGCCCATCTCCTTCGTCGTGAAGAACGGCTCGAAGAGTTGAGGTTTCGTCTCGTCGTCGATGCCGATGCCGGTGTCGGTGACCGAGACCACCGCGTACCCACCCGGGCGCGCGTCAGACATCGCAGATGCCATCGCGTCGTCGACCTGACATGCGGCGGTGGACATCGTGAGCCTCCCGCCTTCCGGCATCGCGTCGCGCGCGTTGATCGCGAGGTTGATCAGCACCTGCTCGAACTGAGCCGGATCGACGTCGACAAGGAGAGGTCGTTCGGTGGTGACCGTCACGAGCTCGATCTCCTCGCCGATCAGACGATGCAGGAGAGTCGCGACGTCGGTGACGGTGTCGTTCAGGTCGAGCACCTTCGACGACAGCACCTGCCGTCGGCCAAACGCGAGCAGCCGCTGAGTCAGCTCGGCGGCTCGCTCGGTAGCGGTCTGGACCTTCCCGAGGTCGATGCCGATCTCCGCGTGCGCGTCGCCGAGCTTCTGCTGCGCCAGGCCCGTGTACCCCGAGATTACGGTCAAGAGGTTGTTGAAGTCGTGGGCGATGCCGCCTGCAAGGCTGCCCACCGCCTCCATCTTCCGCGATTGCTGCAACTGATGTTCGAGACCCGCGCGCACCTCCTCGGCTCGCTTCTGAGCGGTCACATCGACCATCACACCGCGGAGCCTGCGCACCGCTCCGTCATCGCCGGTCTCCACACGGACGATTTCCCGGAACCACACCGTCCGGCCATCCGCCGCGAAAACCCGATACTCGAGCTCGTAATCCTCCCGGTCCGAGATCGCGGCCTGGTCGGCCGCCAACACCTTCGAGGTGTCATCCGGATGGAAGTAGCGTGTGATGAACCTTGGCTCGCTGAGCCAGCGCTCGATCGGGTAGCCAAGAATGTCCTCCGCCCGCTTGCTCACGAACGAGAAGTTCAAGTTCGGGTCGGCTTCCCAGACGATGACGTCGATCCCCGAAACGAGGTCGCGAAACCGCTGCTCGCTTTCGCGGAGCGCCTGTTCAGTCGCTTTGCGGCCACTGATGTCGACCATGAATCCCTGTGCGTAGAGCGCAGAACCGGCGTCGTCTCGCGCGACGACCGCTCCATCCTGTACCCAGACAACCCGCTGATCGTGGGCGATCAACCGGTACTCGCACTCGAATCGGTCCCCGCTTTCGTGCATCTCGGCGAAACCGGCGAGGACGCGTTCGCGGTCATCTGGATGAAGCACCTTGGCGAAGAACCCGGGATCGGACATCCACTCGCGCGGTGAGTACCCGACCAGCTCTTCGATCTGAGGGCTGATGTACGAGGCGCTCTCGCCGGAAAGTTGCTCGATGTAGGTGACCTGCGGCAGCTGCTCGACGAGCATTCTGTTTCGACTCTCGGCCCCTCGAAGGTCGTGCTCGACGAGCATCCGCGCGTGCGCGGACTGTTCGGCCTCTCCCGCCGGGAGCACGCTCAGGCCCACCGCCGTATTGGCCGTGTGCTCGACCGCCTGTGACCAGGGAGTACCCGCCGCTTGACCTCGCATGCTGAACCATCGTCACGCTTGGGACCGCCTGCCATCCCCGATCGGGGTAGCCGCGCTTCGGGAAAGCCGCACACAGACACTTCCTTCGGTCATAGGATCCTCCAGACACTCTTCGAGGAGGTGGCCCGAACATGAGCTCCGACGGCGGCGACCTACACCATCGGCCGAGCCCGGAACCCGTCCACGACGTCGATGACCTGCGCGAGGATCTCGGCTTCGAGCGTGAGGTGCTCGACGAGTCGATCGCGCACGACTATTCGACGAGCGCCACCGGCATCGTCCCGCTCTCGCGGCGCAGACCGCTCTGGCACTTCGCGAGCCTTTGGACGACCTTTGCGGCGGGCTTCTCGTTCCTCTTCCTCGGCTTCGAGCTGCACGACGGCCACAGCCTCGCGTCGGTCGCGGCGATCACGATCGTCGGCTTCGGCTTCTACGCCGGCTACGCGATGTTCGGGGCCTACCTCGGCTCACGGACCGGCCAGACGCATGGGCTGCTGACCCGTTCCATCTTCGGAGTCGCCGGCTCGTGGCTCGTCACCGGCTTCGTCCTCGTCGCACCGCTCGGCTGGGTCGGATTCCAGGCCGGGCTGATGGTTCAGATCTGGGACGGGCTCTACGGCTGGGATCATGTCTTCACGCTGACGCTCGTCTTCGGTGGCGTGATGATCGTGAACAACCTGCTCGGCTTCACCGGCATCAGCGTCTTTGCGAGGTACCTCGTGACACCGCTGATCATCCTCTGGGTGCTGTATCTCGTGATCAAGGCGTTCACGACCGATTCCGGTTCGCTCGGCGGAACACCCCCGGGAGTAGGGCTCCCGTTCTGGCTCGCCGTGACCGCCGTGATCGGCTTCGCGATGTGGGGCAACGAGCCGGACGTGTTTCGGTTCGGCAAACCGAGTTTCTGGTGGCCGCTACCGGCCTTCCTCTTCGCGGGATTCTGGTTTCTGCTCTTCACGACCGGCGGCTGGATGATGGCGCAGCTTGCGAATAGCTCGGACTTCGGCGCGCAGATGAAGTTCATCACGCACTACTCGCTCTTCGGCGCGCTGTGGCTCGCGTGGATTCTCGCGACAATCAGCCAGTTCGCGATCAACGACGGCAACTTCTACGAGTCGGTCAACGCCGGACAGAACCTGGTCGGCGGCTGGCGGCACTGGCGTCGGCCGTACACCGCGCTGCTCGTCGGCGGCGGCGGGGTCATCGCGGCGTGGCTCGTCAACTATCACTTCCTGAATGGTTGGTTCAAGGTGGCCGGGTTCCTCGCGATCACGGTGCCGTGCGCAACGGTGATCATGGCCGTCGACCACTTCCTGCTGCCGCGGCTATTCCGGATCTCGCGGCCGCTGACCCGGGTCCCGTCATGGTCCGAGGCAGGGAGGTGCAACGTTCCTGCTGTCGTGGCGCTGCTGGCCGCGGTCGTCTTTGGCGTCGTTGGGCTCGCGGATCTCCCATTCGGCTGGGGGTTCGCCACCGCGCCGAACAGTTGGGGTCCGGTGCCGGTCGAAGCCTGGGTCATCTCCGGCATCGTCTACGTCGCGGCCGTCGCAGTGACCCGCGTCGTCGTGCCCACCCTGCGGGGCGTGCTCGGCTTCGCGTCCTACGTCGACGACGAGAAGATCGCGACCGTCAATGTCGTCGACATCGCATCGACCACGGTCTGACGATGTACGACCTGGTACTCGCGAACGGCCTCGTCGATGTCGGTGGCGGCGCCTTCCAGCGCACCGACATCGGCGTTACCGACGGACGGATCGCGTTCGTCGGGAGCGCCGACGGCGATGCGACCGAGCGGGTTGAGTGCACACGGCTCGCGATCGTCCCCGGGATGGTCAACGCCCATAACCACTCGAACGAGAACTGGCTGCGCGGACGGTTCGACAACTTGCCGCTCGAGCCGTGGATGTTGTTTTCGTACCCAGCGCTCGCCGGGCCTGCCCAGACCGACCGCGAGATCTACGTCCGCACGCTGCTCGGAGCAATCGAGATGCTGCGTTCCGGTGCGACGACCGTCGTCGACTTCGTGTACGAGCTCGCCGGCTTCACCGACGAGTCGCTCGAGGCCGTCGTACGCGCATACCGGGACACAGGCCTGCGCGCGTTGGTCGTGCTCGGGATGGGTGACCGGTCCTACCACGAGACAGTCGTGCTCGAGCAAGGGCTGATGCCGCCCGATCTGCTCGAGGCGCTCGAAGCCGAGCGCCCGCCCACCTGGACCGAATGGGAGGCACTGGCGCGCCGCGCCGTGGAGCAGCTCCACCGACCGGACGAGGGGATCTCGATCGGCCTCGGGCCGTCAGGCCCACAGCGCTGCACCGACGAGATGCTCGCCGGTTGTGCTGCGCTCGCCGACGAGCTCGATCTTCAAATCCACATCCACGTGCTCGAGACGAGGATGCAAGCGGCAGCCGGACGACGAATGTACGGCCGGTCGCTCCCCGAGCACATGCAGGCAATCGGCTTTCTCGGTCCGCGCGTCAACTTCGAGCACGGCGTCTGGCTGAGTGCGAGCGACATCGCCCTGATCGCCGACGCCGGGGTGACGGTGGTTCACAACCCCGTCTCGAACATGAAGTTGGGAAGCGGGATCTGCCCGGTGCCCCTGCTGCTCGACGCCGGCGTGACCGTCGCCCTTGGAACCGACGGCATGTCCTCGAACGACGGCAACGACATGTTCGCGACGCTCAAGATCGCCGGCCTGCTGCACAAGCTCTGGGAGATCGACTACGCAGAATGGCTGGGCGCCCGCGAGGCATGGGAGATGGCAACGGGCGGCGGAGCAACCGCCGCCGGCGGATCAGGCGACCTCGGCCGCATCGAGGTGGGACGCCGGGCGGACCTCGTGCTACTCGACCTCGACTCACGCGTCTTCACACCGCTCTCTGACCCCCTCAACCACCTCGTCTTCTCGTCGACGACTCAAGCCGTGCAATCGACGCTCGTCGGTGGACGGTGGGCGTTGCGCGACGGCGGGCTCACCGGCATCAACGAGAAAGCGATTCTCGCCGAGGCTCGCGATCTCGGGCAAACGGTGCTCTCGAGACACGACGAGGCATTCGAACAGGCAACGAGGCTGCTCGCTCCCCTCCGCGCCGGCTGGCTGACAACGCTCCGCGAGGACCTCGGCATCACGCGCGCGGTCCCGCTCGATCGCCGCTAGCTGTAGCCCTGAGGGGCGTTACCCGCCGAGCCCGGCCGCGTGGACTTCACGCCCGGCCGACCATGAGGCCGACGTTCCAGAAGTGCGAGGTGTCGCCGTAAGGCGGAGGCGACGAGATCGCCGCGCCGAAAGCGAGCAGCTGCGTGGTTGGGATAGGTCATGGAGACGATGCGCAGCGGCTTCCCCGACGTCCCCGCGTTGTGGACGATCGGCGGATTCCGGTGCGGCGCAGGCACGAAGGCCGGCGCCGCGGAAGCCAACGGCTGCAGCGCGCACGCCGCGCGTGGCAGTCTGCTGGCAGAGTCGGCAGCGACGCTCAGCCTGTTCCCGAAGCGGAAGGAGGCTAGAGATGCGCTTGGAGCTCGAAAGCCGCGTCGATTGCACGGACGAGACGTTTGGCACATTGGTCGATGTCGTCATCCATCCGACGCTGGGACGCGTCACGCACCTTGTCGTCGAGCCCCACCACGATCCGTGGCTTGCGCGGCTCGTTCCCGTCGAGCCGGCCGAAGGCAACGACGATGCGAGCGGCGCCGTTGCGCTCCGCGCGATCGCCGAGGACGTACGCCGTCTCGCGCCGGTGCACGAGGTGTCGTACGTGCGCCTCGTTGGATTCCCCGTCGACGATCCAGACCGGGACGTCGGGATCGAGAAGGTGCTGGCGCTCCCGTACTCCACCGCCTACGATCTCGAGCTGGCGCCGGTCGACTACGCCGTCACGTACGACCTGCTCCCCAAGCGCGAGGTCGAGATCCGCCGCGCAAGCGACGTCGACTCAGCCGACGGCCACCGGCTCGGCCACGTCGACGGGTTCGTCGTCGACGGCGAGGGGCTGATCACCCATCGCGTGCTCGAGCAGGGCCACCCGTGGGCGCGGCGCGAAGTTGCAGTCCGATCGGCGCGGTCGCGCGCATCGAGACCGACGCGGTGACGCTGCGCCTCAAGAAGGAGGAAGTGGCAGCGCTGCCGCCGGTTGCGGTCAGGCGCCGGCCTCAGGCGGGCGAGCATGGATCACCGCGGCGATAACACGCCCGGGCAGCTCGACCTCACGTCGGCCGCGCGCCTGTCCGTCGCCGAGGTGCTGCGCGCCCTCCGTTCGAGCAGCGACGGCCTGACGGGTGCAGAAGCTCGCGACCGCATCGAACGTGTCGGCGCGAACACCCTTCAGACGCACGGCGTCCGTCCGCTCGCCGTCTTCGCGAGCCAGCTCCGAAGCCCGTTCCTGATCCTGCTGCTCGCGACGGCGGTCGTCTCGGTGTTCTTCGGCGAGCGAACGGACGCAACGATCATCTTCCTGATCAGCGGGCTCAGCGTCGGGCTCGGGTTCGTCAGCGAATACCGGTCCGCCCGCGCCGTCGATGCGCTGCACTCGCAGCTGCATCACACGATCGTCGCTGTGCGGGACGGCAAGGAGCAGGTCGTCGACGTGACCGATCTCGTCCCCGGCGACGTCGTGCGCATCGGCGTCGGCGACGTGGTCCCCGCCGACCTGCGATTGCTCGAGGCGAACGGGCTCGAAGCCGACGAATCCGTCCTCACCGGCGAGTCGCTGCCGGCGGAAAAGAGCGTCGAGCCGGTCGCGAAGGCGGCGTCACCGCTCGACCTCGCCTCGTGCGCGTTCATGGGCACGGTGGTGCGCTCGGGAAACGGCATCGGCGTCGTCGTTCTGACCGGCGGTGGGACCGAGTTCGGCCGGATCGCGACGCAGCTGGGGGCGCGCCAGCCGCAGACGGCCTTTCAGCGCGGCCTCCGAGACTTCTCGCTCCTGCTCGTGCGGATCACGGCGATGCTGGCCGGGACGATCCTGGCCGTCAATCTCGCGCTGGGGCGGCCGGCGATCGAGTCGATCCTGTTCGCGCTCTCGATCGCGATCGGCCTGACGCCCCAGCTGCTGCCGGCGATCGTCACGGTCAGCCTCTCGACCGGCGCACGGCGGCTCGCGGAGCGGAACGTCATCGTCAAGCGGCTCGTCGCAATCGAGGACTTCGGGAACATCGAAGTCTTCTTCACCGACAAGACCGGCACGCTCACCGAGGGGCAGATCAGTTTCGCCGCAGCCCTCGACGCCACCGGCACCGACGACGACACAATCCTGCTCGACGGGCTGCTTTGCAACGACGCGCTCGTCCATGGGGGTCAGGTCGTCGGCGGCAACGCGCTCGACCAGGCGCTCTGGCAGGCCGCCGCGGCGCGAACGCTCGACGTCGACTCCTACCGGCGTTTGGCGGCGCGGCCGTTCGACTACCAGCGCCGCATCGCCTCCACGCTCGTCGAGGCGCCAGACGGGAGACGGACGATGGTCGTCAAGGGCGCTCCGGAGCTCGTGCTCGATCGATGTCGCGACGTCCCGGCCCAAGCGCAATCGGTGCTCGACGCGCAGTTCGCCGCCGGCAGCCGCGTCGTCGCCGTCGCAACGCGCGATGCCGCGGGGGAGACCACGCTCTCGGCCGACGACGAGCACGACCTCGAGCTGGCCGGCTTCCTGACGTTCCTCGACCCGCCGAAGCCGGACGCGGCCGCTGCGATCGCGCGCCTGCACGAGCTGCATGTCGAGGTGAAGGTGATCACGGGCGACAACGACCGCGTCGCCGCAAAGGTCTGCGCCGACCTCGGCTTGCCGGTGCGCGGCGTGCTGACCGGAGCGCAACTCGACACGCTCGACGACAACGCCCTCGCCGCGGCTCTGCCCGAGACGACGGTGTTCGCGCGCGTCACGCCGGAACAGAAGTCACGCGTGATCAACGCCCAGCGCGCACTCGGCGTCACGGTCGGGTTCATGGGCGACGGCGTCAACGACGCAGTCGCGCTCCACGACGCCGACGTCGGCATCTCCGTCGACAGCGCCACCGACGTCGCCAAGGACGCAGCCGACATCGTCCTGCTCGAGAAGGACCTCGACATCCTCGCCGGCGGCATCGGCGAGGGCAGGCGCATCTTTGCGAACACGATCAAGTACGTGCTCATGGGCACCTCGTCCAACTTCGGGAACATGTTCAGCGCCGGCGCCGGCTCGCTGTTCCTCAGCTTCCTGCCGATGCTGCCGACGCAGATCCTGCTCAACAACCTGCTCTACGACGCGAGCGAGATGACGATCCCGACCGACGAGGTCGACGCTGAGCAGCTCCTCCGACCCGCGCACTGGGACATGAGGATGATCCGGCGCTTCATGCTCTTCTTCGGGCCGATCAGCTCGCTCTTCGACTTCGCCACGTTTGCGATCCTGCTCGTCGGCTTCGACGCGAGTCATGCGCTCTTCCGTTCCGGCTGGTTCGTCGAGTCTCTCGCGACGCAGAGCCTCGCGATCTTCGCGATCCGCACACACCGCGTCCCGTTCTTCCGCAGCCGGGCGAGCACGCCGCTCGTGGTCTCGACGCTCGCAGTGGTGGCGGTCGCATTCGCGCTGCCGTTCTCGCCGCTCGCGCACACGCTCGGCTTCACCCGCCTGCCCCTTGGGCTCGTCGTGGTGATCGTCGCGATCATCCCGACGTACCTGCTCGTGCTCGAGCTCGGCAAGCACGTCTTCTACCGGCGGCTTGCCGCCTCGCCGCGCGCCCCCGCGCCCAGGCGGTCGACGCATGAGCACCGGCTGCTGCGCCGGGCGGCACGATGGAACGGTCGCCACACGCTCGGGTGACGGCGGGCCGGCTCCGCCGTCTTCGCCCGGTCGCGTTCCTCGCGGTCGGCGGCGTCGCCTTCTACGTCCTGCTCCCGAGTCTGCTCGCGGTGTTCGGATCGTGGCGCTCGCTCGAGCACCTCGACTGGCCCTTTGCAGCGCTCGCGCTCGGCTGCGAGGCCGCCAGCTTCGTCTGCCTCTGGGAGCTCGACCGGATCGCCCTACGCACTCGTCGGTGGCTTCCCGTGATCGTGGCGCAGCTGAGCGGAAACGCGGCCGGCCGCATCTTTCCCGGCGGCGGTGCCACCTCGACGGCGGTCTCGGCGTCGGTGTTGCGGCAGTCCGGTGCCGATACGAGCGAGGCTGCGGCGGCGTTCGCCACCTCGACGCTGCTGCAACTCGCGACGACGTTCGCGCTGCCCGTGCTCGCGCTGCCTGCGATCGTCGGCGGTGCCCAAGTCGACCGCAGCCTCACGACGGCCGCGTATCTCGGCGGCGGTCGACCTCACTCCGCCGCTCCGGTTCGCAATTCGGCCCGGCGCGCTCCGCGTCAGAGTCTTAGGCAGACGACTCGAGCTCGAGAAACCCGCGTAGCCAGTCCTCGGCCGCCGCAAGATGCATGACGTCGGCGGCGGCAGCGCGTCCTGCGTCGCGTGCAACGAGCGCGTCGTAGATGCTGATGTGACTCTCGAGCGTCGCCTCGGTCGCGCCGCGCGCAATCAGCGCGTGCCAGAGCCGCGCGCGCATCGTCCCGCTCGAGAGGTTCTCGATCAGAGACGCGAGGGTCGCGTTCCCGCACGCATCGAGGATCACCTTGTGGAAAGCCATGTCCGCTTCGATGAACGCCGGGACGTCGTCGGCACCCTTCATGCGGCCGAGGCACTCCGCCAGCCGTCCAAGGTCATCATCGGTGAGCCGCGGAGTGGCAAAGCGCGTCGCCTCGGGTTCGAGCAGACGGCGGACCTGATGGATCTCGATGAGTGAGCGGACGGATACGAGGTCGCTCACGAAGCCGATCCCGGTCAACAGCAACTCCGGCTCGAGCGTCGTGACGTACGTGCCGTCGCCGACACGCGACTCGAGGACGCCGACCAAGGCGAGCGCGCGCGTCGCCTCACGCAGAGAGCTCCGCGAGACGCCGAACCTCTGTGTCAACTCGCGCTCCGTCGGCAGGCGCGAGCCTGCCGTGAACTCGCCGGAGCTGATGAGATCCTTGATCTTCGCGATCGCCTGGTCTGTGGCGCGCCCAACGCTCATGTCAGGGCGATAGCGTAGAGGCGCAGCGCGTTGCCGCCGAGAATGGCGTCGCTGTCGCGCCCGGCGACCGAGCGGATGGCCTCCGCGGTCTCACGCACGACGCTCTCGTAGCTTCCGTTCAGGAGCGCGACCGGCCAGTCGCTGCCGAACACGAGGCGGTCGGAACCGAACGCATCGAGCGCGACGCGCACGGCCGGCTCGAGATCGCCGGCGTCCCAATCGAGGCGCCGCACCATCGTGTTCAGCCCGGACACCTTCGCGACCACGTTCACGCACGCCGCGGCGTCCTCGAGCAGTGCTTGCCACGCCGCCATTGCACCGCCGCCGATCGGCGGTTTTGCCAGGTGGTCGACGACGAGGATGAGCCCCGGGTAGCGGCGCGCGAGCTCAGGGACATCGCCGAGGTGGTCGGGGAATACGGCGGGCAGCTCGAGGAGGAGGCCACGTTCCTCGAGCATGGCAAGTGCAGGTTGCACCTCGTCGCGCAGGAGCCAGTGCGAATCGGGCTCCTGGTGGATGAGGTGGCGGATCGCGCGGAGCTTCGGCCGCTCGGCGAGCTCGCCGAGACGACGCCGTGCGACATCGACGTCGTCGAGGCGGCACCAGGCGGTGACTGCGCCGACCCACGGCGTTTCATCGACGAGCTCGAACAGGTAATCGGTGTCGCGGTCGTCGGCAGCGCTCTGCACGACCACGGTCGCTGAGATGCCGGACGCTTCGAGCAGCGGCTCGAGGTCACGCGGCTCGAACGGCCGGTCGATCGCCTCGTGCTCCTCGGTCATCCACGACTGCGGGATGCGGGCGGGGTTCCAGAAGTGGTGGTGGGCGTCGACGATCACGGCGAGAAGTGGCCCCGCGACGATTGACGCCGCGGGGCCGTTTGAAGGAACTATCCGCTAACGATCCCGGTGCCGGTGTCGACGTTCCTCGGCACCGCCTTGCCCTGAGTGGCGGCATAGAGCGTCGCAACACCGAGCGAGCCGATCTTCGACGGATGCTGCTGCACCGTCGCGCTCTCGGTTCCCGCCTTGACCGCCTTCAGCTCGTCAGTCAGGCCGTCGAAGCCGACGAGGATGATCCCGCCGGGCTTGATGCCGGCGTTCTTGATCGACTGGATCGCGCCGAGAGCCGGCGGACCGCACGCCGAGTAGATCGCGGTCAGGTGCGGGTTGGCGGTCAGCATCGTCTGGGCCGCCTGAGCGCCCTTGGTCTGGTCGCAGTCGGTCTCGAGCTTCGAGACGACCTTGATCGACGACTTGAGCGAACCGAGCCCCGTCAGCATCCCGGTCACGCGGTCGTCGAGCGCCGGCACGCCGGGGACGCCCTCGAGAATGCCGAGCGTGTCGCCTGCTTTGAGCTTCCCGGCGAGCCACTTGCCGGCGAGGACGCCGCCCTTGAGGTTGTTCGTGGCGACCACGGAGGTCTTCTGCTTCCAGGTCGGCAGATCGTTGTCCATGAGCACGACCTTCACTCCGCTCTTGACAGCCTTCTTGAGCGCCGGGACCACGGCCGCACTGGTGGGCGTGATTGCGATCCCTTTGACACCGGATGCGACCATGTTCTGGATCGCCGCGATCTCACCGGCGTCGTCGGTCGCCGACTTCCCCTGCGCGTACGTCACGCTCACGTTCTTGTGGGTCTTCTGCCACTGCTTGGCACCGCCGACGAGCGTGAAGTAGAAGTCGACGGGGAACTTCGTGATGAACCCGAGCTTGACCGACGCCTGTGCCCGGGTGGGTTTGGCGGTCGCAGTGACACTCGCGACTGCAGCAACACTCGCCAGAATGAGGACGAGGGCGGTCCCTGCAGCCAGCCGTTTCTTCGACATGTTCGTCCTTTCGTGGAATGGATGCGGCTTGCGCCGCGCGGGCGGTTCGTTTGAGCTCCGGACGCCGCATCGCTCTGCAGTAGCGAGCGGCGCCGGTGCGGCCGGTGATCTCGCTCTCTAGCCACCACCTCCCAGGAGGAGCGAGACGATCTGCGCGTGCGTATCCGCACTCGGGATCAGCTCGCCAACCTTTCGGCCGCGCCGCATGATCACGGCCCGGTCGGCCACCTCCATGACGTGGTCCATCGCGTGCGACACGACGACCACTGCCTTGCCCTCCTCGCGGAGGCGGAGGATCAGGTCGAGGACCCGGCGCGACTCGCGTACGCCGAGCGCAGCCGTGGGTTCATCGAGGATGACGACGCGCGACGCGAACGCGGCGGCACGCGCGACGGCGACCGCCTGGCGCTGGCCGCCCGACATCAGGCCTACGGTGCCGTGGTCGTCGAGCACGACCTGCAGGCGGTCGAGCGTGCGGCGAGTCGCCTCGGCCATCTCGCGACGCTTGAGCACGCGGATCGAGCGCGGCAACCAGGTCGGGGTTGCGCGCTCGCGACCCGCGTAGAAGTTGTCGGCAGGCTTGAGGTTGTCGAACAGCGCAAGATCCTGATAGACGGTCTCGATCCCGAGCGCCTGTGCGTCGGCGGGCGAGTTGACCGTCACCCGTTGCCCGTCCATTTCGATCGTCCCGCGGTCGAGACGCAGCGCGCCGCTCAGACACTTGATCAACGTCGACTTGCCGGCGCCGTTGTCGCCGAGCAGCGCCAGGACCTCGCCGGCGCGCACGTCGACATCGATGTCGTCGAGACCGACGACCGCGCCGAAGCGCTTGCTTGCCCCGCGGACGGCAAGGACGTTCATCCGTGCCTCAGCGCCCGGGCGAGCCGCACGCGCCGCTCGACGTAGCCGCGGATGACATCGCTCTCGACGGCGAGTAGCACGATGATCCCGATCGCCATCAGCTGGTAGAACGCGTTGACGTTGTGCAGGTTGAGCGCGTTGCGGATCACGCCGATCGTGAACGCGCCTACGAGGGCATTCCCCACGTTGCCGCGGCCGCCCGCGAACGCAGCGCCGCCGATGATCACGGCCGCGATCGAGTCGAGCTCCGCGAGGTCGCCCGCCGTCGGTGAGCCGGCGTCGATCAGCCCGGCGGTGAGCAGGCCGCCCACGCCGGCGGCGAGGCCGCTCAGGGCGTATACCCCAATCAGCACTCGGCCGACGGGAATGCCGACGCGTCGCGCGGCCTCCGGGTTGCCACCGACCGCGTAGAGCCAGCGTCCCCAGACCAAATACGTCGTGCCGACGATGGCGAGCAGCGCGAGCCCGAGGACGACGAACGTCGAGTACGGAAGCCACCCGATCGATCCGCCTCCGAGCGTGTCGATCTTGCCCGGCATGCCGGAGATGAGCGTGCCGTTTGCCGCCCACAGCGCGAGCCCACGCACGATGGACAGCGAGGCGAGGGTGACGATGAACGGATGCGGCACGCGTCCGACCACGAACACGATGCCGTTGGCGAGACCGACCGCGAGCCCCGTGCCGAGGATCGCCAGCACGACGAGCGCCGTCGAGTGCACGTGCATGAACACGATCGCTCCGACGACGCCCGAGAGCGCGACGGTCGAGCCGACGGAGAGATCGATGCCGCGACTGACGATGACGAGGAGCTGGCCGAGCGCCAGCACCGCGATCAGGGCGGTCTGCGACATGACGTTCCCGAGGTTGCGGCTCGTGAAGAAGATGGGCGTCGTCAGGCTGACGACGACGATCAGCAGGAAGAGGATGAGCGCCGGTCCCGCGCGCAGGCTGAGCAACGCTGCCTGCAGCAGCCGGTACGTGCGGTCGACTGTCGCGCCGGCGGGCCGTGCGCTCGTGGATTCCACGGATTCCGCCACCTCGTCCATCCCCTACTCCCCCATCGCCTCGGCGAGCGACCAAATCTGGCCGTGCGGATAGGCGTAGTCGGCCAGCGTCGAGGAGTGCATCTCGATGCTGTAGCCGGGTGCGTCGGGTAGCACGTAGTGCCCGTCTACAACCGTCGCCGGGTGCACGAAATGCTCGTGCAGGTGATCGACCCACTCGACGACCCGCCCGTCGGTCGAGCCGCTCACGCACAGGTAGTCGAACGCCGCAAGGTGCTGCACGTACTCGCAGAGGCCGACCCCACCCGCGTGTGGGCACACGGGCACGCCGAACTTCGCCGCGAGCAACAGGATCGAGATGACCTCGTTCACGCCCGCGACCCTGCAGGCGTCGATCTGCAGGATGTCGATCGCGCCGGCCTGAAGGAGCTGCTTGAACAGGATCCGGTTCTGCACGTGCTCTCCGGTCGCGACCGCGATCGGCGCAACCGCCTCACGGATGCGAGCGTGCCCCAACACGTCGTCGGGGCTCGTCGGCTCTTCGATCCACCAGGGGTCGAATGCAGCGAGCTCTCGCATCTCTGCGATCGCCTGGTCCACGTCCCACACCTGGTTCGCGTCCATCATCAGCGTGCCGCCCTCGCCGAGGGTGTCGCGTATGAGCGCTGCACGCCTGAGGTCGGACGCGGTATCGCTGCCCACCTTCATCTTCACGTGGCGGAAGCCTTCGGCGAGTGCCAGGCGTACGAGCTCCTCGACCTTGTCGTCGTCGTACCCGATCCAGCCGGCGGAGGTGGTGTACGCGGGGTACCCGCGCGTACGCAAGACGTTCTCGCGCTCTTCGCGTCCGGGCGCCGCCGCCCGCAACAGGTCGACGGCCTCCTCCGGCGCGATTGCGTCCGAGATGTAGCGGAAGTCGACCGCCGCGACGATCTCCTCCGGCGACAGATCGGCGAGGAGCCGCCAGACCGGAACCCGTCGCGTCTTCGCCCACAGATCCCAGACGGCATTGACGATCGCCGCCGTCGAGATGTGCATGACGCCCTTCTCCGGCCCGAGCCAGCGGAGCTGATCTTCCGAGACGAGGCTCCGCCAGAATCCGGCGAAATCGGCCGTGATGCCCTCGAGCGTGCGACCGACGACGAGCGGCTCGAGCGCGCGCAGCGCGGCGACGCACACCTCCGTGCCGCGGCCGCTCGTGAAGGTCAGACCATGGCCCGAGAGCTCCGGGTCGTCGGTGTGGAGGATGACGTAGGCGGCCGAGTAGTCGGGGCTGCGATGCATCGCATCCGACCCGGCCAGGGTGCGCGACGTCGGGAAGCGAACGTCGTGGGTCGTGAGTGCGGTGATCTTCACGCTGTGCTCGCTATTGGTCTGATTGCTCGGGCCGAAATTGGCAACATGAGGTGGACATCGTGGGCACGAAACGGCAGAATAGGGAAATTGGTCTGATCTTTCAAGGCCTCGCGAAGATATATTCTCATCATATGAATGCTGTTCACTACATCGGCAACGGGACGCTCGAGGTGATCGACACCGAGGTCGGTCCACCTGCGCCGGGAGAGGTGCAGCTCGCGGTTGCCTACACCGGGATCTGCGGCACCGACCTCCACATCCTCCACGGCGCGATGGACGCGCGGGTGGCGATGCCCGCCGTTCTCGGCCACGAGATGGCCGGCCGCGTTGCGTCGATCGGCGACGGCGTCGAGGACTGGGCGCTCGGCGACCCGGCGACGGTCATGCCGCTCGTCTCATGCGGTGCCTGCTCCGCTTGCACGAGCGGCGCCTCGCACATCTGCTACCGGCTGGTCTTTCTGGGGATCGACGCGCCGGGGTCGATGCAGTCGCGCTGGAACGTCCCGGCGGACGTGCTCGTCCGCCTGCCCGCGGACCTGTCGCTGCAGACCGCGGCGCTGGCCGAGCCGTCAGCGGTCGCGGTACACGACGTGCGGCGCTCCGGACTCGCTCCGGGCGAGCGCGCCGTGGTCGTCGGGGCGGGGCCGATCGGCCTGCTGATTGCAAACGTCGCACGCTCGGTCGGAGCCGAGGTGGCGGTCTTCGAGCCGAACGAGCGTCGCCGCCAGGTCGTCGAATCGCTGGGTCTCCTGGCCGTCGATCCGCTCGCCGGCGATACCGCGGCCTGGGCCGATGCATGGACGGACGGTGCCGGGGCGGAGGTCGCGTTCGAGGTCTCCGGCTCGGCGGCCGGCATCGGGACCGCGATCGGCTGCCTCGGTGCGCGAGGCCGCGCCGTCGTGGTCGGCATCCACGCGACCCCTCCACCGGTCGACCTCTTCCGTGTCTTCTGGCGCGAGCTGACGTTGATCGGCGCGCGCGTGTACGAGCGAGCCGACTTCGAGGAGGCGGTACGCCTGCTCGCGGCGGGAGCGATCCCGAGCGAGACGTTGATCACGGACGTGGTACCGCTCGACGGGGTGACCGATGCGTTCCGCGCAATGGACGCGGGCGAGTCGATGAAGATCCTCATCGACTGCGTGACCTGATGTTCGATCTCTCAGGCAAGCTCGCTCTCGTCACCGGGTGCCGCCGAGGAATCGGCCTTGCGATGGCGGAGGCGCTCGCGCTCGCCGGCGCCGACATCGTGGGCACGAGCCTCAGCCTCCCGGAAGGAGAGTCCGACGCGCGTACCCGCGTCGAGGCGGCCGGACGCTCGTTCGTCGCCTACCGAGCAGACTTCGGCGAGCCGAACGCGGCCGCAGGCCTCGCGCGCACTCTCGGCGACGACGGTCACTCGATCGACATCCTCGTCTCGAACGCGGGGACGATCATGCGCGCGCCGGCCGTCGACCACACGGACGAGATGTGGACGACCGTCCTACAGACCGACCTGACGTCCGGCTTCGTCCTCGCACGTGAGCTCGGACGGCTGATGGTCGAGCGCGGGCGCGGGAAGATCATCTTCACCGCGTCGCTCCTCAGCTTCCAGGGCGGCATCAACGTCGCGAGCTACACCGCGGCAAAGTCGGGACTGGTCGGTTTGGTGCGCGCGCTGTCGAACGAGTGGGCGCCGCACGGCGTGAACGTCAACGCAATTGCGCCCGGGTACATCGCGACCGACAACACACAGGCGCTTCGCGATGATCCCGAGCGACACGGGGCGATCCTCGATCGCATTCCGGCCGGACGCTGGGGGGAACCGCGCGACCTCGCCGGGGCAACGGTCTTTCTCGCGTCGGCAGCGTCCGACTACGTCGACGGCATCGTGCTGCCGGTCGACGGAGGCTGGCTCGGGCGGTGACCGATGCGCTCGCCCGCGCCTGTCGCCCGCGCATCTTGCCGGTTGCGACGGTGGCGGACGTCGCAATCGCAGCTCCGCTCGCTGCGGCGCTCGCCGCCGGCGGGGCCACTTCGATCGAGGTGACGTTTCGAACGGAGGCCGCACCGCGTGTCATCGCCGCGCTCGCGAACTCGGATCTAGTGGTCGGCGCGGGCACGATTCGCACCGTCGCACAGGTCGACGAGGCGATCGCAGCAGGGGCGCAGTTCATCGTTACCCCCGCGCTCGACGACGCGGTCGTCGAGCGATGCCTTGACGCGGGAGTGCCGGTGCTGCCAGGCATCGCGACCGCGACCGAGCTTGCCCGCGCGCTCGCGCTCGGGGTCGAAGCGGTCAAGCTCTTCCCCGCCGAGCCGCTGGGCGGCGCCGCGCTGATCTCGGCGCTCACCGGACCGTTTCCCGAGGCTCGCTTCGTCCCGACCGGGGGGTTGGGTGCACACAACGCGGCCGGCTACCTCCGGCTGCCGCAGGTCCTTGCGATCGGCGGCAGCTGGATGGTCGCGTCGAAGCTCCTCGCTGCGCGAGACTGGGACGCGGTGAGGCGACTGACAGCCGAGGCGATCGCGCTGGGCGCACAGGGATGAGTCCACGGTGGGACGTCGTTGCGCTGGGCGAGGTGATGCTTCGCCTCGATCCAGGCGAAGGACGCATTCGCAACGCACGGAGCTTCCGCGTCTGGGAAGGCGGCGGGGAGTACAACGTCGCGCGCGGGCTGCGCCGCTGCTTCGGTCTGCGCGCAGCGGTCGTGACGGCGCTCGTCGACAACGAGATCGGACGCCTGGTCGAGGACTGCATGCTGCAAGGCGGCGTCGACACGAGCCATGTGCTTTGGCGTCCGTTCGACGGAACCGGCCGCGCAGCGCGCAACGGGCTCAACTTCACGGAGCGCGGCTTCGGCCTGCGCGGCGCCGTCGGGGTATCCGATCGCGGGCACACCGCCGCCGCCGCGCTGCGTCCGGGTGACGTCGACTGGCAAGACCTTTTCGCGGTCGAAGGCGCACGCTGGTTCCACACCGGCGGCGTCTTCGCCGCGCTCTCCGACACGACACCCGGCGTGATCGCGGAGGCGATCGCCGCTGCGCGCGCCGCGGGGACGACGGTGTCGTACGACCTCAACTACCGGCCGAGCCTGTGGCAGGCGCTCGGCGGCTTCGAGGCGGCGCGCGCCGTCAACCGCGAGCTCGTCCGAAACGTCGATGTGCTGATCGGCAACGAGGAAGATTTCACCGCGTGCCTCGGACTCGACGTCGCCGGCGTCGATGACCGCCTGACCGGCCTCGACCCGTCGGCGTTCGAGGCGATGATCGGACAGGCGACCGAGCAGTTTCCAAATCTGAAGGTCGTCGCGACGACGCTGCGCGAAGTCCGCTCCGCGACACGCAACGACTGGAGTGCCGTCGCCTGGTCTGCCGAGAGCGGGTTCGTGCACGCGACGCCGCGGCGCGAGCTCGAGATCCTCGATCGCGTCGGTGGCGGCGACAGCTTTGTCGCCGGCCTGGCGTACGCACTGCTCTCGGGCATGCAGCTGCAGGACGCGGTCGAGTGGGGCGCAGCGCACGGCGCGCTCGCGATGACGACGCCCGGCGATACGTCGACGGCGACGTTGGACGAAGTTCGCTCGCTCGTCGGCGGAGCCGGCGCGCGGGTCCGGCGGTGATGATCGAGCTCGGCGCTCTCTCGCTCGGTTGCGCGCAGCTTGGGAACCTCTACCGGGAGGTGTCGGACGCGGACGCACGCGCGACCGTCGACGGAGCGTGGACCGCCGGTGTGCGCTACTTCGACACGGCGCCGCACTACGGCCTCGGCCTTTCCGAGCGCCGTCTCGGGGCGGCGCTCGCCGCGCGGCCACGCGACGGTTACGTGGTCTCGACCAAGGTCGGGCGCGCCCTCGACCCGGTGGACGTCGTCGCGGGGCTGGACGACGACGGGTACGTCGTTCCCGCCACCCACCGCCGCCGCTTCGACTTCAGTCGCGACGGGATCCGGCGCTCGCTCTCGGAGAGCCTGGAGCGCCTCGATCTCGACCGGGTCGACATCGTCTTTCTCCACGATCCTGATGACCACTGGGACGAGGTGCTCGCGACCGGCTATCCGGCGCTCGCGGAACTGCGGGCAGAAGGTGCAGTGTCCGCCGTCGGCGCCGGGATGAACCAGTCCGCGATACTCGCCGACCTCGTGCGGCACACCGACGTCGACATTCTGATGCTCGCGGGCCGGTACACGCTTCTCGAGCAGGCGAGCCTCGACGAGCTCCTCCCCCTCTGCGAGGAACGAGGTGTCGGAGTCGTCGCCGCAGCCGTCTTCAACAGCGGCCTGCTCGCCCGCGCGCACCCGGCCGCCGACGGGCGCTACGACTACGGCGACGCGCCGCCCGAGATCGTCGAGCGTGCGCGCGCCATCGCAGCGATCTGCGAGCGTCACGGGACGACGTTGCCCGCGGCGGCGATCGCCTTCCCGCTCGCGCACCCGGCCATCTTGAGCGTCTGCGTCGGGGCGCGGTCTGCAGAGCAGATCGAGCGGAATGCGTCGCTCCAACGCGAGTCGATCGCACCGGATCTGTGGCTCGAGCTCAAGGCGGAAGGACTTCTTCGCGAAGACGCACCTGTGCCTGAATGACGAATGTCTACGACGGCGCGAGCGCCGGACGCTCGCGAAGCTCCCTGAGCGTGCGCATGACGTCGTCGCCGCCGCGACCGAACAGGTCGTGCAGGCGCAGATACTCGCGGTAGAGGGAGTCATAGGTCCCGGCGTGCTCCGCGTGCGGGACGTAGAACGTGTCGCCAAGCCGAGCCATGTTCTCGGCAGCTCCAACGATCGAGTCGAAGACGCCGCCCGCGACCGCTCCCCACATCGCGGCGCCGAGCGCGGGGGTCTGCCGCGAGCGCGCGACCGCGATTTCGCGCCCGGTGACGGCGGCGAAGATCTGCATCAGGAGCGGGTTGCGCTCAGGAAGGCCGCCGCACGCGACGATTCGCTCCACGCCGAGGCCGGCTCGCTCGAAGCCCTCGATCACCACACGCGTCCCGAACGCGGTCGCCTCGAGCAGCGCGCGGTAGATCTCGGGAGCAGTCGTAGCGAGCGTCATCCCGACAACGAGGCCGGTCAGATCCGCATCGACGAGAATGGAGCGGTTGCCGTTCAGCCAGTCGAGCGCGAGGAGCCCCGACTCGCCGGGACGTAGCGCCGCCGCGCGCTCAGCGAGCACTGAGTGGAGGTCGACGCCGCGCCGCCGTGCCTCGTCGTGGAACTCCGGCGGGCAAGCGCGCTTGGTGAACCACCCGAAGATGTCCCCGAGCGCCGACTGACCCGCCTCGTAGCCGAACGTCCCGGGCAGGATGCCGTCCTCGACCACACCGCACATCCCCTCCACATCGACGAGCCGGTCGCCCAGCAGCATGAGCCCGTTGCTCGTGCCCATGATCGAGACGAGCGTCCCCGGTTCCGTCACCGTCGCCGCGGGGACGGAGGCGTGGAAGTCGACGTTCGCGACGGCGACGGGCGTGCCGGGCCGGAGGCCCGTCCACTCAGCCGCGCGCTCGCACAACCCGCCGGCGCTCGTCCCCGGCGGCGCGAGCGCGGTCGACATCCTCGTGCTCACGACGTCCTCGAACCGGGGGTCGAGCGCGGCGAAGTACGAAGGCGACGGGAACCCGTCGTGCTTCGACCACATCGCCTTGTACCCCGCAGTGCACGCGTTTCGGCTCTCGACGCCTGTGAGTTGCCACACGGCCCAGTCGGCGGCCTCGAGCAGGCGCTCGGCGCGCGCGTAGACATGTGGCGCCTCGTCGAGGATCTGCAGCGACTTTGCGAAGAACCACTCCGCGGAGATGCGGCCGCCGTAGCGCGCGATCCACGGCTCGCCGCGCTCGTGCGCAACCGCGTTGATGCGGTCTGCCTCGGGCTGCGCAGCGTGATGCTTCCACAGCTTCACCCACGCGTGGGGCTCTCGGCGAAGCGCGTCCAGCGCGCAGAGCGGCGTTCCGTCGGCAAGCGTCGGCAGCATCGTGCACGAGGTGAAGGCGATACCCATCCCTGCCACGTCGTCGGGGCGCACGCCGGCGTCGGCGAGGACGCGGGGCACCGCCAGCTGCATGCTGCGGACGTAGTCGGAAGGATCCTGCAGCGCCCAGTCAACACCGAGCTCGACGTCGTTGTCCGGGGCCGGCAGGCGCGCGTCGATCACGCCGTGGTCGTACGCGAAGACGCTCTCGCCGAGCTGCGTGCCGTCGGCGCAGTCGACGAGGATCGCGCGTGCCGACTCGGTGCCGAAGTCGATGCCAAGCGCGACCCTCACGACGGTTGCCCGTAGTACGCCGAGTCGCCGTGCTTGCGTTCGAAGTGCCGCGCGATCAGCGCCTCGGGAATCCCCTCGATCTCGGCGAGCGCGAGCGTGCGGCAGGCGTTCGCGGCCACCGCCTCGAGTGCGATCGCGTTCTCGACCGCCTCCTCGACGGAGCCTCCCCAAACGAACGGGCCATGCGCCGCAACGAGCGCCGCGGGGACAGCACCCGGATCGAGGTCGCGTGCCACGAACGCCTCGAGGATCACGCCTCCGGTGCGCTCCTCGTAGTCGCCTTCGATCTCGGCGGTCGTCAGCAGGCGCGTGACGGGCACCGCACCCCGGAAGTGGTCTGCATGGGTTGTGCCGAGACAGGGAAGATCGCGGCGCGCCTGCGCCCACACGGTGGCGTACGGCGAGTGCGTGTGGACGACGCCGCCGGCCTTCGGGAACGCCCGCAGGAGCGCGAGGTGAGTCGGCGTGTCCGACGACGGCCGGTGCGACCCGAAGACGACCGCGCCGGTCGCGAGATCGAGCACGGGGATGTGCTGCGGGCGAAGGTCCGCCGCAGGGACGCCGCTCGGCTTGATCGCGACGAGCCCCGCGTCGCGGTCGACGGCGCTCGCGTTGCCGAACGTGAGCACGACGAGCCCAGCCTCGACGAGTGCGCGATTCGCCGCCACGACGCGCGCGCGCAGGTCCGCCGAGCCCCTCACTGTGTGCCGGCGAACCGATGGAACGCATGGCCGCAACGCAACTCGTAGGTCAGGTCGCGCAGCCGCGTCTCGGCGTCGATGACAACGAGCTCGATCCCCGCGATCTCGGACAAGTCGGCGAACACCTCGGTTTCGAGCTGGCTGCTCAACACCGTGTGGTGCGGCCCGCCGGCGACAAGCCAGGCCTCTGCTGCTGTCGGCAGGTCAGGACGAGGGCGCCACAGCGCACGCGCGACCGGCAGCTTCGGCAACGCGTGCTCGGGATCGACGACGTCGACCTCGTTGACGAGCAGGCGAAAGCGGTTTCCGAGATCGACGAGCGCGACGTTCACAGCCGGGCCGGGCCGGGCTGTGAAGACGAGGCGAACGGGGTCGTCGCGACCGCCGATGGAGAGAGGGTGGATCTCGCAGGAGGGCCGGCCGGCCGCAATCGACGGGCAGATCTCGAGCATGTGCGCACCGAGCACACGCCCGCCACCCGGCGCGAAGTCGTAGGTGTAGTCCTCCATGAACGACGTACCGCCCGGCAGCCCCGCTGCCATCACCTTGGCCGCGCGCAGGAGCGCGGCCGTCTTCCAGTCGCCCTCCGCACCAAAGCCGTAGCCGTCGGCCATCAGCCTCTGGACAGCGATCCCCGGCAATTGCCGGAGGTCACCGAGATCCTCGAACGTATCCGTGAACGCGCGGAAACCGCCGGTCGCTAGGACGGACCGGAGCCCGGCCTCGATCCGGGCGGCCTCGCGCAGCTCCGAGCGCCTGTCACCGCCCTCGCGCAGCTCCCGAGTCACCTCGTAGAGCTCGTCGTAGTCACGGACGAGCGCATCGACATCGCGATCCGAGGCGTCGCGGACTGAGCGCCCGAGCCCGCCGAGGCCGTAGCCGTTCACGGCGACGCCAAGGCGAATCTGCGCCTCCACCTTGTCGCCCTCCGTGACGGCGACCTCGCGCATGTTGTCGCCGAAGCGCGCGACCGAGAGGTGCCGGAGCTCGTCCCACCCGCACGCAGCGCGCGCCCAGCAGCCGACGCGCCGCAGCACCGCGGGATCCGTCCAGTGGCCGACGACCGTCTTGCGCCGGAGGCCGAGCCGTGTCGCGAGCGACGCGAACTCACGGTCGCCGTGCGCAGACTGGTTCAGGTTCATGAACTCCATGTCGATCTCCGCCCACGGGAGCTCACGGTTGAACTGCGTATGCAGGTGCAGGAGCGGTTTCCGGAGCGCCGAGAGACCGGCGATCCACATCTTCGCCGGCGAGAACGTGTGCATCCAGAGAACGAGCCCGACGCAGGCGTCGTCGGCGTTCGCGGCGAGACAGAGCCGCCGGATCGAGTCGGGCGACACGACGACCCCGCAGTCCCGCACGGGGAGCGGAACCTCCGCGGCCGCGCCGAGCGCGGCGGCCAGCTCACGGGTGTGCTCGGCAACTGTGCCGAGCACGCCTGGGCCGTACAGCTCCTGCGCGCCGGCGGCGAACCAGAGCTCGCGGCCGTCAAGCGCCGTCATCACGCGCCGCGGATCGCGAGCCCGGTCTCAGGATCGAAGAAGTGCAGTGCACGGAGATCGACCCACACATCCAGGGCATCGCCCTGGGATGCCTTCGTCCGTGGGCTGAACCGCCCGACGAGCGTCGCCTCCTCGGCCGCGCCGCTCGTCTGTCGTTCGACCACGCGGTCGTCTCCGACATCCTCGGCCAACTCGCGCATCTCTTCGGTGACCGCGGGACGCGCGGCGATCGTGAAATGCACGAGCACCTCGGCCCCGAGCGCCTCACACAACTCGACCTGGCCGCGCAGGCGCCCACCCGGGGTGCCGTTCGCGAGCGCGGCGTCCTCGAGGTTCTCCGGGCGGAGACCGACCACGACCGGCCGGCCGACATAGGCGCCGAGCTGCCGCTCGTCGACCTCGAACCGCGTGTCGCCAAGGACAAGGGCGACGCCTGCACCGCTTCGCTCGACGCGGCCCTCGAGCATGTTCATCGCCGGGCTCCCGATGAAGCCGGCGACAAACACGTTCACCGGATGGTCGTACAGCTGCTGCGGCGGCGCGACCTGTTGTAGCTCTCCCTTGCGCATGACCGCGACGCGGTCGCCCATCGTCATCGCCTCGACCTGATCGTGCGTGACGTAGATGGTCGTCGTTCCGAGGTCGTGCTGGATCTTCTTGATGTCGGCGCGCATCTGCACGCGAAGCTTCGCGTCCAGGTTCGAGAGTGGCTCGTCCAGAAGGAAGACAGCCGGCTCGCGAACGATCGCGCGGCCCATCGCAACCCGCTGACGCTGACCGCCCGAGAGCGCGCGGGGCTTGCGTGCGAGGTACGGCTCGAGGTCGAGGATCCGCGCCGCCTCATCGACACGGCGGCGGATCTCGTCCCTCGGCACCTTCCCGATCTTCAGCGGGAACGCGATGTTGTCGCGGACGCTCAGGTGAGGGTAAAGCGCGTAGCTCTGGAAGACCATCGCGATGTCACGGCTCTTCGGTGAGAGGTCGTTGACGACACGCTCGCCGATCCGGATGACGCCATCGCTGATGTCCTCGAGACCGGCAACCATGCGCAGCGCGGTCGTCTTGCCGCACCCGGACGGGCCGACGAACACCATGAACTCGCCGTCCGCGATGTCGAGATCGAGCCGGTCGACGGCCCGCGTGCCATCGCCGAACAGCTTGGAGACTTCCTCGAACCTGACGCTAGCCACCATTCACTCCTTCACTGCTCCACCGACGAGACCCCGGACAAGCGCTCGCTGCGAGAAGACGAAGACGATCGCCACCGGCACGACGGCGATCAGCGTTGCGAGCGCGAGCTCGGGCTTGAAAATCTTGACCGACTGGCCACCCCCGCCGACCGACGGATTGAAGGACGGTGTCGCCGAGAGCAGGTCCCAGAGACCGACCGTGATCGGGTACTGGTTCGAGTCTGCGAGCACGACGTAGGGCAGGAAGAAGTTGTTCCAGTCGGCGACGAAGCTGAAGAAGAAGACAAGCGCAAGGATCGGCTTCGCCAGGGGGAGCGCAACGCGGACGAACGTCTGCAGCTCGCTGCAGCCGTCGACGCGAGCGGCGTCGAGCAGCCCTGGCGGGAGCGCGGTCGTGTAGTAGAGGTAAGCGAGGTAGACCCCGAACGGGAAGAACGAGAACGGCAGGATGATCGAGAGCACGCTCCCGATCAGGTGCACGGCGTTCAGCTCGAGGAAGATCGGGAGCACGAGCGCGGCCCCAGGCACGATCATCACGACGAGCGTCAGCGAGAGCACGAGCTTCCGGCCGGGGAACTTCCCGATTGCGAGCCCGTAGCCCGCCGGCACGGCGACGGCGAGCGTGATCGCGGTCGCGCTGAGCGCGTAGAAGAGCGTGTTGAAAATCCAGCGGCGGTAGATGTGGCTCGAGAATGCGTCGAGGTGCTTCCACGCGAGCGCCACGTGGTGGAAGTCCCCGAACGAGAAAGGGCTCCTCGAGATGAGGGCCGGGTCGGTCTTCGTCGGCGCGAGGACGAGCCAGAGGATCGGCGCGACGAAGAACACCGCGAACGTCACGAGGATCCCGAGCCGCACGCCGAGCCCGAGCAAACGGACCTGCATCAGTCGTCCGTCCTGAAGAGCCCGCTGCGCGTCACGATCAACACCGCGCCGACGAGGCCGATCATGAGCAGGTCGACCGCGATGGCGGCGGCGCCGTTGAAGTCCGCGTAGCGGAAGGCGAGCTGGTAGGCGAGCTGGTTCGCGGACCATGTGTCCGGGACGAGGCCAAAGCTCGCGGTCTGCACGACCTGAGGCTCGACGAAGAGCTGCGTCCCTGTCGCGAACGAGAGGATCACCATGTAGGCGATCCACTTCCGGATCAGCGGCAGCTTCAGACGGAGCGCGATCGTGATCGGCCCGGCGCCGTCGATGCGGGCCGCCTCCTCGAGATCGTCCGGGATCGTGTTGAGCGCGCCGTACATGACGACGATCCAGCCACCGGCGCCGGTCCAGAACGCGATCATCGCGAAGATGTAGGGCAGGTTCCCGGGCGCGATCGACTGGGCGAAGATGTCCGCTCCGAGGACATGGTGCAGGAAGAACGAGGCGGGGCTCACGCTCGGGTCGAGCATGAAGAGCCAGACGAGGACCGCCGCCGAGCCGGCCAGCGCGCCCGGCATGTAGAAGAGAAAGCGAAAGGTCGCCGAGACCTTGTTCGCGCGGCCGTGCAGCAAGAGCGCGAGGCCGACGACGAAGACCATCAGCGCGGCGAGCCAGACGCACGTGTACACGAGGACGTGCTTGAACGCAGACGCGAACCGGAAGTCGTGGTAGGTCCGCACGAAGTTGTGGAAGCCGACCCAGTCGCCGCCCACGTTGGTGACGGCGAGGTCGAGCGCGTAGATCGTCGGTGCAATGCCGAAGACGATCAGGAACGGCAGGTACGGCAGGACGAACGGCAGTCCCTGCAGGCGGCGGGGGCCACGCCTCCGCGTGGCCCCCGCATGCTCTGACGTAACGACGGGCGAAGCCAAGGTGTTACTTCGTAACGACCTTATAGCCCGCCGCCTGCGCGTTCTGCGCGAGTCCCTTGCCGTACGCCGGCAACAACGAGCTCAACGACTTGCCCGCGACCAGTTGCGTCACGACCGTGTTCGACCAGACGGGCTGATCCGGATACGTGACCATGTTCCAACCCTTCCAGATCAGGCTCGCGGCCGCCTTCATCGCCGGGCCCTCGGGAGCAGCGAAGAAGGGATCCTTGTTCAGCGCGTTCAACCACGTGACCGCAGCAGGCCCATACGACGGGTAGCCCGGTGAGAGGGCGCTGACCTTCGACTTGACCGCCGGCGAAGTCGTAGACCACTTCACGAAGTCGATGGCAGCCGCCACGTTCTTCGTGTGCTTGGACACGATCCACGGGCCACCGCCGACCTGACCGGTCACGAGCGGCTCGTTGTTCCAGCGCAGCGGCAGCGCCGCCGTCAACTCGCCGGCCGGGACCTGCAGGGTGCCGCCGAAGATGTCCTTCGCGTACCACACCGGCCCCGGCATGAGCAGGATCTTGTCGGTGGCGCCGCCCCACTTCGTGACGAAGTCCGCCGTGAAGACGCTCTCGGCCGGAGTCACGCCACTCTTGATCAGCGGATCGAGCAAGCTCGCCATGCGCGTGCAGTGCACGTCAGCCGCGTTGATCCGGACCGTGTTCGGCGCAATGACCTGCGAGATCGGGCACTTGTCGGCCCACAGGTAGAGCCAGGCGCCATACGAGTCGCCGACATTGCCGATGATGTAGCCGGGATGGTCGGTCGCGACCTTCTGGCCGAGCGCCGCCCACTGCTGCCACGTCGTCGGCACCGCGTACCCGAACTGCTTCATCAGCTTTTGATTGACGTACAGCACCTCCTGGGCCAGGTTGTCCTGGAGGCAGACGAGGCGGCCGTTGACCGTGCACTGCGCGAGCGACGGCGCGGGCCAACCCTTGAGGAGGCTCTTGGGGAAGACGCCGTTCAGGTCCATCGCGAAGTCGAACGGCTTCTGTCCCATCCAGACCGGGTCGTTCGCCTGCTCGCTGAAGATCACGTCCGGCCAGCCGTGGCCGGTGCGGTTCCACAGCTGGATCTTCGTTTGCATCGTCGTCGCGCCGTTACCGTCGCCGTCGAAGGTGACGATGTGGAGATGGACTTTCGGATGCGTCTTGGCGTACAGCTTCGCGACCGGTAGGCGGACGGCGTCCACCCAGACGGTGAGCGAGCCGGAAGCGCCGCTCGAGCCGGCCCGTCCGGTCGTGGCGGCGACGAGCGCCGCCGCAGCTGCCGTCGCAACGACGAGCGCTGCGAGGACCAGCCACCGACGATTGATCTTCATGCGGAGACTCTCCTTCTTGGGATTGACCATGGCTTCAGTTCCGGGATACCGCCCGGCGCTCCTCGACGAAGTCGGGCAATGCGATGCCGGGCGTCGTTGGGGCTTGGACGAGACCGTCCGGCCCGACGCGGGACTCGCGCACGACCGGGTTGGAGGTGACGAGCGACTCGTAGTAGGTGTTGTTCGGGATCGCCATGCAGAGGTGGACAGCCGACTCGGTCGGGCCATGCACTTCGGCGCGCAACCGGAACGAGTCGGCAAGGTGCGCGATGCGCATCGCCCCGGTGATGCCCCCGCGGTGATTCGCACTCGTCCGCACGTACGAAGCGCACCCGGACGCGATGAAGTCGGCCGTGTTGAGATGACTTCCGTCCGAGGTTTCGCCGACGAGCAGGGGAACGTCGACCCGCTCCGCGAGCCACTTGTACGCGGTCACGTTGAACTCGCGCATTGGCTCCTCGTACCAGCGGTAGGAGGCCTCCGCGAGCGCACGACCGACATAGACGGCATCCGGCAGGTCGAACGCCGCGGACCCGTCGTACATCAGATCGACGTCGGGCCCGACGTGCGCACGGACGCGCTGGCACAGATCAGCGTCCGCACGTGCGTCACCCCACGCGTGAAGCTTGATCGCCGGATACCCGAGCTCCAGGCACTGGTCGCAGACATCGAGAAACTCCTCGATGGTCGCGAAGGTCGTCGTCGACGCCGTCGCCGGAATCGAATCCCGGTACGTTCCGAGCAACCGGTGCACCGGCACACCGAGCACGCGTCCCTCGAGGTCCCACAGCGCGACGTCGACGACGCCGAACACCCAGATCGGGAACTCCTCCGTGCGGTCGAGTTCCCACAGCCGGTGCCAGAGCCACTCGCGGCGATCTGAACGCTCACCGACGAGCTCCTGCCGGAGGATCCGGTCGACGATGTCGGCGAGCATCGGCCCGCTCCACTCGTGGTAGGCCTCGCCCACCGCGCCGTCGTCCGTCGTGATGCGGAGAACCGCGGTCGTTCGTGCAGGGTGCGACCCGCGGAGGCCGCGCCGCCAGGCGTACGGGGGCACGACCGCCGGGAGGGGGATCAGGTCGACGTCAACCGAGGCGATCCGCATGCTGGATGATCATCATACGAATGATCACCTGTTGTCAAGGCCCAGCTATGGAGTCTTGCGCGGACGTCCCTTGCGCTCGGTCCAGCGCGACTCGATGTGCGCGGAGATGAGCTCGCCCGCCATCGCAGCGTCGCGCGCGGCAAGCGCGCCCAGGATCGCGCGGTGCTCGGTCGCGGTCCGTTTGAGGGCCGCCTTGGACGCCGGCGTCGCGGCGAGTGGCGGTGTGGCGCCGCCGTGCCGGTGGATGACGCGGACGATCGTGAGACCGACCTCGTTGCCCGATGCACGCATGACGATCTCGTGGAAAAGGTTGTCGAGGGACCGAAAGCGGTCGTAGTCGTCGTACAGCGCTTCCATCGAGTCGATCAAGCTCGCGAGCTTCGTGATCTCGTCCTCGCTCAGACGCTCTGCGGCGGCGGAGGCCATCTCGCGTTCCAGGACCCGGCGGACCATCATCAGGTCGTCGAGCAGCGACATGTCGTCGTCGTAGGCGAGCGCCATCTGCAGCACGTCGGGATCGAGGAGGTCCCACGAGCTGCGCGGCTGCACCGTCGTGCCTCGCCCCTGCTCTACTCGGACGAGGCCCCGTCCTTCCAGCAGCTTCAGACCCTCGCGAACGACGGTGCGGCTGAAGCCGAACTCTTCGCAGAGCGCGGGCTCGGTCGGAAGAACGTCACCCTCCGAGAGCGCGCCGCCGATGATCTTGTCGCCCAGCACCTCGAAGATGACCGACGCGAGCCGCGCCGGCCGCCGCTGGTTCGCGCGGCGCTGCGCGACCGCCTCGACGTTTGCTTTCGTGTCTGTCAGTTCCACGCGAGTCATCATATGTTCCACGCGCGAAGGGTTGCAGAAGCGTCGTCAGGAGACGTAGAGCTTCTCCTTGACCTTCCCCGTGCGCTCATGGAAGTCGGCGCTCAGCGCCGCTTTGCGCTGCTCGCGGACCGTGCGTCGTGCTTCGCGAGCGGCGGCGTCGGCGGCGTCCTCCACCGCGTCGAGCTCGGCCGTGACCTCGGCGACCGAACGCCGTGTCACCTCGCCGCCGAGCTTCTTCATCTCGCCGTCGATCACCTCGACGGCCGGCTCATCGACGCTCGCGATCACTGCAGTCGACTCCGGCGGAATCGCCTGGCCAAGAACCGTGAGCGCCTCATCGGAGGTCACGGCGCGATCGATGTCGAACGCCCCGCCCATCATGGCGCCCGCGCCCCAGCCGAGGAGTACCCCGACCGGGCCGCCGAGGACTCCGACGAGCATCCCGATCAGCGAACCGCTCGCGACGCCGATGGGGCCGACGTTGTCGGCACTGTCAGGGATCAGCAGCGCGCCGTCTGCGGTGCGCTCCACGACCGCGGCGGACTCGAGCCCGATGCGGCCGTCTGGGTCGCACTCCTTCAGCACGCTCAGTGCCTGGTAGGCCTTGCTCGGTTCCGTGAACCGAACAACGACCACGTTTTCCTTCGCCATTTCCACTCCCTTCTGCTCGAATAACTGTCGAGCGCACTCTCCCGCGCGCCGGTGCCAAACCGCTGCCACGCCGCGCGCTGCCGCTGCCACAGCGACGGCTGCGTATCGGGTGTCCTCGGTTTACTCTGTGTATCCATGTCACAGCCGCGGTCAACAGGCGCGTTGCTGTCCGTCAACATCGGCCGGCCGAAGGACGTGCTCTGGCAAGGGAAGACCGTTTTCACGGGTGTGTTCAAGGAAGCGGTCGCGGGGCCTCGCCGGGTGCGCACGCTCAACATCGATGGCGATGGCCAAGGCGATCTGGCCGGGCACGGCGGAGAGCAGCGCGCGGTGTTCGTCTACCAGATGGACTCGTACCGGTACTGGCAGCGCGAGCTCGAACGAAACGACTTCGCGTATGGACAGTTCGGCGAGAACTTCACGATCGAGGGACTGAGCGACGACGAGGTCTGCATCGGAGACCGCTACCGGATCGGCACCGCGGCCTTCGAAGTAACGCAACCCCGCGTCACCTGCTACCGCGTCGGCATCCGCATGAACGACCCGCGCATTCCGGCGCTGCTCGTCTCACACCGGCGCCCCGGCTTCTACTTCCGCGTGCTCGAAGAAGGCGAGGTCGAGGCAGGAGACGAGATCGTCAAGCTCGTCTCAGGCCCGGAGCAGATGACGGTTGCCGACGTCGACGCACTCCTCTACCTCCCAGGCCACGCGCGCCAACAGCTGCTCCGGGCGCTGCGGATCCCGGCGCTCAGCCCGGGCTGGCACGCGTCTTTCCGCGCCTTGGTCGAAGGAGCGCCCGGCAGTGGCAACGCCGGTCTCGCGAGCGTCAGCCCGCCGCCTGCCTGGCCCGGCTTCCGTCGACTGACCGTGACGGGAATCGATCGAGAGAGCGACTCCGTCATCTCCATACGCCTCGCGGACCCCGTGGACGCACTGCTACCCCCCGCGCGGCCGGGCCAATACCTCACGCTGCGTATCCACACGGCCGACGAAGGAACGTCGGTGCTGCGCAACTACTCCATGTCCGGGCCGCCGGATGCCGGCTACTACCGGATCACGGTCAAGCGCGAGCCAGACGGGGAAGCCAGCGGCTATCTCCACACCCAGCTCGCCGTCGGCGACCAACTCGACATCGCAGCACCCCGCGGCACCTTCATCCTCGACCGAACCGACGCGCCCGTACTGCTCATCAGCGTCGGCATCGGCGCCACCCCGGTCCTCGCCATGCTGCACGCACTCGCCACCGAGCACAGCGAACGGGAGATCTGGTGGCTCCACGGTGCGCGCAGCGGGCGTGACCACTCCTTCGCCGTCGAAGTCCGCGAGATGCTTGCGTCACTCCCGAACGTCCATTCCCACATCTGCTACAGCCGTCCAGATCCCGAGGACCGTGCAGGCCGCGACTTCGACAGCGCCGGCCGGCTGACAGCGCCGCTGCTCGCGGAGCTCGCGCCACCGCGCGATGCTGAGGCATACCTCTGCGGGCCGACGCCGTTCATGGAGGAGATGAGCGCCGGCCTCGCCGCGATCGGCCTTGACGCCACTCACGTCCACACCGAGCCGTTCGGACCTGCGCCCGGTCTGACGCCCGGCATCGCCGCACCGCCTGCCCGGGAGTCCCACCGACCGGCCGGCGAGCCCGGAAGCGGTCCGACGATCGAGTTCGCGCGCAGCAACCTCGCGATCCCGTGGAACGACGGCTACACGAGCTTGCTGGAACTGGCTGAAGCATGCGACGTGCCCGTCCGCTGGTCATGCCGCACCGGCGTCTGCCACACCTGCGAGACGACACTCATCGCCGGCGATCTCGCCTACAGCCCCGAACCGGTCGAGGCACCCGCCGACGGCAGCGCACTCATCTGTTGCGCACAGCCACGCGACAACGTCGTGCTCGATCTGTGACCTAGATGGCGCCGCCGTTCGTCAGAACACGGACGCGGAGCCGGTGCAGGTACGGCATCAATCCGTAGATCACGATCGGGACGGCGATCGTTGCGAGCACGAAAGTGCGGAGCACCGGCGACAGCGTTCGCAGCCGGTCTCCGAACGCGAGGTTGATGACGGTGAGCGTCGGGAACACGCACAGCCAGATCATGAACGCGAGCTGGTGCTTGCTCGGCGGAGGAATGCGTCGGTGCGGAGTATCGGTGGTGTCGGTCATGGCAGATCCTTTCGGTCGTCGTGATTGATGGCGTTGCGGACGTCCTCCTCGACGAGGTCCGCGTTGATTGCGATGGCGGCAGCGGATCCCTCGCCGGCGGCGGTGATCACCTGCGCACGCGGGTTTGCGGCGTTGCCGGCAACCCAGACGCCGGTCACGCTCGTAGCGCCGGTCGCGTCAGCCCGGACGAACCCTCCAGCGTCGAGCTCGCAACCCAGGGCGGCGATCAGACCGTCGTTGCGTGGGCGGAGCGTCGGCCGGATGAACACGGCGGCGCGAGGGATCGCGCGTCCGTCGCTGAGCTGTACCGCGTTCAGACGGTCATCGACGACGGAAAGACCCGCGACGACCCCTTCGAGGACAGAGATGCCTCGTGCCTCGAGCGCCGTGCGCTCACCGGGGCTGAGCGTGTGCGTGTGCGCGAAAAAGATGACGTCGTCCGACCACTGGCGCAACAGATGCGCGTGGTCGACCGAGGCGGGGTCGGTGCCGAGCACGCCGATCGGCTGGTCGCGAACCTCCCAGCCGTGGCAGTACGGGCAGTGGAGGAAGTCGCGACCCCAACGCTCACGTGCGCCGGGAATGTCCGGCAACTCGTCGACGGCGCCCGTCGTCAGGAGCAGCCGCCGCGCAGTCATAGAACCGCCACCGGCGAGTTGAACGGTGAAGCCCGCTGAGATCTCCACGACCCGGTCGTCGACGAGGTGGACGCCGTAGCCGCCGACTTCGGCACGCGCGACCGCGAGGAGGCCGGTCGGCCGCATCCCGTCGCGTGAGAGAAAACCCTGCATGTGCTCGGCGGGAGCGTTTCGCGGTGTTCCTGCATCGACGACCGCGACGCTGCGCCGCGCCCGGCCGAGCACGAGAGCGGCGCTCAACCCTGCCGCGCCGCCGCCGACGACGACAACGTCATAGGTCTCGGACTTCATGAGCTCGACACTGCACGAGCGCGTCGTCCACCGCAATTTTCGTTGCTGTTTCTGGGAACCGGCGTTAGCTTGGTGATGTGGAGAGCTCGCCGGGGATCCCGAGCGTCCTTGCTGAAGTCGGCCCCCGCTTGAAGCGGCTGCGTCTGCGCCGCGGCGTGACCTTGACGGCGCTCGCCGCGACGACGGGGATCTCCAAGAGCACGCTGTCGCGATTGGAGAGTGGTCAGCGCAAGCCCAGCCTCGAGCTGCTCTTGCCGCTGGCCGAGGCCCATCAGGTGCCGCTCGACGAGCTTGTCGGCGCACCCGACGTCGGCGACCCTCGCATCCGCCTCAAGCCGCGCGTTCGCAACGGCCGCATGGTGTTTCCCCTCACCCACCAGTCGAGTGGCCTGCACGTCTGGAAGGTGGTCATTCCGCCCGAGCATGAGCGCGAGCTTCGTACCCACGAGGGCTACGAATGGCTGTACGTGCTGTCAGGAGAGATGCGCCTCGTTCTCGGTGAGCACGACCTCACGCTGGGGCCTGGCGAGGTCGCCGAGTTCGACACTCGACTGCCCCATTGGTTCGGTCCGGCCGGCGATGAGCCGGTCGAGATCCTGAGCGTGCACGGAAGTCACGGCGAGCGCATGCACGTCCGCGCGTCGCCACGCCGCGCCTCCAAGACCGCCTGACGCGCCCTGCGTCAGTGTTTTTCACGTACGCGAGTCCGTAGCCCCCGCTGATGCGCCGGAGCGATGGAGCGGCGAGCCTAGGACGAGCCGCGGTTCGCGGCTAGACCTTCTGAGGGAAGGAAGTCATGGCAACGATCGAAAGGGTTGCGACCTACGCAGCTCCGGGAGAGACCGACAGTCCCGTCGAGTTGAAGTCGCGGTACGAGAACTTCATCGGTGGGCACTGGGTTGCCCCGGTGAACGGCGAGTACTCCGACAACATCAGCCCGGCGACCGGTGAGCCGTTCACGGAAGTTCCGCGCTCGACGACCGAGGACGTCGACCTGGCGCTCGACGCGGCGCACGCCGCGAAGGACGCCTGGGCCGAGGCTTCGACGACCGAGCGCTCGCGCGTGCTGAACAAGCTCGCGGATGCAATCGAGGAGAACGTCGAGATGCTGGCCGTCGCAGAGAGCTGGGAGAACGGCAAGCCCGTGCGCGAGACACTCGCTGCGGACATCCCCCTCGCTGCCGACCACTTCCGCTACTTCGCATCGGTGATCCGCGGCGAAGAAGGATCGATCTCGGAGATCGACAAGAACACCATCGCCTACCACTTCCACGAGCCGCTCGGCGTGGTCGGGCAGATCATCCCGTTCAACTTCCCGATCCTGATGGCCGCATGGAAGTTGGCTCCGGCCCTCGCAGCGGGGAACACCGTCGTGCTGAAGCCGGCGAGCCCGACCCCATGGTCGATCCTCAAGCTGATGGAGCTGTTCGAGGACATCCTCCCGCCGGGCGTCATCAACATCGTCAACGGCCCAGGCGCGGAGATCGGCAAGGCGCTCGCGACCAGCAAGCGAATTGCGAAGGTCGCGTTCACGGGCGAGACGGTGACCGGACGGCTGATCATGCAGTACGCCGCCGAGAACCTCATCCCGTCGACGACGGAGCTCGGCGGGAAGTCGCCGAACATCTTCTTCGCCGACATCATGGCGCAGGACGACGCGTTTCTCGACAAGGCGATCGAGGGACTCGTGCTCTATGCGTTCAACAAGGGTGAAGTCTGCACCGCACCCTCTCGCGCGTTGATCGAAGAGTCGATCTACGACGAGTTCATGGGCCGCTGCCTCGAGCGGATCGCCGCGATCCGGCAGGGGAACCCGCTCGACCGCGACACGCAGATCGGCCCGCAGGTCTCGGCCGCGCAGCTCGAGAAGATCGCGAGCTACGTCGAGATCGGTAAGAAGGACGGCGCAGAGCTGCTGATCGGCGGCAACCGTGCTCACCTTGGTGGGGAGCTCGAGAATGGCTACTACTTCGAGCCGACCGTCTTCAAGGGCACGAACGACATGCGCATCTTCCAGGAGGAGATCTTCGGCCCGGTGCTGTCGGTGACGACGTTCCGGAACGAAGCCGAGGCGCTCGAGATCGCGAACGACACCATGTACGGACTCGGTGCCGGCGTCTGGACGCGCGACACGGGCAAGGCCTTCCGCATGGGCCGCGGCATCAAGGCCGGCCGCGTGTGGACGAACTGCTACCACCTCTACCCGGCCGGCGCAGCGTTCGGCGGCTACAAGGGCTCCGGGGTCGGTCGCGAGAACCACAAGATGATGCTCGACCACTACCCACAGACGAAGTGCGTGCTCGTCTCCTACGACGAGAACCCGCTGGGGTTCTTCTAGGAACCTGCGCAGGTCGGGGAGCTGCCGCGGCGGCAGCTCCCCGCTGTGCTTCGCTGCCACCCCGCCCGGCCGGACGGTGGGGCTGCGCCTCCGACGAGACTCAGCAACCTGATTCAAAGAGCGAAACTGGTT
>JBBQQU010000024.1:0-56102 GCA_038215565.1 Gaiellales bacterium | reverse complement strand
CCTTCATGTCAGTCGTTCCTTCCTGGTCGGATCGCGGCCGAAGTGCTCCGCTTGGTATCAAGCCGATCGTACGCGCTCGCGCGACGCAATTGTCGAGAGAACTAGAGACGTACGCAGCAAACCTCACCGGGCTCAAACTCGGAGGAGAGGGACGGAGCCATGTTCGAGCGTCCTTCCGCCCGAGTCCAACAATCGGCGCTGGAGTACCGCATTGTCTCCGCGCGGTGCAGTTCAGCCGAGACCGAACCTCCACGAGGTCGCGAAACGGTGCAGCGCGCTAGCGGTTTCGACCCAGTCGACCGAGATGGGTGTGTTGAAAATGGTCGTCGTACTTGAGGCCGTATCCGACGAGGCGATCGACGCCGATATGGGCCAGCCAGACCAAGCCGAGCGCGACGACCAACGTTTTGTCCTGCCACCAACCGATTGCGACAATCGCTGCCGGCAGCGGGGTGCTGTGGCCGAGGTTGTAGAGATAGGAGCCAAGACGGGCGCCTCCGAGATAGCCGATCATTGTTAGGTCGGGGAGCAACAAGGTGAGCGGCACCAGCCACCACGCTTGATCAGTGGTCGAATAGGCGATCAAGGAGCCCGCGAGAAGCGTCGCCCCCTCGACACGAAGCAGGCGACGCGGCGTGCCGACGACGATGCCGTCCGCGGCGGTCGCCGCGCTCGCCGCGGCAATTTGGTCGGCGACGTCTGCCATCGGTTTCGCCCTCTACTGCGCCGGCACCGGCGGCGGGATCGTCTGACTCACGCCCTCGGCCGGCGGCTCGTTCCCACCCACATCGAGACGGAACGGCGGATAGCTGTCGGTCATCAGCGTGCTGTAGGCGAGCACGCGGAAGACCCACCGGTTCAAGCCCATCACCAAGTCGTACAGCGACCTCGGATAGCGGCCCGTGAAGAGCAGGACGACCGCGGCGAACAAGACGAGCAGGCCGATCAGGCCGCCCGAGCTCCAAATCCAATTGCTGCCGGTTGCTGCGGGCCACGCGGCACCGGTGAAGACGGCCAAGACGAGGTAGTGCGGCAGGGCAAGCAGCCACCACTTGACAAGTACGAGACCGCGCGACAGCGACTCGGGATACGCGACGTCGAGCCGGGCTTCGTAGTCGGGCACGTCCTTCAGTGTGAACGGCGGGTAGTTGTCAGTGCCAAGCGCGCTGTAGGAGTAGAAACCGACACGCCACGACCAGCGCAGCACCCCGACGTTGAAGTCGAACAAGGACCGCGGGTAGCGCCCGGTAAAGAGAATCGCAAAGAACGCGATCACCGTGACGACGGCGAACGCGACCCAGAGAAAGAAGAGCGCGATGAAGTGCGGAATCGCGAGCAGCCACTTGATGAGCCAGAGCCCGCGGCTGAGCTTCGGCGCGAGCTCGCCTGTCAGTTGGAGTGGATAAGGCGTTGTGTCGGTTTCCATTTGAGTCCTCTCTGTCGCGATCAGGCGGCCGGTGCCGGTGCTGCTTCGGGCGCGGGTTCGGGCTGGGAGAGGCGAAGGACGCTGCACGCCCACCGCGGCATCCACCAGTTCCAGTCGCCGAGCAGCTTCATCAGGGCCGGCACGAGCAGGGCACGGATCACTGTCGCGTCGAAGATGATCCCGGCTGCGAGTCCCACCGCTAGCGACTTGATCTCGTAGCCGGGGCTCGACGAAAGCACGATGAAGGCGAACATCAGGATCAACGCGGCACTGGTGACGAGCTTGCCGGTCCGCGCGAGACCGAGCTCGATGGCTTTGTCGGTGGAGCCAGTCTCGTCGTAGGCCTCGCGCATGCGCGAGAGCATGAACACCTCGTAGTCCATCGACAGCCCGAAGAGGAAGGCGAAGATCATCACCGGGATGTAGGCAGTGATCGCGCCGCTCGCCTGGACGTTCCAGAGCGAAGATCCGTGACCCTGCTGGAAAACCAAGACCACAATCCCGAACGCCGCAGCCAGCGAGAGGAGGTTCAACAGCACCGCCTTGACCGCCAACACGAGCGAGCGGAAGGCTCTCGTCAACAGCACCAGCGTCAGCAACAGCACGAGGCCGAGCGCATAGGGGACGCTGCCGAACAGAGCATGGAGGAAGTCTCGGTAGGTCGCGGCATTGCCGGTGACGGTCCCATTCGTTCCTTTGAGGCTCGCGTTGGCGTTGTCGATGATCGTCTGAATGCCGGGTGCGGCACCGTCGACGTTGGCGAACCCTTCGACAAACGAGTTTGGCCCGCGCTGCCATCCTGGCGGCGCAGTCGCCCCGATCACGCCGGGTACCGCGGCGAGCTTCGCCGCGACCGCCGGAGCGTTGCCTCCGTGCTCAACGAGGACGTTGAGCGGCTTCATCACACCTGGGCTGATACCGGCCGCGGCGAGTTGGTCACGACCTGTGATCGCCGTGCCGGTGCCGGGGAAATTCTTCAGCTGCGCTTCGTTGGCGTTTATCTGCGTCCCGACACCCGCGAGGACGGCGACGATGGTGATACCCGCCGCCGCGATCGCGACGGGGCGGCGAAGCACGAACCGTGCCCAGCGGCCCCAAGTGCCTTCTTCGGGATGTCCGCGGTCGATGAACCGCCGCGGCATCACCCGGAAGCGGTTGACCTTCTGTCCAAGCACGGCCAGCATCGCCGGCAACAACGTGAGCGAGGCCAGGACCGAGACGACCGGGATCAACATGCCTCCAAGCCCCATGCCGCGGAGCAGCGGCAAGGGCAAGACGATCATCGAAAGCAGTCCAACGGCAACAGTCGTCCCGGAGATGATCACCGAGTGACCGGCGTGAGTCATCGTCTCGACGAGCGCCGTCTCGACATCACTCCCTTCCCGCAGCTCATCGCGGAAGCGGAAGATCATCAATAGCGCATAGTCGATTGCGACACCCAGGCCGACGAGCGCGATCAGGAACTGCACGATGATCGAGACGCTCGTGACATAGGTCAGAACCCAGACGAGCGTAAACGTGTTCAAGATCGACGCGACCGCGACGACCAGCGGCATCAACACAGCGGGCAGCGTCCCGAACACGAAAAGAAGGATCACGAGCGCACCGAGCCCGCCGATCAGCGCTTCCAGAAGGACGCCTGACCCAGCGTTCGTCCCATGACGGGTCGCCTCCTCGAGCGGCGCGTAGCCGGTGACGTTGACGCTGATCCCGGCGGAGAGTCCAGCTGCTGCGGTCGCACGCATCCTCGCCGCGCCGCTCTTTACGTCGAGCCGATCACGGCCCGGGGGGTAAACCTGCATGAAGGTTGTGTGCCGGTCGCTCGACGCGTACATCGAGTTGCCGGTTGAGAAATACGAGCTTGTGAACGCGCCGGGGTTCGCCTTCACCAGTCGCGTCATCGCGGCACGGACGGCCGGGCTCTTCGTGACATCGACGCTTGGTGAGTGGAAGACGACGACGTTCGGCGGCCGCACGCCGACCCCGAATGCCTTAAACGTGCGCTGGCTCCCCTCGTACGCCGGTTTTCCAGGGATCGCGATGCTCTGATACCAGCGCGTCGAGAGCTTGCCGGCTGCGACACCCCCGACGAGAGTCAGCAGGACCCAGACCATGATCACCGGCCAGCGGTGGCGGGCCGTGAAGTGGCCAAGACGTGCGAGCCGCCCCTGCGGGTTGGCAAGGTCGGCGGGGCTGCGGGTGCTCTGAGTCTTCACGCTGGCTCCTCTCGATCGGCTACCTGGGGCACCGGCCGGTGCCGCAGTGCGCGTGTCCTCGAGGTCACCCAAAGCCGACGGCGGCGATGAAGTCGTCGAGCCGGCGCGACGTTCCTGTCCTCGTCACCGAGGCGTCGCGCGGTTCAGCGTTGAACAAACCTACTCTTCGTTGTCTTCGATTACTAGCTCGCGATTGCGCCTTCTGCTCCCACGCAGATCAGCCCAGTCCGACCGCGCCGGGCGCATCGCGGATCCAGGCGACCAGTGGTGCGATCACCGCTCGGGCGTCGTCGCCGGCGCCCCTGAGAGTGTTGGAGGCATACGAGCGCTGGTACTCCAGGTCGAGGTAGACCAGGCCGACGTGAGTCGATGAGATGCCACCGACGTGGAGCGGTGCTGCAGCGGCGTCGAACGCCCCGAGGTCGCGTAGATAGTCAAGACTCGGCCGGTGCCATCCGTCAACCCCCCGATAGCCGGCGCCCTCAACTACTGACCGCCGGTGTGCGGTCGTAAGCCCGAGGCAACACCGCGCGAGTCGCTCGCTTCGCGAACGTTCGGGTGCGACACCGAGGAAGCGCCCGATCCAGACTGCGGCTTGTCCGAATCGGCTATCCGCGATAACGCCGACGCCATCTCGCCACGAGTGTTCTTCAATCCAGGCAAGACGACAGCCGAAGGAGGATGCGATGTGGCAGACAGCCAAGACCGTCGAGCATGAGGCCGCGAGGTACGAGTGCGCCATCTGTCGCTCTCCAGTCAAGATGACGGAGAAGAGTGGGCTGGGCTATTGCGATACCCACTGGCGCGCAGTGCATCCGCAGCGTCTCAGGCGACTCGTCGGCGCAATCCGAAGCACACCGACACCGACACGCCTCCACGCGCGATTCGCCCATCGAGCCGCGTCCTGAGAAGACACCCAGCCTCGCGCCCGGGCGACCGTGATTAACCCGGGCGCACTATCCGTGCCGACCCCGATGTCATCGTTGGTGCTGTCGCGATGATTCCCATCGAGGATTCTGCACGCGAGTGAAGGCGCTTCTCCTGCTTGTTCTCTGCGCCGCCGCCGCGCTTCCGGCAGTTGCGTCGTCGAGTCGCACGACTCGCGTCGCGGTCTACTTGGTGCGCGGCGAACGCGTTCAACCGTTTGGGCGCACTGTGGCGGTACCAAGCGTCGCCCGCGGAGCCCTGCTGGCGCTTCTGCGCGGTCCGAGCGCCTCGGAGCGGAGGCAAGGCTACGCCACCACTATCCCCGCAGGGGTCGCGGTGAGAGGTGTCTCGATCGCGGGCGGGGTTGCGAAGGTCGATCTGTCACGTCGGTTCGAGTCCGGCGGCGGAAGCCTCTCTATGCTCCTGCGCGTCGCGCAGGTGGTGCACACCATGACCCAGTTCACGAACGTGCAACGGGTGCAGTTCCGACTCGACGGCGAGCCGGTTGACGCAATCGGCGGCGAAGGGGTCGTCGTCGGCCCGGCGATAGGACGAGGCCAAGTCGAGAGCCAAGCGCCGCCGATCCTCGTCGAGCGCCCGCTTCCTGGTGACAACATCAGGGGCGCGATCAGCGTCCGCGGCAGCGCAAACGTCTTCGAGGCTCGGCTCTTCGTGGACGTCGTCGCGCCCACCGGCCGCGTGCTCGCGCACCGAGCCCTACTTGCGAGCGCCGGTACCGGCATTCGCGGCAGGTTCGAGACAGCCATTCACCTCGTGGCACGGCCACCGGCCGCGACCGTGATCGCCTACGCGCGGTCCCCGAAAGACGGCACCCGCATCGACGTCGTGCGGGTCTCCATAACTCTCGCGCCCGGGTAAGGCGGCAGGAGATCCGCGCCCCGATTGCTTGAAACCGTCGTGGCTGATCCGCAGTCGTGAGCAAGGTGATCAGCGTCGACCCTGATGCCCCGGGCGGGAGTGGCGCGCAGGGTCCATGTGGCTGCGACCGGCCGGTCGCGCCGTGTGGCGATGAAAGGAGAAAACGTGGCCACCGTTACACATGAGTCGCACTTGAAGTTGAACCCATTCGGGGTCGCACAGGCGCAGCTGCGCCGGGTCGCCGAGACATTCGCGATCGACGAGTCGCTCGTGCGAGTTCTCGAACGGTGCAAGAAGTCGGTCGTCGTGTCGGTCCCGACCAGGATGGACGACGGAAGCATCCATGTCTTCGACGGCTACCGCGTCCAGCACAGCATGGCGCGCGGTCCCTCCAAGGGCGGTATTCGATACCACCCGGACGTCACGCTCGACGAGGTGCGGGCCCTTGCCATGTGGATGACCTGGAAGTGCGCGCTGACGGGGATTCCCTTCGGCGGTGCGAAGGGAGGGATTGCCTGCGAGCCGAAGGCCATGTCACCGGGCGAGCTCGAGCGGATGACTCGTCGCTATGCCAGTGAGATCGTGAGAGAGATCGGGCCGCAGATCGACATCCCGGCACCGGACGTCAACACCAACGGAGAGACGATGTCGTGGATCTTCGACACGTACTCGATGAACAAGGGCTACCCGGTCCTCAGCGTCGTGACCGGCAAGCCGCTGACGATCGGCGGCTCTCTCGGACGCGAAGAAGCGACGGCTCGCGGAGCGCTGTTCACGATTCGTGAGGCTTTGCGGAAGCTCGACCGCCGCTTCGAAGACCTGACGTGCGTCGTCCAGGGATTCGGCAATGTCGGCAGCTTCCTGGCGATCTTCCTGCACGAGCAGGGGTCGAAGGTGATTGGGATCTCCGACTCCACCGTCGCCCTTCACAACCCCAGGGGCATCGACGTCCCTGCGGCCCGCGCTTGGAAAGACGAGCACAAGACGCTGCGAGGCCTGACCGGAGCCGACGAGATCGATCCAGGCGAGTTGCTCGAGCTCGAGTGCGATCTGCTCGCGCCGTGCGCTCTGGAACAGGTGATCGACGCCGACAATGCCGACCGAATCAACGCATCGATCATCTGCGAAGGGGCAAACGGCCCCATCACCCCCGACGCCGACGCGATCCTCGAGGACGCCGACGTGCTGATCTTGCCCGACATCCTCGCGAACGCCGGCGGCGTCGTCGTCTCCTACTTCGAGTGGGTACAGGGACTCCAGGAGTACTTCTGGAAGGAGCACGAGGTCAACGAGCGCCTCGACGAGATCATCACACGCGCGTTCGACGAGACATGGCAGGTCAGCCAGACGCGCAACCTGCCGATGCGAGTCGCTGCGTACGGACTCGCCGTGCAGCGAGTCGCACAGGCGACGACCACACGCGGGATCTATCCGTAGCAGCATGTGAGTGCTGCCTCCAACAATGGAGGCAGCACTCACCCACAAGAGAGGTCGGCCGTTCATGTCGAGCCCGCCTCGCCAGCGGCGGCAAACGCGGCTGCTTCCTCGTACATGCACCCATTCGTCCGGCATCGCCGCGTGCTCGGCAAGGTCTCGAACCCGTCCTTCGGCACGCGTCCCGGCCCGTCCTCGTCGTGCCGCCAACAGCCGCGTAGCGCCCGATACCGCGGCGGCCTCAGCGCACTGAAAGGCGGCAACTACCTGTTGAGGCGAATCCAGATCGGCAGCGCATACCAGAGCACGCCGATCAAGGCGAGCGTCAGGCCGGCCGCGATGCCCGCCAGAGTCGAGCCGAACACGAACTCGGTGACCAGGAACAAGCTGATCGCCAGCGCAACCGCGAGCGCGAACATCCCCGCGATCGCCAGGCGGTTTGCGTGTCTGATCAGCAGCTCCTTGTCGTGATGGCGGAACAGCACACGGTGATAGGCGCTCGGCGCCATTAGAAGGATGGTCGCAACCATCGCTGCGGCGAGCGCGGCGAAGTACAGATCACGCTCGAAGCGAGTCGTTGCTGCAAAACCCTTCGCGAACGGGATCGTCAGCAGGAACGCGAACAGCACCTGCACCCCTGGAAGCGCTACCCGCAACTCGTTCAAGAGCTCGATCAGCTCCCGATTGATTCGCTCCCGCTCACTCTCGTCCGCCACGCCGGAATTATGCGTGTCGAGCTTCACTCAGCCGGCGAGCGCCGCGACAACCGCAGAGTGGTTCACGGCACTGAGGACACGGTCGGTCACCCGATTCAACGCACGCGCCGCACGGGGCGTCAAGATGTCGCACACGAAGTCCCAGTGCAGGGCGACGGCGTCGCCGGGCCGGGGATCGTGGGCAAAAGCCAACCCACTCTCGCGCCAGCGAACCGTCCGGCTCGAAGGCTCCTCGAGCAGCAACGCGCCGTCGACCCAGGCGAGCCGGCGAGCGAGCACCTCGAGCGTCTCATCACCCACCGCTGCGACCACGGCAGGAGTCGTCCTGCACTGGTCGAGGACATGCAAAGGCTGGTCGACGATCCCGGAGCGGAGCAGTCCGAGCCATGGGTAGACGGCAAAGACGTGGAAACAGTGGTGCGGGACGGCGCCTGCCGAGACAACGTCGACCACATGTTCCCGTGCGCGGCCGATCCTGCCGTGGAAGCGGTCGTCGACATGACGCAGGAGTTCCCCCGGAGGCACTTCGTCCAGAAGCTCGTTGCCAACCCAGTACGCCTCGACAACGCGGGGATCGAGGGGATCCGAGATCCCGTTCGCGCCGGCGATGAGCGTGAGATACGGCCACGCGCCGTCGAAGGTTCGTGCAAGCTCGGCGAGACCCCCGTCGGACGCATCGGCGTCGCCGTACTCGAGCAACGTGCGCGGAGTGTCCGCCCCGCACAGGCCGAGCGCGTTCGGTGGATATGCGTACCGCGCGAAGAGCAACGGGCCCGCCGGCGACGTCATCGCGCCGCCGGCACCGGCGACGGCGCCGGCCGGACGATCCCGACTGCGGCGACGATCGCGGCGCCGACCGCCACGAGAATCGTGGCCGCCACGTTGATCGGGGTGCCATCCGCAGCGCCGGAGAGCAGAGCGGTGATGACCGCGCCGAAGACGAGCACGGCCGTGACGTCGATCGCCTGTGCGCGCGCGAGCGCGGCGTACCACGTCGCGACGTAGGCGGTGAGGAGGAGCCCGGTCAGCACCACCCATTTCCATTGCGCGGCGTCGAGACCGGTGAGCGAGCCCGTCTTCCCCGAGATCGCGACCCACGCGGCGAGCAATGCCGTTCCGATGCCCATGCGCGCGACGGCGAGAGTCCGCGGATCGAGCGACGCGAGTAGGCGCTTCACGTAGACGACCTCGACCGCCCAGAGAAGCGTCGCGGCGAGAATCATCGCCTCGCCCGATCCGAACACGACCGTTCCCGCACGGCCTGCGAGCCACGCCTGCCCTGCGAGCAGAAGCGCGATCGCAACCAGATGCGGCGCGCGGATGCGCTCGCGGAGCAACGGGACCGCGAGCAACGCGACCCAGATCACGAGCGTCTTCTGGATGAACGCCGCCTGGGTGGCCTGCGAACGGGCAAGACCCTCGAAGAAGAGTACGAAGGGCACGCTTCCGCCGATCACGGCGACACCGAGCAGAGCCAGCCATCGCCTGCTGCCCACCGGCGCCCCGGCCGAGCGCTCGGGGGTGCGCGGCCGGGTCGTGAGTGCGAGTACGACGAGCAGCGCACCGGCGACCGCGTTCTTCGCCGTAGTGTAGACGGTCGCGTCGTGGAAGTGCTTCACGGCATGACCATTGACGAAGATCGACACGCCGCTGACGACCGCGCTGACGAAGGCAAGACCGATGCCGGTTGCGCGTGTGCTCATCAGGTGGCTCCGTTTTCGTTGAGGGTTGCAGGTGGCGTCGAACGAAGAGCGAGTGCCGTTTGCGCCACATCGGGCGTGAGCACTTCGACGGCGATGCCGAGATGAAGGAGGAGAACGTCTCCGGCGACGGCGTCTGGGGCGAAGGAGAGCGGCACGATCCGCCCGTCGGCCAGCTTGCCGACGCGCACTCCCTCGTCGTCCCAGGTCTCGAGGAGAACGCTGATCACGCCGAGGCACATCAGGTTGCCTTCTCCGCCGGGGGCCCCTCGACCTCGACGCTCGCGAGCACTACGTCGCGTGCGTACTCGGCCCCGATGTCGTCGTCGAGCAGCGCTTCGACGTCTGCGCCTTCGGCAACCGTCCCCTTCGACGCGTCGATGAAGTGCTCGCGAAAGTGAGCCGGCGTGAAGTGCGACAACGCCCCCAAGCGGACCGAGACCTTGGTCACCCGGGTTGCGCCGTCGTCGGTCGCGACCGCTTCGATCTTGCTCATGACGTCTTGCATCAAGGCGTGCTCGTGCATGCGGTCTCCTCTGATTGCAACCGTTCGATATCGGACAGGATCGCGTTCGCGACGGCTTCGACACCCGCTGCGACCGACGGGCTGAGCTCCTCCCCGGCTGTGAAGTCGACACCTTCGATTCCGTACACGATCACGACGCGCGGTAGCCTCCCGAGCGCTCGCCCAAGCTCGATCGCCTCTCCGACTCCGAATGCATGGGTCGACGAGCGAAACGGTCGCGCGGGAATCGGACCGGCCGTTGCGTCGAAGCGATGCACCCCGCCCGGCGCGTCTCCCGGCTCGATCGCGTCGACGACGATCGCCGCGCCGGCTCCTTCCCAGGCGTCGAGCAGCCGGCTCAGCTCCTGCTCGCACTCGACGATCGACACGGATGACGGCGCGCGACCGCGCAATGCGTCGGTGACGGCAGGCCCGAGGCCGTCGTCACCGCGATAGGCGTTCCCGACTCCGATCACGGTGATCCCCGTCATGCGCGCTCGATATCAAGGGTGAGAAAGTGCGTCGCGCACGAGATGCATGGGTCGTAGTTGCGAATCGTCTGCTCGCAGAGATGACGAAGCTCGTCGTCGGCGAGTTGTGCGTTCTGCCCGACGACCGCACCGAGGTCGTCTTCGATCGCCTGCTGGTTTTGCGATGTCGGGGGCACGATCTTCGCCTGGAGGATCGTCCCGTCGGAATCGACGTCGTACCGGTGGTAGCAGAGCCCGCGGGGCGCCTCGCTCGCGCCGAAGCCGGTTCCTGCGACCGGCGGTACCTCGAGCGCGGGCACGTCTGGCTCTTCGTAGTCACCGATCAGGCGCAGAGCTTCGTCGCAGGCGTAGACGAGCTCGACGCTGCGCACCACGATGCTGCGAAACGGGTCGCGGCAGGTCGCGCCGAGACCCGACTCTCGTGCTGCATCGCGGGCAAGCGGCGACAGCTGCTCGTAGTTGAGCGAGTAGCGCGCCAGCGGGCCGCAAAGATAGGCCCCACGTTCGCGGAGCCGTGAGTGCAGCGCCGTCGAGCGCTCGACGTGCTCCTCTTCGAAGTGCTCCTCGTACTCGCCGACCGAGATGTCGAGACCTCGGTCCGAGCGAATGCGTCCTCGCTCGATCGCGTAGTCGTGCGGATGGGAAAGGGCCACGAGCTCGCATTCGACCTCCCGCTCCGGGAACTCGAAGCCGGCCGTCCAGCGAACGGTCTCGAGTGCCGCCTCGCGGGCGCGTTCGAGGGGATCCACGAGCGTGAGCAGCTCGCGCCTTGTCGGAGCGCGGTAGAACCCGCCGACGCGCACGTTGATCGGATGGATCTCGCGTCCGCCGATCAGCGCCATCACCTCGTTCCCGGTCTTCTTGAGCGCGAGTCCGCGCTCGACGATCTGCGGTGCATCGCGCGCGAGCTCGACGGCCCCGGCGTAGCCGAGGAAGTCGGGGGCATGGAGCATGTAGATGTGGAGCGCATGGCTCTCGATCCATTCGCCGCAGTAGAGGATGCGACGCAGCGCGCGAATGGAGTCCGGAACTTCCACTCCACTCAGATTCTCGAGCGCGTTCACCGAGCTCGTTTGGTATGCAACCGGGCAGATGCCGCAGATTCGAGCGGTGATGTCCGGGGCCTCCGCAGATGCCCGCCCGCGAAGCAGCGCCTCGAAGAACCGTGGCGGCTCGAAGATCCGGAGCTCGACGTGCTCGACCTTTCCATTTGCGAGCCGGACGGTCATGGCACCTTCGCCCTCGACGCGGGCGAGATAGTCGGTCTTGATGACGCGGCGCTCGGTCACGACTTCCGCACCGCATCTCGGAACGGCGCCGCGCTCGCGTTGAAGGTCTGGAAGATGCGCTCGACACCCTTCTCGGTGAGTCCCAGATCACGCAACCGCGGGATGAGCGCAGCGGTGTTCGGTGTTTCCATCGGCCCGAAGCAGCCGTAGCACCCGCGGTTGTAGGTCGGGCACAGCGCACCGCAACCTGCATGGGTCACCGGGCCAAGGCACGGCGTCCCGTGCGCGACGGTGACGCAGACGACGCCGCGCTTCTTGCACTCGGTACAGACGCTCGTCGCAGGGATCCCTGGTTTCCGTCCATGCAGAAACGCCGTCACGACCTCGACGAGCTGGCGCTTGTTGATCGGGCAGCCGTTCAACTCGAAATCGACAGCGACGTGCGCCGCGATCGGCGTCGACGTCTCCAGGGTCGAGATGAACTCGGGCGAGGCGTAGACAGCAGCCGTGAACTCGCGGACGTCGGCGAAGTTGCGCAGCGCTTGGATCCCGCCCGAGGTCGCGCACGCACCGATCGTGACGAGCGCCTTCGACGACCGCCGGACCTCCTGGATTCGCTCTGCATCGTGCGCCGTCGTGATGGAGCCCTCGACGAGGGAAAGGTCGTAGGGCCCGGCGACGACGCCGCTCGTGGCCTCGCGAAACTCCGCGACCTCGACCGCGCCGGCCAGCGCCAGCAGCTCATCCTCGAGATCGAGGAGCGACAGCTGACAGCCGTCGCACGACGCGAACTTCCAGACGGCGAGCTTCGGTTTCGTCGCGACGCTCACAGCTGTCGCGTCTTCAGCCACGGCGCCGCCTCGGCATACGAGTAGACGGGGCCGTCCCGGCAGATGAGCGTCGGGCCGAGCTGGCAGTGACCGCAGAGACCGACGCCGCACTGCATGTGCCGTTCCATCGACACGTGGATCCGGTCCGGCGAAACGGCCCGCTCGACGAGCTCCTCAACGACGAAGTGCATCATGATCTCGGGCCCGCAGACAAACGCCGTCACTGCCTCCGGGCGGAAACGAGCGTCTCCGATCAGCCTCGGCACCACGCCGACGTGTCCGTCCCACCCGCTTCCCGCCGTGTCGACCGTGACATCGACGTCGATCGCTTTGCGCCACTCCTCGAGCTGCGCGGGATAGAGAAGATCGGCGGGACTGCGCGCGCCATACAGCAGCGTGACGCTGCCGTAGGCAGACGCCGCCTCAAGCGACCGCAGGACGACAGGGCGAAGCGGAGCAAGCCCGATCCCGCCGGCCACCACGAGGACGTCACCGCCGCGGGCAACCTCGTTCGGCCACGAGTTGCCGAACGGGCCGCGCAACCCCAGCACGGCGCCCGGTTGGGCGGCGCAGATCGCGTGCGTCACCGCACCCACGTCGCGCACGGTCAAGATCACGGCGCCCGGCCGGTTGGGCGGCCCGCTGACCGAGATCGGAACCTCTCCCACGCCGAAGACGTAGACCATCATGAACTGCCCAGGCGAGACGACAACGTCCTCGCCCGACGTCGGACTGAGCGCCAGCGTCCACGTGTCGGCGGTGTCCTGCACCCGCGTCGCGACGCGGAACAGGCGCGGGAGCAGCGCGCCGGCCGGCCCGGACTCAGCTGCGGTTGCGGTTGCCGTCGCCATAGACGTCGAGAAGCCGGAGTCGGGTCCATTGCAGTCGTTCGATCGCCACCTGCGCGAAACGGCTCATCAGGTCGTAGCCGAGCCGAGGGTCGGTGTCGCACTTCTGGCGCAGGCACACGCCGTCGAACGCCGTCGCGCGAACCGCGGTCAGGGCGCGCGCGTCGAGGTGCCAGCGATACGGCGCGAAGAGCCATGACCAGCCGATCACCTCACCCGCCCCGATCGTCTCGATCACGATCGGCCCGCGGGCCGGGACGAACGTCTCCAACGCGACGCTCCCCTGGCGGATGACGTAGAACGACTCGGCGCTGTCGCCGGTCCTGAATAGGTTCTCGCCGACGTGGAAGTGGACGTTGCGGCCGCAGCCGGCGACGAGCGCGAGATCGTCAGCGGCGAGGCCGCTGAAGAACGGCACTTCGCCGATCAGGCTTTCAAGCGGCCGCGACATGATCTCCGTCGGTCGCACGAATCGCTGCGACCTCCTCGGTGATGTCGATCCCGACCGGACACCACGTGATGCACCGTCCGCAACCGACGCAGCCGGACGACCCGAACTGGTCGATCCAGGTTCCCAGCTTGTGGGTCATCCACTGCCGATATCGCGACGCGCCGGTCGGGCGGATGCTGCCGCCGTGAATGTAGGAGTAGTCGACCGAAAAGCAGTTGTCCCAGACACGAAAGCGTGCGGCCTCGGCGCCCGTCAGGTCGGTCTCGTCCTCGACGCCGGAGCAGAAGCACGTCGGGCAGACGAGGGTGCAGTTGCCGCAGGTGAGACACCGCTTCGCGACTTCCTCCCAGCGAGCGTGCCCGAGATTGCGTGCAAGCAGATCTTTGATGTCAAACGTGTCCATCGTGCGGCCCATCCGTTCCACCGCCGATGCGGTCGAGGCCGCCGCCTCGTCGAGATCGCCGGCAACCACTGTCCGCCCGGAAAGCTCGGCCAGCACATCCGCGCCGCGCTCGCTGCCGGCCTCGACCAGCAACCGATGCTCGCCGTCGAGCAATTCGGTCAGCGCGAGGTCGTACCCCGATCGCACCTTCGGGCCGGTGTCCATCGATGCGCAGAAACAGGTGCCCGCAGGCTCGAAGCAATTCACGGCCACGAGGAACGCTCCGTCACGCCGTGCCGCGTAGTCGCGGTCGACATGCCTGCCGCCCATGAAGACACGATCCTGGATCTCGATCGCATGGAGCTCGCACGACCGCACCCCGATGAACGCGAGCGGCGTCTCGTCGAGCGGCTCCTCTTCGACCGCGATCGCACCGTCCGCGTCCCGGTTCGCGCGCCAGAGCCGGACTCGCGGCGGGAAGAGGAAGCGCTTCCACGAATGGGGGCCCACCGCATAGCCGAAGCGAGCTTCGTCTGCGCGCCGCTCCAGCCGGTAGGTGCCGCCGTCCTGACGGTCGGTCCAGCCGATCGGCAGCTCCGTCGCGTGCTCGACGTCGTCATAGACGATCGCGCCCTCGCGCACAGTCGGTCCAAGGACGCGATAGCCGCGCTTACGAAGCGCCCCCACGAGAGATTCGAGCTCGCTCGGGGGGACGACGGCTCGATTCGCCTCAATCATCTCGTCTCTCCTGGCCGTCACCATCTCAGATTCTCGCGTCAACACGCAGCCACGGGTAACCGCCGCGTCGCCGAATTGACGCGCGCGTCGGAGATCAGGTCGCGATACCAGTAGAAGCTGTCCTTCGGAACACGCTCGAGCGTCGGATAGTCGACATGGACAAGGCCAAAGCGCTTCGAATACCCGAGCGACCATTCGAAGTTGTCGAGCAGCGACCAGACGAAGTAGCCGCGAACCGGGACGCCGCTGGCAATGGCGCCCCGCATCGCCGCGACGTACGCCGCGAGGTACGCGCACCGCTCGTCGTCGTGGACTCGGCCGTCGTGCGTGCGAACGTCGGCGAAGGTGGCACCGTTCTCCGTCACATACAACGAGGGGGCTGCGTACTCCTCGTGCAGTCGCGTCAGAACCTCGGCCAGGCCGTCGGGAAAGATCTCCCAGCCCATGTCCGTGAGCTGCCCGTCCGGCGACCGCACCTCCACCGGCTCGCCGGTCGCCACGTCGGCGCGAATGATCGTGCGCGAGTAGTTGTTAATTCCCACATAGTCGAGCGGCGCCGCGATCGTCGAGAGGTCGCCGTCCTCCACCGGAGGGCCGACCGCAGCGAAGTGCTCGAGCACGTCAGCCGGATAGTGACCGCGGAACACCGGGTTGAAGAACCACCGGTTCCGGATCCCGTCTGCGAGGCGTGCGGCGTCGCGGTCGGCGTCGCCCGAGCTCGCCGGGTGTGCGGGCCAGGAGTCGAGGACGATGCCGATCTCGGCGGCAGGACACCGCGCCCGTAGGCGTTCCACGGCCCAACCGTGCGACAGAAGCACGTGATGGGCGGCGGCGAGTGCGTCGGCCGGACTCGACCGTCCAGGTGCGTGCACGCCGTGGCCGTATCCGAGCCACGAGGTGCAGAACGGCTCGTTGTGTGTCGTCCAATCCTGGACGCGGTCGCCGAGTCGCGCAGCGACCACGTCGGCGTAGTCGGCGAACGCGTGCGCGGTTGCACGCACGGGCCAGCCGCCGGCGTCCTCCAATGCCTGCGGGAGATCCCAGTGGTAGAGCGTCACGAACGGTCTGATGCCGGCTTCGAGCAGGGCGTCGATCAGCCGGTCATAGAAATCGAGCCCCGCCTCGTTCACACGGCCACTGCCGGTCGGCAGCACGCGCGGCCAGGCGATCGAGAGACGAAGCGCTTGGAGGCCGAGCTCCTTCATGAGCGCGATGTCCTCCGGGTACCGGTGGTAGAAGTCGCACGCCACCGCGCCGGTGTTGCCGTTCCTCACCTTGCCCGGCGTTGCGGCGAACCTGTCCCAGATGCTCTCCCCCCGGCCATCGGTGCTCGACGCTCCCTCGACCTGATAGGCCGACGTGGCGGCACCCCAGAGGAAGGCGTCTGATTGGCCGACGCCGCTCATAGGCGATCCGACTCGAGCAGCGGATGACCTGTGGCGAACGCGACGAGCTCGTCGACGTATGCAAAGGCGAGTCCCGTCACCGTGTCCGCAGCGCCGTAATAGATCGCGAGGCGCCCGGTGGGTGCGTCGCAGAGCATCGCACACGGAAACACGACATTCGGAACGTCTCCGATTCGTTCGTAGTGCGCTCGCGGCGAAAGCACGTACGGAGCCGCGCGCGCCACGACGTTCCACGGCTCGTCTCGATCGAGCAGCGCGACGCCGACGCTGTAGACGTAGCCGTTGCAGGACGTGAGCACGCCGTGGTAGAGGAGCAGCCAGCCTTCGGACGTCTCGAGCGGCACCGGGCCGCCGCCAACCTTGGTCGACTGCCACGAGTTCGGCACCGGGCCGAACACGTGCCGGTGCCGGCCCCAGAAACACAGGTCCGGGCTTTCGCTGTAGAAGACGTCTCCGAACGAGGTGTGCCGGTCGTCGGAGGGCCGGGAGAGCATCGCGAACCGCCCGTCGATCTTGCGCGGGAACAGCACGCCGTTGCGGTTGAACGGCAGGAACGCGTTCTCGAGCTGGTGGAAGCTTTCGAAGTCCGCCGTCCACGCGACCCCGATCGTCGGGCCGTGGTACCAGTTGCACCAGGTGACGTAGTAGCGATCGTCGATCCAGACCACACGCGGGTCGTAGCCGTAGACGAAGCGCCCGAGCTCGGCGTCGTCGCACGTCAACCGGATCGGCTCCGGATCGAGTTCCCAGTCGAGCCCATCGCTCGAGAAGCCACGGTGCAGTTGCATCTTCCTCGTCCAGTCGTCGCAGCGAAACACGCCGGCGTATCCACCTTGGAAGGGGACGACCGCACTGTTGAACACGCTGTTCGAGGTGGGCAGCACGTCTCCCGCGATCACGGGATTCTGGGAGTAGCGCCAGATCGGCGCGGTCGACCCGGCGGGCCGGTCCTCCCAAGGGAGACCGGGGAGCGCGCCTGCTCCGAGAATCTCGAAGCTCCGGACGGGTGCCGCCGTCATGCCGCCGCGCCGATCGAGGCTGCTTCGGCGCCTCGGACGAGGTGGTCATGCTCCACCTCGACGAGCCGCGATCCCACGGCATCGATCTCAACCGCGGCGCGCGCTCGGTCGTACTCCGCCTCCACGTCCTCCCACTTGCGGTGCAGTTGTGGCACCGAAGCGAGCAGCATGCGCGTGTACGCGTGCTGCGGATTGCCGAACACTTTCTCGGTTGCGCCCATTTCGACGATCACGCCGTGTCGCAGGATCACCGTTCGGTCGCTGATGTAATTGCCGAGCGACAGGTCGTGAGTGATGAAGAGGATCCCGAGCCCGCGCGCCTTCAGATCGCCCAGAAGATTCAGCACGTCGATGCGCGTCGATGCGTCGAGCATGCTGATGATCTCGTCGGCGACGAGAAACTCGATATCGAGCAGCAGCGCGCGCGCGACGAGCAAACGCTGGAGTTGGCCCCCGCTCAGCTGGTGCGGGAACTTGTGCAACACCTGGGTCGAGTCGAGGGACACCGCGACGAGCGCCGCGTCTAGCTTGTCCGCCCACTCATGACGATCGACGTGCGGGAAGTAGGCCTCCTTGATCATCGCGAAGACTCGGTCCGCCTTGTAGATCGGGTTGTACGAGCTGAACGGATCCTGGAAGACGCCCTGCGCGTGCCGGTAGTACTCCTTCAGCTCGTGACCCTTCAGGAGTGAAATGTCCTGTCCCTTGAACGAGATCGTTCCCGAGGTGACCGGTGAGAGACGCAGCATCATCCGGCCGATCGTCGACTTGCCACTGCCGCTCTCCCCGATCAGCGACACGACCTCGCCCGCGTGAACGTCGAAGCAGACATCGCGCACGGCAGTCAGACGCTTGCCGCCGAATGCGCCAACCTTGTAGATCTTGCAGCAGTTGTCGAGGTGGACAAGTGCGCTCATCTTGCGACCTCCCAGCACGCGACCTCGTGGCCGTCACCAACCTGCACGAACGGCGGGCGCTTCGCGCACACGGCTGATGCGAGCGGGCAACGGTCGCGGAAGCGGCAGCCGTCGGGGGGATCGAGCAGCGCCGGCGGCGTTCCGGGAATGCCTTTGAGCTTCTGCTTCTCGTACCTCACGCCCACCTCAGGCAACGACGCGATGAGCAGCTTCGTGTACGGATGCCGAGGCGCGTTGATGATGACATCCGCGGGCGCCTTCTCGGCGAGGTGGCCCGCGTACATCACAAGAATCGTGTCGGCGACCTGGTAGAGAATCGAGATGTCGTGAGTGATCACGATCATGCTCTTCACGAATCCACGCTCGCGAAACTCGACCAGCATGCGGGCGACCGCCTTCTGCGTCGACACGTCGAGTGCCGAAGTGATCTCGTCGGCGATCAGGAGCGACGGGTCGAGGAGCGTCGAGATCACCATGACCATCCGCTGCTTCATCCCGCCGGACAGCTCGATCGGATACATGCCGAGAACGTCCTCGGACAGCCCGACGAGCTCGAGCCGCCGCACGAGCTCGTCGGAGACGCTCTTGTATGGAACGCCGCGCGAATGCAGCAACTCCGCCGTCATGTGGCCGATCTTTCTCGTCGGATTGAGTGCGCTCATCGCGTACTGCGGGATGACGGAGATGTCGCGGAAACGGTGCTCGTTCATCGCCTCGAAGTCCCAGATCGGCAGCATCCGTCCGTCGAGCGACGCAGCACCGCCGACGAATCTCATGCGTCCCGTGAGATAGACGAGGCTCGAGCCGAGGCTCGACTTGCCGCAACCCGACTCACCGGCGAGTCCCATGATCTCGCCGTCCGCGATACCGAACGTCACGCCGTCGACTGCTCGCACGTCACCGTGCAGCGTCCGGTAGTAGACCTGGAGGTCGTCGACCTGGAGTGCCATCACATGTTCCTGAGACGCGGGTTGAAGACCTCGTCGAGCCCGACGTTCATCACGTAGAGCGAGCCGACGATCGCCATGATCGCGAGTCCCGGTGGCAGGAACCACCACCAGAGGTGCAGCTGCAAGGCGGCGTTCTGCACCGAGAGCTGCATCATCATGCCGAGCGAGATCGTGTTCGATGGGCCGAGGCCGATGAAGTCGAGCGTTGCGGCGATGAGGATGGATCCGCCGAACAGAAGGATGAACATCATGAACAGGTATGAGCTCATGTTCGGCGCGATCTCCTTGAAGATGATCTTCGTGCTGCCTTCGCCGCTCAGCCGAGCAAGGTTTACGAACTCCCGCGACGTCAGCGAGAAGGTCTGAGCGCGAAGGGCACGCGCAGCCCACGGCCACGAAGTCAGCCCGATGAAGATCGCTTCGGTCATGACCCCGCGTACCTGGAGGTAGGCGGCGATGACGAGCAGCAATGCGAACGTCGGAATGACGAGCACGATGTTCGTGAGCATGTTCAGGACCTCGTCGACCATCCCACCGCGGTAGCCGGCGGTGAAGCCGACGAGCATCCCGACGACGGCCGCGATCCCGCCGCCGAGTGCGCCCACGATGAACGCGAGGCGCAGCCCATTCACGAACTGGGCGTAGACGTCCTGGCCGAGGAGGGTCGTCCCGAACCAGTAGCCGTCCTTCGTCGTCGGAGCCTGCGAGAGATGCCCACCGAAGTCGAGCGGCGGATGCTGTGCGAAGAGGGGGCCGAAGATCGCGAACAGGAGCATCACGAGCGTGACGCCGAGCCCGAACACGAGCTTCCGGTTCCGCAGACCGAAGTAGATCGTCTCCTGAAGCCCCGACATGACCGGCGCGGCGGACGCACGTGACGACGGCGGCTTCTCGGTCGCGAGCGACTTCGGGGTGACGGCCCCGGCGCTCATGATTGACCTCCCTGCATCCCGATCCGAGTCCTCGGATCCACGATCACGTAGACGATGTCGACGATGAAGTTGGCAAGGAGGACGCCAACGATGATGAACAGGAAGATGCCCTGGATCACGAAGTAGTCCTCATTGGTGATCGCGCGGTAGATCTGGTAGCCGAGCCCCGGGTATGAGAAGACGATCTCGGTGACGAGTGCGCCGGCGATGACCGCGCCGAGCGAGAGGGCAAGGCCGCTGATCTGCGGCAGCATCGCGTTGCGAAACGCGTACTTGCGCACCAGACGCCTGGGTGCGCCTAGCGCCTCGAGATAGTGCGCGTAGTCCGACTCGAGCTCGTAGATGATCATGTTCCGCATCCCGATCGCCCAGCCGCCACACGAGACGAGAAAGAGCGAGAGGAACGGCAGCACCCAGTGATGCAGCAGGTCGAGAAGGAAGGCCGTCGACCAGCCGCGCCCAGCCGTCGGGCTATATGCGAGCCCTACCGGCATGAGGCTCAACGTGATCGCGAACACCCAGACGAGCACGATCGCGAGCCACATGTACGGCGTCGCCGTGAGCATGTAGCCGAGCGGCAAAACCGTGTTGTCGAGAATCTTCCTGCGCGCCGCGAGCGCGCCGAGCTTGTTCCCGACCCACCAGCTCAGCAAGATCGACGGGATGAGCAGCCCGAGCGTGTACGGGATCGCGTTCACGATGATCGACGAGACCGGTGAGGGAAACTGCAGGATGCTCGTACCGAGGTCACCGTGGAAGAGCGAGACCCAGAAGTAGTAGTACTGCTTCCACAACGGCGAATCGAGGTTGAACGACCTCATGTAGTTGTCGTAGACGTGCTGTGCGACCTTCGGATCCTGGATCTGGATCCGCCCCATCAATGTCAGCACGGGGTTCCCCGGCATCAAGTGGGGGATCGACCAGTCGATCGTCACTGCAGCGACGAACGTGAGCGCGTAGACCGCGAGCTTTCTCAGAAGGTAACGCCACATGGGATCGCCTCACTCGGGTCGCCGTAAGCCGGCACCGCTCCTCCTCGCGGCGATTGCCTGGAGGAGGAGCAGTGCTGGTTCATCGAGAGTCGGTAGCCGCGGCGGTTAGCCGCCGGCTGCCTGCCTCTGAGTGCTCTTCAGATGGGTGATCGTGTCGATCCCCGTCATCTGGAGATAGCCGTTCCACATCACCGGCACGTACTGGCGGCTGCTCGTCGCAGTCGGCCAGTTCGTCCAGTACTTCGTGGTCATCTGCGCCCAGATGCCGTTGTACCAGAGCGGAATCGCCGGCAGATCCTGCATCAGGATCGTCTGGAGTTGGTCGTTGATCCCCCTGATTGCCTTCGTGTCCGACGGCAATGTGCGGTCGAGCTTCTGCGTGAGGGCCCACGCAGTTGCGTTCTCGTACCGCCCGTAGTTCGCGAACGTCTGCCCCGTTCCGGTCGTGATCACCGGTAGATGGAAGACGCCGTTCCAATACGTCCAGGGGTTGTCACTCAGTTGGTAGTGGTTGTCGACCACGAGGTCGAACTTGCCCACGTTGCGGTCCGACTGCCAGGTGTTGAAGTCCTTCACCTTGGAGTGGAGCCGGATCCCCGCGTCCTTCGCAGACGCGACGATCATGTCGCGGGCGGCCTCCCAGTCAGACCAACCCTGCGGGACGGAGATCTCGAGATCGATCTTCGTACCGTCCTTGTTCTCGAACATCCCCGAGCCGTCGAGCTTGTAACCGGCCTTCAGCAGCATTGCCTTCGCTGCTGCGGCGTTGTGTGCGAAGCCGTACTTCTTCACGAGGCTCGTGTTGATCGTCTTGTTCCACGTGGGCAGCAAGCCGGTGGGGCTTGCCTTCAGCACGAGGTTCCCGTAGTCGTCGCTGACGATCTTGTTGATGTCGATCGACATTGCGAGCGCCTTACGGAAGGTCCGATCGTTCAGCGGCACCTGCGACGTGTTCGGTTCGAGCCACGCGGTGTTCGCCGACAGCATGTACGGAGCCTTCGAGAAGTACGTGTGCACCTTGCCGGAGTCGACGAGCTTGTTGACGCCCGGCAGGTAGTTGTTGTTCAGGTCCTCGACGCCCGCGAGCACAGCCGAGAGGCTGTTCGTGTTGCTCGTGTTGACGAGGTCGATGATGAACTTCGGAGCCGGCGACGGGCTGAGACCCAGGTCAGCAGCCCACCAGTGCGCCCGCTTCGCCCAGACGACACGTGTGGTCACATCGAAGCCGGAGGTGTCCAGCTTGTACGGGCCGGTGCCGATCGGGTTGTGCGGGTTGTAGGTCGTGAGCTCCTGTGCAGTCTTGATCGACGCGCCCTGGATCGGGCTGATCATCGGCATGTTCCAGATCATGTTCTGCCACTGCACGTAGTTCGGTGTTCCCTTGAAGTTGAAGATGACCGTGTTGCCCTTCACGGCGATGGGCTTCAGGTTCAAGTAGAGGTTGTTCCAGGCAGAGGTGTTGAATCGCGCCAGGTTGACGTTGAACCTGACGTCACTGCCCGTGAACGTCCTGCCGTCCGACCACTTGACACCCGGTCGCACGACGATGGTGTACTGCTTGGCGCCGGTCCACTTTGCGGACTGCGCCAACCAGTTGACGTATTTGTTTGCGAGCGGGTCGTACCGAAGCAGTGTCTCGTTGACGAGCCCGATCATGCCGGCGGCGTTGTTGCCGACATACGGGTTCATTCCGGCGATGTTGCCCCACTGCGAACCGCTCGTGACGAGCGTCGCAGCGCGGGGGTACGACTTCGCCTGATACGAGGCGCCTGCGCCGCTCGACCCGAGCGTCGCAGCGATAGCCATGGCAGCGACGGCGATGAGCGCCCAGCCCATCGTGCTGCGCTTTCCACGAATGGCCATTGGTCCTCCTCTGTTGCCGGTGGCAACCCTGAGCGGGTTCCAACCAAGTCGAGGTTTCGCATCCGGGACGCGGCAGCGCATCCGGGAGTTGCCTGCCTGCCAGTTCGGAAAAGTACGCCTTGCAGGCGTCGCGTTTGCAGGCGTCGCGCTCGCAGTGTCGACTACGGCTGTCGGACAGGCGCGTTCGTCCCTATTCACCGACGAGGACGTCGATGTCGGCGGCCGCCGACGCGAGCGCATCGGGAAGCTCTGCGCGTTCGTCGTACACGTCGAGCAACGCCTGCACCCAGCGGTTTGCGATCTCGAGATAGTTCGGCGCAGGTGTGACAAGGACGAACGCTTCGCGCTCGATCAGCGTGCGCGCGACGTCGTAGAAAGCCCCCCACGCCGAGGTGCGCTCGCGGAACCGCTCGTCGTCCCAGATGCTCGCGCGCGTCGGGTTCATGTTGCCCTCGAAGGCCGACCGCCGCAGGAACTCGCTGCCAGTCGCCCACTCGAAGAACTGCCACGCGGCATCGCGGTCTCGCACGCGGCTGTTCATAACGACCGACCAGGTCCAGAGGTTCGGGCGACGCAGGCCCGACGGGCCGATCGGCGGCGGTGCGTAGCCGATCTCGCCGACGAGCTCCGAGTACGCCGGATCCTCGAAATACGCCACGTAGTGGTCGGAGTCGACGAGCAACGCGTACCGCCCGCGGGCGAAGTCGAGCGCGAGCTCGTACCAGCGTTGATCGAGCCAGTTCGACGGGCCGCAATCGCGGAGCGCTGCGAGAAAGTCCGACGTTGCACGGAGCGACGCGGGCGACGCGAGCGCACAGCGGCCTGCGTCGAAATCGGACGCTCCATACGACCAGAACTGCGTGGCGAAGCCGGTGTACATCGTGTGCCACGCCCCGGTGCCGCGCTGCCCGAAGCCGCCGACGCTGCCGCCGGTCCGCTCGACGACCGCGCGGGCCGTCGAGAAATACTCGGCCCAGGTCGTGGGCCGCTCCAGACCTGCGGACTCGAGGATGGCCGGCACGTAGGCGAGGTTGTACGACTCGCAGTTGACGGGGATCTCGAGGAGCGGCCCCCCGCCGAGCGGGTCGCCGAAACGGCCGCTCCAGCGATTGCAGGCAAGCAGCCGCTCGACGAAGTCGGCGGCGTTATACCCGTCGCTTGCACGATCCACGAACTCGTCGAGCGGCTGCACGAAGCCTGCTGCCAGATGCTCCCACACGAGCACCGGCCCGGACATGTAGACGTCGGCCGCATCATCGCCGTCGAGCAGATGATGGATCTTGTTCGAGAAGTAGAGGTCGCTCGGAACGATCCGAACCTCGAGCGCGATCCCCGTCTGTTCCTCGAACTCGGCCGAATGACGCTCGACACTCGCGACGTACGCGTCGGTGTCAGGACCGAGAAACCGAACCGACCTCAAGGCAGAAAACCGTCGATGGGAAAGAGATCCACGAGCTCGTCTTCATATCAAGTACGCCGACCGAGCAACAGCACTCGAAGTTCGATACTTTCCTTTTTGAAGCGACATGGCCGAGATCCGCATCTCACCCGTTCTGCGTGCCGAGGCGGCAGGTAGCCGCACCGTCACCGTCGAGGGAATGAACGTCCGCGACGCGCTCGCAGCGTTGATCGCACACCATCCCGCGCTCGAGGCGCGGGTGCTGCCGGACGGCGTGCTCCCGACGTTCCTCAACATCTTCGTCGACGGCGAGGACATTCGCCTGCTCGGCGGCCTCGACGCCCCGGTCGGCGGCGAGTCGAAGGTTCTGCTGCTCCCGGCCGTCGCCGGCGGAAGCTTCTAGGAGATCCAGGGCGACGATCCCATGATCCTCACGCTCGCACGCGGCCACTACTGTCCGAAGGAGCACCAGCAACACCTGCAGCTCGCGGCGTCCTACCCGCAGATCGCGGTCGCCTACACCCAGGTCGCGACGATCTCGACCGACGAGCACCACACAAGCCAGGAGTTCCGCGCGTCGGTCGGCGCCCAGTGGCCGTTCCTCTCCGAACTCGAGCGCACGGTCCAGCGCGACCTCGAGATCCAGGAGTACACCGACTCCGAGCACGACCCGATGATCCCGCACACACTCGTGCTCAAGCCCGGCCTCGTTGTCCACAGCATTCCCAACGGCTACTGGTTTTGGGGTCGGCCGTCGATCGAAGATCTCCGACAGGACCTCCGCACCGTGACCAGGGAGACTCGCCCCGACTGGGACCTCAGCACCCCGGGGCTCCGCGAGTCGTGGTTGGCCGGCGACCTGGCGGCGTTCCGGGTGGAGCAGGTGGAGCCCCGACCGAGTTGCTGCCGAGCGCAAGACTGCTGCGAGCTGACGATGGTCGACCGTGCACTCCGGACGCGGATCGCGTCTGGGGCGAGCGCAGCCCGCCCCCGGCCGACTGAGTTGACGTCACGACGAACGGCCGACGGTCGCACGGATCGCGAACGAGCCGTGTCGAGTTCCGAGGTCGATCGTCCCAGCGCGGTCCGCGGCGACGACAGTCGAACCGACGAGCACGCGCACGAGGCGTTCGCCCGCGGGGAGCCGCAGCCGCAGACGGCAATGCGCAGCGGGTGGAAGCACGAGTTGCGCGTCGACCGTCGCGCCGGTACGCGCGAGCGAGTAGGACACCTTGCCGAAACTCGTCGGCGCCGCGCGCACGCTAATCGTCTGTCCGTCGGCGAGCCAGGCACGCGGGGTCGCGAACGCCAGGTCGAGCCCGGCCGGCGCGCCGAGCGGGCCGCGTCGCTCGTGGACGAGGAGCTCGCGCAGTGTCCCGAGATACGAGGCGTTCGAGCCGGAGTTCGGTGGCATGAACATCGACCGCTCGAACGCGCCGTTAACCGGCAGCAGCGACACCGCCTCACCCGAGACATACGTGCCCTGCGTCATCCCGGCTGCGAGCATGCCGTAGAGGCTGAGCACGAGCTGCTCGGGCTGGTCGTTGTCGGCGAGGAAGCGTGACGTGCTCAGTCCGTAGACCTGGGCGAGCCCGGCTCCCGGAGCGTCGCCGTAGACGGTGCGCGCGTAGGTTCGCGGCACGCCGAGGAATCGCGCGCCGTGTGCGAGCTGGTAGCGGAGAACGCCCCGGGCGGCGGCTGAATGTGCGGGAAACCAGCCCGACGCGAAGGCGTACGGCATCACGAGGTTCCAGTACGAGCCGTCGCGCGTCGCAGTGAGCTGGGCGAACGCCCGCTGCCGCGTCGTCAGCTGGTCGGGCACGAAGAGCGAGCCGTCGCGCAGACGAACGGACGCGTGAGCAACCGCGGGCCGCAACGCGGCGTCGATGCTGACTGCGAGGGTACGGGCGCGAGCCGCGTGCACCGGGTAGCCGCCCGTGCTCCAGACGCGCGAGATCGCCAGCAGCCCTTCGACCGCCTCGATCTGCCCTGACACGCTGTCGACGTCGTGGCCTTCGAGGTCGGTCGAGAGCGGTTCCGGCTGGAGCCTGCCACGCGCCGGGCCGACCATGCGCTGCCGCGACGCAATTTGTGCAACCAGTGCACCAAGTGCCGGGGTCTCTGCGCGGAGGAACGCTCGGTCGCGGGTGACGCGGTAGTACGACGCAGCCGTCGACAGGATGTGGCTGCCACGAAACGCCGTGAAGCGCCACGGACGCAGCCGCATCCGCTGCAGTGACAGCTCGATGATCGACTTGGCGACGGAGGGGTAGCCGTACTGGGCTGCGGTCTCGGCCGCGTCGAGCGACTCCGCGTAGGAAAGCTCTTCGTACGGGTTGCCGATGCTGTAGCGCCAGCCGAATGCGATCAGCTGTGTGAGGATCCCGCGCGCCGCGTTCTGCACGTCCTGCTCGGGCACGTCGAACGTCGCTCCCGTGTCGAGGCGTGCCTGCCAGAACTTCACGGCGGTCGCGCGAGCCGTGTCGTACGTCGCGGCGTTCGCGTGCACGTAGCGCGCATCCGACGGCGCGTTCAACCACGCGAGATAGATCGTCTGCTTCTCGGCGGCCGGGACGCGATAGCGAACGACTCCGTCGACGAACTCGGCGCCGTCGCTGACGATCAGGCGCGTCTGCGCCCCGAGGGCGAGACGGTCTGCCGCGGAGTGCGCGAGGCGCCGCCACGGCACGAGCCGCACCGTCGCGCCCTTCGACGAGCGGCGCGCGTCGACGACGAGACGCACGAAGCTGATGACCGAGCGCGCACCGTATGCGCCATACGCGCGGCCGACGAACGATTCCTGCCGATAACGGACACCGGCTGCATCGGCGTACGACGTCTGTAATACCGGGAGATATCCTACGGCAAGCCGCGCCGCACCTGCGCGAGCCGAGCACGACCCGTACCGCTCGCTGCCGGATCCCACGTACACGGAGAGCGATGCGCCGCCGACGCGTCGTGTGATGATCTCGCTGCCGTCGGCAACGTGCAGCGCGAACACCGTCGACCCGTACGACGTGAACGGAAACGAGAGCGGCAGGTAATACGACCCGCTCGCTGTGAGCGGCCTGCCCTGCCACTGCATCGCATGGGTGAGCGGCGCGAGCAGTCTTCGCGCTGCCGCGTAGGTCGGGCCGCCGGGCGCGCGAAGCAGTCGTCCGCCCCACAGGTCGCGGCCGGAGGCGACGGCCTCTTGGACAGAAGCGCTGTACGCGGCACTCGCCGTGCGGGGTGCGCACGCGGCGCCCGCGGCCGTGTGAGCGCCGCCGGTCGTGACACCGAGTGCAAGTGACGCAATGGCAACTGCTGTGAGCGTCGAGGGGCGCAGCATCGGCCGCGCAGTATTGCCTTTCCTAGTCGACGATCGCGAGCTCGAGGCCGAGCAGGTCGGCTACCTTGCGCAGGCGCGAGAGCTGATGGCCGACGCCGAGCGCGACGTGGTGGGTCGGCCCCTCGGCACACCACTCGTCGAAGAACGTCCGCGGGCCCGACGCGAACTTGATCCGCGAGTTCGTGTTGCCGATCCGGAAGGTCGGACCCGCGACCGACTCACCTTCGGCGGCGATCAACTTCAGCCGACCGTCGGCCGTCTGCGTCACACCGAGGATCGTCACCGGACCGAGCTTCACCTTCATCTCGATCGAGAGCCCCGCGCCCGATTTGCCGTGGTAGAGCTTAAGCGCGCGCGCAACGGGACGCCCCTCGGCGATCGCAAGGTGACCCGGGCCGTCGTGGCCCATCAAGATGAAGTTGTCGTCGAAGTCGAGGCCGTAGAACTCCGTGTAGGAGCCGCCGGCGCCGAGTCGGTCGAGCAGGAGCATCGCGAGGCTCGTCTTCAAGTCGCCCTCACCGGCTGCCGGCACGCCCCGCGCGGTCAGCAGCGAGTTGCCGACGATGAGGCCGGCGGTGACACGCTCGGCAATGTTGCCGTCGACGCCGCGGTAGTAGTAGGTGAGCCCGTCGAGCTCGAAGTCCTCAACGAGCCGGTCAAGGCCGACGGCCACGCGCGCCGACCACTCGAACGTCTCGGGCGTGATCTCTGCCGCAATCGGATCGGAGCCCGCGTCTGCGAGGTCGAAGACCTGCCGGATCTCCTCACCTTTGCTCGCGATCGAATCGGCATCGGCCGATTCAACGCGCGCGACGAGGTCGTCGATCTCGAGCACCTCGACGTGCGCACCCGTCTGCGCGTGCACCTGCGTGAAGTCGGAGTACAGGTCGAGCATCCCCGGATAGGTGTGACCGAGGAAACCGATACGCGCAACGCGAAGGCTCCGAACCGCGGCGGTCGCATCGCACCACTCACGCAGGCTTTCCCAGGCGGGGTCGCCGTCGAGGAGCGTCCCCGTCACCGTCCGATAGGGAATGCGCGCGCGGGTGAACGTGCCTGCGATCTCGGGGACGCAACAGGCCGAGCAGTTGGCGAGCCACTCGCCCGTCGTCATCGCCTCGTAGTCGACGGTGCGGGTCGGCTGGAGGTTGAGAATCACGACCGGCGCGTCGGCCGCCTGCACCACCGGCAGCACCTGCGACGACGTCGCGTACGTCGCGGTGTAGAGCAAGACGAGATCGACATGCTCCGCCGCGAGTGCGGCGCCTGCTCGGCGTGCAGCCTGCGCGGTGTCGACGAGCCCGGCCGAGACGACGTCGACTCCCATCGCGCGGAGTCTCTCCTCGATGCCGCGCTGGTAGCCCTCGAGCCGCTCGCGCAGGCCATCGAATTGCGGCCAGTACGCGGCGAGGCCGATGCCGAAGACGCCGACCCGCGCCCTGGCGACGTTGCTCATGGCGCTTCTGCCTGCACGGCGGCTGCCTGGCGGCGGGCGCCGGCGCTGCGCATCCTCACACGCGCGCGGCGATAGAGGTCGCGGGCGTTCGGAACGATCACGCTCGCGAGCAGAAGGCCACCCACCACGATGTTCTGATCCTGCGCCGGCACGAGGTCGGCGGTCAACGCCGCCTGCAGCGTGCCGAGAACCGCCACGGCAATGACAACGCCTGCAATCGTGCCTCGGCCGCCGAAGATCGAGATGCCGCCGAGCAGCACGACGGTGACCACGAAGAGCTCCATCCCAACGCCCGAGTCGTAGCGAGCCGACGCGAAGCGCATCGACCAGAGCACGCCCGCGAACCCGCTCATCGTCCCGGAGAGGACGAACAGCCAGAACTTGATCCGCCGCACTCGGATCCCTGCGAAGAACGCCGCCTCCTGGCTCGAGCCGATCGCGAAGAGCGCACGTCCGAGCGGGGTCGCGTGCAGGACGACTCCGAAGATAATCGCGAGCGCGGCGAAGAACGCAATCGAATACGGGACGTGGGTGCCGGGGATCGGGACGACGCCGATGTTCGTGAGGTAGGTCGGGAAGCCGCCGATCGTGTCCGTCGGCAGAATCCCCTGCGCGATGCCGCGGTAGAGCGTGAGCGTCCCGATCGTGACCGCAAGCGACGGCAGGCCGACCCGTGTGACGAGGACGCCGTTGACCGCACCGAGCACGGCGCCGAGCGCGACCGCCGCGATCATCGCCGGCCAGATCCCCCAGCCATGCTTGAAGAGCTCGGCCATCAGGACGCCGCAGAGACCGAGCGTCGAGGCGACCGACAGGTCGATCTCTCCTGTGATCACGATCAGGGTCAGCGGCAGCGCCATGATCGCGATCTCGCCGACGTTCAGGCAGATGAAGAAGAGATTGGTGGACTGCAGGAAGTACGGCGAGATGCTCGCGCCGTAGGCAATCGTGCAGCCGAGTAGGACGAGCAAGAGCGCCTCCCAGCGTGCGACGGCGCCGAACGCCTGCCGTGCAGACACCTTGCCCGCCGCGTCTTCGCGATCAGCCACGGGCGCTCCGCCGCGTGCGCAGCGCAGGTGCGACACGGACCGCGACGAGCCGGTCGAACGCGATCGCGGCGACGAGCAGCCCGCCCGAGAGCGCCTGGCTCCAGAACGACGACACGTTCACGACGACGAGCGCGCTGTTGATCGTGTTCAGGAGCAGCGCGCCAAGCGCGGCTCCCAGCACCGTGCCGCTGCCACCGAAGATCGCGACGCCTCCGACGACGACGGCGGCGATCACCTGAAACTCGTAGCCGACGCCGGCGATCGCATCGACCGAGCCGAAGTACGACAGCCAGATCGCGCCTGCGAGGCCCGCGATGCCCCCGCTCAGGACGAACGCAAGGAAGACGCGCGGGCCGACCGGGATGCCGGCGAGACGCGCCGCGGCTGGGTCGGAACCGATCGCGTACATGTCGCGCGCCGTTCGGAACGTTCGCATCGCATAGGTCGCAATCCCGACAGCGACGATCGCGATGATGCCGAGGTACGGCACGCCGAGCACGGTCCCGTAACCGATCTTGTTGAAGTTCTCGGGCAGCATCGACGCGTTCACCTGGTTGCCGCCCGCCCAGGCGCCGTCGATGCCGCGGATGATGTAGAGCGTCCCGAGCGTGACGACGAGGCTCGGCACGCGGGCGATCGTCACGATCGCGCCGTTGACGGCGCCGCAGACCGCGCCGATTCCGAGCGCGAGCAGGAACACGACGACGAGCGGCGCGTGTGGATGGTGGACGTAGAGCACGCCAACCGCGTACGCCGAGATGCCGAGGACGGAGCCGATCGAGAGATCGACGTTCCGCGTGACGATGACGACGGTCTCGCCGATCGCGATTAGCGCAACGATCGCGGCGCCCGAGAGCAGCTGCTGGATGCTCGTCGCGCTGAGGAAGAGATGGTTGTCGATCGTCGTCCCGCCGACCACCAGCACGAGCGCGATGACGATGCCGAGCTCGCGGAAGCGCAGAAGGAGCTCGGCGACATGGTGCGAGCTCGCGCGTGGCGGCGCGACGGCTTGCTCGTCGGCGAGCGACGTCATGCCGCTTCCTCGGCGGTTCCGGTGGCGGCACGCATGATCGAATTCTCGTCGGCCTCGGCACGCGCGAACTCGCGCATCACCCGTCCTTCAAAGAGCACGACGACGCGGTCGGCCATGCCGAGGACCTCGGGGAGCTCGGACGAGATCATCAGCACGGCGACGCCCTGCGCGGCGAGCTCCGAGAGCAGCCGATGCACCTCGGCCTTCGTGCCGACGTCGATCCCGCGGGTCGGCTCGTCGACGATCAGCAGTCGCGGCTTGCGCGCAAGCCACTTCGCGAGCACCGCCTTCTGCTGGTTGCCGCCCGAGAGCGTCCATACGGGGTTCTTCAGGCTTCCGTACTTCAGCTGTAGGCGCAGCGCCCAGTCCTTTGCGAACGCTCGCTCGGCACCACGGGGGATGAGGCCGGCGCGTCGGACGCTGTCGAGCGACGCGAGCACGATGTTGCGCTCGATCGAGAAGTCCATCACGAGCCCCTGCTGGCGACGGTCCTCGGGAACGAGCGCGATCCCGGCCGCCATTGCGGCCGTTGGAGATCCTGACGGCAGCGACTTGCCTTCCATCTGGATCGAGCCCGCATCAATACGGTCGATCCCGAAGATTGCACGGGCGACCTCCGTCCTTCCCGCGCCCACGAGGCCCGCGAGCGCGACGATCTCGCCGCTTCGGACGTCGAACGACACGTCCGTGAACACTCCCTCGCGCGTCAGCCGGTCGACATGCAGAACGACAGCCCCCGGCTCGCTCGGCACCTTGGGAAAGAGCGCGTCCATATCGCGGCCCACCATCGCGCGGATGATCGACTGAACAGTGAGCTCCGCGATCGGCTGCGTCAGGACGTGGCGACCGTCGCGCATGACCGTCACGCGCTGGCAGATCGCGAAGATCTCCTCGAGGCGGTGCGAGACGAAAAGCACGGAGTTGCCGCGTGCACGCAGCGTCTCGACGATGCGAAACAGCCGCTCGACCTCCGTGTTCGTGAGCGCCGCGGTCGGCTCGTCCATCACGATCACGCGTGCGTTCGTCGTCAGCGCCTTCACGATCTCGACGAGCTGCTGGTCGGCGATCGAGAGGCCACGCGCAAGCCGGTCCGGGTCGAGACGCACGCCGAGTTGCTCGAAGACCGCCGCAGCCTCGCGCCGCATCCGCCTGCCATCGATACGGCGGAAGCGCTTCAGCGGCTGCACGCCGACGAAGATGTTCTCGGCGACCGTCAGGTCGGGAAACAGTGTCGGTTCCTGAAAGATGATTGCGATCCCGGCGGCCTGCGACTGCTTCGCGTTGTCGAAGATCGCCTCCTCGCCGTCGAGGAGCAGGCGGCCCGCATCGGGACGATGGACGCCGGCGAGGATCTTCACGAGCGTCGACTTGCCCGCGCCGTTCTCACCGACAAGTCCGTGCACTTCGCCCGCGAGGAGGGTGATGTCGCCGTCCTCGAGTGCGTGCACCGCGCCGAAGCTCTTCTCAGCGTGCTCGAGAGAGAGCACGGGGGTGGGTTGCGGTGTCGTCAACGGCGGATCAGGTCGAGGGGGCGCCGCTGCGTGCGACGCCCCCTCTCCACTGGGGTTAGAAGTTGAACTTGTCGACGTTCTTGATCGTGAAGGTGTAGGGCGGCCCGAGGATCACCTGCGGGCGTCCATCGGAGCCCTTGATGATCTTGTACTTCCCGAGCTTGCCGGCTGTGAAGGTCTCGCCGATCTTGCCCTTGATCGTGCCGTTCGAGAGCGCGTTGACCGCGTAGCCCGCCAAGTACCCGAGGTCCTCAGGGTTCCACAGGGCGAATGCCGTCACCGTGCCGTCATGCACGTACTTCTTCATCTGGCTCGGCAGGCCGAGTCCCGTGATCACGACCTTCTTCTTGTACTTCGAGGTCGAGAGGTACTGCGCGGCCGAGGAGATTCCGACCGTCGTCGGCGACTCGATCCCCTTGAGGTTCGGGTACGCCTGCAGCATGCTCACCGTCGCCTGCCGCGACTGAGCCGGGTTGTCATTGCCGTAGTAGATCTTCACGAGCTTCATGTTCTTGTACGCGGGCTTCTTCAGCTCGAGCTGCATGTAGTGGATCCATGCATTCTGGTTCGTCGCCGTGGAGGCTGCCGAGAGAATCGCGAACTGACCCGTGTAGTGCATCAGCTTCCCGAGGAGCGCGACCTGGCTCCGGCCGATCGTCTCCGTGTCCGCCTGGTTGATGAAGAGCTGGCGGCAGTTGACGTCGGAGTCGAACGCAACGACCTTCGTGCCCTGCGCCTGCGCCTGCTTCAGCGCCGGGCAGACAGCCTGCGGATCGTTGCCCGCGATGACGATGCCCGCGGCATGCGCCTGAATCGCGGCCTGGATCGCCGGCTGCTGCGCAGCCGCCGTGTCCTCGGTCCCCGAGGAGACGACCTGCTTGTTGCCGAGCGCCGCCATGGCGAGCTTGCCGCCGTGGTCGGCGATCACCTCGTACGGGTTCAGGGTGTCCTTCGGGATGTAGTAGAAGGTCTTGCCGGCCGCATGACGGCTTGTCGCCGCCAGTGCTGCCGTCACGGCGACGCCTGCCACCAGAAAAGCGGCGACGACGACGGCCCAGGTGCGCTTGTGCATCGATGATTCCTTTCGCGTAGGGGTGTGGATCACGAGCCGGTGGATGGTGCGCCTCCTTCGCACTACCGGGGATATGCGGCGGTGACGCCGCCGTCGACATTGAGAATGTTTCCCGTCGACTTGGCCGAGCGCGGTCCTGCGAAGAACGCGATCGCCTCGGCAACGTCTTCGGGCAGCACGGCGACGCCGAGCTTCGTTCGGGCTTGGTAGAAGGTCTGCAGTTCGTCCTCGCCGACGCCGTAGGTGCTCGCGCGTTCGGCTTTCCAGTCGGATGACCAGATGCTCGAGCCCTGGATGACTGCGTCGGGGTTGACGGTGTTGACGCGGATCCCGTGCGGGCCCCCCTCCTCCGCCAGACAGCGCGCGAGGTGCAGCGCGGCGGCCTTGGCCGACGAGTAAGCGGCGGCATTCGCGCCGGCGACGAGTGCGTTCTTGGAGGCGACGAAGATGAGCGAGCCGCCGCGTCCCTGCTGGAGGAGCACGCGGAACGTCTCGCGCGCGGCCAGGAACGTGCCGCGTGCGAGCACCGCGTAGTTCTGCTCCCAGTCGGCGAGCGTGGTCTCGGTGATCGGCGCACTCGTCGCGAGCCCCGCGGAGGCGACGAGGATGTCGACTCCGCCGAACTCGAGCACCGCACGGCGCGTCATCTCGGCGACGGCCTCCTCGCTCGTGACGTCCACTGTCACGCCGAGTGCGCGGCGGGGGCCGTACGCAGCTGTGAGCTCCTCCGCGACTTCCTCGACGCCGGCGACGTTTCGATCCGCAACGACGACGTGCGCGCCGCGGGCCGCAAGCATGCGTGCGGTGGCGCGGCCGATCCCGCTTGCACCGCCGGTGATCAACGCGACTCGTCCGGCGAGCTCGCCGCGCGGCGGCGCCTGGGCAAGCTTGTAGCGCTCGAGGGGCCAGTACTCGATCGCGAACGCCTCGCTTTCGCTGAGCGAGCGGAAGCCGCCAAGTGCGTCGGCCGTGTCCTCGACTGCGATCGCGCGGTGATAGAGATCGCGCGCGAACCTGGCTCGACCGGCGTCGGGGCCGGCGGTGACGACGCCGACGCCGGGAACGAGCACGACGCGCGGGCCGGCCGGGTCGATCGGGAATGGGCGCGTCTCGTCGTCGAGGTTCGACTCGTAGTAGGTGCGGTACCACTCGGCGTACTCCTCGACGCCGCTTCGAAACGCGCTTGCGAGCGCGGCGGCATCGTCGCTCGCCGGGTCGAACGTGACGACGAGCGGCTTGTGCTTCGTATTGATCAGATGGTCGGGGCACGGCGCGCCGACCTGGCTCACGTCGGGCGCGCGCACCGACGACACGAAGGCGACCGCCTCCGGGCTCGCGTCGACCTCGAGGATGACACCGGTCGTGTCGGCGAGCAGCGCGCCGCGAAGTGCAGGCAGCGTCTCGGCCAGCAGGGCCTTCGCCTCGTCCTCGCCGAGTGCCGCGACCTTCGCGCCGCCGAGCCCGAAACCGACGGCGGCGATTTCGATCGCCTGCACCGCCCGGGTGACGAACTCAATCGTGCCGCGGTAGCTCTCCTCGGGCGTCTCGCCCCACGTCACGAGGCCGTGCTTGGCGAGCAGCACCGCCCGTGCCGACGGTTGGGCGTCGAGGAGGTCGGCGATTCGCTTCGACATGTCGAACCCCGGCCGTTGGTAGTCGAGCCAGACGGCTTCGGCGCCGAACTCCTCCTCAGCCAGGCGACGGCCTTCAGGTGACGACGTCAACGCAATGATGGCGTCGGGGTGCGTGTGGTCGACGTGGGTCGCCGGAATGAACGCGTGCAGCAGCGTCTCGATCGACGGCCGCGGTTGGCTCGGCGTCAGCCCGCAGCGAAGGAGGTACTCGACCATCGTCGCGTCGTCCATCGAGGCTCGCTCACGGAGCGGCAGGATCTCGTCGAGGCGAAGCCCCGGAAAGCCGACGACCGTGATCGTTGCGAGGTCGGTGCCGGAGCCCTTCACCCAGAGCACGCGCTGCTCATGCCCGGCGTGGTCGACGATCGTCTCCTTCGACGAGGTGTTGCCGCCTCCCTGGTTTGCAAGCGCGCGGTCGGAACCGAGCAGATTTGAGCGGTACACGAGTGCGTCCAGCACGCCGCCGGGAGCGTGCGCCTCGTCGAACCGGTCCTCGGGTGCCGGAATGCCGTGCAGTGCGCCGACGAGCTCGCTCACGCGCGCACCTCCAGCGTGGGCAGGGCGACGGAAGCGAACCGTTCCCGGGCTTCGTGCCAGGCGGATGTCGCCTGCGGCTCGTAGGCGGTCGGGGCGACCGACGCGCGGATCACTTCGCGTGCCTCAGCGAGCGAGGAGATCTCGCCGAGCGCCATCGCCTGCACCACGAGGTTCCCGAGGAGCGTTGCTTCCTCGGGGCCTGCAAGCACGGTCAGCCCGGCGGCGTCAGCTGTCCAGCGGCAGAGCAACTCGTTGCGCGCGCCACCGCCGACGATGTGGATCTCTCGTGGCGAGGCGCCGGTGACCGACCCAAGGAGGTCGATCGTCTGCGCGTGCTTCAACGCAAGGCTCTCGAGGATGCAGCGCACGACGGCGCCGGGGTCCGAGGGCCCCGGCTGACCCGTGTGCGCGCAGAACGCTCGCACACGAGCCGGCATGTCGCCGGGGTCTCCGAATGCAGGGTCATTCGGATCGATGAACGACTGCAGGGCAGGCGCGTCCTTCGCGAGCGCGACGAGTTGGTCGAAGGAGTGCTCGCGGCCTTCCTGCGCCCACACGCGGCGGCACTCGTGAATCAGCCAAAGGCCGGTGACGTTGCGGAGCAGCCGGAACGTCCCGTCGACGCCGCCTTCGTTGGTGAGATTCGCGGCGAACGCCGCGTCGGTGATGACAGGCTTCGCGACCTCGAGGCCGACGAGTGACCAAGTCCCGACGCTGATGAACACCGAGTCGGCGTGGCGGAACGGAATCGCCGCGACGGCCGAGCCGGTGTCATGCGTCGCGACAGCCACGACCTCGGCGTCGCGCAGCCCGGTCTCCTCGGCGACCTCGGCGGCAAGCGGCGCAAGCCGCGTGCCGGGTCGCACTACATCAGGCAGCAGCCGCGTCGGCACGTCGAGGCGCTCGAGCAGGTCGACCGCCCACCCACCGGTGTGTGGGTCGAAGCACTGCGTCGTCGTCGCGTTCGTCAGCTCCGACGTCGTCGATCCGCAGAGCCAGTAGTGGATCAGGTCGGGAATCAGCAGCATCGTCTTCGCGCCGTCGAGCGCCGGGTCGCCCTCGGCGGCCATCCCCGCAAGCTCGAACACCGTGTTGATCGGCATCAGCTGGATGCCCGTCCGGTCGTAGAGCTCGCGTGCGGGAATCTGCGCGAGCGCGTCGTCCATCGCGCGTGCGCGCCGCGCATCGCGGTAGTGCACGGGGTTCTGCACCAGGCGGCCCTTCGCGTCGACGAGCGCAAAGTCGACTCCCCACGAATCGACCGCGACGGAGTCGACGTGGCCGGCCTCGCGGCCGGCGGCCCGAAGGCCGTCGAGCACGTCCCGGTAGACGGCAAGGATGTCCCAGTTGAGCGTGTCGCGGACGCGTACCGGCACGTTCGCGAAGCGGTGCACCTCGGTGACGCCGAGCCGCTCGCCGTCGAACCGGCCGACGGCAACACGCCCGCTTTGCGCGCCGAGGTCGACTGCCGCGAGGGTTGCCACTAGCTGGCCCCTTCGTCGTTGCGCACGGCACGCCGAAGGTCACGCGGCCGCAGCGGCGGCGCTTCGGGGGGCCCGGGGTCGACGGTGAGGACCTCGACGCCCGCTGCGCGCCACGCCTCGACCTCGGCCGCAGGTGCGCTCGAGTCGGTGACGATTCCCTGCAGCTCCTCGACCGACACGAATGCAAGAAGCGCACTGCGGTGCCACTTCGTGCCGTCGAAGATGCCGTAGACCTGCTCGCAGGCGTCGGTCATCTCCTGCTTGATGCGCACCTCGTCCGGGTTCAGATCCATCAACCCGCGCGAAAGGCTCAGGCCGCGCGCACCAAGGAAGCCCTTGTTGATCCGCGTCGTCCGCAATACGTCGGCGCCGAGATCGCCGACGAGCGACATCGCCGAGAGCCGCAGCATCCCGCCCGTGACGAGGACGGTGATGCCCGGCGCGTCGGCGAGCGCGGTCGCGACGAGCAGGCCGTTGGTGACGACGACGAGCTCGCGCTTCGAGCGCAGCTCGAGCGCGAGGTAGTACGCGGTCGTGCTCGCATCGAGTGCAACCGCCTCTCCTTCCGCGACCATCGTGGCGGCCGCGCGAGCGATCGCGCGCTTCCGCGCGACCTCGAGGCGCAGCCGGAGATCGAAGCCGACCTCCGACCCGTCGCGCTGGAGCGCCCGGACGCCGCCGCGAATGCGCGCGACGAGGCCGCGGCGTGCGAGCTCGGTCAGATCGCTCCGCACTGTGACCTCGGAAACCGCAAACGTCTCCGAAAGTTCCGCAACCGGAACGTGGTCCCGGGTCTCGAGCAGGCGGAGCACGTGTTGCATGCGCTCAGACTGCGAAAGGTTGTCCACGCGGTCGATGCGGGCGAACATACGCCTCTCCACTCGACAAGTCAACACCTTCGCAATCACTTACGAAGCGGGCTATTTCGAAAGTCGATTTGAAAATTGCCCACCGGATACGTCAGACTGGCCGCATGACCGAGACCGACGTTCTCGCCCAGGTTGCCGCCCTCGAGATCGAGACGCCGTCGTGGGGTTACGGCAACTCGGGGACGCGCTTCCACGTCTTCCCGTGGCCCGGCGCGGCACGCACCGTCTGGGAGAAGGTCGACGATGCGGCGCTCGTGCACCGGCTGACTGGCTGCTGCCCGTCGGTCGCGCTGCACATCCCGTGGGACCGCGTCGAGGATTGGGGCGCGCTCCGGGACTATGCGAACGCTGCGGGCATTCGGATCGGAGCGATCAACCCGAACCTCTTCGGCGAAGACGTCTACCAGCTTGGCAGCATCTGCCATCCGGACGCAAGCGTGCGCGCCCGTGCGCTCGGCCACTGCCGCGAGTGCATCGAGATCGCGCAGGAGGTCGGCTCGACGATCATCAGCCTCTGGCTCGCCGACGGTACGAATTACCCCGGCCAGGACGACCTGCGCTCGCGGCACGCGCGGCTCTCGGCGGGGCTCGAAGAGATCTACGCCGCGCTGCCCGCCGGCATGCGGCTACTCGTCGAGTACAAGTTCTTCGAGCCTGCCTTCTACAGCACCGACCTGCCCGATTGGGGAACGGCGGCGATGCTCTGCCGTCAGCTCGGCCCGCAGGCGCAGGTGCTCGTCGACACCGGCCATCATCCGCAGGGAACGAACGTCGAGCAGATTGTCGCGATGCTGCTCGCCGAAGAGCTGCTCGGCGGCTTCCACTTCAACAACCGCAAGTACGCCGACGACGACCTCATCGTCGGCTCGATCGATCCTTTCGAGCTCTATCGGATCATGCGTGAGATCGCCTCGGGCGGGGCCGAGAATGTTGCGTTCATGATCGACCAGTCGCACAACATCGAGGGAAAGATCGACGCGATGATCCAGTCGGTGATGAACATTCAGACGGCATACGCGAAGGCGCTGCTCGTCGACGACGAGAAACTTGCGGAAGCTCAACGCGCCGGCGATGTCCTCGGCGCGCACCGCGTGCTGCTCGACGCGTTCGAGACCGACGTACGTCCGCTACTCGGAGGCCTCCGCGCGCAGCTCGGCATTGCAGCCGACCCTGTCGCCGCGTTCCGCGAGGGCGGGTATGCGGGCGAACTCGCGCGCGAACGGGGCATCGCCGCCGTCGAGAGTGCGTACGAGTCATGACGGAGCGGAGCGCGTTCGTCCTGCGTGTGCGTTCTGACAAGCTCGAGGAGTACATCCAGGCCCACCGCGAGGTGTGGCCGGAGATGCTCGACGCGATCCGCGCCTCCGGCATCCGCAACTACACGATCTTCCGCGAGGGCAATCAGATGTTCGGCTACTTCGAGGCGGATGACCTCGCGGCGGCGGGCCGCTACCTCGTGACCCAGGACGCGTCGGCCCGCTGGCAGGACGCGATGGCCGAACTGCTCGAGGAGCGTGTCCCGGACGCCGGCCCGCCGCGGCTCGAAGAGATCTTCCGGCTCGACTAGTCGACTGGCTCAGGCGCGACGAATGAAGTAAAGGATCAGCACGACCAGGAGAACGATCACGAGGAGTCCGATCAGGCCGTAGCCAGTACCTGCGATGGCGAGCATTTAGTGCCTCCTTTGGAGTGGACGTTCTCTCTTTCACATTGCGCCCCTGGGCAAACACTCCTGGCGAGGGGCCGCTCACGGTCATGCGGATGCGTCGTTTATGGCGCGATGGGGAATCGAACCCGCGTGACTTCGAGCCGCGTACTGGAGCTGGACGGCAAGGTCGCGATCGTCACGGGGGCGGGTAGTGGCATCGGCTTCGCGATCGCGGGGCTGCTCGCCGAGAACGGCGCTGCCGTCGCGATCAACTACCTCGGCCACGGGGACGAGGCAGAGAAGCTTGCCGCGGAGATCGAGGGGCGAGGAGGCAAGGCAGTGGCGCTCGCGGCCGACGTCTCGTCCGGAGCCGAGGTCGATTCGCTCGTCACGACAGTCGTCGAGCGCTTCGGAAAGCTCGACATCCTCGTCAACAACGCTGGGATCGAGCAGTCCCAGCCGCTCCTCGAGATCGACGAGGCGAACTGGGACCGCACGCTCGCCGTCGACCTGAAAGGACCGTTCCTCTGCCTGCAGGCGGCCGCGCGGCAGATGCGCAGCGGCGGGGGATCGATCGTCAACATCTCCTCGATCCATGAGGACTTCCCGTTCCCCGGCTTCACGCCTTATGCGGCGGCCAAGGGTGGGCTGCGGATGCTCATGCGCAACGCGTCGCTCGAGCTCGCGCCGTACGGGATTCGCGTCAACAACATCGCACCCGGTGCGATCGCGACGCCGATCAATGCGGCGACACTCGCCGATCCCGCCAAGGTCAGCCGGCTCGAGCAACTCGTGCCGCTCAAGCGCATGGGCAGCCCCGAAGAGGTCGCGCAGGTCGCACTGTTTCTCGCCTCGGAGCGCGCGTCCTACGTGACCGGCTCGACCTACTACGTCGACGGTGGCATCGTCCAACACGCCGAGGCACTCTGATGGCGATGGCGAGGAAACGCATCGCGATCCTCTTCGACATCGACGGGACGCTGATCGACACCGGCGGCGCAGGCGCGGGCTCGTGGCGGCTCGCGTTCGACGAGCTCTACGGCATTCCCGCAGACATCGGGAAGTTCACCGACAGCGGCATGACCGACCCCGACGTCGGCCATCAGACCTTTGAGGCTGTGCTGAAACGCAAGCCTCAGGCCGGCGAGTTCGAGAAGCTCCTCGAGCGCCGGCAGCACTACCTCCACGAGACGGTGAGGGAGTCCAAGGGCTACCGCGTTCTTGCCGGAGTGGAGGAGCTTCTGCCGCGATTGCTCACCGACGGCTACCTCCTCGGCCTCGTCACCGGGAACACTGAACCGGCGGCGCATATCAAGCTCCATCGCGCGCAACTGAACAGGTTCTTCTCGTTCGGCGGCTATGGGTCCGATTCCACCGACCGAGCCGAACTGACGAGAATCGCGCACGAACGTGCATCGCTCACCTACGGCGCGAAAGTCACCGCCGACGAGATCATCGTCGTCGGCGACACGCCACACGACGTCGAGAGCGCCCATGCAGCAGGGCTCGAGTGCATCGGCGTCGGCAGCCACAAGTTCACAATCGACGAACTCCGAAAAGCCGGCGCCGACTACCCGGTCGCCGCCCTGACCGACAAGCTCCCCATCTGACGCTCGGGCCTCAGCGAGTCGCGAGCGGCGTCACCGGGATCGAAAACCTCCGCTGCACCTCTTCGCCGAGTCCGTCCTCGAGCCAGGTTGCTTTCGCCTCAGTGGCCGTCAGGACAACGATCTCGTCAGCCTGAAACACGCGCAGAGCGTCCTCGATCGCGCGCAGCGGGTCGACGTCACCGACATGCGCCTCACTTTCGCCGCTGACCGCGTCCGACGCCGCACGAGCACGCTCGGCGGCGTCCTCACGGGCGTCGTCCTCCGCGTTCGTCAGGCGGTCAAGACGCGAGATCTTCGAGGCCGGCGCGACGACGTAGACCTCCGCATCGTCTCCGGCATGGGAACGGATGACGGCATCCACCTCCGCCCTCGGAGCGGAGGCGGTCGTCACGACAAGAATGCGGCGACTCATCGCCAGTACCCCTCCCCCGACCTGCCGCTTGCGAAACCGACGGCCGCGCGGGGGCGGCGGCGCCCGGTGCGCCGCCGCCCCCTTTCGCTCAGGCGGCTTCGAGTGCGAAGTCCAGTTGCTCGACCGGCGCCTCGTCCGACTGGAGCCGCGCCGGGCTCGACTCGGTGAGGATGACCGCCGCGAGCGCGCCGAGCGCCGCGACTCCCGCGAGCACGTAGAACGTGATCTCGAACCCGTGGGTCAGGGCCGCGCCACTGAATGCGCCGAGACCCGGGTGCGCGTGCACATAGTGGCTCGTGAACGTCGTCGCGATCGTGGTCGCCGCTGCAACGCCGATCGCACCACCGATCTGCTGGCTCGTATTGATGAGGCCCGATGCGATGCCGGCCTCGGATTCCTTCACGCCTGCGAGCGCCCCGATCGACATCGGTACGAACGCGAGCGCGAGCCCGACACCGCTCAAGGTCGGGCGAGCGCGATTGCGCCGAGCACACCGGAGCGGTCTCCGAGCGCGGGCGGCACGATCTCCGGCGCCGTCACGTAGCCGGCCAGGAGCGCCGCCACGCGGTCGCGAACGAGCGGCAAAAGCGCCGGCTGCTTGAGGACGCCGCCGCCGAGGATCACGAGCTCGGGCGACGTCGTGAAGACGACGTTCGCGATGCCGAGCGCGAGGTAGTCGGCCTCGAGCTCCCAGACCTCCGGCCGATCCGAGAGCCCTTCGGCCGGTTCGCCGAAGCGCGCACGGATCGCGGTTCCGGACGCGAGCCCCTCCAGGCAGTCGCCGTGGAACGGGCAGCTGCCGACGAACGGGTCGCGTGCGGTGTCGTGCGGGATCAGCATGTGCCCGATCTCGGGATGGACGAGCCCGTGCGCGAGCACGTTGCCGACCATCACTCCTCCCCCGATCCCGGTTCCGACGGTGAGGTAACAGAACGTGTCGAGGCCACGCGCCGCGCCCCAGCGCTGCTCGCCGAGCGCGGCGGCGTTCACGTCCGTGTCGAAGACGACGGGTACATGGAGCGCGTCCTGCAGCGCGCCGACGACGTCGGTGTCGGCCCACCCGGGCTTCGGCGTCGTCGTGATGGTGCCGCGGCGAAGGTCGACCGGCCCGAACGACCCGACACCGACCGCGGCGATCTCGGTGTGCGGCGCAAAGAAGTCGACGGCGCGCGCGAGCGTCTCGGCGGGCTCCGTCGTCGGAAACGTGGTGAGGTCGCTCAGGTCGTTCGGTCCGAGGCCGACCGCGCAGACCCACTTCGTGCCACCGGCCTCGATGCCGCCGTAGGTCAACGGGTGCCGTTCTCGGCGAGCCGGACGATCACGGCGAAGGAGCCTACCGCGAGCCGAAGTCGATGCGAAGATGGCTCCCCGTGACCAAGCATCGCGAGATCAAGTCGTGGCTGATGGACATGGACGGTGTGCTCGTCCGTGAGGAGCACCCGATCCCTGGGGCAGGCGAGTTCATCGCGCGACTCCGCGAGCTCGGGTTGCCGTTCCTCGTGCTGACGAACAACTCGATCTACACGCGGCGCGACCTGGCGGCCCGCCTCTCGGCGAGCGGACTCGAGGTTCCCGAGGATTCGATCTGGACGTCCGCGCTCGCGACTGCGGACTTCCTCGAGAGCCAGAGGCCCGGCGGCACGGCGTTCGTGATCGGCGAGGCAGGACTGACGACGGCGTTGCACGGAGCGGGCTACACGCTGACCGAGCGTGACCCCGACTACGTGGTGCTCGGCGAGACACGCACCTACAGCTTCGAGCGGATCGCGCAGGCGATCAGGCTGATCGGCAGCGGCGCGCGGTTCATCGCGACGAACCCCGACCCCACCGGGCCGACACCCGATGGGCCGCTGCCGGCAACCGGCGCGGTCGCAGCGCTGATCAGTCGCGCGACCGGCGTCGATCCGTACTTCGTCGGCAAGCCGAACCCGCTGATGATGCGTTCGGCATTGAACGCGCTCGATGCACACTCCGAGAGCTCGGCGATGGTCGGCGACCGCATGGAGACAGACGTCGTCTCGGGTCTCGAAGCGGGTATGCACACGGTGCTCGTGCTGACGGGTTCGACCAAGCGCGAAGAAGCCGAGCGGTTTCCGTTCCGCCCCTCGCGGATCGTCGACTCGATCGCGGATCTGATCGCCGAGCTCGGCTAACAAGTTCAGCGGTCGGCCGGCAGCCAACGACCGGTCTGCTCGCAGCGCACGCGATGCCAGGGCTCGCGTGGCGTGCCCGGCGGCCGCGGGCGGAAGCCGGCGCTCCGCATCGCGGCGCTCCAGCTCCCGAACACGCGCAGCACCGTCTGGCGACACGGATGATCATGACCGGCGCGTTCCCATTCGGCGACGGTGGGTGTCTTCAGATGGCGCCGGTGCCAGAGGTCGATCGCATAGACGATCGACTCGCGATTCCAGCGGAAGCCTTCGCGCGGTCCGGAACGCATCAGGCGCTCCGGGCCAGCGCAACGAGCTCGCTGCGGCTTTGGGCTTTGGCGACGACATCTCCGACAAGCACGAGCGCAGGGGTCGGGCGGCCGCCCGCAACCGTGGCGAACGTGCCGAGGGTGCCGGTGCGCACCTGCATGTCCGGAAGGGAAAGGCGTGAGACGACCGCCGCCGGTTCGTCGAACCTGCGACCGGCGAAGACGAGCCGCTCGGCGAGTTGCGCAAGGCGCTTCAAGCCCATGAAGATCACGAGGGTGCCGGGAGTGGCGGTGAGCCGATCGTAGTCGAGGTCGCTCCGTCGCCCGACGTGCCGGTGAGGATCGTCACCTGCGCCGCGACTCCACGCGCGGTGAGCGGAATCCCGGCGAGCGCCGGGACTGCCGTGAAGGTCGAGACGCCGGGCACGACCTCGTAGTGGACGCCGGCGGCCTTGAGTGCTTCGACCTCTTCGGAGCCGCGGCCGAAGATGAACGGGTCGCCGCTCGTACCCCGCCGCGATCAGCGCCGGCAGCTCGTCGAGCATCCCGAGCGGGCTCTTGTCGCGCTTCAGGCGCTCGACCGAGTTCCGCTTCAGGACGAGCTCGAGCGTCGGCATTTCCTTCTGCATTTTCCCAATACTACAAAAAATGAAGTCTTGACAGAGTGCAATACTTCTCTTAATGAAGTTTTGCCGGATCGACGACCTCCCGCCCTACGTCTTCGCGACGGTCGACGGGCTGAAGCGCGAGCTCCGGCGCGAGGGCCGTGATGTGATCGATCTCGGCTTCGGCAACCCGGACATCCCCTCGCCGGAGATCGCGGTCGCGAAGCTCCAGGAGGCGGCGGGGAAGGTCGCAAACCACCGTTACTCGGCGAGCCGCGGCATCACCCAGCTACGAGCGGCGGTCAGCGAGCACTACGGCCGGAGCTTCGGTGTCGAGATCGACCCCGAGACGCAGGTCGTCTCGACGATCGGCGCGAAGGAGGGTCTCGCGCATCTGATGTGGGTGCTGCTCGAGCCCGGCCACACCGCGGTGGTGCCGACGCCGGCGTATCCGATCCACCGCGTCGCGCCGGCGCTCGCGGGGGCGACCGTGGTCTCGCCGCTCGCACGTGACGGCATCGACGGGATCGAGGCTGCGGTGCGCGAGCACGCACCCCGCGTCGTCATCGTCTCGTTTCCGCACAACCCGACCACCGCCGTCGCGACTCCCGAGGATATGCAGCGACTCGTCGATCTCGCACGCGAGCACGAGTTCGTCCTGGTGCACGACTTCGCGTACGCGGACATCGCGTTCGACGGCCACCGTCCACCCTCCGTTCTCGCCGCTCGGGGCGCGGCCGAGTGCGCCGTCGAGCTCTACAGCCTTACGAAGTCGTTCTCGATGGCGGGCTGGCGCGTCGGCTTCGTCGTCGGACGCGCGGACGTCGTCGCCGCCCTCGCGAAGTTGAAGTCGTACCTCGACTACGGCACGTTCCAGCCGATTCAAATCGCCGCGACCGTGACTCTGCGGGAGGCCGAGGAGTATCCCGCGACGGTGTGCGAGATCTACCGGGGACGCCGCGATGCGCTGATTCGCGGCCTCGGCCGCGCGGGCTGGGAGGTCGATCCCCCCCAGGGGACGATGTTCGTCTGGGCGCCGATCCCCGATCGGTACGCGCACCTCGGCTCGCTCGAGTTCGCGCTCCTGCTCGCGCGAGAAGCGTCAGTCGCGGTCAGCCCGGGGATCGGCTTCGGGCCAGGGGGCGACGGTCACGTGCGGTTCGCGCTCGTCGAGAACGAACAGCGGATCGGCCAGGCAACGCGCGCGATCAAGAAGCTTCTCGCCTGACAAGCGCAAACGCCCTCCGAGACTCCGTATGCTGCGCGCCATGGACGACGAACAAGCACGCCGCCTGCTCAAGGCAGAGCGTGAGCGCATCGAGCGCTCGCTCGGCGGGGTCGCACACGAGGACGACGGCGAGCCGGCCGACGAGTTCGACGCGGCGAACCAGGCGGCCGATCTCTACCAGGACGAGTTCGACAAGGGTGTCGAGGCGGACCTCCGCGAGCAACTCGCAGCCGTCGAGCGCGCCGAGGAGCGGCTTGCGGCCGGCACCTATGGGCTCTCGGTCAAGAGTGGCGCGCCGATTCCGGACGAGCGCCTCGAAGCTCTTCCGGCAGCTGAGCTGACGATCGAAGAAGAGCGCGCCCGCACCGACCGCTGACGGCTGACGGCTGACGGCTGACGGCTGACGGCTGATGGCTGATGGCTGATGGCTCGGGTCTAGCCGCCTGCTTTCTGCATCGCAGCGTCGAAGGCGATCCCCGAGGGCGCGAAGTCCGTGCGGCGCACGAACGCAAGCGCGTCGGGCGCGCCCCAGTCGCGATCCATGCCGCTGTCTTCCCACTCGATCGAGAGCGGCCCCTGGTAGCCGATGCGGTTGAGCGCCCGGAAGAGGCTTTCGAAATCCACCTCCCCGTGGCCGGGCGAGACGAAGTCCCAGCCGCGCGCCTCCTCACCGAAGTTGAGATGCGACCCGAGAATCGAACGACGTCCATCCAGGCGTGTCTGTGAGTCCTTGACGTGAACGTGGTAGATGCGGTCGGCGAACTCGAGCGCGAACTGCGCGGCGTCGAGGCCCTGCGGCAGGAAGTGACTCGGATCGAGGTTGATGCCGAACGCCGCGCGGTTGCCGATCGCATCGAGCGCCTTCCGGGTGGTGACGAAGTCGTAGGCGATCTCGGTCGGATGGACTTCGAGCCCGAACCGAATGCCCTCGGCGTCGAACACGTCCATGATCGGCCCCCAACGTTCGGCGAAGTCCTGATAGCCGCGCTCGACCGCTGCGAAGTCGTTCGGGGGGAACGAGTAGATGAGATGCCAGATCGACGACCCGGTGAATCCGTTCACCTGCGTCACGCCGAGCTGAGCGGCGGCGCGCGCCGTGTCCTTCATCCGCTCGGCGGCGCGGGTGCGCACGCCCTCAGGCTTGCCGTCGCCGTAGATCTCGGGCGGCAGGATCGCGCGGTGGCGCTCGTCGATCAGGTCGCACACCCCCTGGCCGACGAGATGCGCGCCGATCGCCCAGACGCCGAGACCTTGCGACTCGAGCAACTCACGCTGCCCGCGGACGTACCCGGGATCGGCTATCGCCTTGTCAACTTCGTAGTGGTCGCCCCAGCATGCGAGCTCGAGACCGTCGAACCCCCAGCCGGCGGCGCGGGCGGCAAGATCATGGAGCGGCAGGTCGGCCCACTGGCCGGTGAAGAGTGTGCACGGACGCGCCATCAGCTCTCCTTCGGGTCGATGCGGCGGGAACGGGAACGGGAACGGGAACGGTCGGCCACTCAGCGATCCTACGATGCTTTAGGTTTGTCGTGATGGGGCTTGCGCCGGAGCTTGCTGCACGGTTCGCGGCGGCCGCCGACACGATTCGCGAGCCCGAGCAGCTGCGGACCTACGAATGCGACGGCCTGACCGGTCGCCGCGTCGTGCCGGCGCTCGTCGCGCTGCCGTCGAGCGCTGCCGAGGTACAGGCGGTCGTGCGCATCTGCAACGAGGCGGGCATCCCGTTCGTCGCGCGCGGCGCGGGCACAGGCCTCTCGGGCGGTGCGCTTCCGGTCGCGGAAGGGATCGTCATCTCCCTTGCACGGATGAACCGCGTGCTCTCGATCGATCTGGACGTGGGAGAGATCGTCGTCGAGCCGGGCGTGACGAATCTCGAAGTGACGCGCGCAGTCTCGGCCGACGGCTTCTACTACGCGCCGGATCCATCGTCGCAGCAGGTGTGCACGATCGGTGGGAACGTCGCCGAGAACTCCGGCGGGGCGCACTGCCTCAAATACGGGTTCACGGTCAATCACGTGCTGGCGGCCGAGATCGTCCTGCCAAGTAGCGAGCTCGTCGAGCTCTCGGTGTGGGACGAAGGCCCCGATCTCCTGGGCGCGTTCGTGGGCTCCGAGGGAACGCTCGGGATCGCCACAAGGCTCACGCTTCGCGTCCTGCCGGCGCCGCAAACCGTGCGCACACTGCTGGCCGGCTTCGCGCACACCGACGACGCGGGCGCCGCTGTCTCGGGGACGATCGCCGCGGGGATCCTGCCGGCGGCGATGGAGATGATGGACGCGATCACGATCGAGGCGGCCGAGGCCGCGGTCCATGCCGACTACCCGCCCGGCTGCGGCGCGATCCTGATCATCGAGCTCGACGGCCGCATCGCTCAGGTCGAGCATGACCTCGCACTCGTCGAGGCCATCTGCCACGAGACCGGCGCCGTCGAGATCCGCATTGCGTCCGACCCGGCCGACCGCGCAGCGGTGTGGCGTGGACGGAAGGCGGCGTTCGCCGCGATGGGGCGCGTCAGTCCCGACTACTACGTGCAGGACGGCGTCGTGCCCCGCACGAAGCTTCCCGCGGTGCTGCGACGGATCGACGAGCTCTCCCGGGAGCACGGGCTACGTGTCGGCAACGTCTTTCACGCCGGCGACGGCAATCTGCATCCCCTTGTCCTGTACGACGGACGCATCGAGGGGCAGGCCGCGCGTGCGGAGCAGCTGGCGAGCCAGATTCTGGTGGCGTGCGTCGAGGCAGGCGGTTCGATCACCGGCGAGCACGGGGTCGGCGCCGACAAGGCGTGCGCCATGCCGCTGATGTTCAGCGAAGCCGACCTCGAAGTGATGAAGCGGCTGCGGAACGCGTTCGATCCCGCGGGACTCGCGAATCCGGGGAAGCTGTTCCCGACGCCGCGTCTCTGTGGCGAGGTGCCGGGGCCGTATCGCGTGCATCCCCTCGAACTGGCGGGGCATGCAGAACGTTTCTGAGTCCGGGGTGATCGAGCACGAGCCGGGCGACCTCACGTGCATCGTCGACGGGGGGCTACGGTTGTCGGCGCTTCAGGCTGTGCTCGGTGCGCACGGCCAGCGGTTCTCACTCGACCCACCCGGCGACCCCACACTCGAGGAGTGCCTGGTGCACGACCTGTCAGGGCCGCTGCGGCACCGGTTCGGGACGATGCGCGACCTCGTGATCGGCGTCGGTGTCGTGCTGCCCGACGGGACGCGCGCGCACTCCGGCGGCAAGGTCGTGAAGAACGTCGCCGGCTACGACCTCGGCAAGCTCTACTGCGGATCCGCGGGCCGGCTCGGAGTGGTCGAGCGGCTCGCGTTGCGACTGCACCCGCGCCCCGCATCAACCCGAACGGTCGCCGTCGCTCCCGATCGGTGGGGTGAGCTCCACCGATCGGGGCTCGTGCCGAGCGCCGTCGACATCGTCGACGATCGAATGCTCGTTCTTTTCGAGGGCGCGTCTGCGGCCGTTGCGGAACAGGCCGCAACCCTCGGCGGCGCGGTGGTCGAGCCGTGGGACGACGTGCGTGAGTTGCAGTCCGGTCTCCGTGGCCGCCGCCGCTGGGACGGCGAGCCAGCGCCGCTCGTGCGACCCGGGCCGCGGGTCGCGTACGTCCCCGAAACCGTCATGGAGCCTTGGAGCCCGCTCGCGGAACGCGTGTTGGAGGCACTGTGCAGCCAGAACTGATCGCCGACTGCGTGCACTGCGGCTTCTGCCTGCCGGCATGCCCGACCTACTCGTTGTGGCACGAGGAGATGGACTCGCCGCGCGGCCGCATCCATCTGATGAGCGGTCTCGCCGACGGCACGATCGACCTCACCGACACTGTCGTCGAGCACTTCGACCGCTGCCTCGGGTGCATGGCGTGCGTGCCGGCATGTCCCTCCGGCGTTCAGTACGACCGGTTGATCGAATCGACGCGGGCGCACATCGAGGAGCATGCGCAGCGCGGAATCGGCGAGCGACTGCTACGCCGCCTGATCTTCGACGTGTTCCCTCACCGGCGGCGGCTACGTGCGGCGTTACTTCTCCGTCGCCTGCCCGCGCCGGGGCCGTTCGCCCCGCTGCGTGCCGTTGCCCCACCCTGGGTCAGCTCGACGTGGCCGCCCGTGCACCTGCCGGGGCCAGGCCCGCGGGTGGCGCTGGTTGCGGGGTGCGTGCAGAGCGTCGTCTTCGGCGACGTCAACGCGGCGACCGCACGCGTGCTCGCCGCCGACGGGTTCGACGTGCACGTCCCGCGCGCGCAGGATTGTTGCGGTGCGCTGCATGCTCACGCAGGTCGCCTCAGTGAGGGCGTTGCGCGAGTCCGCACGCTCGAGGAGTCGCTTTCGGGCTACGACGTGATCGTCACGAACGCCGCGGGGTGCGGGTCGCATCTGAAGGATCACGGTCGGGCTCGGGTGGTCGATGTGTCGGAGCTGCTTGCCACGGCGCCGGCGCCGGCCGTTCGGCACCCGTTGCCGATCAGCGTCGCGTTCCAGGACTCGTGCCATCTGAAGCACGCGCAAGGGATCGCCGAGGAACCACGGGCCGCGCTGCGTGCGATTCCCGGGCTCACGATTCTCGAGCCGGCCGAGCAGGATCTCTGTTGCGGCAGCGCGGGTATCTACAACCTCGTGCAGCCGGAGGCGGCGACGGAACTGGGCGCGCGCAAGGCAGGTAACGTGCTCGCGACCGAGCCGGATGCCTACGCGAGCGGCAATCCCGGCTGCCTTGTCCAGGTGACGGCGGCGCTCCGCCGCGCGGGGCGGCCACTGCCCGCCTTCCACCCGATCGAGCTCGTCGACGCCTCGATCCGCGGCCTCGACCCCGCGGAGCTCCTGACCTCCGCCCGCCGCTGACGCCACCTGTCCCAACGGAGCAGGCAAGCCGACCGATCGTCGGCTGCCCACGGCAAGCGAACTTGCCGTCGTCTACGGCAAGCGAACTTGCCGTCGTCTGACACCGCCCTTCCCCGCTCGCGGAGCCGATTGGGGAAGGAACGTCCTACTTCAGTGCTGGTGCCTGACACCGGCCGTGGGACGACCGGACATGGCTCGCTGGGCGGGGTGGCTCAGCTCAGCGGAGGGAGGCCCAGGGCTCTTCGCCCGAGACGTCGACCAGGCCGTAGCCGCCCTCGCCGAGCGATGGGCCGATCACGACCTGGAGATGCGCCGTCACGTCGCCGTCGTTGTACGACGCGTGCACGACGCCACCATCGAGGTAGACCGAGTCGCCCGCAGCGAGCGTCGTCGAATCGCGCTCGATGAACTGCGTCACGCTGCCCTGCTTGATGATGATCATCTCGTCTTGGCCGTCATGCCGGTGGAATGCATGGCCCTCGCCCGGCTCGAGCGTTACGTCCATCACGACGAGCTGCTTGGAGCCCGTGTTGGCGGGACGGCAGCGCCAACCGATCGTGCCCCAGTCGAACTGCTCCTGCTCCACATCGGACTGCTTCACGAACGTGCTCATCACGAATCCTCCTCCGGTGAGTGGACGGGTATCGATTTGAATCGCTGCATGTTCTCGGTCATCGCGACCTCCGTCGGGAGACGCTCCATCGACGACGCGCCGAAGAAGCCGACGATGCCCTCAGTGTGCGCGATCACATACGCGGCATCGTCGGGCTCGGCGATCGGCCCGCCGTGGCAGAGCACGAGGATCTCCGGGTTGACGCGCTTGGCCGCGTCGTGCATCGCCTGGATCAACGGCACGCACTGCTCGAGCGTCTTCGCCGTCGACGCGCCGATAACACCGCCCGTCGTGAGTCCCATGTGCGGCACGAGCACGTCGGCCCCCGCCTCCGCCATCGCGGTCGCATCGTCAGGCGTGAAGACGTACGGCGCAGTGAGGAAGTCGCGCTCGTGCGCGAGCCGGATCATGTCGACCTCGAGGCCGTACCCCATGCCCGTCTCCTCCAGGCCGACGCGATACGTGCCGTCCATCAGCCCGACAGTCGGGAAGTTCTGCACGCCGCTGAAGCCAATCCGCTGCAACTCGTCGAGAAACACGGGCATCAACCGGAATGGATCGGTGCCGCAGACGCCGGCCAGCACAGGGGTGTGCCGCACGACTGGCAGCACCTCGCGCGCCATGTCCACGACGATCTCGTTCGCATCGCCGAACGGCATCAGCCCCGCGAGCGATCCGCGCCCGCCCATGCGGTAGCGGCCGCTGTTGTAGATGATGATCAGGTCGGCGCCGCCCGCCTCCGCGAGCTTCGCCGACAGGCCCGTTCCAGCCCCGGCGCCGATGATCGGCACGCCGGCGGCGACCTGTGCGCGCAGCGCTGCGAGCGCGTCGGCGCGATTCACGCTGCACCCTGGATGAGCTCGTGCAACCGGTCTGCCATCGCGGTCGCAAACGCCGGATCGTTGATGTCCTCGGCGAGCTCGTGCAGCTCGGTGTCGCCGAGCGTCTCTTTGAGGCCCGCGACGAGCGCCGAATCTGCGCCAGGGTCGTGGAACGGCTGCCCCGGCACGTCGATCATCGAGACGCCGCCGAGCGGGACATAGACGACGGTCGGTCCCGTCGCGGCGGACAACTTGCGGCCGATCATCCGGCCGAGCTCACGACATTCCGCAGCGGTCGTCCGCATCAAGGTCACGGTCGGGTTGTGGACGTAGAGATTGCGGCCCTCGAAAGCGGGCGGCACGGTCTCGCGCGGCCCGAAGTTGACCATGTCGAGCGCGCCGAGCGACACCACCTGCGGGATCCCGACTGCGCCTGCCGCCTCGAGCCGGTCGGGACCGGCAGAAAGCACACCGCCGACGAGCTCGTCGGCAAGCTCTGTGGTCGTCGCATCGAGCACACCGACGAGAAAGCCACCGCGCGCGAGCGCCTCCAACGACTGTCCGCCCGCGCCCGTCGCGTGGAAGACGAGTACCTCGTAGCCGAGCTCCTCGAGCCGCGCGCGAGCCGTGGTCACGCAGGGCGTCGTGACGCCGAACATCGTCGCGCCGACGAGCGGCTTCTCGTCGAGCGACGACACGGTCGCACCGACCATCCCCGCGATCGCGCCCGCGGCGTTCGCCATGATCCGCGCCGAGACGCGGTTGACACCCGCGATGTCGACCACCGAGTACATCATCGTGACGTCGACCGCGCCGACGTACGGGCGCGTGTCGCCGGACGCAACCGTCGAGACGAGCAGCTTCGGCACGCCGACCGGAAGCGCGCGCATCGCGCGCGCGGCGACCGACGAGCCTCCCGACCCGCCGAGCGCGAGGATGCCGTCGAGGCGCCCCTGCGCGTGCAACCCGAGGACGACCGCCTCCGCCCCCGCTCCCATTGCGGTGACGGCCGCGCCGCGATCGCCCGCCGCTGCGAGCGCAGCGGGATCGGCGCCCACGGCGCGCGCGACTTCCTCCCGGCTCACGTCGGCGTCGAGACCGACGGGCGGGTTCACACCGGCGTCGACGACGACCACGTCGACCCCCCGCTCGAGCAGCCGCTCACGCAGGAACGCGTACTCGACGCCTTTTGTGTCGAGCGTGCCGACGAGCACGACGGTTGCCATTACGTGCGCTCCGCGAGCGGTTCGACCCCGAGGTAACGGCGCTGCAGCTCCATGTCGGTCGAGAGCAAGGACGCGGTCGTCTCGGTCGCGATCGAGCCGGCAACCATCACGAGCTGCCGTTCGGCGATCGCGGTCGCCATCCCCAGGTTCTGCTCGATCAGCAGGATCGCGAGACCTTCCTGCTCGAGCGTCCGGAACGTCTCGATCAACTGCTCGATGATCGCCGGTGCGAGACCCTCGGAGGGCTCGTCCATGATCAGCAGCTCCGGGTTCGTGATCAGCGCGCGGCCGATCGCGAGCATCTGCTGCTCACCGCCCGAGAGCTGCGCGCCCCCGTTCCGCCGCCGCTCGGCGAGACGCGGGAAGAGCTCGTAGATGCGCGCGGCTGTCCAACGCTTACCGCTGCCCCCGCGCCCCGCCAGCATCCGCAGGTGCTCGTCAACGGACAGCGACGGGAACAGGCGGCGCCCCTGTGGTACGTAGCCGATCCCCAACTTCGCGATCTTGTACGACGGCTTGCCCACGAGCTCGATGCCGCGATAGCGAATCGACCCGGTGACCCGTGCCGGTGGGATGCCGACGATCGCGTTGCAGAGCGTCGTCTTGCCCATGCCGTTGCGCCCGACCATCGACGTCGCACCGCCGGCGATCTCGAACGACACTTCTTCGAGCGCCTGCGCCGTTCCGTAGAACGCGCTCACGTTCTCGACGGCAAGCAGTGGGCTACTCATCGTTCCTGCTTCCCCGTCCGAGGTAGAGGTCGTGCACCGTCTGATTCGCGCGAATCTCGGTCGGCGTCCCTTCGACGATCACCTGACCGTCGTGCATCATCGTCACCCGGTCCGCGACCCGTAGCGCGACATCCATGTCGTGCTCGATCAAGATCAACGTGATCGACGCGTCGAGCCCGAGGAGGAGCTCGGTGAGCGCAACGCGCTCGCCGCGTGAGAGGCCCGATGCCGGCTCGTCCAGCATCATCAGGCGCGGGTTCGACGCGCGCGCCATTGCGACCTCGAGCTGCCGCTGCTCACCATGCGACAGCGACCCGACGAGCGTCTGCTCGCGGCCGCCGAGTCCGACGACCGCGGCAAGCTCCAGCGCGCGATCACGCAACTCGCGGTCGCGCTTGCGGAGGAGCACTGGGCGGAAGTGACCGCCACGCACGCCGAGCACAGCGAGGTAGAGGTTGTCCTCGATCGAGAGACCGAGGAACGAGCGAGACTTTTGGTAGGTGCGACCCATGCCGAGCTTCGCTCTTGAGCGCGGCGGCAACGCGCTCACCTCCGAGCCGAGAAACTCGATCGTCCCCGCGCTCGGAGCGACGTCGCCCGAGATGACATTGAAGAGCGTCGTCTTACCCGCGCCGTTCGGCCCGAGAATCGCGCGCCTCTCGCCGTGCGCGACGTCGAGATTGACATCGCGCACGGCGTGAAGGCCGCCGAAGCGCCGACCGATCCCCCGCAAGCGGAGGATCGGTTCGGCGTCTTCGGGACGTGCAGTGTCGGTCACGCGCTCCTTAGCCCGAAACCGGCGGATGGATCTCCTTGCCGATCCACGGCAAGCTCCGCTTCACGCACTTCGGGTTCGCGCGTCCCGGAGCCGGCGTGGACGGGCTGAACGTGCCACCGAACGTCTGGTCGACGCCCGGCACCTCGCCCACCGTCTTGACCGCGAGCTTGCCGCCCTTGCTGTAGAGCTGTGCGTAGAACACGTTGATGACCGCCTGGCGGTTCTTGTCCAGGTGGAGCGGGCCGTACGGCGTCGCGAGCTTCACCTTCGAGATGGCCGCCTGCAGCTTCTTCTGGCCACCCGAGATGTCGCCACCAACCGCCTTCAGGCCTGCGAGCAGCCCCCACGTGTTGACGTAGAAGCCGTAGGTGAAGGTCGACGACGCCTGCGGTGCGGCTGCACCGAACGGCGGGATCGTCGTGAACGTCTTGCCAACCTGCGCGTTGTAGGCCTTGGCGGCCTTCGTCGCGAGGTCACCGGCAGTTCCTGCGCCGCCCACGTACGCGCCGACAACACGCGTCGAGAGCTGCTGGAACTGACCGGGCGTGCCCCAGAACAGGTTGCCGATGAACTTCTTGCCGTCGATCGGCCCGTGCGCCTGCTCGTAGGCCTTCAGGAACGGGATCAGACCCGCACCGCCGACGGCGACGAACGTTCCGTCGACGTTGGTCGGCATCTGCTGCGCATACGACGAGTAGTCCGTCGTGTTGAGCGGCGGGAACACCCGCTTCGTGACATTGCCGCCAACGGCGCAGAACTCGGCGATGAAGCCGGCCGCTGACGTCCACGCGAAGCTGTAGTCGTCGGCCACGACGGCCGCCGTCTTCCAGTGCAGCGTGTTGTACGCAAGGTCACCGAGTCCGGCGTTCCACATCGCGCCGTCTCCGTTGAAGCGATAGAAGTTCGGCGCCCGGACCTTCAGCGTCGTGTCCTGCGCGCCTGCAGAT
>JBBQQU010000023.1:0-59545 GCA_038215565.1 Gaiellales bacterium | reverse complement strand
GGAGAACCGCACCGGCTCGACGTCTCCCGCCTTTACTGTGCGGTGATGGAGCATCGTTCACTTGGCCGCACGGGCCTGCAGGTCAGTCCGCTCTGCCTGGGAGGGATGATGTTCGGGGCGTGGGGAAACCCGGACCATGACGCCTCGATCCAGGTGATCCACCGCGCGCTCGACGCAGGCATCAACTTCATCGACACCGCCGACGTCTACGCGCGCGGCGAGTCCGAAGAGATCGTCGGCAAGGCGCTGAAGGGGCGACGCGACTCGGTCGTGCTCGCCACGAAGGTGCAAGGTGGGATGGACGACGACGATCCGAACATGCGCGGCAACACCCGCAGGTGGGTGCTCGCGGAGGTCGAGCACAGCCTGCGCAGACTGCAGACCGACTGGATCGACCTCTACCAGATCCACCGTTGGGATCCGTGGGTCGACCACGAGGAGACGCTCGGCGCGCTCACCGACCTGCAGCGCGCGGGCAAGATTCGCCACTTCGGCTCATCCACGTATCCACCCTCGGCGATCGTCGAGGCGCAGTGGGTCGCCGAGCGCCGCGGCCTCGGTCGCTTCGTTTCCGAGCAGCCTCCGTACTCGGTCCTCGCGCGCGGCATCGAGGCCGAGGTGCTGCCGGTCTGCGAGCGCTACGGCATGGGCGTGATTCCCTGGAGCCCGCTCGCCGGCGGTTGGCTGTCGGGGAAGATGCGGAAGGGCCGCGACAACGAGAGCCATCGCGCCCAGCGCATGCCCGCGCGATACGACCTCGCGCTGCCCGGCAACCAGCAGAAGCTCGACGCGGTCGAGGAGCTCGCGCAGCTGGCAGACGACGCCGGACTCTCCCTGATCGACCTCGCACTCGCCTTCGTGCTCCGGCATCCGGCGATCAGCTCGGCGATCATCGGGCCGCGCACGCTCGAGCAGCTCGAGGGCCAGCTCGGTGCCCCGGACGTCGAGCTCGGCGACGACGTCCTCGACGCGATCGACGCGATCGTCCCGCCCGGCACCAACCTGAACCCGGCCGACGCAGGCTGGCGCCCGCCCCACCTGGACGACCCCGCTTCGCGCCGCCGCTAGCCCGCGCTCCACCAACCGGCCGGGATCGTGCGCAAGGCTTGATCGCCGCCGCCTGACAGTGTTCGATAGCCGCAGATGGCCGATGCCGTCGCCACGCCGGAGCTGCCGGTAACGCCCGGCCCACGAGCCTGGACCTGGGTGCTCGTTCCCGCCACGGTCGGTGCGCTCGTGTCGCTGACCGTGGGGATCCTCGCCCGCCATCAGCCACGCTCGAAGGGTTACTTCCGCCTCTTCTTCAGCGATCCCGTGCATCTGAAGGCCGGGTTCGCAACAGCAGCCGTGATCCTGGGCTGCTTCCAGCTCTTCACCGCCGCGTGGATCTTCCGCAAGCTGCCGTGGTCGAAGCCCGCATGGGTCAACACCGCACACCGGTGGTCGGGCCGGCTCGCCTTCGCGTTCACGCTGCCGGTCGCCTACCACTGCATCTTCAAGCTCGGCTTCCAGCGCCCCGACAACCGCGTGCTCGCGCACTCGCTCTTCGGCTGCCTCGTGTACGGCGCGTTTGCAGCCAAGGTCACCATCCTGCGTCTGCACCGTTTTCCGAAGCACGTGCTTCCGCTCGCCGGCGGCATCCTCTTCGCGACGCTCGTAGGCGTCTGGTACACGAGCGCGGTGTGGCTGTACAACCACACGACCGCGGCGGCGCCTGCGTACGCGGCGCCGTCACCGATCCCCGCGAATGCGAACGCCGAAGCGGGTACCAAGGTGTTCGCGCAAGCCGGTTGCGGCGGCTGCCACACGCTCGCCGCGGCGAACGCGCACGGGCAACTCGGCCCGAATCTCGACACGCTGCGGCCGGGCTATGCCCAGGTGCTGGCGCAGGTTCAGCATGGCGGCGGCTCGATGCCCGCCTTCGCAGGCAAGTTCACGCCACAGCAGATCCGTGACGTGGCTGCGTTTGTCGCGTCATCGACCGGCCCATGACGCGAGCGCATGCGAAGATCGCCCACATGACGACACACGCGATTCAGCTCGGTGACAACCGCACCCTCGAGGTGCACGAGCTCGGAGACCCGAACGGCTTCCCGGTGATCAGCCACCACGGCTCCCCCGGCTCGGGCCTGCCCTACGACCGCTGGGCGACGCCGGGAGTCCGGCTGCTCTCGTACGATCGCGCGGGGTACGGCGGCTCGACCCGCAACGCGGGACGCGACATCGCCGCCGTTGTCACCGACATCGAAGCGATCGCGGACGAGCTAGGCCTCGAGCGGTTCGCGACCTGGGGCATCTCCGGCGGCGGGCCGCACGCGCTCGCGTGCGCGGCGCTCTGCGGCGATCGCCTCACCGCGGCCGCGAGCCTCGCCGGCGTCGCGCCCTGGGGCGCCGACGGACTCGACTGGCTCGCCGGCATGGGCGAAGGGAACCTCGAGGAGTTCGACCTCGTCCTCGCCGGCGAGACCGCGCTCCGCCCGACGATCGAACGCGATCGCCTCCAGATGATCGACTCCTCCCTCGACGGGCTGCGCGCCGTCTACGACTCGCTCCTCGGCGACGCCGACCGCGCAGTCCTCCAGGGCCCGCTGATCGAGCACCTGCATGCGGACGCGCTGCACGCGCTTGCGCCGAGCGCCGACGGCTGGATCGACGACAACCTCGCGTTCGTGCGGCCGTGGGGCTTCGAGCTCCGAGCGATCGCGCGCCCCGTGCTCATCGTGCAAGGCGGCGACGACCGGTTCGTACCGCGCTCGCACGGCGAGTGGCTCGCAGCGCATGTGCCCGGAGCAGAGGCCCGAATCACCGACGAGGACGGCCACCTCACGCTGATGGAACATCGCGTGCCCGACGTGCACGACTGGCTGCTGTCGCACAGTTGACCGGCGCCGCAAACGCGTTGCTGCGGAAGGCGATCCTCGCTGCAGCAGACAGCCGGCGTGTCCAGCGGGTCGTCAGCCGTTACGGCATGCGCCTCGGCGCGCGGAGATTCGTACCGGGCGAAACGCTCGACGATTGCGTCGTCGCGTTGCGCGCGCTGAACGACAAGGGCCTGGCCGCGAACACGACCCTGCTCGGCGAGGGAGTCGTCGCACCCAGCGAGAGCGCGGCCGTGGTCGATGCCTACCGCGAGATCATCGCGCGGATCGAATCCGAGCGGCTGCGCGCGAACGTCGCGCTCAAGCTCACCCACCTCGGCCTCGAAATCGACGAGGAACTGGCTGCCGAGAACCTGCGCACACTCCTCGAACTCGGCTCGTTCATCCGCATCGACATGGAGCAGTCGCGATTCGTCGACGCGACGTTACGCATCTACCGGCGCCTGCGGGAGGACGGGTTCGACAACGTCGGCACCGTACTTCAGTCGTACCTCTACCGCAGTCCGGCTGACCTCGACGCGCTGCTCCCGCTCGCGCCGAACCTCCGCCTCGTCAAGGGTGCGTACCTCGAGCCTCAAACCGTCGCGTACCCACAGAAGGCCAACGTCGACGCCGCGTACATCACGCTGCTCGAACGGATGCTCACCGGTGGTGGCCACACCGCGGTCGCGACGCATGACGAAGCACTGATCGAGCACGCGATCCGGTTCGCGAAGACGAACGCCATTCCGCGCGACCGATTCGAATTCCAGATGCTCTACGGGGTGCGCCCCCAGCTTCAGCTGTCGCTCGTCCAGCGCGGCTACAAGGTGCTCGTCGCGACGCCCTATGGACCTGAGTGGTACCCGTACCTGATGCGGCGGCTCGGCGAGCGGCCCGCCAACCTCCTCTTCTTCGTGCGAAACACCTTCCGCGGCTAACGATCGAAAGCGGCTCGCTACCCTCCTCGCGTGCCGAACTGGAAACGGATGCTCGACTGGGCGGGGACGATCTGCGTCGCCCTCGCGTTCGTCCTCATCTTCGAGGCGGAGGTCGCAAAGCCGTACCGGATTCCGTCATCGTCGATGGAGCCGACACTGCACTGCGCGCGTCCCGCGGCGTGGTGCGAGGCTCGCTTCAGCGACCGTGTGATCGTCAACCGCCTCGCCTACCGCTTCGACTCGCCGGGGCGCGGCCAGATCGTCGTCTTCACCGCGCCGCCTGCGGCGTCGGTGCAATGCGGCGAGGGCGGGACGTTCGTGAAGCGCTTGATCGGCCTGCCGGGCGAGACGGTCTCGGAGCACAACGGCCGCATTTCGATCGACGGCAAGCCTCTTTCCGAGCCGTATGCCGCCAACACGCGGGACGACATGATCACGGGCTCGTGGCACGTGCCCGCGGGTCAGTACTTCTTCCTCGGCGACGACCGGACGCACTCGTGCGATTCGCGCACGTGGGGGTCCGTGCCGCACAAGAACCTGATCGGGCCGCTCCTCCTCACCTACTGGCCGCCGACCCGCTTCTCACTGCACTGACGGCCGACCTCACGGCACCGGGGAGCCGGCGTCGCGCATGGGCGATCGTGTCGCGTAGCGCACCGGACGCGTCGTCGGTGACCGCCGTGCCGTGGCCGACGAGGATCCGTTGCGGCTCGAGCCCGCGGAACGCCCGCGGCGGAAACGGCCTGATCAGCGGATGGAAGCCCACTCGCTCGCCGGGCGCACGGAAGAACGGAACCGTGCCGAGCGCATCGGCGCAGACGAGCGTCCTCCAGGCCGGCTCCCAGAGCGCGATCTCGCGCCACCAGCGCCAGTTGCGAACGGGCAACACGTCGAACGGCAGGTCGGCGCGTCCCTCCCAGACCAACCGGTGCTCGACGTCGAGCCTGTGCGCCCACGCAGCGCACCCGCGGCGGTGGCGGTCGAGCAACTGGAGGACGCCGCCCGGCTCGCCGAGCGCGCGAACTCGTCCTTCCAACTCGGGCTCGTCGACCGGATCGACGAGCCACACGCGACCGTCGACAAGAAGCGCGTGCGAGGTCCGCTCCATCCGCTCCTCGCGCACCCAGCCAAACCCACCGTCCCACTCGTCAATCAGTTGATAGGGCACGCGGCGCCATGATCGCATCAATCAAGCCGTAGTCGACGGCCTCCTCGGGCGTCATGAAGCGGTCACGGTCGATGTCGCGCAGAACCTGCTCGACGTCCTGCCCCGAGTGCCGCGAGATGATTTCCGCCATTCGTTGCGTCATGTCGAGGATCTCGCGGGCCGCGATCTGGATGTCCGCCGGCGTGCCGCGGAAGCCACCGGAGCCTTGGTGGATCATCACCTTCGCGTTCGGGAGCGCGAACCGCTTGCCGGCGGCGCCGCCGCAGAGGATCATCGCGCCCGCGCTCATGCCCATCCCGAGACAGACCGTCGAGACATCCGAGCTCACGTACTGCATCGCGTCGTAGATCGCCATCCCGGCGTACGCCGAGCCGCCGGGCGAGTTGACGTAGAGGTAGATGTCCTCGCCGGGGCGCTCGGCATCAAGGAACAGCAACTGCGCGGCGATCAGGTTCGCGATGTCGTCGTTCACCTCCTGGCCGAGGAAGACGATCCGCTCACGCAGCAGGCGCGAGTAGATATCGAACGAGCGCTCGTACGCGCCCGACTGCTCGACGACCATCGGCACGACCGATCCGACCAGCACCGCGACCTCCTTCGCTAATGTGCAACCTGTCGGTTGCTACTCTAGCGCAACTCGGAGGTTGCACATGATCATCAGGGAGATCGTCCTTCCCTCGCCCCGCGACGAGGTATGGGAGGCGTTGACCGATCCCGAGCGGCTCGAAGACTGGTTCGCAAACACGGTCGAGCTCGACCTTCGCCCCGGCGGTGGCGCGAGTTTCCGCTGGGGAAACGGCGAGGAGCGCCACGCGACCTTCACCGAGGTCGAAACCGGCCGGCGGCTTGCGTTCGACTGGGACGACGAGGATGAGGGCGAGGTCGAGTTCACGCTTGAAGACGATGTCGACGGAACGCGGCTGACGGTGATCGAGTCGTCGCCCGCGTGGAGCACGGCAATCGAGTTCCAGGCATCCGCGCTCGCGCGTGTCTGACCCGCTCAACCTCGTGTTCGGCGCGCTGGCGGATCCGAGCCGGCGGCAGGTGATCGGCTACCTGGCGGAATGTGGCACCGCAACCGCGACCGAGCTGACCGGTGAGCTGCCGATGACGCGCCAGGCGGTCTCGAAGCACCTCGTCACGCTTGCCGACGCGGGCCTCGTCGAATCGGAGCGGCAGGGGCGCGAAACGCGCTACCGGCTGACCGAGGCAGGCGCCGACTGGGACGGGCGCCTCGACGCCCTCCGGCAGCACCTGCTGCGCCGCCGTACGTAACCTCCGTGCCGTGAACGCCTGGGACGCCGTCCGCTCGCTCCCGCTCGAGGTCGAGGGCTACGAGCTCGAGCCGCTCGAGCGTGAGGTTGCACGCGGCTTCACGCTCCGGCGCACGACGGTCGTCCTGCGCGGCGGCGGCGATGAGGGCCGCGGCGAAGAGGTGGACTACGACCCGCTCCAACAGCAGCAGTTCCAGGCGCGTCGGAACGAGCTGCCGTTCGTGGGCCGGCACACGCTCGAATCGTTCTCGGTACTCCAGGCCGGGCAGACGGAGTACCGGCGCTGGGCCTTCGAGTCGGCGGCGCTCGACCTGGCACTGCGCCAGGCGGGTCTCTCTCTCGGCGAGGCGCTCGGTCTGAAGCAACAACCGGTGCGGTTCGTCGTATCGACCCGCGTCGCGAGCGTGCAGCCGTGGCTTGCGCAGTCACCCGACCTTCGCTTCAAGCTCGACCCCGACGCGGACTGGCCGGACGAGACGATCGACGCGCTCGCGGCGAGCGGCCGCGTCGACACGCTCGACTTCAAGGGCGTCTACCGCGGCGACTTCGGCGCGCCGCCGAACCCGGGGCTCTACCGCCGGATCGCCGAGGCGTTCCCCGCCGCGTGGCTCGAGGATCCTGCGCTGAACGCCGCGACGACCGAGGCGCTTGCGGCACATCGCGACCGCATCACCTGGGATGCGGGGATTCACGAATGGAGCGATGTCGAGGCATTGCCCTTCGCGCCGCGCTTCCTGAATTGCAAGCCGTCGCGCTTCGGCTCGGTGAAGCGCCTGTTCGACTTCTATGACCGCTGCGCCGAGCACGGGATCGGGCTCTACGGCGGCGGCCAGTACGAGCTCGGCTCCGGCCGCGGCCAGATCCAGCTCCTCGCCTCCCTCTTCCACGCCGACGCCCCGAACGACGTCGCGCCCGCGGGCTACAACGCGACGGAGCCTGTCACGGGTCTCCCCGAGAGCCCCCTCGAGCTCAGCCGCGAGCCGGGCTTCCGAGCCTAGACGCCTTCTTCGCGAGCCGCCCGACCGATTCGTCGCCCGCCTCGCCGAGCGGGTACCACGCGGCACCGTCGCACGGCTCCCCTCGTCCGATCAGCAAGTAGCGCACGTCGAGATGGAAGTGCGCCGGCTCGCCGGGACGCTCGGGAATCTCGTGGATGTCGAGGTCGAACGGTCGCGGCGCAACCGGATGAAAGACAAGCTCGAGCGCGGTCTCCTCGCGCGCCTCGCGCATTGCCGCCTCCTCGAGTGACTCATCATCCGGTTCGACGTGCCCACCGGGCTGCAGGAGCCGGCCGAGCTTCAGGTGCGTCACGAGACACGCACGCTCGCCCGCGTCGTCGACGACGAACGCCGATGCGGTGAAGTGCGCACTCGGCTCGTCGCGCGAGAGCGGATGCTCGAGCTCGCCCGCGAGGCGCACCATCGCGCAGCGGTCAGCCTCCTCGCGGGCGTCTGACGCGACGTGGTTCCGGAGCAGATCGTGCAGTCTCATTCGTACTGGAGCGCCTCGAGCACGTTCAGCCGCGCCGCGCGCCGCGCCGGGAAGATCGCGGCGAGGATGCCGACGACGATCGACATGAACGCGAAGATCACGAGCGAGGTGACAGGCAGCGAAAACTGGATGAAGTCGACGCGGTAGACAAGCAGCCCACCGAGCACGATGCCGAGAGCGATCCCGAGGGCACCGCCGATCAGGGCGGTGATCACGCTCTCGTGCCGGATCATGCGACGCACCTGGCGGCGGGTCATGCCGATCGCGCGCAGCATCCCGATCTCACGCGTCCGCTCGAAGACGGTGAGCACGAGCGTGTTGACGATCCCGAAGAGGCTCACGATCACCGAGAGCGCGAGCAGGACGTACAGAATGTTGAGGACCGAGGAGAGGCCGCTGATCTGGTTGTCGACGAACTGCTTGCGTGTCTGCACCTTCGCGTTCGGGTAATCCGCGAGCGCGGCGTTCAGCTTGTCGAGATTCGCCTGCGACGCACCGCCTCGCACACGCACGAAGGTGTAGAGGTTGCGCGTGTTCTCGTTGTGGGCGTCCCACGCCGCCTGCGAGACGGTGATCTTCCCGAACGGCGACCCTCCCGGCGGCGGGTCGAAGATGCCTCGGACGACGAACGTCGCTCGCTGGCCGTCTGCGAACGTGACCGGAATCGGCGAGCCGGCAGCCAGGTGGTGCGACTTCGCGTAGCCCTTGTCGACGAACGCGCCGGACGCACCAAGGCTCGCCATCGTCTGCTGCGACCCTGTGATCCAGTCGAGGTGGAACATCGTGCTGCTCGGCGGGTTGACCGCGGTTGCGAAGAGCTTCTTGCCGAAGGCTCCGACCTCGCCCGTGCGGACGTTGCCGACCGCCTCGACGATCGAGGTCTTCGCCGCGGCGTCTGCAGCCGTGGGCGGGATCGGTGAGAAGTTGTTCTGCGCCGTGATCGCGTAGTCCGCGTTCTGCCAGATCTTGTTCACGGCCCCACGGAAACTCGTGGTGATTCCGGCGGCGAGCACCGAGACGAGCGTCACGAGCGCGAGGCCGATCATCAGCGCCGCGGCGGTCGAGGCGGTGCGTTGCGGGTTCCGGCGGGCGTTGTCGCGAGCGAGCGCGCCCGCGGCGCCGCCGATGCGCGTCGCGGGCCAGCCGAGCGTCCACGCGAGGGGGCCTACGAAACGCTCGGAGAGCATCGCGACGCCGACGAAGATGAGCAACGCGCCGACGCCCATCGCCGCAAGGACGCCGGTCGTCCCGAGATGAGGCTTGAACAGGCCGTAGGCGAGGGCGGCGAAGCCGAGCGCCGTCGTGATCGCCGAGCCGAGCGTGCGGAACCGGTGGAAGCGCCCGACCGGCAGCGTTGCGCCTTCGCGCACGGCCGCGATCGGTGGCACGCGCGTCGCACGGAGGGCGGGCCGCAGACTCGCGACGAGAGTCACGAGGATGCCGGCCGCAAGCGCGACCACGGCCGTCGTGGAGCCGAAGACGATGCCGCTGTTCGGGAGCGTGAACCCGAACGCGTCGAACAGCCTGAAGAGCCCCTTGGCGAGCGCGAGCCCGAGGAACAGACCGGTCACCGACGCGATGACCCCGATCACGAGCGCCTCGATCACGATCGACGTGAGCACCTGCCGTCGACTCGCACCGAGTGTCCGTAGCGTGGCGAACTCACGCGTGCGCTGGGCGATCGTGATCGACAGCGAGTTCGCGATCACGAAGCTGCCGACGAAGAGAGCGATGCCTCCGAAGGCAAGCAGGAAGCCCCGCAGGAAGCTGATGAACGAGTCGGTGCCCTTCGCATCCTGAGCCGCCTGGGCGGTGCCCGTCCGCACTTGGGCGGTCGCCGGGAGGATCGAGGCGATCTCCTTCAACAACGAGGCCGTGGTGCTGCCGGGTTTCCGCGCAACCGAGATCTCGTCGAAGCTCGCCGGCTTGTTGAAGAGTGACTGTGCGGTCGCGAGGTCGAAGCCGGCGAGCGTCGCCCCGCCGAGCGCGTTGGCAGAGCCGAACTTGACGATCCCCGAGATGCGGAGGTGCCGCACCGCGCCCTCGGCCTGCACGCCGACGTCGCTACCGACGACTAGGTGCTTCTTCTTCGCCGTGTTGCTGTCGATCACGACCTGCTTACCGGCGGGCCAGGCCCCGGCGACGAGCGTGAGCACGTTGAAGGGCGAGTCTGCGCGCGCGATGCTGAAGCCGAGGTTGGGCGCGCCGCCGAAGACGATTGCCTTCCCTTTCCGGTCGATTAGCTGCGCTTCGCCGGTGACGCTGCCCTCGGCGTCCTGCACGTCGGGCAACGCGCGCACCTTCTGGAGCAGCGAGCTCGCGATGGTCGGGGCGAACGTGCCCTGGCCGCCTTGTACGTCACCGATCGCCGACTTGCCGCTGATCACGGCGTCGGAGCCCTGGCGAACGTCCGTGTAGATGAAGTTGAAGGCCTTGTCGATCGAGTCGGTGAGCACCAGCGTGCCGCTGACCATGGCGACGCCGAGCACGATTGCGAGCGCGCTCAGCGCGGTGCGGAGCTTCCTGCCGAGCAGGCCCGAAAGGGCAACCCGGATCATGTCCCGGCGCGGCCCATCGCTGCGAGAATGTCTGGTGCGCCGCTCCGCGGCAGCTCTTCGACAATGCGGCCGTCGGCGAGGAAAAGGATCCGGTCGGCGATCTCGGCTGCGTGTGCGTCGTGCGTGACCATCACCATTGTCTGGCCGAGCTCCTCAGCGGACGAGCGAAGCAGCTCGAGGATGCCAGCGCTCGTCTTCGAGTCGAGGTTGCCGGTCGGCTCGTCGGCGAAGAGCACGGTCGGCTTCGAGACGAGCGCACGTGCAATCGCGACCCGCTGCTGCTGGCCCCCCGAGAGCTCGGAGGGGCGATGGGAGCGCCGGTCTCCGAGGCCGACTCGCTCGATCAGATCCTCGAAGAACGCGGGCTCGGGCTTCTCGCCGGCGATCGAGAGCGGCAGGAGAACGTTCTCCTCCGCGGTGAGCATGGGCAGAAGGTTGAAGAACTGGAAGACGAAGCCGATGTGCTTGCGGCGCAGCATCGTCACCTCGCGGTCGGAGAGTGCGCCCACATCGTCGCCGGCGATCCGGATCGAACCGGACGTTGGCTTGTCGAGGGCGGCGAGCAGGTGCATCAACGTCGATTTCCCCGAGCCCGACGAGCCCATCACCGCGACGAGCGTGCCCGGCACAACCTCGAGGGAGACGCCCTGGAGTGCATTGACGACCGCCTCGCCCGTGCCGTACTGGCGCGTCACGTCGGTCGCACTCACGACTGATCCGTTGGCATTCATAGCGCGAGCGTACCGCGGGCGGTCACTGGAATGCCATAGGGATTAACCCTAATCCGACCCTAGTTCGCGGCAGCGGCCAGCCCCGGAATGATCTCCTCGCCGTAGGTCTGCAGCGTCTCCTCCTGCCCGTGCGTCATCAAATAGATGTTGAACTGGTCGACGCCGATGCTCTCGAGCTCCTGCAGCTTCGCTCGGCACTGCTCGGTGTTGCCGATCACGCAGAAGCGGTCGCAGATCTCGTCGGTGACGAACTCGCCATGCTTCGCGCCGACGCGCGAGTGCTCGTTGTAGTCGTAGAACTTGCGCGCCTGCACGTAATCGGTGAGCGCCTGCGGGACGGAGGTGCCGTCGGTGCCGTAGCGGTCGATCAGGTCCTGCACGTGGTTCGAGACCATTGCCGGGAACCAGCGCACCTGGTCGCGTGCGTCCTGCAGGTCGTCGGTCACATGGCTGGGCGCGCTGACGATGCACTTCAGCGCGGCCGGATCACGGCCCGCCTCTGCGGCGGCCGCCCGCGCGGTGTCCATGATCCACGTGATGATGTCCGGGTCGGCGAGCTGGATGATGATGCCGTCGCCCTGCCTGCCGCCGACCGCGAGCGCCTTCGGCCCATAGCCGGCCACGTGCATCTCGATCTCTGGCAGCTCGGGCCGCACCCACTTCAGCTGAAGCTCCTTGTCGTTCCAGGTCACTTCCTTGCCGTTCATGAAGGGCTTGATCATGCGGAGCGCTGCCTCGAACTCCGCGACCTTCACCGGCTTCTGGCCGATGTAGCGCCGCGCGGAATCGCCACGCCCGATGCCCATGATCATCCGGCCGTCGGAGATGTCTTGCAGCGTCGCATAGGCGCTCGCAAGCACCGTCGGCTCGCGGGTCCCTGGGTTCGTGACCATGTGGCCGAGCTTGATCGTCGACGTCCGGTCGGCAACGAGCGCCATCACCGGGAACGACTCCTGCCACAGGACGTGCGAGTCGTAGGTCCACGCGTACTCGAAGCCGTGTCGCTCGGCGAGTTGGATGAGCTCGATCATCCGGGTGTACGGCGGATCGGGCAGAACGGTGACGCCGAAGCTCAGGCTCATGTGACCTCCAGTCGCGGTGAGGGGAAGCCTAGATAATCGCGGCAAGCGCGTACGCCCGCCGGGGATGACCGTCCGAAGCGGTACTCGCGGAGATCCTCACCGAACCACTCAGTCTCGGCAAGAAAAGAGCGCACAACGGCGCAAAGTTGTCGCAGTTCCGTTACGAGGGCTGCCCACGGACATGTGGCCCACGGACATGGCCCACGGACATGGGATGAGGCGACAGCCCGTGCGAGTGCCGTCGGGCCGCGCGCCGTCAGGCGAGCCAGGCGATGGTCTTCGACGCGAGCCGGTCGAGCGCCTCGACCGACTGGATGAGGTGCTCGCGCTTCGTGTCCTCGAGCTTCGTGTGTGAGAGCCCGCGGAGGCTCTGGACGAAGATCATCACGGTCGGGATCCCGGCACGCGCGACCTCCGCAGCGTCGTGCAGCGGGCCTGACGGCAGCCGGTGCGACGTGCCCGAGACCTCCCGGATCGCGTCGTCGGCGAAGCCGATCAGTGTCTCGTCGAAGAGGATCGGCTCGATCGACCAGATGCGCTCCCACTCGACCTCGATGTTCTCCTCGGCGGCGAACCGCGCCGCATCGTCCTTCGCAAGCTGCAGCATCCGGGCAAGTGAATCCGCGTCGAGATGGCGCTGATCGAGGAGCTGCTCGGCTGTCTCGACGACCGACGTGACGATCCCGGGCTTCGTGACGACACCGCCTGAGGTGCACACGGCACCGCCACCGACCTCACGCGCGATCTCCCGGATCGAGAGTGCGAGCTTCGCCGCCCCTGCAAGCGCGTCACGCCGCTTGTCCATGGGCGTCGAGCCGGCGTGAGCGGCCTGGCCGCGCCAAGTGAACCTCGAGCGCTCGACGCCGAACGTCCCGAGGACGACGCCCAGCGGCAGATCCATCGCCTCGAGCACCGGGCCCTGCTCGATGTGCAGCTCGAGATAGGCGGCGGCGCCGGCGAGCTGCGCCCTCGCGTCGAGCGCGCGCTCGAGATCAACGCCGTGCTCGCGCAGAGCGTCGGGAAGCGCGATCCCGTCGCGGTCGACGAGCGCCCGAAGCTCGGCCTGATCGCGCATCGAGCCGGCCGCCGCCGACGAGCCGAAGAGCGAGCGCCCGAAGCGCGCGCCTTCCTCATCGGCCCAGCTGACGAGGCGCACGGTCAGCGGCGACGTGCCCTCCTCGGCGATTCGTCGCAGGACCTCGGCCCCGGCAACGACGTTCAGGGCGCCGTCGAGCCAGCCGCCGTTCGGAACCGAGTCAAGATGGCCGCCGATCACGAGCGCCGTGTCAGAAGCGCCGCGCACCGTGAACCACTGATTGCCGGCGGCGTCGATCTCCTCCTCCGCTCCAGACCCGGCGAGCTTCCCGCGCAGCCAGTCGCGTGCACGCTCCCACGTCTCCGTCCACGCGACCCGCTGGGCGCCCTCAGCGTCGCCGGTGAGCTCTCTGAGCTCTTCGAGCTCGTCAATCACACGGTCGGGGCGGAGGGCCATCGGCGCGACTCTACAACGGCGCGGAGGGTGTGATATTGACTAGCCCATGGCACAGGCCGGTCACACGGCGGCGCTCCGAAGTCGGACGCCGAACCGTGCGTTTTCGCGCGAGCGCGTCGCCGACGCCGCGGTTCGCGTCGGCGTCGTCGTCATCACGCTGCTTGCGCTGTGGGGGCTCTGGGAGCTCTACCGCTTCGTCTGGGTCGAAACCGGCTGGACCTGGCCGTTCCCGGTCAACGGCACGACGATGCCGCACGTCCACACGATCTTCAAGGCGTTCGGCCAACAGTCGCGCTTCGACGGGCCGCTGCTGATCTCCGTGCTCCTCCGTGCTGCGCTCTTCACCGGCAAGGAAGCTCTCGTGGGCTTCCTGCTCGGCGCGTCGATCGGCTTCCTGATCGCGATCGGACTCGTGCACTCACGGCTCGCGCAGCGCGCGTTCCTGCCCTACATCGTCGCGTCGCAGACGATCCCGATGCTCGCGGTCGCGCCGATGGTCGTCGTCTGGCTGCAGGCGGGCTGGCTGTCGGTCTCGGTGATCGCCGCGTACCTCACGTTCTTCCCCGTCGCGATCAACACGCTCCGCGGACTGCAGTCGGCCGACCAGCGCGCGCACGAGTTGTTGCGCACGTACGCCGCCAGCCGCTGGAAGGTGCTCTGGCACCTGCGGGTGCCGGCCTCGCTGCCCTACCTCTTCAGCGCGCTGAAGGTGAGCGCGACCGCGAGCGTCGTCGGCGCGATCATCGGCGAGCTGCCGAGCTCGATCCAGGGAGGTCTCGGCGGCGCGATCCTCAACTTCAACCAGTACTACTCGCTCGTGCCGCAGAACCTTTGGGCGACCAACCTGATCGCGGCCGCGCTCGGCATCGCGTTCTTCCTCGCGGTCGTGCTCGCCGAGAAGCTCGTCGTCCGCCGCGCACCGGTGCAGACCGCATGAGCGTCGTCTCGATCAGCGGCATGACGAAGACCTTCCCGAAAGGGAATGTCACCGCGCTCCAGGAGATCGACCTCCAGATCGAGGCGGGCGAGTTCGTCTCGCTGATCGGCCCGTCGGGCTGCGGCAAGTCGACCCTGCTGCGCGTGATCGGCGACCTGATCCAGCCGACCGCCGGCACCGTCGAGGTGAACGGCAAGCCTGCGCACCAGGCACGGCTCGATCACGACTACGGAATCGTCTTCCAGGACTCGGTGCTGTTCGACTGGCGCACGGTGGCGAAAAACATCTCCCTGCCGCTCGAGATGCTCGGCTGGGATCGTGGCAAACGGAAGGAGCGCGTCGAGGAGATGCTTCGGCTCGTCGAGCTACAGGGCTTCGGCGACCACCATCCGTGGCAGCTCTCGGGCGGCATGCAGATGCGCGTCGCGATCGCGCGCGCGCTCGCATTCGAGCCGTCGCTGCTGCTGATGGACGAGCCGTTCGGCGCTCTTGACGAGATGACGCGCGAACGCCTGAACATCGAGCTGCTCGAGATCTGGCGCCGCATGTCCTCGACCGTCGTCTTCGTCACCCACTCGATCTCGGAGGCGGTGTTCCTCTCGACCCGGGTCGTCGTGATGAGCGCGCGGCCCGGGCGGATCGCGGGAATCGTCGACATCGACCTGCCGCAACCACGCACGGTCGACACGCGCGAGCAGCCGCGGTTCTTCGAGCTTGTCACCGCAGTTCGCGAACTTCTCCGCGGTGTCGGTGCAGACGCGCACGGCTCCGTCCTCGCCGAGGAGAGCGCATGACGCTTCAGGCACGCGCACGCGACTGGCTCCCGGCGATCGTCGTGTTTGTCGCCGGGATTGCCGCGTGGTGGCTCGCGATCGACATCTTCAACATCCAGAAGTTCCTGCTGCCGAAGCCCTGGGCGATCGTGCACGCCTGCTGGACACAGCGCCGCGAGCTCTCGAGCGCCGGCTGGCTGACACTGAAGGAGGCACTCGGCGGCTTCGCGATCGGTTCCAGTCTCGGCATCGCCTTCGCGGTCTTGCTCGGCCGTTTCCGCCGACTCGGGAACGCGTTGATGCCGATCGCCGTCGCCGCGAACGCGATCCCGATCATTGCGTTCTCACCGATTTTCAACGCCTGGTTCGACCCACTCTCCCCAGCGCCTCGCATGGCGACCGCCGCCGTCCTTTGCTTCTTCCCGGTCATGGTCAACACGCTCCGGGGGCTCACCTCGGTGCGTCCGTCCCAGATCGAGTTGATGCGCTCGTATGCCTCCGGGGAATTTGCGATCTTTCGGCGCGTCCGCGTGCCCACCGCGCTGCCGTTTGTCTTCTCGGCATTGAAAATCGCCACCGTCCTCGCGATGATCGGAGCCATCGTGAGCGATTACTTCGGCACCTTCGGATCCCTCGGGATCACGATCAAGAACTCCGTCGCACTGTTCGACTTCGAGACCGCGTGGGCCGCGATCCTCGTCGCGAGCGTCCTCGGAGTTCTCCTGTACATCGCCGTCTCGCTCGCCGAACGATTTGCACTCCAGTGGGATCCAACTCGTCAGGAAAGGGGAACTGCATGAAGAGGAACTCGATCCTCGCGCTCGCCGCCATCCTCGTCACGGTCGCCGCGGTGGCGGCCGGGCTCGGAATGTCGCGTGCGCAGGCTGCACCGAAGCTCACGAAAGTGACGCTGCAGCTCAAGTGGGTGACGCAGGCCCAGTTCGCCGGCTACTACGCCGCCGTCTCGCAGGGCTACTACAAGAAGCTCGGACTCGACGTCACGCTGAAGGTCGGCGGCCCGGACATCACACCCGAGCAGACGGTGCTCGCCGGCCAGGCCCAGTTCGGGCTCGACTGGCTACCGAACCTGTTCGCGACCCGTGAGAAGGGCGGCAAGATCGTTTCGATCGCGCAGGTCTTCGCACGGTCGGGGATGACAGAGCTGACGTGGAAGAGCTCGGGCATCACCTCGATCGCGAAGATGCGCGGCAAGAAGGTCGGCGTGTGGTGCTGCGGCAACCAGCCGGAGCTTTTCGCCGCCCTGACGAAGAACGGCATCGATCCGTCGAAGAAGAGCGACGTGACGATCGTCAACCAGCCGTTCTCGATGGATCTCTTCCTGCAGCACAAGATCGACGCGGCTGCGGCGATGACCTACAACGAGCTCGCTCAGGTGCTCGAGAACAAGAACTCGAAGACCGGCAAGCTCTACACGCTCGCCGACCTGAACGTCTTCAAGATGGCGAGCCCCGCGGTCGGCACAGGGATGCTCGAGGACAACATCTTCACGACGGAGAAGTACCTGAACGATCCGAAGAACGCGTCGACGATCACGAACTTCCTCCAGGCGTCGTTCCAGGGTTGGATCTACTGCCGCGACAACGTGGCTGCGTGCACGAACATCGTGCTGAAGAATGGCACGGCGCTCGGTCACGGCCATCAGTTGTGGCAGATGAACGAGATCAACAAGCTCGTCTGGCCGAACCCGAGTGGGATCGGCGTGGTCTCTGCGGCAGCTGTCGCGAACACGGGGAAGATCGCGAAGACCTACGGCGTGATCAAGAAGCTGCCGAGCGGAGCGACGAACTTCTCGTACGCCCGCAAGGCGCTTGCCAAGCTCGGCTCGTCGGATATCCACGGCACGAACTACAAGCCGATCACGGTCAAGGTGACCGCCGGCGGCAAGTAAGCGCGCTTCCGATCGGAACTGCGTCGGAGGCCGCCCTGCAGGGCGGCCTCCGCCGTTCTAGAGTCCGTGGCGGAACCGACGTCCGAGCGAAGGGAGCGCCGCATGTCCGTGCTGATCAAAGGTGGCCGCGTCATCACGGCGGCAGACGACTACGTCGCCGACGTCTTCATCGACGGCGAGCGGATCACGCTCATCGGCGAGGCTCTCGACAACAGTGCGGACACGGTGATCGATGCGAGCGGCAAGTACGTGCTGCCCGGCTGCGTCGATCCACATACGCACCTCGCAATGCCGTGGCGCGGGGAGACGACGATCGACGACTTCACCTCGGGTCACACGGCGGCTGCATTCGGCGGGACGACGACGCATGTCGACTTCTGCATCCAGGGAAAGGGCCAGACGTTCGGCGACGCCCTTGCCGCCTGGCACGCGAAGCGCGAAGGGAAGTCCCTGATCGACAACGGATTCCACATCGCGGTCACCGACCTGCGCGAGGGCGGCACGCTCGAGGAGCTCGCGACCCTTCCCGAGGAGCACGGCGTCACCTCGTACAAGCTCTTCATGGCCTACAAGGACTCGCTCATGGTCGACGACGAGACCCTGTTCCGCACGATGCAGGTCGCTGCGAAGACGGGCGCGCTCGTGATGGTGCACGCCGAGAACGGCGACGCGATCGAGGTGCTCGTCGCAGAGGCGCTCGCCGCGGGGAACACCGACCCGATCTACCACGCGCTCTCACGGCCGCCGGAGCTCGAGGGCGAGGCGACGAACCGCGCCATTCAACTTGCGCGCATCGCGGGGGCGCCGCTGTACGTCGTCCACGTCTCGTGCGCCGAATCGGTCGAACCGCTCGCACTCGCACGCGAGAAGGGCTGGAACGTGCACGGCGAGACTTGCACCCAGTACTTCTTCATCGACCAGACGTTCCTCGAGCGCCCGAACTTCGAAGGCGCGAAGTTCGTCTACACACCCCCGCCGCGTGACAAGGCAAACCAGGAAGTGCTGTGGAATGCCGTGCGCACCGACATCCTCTCCGCGATCTCGACCGACCACTGCGCGTATCTCTTCGACGGTCAGAAGGACGCCGGGAAGGACGACTTCTCGCAGATCCCGAACGGTGGCCCCGGCCTCGAGAACCGTCTGCAGATGATTCACCACTTCGGTGTGGGCGGCGGCCACATCTCGCTGAACCGGATGGTGGAACTGCTCGCGACGAACCCCGCGAAGCTCTTCGGGCTGTACCCGCGCAAGGGCACGCTCGCCGTCGGCTCCGATGCGGATGTCGTCGTCTTCGATCCCGACAAGCGCGTCACGATCTCCGCGACGACGCACCACTCACGCTCGGACTACAACCTCTACGAGGGCACCGAGGTTCAAGGCTCGCCCGAGGTCGTCCTTCTGCGCGGCAACGTGCTCGTCGCAAACGGCGAGCTCGTGGCGGAGCCGGGCATCGGGCAGTTCATCCGCCGTGCGAAGTTCGGCGAAGAACTGAAAGCCGAAGCCCGCGCGAGCGCATGATGCGGCCATAACCCGCTCGCCGCTTTCGGTTTTCTTCCTTGCGCTCGTCGACGGGGCGATCGGCGCCGGCGCTCTCGCCCTTGCGCTCCAACATGCGCCGCACCGGTCGGTGCTCGTCCACTTCGCGGTCTACGCGACCGTGATCGGCGTCTTCAAAGGCCGAGACGCCGCGCGACGCGTCCCGGCACTCATCTCACAGGCGCGAGCGTCACGCGAGACGCTCTCCTTCGGCCCATGGTGGCTGCGGGTGACACGGCTGCTCGTGGGCTACGACTCGTGGTCGCGAACCGAGCGCTTCCCGATGCTCGCGATCTCGACCGTCGTCGTCCTGCTCTTCGGCTGGGACGACGGCGGGCCGTTCGCGGCCGCGCTCTTAATCGCGGTCGCGGCGGTCAACGCCGCGCTGGCGCTGACCGCGTGGGCGGCGCGCCTCACCGCCCCACGCTGAACTCGCTCGTCCAACCGGACATGGCCGGTGTCAGCCACGCGAACTAAAGCGCAACACTTTGTCCACAGATCGAGACCTTCGGGACACGGCTGGTGTCAGACACCCGCGCGGGAGGCGCGCGAAAGTGAAGCGGAGCAGTGTCGGGGTGGCCGGCTTGCCCTCGTCGGGTGTGGCTAACGCGTCTGCGGGAAGCCGAGGTCGACCTTCGAGGTCGCAGGATCCGGCCAGCGAGACGTGACGACCTTCGACCGCGTGTAGAAGTCGATTCCCTCCGGGCCGTAGATGTGCCGGTCACCGAAGAGCGAGGCCTTCCAGCCACCGAAGCTGTAGTACGCGACCGGGACGGGCACCGGAACGTTGATCCCGACCATTCCCGCCTGCACGTCGAACTGGAACTGCCGGGCGACACCACCGTCACGGGTGAAGATCGCCGTCCCGTTCCCATACGGGTTCTCGTTGATCAACGCGACGGCCTCCTCGTAGGTGTCGACACGCGTGACGCCGAGCACCGGCCCGAAGATCTCGTCGTCGTAGGCCTTCATCCCCGGCTTCACACCGTCGATCAGCGTCGGCGCCAGGAAGAAACCACCGTCGTCCGAAGCGCCGTCGCGGCCGTCGACGACCACGCTCGCGCCGTCGTCTGCCCCGATGTACGACGCAACCTTGTCGCGGTGCTCGCGCGTGATCAGCGGGCCCATCTCACTCGACGAGTCCATCCCGTCGCCGACCTTCACGTCCGGGATCCGCGCCTTGATCGCCTCGACGAGCGGATCGCCCGCACCTGCGACGGCGACGACGAGCGACACCGCCATGCAACGCTCGCCGGCCGAGCCGTAGGCGGCCGAGACCGCAGCGTCGGCGGCCATGTCGATGTCAGCGTCGGGCAGCACGATCATGTGGTTCTTCGCCCCACCGAGAGCCTGGCAGCGCTTGCCCTTGGACGTCGCCGTCTCGTAGACGTAGCGCGCGATCGGCGTCGAGCCGACGAACGAGATCGCCGCGATGTCCGGGTGCTCGAGCAGCGCGTCGACGGCGACCTTGTCGCCATGCACGACGTTGAAGACACCGTCGGGAACCCCGGCTTCCTTCAGCAGCTCCGCTGTGTAGTTCGAGGCCGACGGATCCTTCTCCGACGGCTTCAGCACAAAGGTGTTGCCGCACGCGAGCGCCGGGGCCCACATCCACATCGGGACCATCGCCGGGAAGTTGAACGGTGTGATGCCGGCGACGACGCCGAGGGGCTGGCGGATCGAGTAGACGTCGATCCCCGTCGAGGCCTGCTCGGTCATCCCGCCCTTGAGAAGGTGCGGCAGGCCGCAGCAGAACTCGATCACCTCGAGCCCGCGCGTCACCTCGCCGAGCGCGTCGGAGAAGACCTTGCCGTGCTCGGCGGTCAGGTGCATCGCGATCTCCTCGCGCCGTGCGTGGAAGAGCTCACGGATCGAGAAGAACAGCTCGGCGCGCCGTGCGAGCGACATCGCCCGCCAGGCAGGGAACGCAGCCTTCGCGACCTGAACGGCCGCGTCGACCTCCTCGGCCGTCGCGAAGTCAACGGCCCCCGTCTGCACACCCGTCGCAGGGTTGTAGACCGGGCCGGAACGGCCGGATCCGCCCGGGTGGCGCGCACCGGAGATCCAATGGTTGATGGGCTTCGCAGCTGCGGGTGCGTCGAGCACGTCGGTCATTCCGTCCCTCCTCGAGTGAGAGACAAGCGTAGCGCGCAGGTAGCGTCGGGGCATGGCGCCGACGCTCGCCGAGCTGGCCGAAGAGACGACGCTCTATCTGAAGCCGCGCCCCACGTTCGAGGCGATCGAGCGTGACGGCTATGTCTACACCGCAGGCATGCGCGGAGGAACCGTGCACCGTGTTCGCCTCGGCGATGTAGCGGCGGCCGTCACCTGGACGCGCGCCGAATCGCAGCGCCGCGGCCATCACGACCTGACCTGGTGGGTCGGAGACTCGGCAACACCGGCCGACCTTCGTGAGCAGCTTCCGACGCTCGGGCTCGTCGTCGACGACGACGCACCCGTGCTCACCGGCATGACCGCCACCGCGCCGCCACCCGAAGCCGAGGGCGTCGACGTCCGCCGGCTCGAGACGCTCGAGGAGTACTTGGCCGCGCTCGAGACCGACTGGCAGGTCTGGCAGACGCCCGCAGCCGAGCGCGCAGAGCGTCGCGTGCTCGAGGCCGAGCGGTTCGACGCGATGCAGGCATCCGGGGTCATCCATCACTTTGCAGCCTTCCTCGGCGGCGAACGCGTCGGCTTCGGCCGCGCGATCGACATGGACACCGCGGTCGCACTCTTCGGCGGGTCGGTGCTTCCGCATGCGCGCGGGCGCGGCGTGTACCGGGCGCTCGTACGTGCTCGCTGGGAGCACGCCGCCGAACGTGGAACGCCGACCCTGGTCGTCCAGGCGGGCGCCATGTCTCGGCCCGTGCTGGCGGGCCTCGGGTTCGAGGAGCACTCGCAGATCCACCTCTTCGTCGACCACTTGTAGGATCACGGCATGGCGACGACAGAGGCAAATACCGCGCTCGGAAGGCAGATCGTCGAGGACGCGAAGAAATACGTCCTCTATTCGTGGAGCGTCCAAGACGCCATCAATCCGATTGCCGTCGAGCGCGCCGAGGGCCGCTACTTCTACGACTACGACGGCAACCGTTACCTCGATTTCGCCTCGCAGCTCGTCAACGTCTCGATCGGCCATTCGCATCCGAAGGTCGTGCAGGCGATCAAGGACCAGGCCGAGAAGCTCGCGACGATCGGGCCGCCGATGGCGACCGAGTCGCGTTCGCGGCTCGGCAAGCTCCTCGCGGAGGTGACCCCGGGCGACCTCAGCATGTCGTTCTTCACAAACGGCGGCGCCGAGGCGAACGAGAACGCGATCAAGCTGGCGCGCTGGTACACCGGTCGCCACAAGATCATCGCGCGCTACCGCAGCTACCACGGTGCGACGGCCGGCGCGATCACGCTCACCGGCGACCCGCGCCGCTTCGCTGCCGAGCCCGGCCTGCCGGGAGTCGTGCGGATGTTCGACCCGTACACCTACCGCTGCAGCGCCGGCCACCCCGATCCCTGCCCGGTCTGCACGGGCGGCCCGCACCTCGAGGAGATCCTGCAGTACGAGGGCGCGCATACCGTCGCCGCGGTGATCCTCGAGACGGTCACCGGCACGAACGGCGTCATCGTGCCGCCCGACGGGTACCTCCAGTCGATCCGCGAGACGTGCGACAAGCACGGCATCCTGCTGATCTGCGACGAGGTGATGGCCGGCTTCGGCCGCACCGGCAAGTGGTTCGCAGTCGACAACTGGGATGTCGTCCCCGACATCCTCACGGTCGCGAAAGGCATCAACTCGGGCTACGTCCCGCTCGGCGCGATGATCGTCCGCGAGCCGATCGCCGACTGGGCGCGGAGCCGGTATTTCGCGGGCGGGCTCACCTACAGCGGGCACCCGCTCGCGTGCGCGTCAGGGGTCGCGTCGATCGAGGCCTTCCAGGAGGAGGGCATCGTCGAGAACGCCGCCGCCATGGGCGAGGTGTTCCGTGTGGAGCTGGCGAAGCTTGCGGAGAAGCATCCGTCGATCGGCGAGGTGCGTGGGCTCGGCTGTTTCTGGGGGCTCGAGCTCGTCCGGAATCGCGAGACGCGGGAGCCGCTCGTTCCGTTCAATGCGGGCGGCGACGCGGCGAAGCCGATGGCGGCCGTGATGAAACGCGCGCTCGATCAGGGCCTCTACCTGATGACCCATTGGAACGTCGTCATGTGCTGCCCGCCGCTCACGATCACGCGCGAGGAGTTGGACGAGGCTTTCGCTGTGCTCGACGACGCCCTCTCGGTTGCCGACGAGTTCGTCGTCTAGCCGGACACTCTGCCGCGTGCACGCACTCGCGGATACGCGCCGGTGAACATCACGCCCGAGCTCCGCGAGTACGCCGAGGCGCCGGACCGCTACGCGTACATCGGTGCCGGCTCTTCGGTGTCACGCTTCGACGACGGGCGCATCTGCATCGTCCAGGGATCGACGTGGGCAGGAGTGAGCGCGCCGAACGTCGCCGACGACGAGGTCGGGGCCTTGCTCGCCGCGACACGAGAGTTGATCCCCGCCGACAAGGCGACAACGTGGTGGATCGGCCCGTCGGCGCAACCGGTTCACATCGTCGAGCGACTCCAGGAGCTCGGCCTGCGACCCCCGCATGACCGTATAACCCACCTGGTCTCGCTCGTTCTCACCGATCCGCCCGCACCGATTCCCGACGGCATCGAGGTGCGTCGCATCGAGACGTACGACGACTTCGCCGACGCGCGCGAGGTGCAGTGGGACGCGTTCGACGTGCCGGAGGACCGCCGCGCGAAGCAGCGGCCGTACGTCCGCACCGACTTCGACGACTCGGTGCGCTTCGGAACCCCGGCAGGGTTCATCGCGTCGCTCGACGGGCGTCCCGCCGCAAGCGCTCTGTCGCTTCCGTCGGACCGCGGCGTCTTCCTGATCGCCGGGGCGGTCGCCGAATGGGCTCGCGGCCGCGGCCTCTACCGTGCGCTCGTCCGAGCCCGTTGGGACGACGCCGTGAAACGCGGAACGCCCGCACTCGTGACGCAGGCGAACCCCGAGACCTCCTATCCGATCCTCCGAAGCCTGGGGTTCGAGGAGGTCTGTCAGATCCGCCGCCTTGAAGACGCGCGCTGAGCGGAGGATCATCTGGCGGTGGACTACAACGAGGGCAGCCGCGGCTACCAGGATCGGTTCGACACACGCAGGCTCGCGGACCGCATCGACGACCGGCTCGTCCGGGACTGGATCGACGACGACGACCGGTCCTTCATCGGTCGCTGCGACATGCTCTTCCTCGCGACCGCGGACGCGGCGGGGCACCCGCAGTGCTCCTACAAAGGCGGCGAGCCCGGCTTTGTCCGCGTCGTCGACCAGCACACGATCGCGTTCCCGAACTACGACGGCAACGGCATGTACCTGAGCGCCGGCAACGCGCTCGTGAACCCGCACGTCGGACTCCTCTTCATCAGCTTCGTGGAGCGCAAGCGCATGCGGCTGAACGGCATCGCCGAGCACGTGAACGACGATCCGTTGCTCGCCGAGTTCCCGGAGGCGCAGTTTCTCTGGCGTGTGCGAGCACTCGAGGTGTTCCCGAACTGCCCGCGCTACATCCACCGCTACGAGCTCGTCGAGCGCTCGCACTACGTCCCGAAGACGGGCTGCTCGACGCCGGTACCGGAGTGGAAGCGACGTGAGTGGGCGCGCGACGTCCTCGCCACGAGCGATCCCGCGAACGACGCGGAGCAGGTCTAGACCGGCAGAACCTCGCCCGACGCATAGAGCCGCACGAAGGCGTCGACGACAGTTGGGTCGAACTGCGAGCCGGCCGACTCGCGCAGACGCTCCACCGCCTCGCCGGCCGGCAGGTGGCGCCGGTAGGGACGGTCGGTCGTCATTGCATGAAACGCGTCGCAGACGAGCACGATGCGTGCTTCGATCGGGATCTCGAGCTCGCGCTTACCGTCCGGATATCCGCGTCCGTCCCAGCGCTCATGACAGGCCCGCACGATCGGCCGCACGTCGGCGAGACGGTCGATCGGCGCGAGAATCTTCTCGCCGAGCTCGGGATGCTGCTTGACGATCTCAAACTCGTCGGCGGTCAACGGCCCCGGCTTCTGCAGGATCTCCGACGGGATCCCGATCTTGCCGATGTCGTGGAAGAGCGCCCCGAACTCGAGCCGCTTCATCGCGTCACGGTCGAGTCGCAGCTCGCGACCGACGAGCAGCGCCATGTCGGTGATCCAGCGCGCGTGCGACGAGGTGTACTCGTCGTTCGCCTCGAGTGCATTCGCGAGCGACGCGACGGTCGAGACGAACGTGCGCTCGAGATTGTCGTAGTGCTCGGCGCTCTCGATCGCGATCTTCGCCTGGTGGGCGAGGCCGGCGAGCAACTCGAGCTCGCGCTCCTCCATCACGCGGTCGCCGATCATCGCGGTCAGAGCGCCGACGCGCCCGCCCTCGAGTTTCAGCGGTGCGACGGCGAAGCGCGCGACGAGCGTGAACTCGGGGACGTCCGGCGAGTCGCCGAGGTCGTAGGGCTCGAGAATGAACGGCTCGTCGCGCGCCAGCCACGTGTGCGCGAGCGCACGGGGAAAACGACGCCCGGCCGCTGGATCCTCCTCGGGCGGGTAGCCGAACGATGCGCGACCGACGAGATCCCCCGGCTCGTGATTTTCCTCGATCCAGAGCGCCGCCCGGTCGGTGCCGAGGACGCGCGCGGTCACCTCAACGGCGCGACCCGGTACGTCGTCGGGCGACTCGGCAGTCGCAAGCTCACGGCTGGCATCGAGCAAGGCGTTTGCAATCTCCGCTGCCTCGAGCTGCTTCCAGTAGAGGTGCGCCTTCTGCAGCGCGACCGAGGCCTGGTAGGCAAAGGAAGCAAGCAGGCGCTCACCGTGCTCGTCGAGACCGTCGAGATCGAGCACCACGCGCCCGTGCACACCCTCGCCCTCGGCAAGCACGGAGGTGATGCCGTCTGTCAGCGGCTCCCCGACGTGCGCGGCGCATTCGTCGCCGAGCCAGAGCGACGCGCGAGCCGTCTCGAACAACATCGTCGCCGTCTCGACGGTGCGCGTGCAGATCTCGTCGAACGACTCGGCGCGCGAGACCTCGTCCGCGAACGCGAGCAGCGCCTTCGCGCTCTCTGCTTCCCGCCGTTGCTGCTGATACAGGCGCGCGTTCTCGAGCGCCACCGACGCGTGGCCGGCGAGCACCTCGAGCAACCGCACGTCGTCCTCGTCGAACTGGTTGAGGCCCAGCTTCGAGATCACGATTGCCCCGGTGATCCGAGCGCCGTGGCGTAGCGGCACCACTGCGAGCGACTCCTCGAGCTCCTCGGTGCCCGGGATGCGATACGCGAACTCGCACTCGAGCGCGTTCGGAATGAGCAGCGACTCGCCCGTCTCGGCAACGCGGCCCGTGATGCCCTGGCCGACCTTCGCCGTATATGCGTCGGTCGCCGTCCCGGCTCGCGCGTCGTAGTCGCCGATGAAGGCGATCGGGCGCAGGTTGTCGCCGTCACGCAAGACGACACGACAGTTGTGGTAGTCGATCAGCAGCCGAAGCTCACTTGCAATCGTCCCAGCGATCTCGCGCACGTCGTTGAGCCGGTTCAGCTTGCCGGCGAGCGACTGCAGCATCTTCATGTGCGCGATCGAGCGAACACCGCGACCCGCCGTGACGGCTGCGACCGTCGGACGCTCGGTTGCTTCGTCGTCGTAGAGCACGGCCTGGTTCTTGCCGTGCGCCTTCGCGGTCATCATCGCCGCCTCGGCGCAAGCGATCAGCTCGCGCGGATTCATCGCGTGCTGCGGCCCCTGCGAGATACCGATCGAGACCGTGACAGGACCCGCAGGCTCGAAGTCCGTCTCACGCAACCGCTCGATCAAGCGCGCGGCGAGACCGAGGGCGTCGCCCGCACCGCACGACGGCATGATCACGCCGAACTCCTCGCCGCCGATCCGGCAGACGACGTCCGAGCCCCGGACGGTCTCGCGCGCGACACGCGCGATCTGAACGAGCAACTGGTCGCCTGCACCGTGACCGTAAACGTCGTTGATCCGCTTGAAGTCGTCGAGGTCGAACATCAGCACCGCAACCGGGTCGCGTGAGCGAGATGCAAGCGTCAGCTCCGAGCGCAGCCGCTCGTGGAAGAACCGGTGGTTGTAGAGGCCGGTCAGCGAATCGGTCTGTGCGAGATGCTCGAGCCGGGCGCGAATCTGCGCGTTGTCGAGCGCCAGCGCCGCGGCGTCGCCGAACCACTTCGCGAGCTCGAACTCGTGCTCATAGAACTCTGCGTCGTCGCCGATCCGATAGATGTTGAGTGCCCCCTTCAGGGCGCCACGCGCAATCAGGGGCACGCTGATGAGCGCCTCGGGCTCGACGGGCGTGCCCGGGACGTTCAGCACTCGCGGATCGAGATGCGCCTGGTTCGTCCAAACCGGCTGGCGGTTCTCGACCGCCCAACCCGTGATGCCCTCACCAAAGCGCGGCCGGTCCTGCATGATCTCCTCGGCGTAGGCCGGGGAACTTGCAAGCAGCGGGACGAGCTCACGCCGCTTCTCATCGACCTCGTAGATGTGCAGCGCCTCGTAGGGAACGAGCTCGCCGAGGGTCTCGGCGATGCGATCGAGCAACTTGTCGAGGCTCTGCTCGGAGAGGACGTCGTGGAAGACCTCGGCCAGCCGCCTATACGACTCGACGAGAGCCTCGGGATGATTGCTCCCGTTCGCGAGCGGAACACCGGCAAAGGGCGCCCGCGGGGGTGTGGACCGCACCACCATTGAAGTGCTCATCGGCGTTGCGGCGCCGCGGCTTGAGGGTGAGAACCGCCCTCCGTGCCTCGGATCTACAGCAAGCCGCAGGCCCGGGCGGTATTCGGCCAGGGCGCGAAGCCACGACCCGACGAATACGCGCGCGCGGCTGCCTGGAACTGCGCCCAGACGGGCCAGGCGTCGGCCGTGCCGAAACGGGCGAGGAATTCAGGCCCGTAAAGCCGCTGGAACGTGAGATCCATCTGCAGACCGCCGTAGTAGCCGTTGCCGGTGTTCGAACTCCAGTCGCCCTCGTAGGCATGAATGCAGCGGAAATCGGCGAGCAACCAGCCGGGGATCTCGGGTTGGCGCGCCCCGTGGAGCGCCACGAGCAGGGTCGCCGTGGCGCTTCGCGCCTGCCAGAGCCGCAGAGTCGCCCGGTCGCTCCGGGCGCGGGCGCTTGCGAATGACCGGGTGACCGTCCCGGGATAGATGCGGCGCAGGCGCAGCGCCAGTCGGCGGCTGTAGCGGATCCTGGCCGCCGTCGAAGCCCGCAGCGCGGGCTGGGCCGGTAACGGGACCGCGAGCCGCCGGTGAATCACCGTCAGTGCCCGGCGCTGCGCGTCGTAAGCGCGGCGCGTCCAGGCATCGAGTGTCCACCGGAGGTAGGCCCGGTCGGCACTCCGCCGGTACGAGAACGACGTCGCGGTCTTCGGGAGGCGCGCGGCCCGCTGGTAGGTCCATGCGAGCGACCGGTAGTGGTCGACGAGCGCCCGGAGGGAGCCAACCGACCCGGGCGGGTCGCTCGGTCGCACCGATTGGGCGGCGCGTGCGACGCCGACCGCGAGGATCGCGGCGGCGAGCAACAGGAGAAGTCCAGCGCCGAGTGTCCTCAGCGAGGGGGAAATCCGCATAACGGCAGTCGTCCTCCTTGGCCCGAGGTAGAGATCCGCAGGATTCGGCTTTCGGGGGATGTCCGGGAGGCGCTTGGGCGTCTCGCCAACCGAACGACCGCGGCACGGTACCGACCCGACCGGAGTCACCGCCGAGAAGAGTTAAAGAAAGTGTTAAGAAGCGCCGGCTGTGAAGCGCCCTCCACAGTCGTTTGGCGATGCAAAGGCAGCGCCGTTCAGCGGAAAAGGTCGAGCTCGGCGTCGATCACGATCTCCCGCGCAGCACCGTCGCCGCGGAGGCGGAGACCGCGGACGATCACGACCGGCACACCGTCAGCCTTGCCGCGCGCCAGGTCGGCGGCGCCGGCGACCTCGTCTGCGATCGCGATGCGGCTCGCCCGCAGCTCGTAGCCGATCCGGTCGGTCGTCCCGCGCAGATCGAGGATCGGCTCGAACCCGGCGACCCCGATTGCGACGTCGGTGGTGCCGTGCCGGAACGGGCGGCCGAACGAGTCGGCCACGACGACCCCGACCGAGCGGCCGGTCAGATCGTGCAGCCGGTCGCGCAGCCCGCGCGCGCTCGCGTCGGGATCGAGCGGCAGGAGCACGAGCGTCCCGTGCTCGGAGGTATTCGAATGATCGACGCCTGCGGAGGCGCAGACGAACCCGTGCTGCGTCTCGGCGATCACGAGCGGGCCTCGTTCGCGGACGATGCGCTTCGCTTCGCGCAGGATCACTTCGAGCTCACGAGGGTCGCGCTCGTCGCCCGCGAGTTGCCGCGCCCTCTCCGACGGCTCGAAATCGTCGATCCGGACAATGCGCCCTTCCGCCTTGGACACCACCTTCTGTGCGACGACGACAATGTCGTCATCCTCGAGCGTCGCAAGCCCCGCGATCAGCGCCGCGAGGTCGTCGGCGGGCCGAATCTCCGGCAGGCCGTGCACGGGCAGAAGCTGGATCACTCGGGCCCGACGCCGGAGATGCGGACGCCGGCGTGTGCCTTGTAGCGGCGGTTCAGGTTCACGATCACGGCGGTCAGCCCTTCGAGCGCACGTGCACTCGCGAGCGGGCCGGCGTCGAGCGCGCGCCCGGCGACGAGCTTGCCCGCAAGCTCGAGCGAGAGCTCCTTCGCACGCGGCTCATCGCCGCAGACGAGCGCGTCCTCCTCGGGTGGGGCTGCATCGAGGTTCGCGGCCGCGATGGAGTGCAGGCCGGCCGCGACAGGCGCGCGCACGAGTGCCTGCACGCGCTCGGCGAGACTCAGTGCGTCGGGGTCGGGCAGCATGCCGACGCCCTTCGCAAACTGGATCGCGCTTGCGACGGAGAGAAGCGGCGTGTCGCCGAGAGCGAGCGCGACCGCGCGCGCTGTGTCGAGCGCGCCGTCGGCCTTCACGGCGAGCACCGCGAGGTCGACTCCGGCGACGGCGTCCTCGTTCGTCGCGCCGGAGACGCGGCCGCCGCCGAGCTCCCGGGCGGTCTCCACCGCGCGCGCCACGTCCCGCGAGCCGATCACGATGTCGTCTTCGCCGACGGCGGCCAAGCGGCCCGCGAGCGCGCGGCCGAACGATCCCGTACCGCCGAGGATCGCGACCTTCACGCAAGCGCCCCGGCGGCATGCAACGCCGCCGCGGCGAGCCGCCGAGCCGCGCTCACGTCGGTCATGAGCGTCCGCGTGACGACAGTGCGGCGCAACCCCGGCACCGCGGAGTCCAGCTCGTCGGCTTCGTCGACGACGAGCACGTCGATCAAACCGTCGTAGCAGGAAGCGACATGCGCGGGCGTCGTGCCACCCGCCAGCCGGTCGAGCATCCGGTCGGCCGGGCCTTTCACCGCGCGGCCACCGATCAAGGGGCTGACGGCGACGCACGGCACGCTGCGCTGCTCGAGCGCAACGCGGATCTCGTCGACGGCGAGGATCGGGCCGATCGAGACGTACGGGTTGCTCGGTGCAATCAGAATCACGTCCGCCTCGGTAAGCGCCTCGACGACGCCGGGCGCGGCGGTGGCCTCGGGCGCGCCGGCGAAGTGGACGGCATCGACCTCGTCGCGGTGCCCGCGGGCCACGAACCATGTCTGGAACGGAAAGGTTCCGGCAGGCGTCTCGATGAAGGTCCGCAGCGGGTCGTCCGTCGCCGGCAGAAGGGCAGTCGCGAGGCCGAGAGCGTGGGCAATCCGTTCCGTCGCCTCCGAGAGCGGCACCCCTGCGCGCAGCAACTCGGTGCGCACGAGGTGCAGCCCGAGGTCGCGGTCGCCGAGCCGGAACCACGACTCGCCGCCGAGCGCGGCAACTGACTCGAGCGCCTCCCACGTCTCGCCGGCCCGGCCCCAGCCGCGCTCCTCGTCGGCCAGGCCGGTGAGCGTGTAGAGAACGCTGTCGAGATCGGGCGACACGCGAAGGCCCAGCACCTCGAGGTCGTCGCCTACGTTTCCGACCACCGACACGTCGCTTGGATCGACGACACCGATGACGCCGCGGATGAACCGCGCCCCACCGACGCCGCCCGAGAGGACGGCGACGTTCATGCGGCCGCTCCGAGGTGCAGTGCCTGCAGCGCGCGTCGCGTGTTCGGGCCGACACGCGACGCGACACGGCGTAGGTCGTCGATCGTGTCGACGTCGTCGACGAGGTTTGGGGTGTCGACGAGACGGGATGGGCCGAGCGCCGCGAAGCGTTCCGCGCTCCCGGGTCCGTACACCGGCTGAAAGATCCCTGCGTCGGCAAAGGCGAGTGCGTTCGTCGTGCCGTCGGCCGCGGCGGCGAGCGCGAGGCCGTCTTCAGGCACGGCGCCTGCGAGTGCCAGCAGATCGCGGGCGGTGACACATGGAAGATCGGCGTTCACGACGAGCCAGACCTCGACAGGCGTCGCGCCGGCCAGGTCGAAGGCGGCCTGCACCGCGGCTCCCTGCCCTCGCCGCGGATCCGGCACGAGCTCGGCGCCGTCAGGCAAGGGGGGCGCCTCGGTTGCGACCACGAGCACGCGGCCGACCGCGACGGCGGCCGCAAGGACGTCGGCGAGCATCGCCTCGGCAAGCATCGCCCGGCCCGGCTCGGAAACCGGATCGAGCCGGCGCTTCGGATCGCTGCCGCGGAAGGGGACGACGACTGTCGGCATCGCCCGGGGACACTACCGAGCCGACCGGGGCCGACCGCGACCTCGATCAGCTATGCGTCGCGCTGCCTTCGCCGAGCGCGATCCAGTGCGTGCCGCGGAGTGCGACGACCACCTGGGGATCGGTGTGCTCGGGGTTGTAGACGTGCGAGTCGAGGTCACAGCAGATCGCGACGGTGTCGCGAGACAGGCCCTCGAGCTGAACGAACGCGTCGGTCGGGAGCTGTACCTCACCGAGCGTGTAGTGCATGAACTGAAGCTCGGGTGCAAGCTCCATCAACGTCGGCCAGTCGGGACAGCTTCGAGAGCTCACAGCCGCGGAGTTGGCGTGCCCGTCACGTTTTCCTGCATTGACCACGCGCCGTCGAGCAGCACAGCGCCTGTCTGCTCGCCGGATGGGAAGACAAAGAACCGCACCGCGTCGTCGAGGGTGTGGAGCGGATGGCCCGCCGCATCGAGCAGTGCGAGCCGAAGGTGAAAGCGCCCATCCGCGAGCGGCAGGCGTGCGAGGCGAAAGCGCACTTCGCGCTCACCACCGCCGCCGTTCCAGCCGAGGTCTGCAGTTTCGTGCGCGACCGTGCCGAGCACGAGCCCGCCGTCGTCGCGAAGTTCCAGCGAGAGTCGCGGCGGCGCGACACCCGGATCGACGGCGAGAACCAGCCGCACCGTCGCCGGCTCGCCGGCCGCGAACTGCGTGCGTTCGTCGCCGTCGTCGTCGAGGAGTTGCGCCGAGAGGATGCGCGCCTCGCCGCTTCCCCACTCCCGCAGGCCCGCGCCGAGTTCCTCCGGATTCGCGTCCTCGGCGAGCAGCCGGCGGTAGGCGGCGATCGCGTCGCGTGTCGAGCCGTCGAAGGCGACCTCGCCCTGGCGCAGCAGCACCGCGCGGTCGCACAGGCGCTCGACGGCCTGCGCGTCGTGTGAGACGAAGAGAATCGTCCCACCGCGCTGCTTGAACTCAGCGATCTTCCCGAAGCACTTGCGTTGAAACTGCTCGTCGCCGACGGCGAACACCTCGTCGAGCAGCAAGACGTCCGACTGGATGTGCGCGGCGACGGAGAACCCGAGGCGCATGTACATCCCCGACGAGTACGTGCGCACCGGAAGGTCGATGAACTCCTCGAGCTCGGCGAACGCGACGATCTCGTCCATCACCTCGCGCACATGCGCTCGCGACAGGCCGTGAATCGAGCCGTTCAAGTAGACGTTCTCGCGGCCGGTGAAATCCGGATGAAAGCCGGCACCGAGCTCGAGGAGGGACGCAATGCGTCCTGTCGCCTCAACATGGCCGGACGTCGGCTTGATGATTCCCGAGACGATCCGCAGGAGCGTCGTCTTGCCGGAGCCGTTGCGGCCGACAAGACCAACCGCCCCGCCGGGATCAACCGAGAGCGAGACATCGCGCAGCGCCTGCACCTCGCGCGCGACGACGCGCCCGCGTGACACGAAGACGTCCTTCAACGTGCGCTGCGCCTTCGGGTACACCCGGAACGTGCGCGACACGCGGTCGACGACGATCCGGCCGGCGCCCGGCGCGCTCATGCCGCGACCGCGGCGACGGCGCCGCGCACGATCTCCGCGAGCACGTGCACGAACGCGGGGTCGTCGTTGGGCATCTCGATACGTTCGAGCCGCAGGCCGAGCTCGGCTGCGCGCTCCTGCGCTTCCGTGTCGATGTCCCAGCGGATCTCGAGGTGGTCTGACACAAACCCGACCGGGCAGACGAGAACGTCCTCGATCCCCCGGTCGCTCAGGTCGGTCAGGTGGTCGAGGATGTCCGGGCCGAGCCACGGCTCGCCGGTGGGCGACTCGCTCTGGAAGGAGAACGACCAGTCCTCGACGCCGGCGGTGTCCGCGACGAGCCGCGCCGTTTCGAGCAGCTGGTCGCGATACGGGTCGCCTTCGTCGATGATCCGGGCAGGCAGTGAGTGCGCCGTGAAGACGACGTGCGACTCGGTGTCGCGGATCCGGTCGGCGAGGAACGACACGAAACCGACGTCGTCGAACCAGCTCTCGACGAACGAAACGCCCGCACGACCCGCGACCGCCTCGTCGAGCAGGCGCTGGTACCCACCGATCGAAAGACGGCTGTAGTGCGGCGCAAGCACGAGGCCGACGAGCATCCGTGCGCCCTTCTCGAGCGCCGCGTCGACGGCCTCGGCGATCCGCGGTTGCCAGTGCTTCATCCCGGTGAGGACCGGCACGCCGAGCTCGCGCTCGAGGGCGGCTCGCGTCGACTCGGTGATCGCGTTCAGCGGATTCGAATCCTCGATCCCGAGCCGCCGGTAGCGGGAGACAAGGTCCTCGAGGTTCTCGGGTGAGATCGGGCGGCCGCCACGGATGTCGGCGTAGTAGGCGGGAACGTCGGCGATGCGCTCCGGCGAGCCGTAGGCCATCAGGATCACGGCGGTGTCGCTCATCGGGTCGGACGTTAGACGCTCCTCAGGCATGCGCCGGGACCGAGGCGGTCTGGACGAGCTCGGCGAGCCGCGACACCTGGTCGGGATCGGTGCCGGGCAGCACGCCGTGCCCGAGATTGAAGATGTGGCCCGGCCGGCCGGCCGCACGGCCGAGGATGTCGCGCGCGGCCGCCTCTACCCGCTCCCACGGGCCGAGCAGAAGCGCGGGATCGAGATTGCCTTGCACGCCGCGCTCCGCGCCGACGATCGCCCAGCCGTCGTCGAGCGCGATCCGCCAGTCGAGGCCCAGGACGTCCCCGCCGGCGCGCGCCATGGCCGGCAGCAAGGTCGATGCGCCGGTGCCGAAGTGGATTGTCGGCGCGCCCGCGGCGGCAAGGATCTGCGCCGACCACGGCTCGACGAACTCTTCGTAGTCGGCAGGCGAGAGCGCGCCGACCCACGAGTCGAAGAGCTGAACGACGCCTGCGCCTGCTCGTACCTGCGCGGCGACGTAGGAGCCGAAGCAGTCGGCGAGCTTCTGCATCAGTGCGCGCCACACGTCGGGCTGCGAGTACATCATCGTCTTCACGCGCGCGAACTCGCGTGACGGCTTTCCTTCGACGAGGTAGCCCGCAACGGTGAACGGCCCGCCACAGAATCCGACGACCGCTTGTTGCGCGTCGAGCTCCCCACGCACGATCCCGATCGCCTCGAGCAGCGGCGCGAATGCCTCGTCCGGATCTGGAAGCCGAAGCCGGTCGACGTCCGCGAGCGTTCGGATCGGCGTCTCGATCACCGGGCCGATGCCTTCGACGAGCTGCACGTCGAGCCCCATGCCGAGCACCGGGGTCATGATGTCGGCGAACATCACCGCTGCGTCGACGCGGTGGCGGCGCACCGGCTGCAGCGTCACCTCGGCGCAGAGCTCCGGCGTCTGGGCAACCTCCCAGAACGAGTGCCGTTCGCGGATCGCGCGGTACTCGGGCAGCGACCGCCCCGCCTGGCGCATGAACCAGACGGGCGTGCGTTCGACAGGCTCGCGGCGCGCGGCCCTGACCAGAAGTGGTTCCATGCCTGGAGGGTAACGACCTCACTCAACCTGGTTCCGCTCTATGAACCAGGTTGACGAGTTTCTCGCTCGCGAGCTCGGGCCGGGACGAAACTCAGCAACCTGGTCAAAAATCGAACCAGGTTGCGTACGCTAACCGCGCGATGTCGAAGGGACCGCTTGCCGTCCGCTGGGGCGCGCCGCCGGCGCTGTCGCCGCAGGCCGGTGCGCGCGAGCTCGTGCGGGTCGAGCTCGAGAACGCCGGCTCGCTTCGGTGGCGCGACACCATCTTCCTCTCCTACCACTGGCTCGACGACCGAGACAACCCGATCGTCTGGGACGGCGAGCGCGCGCCCGTGCCGCCGCTCGAGCCAGGTGAACACGCGGCCGTCGAGGCGCTCGTCCGGGCGCCTATCCCACCCGGCCGCTACCGCTTCGCGTTCGACATGGTCGCCGAGCGGCGCGCCTGGTTCTCGGAGATCGGAAGCCCGATGCTCGCCCTCGACGTCGCCGTCTCCTCGCGCGAGGGTGAGCCCAACGCTGACTTACCGCCGAACGTCGAGCCCGCCGAGGATTGGGCCGCCCGCGTCCGCGCGGCGCACGCTGACGGCTACGGCGTCGTCGGCGGTGCAATCGAATGGCGCGAGAGCGCGCTGCACCGGCGGCCCCGTGCTCTCGCCGAATATGCGCCGGGCGCCGGGCGTATTCCCGGGTTCTCGGCGCCGCTCATCTGCCCGTCCGTCCTGCCGGGGATCGAGCTCGAGCGCTTGCAGGACATTGCGGGCCTGCCTGCGTATGCCGCGCCTCGCGACGAGCCGTGGGTCTACGACGGCCGTGCCGTCTTGCGCGTCAGCCCGCTCTAGCTCGACCTAGAGCTCGACCGCGATGCGGTCGTCGACCTTCGTGAACACCCAGGCGCCAAGGACGAGCGCACCTGCCGCCGCGACGCAGAGGTAGACGACATCGGCGAGCCGAGGCAGGTGCCCGGACCAGAGCGCGTCCCGCACCGCGTAGATCGGCGGCGTGAGCGGATTTCCCCAGCGGAGCGCATCGAGCAGCTTGTGGTGGCGGAGCGCGCTCGCGGGCAGGCTCGAGACCTCCCAGAGGATCGGGGTGAGAAAGAACCACGGCAGAAGCGCAGCGGTCAACACGTGCTCGATGTCCCGGAAAAGGACGTTCAGGCACGCGGCGAGGAGCGACAGCCCGGCGACGAGCGCGACGAAGACGACCGCGAGCGGAATCGCGACCCACACCGTGTCGCGCGCCGCCGGGACGAAGACGAGCGAAAGCACGATGACGATTCCGATCATCACCGCGAAGGTGACCGCCTGGGTCGCGACCATCGAGAAGGCGACGAGCTGACGCGGGAACCGAACCTTCTTGATCAGCTCCGCGCTGTCGATCATCGAGCGCGCGGAGGACTGCAGGGAGACCGAGAAGAAGATCCAGCAGGCGAGGCCGGCGAGCAGGTAGATCGGGTAGTGCGCGACCTTGCCGTTCGGGAAGATCAGCCCGAAAACGACGAGATAGACGACGAGCAGCAGGAGCGGGTTGAGGAGCGACCAGAACACCCCGAGGAGGGAGCCCTTGTACTTCGCGTGGAAATCCCGCCGGAAAAGGTTGGCGAAGAGCTCGCGGTAGCGCAGGAGATCGGCATAGACCGTCATCGGCTCGCACTAGTCTAGGGACGGCTGGTGCAGGCAAACACAGCCCTTACACCGCTCCACTACCCTCGACCCACGTGAGCCCCCTCGCGGCCGTCGCCGCATTCCCCGCCGCAGCCCTCGCCGTCTGGATCCTGCTCCGCTCCCAGGTTGCGCGCAGGCTCCGCCGCACGCCCGAGGCGACGCGCTGGCAATCGGCGCCGACCCCGCTCGTCGGCGGCATCGGCATCTACGTGGGATTCATGGTCGGCGTCTGGCTCGCCGTCGTGCTCGGCCCGCTCGAAGCGACGACGCAGCTGATCGGGATCATCGCGGGCGCGAGCCTGCTCTTCGTCGCGGGCCTCGTGGACGACCTCTGGGTGATTCCGCCCCCGCTCAAGCTGCTCGCGCAACTCGGAGCAGCGGCGATCGTGCTGTCCACCGGCACGTCGGTGCAGATCGTCCACACGCCGGTCGTCGCGATTCCCCTCGCCCTTGTCTGGCTGGTCGGCATGACGAACGCGTTCAACCTGCTCGACAACATGGACGGTCTCGCAGGAAGCCTCGCGGTGATCTCAGCTGCCTACTTCGCGTCGGCGTCACTCCTGCACAACTCATCCGAGCTCGTCCTCTGTGTCTCGCTCGCGCTCGCCCTCGCGGTCGCAGCGTTCCTCCCGTTCAATCTTCGCCCCGGGCGCCGGGCGATCGCATGGATGGGCGACAGCGGCTCGCAGCTGATCGGCTTCACGTTGGCCGCGCTCGGCCTCGCGTCGAGTTACACCGTCGCGTCGTCGACCGTCGCGACGCTCGTGCTGCCCGTCCTCGTCCTCGCCGTCCCCATCCTCGATACGACGCTCGTGACAGTCGTCCGGCTGCTCGACGGGCGCCCGGTCTCGCAAGGCGGGCACGACCATAGCTCGCACCGCCTGGTGGCACTCGGCGTCTCCGAGACGGGCGCAGTCATCCTGCTCGCGCTCATGTCGGCCGCACTCGGCGCGACGAGCCTTGCCTACGAGGCATTCGGAAGCGGTCGTCTCGCCGCACTCGGCGTTCTCGTCACGTTCGCGCTCCTGATCCAGTTCGGAAGCTTCCTCGCCGACGTCGAGCATGCGAACGAGCGCCGGTCGATCTTCGCGTTCAGCCGCCGCATCGCCGAGGTGATCGTCGACGGCGCGCTCATCGCGGCGTCGTTCCTCGCCGCGTACCTTCTGCGGTTCGACGGAATCGGCACACCGAACCAGCGGCACTACTTCCTGCTCACGTTGCCCGTGCTCCTTTTCTGTCGCTACATCGCGTTGCTGCTGCTCGGGATGTACTCCGGGGTATGGCGGTACGCCGGAACCCGAGACGTCCTGCGCGCGTTCGTCGCCGTTGGTATCTCTGGGGTCGTCGCCCTCGGCTTCGTCGTCCTGACCCAGGGCCCGCTCGGCGACTTCTCGCGCAGCATTCTCGTAATCGACTTCCTGATCTGCTCGCTCGCGATCGTCGCGGCCCGGTTTGCAGAGCGCGCGATCCTGCGCGGCCTCGAGTTGGCACGCCATACGACGAGTCGTCGCGTGGTCATCGTCGGCGCGGGGCGCACGGGCCGGAGCCTCCTGCGGGAGTTGCGCGAGACTCCCGGCGAGCGGATCGTCGCGTTCGTCGACGACGACCCGTCGTTGCGCGGTCGCCGGCTCGGCGGCATCCGCGTGGCCGGAGGCAGCGCCGCCATCGACATGATCCTCGAGCGTCTGCATCCAGACATCGTCCTCGTGACGATTCCCGATGCACCGCAAGAGCGACTTGAAGCGATCGTGCAAGCATGCGCGGCTCACGAAGTGGCCTGCCGCTTCGTGAAGCGCGATGTCGATGTCGATCCACGCGTGGCCCTGGCCGGAGACACTCGGTGACGGTGACACCTCCGGGTGACCGCCGGTCGTTCATCGACCGCGCGGCCGCCGCGTATCCGCTCGTCGTTGCGTACCTGGTCCTGCTCGTGCTCTACGCCTGGCAGACGACGCGTCACTCGACACCATGGCTCTTCACCGACGAGCTGGAATGGTCCGGCCAGTCGCGCGGCGTCGCACACCACGGCGTCCCCGAGCTGCGCCTGACCCGCGTCCCGTTCACGTCGCTCTATGCCTACGTCATCTCTCCAGCGTGGTTTCTCGGTGCGACGGCGCGCGCTTACAGCGCCATCAAGTACGGGAACGCCGCACTGATGACTGCATCTCTCTTCCCTGCCTACGCGCTTGCGCGGCTCTTCGTCACTCGGTGGGCGGCGATCGCGTGCGGTCTCGCGACGGCCGCCATTCCGGCTGTCGTCTACACCGGCCTCATCATCCCGGAGCCGCTCGCGTACCTCTCGTCGACGGTCGCGATCTGGCTGGTCGCCCGCGCGTTGATCGCTCCGACTCGCCGCGCGATCGCGCTGGCCGTGGTGGGTGTCGTGGTTGCACCACTCGTGCGCTCCCAACTGAGCGTCCTCATCGCTGCGGCATTGGTTGCCGCGGCGCTTTCAGCGGCGACGAGCCCGCGCGGGCGGGGCCTCATCCGAGCCTGGTCGTGGCGCGAACGAGTTGGTGCGGCCGTTCTCGTCGTGGGCGCGACGGTGGTGCTCGGCGCGCTTGCGACGCATCACTCCTACTCGTGGCAGATCGGCACTCACTTCCACCACCGCGCATTCACGTATGGGCTCTGGGCGTTCGGCGCATTCGCGATCGGGGTCGGAGTCTTGCCGGTCTTCGCCTCGCTGATGTGGCTCGTCGGGGCCCGCTTCCGCGCCGCCGACGAGCGTGCGCTCGCAGCAACGGTCATCGGTGTCGTCGTCGCGTTCGGCCTCTACACCGCCGTGAAGGCGTCGTACCTGTCGACGACGTTTGCGATCCGTGTCGAGGAGCGCAACCTCATCTACATCTCCCCGGTCGTCTTCGTCGTGACCGCCCGGTGGCTGCTCGCGGGTCGGACACGCGTGCTCGCCGCGCTCGTCGCCACCGCGGCGGTGGCATACCTCATCGAAACGACCCCGTACCACAACAACGAGCATTTCTACTCCGACGCGCCGGGCCTCTCGATTCTCCAGTTCATGAACCGCACGTGGGCGGTCACGACCGCCGACGCACGCGACCTGCTGTATGGGATCCTGCTCGGGTCGATCGCGATCGCCGTGGTACGTGAGCTCGCCCACCGGCGAGGGGCGCTTCGCCGGGCCGGGCCGCTCGCCGCTGCGTGCATCGGTGTCTTGGTCGTGGGCTGGAACCTCACGGGCGAGATCACCGCCGCGAACTCGTCGAACTCGTTCTCCGACAGCTTCCGCGGCGTGCTGCCCACACCGCCGGACTGGATCGACAACGAGACGGGGCGTGCCCGCACGATGTTCATCGGGCAAAGCCTCGGAGGGTCGAATGCCTTCTGGTCACTGGAGTTCTGGAATCAGTCGATCGAGGACGTCTGGTCGGTCGACGCGAGCGCGCCAGGCCCAGGCCCTGTTCGGACGCCGAACTTCCTCGACCTCACCGGGGCCCTCGATCCGCAACTGCCGCTCCACTGGATCGTCGCGGGGCCCGGCGTCGACCCGATCGGGCATCTGCAGGAAACCGTCGGCGGCTTGCGTCTCTTTCGGGTCAGCCACCCGATCCGACTCGCCGACGCCCAGGGGGGCGTGACGCCGGACGGGTGGATGTCGACGAGTGCGTGGTACTACCACTTCGCGGGTGCGGCGCCGCGAGCGGGCGTCGCAGTCGTGACGCTGTCACGCACTGCGGCCTGCGGCGACCTTCCGAAGTCGCGGATCACGATCCGCGTCACCCGGCTCCGGCTGAACGCCGACTCACAACCGGTTGCGGGCCGGCTGCTCGCGATACGGCACGTCGTGCTCCGCTCGAACCCGTGCGAGCGAAAGACCGTCCGCATCCCGGTGCGGCCACCGTTTCGCATCGACGTGAGCGCACGCGGGACATTCCAGCCGTCGCCCTATGATCTGCGACAGCTGAGTGCGCAGCTCGGGTTCGGGTTCGAGGCCGGAAGCCGTTAGCGTCCGACCAGTCGCTCGGGATGCTGGCGCACGAACCGCGCGATCCCGCGCCAATGCCACACCGTTCGACGGGTGAGCCAACGCGTATCGGTCTCGGCCTGATGCTCGTGCCGAACGACCGCAGCAGGCACGTACCACCGCTCCCACTGAGCGAGCATCGCGCGGTATTGCAGGTCGATGTCCTCGCCGTACAGCCGGTAGCCCTCGTCGAACCCGCCAAGCTCGTCGAGCATCGAGCGTCGGAGCATGAGGAAGCCCCCGAGCATCCAGTCGGCCTCGACCGGCGCGACCGGCTGCGCCTCGTCGAGGTGATAGTGGCGACGTTGCGGCACGACGAGCCGAAGCGGCGTCCGGCGGACCACCGTCCCCGCCACCGTTGGGAAGCGGCGTCTCGACGCCTGCCAGCGGCCGTCGGGATACTCCATTCGGGGCCCGGCGACGCCGCAGCGCGGATGGCCCACCATGAACTCGCGCAGCACCGCCACCGCACCAGGCTCCGGGACGGCGTCGGGATTCGCGATGAGCAGAAGCTCTGCCGTCGTGCTCCGCGCGCCGCGGTTGACGTTCGCGCCGTAGCCGAGCGGAGCGGCGTTGTGAACCGCATCGACCCCCACCGGCGACGAGCCCGGGATGTTGGCGATCACGACGACCTCATCGACCTGCGGGCCGAGTGCCGGCAGCAATCGCTCGACCTTGTCAGCGTGTCCGTGCGAGACGATGATCGCGGCGACCTTCACGCGAGCACCCCCCGATAGACCTCGGCGGTGAGGCGCGCAGATGCCTCCCACGAGAAACCCTTCGCACGCTCGAGGCCGGCCGCCGCCCAGCGCGCCCGCTCGGCGAGTGCGCGTCCGAGCGCGTCGCCGAAGTCGCCGTCAGACGCATAGACGCCCGCTGGGCCGGCGACCTCCGCAAGCGCGGCGTCGTCGGAGATCACGACCGGCAACCCGCTCGCCATCGCCTCGAGCACCGGCACGCCGAAGCCCTCGAAGCGCGACGGCAGGATGAGGGCGGCGGCCTCGCGATAGAGGCGAGCAAGCTCCTCCTGCTCGACCCAGCCGCGAACCTCGACACCGCGCGCGCGCAACTCGCGTGCGAGCTCCGGCTCCTTCTCAGGCCCGACGGCGACAAGCGGCAAGCCGACCGCCGCGGCTGCCTCGGCGGCGGCGAGCGGGTCTTTGCGCGCCTGGATCGCACCGACGAACAGGATGTAGTCGCCGGGCCTGCCGAGGTCAGCTGCGCTGCGGGGGGCAAACACGGGATCGACGCCATGGTGCGTGACGGTGATGTCTTCGGCTGCGACGCCGTAGAGGTCGATGATGTCGCGCTTCGTCGCCTCGGACACCGCTATCACGTGCGCGGCGCGTCGAGTGGCACGCGGCACCACCGTCTTGAACGTGATCCGATCGAGCCGCCCCATCACCGTCGGGTCATGCTCGAAGTGCAGGTCGTGAATCGTGACGACCGACGGCCCTGCGAATCGCAACGGCAGTGCGTGCTGAAAGTGGGCGACTGCGGGAGCGAGCCGCCGCAGGAGGCGCGGGAGCGACCACGCCATGCGCGTCTCCTGGAAGCGCGCGGGCAGCGAGACCGCCTCGACGCCGGTCGGAACGAGCTCGGGCCGTCGCGTGATCGCGGCGAACGACAGCTCCGGCGCGACATCCGGCAGGTTGCGCAGCAGGTTCAGGACATAGGTCTCCTCGCCGGTGCGGTTACGTCCGAGCACATCGGCATCGATCGCGACGAGCGTCATCCGACCGCCGTCCGGTATGCACGCACCGTGGCATCGGCGGTGGCGTCCCAACTGAACTGAGCCGCACGAAGGAGACCTGCGCGCCGGAGATCCTCCCGACGGGTGAGCGCGCGCTCGATGCCGGCCGCAATCGAGGTGACGTCGTGCGGATCGACGAGTTCGGCCGCCCCGGCGGTGACCTCTTCCATCGCGCTGCCGGCACTGGTGACAACGGGCGTGCCGGTGCGCATCGCCTCGAGGACGGGAATGCCAAAACCCTCGAGCAGCGACGGGTACGCGAGGCAGAGGGCGCCGCGGAACTGAGCCGCAAGCTCTTCGTCGGTCGGACGTCCGAGCCAACGAACATGCGCCGCGCTTGCGTCGACGCGTCCCCATCCGCGGGCGCCGGCGATGCGCAGCTCGAGCCCGAGGCTTGCCGTCGCCTCGATGAGGCGAGGCAGGTTCTTTCGCGGTTCGAGCGTTCCCACGGCGAGGACGTACTCGCCTTCGGCAGCGGGGCCCTCCGGCGTGAACGCCGGCGACGATGACGCGTTGTACGCGACATCGATTTGCTCCTCGGGCACGCCGGCGAGCTCGGCGACCTCCCGCTTCGTGAAGTTCGAAACGGCGAGCACGCGCGTCGCGGCGCGCAAAACCGGAAGCAGAAGCGTTCGCGCGTAGGCGCGCGTCCACGCGGTGAAGAGCTCGGGATACCGGACGACGGCGAGGTCGTGCACGGTCACGACGACCGGCACGGGCGAACGGAGCGGCGCTCGAAACGTCGTGCAGTGCAGCACGGCGTCGTGCCGCGCCTGGCAAGGCAGGAGCAACGGATACCACGCGACGTCCCGCGCCGCCGCTGTCAGCCGACCTGCGCCACCCCACGTCCGCTCGCTCATCTCCACGTCGTCGCGGCGTTGCAGCGCATCGAGAACGCCGCGAACGTACCGCGCCGTGCCGGCGTTGTCGAGGATGAGCGGTGCGACGTCATAGCCGACGTTCACTGTGCCGACCTCCACGCGTCGAGCATCGTTCGGCCGACGCGCTCCCACGTGAACTGCTGCGCGTGCGCGAGCCCGGCTGCACCGAGCTCCTCGCGTCGCTCGACCGCCTCGGTGAGCGCCGCAGCCCACGCGGCCGGATCGTCGGGATCGGCGCGCAGCGCCGCATGGCCGGCCGCCTCGTCCATCGACTCGTGTGACGACGCCACGACCGGGACCCCACTGGCCATCGCTTCGACGATCGGGATCCCGAAGCCCTCGAAACGCGACGGATAGGCCACCACGGCCGCACCGCGATAGAGGCGCGCCAGCTCGCGGTCGCTCTGGCGACCGAGCCGTCGGACATCCGGCGCGGCGAGTGACGGCTGTGCGCCCCAGCCTGCCCCACCGACGACGGCGAGCAGGAATCGCCCTTCGAGCAGCCGGTGCGCGGCGAGCAGCACCTCCAGGTTCTTCCGCGGCTCCAGTGTCGCGACCGTGAGGATGTACGGCGCGCCGAGGTCGGCCACTTCACCGCGCGGCGCGAAGTTGGAGCCGACGCCGGGAGGCGCCACGTGGACACGGGCCGAATCGACCCCGAGCGTGACGACGACGTCTCGGCCGGTGTAGGCGGAGTTGACGAACACCGTGTCGCAGTTCACCGCGTCGCGGTACTTCGCCGAGTGCATCGCGTAGGTCCGACGTGTCACCCAGTCGCGATGGTGGAGCGGCACCAAGTCGTGGATCATCGTCGAGCGGACACCGCGTCGCTGCGGCGGGAACATCCAGTCGGTGTAGTGGAGCACGTCGATCTCGCCGAGGAACGACTCGACGGGCGGCCAGCCGACCCGGCTCCACGCCTGCCGCCAGTAGTGGGCGAACGGCAGCAGACGGAGCTTCAACGAGAGGGGGATGCCGGCGACCTCCGTCGGAATTCGGCGGAGCCCCTCAGGGCTCGTCGGCGCGAACGCAATCACGTCGTCCGCTGGACCGGCCGCGTCCGCGACCGCGCCGAGCGAGCCGCGGATGTAGTTGCCGATGCCGGTGGGCTCGTGGGAGAGCGGGCTGACGTCGAACGCGATCCTCATCCACCACTCCGGACGTCGACGGAGAGGAACCGCACGCCGAGCGCGCGCGTATCGGTCGCTCCCGACTGAACCGTCGCCGGCACGCGGGTCGGCGACACGCGAAATACGACATCACAGGTGCCGCCGGGGCTCGCCAGGAGCGGCACGCTGAGCACGGTCGTCCCTCGCGGCCGAACGCTTGTGCGGCCGACGGTCCGCCCACGCTCCTGCGCGACGACAGCGGTGGGTCCGTGGGCAAGCGCAGGGTCGGTGCCGAGACCGACTCTCAGGCGGCCGCCGGTGCACGCATACCGACGGTAGGTCGCGACCGGGCCCGACCAGGCGTCGCCGTAGATCCCGGTCGTGCCGTAGAGCGCTCGCAACGATCCGTCGACGCGAAGCAGGCGCAGTCCCTTTCGCTCATCGCGCGCGATCTCACGCCCAGCGACCGCGGCGCCGGTGTCGACGAGCACGTCGCGCACCGTGATGTCCCGCCCGAGGGCGCGGTAGTGACCTGTTTTCCGGTCGAGCGCGACGGCGGTTTGCGCGAGCCCATCCGGCAGCGGGCCGTTCAGGGTGTAGACCGAGCCGACGGAGCGGTTGAAGAATTCGTTCTCGTTCACGGTCAGTCGGTCGGTCACTCCCGTCCAGAGCACCGCGACGATTCCGTCGTTCGAGCCGGCCGCAGCCGTGATCCAGTCGCGGTCCGAGCGCGTGATGCCCTGGAAGACGGCCCCGATCGACGCCCGCTGGATCCGGCTGTCGACCGGCTGCACCGCGACGACGTCGAGGGCGAGCACAAAGAGCGGCAACACGAGCCAGAGGCGCCGCGGGACGAGCGCCGCGAAGGTGACGACAGCCAGGGCACCGCCCGCGACAACCCACCGGATGTCCCCGGCCGGGATGTGCAGCCACTCGGCGAGCGACCAGAGCGTGAGGACGCCGAACGTGTCCGAGGTCGCCGGAGTGCCGATGAACCGGTCATACGGCACCGCCGCGGCAAGTGCGACGACCGCAGCCGCCCCAAGCGCGGTGGCCACCCGCGGTCGCGGCAGCCCCCGCTCGATCCAGAGCAGGAGGCACGTAAGAAGCAGCGGGGTGACGTAGAAGAGGTTGCGCTCCTCGATCCGCTGCACGCTCGGCTGCGATGCGAATGCGGCGACCTCGACACCGAACCACCCAACGAGAGCCACGGCTGCACCGACGACGGCGCGATCCGCGACAGACAGCGTCCGGCCGCGCGCGCAGAGGAGCGCGAGCGCGAGCGCCGGAACCGCACCGACGTAAAACTGTAATTCCGAGAGATGCCAGAGCAGCCAGCGCAGCACCGGGCGGATCTGGTAGGTCGACTGCGTTGCCGCCGCATAGGCCCCGAGCAGCGAGGTCAGGCTGCGGCCGCGAGCCACTTCCGCCGAAACGGCGAGGGCAGCGACGCCCGCAGTCGCCATGAAGAGCGCACGGTGTGCAAGGACGTCGCGCGGGCGCCGATTGAGAGCAGCGAGCACGAACGGGGCGCTGAGAGCGGCGGGCAGGATCGCAATCGCCTGCGCGCGGGTCTCGTATGCAAGGGCGAGCGCGGCCAGAAAGAGAAGCGCATTCGGAAACCCCGGACGTTCGAGCACCTTCACGAGCGCGAGCGCCGCAAGCAGGAAGATCGGATAGAACGCGCTCTCCGTCATGACCATGCCGGCGTAGAGCGTCGAGGGCACGGCGACGGTGAGCAGTGCGACGATCAGCGCCCCGCGAACCGAGAGAACGCGGCGCGCGAGCAGATACGCCGGCACCGCAGCAAGTGACATCAAAAGCGAATTGATGAGCTTGATCGCGGTGTACGCCGCCGGAATCGATCGGAAGAGGGCGTAGGCCGGGCTGATCAGCACCGGGTAGACCACGCCGTAGCCGCTCGTCGACACGCCCCGCACCGCGAACGCGCCGGTTGCCGCGAAGCTCTTCGCGAGCTCCGAGTAGACGATCTCATCGATCATGATCCACGGGCCGACGACGTGTCGGGCAAACGCAAAGCGCACGGCGGTGGAGCACACGACGATCGTCGCGAGCCACGCCCACGCGGGCGGTCTACGTCGAAATCTGCTCATTGTGAGAATTCGAACGCGAGGAAGTGCGCACCGAGTCTCCTCGTATCGATGTTGCCCGGTTGGACGCGCGCGGGGACGCGCAACTGCTTCATCGTGAACGTGACGGTGCAGACGCGGTTGGCGTCCGGCTCGAGCCCCACGCCGAAGATGCGCTGCTCCGACGGCTGCACGCTGATGCTGCCCGCAACTCGACCTCGTTCGGTGGCGGTCACGAGTTGTGCCGTCGCAAAGAGATGCTCGTCGGTGGCCAGACGAACCGTCAGCTGCCCACCGGTGCAGCGAAGCCTGCGATACGTCACGCTTCGCCCGGACCAGGTGTCCGCATAAAGCCCCGTGATCCGCGTCAGGACGACGAGTGGGCCGTTGACGCGGTACAGCGCGAGGCCGATCGCCGGATCGCGTGCAACCTGCGTCCCCGCGATGTCGGTGTAGGAGACCGCGTACCGGACGCGCGGGACGCCACGCGCAGAGACGAGCGAGCCGTCGTCGCGCTCGCGTACCGGGATCTCGGGGAGCCCGCCGTCCCCGGCGTCGGGGCCGTTGACGGTGTAGACCCTACGGACGCTGCGGTTGAAGAACTCGTTGTTCCAGAGCGGCCGCGGCTCACCGGTCGAGTGCCAGAGGAACGAAACGTTCGCATTGGGTCCGACGGCGCGATCGATCCAGTCCAGATGCGACGCCCGGATGCCCGCACGCAAGCTCGCGATGGACGCCTGATGGATCCCGTGGCGACCGTTCTCGACGACGATTGCCACACAGACGAAATATGCGGCGACCAGCGCTACGAGGATCCCGGCGAAGCGCCGCGGTGCGAGGACGAACACGGCGCCGGCGACGAGCCCGACGCCGAGCGCAACGATCCGCATCGTGCCGAATGCGACGCCTCGGTCTTCGAGCCACCACCACGGCAGCAGGCCAAACGTGTCCGAGACGGCCGAGCGGTTGACGAAGCGCGCGAACGGCAACGTCCCCGGGAGTGCGGCCGCGATCACGGCGGCCGCAACCACGGCACGGCGCACGCGCGGGACGACTCCGGCACGCGCCACGCCGGCGAGCGCGATCAGCATCAGCGGCGCGAGATAGAAGTCGTTTCGCTCTTCGATCCGCCCCGACTGGGTCGACGCGAAGATCGCGACCTCGACGAGAACGCAGACGACGAGCGGCAACGAGGCGGCCGCGTACGCCCGCGCCGCCGGGCTCGCGGCCCGGGGCGCCAACCAAAGCGCAAGCAACGCCGCGAAAGGCAGGACGCCGACGTAGAGATCGAGTTCGGCGACGTGCCACAAGAGGTAGTGAAGGCTCCCGCTGACGGTGTACCCGCCGTGGACCGCAGCCCGGTAGGCACCGAGCACCGAGAGCACGGGTCGGCCGCGCACGACCGCCGCGCCGATGACGGCGATGCCGAGCGCTCCGGCAGCTGCGTACAGGGTGACGAAGCGGCGAAGACGCAGCTTCAGATCACGTTCGATGAGCCCGTGCAGGGCAGGCGCCGCGAGGATGGCCGGAAAGACAGCGATCGCCTGTGCGCGCGTGAAGAAACCGAGCAAGCAGACCGCGAGCAGGAGTGCCTGCCGGAGTGGCGTCGGCCGCTCGAGCGTCACGACGAGCAGAAGCGCGATCAGCAGGAAGAGCGGGTAGAACGCGTTCTCGGTCATCAGCGTCCCGGTGTAAAGCAGCGACGGGATCGCGACCGTCAGCAGCGCCGCGAAGAGACTCTGCAGCGGAGAGACGAGACGCCGAGCGAGGAGATAGGCAGGGATCGCCGCGAGCGACATCACGACGGCGTTGATGTCCTTCGCCGCCGCGTAGGCGCGCGGCACGCTGTCGAAGAGCCGGAAGGCCGGCGCGATCAGGGCCGGATACACGAAGCCGTAGCCGTTACTCGGCACACCACGAATGAGGAAATGGCCGTTCGCAGCGACCGACTTCGCAAGCTCCGAGTAGATGAGCTCGTCGACCATGATCCATGGCGCGACAACGCGGGGCGCGAGCGCGACGCGGACGCCGACCGACGCGAGAACGATCCCCGTAAGCCAGACCCACGGAGGCAGCCCGCCGACCCGCGGCCGCCCCACGGTCATCGGGCTCACGCCCACCGTCCCTCCCAGACCCGTCCGGTGTCAGCCACGCGCACGAAAGCGAAACGTTCGTTCCACAGGCTCACGCCACGATTCCCGCGTCGATCGCGGCTCGGGCGAGCGCCGACGGATCGTCGATGCCCGCGTCGACGGCCGCCTCCGCGATCCGCCAGAGCACCGCGTCGTTCACCGCATCGGCGCCGGCCGCCACCTCGAGCGCGGCGACGTACCGATCGGCGACCGTAGCGAGCGCGTGCTCCCGTTCGACATACGCTCGCGCTGCGGCACCGAGCGACGCGCCGTGGTCGGCGGCAACACCGAGCGCCGCCTCGAGCACGCGAACCTCGTGCTCGTCGACCGGCACCTTCAGCACCGCGTCGTCGGGCAACTCGCTGAACCAGCCGACGTCCGAGACGATGAGCGGCTTGCCGAGCGACAGGGCGCGGATGACCGATCCCGACGTCTCGCCCATCGTCGGATAGCGCAGGTTGACGAGAACGTCGCAGGCCGCCATCAGCGACCACATCCGTTCCTCGGGCACGTAGTCGAGGCGTTCGACCCCGTCCGTCAGCCCGAGGCGCTCGAGGCGGCGCTCGACGTCGAACCGCTCACCGGCCGCGCCGACCAGCAGAAGCCGTGCGCGGGGGCGCGTACGACGAAATGCTGCGAACGCCTCGAGGAGCTGCGGGATCCGCTTGTTCATGTTCAGGTAGCCGAAGCAACCGATCAGCGGGTCGCCCGCGACGTCGGTCGCCGGCACGATCTCGACCGGCGGCCACACTGGATGCGGGATGACCCACAGCGGCCCGCCGTACCCGGCCGCCCGAGCACGCTCGGCGACGTACTGCGAGTGCACGATCAACCCGGTCGCGCGGTCGAGGACGACGCCCGAGAGCGGGAAGCGCTCGGGCTGCGTCTCCCAGAGGAGCGGCAGCAGATTGTCGAGCACGCCGAGACCGAGGAGACGGCCCGCCACTCCGAGCTCTCGTTCCATGGCATCGAGATAGCCGCGCGGGTTGCCGCGACCGATCGTGGTGCCGGCGATCAGGTGATGCAGGACGTACTCGTGCAACACGACGACTCCGGGACGCTCGTTCAACGCGTCGAGAATCCAGCCGTGCGCGTCGGGGTCGTTGCCGACGTGGTAAAGCGTCACGTCCGCGGCGGGAGCGCGCCTGCCCTGCTCCGCGACGACGACGCCGATGCGCTCGCGCAGCGCCGGCAGAAGGAGCGTCGAGTAGTCCGCGATCCCGGACCGCGACGGCGGCAGCGGCGAGTAGTAGGCGACGTTCACGAGAGAAGCGCGTCGACGCAGGCGGCCCACGTCACGCGCTCGGCAACGGCTTTGCCGGCGACTCCCCACGCCTCCGCTTCATCACCGTGGGCGCCGAGATACGCCGCAGCGCGCCCGAGCTCAGAAGGATCGGGGGCGACAACGATGCCTGTCGCGCGATCGTGCACGACTTCGAGCGGACCGCCCGCATCGGTCGTCGTCAGGACAGGCTTCGACGAGAGAAACGCTTCGAAGGGGACCATCCCGAAGTCCTCGTCGATCGGTGCGTAGTACACCGCGAGGCAGCGAGAGTAGAGATCGGCGAGCTGCTCGTCGTCGACGCGGCCGGCGAACTCGACCTGGCCGTTCAACCCGGCGGCGAGCTGCTCGAGGCGATCGCGGTCGGGGCCGTCACCCACGATCACGATCCGCAGGCTCGGCTCCGCCTTCGCCGCTTCGATCAGCAAGTCGATGCGCTTCGCGCGATCGAGCCGGTTGACCGAGAGAACGAAGCCTTCAGAATCGGCGGTGCGATACGCGAGTGACTGCGGCGGATGCGGCAGAAGCTCCGCCTCGACGCCGTTGAAACGCGCGAGACGATCGGCGACATTGCGCGACGTCGCAAAGACGCGGCGAGCCTCACCGAGCGCGACCGAGTCGAGCCGTTCGATCGCGCGGCGGGTGGCGCGGTCCTCGGGCGACTCGGAGAACTGTCCGAGCTCGGTGCGGTCGTAGTCATAGGCCTGGCGGAACTGGTGCAGCACCCACGCGACCTTGTTCGGATGGCGCACGCAGTAGGCAGGAAACTTCGTCGCAATCACGCGGTCGATCGGGCGTCCGTCGGATTCGGTGAGGTCGACGAGCCGCCAGAGGAACGCCTGGTCGAGCACGCGCGTGCCGGGATACCACTTGAACGGGATCGTCACGAGCTCGGCCTCGTGACCGGCTTCGCGAAGCGCGACGACGAGGTCATCGGCCATCAGTTCCGCCCCGCCGCGCACGAAGGGCACCTGCGGCGCGCACACCGCGACTCTCATTTCGTCTCGAGGCGCTGCAGGCGTTCGTCGAGGTCGTCGATCAGCTTCAGCACCGCGTCGTTGAACGCACGCTGGTCGGCGAACGCCGGCTCGACGTACCAGCGCATGAACCTCCGCAGGAACGACTTCACCGGGCCGGCCTTGCCGACGATCGGCCGCTCGGCGGAAATCGGCCAAAGACGCTCCGCCTGGTCACGAACGGAGAGGCGCACCTGTGCCTGCGGTACGCCCGGGCCTCGTGGCCCGGCGGCGTGGATCTCCTCCTTCAGGCGCGCGAAGAGGGCGGCGACATCCGTCGTCTCGTCACCCGCAGGCATGCGCCGGAGTGTAAAGACCGCGCATTACGGCTCTGTAAGCGGTGCGACGGCCCGCGCGACCGATCGGGAGCCTCCGACCGCCGCAGCCCCGGCGCAGGCGAGGGCGAGCGCGAGGACGAACGGCACGCCGTGCAGCGGCCCGAAGCCGTTATGGGTGAGGAACGGCGCTGCGGCAGCCGGCACGACCATCTCGAGGCCAAAGGCCACGGGAATCGCGCGGGTCGCGGGCCAGGCAAGGAGAGCCGTCTGCTCTGCGAGGAGGGCCGACCAGCCCGCGGCCGCGACGCCGAGGCCCCAGAGCGCGGCGGCGGTGAAATGGCGGTCGGCGACGGACGCGTCGATGAGCGCCGTGCCGAGCCCGAAGAACGCCCAGGCGAGACCGGCAGCGACGCTCGTCTCGAGACCGCCGGCTCGCCGGACGGCACGGAGGAGATACGGCAATGCGGCCACCACCACGATCCCCACCCCGACGGCCCACGTCCCGCGGGTCGTGAACGCGCCGGTCTCGGAGGGCGCCGCCCAACCGAGGACAGCGACCGCGACCGCTATCGCAAGCGCGCCGCCGACCTCTCGTGGCCCGACACTCTCGCCGAGCAGGCGCGCTCCGAGCACGAGCAAGACGACGAGGCCGAGGCCGAGCGCGGGCTGCACGAGCGAGACCGAGGCGAGTGCCAGCGCCGCCGCCTGGAGCCCGAACCCGACGACCCCCAGGATTGCGCCGATGAGCCAGGTCCGGCGCCGAGCGAGCCCCACAAGGAGCGACGCACGCAGCGCCGAGGACGCAGGAGCGTCCCGCGCCTCGATCGCCTGCAGGGCCGCCGAGAGGGCATACAGCGACGAGGCGATCGTGGCGAGGAAGACTGCGATGAGGGCGCGCACACGCTCAGACTACGATCGCGCGATGGTCGGCATCTCACTTCTCACGCTCGTCCCCGGAGAGCTCGGCGGGAGCGAGACCTATGTACGGGAGCTTTTGCGCGCTCTCGGGCGCGTTGGCGAGCTCGAGTATCGCGTGCTGCTGCCGCCCGTCGCTGCCGACGAGGCCCAGGGGTTGCCGGCCGAAGTCGCGACCGAGTACCGACGCGCCAGGACGATTCGCGAGCGGCTCCTCGCGATGGGCGCCGCCGCCGCGCGGCCGGCGGCGTTACGCGCGCGGCTGCAGAACGCAGACGTCGTCCACTATCCGCTGACGCTGCGGATCCCGATCGTCGACCGGCCGACGATCGTGTCGCTGCTCGACCTGCAGCACCTCGACATGCCTCAACTCTTCTCACGCGGCGAGCGCGCGTTTCGCAGGGTCGCATGGCATCGCTCCATTCGCTCGGCGGATCTCGTGATCGTGATCAGTGCGTTCGTCCGCGACCGAGCCGTCGAACTGCTCGGCGTCGACGCAGCGCGGATCCGTGTCGTCCACCTCGGCGTCGACCATGAGCGGTTTTTCCCACTTGAAGGAGAGCGGGAGCCGTTCGTGCTCTATCCGGCACGACGCTGGCCGCACAAGAACCACGAGCGACTGTTCGAGGCGTTCGCGCTGATCCGCGAAGCGCGCCCCGAACTGCGCCTCCTCCTCACCGGAGGAGGGTCGTACGACTCCCTGCCGGACGGCGTCGAGGCGCGCGGAAACCTCGACTTCACCGAGTTGCCCGCACTCTTCCAGCGTGCGAGCGCGCTCGTTTTCCCTTCGCTGTACGAGGGGTTCGGCCAGCCGATTCTCGAAGCGATGGCGTGTGGTTGCCCCGTTGCGTGCTCGAATGCGGCGTCCCTGCCGGAGATCGCCGGTGACGCCGCGCGGCTCTTCGACCCGCTCGACCCACGCGCGATCGCGGCGGCGACGCTCGAGGTGCTCGACTCGCCCGCGGACTGGGCGGAACGCGGTGTGCGCCGCGCGGCCGAATTCACGTGGGAAGCAACGGCGCGCGCCACCGACGCGGTCTACCGCGAGCTCAGCACTCGCGCGTAGGCGGCGGCGTAGCGTGCGGCCGCCGCCTCGACCGAGTACACACCGGCGAGTTCCGGTGGGGAATACCGCCTTGGCGGCGCCGCAAGCTCCACCGCGAGCGCCTCGGCAAGCGCGCGCCAGTCGCCGGCCGGCACGAGCGTTCCCGATCCACGAAGCACCTCCGGAATCGCGCCCGAGTCGGCCGCGACGATGGGGAGCCCGGCCGCGGCCGCCTCGGCGAGAACCATGCCGAACTGCTCTTCCCACCACCTCGTCGCGAGGCTCGCGAGCACGAAACAGGATGCTCCCGCGAAGACGTCGGGCATCTCGTCGTACGGCACCGAGCGTCGCCATTCGACGACATCGTCGAGCCCGAGGTCGCGCGCGTGCGCTCGCAGCCGCTCCTCCTCAGGGCCGGAGCCGACGATCAGAGCACGGGCCTCCTGGCCGTCGCGACGGAGCCAGGCGAGGGCGCGCAGGAGATCCTGATGGCCCTTTTCCCATACGAGGCGGCCGACGGAAAGAACGAGATGGGCGCCGGGCGGTGGCGCGACGCGAAAGCGCGCAGTGTCGATGCCGGGCGGCGCGATCTCGATGCGACTGTCGTCAGCTCCCTCCAGCAGCAAGGCCCTCCGCGCACGATCGGTCGCGGCGAGAAAGAGGTCGACCTGCGGAATCGTTTCCCGCCGTTGCCGCTTACCGCGGAAGCGGCGATATGCGTCGCCGAACGGGATCGTCTCCCAGACCGTGAGGACGAGTTCGAAGCCGAGTCGCATCTTGAGCAGTGCCGGCCCGTGGCTGTAGGGCACGCCGATCTCCGCGCCATGCACCACGTCCGAGCCGCGGAGCGCGTCCTCGAGGCCGAAGTAGCGGTCGCCGAGGGCGAGCGCGCCGAGGTCGCCGAGGCGACCCCGCGGTAATCGGTCGCGCAGCGCGACGATCCGCTCGACCCGAAGCGCGAGGGAGCCGAGGTCGAATGCATTCGAGCCCGTCGTGAGCACACGCACGTCGTAGGTCTCGAGCAGCAGCTCCCACGGACGGAGGTCCCACGGATTCGCGGAGTGGCCGCGCAGCAGTGTGATCCGAGGACGACTCATCGATTGCGCAGTGCGTGCATCAGCTCGAAGGGAATGGCGCGCAGAACGAGTGCGAGAGTCACAAAGAGCCCGATCGAGGTCGGAAGCACGAGCTCCCACGGCAGTGGGAGGGCGACGACGACGAACGCGGGAATCGCGGCGACGATGACCCGCGGAACGAGGCCAGGCCGTGGCGCGACCTCGGACGCACGGACGCGCAGGAACACGTAGACGAGGACGGCGAGGACGGTCTCTCCGATCACGGCTGCTGCAGCCGCGCCGCGTGCGTTCCAGAGCGGGATGAAGATGGCGCCCAGCACGAGCACGACGGCGAGTGCACCGGCGTTCGCCCACGCGAGAGCGGCCTGACGGCGCATCGAGAGAAGCCCCAGCTGCCACACCTGACCGATGAAGACTGCGATCAACGCGAACGACTGGATCTGCAAAACGGGGGCCGCGCCGGAGAACTGGTCGCCGCCGAGCAAGGGGATCAGCGTCGGCGCGAGCGCATAGATCGCGAGTACGAACACGACTGCGGCGGCGAGCGAGACCTCGGTCATCCGCTGGAGGGCGAACCGTAGGCGCTCGTTGTCGTCACGTCCGGCGACCGACAGCAAGGGCAGCGCGGTCGACAGCACGAGGAGCGGCAGCGAGAACAGAACGGCGAAGACCTGAAACGAGGTCGCGAAGAACCCGGTCTCCGACTTCGACGAGAGCAGCGCAGTCATGATCACGAGGACGCGGAAGTAGATGACGTTCATCGTCAAGGCGACCGCGAGCGGCAACGCGTCTCGGACGAGCGACCGCACGATCGCGCGGTCGAACCGCGGCAGCAGCCCGCGGCGCAACGGCACGGCGAGTGGTGTGAAGGCGAGGACGATCGCGCCAACGGGAATCTGGGCACCGAAGAACGGGAGCAATGACGACCCGAGCGCGACGAGAATCACGACCGCGACGAACGTCAGCGCAGCCTTCAGCACCTCGAACGCCGTGACAGCGAACAGGCGCAACTCGACTGACAACGGCATCATCATCGTCGCCTGCGTGTTCACGAGCAGCACGCCGACACCGCCAAGGAGCGTCCCCCAGAACATCGTCCGGTCGTAGGCGAGCAGCGCGAACAGCGCAGCGAGCGCGATCCCGACCGGGGTGATCACGAGCCGAAGCGAAACAAGATTGCCGAGCAGCCGCGCGCGATCCTTACCCCGCGCGAGCGCGAGCTCGCGTGCGCCGACCGCCGTGAGACCAGCGTCGCTGATCGCGCTGACGACCCCGAGCAGCGCCGCGACCGCCCCGTAACGCCCGAAATCGTCACGCCCGAGGTGGCGGAGAAGAAACACCGAAGTACCGGCGCCGAGCAGCGTCCCGACGCCGTAGCCAAGGCCGCGCACGAGGCCACCCCGGACGACGCGTCCGCCGGCCTCGGACGTCGAGAGGAGATCCGGGCTCGGCTCCGTGGCGCTCACGGCGGCATTATCGTGCTCGCCATGCGAGCCACCGTGATCATTCCGACCTTCAATGGACGCGGACTGCTCGCCGAGGCGCTCGAGCACCTTGAGCGACAGACGATCACCCACGACGTCGTCGTCGTCGACAATGCGTCCACGGACGGCACCGCGCAGCTGCTCGCAGACCGTTTTTCGCACGTGACTCTCGTGCGCATGTCGGAGAACACGGGGTTCGGGCGCGCAGTCAATGCGGGCATCGAGACGGCACAGTCCGACGTCATCGTGCTGATCAACAACGACGTCCTTTGCGCCCCCGACTTCCTCGAGCGCCTCCTCGAGCCGCTCCACGCCGAGGGCGTCTCGATGGTCGCGGGCGTGCTGCTCCAACACGACCGTCCTGACCTCGTCGACTCCGCGGGGATCGAGCTCGACACGACCCTGCGTTCGTGGGACTCGTTCTGGAACCGCCCCGTCACAGAGGTCGATCGTGCGCGCGACCCGGTTGGGCCGTGCGGCGGCGCGGCCGCGTTCCGCACCGATGCGTTCCGGGCGGTCGGTGGGTTCGACGAGAGCTTCTTCGCATACTGGGAAGACGTCGACCTCGCGCTGCGGTTGCACCTCGCAGGCCACCGCTGCGTCCGGGCTGTCGGGGCGCGCGCGCTGCACAAGCACGGCCAGACCCTCGGTGCCGGTTCGCCGGCGCAGCGACGCCTCGAAGCATTCGGACGCGCCTTCGTTCTCGCGCGTTACCGCGTCGCGCGACGCAGCCCCGCGACACGCGCGAAGATCGCCGTTCTCGATTGGCCCGTCCTCCTCGTCCATCTCGTCGTTCGGCGCGAGCTCGGCCCGCTCCGCGAGCGCATCCGAGGGACGCGCGCCGGCCTTCGCCGTCCGGCGCTGCGAGCGCCGTTCGAGCTTGCGACCGTTTCCTTCGCCGAGGCTTTCGGTCGGCAACTGAGCCTGCTGCGCCTCCGGGCAAGCGGCTCGCTGCCGTCGCATTTCGACCAGAGCACCCCGGGTAGCTAGCTGTCCTAGCCACGGCGCGCGAGCGCCGACCACTGGTAGACGAGAAACTCGGCGCTGCGTCCGCGCGTCAATCGCTCGAGCACCCGTCCGGCGGCGCTCGACGGAGCGTGCGCCGTCTGCTCGACGTGCCAACCGTTCGACTCGAGCAGCGCAACGAGATCAGCCCGGGTGAACCAGCGGAGATGCGTCCGGTCGCGGTGCCCCCACTCGGTGTACCCGAACGTGCCACGGGCAACGAGATCGCGCACGAGCGACCAGTGTCGGGCGTTCGGAACCGAGACGTGGATGAGCGCGCCCGGCGAAGTCACCTCGTGCAGCCGGCCGAGCAGTCCCTCGGGCGAAGGGAGATGCTCGAGCAGGTCGTAGGCGAGCACCGTGTCGAACGGCCCATCGAGGTCGCCGAGGACGTCCTCGACCCGGCCGACGAGCACCTGGTCGTACGCCGGGCGTGCGACGTCCGCGACGGCGGGCTCGAGCTCGATCCCGGCAAGGAAGTCGACCCGGTCTCGGAGCGCCCTGCCGACTCCGCCGGTGCCGCAGCCGACGTCGAGTAGCCGACCCAGACGGTCCGGCAACTGGACGACGAGCTCAGGCCGCGACTGGCTGAAGTACGACATCGCCTTCCCCGAAGCAGACGAATTGCTCATAGATCACCAGTAGGCTTCCGACCCATGGCGGCATCAGATCAGACCTGGAGCGAGGACGCGACGGCAGAACTGCAGCGAGACTTCAGCGACGCCTACCGCGACCGAACCTGTCTCGTGACCGGCGCAGACGGCTTCATGGGATCGCACCTGACCGAAGCGCTCGTCTCGATCGGCGCGAACGTGATCGCCTTTGTGCGCGCCACGTCCTCGGGCGCGCTCAACAACATCGGCGCGATCCGCGACGACCTCACCGTCGTGTTCGCCGACCTCACCGACAAGACCTCGATCGACCACCTGATGCGGGATCACCTCGTCAACGCAAGCGACCGGCCGTACGTCTTTCACCTTGGCGCACAGGCGCACGTCGGCGAATCGTGGCATCGGCCCTACGAGACCGTGATGGCAAACACCGTCGGAACGCTCAACCTGTTGCAGTCGATCGTCGATCACGGCATCGAGCTCGAGAAGTTCGACACCGCCGGGACCTCTGAGGAGTACGGCAACGTGAGCAAGGACGTTGCTCACCACCATGACTTCGACGACACAGGCTCACTGATCCTCCACGAGCGCTCGCCGATCAACCCGAAGTCGATCTACGCGACCGCCAAGGTCGCCGCCGACTTTCTGACGATGAACTACCACGACGCCTACGGCGTGCCCGGTGTCGTCACGCGCATGTTCAACAACTACGGTCCGCGCCAGAACCCGCGCTACGTGACCGGGACGATCATCACGCAGGCGCTCTCGCGTCCCGAGGTCGAGCTCGGCGCACTCGAGCCGCTGCGCGACTTCTGCTTCTGCACCGACGGCGTACGCGGTCATCTGACCGTGGCGGCTCAGGGTGTGCCCGGCGACGTGTACGTCTACGGTCAGGGTCACAACATCTCGATGGCCGACTGGTGCGACCTGATTCTCCGGACAGGCGTCGAGCACGGGTACTGGACAGATGACCGGCACGTCGTCACGACCGAGCGACGTCTGCGGCCGGGCAGTACCGACGTGATGGCGCTTCGTGTCGGCTACGAGAAGCTGAACGCGCAGACGGGCTGGGAGCCGAAGGTCTCGTGGGAAGAGGGTGTCCTGCGCACGATCCAGTGGTACGCCGAGCACCGTGACCGCTGGCTCGGTCGCGTCGACTGGCTGACGCGGCGCACCGCCGACACACGATGAGCCGCGTCCTCGTCACAGGCGGCGAGGGATTCCTGGGGTCGCACCTCGTCGAGCGGCTGGTAGCGGACGGCCACGAGATCACGGTGGCGCGGCATCGCGAGGTCGACCTGACGCGGTTCGACGACGCGGAGCGGCTCTTTGCCTCCGCACAACCGGAACTCGTCTTTCATCTCGCGGCGGAGGTCGGTGGCATCGGCGCAAACCGGCGGAACCCCGGTCGGTATTGGTACGCCAACCTGATGATGGGCGCGCACGTGATCGAGCTGGCACGCACGCATGCTGTCCGGAAGGTCGTGATCGCCGGCACCGTGTGCGCGTACCCGAAGTTCGCAGCTGTGCCGTTCTCGGAGGACGAGCTCTGGAACGGCTATCCGGAAGAGACGAACGCCCCCTACGGCGTCGCGAAGAAGACGCTGCTCGTCGGCGCGCAGGCCTACCGCGAGCAGTACGGTCTCGATGCGATCTTCCTGCTGCCGGCGAACCTTTACGGACCGCGCGACAACTTCGACCTCGAGACGTCGCACGTGATCCCTGCGCTGATTCACAAGATGATCGACGCGCGCGGCGAGGTGACGCTGTGGGGCGACGGATCGCCCACGCGCGAGTTCCTCTACGTCGACGACTGCGCCGAGGCGCTCCAACTCGCGGCCGAGCGGTACGACGGAGGCGCCCCGATCAATCTCGGCACCGGCGTCGAGACGTCGATCCGCGAATTGGCAGAGACGATCGCCGACCTGACGGGCTTCGACGGCGAGATCATCTGGGACACCTCGATGCCGAACGGGCAGCCGCGCCGTAGCCTCGACGCAACCCGCGCACGCGAGTTGTTCGGCTTCCAGGCGAAGACGTCGCTTCGCGCCGGCCTCGAGCGGACAGTCGCGTGGTACCGAGAGTCCTCACCCGTCAGCGCGTAGAGGCTTGATGTGGAATTGCGTGCTTGCGGAGATGGCTCAGACCAAGCAGGTCGTTCGGGTCGGGCGAAGGGCATAGCGGTGCCTACGTTCAAGCCCGACCCGGGCGAGATGCGCAGTGTGTCTGAGCCACCAGCCGCGAGTGCGCGTGCATTTCACATCA
>JBBQQU010000022.1:0-60578 GCA_038215565.1 Gaiellales bacterium | reverse complement strand
ACTCAATGTCATTCTCGTTGGGCGGTTGCGTCCGATGGCTGGCGCAGACTCGGTCGGCGGCGGCTGACTCGATTCCGAATGTCGCCCGAGGGTTGACCATCCAGCGTTGTGTCGCCGCCGCCGACCGAGACCGCCGAGCGTGACCTGATAGGAGCGTGGCTTTCGCCTCGATTGAGGTCTGTCCGCTCGCCGGTCGCCCCCAACGGCATTTGGAGGCGAGCTAGATGATCGTGATCGGAGTGGACGTACACAAGCGGACGGTGACCGCGGTCGCCGTTGACGAGGCGGGCCGGATGCTTGACGAGAGGACGGTGGCGGTCGGCAGCGTGGAGCTGATCGGCTGGGCCTCGGCGTTCGATCAGCAGCGGCTGTAGGCGATCGAGGACTGCCGGCTTCTGACGCCGTGGCTGGAGCGGCAGCTGCTCGACCGGGGTGAGGAGTTGGTGCGGGTCTCGCCGAAGCTGACGGTGCCGGAGCGCCGTGCCGGCAGGGTGCGCGGCAAGTCGGACCCGATCGACGCGCTCGCTGTCGCCAGGGCGGCGCTGCGCGAGCCGGACCTGCCGCGGCCCCAGCCAGGTGAGCGGGTGCACCGCGAGGTCAAGCTGCTGGTTGACCATCGCGACGATCTCGTCGACGAGCGCCGCAGGACGCAACAGCGGCTGCGCTGGCACCTGCACGAACTCGACCCGACTCTGGTCGTCCCGTTGCGCAGGCTCGACCGGGCCAGTCACCTCGAGCGCGTCAGCCGCTGGCTCGCCCGCCGGGAGCAGGACGTCCAGGTGCGGATCGCCCGTGAGCTGGTCGCGCGCTGCCGCTCACTCACGCGGGCGATCGACGAGCTCAACCACGAGCTCGAACAGCGAACGGCCACTGTCGCGCCAGCGCTGCTCGAACTGCCCGGCTGCGGCGCCGTCACCGCAGCGAAGCTGCTCGCCGAGATCGGGCCGATCAGCCGCTTCAAAACCGATGCACAACTCGCACGCCACAGCGGCGTCGCACCGCTCGAAGCAAGCTCAGGCAAAAGCCAACGCCACCGCCTCGACCGCGGCGGCAACCGCCAGCTCAACGCCGCGCTCTATCGAATCGCGATCACCCAGTCCCGCTACCACCCTGCCGCCCGCGCCTACCTCGAACGCAAACAAGCAGAAGGCAAAAGCAAACGCGAAGCGATCCGCTGCCTCAAACGACTCCTCGCCCGCACCGCCTTCAACACACTAAAAGCGAGCCCCGCCTTGACATAGGAGCAACGCTGGCGCAGGCGAGCGTTGTCGCAGCGTCCGCGTCTGTCTGTCTGTCTGTCACCTGCGATCCAGCAGGTGACAGACAGACGCGGTGCGGAAAAAGTCAGCCGGAAACGCCCACGAAGCCTACGCTGCACTGCCCGGTCGCCTTGCGACCGACCGTGTTGTTCGGCGTTGGGAAGCCTCCGGACGTGCGTGGTCCGAGCCCCTCGCAGTTGAGGTTTCTCCCGATCGTGTTGAGGACGATGTTGACCGAGCCGAAGCCTCCATCACCCGGGTCCACCGCCCAGATGTTCGAGAGATTCATGTTGCCGCCGATCTGGTTGTACAACGCTCCGAACCAATCGGGTGTGATGCCGCTCGCGTTGAAGTTGCCGCCTATCGTGTTGCTCTTCTCCGCCCAGTCGCCGCCGCCTCCTCCGCTCAGGGTGACGTTCTGGCCGACCGTGAGTCCGTTGAGGAGAACGAGGAACGCGTCCGTCGCGGTGACATTTCCGCCAACGGAGATGACGGATGTCCCATCCGGCTCAAACCCGCACGGGTGCCGCTGGTGAGCGTCGTTCGGCTGGCAGCCGAGGCCGAGGAACGAGCCCGCGCCCGCGGTGACGTTGTGCCCGATCGTGATGGTCGATGCCACGTCCTGGGCATCGAACAGCGCTCCGGGGGCAACGTTGAGGTTGCCGGAGATGTTGTACATGGCATCGGCCTGCACGTTGCACACGCCCACGATCGTGATGCTGGAGTAGTTCCCCGGGGGGATGGTGGTGAAGGTCGACGTTGACGGATCGCCGGTGAAATTGCCACCGGTGCAGGTGTAGGCGCTGCCGGACGGCGCTGCACCAGCGCTAGCGGCGCCGAACATTCCGACAGCAGCCACCCCAAACAACGCAACCATCACGGCTACGCCACGCACGATACGAGACCTCATGCTTCCCCCTTCGTTTGCCTGGTCGAGCCGCCGCAGTGGAGGCCCGGGTCATTGGCCGCTGATTCTGCCACTCCGACCAAAAGAGTCAACCAACCAGACGTCAGGGGTCATTCCGCATCACTCATATGGAGTGTGGCCTGTCAAGCGCGCAGGGGTTAGTTGCCCGCTGGTGGCGGGGTTGAGTTCGGCGGGGGGAGCGCATCGGCTGTCGTCGACGTCTGTGTCGCGACTCATATGCGCGGGTTGGGGCCGCATGACCGGGTATGCGAAATGAGGAGTGGTGCCGTTCTGTCTGGCGTCGAGCAGCTGCGCTGGTGCCAGGCGGCCTCGATCAGCAGCCGGCGTACGTGGCTGTTGCCGGTCTCCGTCATCGCGCCTTGCCGGCGATGCTCCCCGCTTGAGTGCTCACTTGGGGTGAGACCGAGAAACGGCCCGAGCGAGGCGGGACGAAACCGGTGCCAATCGCCGAGCCGACCGTCAACGCGAACGCCGTCAGCGTCGAGACGCCCCGCAGACAAACAAGCGGGCTGACGACATCGACGTAGGGGTGGCGTCGCCGCAACCCGCGACAACTTACGAGCGAGGCGCCGGGTTATACGGTCTGGCCCAGGCGAGCCTGGCTACTGCCGCTGATCCGTTTCGACCGGGCCCTTGTCCAGCTGCCCCTTCGGATCGCGTAAAGCTCACGGCACGACCCTGCGCATGACGCAGTTCCTCTTACCTTTCGAGCGGATGTAGCTGAACCCGGCCCTCTCGTACAGAGTTCGGGTGGCGTTGTAGAGGACCGACACCCTCTTGCCGTCGTCGGTGTCGTGCGGGTACCCCTCCACGACGCCACCGCCGGCCTCCGCGATCAGGTCTACGGCGCCACGAAGTGCGATCGCTGTCACGCCGTTTTTGCGGTGCTTCTTGTCCACGAAGATGCACGTGATTCGATAGTCGGGAAGGTTGTCGAGGGTCTCCTCGTACTCCTTGCGGTGATGGATGTTCGGCAGCTCCTCCGGTGGGCCGTACTGCGCCCACGCGACCGCCTCGTCACCGGCGAACACGAGCGCGGCGTGAGCGCGACCGTCCTCGACCAACCGCTTCTTCAAGCTCCGATTACCCTCGGCGGTGAAGGTCTTCTCGCCATGGAAGGTGTGGAACCAAGTGCACCAGCAGCCACCGAATACTCCGTTGTGCCGGTCGACGAGTCGCGCGAACGCGTCCCAGCTGTTCGTATCGAGAGGCTTGATCACGTAGTTCGACATGGACTCTCCTCGCCCCTGAGGCTGGGTAGCGTAACCGGTGCGCAGGGAACCTCGCGCACAGCTTCGAAACCGCGAACATCGGTTGCTCTGGCGTCCGTGAGATGGAGTCTCAGGGCGTCTTTACAACCACTGGCGCATGCGAGACTCCCGCAACCTGGTTTCGGGGTGTGAACCAGGTTGCTGAGTTCAGCCCTCGTGGCGCTTCCGAGCAAACTCGCGATCCTGGTTGAAGGGCAAACCAGGATCGAAAGCTCAAGGGTCAACGCGGACGCTCGCGCAGACGATCTTTCAGTCGTCGCGAGGTCGCCGGTGGCACCGAGCCGCCGCCGACAGGGGGACGGTGGGTCTCAGCGGTACAGCCCGCCCGACACGTGACCGGCGCGCGGGCACGTCAAAGACGAGCCTCTGTCATAGGCTGCACGTGTGCGCTGCTCCGCCTGTGGTGAAGAGAACCCGCCGATTGCCCGCTTCTGCCTCGCGTGTGGCCATTCGGTCGTGGCGGCGGACGTGGCGTCGCGAGAAGAACGCCGAATTGTCTCAATCATCTTCGTCGACCTCGTCGGATTCACTGCACGCGCCGAGACGCTCGACCCGGAGGACGTCCGGGCGCTCTTGACTCCGTACCACGGGCTCGTCCGTCGTGAGATCGAGTCGTTCGGAGGTGTCGTTGAAAAGTTCATCGGAGACGCCGTTATGGGCGTTTTCGGAGCGCCCTTCGCATACGGCGACGACGCAGAGCGGGCCGTCCGAGCGGCGCTCGTGGTACGAGAGAATGTCGGACGACTCGCCGCCAACGCGCTACAGATCCGGATTGCGGTGAACACCGGCGAGGCCGTTGTCACTCTTGACGCGCGGCCGGCCCTTGGCGAGTCCATGGTCGCGGGCGACGTCGTCAACAGCGCTGCGAGACTTCAGACAGGCGCTCCACCAAATGGCATAGTCGTCGGGGAGCAGACGTACCTCGAGACGAGGGACGTCATTGCGTATGCGCCGACGGATCCGATCGTCGCCAAGGGAAAGTCGCAGCCGCTTCGTGCCTGGGTGGCGTTGGAAGCGCTCACAGCCGCGGGCGAGAGGAGGCCCGTCGAGCGATCAATCGTGGGGCGCTCCGCAGAACTGACGCTGATGCGCGCAGTTTGGAGTCGCGTGCTCACTGAGCAGTTGCCGCACCTCGTGTCCGTCTTCGGTCCGGCAGGGGTCGGCAAGACGACGCTTACTGCGAGCTTCGCCAGCCAGCAAGAAGCGGACGGCGCACGCGTTGTTCAGGGACGATCGCTGCCGTATCGGGAGAGCGGGACGTACGGCGCGCTCGCGACACAAATTATGCGCCTGTGTGATGCGTACGAGAGCGACGCCCCGGAAGTCGTCGACCGCAAGCTGCGCGAGCGTGCATTCGAGCTGTTGCCTGGACGCCGTGAAGATGCCGACACAGTCGCCGGCCACCTCGGCGCGATTCTCGGCGTCGACGCGGGCCAAGGCGCCGCCGACCGCGACGCGCTCTTCGCCTCCACACGACGGTTCATCGAGCGGGTGGCGCGCGAGCAGCCGACGATTCTCGTGTTCGAAGATATCCATTGGGCGGACCCAAATCTTGTCGACTTGATCGAAACGTTGGCAATGCACACGCACGGCCTCCCGCTCCTTCTCATCACGCTGGCGCGCCCGGAATTGCTGGACACACGTCCAACGTGGGGCGGCCGGCTGTCGAGCTATACGAGCCTTACACTCGCTCCCCTCGGCGCGGGCGACGCACGGGAGCTCGCCGTACGCCGGCTCGGAGACCACGCGCGGGCGGAAGAGGTTGTGCGGATCGCCGAGGGAAACCCACTCTTCATCGAGCAGCTCGCGGCGACGATCGGCGAGGCCACAACCGGAACCCTTCCCACGAGCATCCGCGCGCTCGTCTCTGCTCGTCTGGACGTGCTTCCCGCTTCCGACCGGGCGGTGCTGCTCGACGCCGCAGTGGTCGGGAAGGTCTTTTGGCCGGAGGCCCTCGAGGCGCTAACCGCTGAGCGCCACCTCGACGGAATTCTTGATGAGCTCGAGCGCCGTGACCTGATCCGTCGGGAGCCGTCGTCGATTCTGGAGAATCAGGAACAGTTCGCCTTCACCCACGCCATGATCCGCGAGGTCGCCTACGAACTGCTGCCCCGCGCCGACCGGGCGCGCAAGCACGCGCTGGTTGCGGCGTTCTTCGAGCGTTCGACGGGCACCTCGGCTCAAGCGATCGGCGCCATGGCGCGCCACTGGGTCGGAGCTGGAGACCACGAGCGCGCGATCGGTCAACTCACCCGAGCAGCGGAGCTAGCCGAGCGGGGTTGGGCGAAGGACCACGCCGTCCTGCTCTACCGCGAAGCTCTCGGCCTTGTCGCCCCGGAGGACACGGAGCGCAGGACAGCGCTTCGCCGACGGGTCGCCGTCGCGAGCACCGCGTCATTTCATCTCGATGACGTTATGTGGCAGGGAAGTCCGCCGGAGTAACGTCTCCGACAATCTCGTCAAGAGAGTCGATCCGGTGCTGACCAAGCCGGCTCGAATGCTCTAGGACAAGGTCTTCGTTCGGCGCCTCGTAAATGCAGAACGTGCGTACCAGTCCTTGGTCGTCGACGACAACGTGACTGTGCTCCCAAACGATCTGCGTGAGGTCGTTGTCGACGATTGCACGCGACCGTTGTCCGACTGCCGGCATGTCGGCTTCGCCGACCTCGAAGCTGCGTACGATCATGTAGCGCGGCATCCCTCGATACTAAAGGATCAAATCGAAATGACACAAGGGAAGTTGAGACAGATACAGGCGCCTCTCAAGGAGCGGTACCGCAGTGAGCCGAGCGCGGCGGTCGTGACGCTTCGAGCGGAGGGTCAGCTGGGCGACTCAAACATTTCCTGTCGCGTTGAGACCGGACGCGCGCTCGTTGAGGCAGGGCTCCACCCCGCGACCGGCGGAAACGGTCAGCTCGCGTGCTCCGGCGACATGCTCCTTCAGGCGCTTGTTGCGTGCGCCGGCGTCACGGTCGCCGCGGTCGCGGATGCACTTGGCCTCGAGGTGAGCGGGATGGTGCACGCCGAAGGCGATCTCGACTTCCGGGGGACGCTCGGGCTCGGGAAGGAGGAGGGCGTGCCTGTCGGCTTCACTGCGATTCGGCTGCGATTCGCACTCGAGACGCCTCGCGACCCCGACGCCCTCGCCAAGCTGGTGCAGCTGGCCGAGCGCTACTGCGTCGTCTATCAGACCCTAGCCCGGGGCGTCCCCGTGAGCATCTCCGTCTGACTTCGTCGGCACGTCCTGCCCCGGGGCGTAGATTTCCTCGGGGCGAGCTCGCTCGTGCGGCCTTCCACCGCCCCGAATCATCGCCGCGCTGAGGCATCGGCCGCGACTCTACCTGGCGGTCGCTGCGGTCTTCTAGCCCATGATGTTCGCTGTTCGAGAAAATCGCCGAAGGCAAAGCGATCGCCAAAGGAGCGACATGGATTCGGTCGGGACGTGGCACCACGGGCTCGTGGCGGATTGGTGGGCTGAGTTCAACACCGCCGGCCCAGAACTCGACTACTTCGGCCGCTTCATCGAGGACGGTCAGCCGGCCCTCGATGCCGGATGCGGGTCGGGCAGGCTGCTGGTTCCATGGCTTCGAGCCGGGTACGACGTCGACGGATGCGACGTGTCGGCGGACATGATCGCGAGGTGCCGAGAGCTCTCAGACCGTGAAGGGCTCACACCGAGCCTGTGGGTACAGGCGCTGCACGAGCTTTCTCCACCCCGCCGATACGCAACGATCGTCGTCTGCGGCGTGTTCGGGCTGGGCAGCACCCGCGAAGAAGACAAAGCGGCGCTGCGCCGGCTGCACGAGAGCCTTGAACCTGGCGGCACGCTCGTCCTCGACAACCAGGCGCCCTATGCGCTGGCCAGACGCTGGCCCTCCTGGACGAGAGAGGGCCGGGCGGAGCTGCCCGAACGATGGCCGCCACCCGGCGAACGGTCTGTAGCTTCAGACGGAAGCGAGCGCGGGCTCCGCGTTCGCGCGATCTCGCTCGACCCGCTCGATCAAACCATCGTGTTGGAGATCCGCGCGGACAGGTGGGTCGATGATGTCCTTCTTGCGAGCGAGGTGCACACGCTTTCGATGCGCATGTATTTCCACGCGGAGCTCCTGCTCTTGCTCGAGGCTGCAGGCTTCGAAGTCACCGCCGTCAACGGAGATCACGAGCGGGAGCCGGCGACTGCCGACAGCGACTTCCTCGTCTACACCGCCACACGTTTCTAACTCCCTCAGCGCCGGAACATGACGCACACGAGCCTACGCTGGCCAACAGCGAGCTGGCATCCTCTTGACCGTGGTGCCCGAGTCGCAACTTGTGCCGACGGAGCACGGTCTCGTGCCGAAGGGCGACGGCTGGTTCGTTCTTAACGCACGCGAGACACAGTGGTGGGAGCGGAAAGGTCGCGGAGTGCTGTGTGAGTTCGAGGGCGCAGCGTTCGAAGGGGCGACCGATTTCAGGCAGCTCGGGATCAACCTGACCCGCCTGGGGCCGGGCGAGCCGATGGCGATGTACCACTGGGAAGCCGACCAGGAGGATTTCGCCGTGCTTGACGGGGAAGCGCTGTTGATCATCGAGGGCGACGAGCGCCGGCTCCGCCAATGGGATTTCGTGCACTGCCCGCCGGGCACGAACCACACGATCATCGGTGCGGGTACCGCGCCATGTCTCCTACTGGCCGTTGGCGCGCGCGATCGCTCCACGGGCGTGGACTGGGGCGCGTACACCGTCGACGAAGCGGCCCTCCGCCACCGGGCGGGCGTCGAGCGCGAGACGACTGAGCCGGGCGAAGCCTACGCCCGCTTCGGGCGCGGCAAACTCACCCATTATCGCGACGGCTGGCTCCGCGACTAGGGGTGCGGGAGTGTCGGTTCGGGAGGTCAGAGTGGCGGGGCGCGATGCCGTGATTCTGGCGACAGAAGTGCTGCAACGCGCTCGTCGAGCCGACCGTCACGCGGGCATGTGGGAAGCCGCCGACGTGCAGTGGTGGTGGCGAAAGCCTCGGTGCTCTGACGGAATCGCAAAGCTCTTCTGGGTGGACGGTCAGGGGCCGGTCGCTGGGGTGCTGCTTACGAGCGAGAGCGACGACGACTGGCAGTGCGACCCGATCATTGTTCCGGGGGTGACGAATCCCGAGCCAGAAGTTGTGTGGTCGCGAGCGTTGGAGGAAGCTGCAGCGCACGCAGTGGGCAAGCTCGGGGTGCCTGTAAGCGACGACGATTTGGCTTTCCGGGAGTTCGTCGAGACCTCCGGTCTCATCGCCGGGGAGAGAGATGCGACTGCGTGGATGGATGCGAGTGATCGTCCAAGCCGGCAACCACTGAGCGACGGTTTCAGCCTCGTCGACCGCACGCAGCGAACCAGCACGCCTCATCCCATGCGCCGGCGCAACGGCGACGCTGTTGAAGCGCGGCTTGGTCAGTGCCCCCTGTACGACCCCGGACTCGACCTGGCCGTCGAGACCGTCGATGGCTCGATCGCTGGCTACTCGCTCTATTGGTTCGACCCGACGACGAAGGTTGGACTGGTCGAGCCCGTCAGAATCGAGGACGAGCATCAACGGCGTGGCCTTGCGAGGGCGATGCTGAGCGAGGGAATCAACCGCCTTGCCGAGAAGGGTGCACAGCGGGTGAAGATCAGTTACGGGACCGAAGCCGCCGCCGCCCTCTACCAGGGCGTCGGGTTCCATCCGACGTCAACTGCGACCTGGTACGAGGGACGGACGGATCAACTGCGGTAGCGATAGCGACTTACTGGGCAATCTCCCAGATGTGCCCGCCCGGGTCGCGAAAGCTCGCGGTACGGATTCCCCACGGCCGATCGATCGGGCCGTTCAGGAGCTCAACGCCGCGCCCCCGCAACTCCTCGCACATCGCGTCCACATCCTGAACACCGAGCGTGAATTGGAACCGGACCCCATCGCCTGAGGCCGCCACCGCCGCCGGCTCGACGAGCGCCGGCGCCTCCGTCACCCTCAACAGGTTGACGAGCGTGTCGCCGAACCGGAAGACCGCCGAGTTCTCGTCCTCGAACACCACCGCCAAGCCAAAGACGTCGCCGTAGAACCGCCTCGCCTCTTCCAAGTCCTCCACGAAGAGCGTGATCGCAGCGATACCTCCCGGCCACCCTTCGCCGCCGGTTGGTTCCCTCTCACTCGACTCGTCCACGTGCCTACCTCCTCTCGATTCGCCGGGGCCCCAACGGCCCGGACGTCCCTCAATGCAAACAAGACTTGCGAGGGCCGCGGAAATCATCGCTCCCGGGGTCGTTTAGCAACTCGAGTTCTGGAACTCGTCTCAGAACCGCTTACTCTCTTGGTATGGACCCAGACGAAGCGAACCGTCTGTTCGCGGCGTACCGGCAGGCGATCGCCGCGATGCTCCCGGACACGGAGATCCATCTCGCCGGCAGCGCGTCCATACCAGGGTTGGCGGCTGACGACGTCGACCTTGTTGTGCTCGTGCACGATGTCCGAAGCGCAGCTGCGACGCTCCGCGCCTCGTATCCGCCGCTGTACGAACAGCAGTGGGGCGACGAGTGGGCTGCGTTTCGGATCGCGGGACACCCGAGTGTCGACGTGGTGCTCACACGGCGCGGCACCAAGTGGGACGCCCACCACCGACGCGCGTGGACGCTCCTGCGCGAGGATGAGAACCTCCTCCTCGAGTACAAGGCACTCAAGGCCGTGCCGGGCAGATACGACGAGCGGAAGGCCGAGTTCTTCGAGCGCCTCGTCAGGCTTCTACCGCCCGACCAGGAAGAGATAGCGCGTGGTGGTCTGCCGATGACGGGCCCTGCGATCGAAATCCGTGAGTTCTGCGGGGGGCGACCTCGATGCCGTCGTTGAGTTCTCGCTTCGCGCGTGGGCGCCGGTGTTCGACGCGCTGCGCATTGTGCTGGGCGACGACATCTTCCTGCGGCTGCATCCGGACTGGGAGGCGGGCCAGGCCGCGACCGTCCGGTCGAGCTGCACGAATGAGGAACGCGACGTCTTCGTGGCCGTTGCGGACGGACGTCCCGTTGGGTTCGTTGCGATCGCGCTGAATGCGTTCCACGAGCGGATGGGCGTGATCGACATCATCGGCGTCGATCCTGCGTACCAGCGGCGAGGCATCGGCTTGCGACTCACGGACTCCGCGATCGAGCATATGCGCGGTCGCGGAATGGACATCGCCGTCGTCGAGACGGGCGGCGACCCCGGCCACGCACCTGCCCGGACTGCGTACGAAAGCGCAGGCTTCACGCTCTTGCCGATCGCGCGCTACTTCCGGCTACTGCCGTGATTTGGGCGGCTAGGCCATCGCGTCGCTGAGCCGACCCGCGAAATCCGGGTCGTCAGCACAGAGCCGCTCGATCTCGATGCGGTCGACGGCGAGCACACGCACGTCGCTCGTCGTCCGCACGCGCGCCGTCCGCGTCCCCTCGGCGGAAAAGAGCGCACGTTCGCCGACGATGACCCCCGGCCCGAGCTCACGCGACCCTTCCGGCGCCTCGACGGCGACGGTGCCTTCGAGGATCACGTAGAGACCGGTGCCAGGCTGGCCGTGCTCGATGAGCACGCGGCCTTCCGCGACGTCAGCCTCGGTGCCTGCCGCTTCGAGCAGGCGAAGATCCTCCGGTGTCATGGCGCGAGTATCTCACGCCGCGGAATACGCGTCGGTCGCCGGGCGTTCCGTCGTGCGTGGGCGAAGTAGCGGAGTTCCGCGTCGTCTTGACGGTGAGCGACTTCGACGCTGCGCTTGCGTTCTACCGCGACGCGCTCGGGCTCGAGGAGCTCGCGGACTGGAGCTCGCCCGACGGGCGCGTCATCCTCCTGGACGCCGGCCGCGCGACGCTCGAGTTGTTCGACGACGCGCAAGCTGCCACCGTCGATCGGATCGAAGCCGGCCGCCGCGCCTCCGGCACGGTGCGGCTCGCGCTCGAAGTGCCCGACAGCGAGGCGACCGCCCGTCGGCTGGTCGAGGCGGGCGCCGAGGAAGTGGCGCCCGCCGTGACCACACCGTGGGGCGATCGTAATGCGCGCGTGCAGGCACCGGACGGCATGCAGCTCACGCTCTTCACGACCCCCGAGTAAAACTACGAGACGATCAAGGTGCCGTGCATGCCGGCGTCTTCATGCCCGGGGACAGAGCAGTAGTAGTTGTACTTGCCGGCCTTGAGCGTGACGAAGAACGTCGTCGACGCGTGACGGACCGTCGCCGACTTGCCGAGCTCGTGCTCGCCGTTTTCGACATTGACGTTGTGCTTCAGCGCCGAGCGGTTGAGGAAGATGATCTTGATCCGCCCAGGATGGGCATGGACCGTCTTCTGGTCGTAGCGGAGGCCCGAGACGGGCGCGCTCAGGTGCACGACGCTCACCACCGTGCGGGTGGCTCCGGACGAGACGGCGGGCAGGGCGATCGCCGCCGCGAGGACGGTAACGAGTGCGAATGTGCGCAAGGTCACTCCTTCGGTCACGTGATTGGTTTTCCGCGGGCAATCAAGCAGCCGTCGATGAGAGGGGCATGAACGGATCGGTGCCGGGTCGCGCCCCGGCTACGATCGGCGCATGACAACCACAGCCACATTCGAATCCCTGAACCCCTCGACCGGCGAGGTGATCGACTCGTTTCCTCGCTCGACCGCGGCCGATGTCGACCGCGCCGTCGGAATCGCGCGCGCCGCGTGGGAGGACTGGCGCCTCGTGCCGGCACCCGAGCGCGGCAACATCCTCTTCCGCTTCGCGCAGCTGCTCGAGGCGCACAAGCCGGAGCTCTCGGAGCTGATGACGCGTGAGATGGGCAAGGTCAAGGCCGAGGCCGGCGGCGACGTGCAGGAAGCGATCGACATGGCCTACTACATGGGCGGCGAGGGTCGTCGTCTTTTCGGTCAGACGACACCGTCGGAGCTGCGCGACAAGTTCATGATGAGCCTGCGGATGCCCGTGGGCGTCGTCGGCGCGATCACGCCGTGGAACTTCCCGATCGCGATCCCGGCCTGGAAGCTGACGCCGGCGCTCGTCTGCGGCAACACCGTCGTGCTGAAGCCGGCAGAGGACACGCCGCTGCTTGCGCAGCGCTTCGTCGACATCCTCCACGAGGCTGGGCTCCCCGAGGGGGTCGTGCAGATCGTCCACGGCTTCGGCGAGGAGGCAGGCGACGCGCTCGTCCGCCATCCCGACGTTCCCGTGATCACGTTCACCGGCTCGCGCGAGACCGGGATCCTCGTCACGAAGACCGCCGCCGACGAGCTGAAGCACGTGCACCTCGAGCTCGGCGGCAAGAACGCAATCATCGTCATGGACGACGCGGACGTCGACCTCGCCGTCGACGGCATCGTCTGGTCGGCATTCGGTACTGCGGGCCAGCGCTGCACGGCCGCGTCGCGGGTGATCGTGCACCGCGCGATCTACGAGGAGCTGCAGTCGAAGCTCGTCGCGCGGGCCGAGAAGCTGCGCATCGGCTCGCCGTGGGAGGACGACACCGACATCGGCCCCGTGATCAACGAGACCGCGGTCGAGAAGATCCACTCCTACACGGTCATCGGCAAGGACGAGGGCGCGAAGCTGCTCACCGGCGGCGAGCGTGTGGACGGGGACGGGTTCTACTACCGCCCGACCGTGTTCGGTGACGTCGAGCCGGGCATGCGCATTGCGCAGGAGGAGATCTTCGGACCGACGACGGCGCTGATTCCCGTCGACTCGTTCGAGGCCGCGGTCACGGCGGCGAACGGCGTCAAGTACGGACTGTCGTCGTCGATCTTCACGCGTGACGTCAACAAGGCGTTCAAGGCGATGCGCGACCTCCAGACCGGGATCACCTACATCAACGCGGGGACGACGGGCGCCGAAGTGCACCTGCCGTTCGGCGGGATGAAGCAGACCGGGAACGGCCACCGCGAGGCCGGGCAGGCGGCGCTCGACGTGTTCACGGAGTGGAAGTCGGTCTACGTCGACTACAGCGGCAAGCTGCAGCGCGCCCAGATCGACAACAACTAGAGGCTTGAGGGCGCGGCTCTACACCGACGGCGGCGCGCGCGGCAATCCCGGCCCCGCCGCCTACGGCTACGTCCTCGAGGCGGAGGACGGCACGGTGCTCGCGGCGCACGGCGAGCACATCGGCTCGGCGACCAACAACGTCGCCGAGTACAGCGGACTCGTCGCAGGGCTACGCAAGGCGCTCGAGCTGCACGTGCCCGAGGTCGAGGTCGTCTCGGATTCGGAGCTGATGGTGAAACAGATGCGCGGTGAGTACCGCGTCAAGAACGAGGCCTTGCGGGAGCTCTTCGCGGAGGCGGACCGGCTCGCACGCCGAGTTGGAATCGTGGAGTATCGGCACGTGAAGCGCGCCCACAACGAAGAGGCCGACCGGCTCGTGAACGCCGCGCTCGACGCGCTATGAGCGTCAAGCACCCCTTCGGCGCGGCAATCGAGGCCGGCGACGAGGACGCCGCGCTTGCGACGATTGCCGGCGACGTCGTCTTTCGGAGCCCGGCGGTGCATCGCGCGTATGAAGGCAAGGCCGCGGTAGAGCTGCTGTTGCGCGCCGTCGCGACGGTCTTCGAGAACTTCCGCTACACGAACGAGTGGCGCGACGGCTCGACCACGATCCTCTTCTTCGAGGCAAATGTCGGCGACCGCGAGCTGCAAGGCGTCGACATCCTCGAGGAGAATGCGGCCGGCGAAATCGCCGAATTCACCGTGATGATCCGCCCGCTGTCGGGCCTCCAGGCCGTCGCCCAAGCGATGCAAGCTCGGTTCGGCGCCGGCTGACCCCGGCTATAATGGCGGCACGCGGATGTAGCTCAGTTGGCTAGAGCGTCTGCTTGCCATGCAGAAGGTCGAGAGTTCGAGTCTCTTCATCCGCTCTCCCGAAAGCCCCGGAAACGGGGCTTTTCTGGTCTCCAACTCCGATACCTACGAATGCTCCAATCGCCTGGGTCAGCGGCCGGGTCAGCAAATTCTCCGCCTATCGCTGCAGCAGCTGTGTCACACGCCAGGAGAACGACGCCAATGTGGAGCGCGTCACCAACGTGTACGCAACGTAGGACCTGAGGTCTGCGCCTTCGATTGAACATCGAAACTGGTGGAACAGCCCGCCGACGCGCGAACCGGCCAGGGTGGCGATTTCCGTCGCTCGTCCGGTTCGGGCGCGCTATCGCGGTTCGTCCGACTCCCCGGTCGAATCCTCGCTTCCGGCTCGGTGAACGGCCGTCAGAGGGAAAGCGTTCAATTGTAATCGGGCCCAAAACTTATTAGCTTGCGCTACATGCGGTGTGCGCGGAAGCGAGCTACTTTGGCTGCGTCCATCTTGACAGTGGGATTGCTCCTTCCTGGAGTAGCTCGGGCGGGCGACTGGGCGACATATCTCGGCGGGAATGACCGCAGCGGGTTCGTAGCGAGCGAGACGGCCATCACCCCGGGCAATGCGAGTTCGATCACCGTTCAGTCCGTAGCATCGTTCGCGCACTCGATCACCGGCAACCCCGTAGTCGTCGGCGGAAACGTCTATCTCGGAACGTGGGACGGTATCGCGCGCGCGATCGGACCCACCGGCAGCTCGCTCTGGACGCGCAGTCTTGGGACGACCACGCCCACGTGCGCGGGAGCGACGGGCATCGTCGGCTCGGCCGCCGTCGGGCAGACCCCGGCCACCACGATCTATATGCCAGGCGGCGACGGCCAGATGTACGCGCTGAACGCATCAGACGGCTCGATTCTCTGGCAGACACGTCTGGGGCCGACCCCCGATGTGATCGTCTGGGGATCGCCCGCTGCCTACAACGGCAACGTCTACATTGGGCTTTCGTCCAGCGACGACTGCCCGCTCGTCCGTGGTGGTCTCTACGAACTGAACGGCGTCACGGGCGCCGTCGAGCACATTTGGTATTCGGTGCCGAGCGGCTGCGTCGGCGCGAGTGTCTGGTCGACGCCCACCGTCGACACCTCCGACGGGTCGATCTACGTCACGACGGGCAACCACGGAACCTGCGGCTCGCCGGAGCCATACGCGGAAGCAATCGTGAAGCTGAACGCCTCCGACCTGTCGCTCATGGACGCCTGGAAAGTCCCCTCGACGCAGCTTGTCAGTGACAGCGACTACGGCGGCGGAGCCGTGCTCCTCAACGCCACAATCAATAACGTCCAGCGGTCACTAGTAGGCGCGTCCAACAAGGACGGATGGTTCTACGCCCTCGACCGCACCAACCTCGCGGCCGGCCCTGTCTGGGAATATCAGCTCGGTCCCGGAGGCGCGTCGCCCGACGACGGCGCCGGCCCGATCGCCCCGAGCGGCTGGGACGGGACACGCTTGTACGTCCCCGGCACGAACGGGACGATCAATGGCACCTCCTGCCAGGGAACTTTGCGCGCCTTCAACCCTGCCACGGGCGTGCCCGTATGGCAGGACTGTTTCGCGGACGGCGTCGCACTCGATGCCCCGGTTGGCGTGCCCGGCGTCGTGATGGTCGGAGCGGGGCCGGCCGTCTACGTCCTCGACTCCGCCACGGGCGCGACGCTATTCAAGTACACGCAGCCGGAGGGCCGCAGGTTCTACGGCCCGGGCGCGATCTCGAACGGATCGATCTACTACGGCAACAACAACGGAGTGCTTTACAAGCTGACGCCGGCCTCAGCGCCGCCTCCACCATCGAAGCCCGTAAACACCGGGCCGCCCGTCGTCTCGGGCACCGCGCAGGAAGGACAGACCGTATCGGTGACGGACGGAACGTGGGTGGGATCGCCGTCGCCGACATTCACGTACGCCTGGCAGGACTGTGACACGGATGGTATCTCCAATTGCTCCACAATCGGCGGCGAGGCCGCTAACCAACACATGGTCACAGGGCAGGATGTCGGCCATACCTTGGTTGCGCTTGTCACTGCACACAACAGCGCCGGCGGTACCACGCAAGCGTCGGCCGCTACTGCAGTTGTCAGCCCACCTCCGCCTTCTTCGCCACCTGTCAACGTGACGGCTCCGGTTCTATCTGGTATCGCCCAGGTCGGTCAGGTGCTCTCGGTTACAACCGGTGCGTGGAACGGGTCGCCGCCACCGACTTTCACGTACACCTGGCAGGACTGCGACGCTGACGGATCCGCCAACTGCACCGCGATCGGCGGCGCCACCCTCAGCACCTACAACGTCGCCACCAACGACGCCGGCCGAACCGTGCGAAGTGTCGTGACCGCGACGAACGCAAGCGGCACCGCTTCGAAGGCGTCGAACGCCTCCCAATCAGTTGTCGCTTCCGCGTCGAACCTGCTGCAGAACCCGAGCTTCGAGAACTCGACCTCCGGCTGGACGGGCTGGCAGTCGACTCTCGCACCGGCCAGCGACGGCATCAGCGGGTCAGGGGCGGCGATCGTCAATCTGAAGAGCGGCTTCACGAGCTACTCAATCTTTCCGTCCACGAGGCCGGTGAAGCCGACCTCAGCTAATCAAACCTTCAGCGCGGGCGGGGAGACACGTGCTGCTGTCGCTGGAGCCAAGACCTGCCTTTTCATCCGCGAGTGGTCGTCCGGCGGAAGTGTGGTCTCGACGGCTTCAAAATGCGTGACCGAGACCACGGCCTGGCAACCTTTTCCGGTCGTGGCGTACACGACCCAGCAGACCGGTGGGTCACTTGAGGTCTACGTCTACCAAACGGGCGCGTTGGCCAGTGCTTCGTTCGAGGTTGACGCGCTGACTCTCCGCAGCGGAACCTCGCCGCCGCCGCCGCCGCCAACGGCGCCCGACACCACCATCGTGTCAGGCCCGACCGGCACGACGACGGCCACATCGGCCACCTTCACCTTCACCTCCACGTTGCCAAACAGTTCCTTCCAATGCGCGCTCGACAGCTCTGCCTTTTCCGGGTGCATTTCGGGCGTCACCTACTCGGCCCTTGGTGTCGGTGGCCACTCTTTCCAGGTCCGCGCGATCGACAGTGGCGGCACAATGGATGCAACCCCGGCGACGCGCACCTGGACGATCGCCGCGACGTCCTCGAACCTACTTGTGAACGCGAATTTCGAAGGATCCGTTTCGGGCTGGGCAGGGTACAACTCGACCCTGAGCCTCGCGAACGACGGCTTTATCGGCGCCGGCGCCGCCCTTGTCGCACTGACCTCGGGTCATACGTCGTACTCGATTTACCCCTCGACACGACCGGTGCGCCCCACGAGCGCCGCGGTCAAATACAGCGCAGGCGGGTACGTGCGGGCGAACACCGGCGGGGGGAAGATTTGTCTCTACATACGCGAATGGTCGTCTGGCGGGACGGTGGTTGCCGCGCCGTCTGCATGCGTCACCGCCACGACAAGCTGGCAAGCGTTTCCGCAGGTGTCATACACCTCAGCCCAGAGCGGCGGGTCGCTCGAGATCTACGTTTACCAGAGCCCCGCGACGCCCGGGGCAACTTTCGAGACGGACGGACTCACGCTCGTTCGCGGCTAACCGAGGTACGCCGTGCAACGCCAGCAGGCTGCTGTGATCGGATGGCGAATCAGGTCGGATCTATGAGATCCCGAGCGGTTCGGCGCGGCGGGCCACTCAGCACAGCAATGCCAAGCTCTCGAAGCATGTCCCAGCTCCAGCGAGGCTCTGCACAGGGTCTTTCACCAGCTGACTGATGCTTCCTGTGGAGCCGCAGCGCCGGTCGGCCTCGGGTCAGCATCGGGTCAGCGAACTACCGGAATTGACGGGCAAACATATTCACTGGCGGGAACTGTGAACTGTTTTATGAGCACGAATGCGCACTTCTAGGCACGCACCACCGGGGCTTGCCATGCAGAAGGTGGAGAGTTCGAGTCTCTTCATCCGCTTCCAAAACTTCCCCAAAACGGCGTGTCCAGGCGCGCTCGTGCCGGCTGAGATTGCGCCACGCTTCCCCTACTGGCGGTGATCGAGCGTCTGGATGATCAGAGGACGTTTAGCTTGCGAGCTGTGGTTGACCCGTGTCGGCGTCGACGATTGGCGTCGGCTCGTCGCCTGCGATCACCCAGCGGTTTCGCCCAGCGGCCTTTGCGGCGCGGAGAGCGGCGTCCGCGTTTTCGAGTGTTTGCGCGAATGTCTCTGACGGGTTTGACTTGGAGAGGCCGAAGCTTGCTGTGAATGGTGGAACGGTTCCCCCTTCGAGAGCGTGCGCGAGCGTTGCCTGGATGCGGTCGATCACAGCGGTGGCCTCTGGGATTTCACAAGCAGGGAGAACCATCACGAATTCTTCGCCTCCGTAGCGGGCCGGCAGGTCCTTGGGCCGCACGCTGTCGCGCAGCACGCGCGAGAACAGCCGCAGCGCCCGGTCTCCGGCGTCGTGACCATAAACGTCGTTGAGCTGCTTGAAGTAGTCAAGGTCACAGTACGCGACCACGAATTCCTGGCTTCGCTCCATCAGTTCCTTGATTTGCTCTTCGAGGCTGCGGCGGTTCAGGAGTCCTGTGAGCGCGTCGGTCTGCGCTTGTGTCTCGGAACGCGCGAACGCTCGAAGCATGCCGACGTGCTCTCCGGTCTTTCTGGCGATCAGCTCGAAGGTCGCGGTCGTATCGGAACTTGGGAGCTCACCGTCGGGGCCTATAGCGTGAACGACGCCGACGGTTTTCCCGGCGATGCTCACAGGGACGCAAAGCGCCGAGCAAGCGGCACCCGATGCCCGACCCCGAAGAAGTGGGCACGCGTCGAGTTTTGTGCTGCTCACAAACGCACGGGTCTGACCCCGGCTCGCAGCGGGGCAATCGGATGGAGACGTCACACCGCAACCGAAATCGTCGGAATCGAGATTGGTGCTCGCGACCTTCGAAAAGCGAGCGCGACTTGAATCCGCGACGAGCAGTTCGGCGTACGTGCCCGAGGTTTGCTCGATGATCGCTTCCTGAATCAGGCCGTAGGACTGTTCCTCGTTCTTGACCATCTCAAGGGCGCGCTGCAGACGTGTCTCAAGGTCGGTGCGGCGCAGCTCGCTCGCTCGCTCGATGTCGGAATTGAAGACTTCGCGCTCGTGCGCTCGCGTCCAGCGCAGAACGAACCCGAATGCCAGGCTGAGCAAACAAGCGAGAATTGCCGCGGCGACCAACGCGTCGCGTCGAACGAGCCAGGCCCGGTGGTCGCCGAGATCGGTCTGTTTCGCAAGTTGTGCGAGGTAGAGCGCGCGCAGCCTGTCCAGGTCGGCGGCCTGTGCCTCGATTGATTGCTGAAGAGACCCCATCACCGGTGCTGACGCCCGAGTGCTTGCCGCTACGAACCTGAAAACCCTGGCGAGATAGGCCGTACGTCGCGCCTCGAAGTCAGCAGCGACCTTCGCTTCGCCGGGAAGCTGCAGCGATGCGTGTCGATAGGCAGCCCAGGCCACCGGGAACTTTTCAATGGCGGAGCCGACCCTTACGAGGCCGGACATGCGGCCCTCCGCCGACGAAGCAAGCGCGAGCGTGCCGCTGTCGGTCTCCCGGTTCAGACGATCAATCTCTGAGAGCGCCTGACTCGCGGGGAGATACCGCGTCGCCGCAAGCGACGTGGCGGCGTCGACACGCCCGGCGCCTCGCTCAACGATCCCGGTGACGGCGACTACACCGAGAGCGGTGAGCCCGGCGAGCAACCAAATCTGGCGATGCGGCGCAGCACGCGCGAGACGGGATCCGTCATCGAACACGGCAGGCCGCCAACGGCCAACAACGTGATGCCGACAAAGCTCGCAGCCGGGTGCGACAGCCAGACTTGTCCGGAACAAGGGTCATACCTGCACATCGGTTGCGCGGTACCGCAGCGAACCGGGACAACCCACACAAACACTACGGAGAACTACCGACGCAGACGATGCGGCCAATACGCGCCGCTGTCCCTCCGCGAGCTCGCTCAGTCATCTTGTTCGAGGAGTTCCTTCGACCGCTCTGGAGCAGGCACTGGGAAACGGGGGCTTGTTGGTCTCTGCCTTGACGCCGCCAGCTCCGGCGTGAGATAACGCTTCCGAGACCTGAATCGGGTCTCAGGTTCGCCATCGGCGCTCACACGGAGGAGAGAACATGAGGATTCGCGCGGGTCAGAGGGTCGCAATCGCGGCGGCGGCCATCGTCACCGCAGCTGGGCTTGCCGCAAGCGCGACGGCGGCGACCGTCGGCACGTCGTTTCCCGCAGGATTCCCGACGATCACGGACGCGTCGCTCGGCGTGCCCGTGCTCGGATTTGGCGCTTCCGGGCCGGTCGGCCATACCCCCGTCATCTTCCTCCACGGCAACAACGACACGCCGTATCCGACCGCGTGCAACCCGTACGGACAGATCCATTCGCTCGCGCAGTACCTCGCCGATCACGGCTATTCCCCGAGCGAGCTCTGGGGGCTCGGGTACCAGGGCGATCAGTGCGACACGCTGACGACACCGACCAACAAGTCGGCCTACGCGCATTCGACGGTTGCGAACATCCCCGACCTCGACCGGTTCGTCCGGGCGGTGCTCGCGTACACCGGCGCGCGGCGCGTCGACATCGTCGGCCACAGCCTCGGCGTGACGCTTGCGCGTGCGTGGATGAAGGCCGACCACACCGGCCATCTCGTCCGCCGGCTCGTCGGAATCGACGGCCCGAACCACGGCATCGTCGACTGCTCGCCGTCGCCGCTCAACTACTTCCAACTTCCGGCGTTCGGCGGCTTCACCCCGTCGAGCGCGATCTGTCAGGAGTACGGGTCACCCGACTCACCGTTCCTGAGCTGGCTGAACCGGGGACAGGAGACGCCCGGGCCGACGCGCTACCTCGTGATCAGGAACACCGGCCCGGACTTCGTCTACGCCTCGGCGCAGGACGGCTTCTTCCCGGCTGTCCCCGCGGAGGACAGCTTCGGAAGGCCGCACGACTTCTCAGCTAGCGCGAGCCTGCAGGGCGCCGCAGAGGTCGACCTGACGGGGCAGGGGGTCTACGACCCGTTCCTCGGAACGAGCCACCTCGGGATTCTCGCGTCGCCGACGGCGTGGGCCGCGACACTCGAATTCCTGACCGGTGGAGGGGACGACTCGGACTAAACATCGTCAGCAGCACGTACTGTCTGTTTCGGACATGCGGCTTGGGAATCTGCGGCGCACCGCCGTCGTCACATCGATCGTGGCGACGGCGCTTCTTGCCGCGGGAGTCGGTCTCTCGGCGACCGCGCACCGGTCCGGATGCCACGCGGCTCATAGCTGTCCCTCCGACCACCACAGCTACATCTGGTTCGACGCGGCCGGCCAGGGGTGGGACTGCGCGAAGGTCGGTGCGCCCGAGGTGACCGCCGCCGACACGCAGGCGATCTTCTACGACGGGCTCCGCTACCAGTGCCACCGCGCAGGCGGAACGACAACGCCCGTGTGCGGCGTCGAGCGCTGGGCCGTGAAGACGCTGAGCGATCCGTCGGCGCCGCAGGTCGATCTCGCACCTCGGGTCGCGTCAGTGCATGGGCTTCGAGCGCTTGCCGCGCCGCCGAACCTCGGCGCGCGCCTGCCCGGAGCGGAGATGCATGCGTTGCGCATCCACGTGCGGCTCCTCTGGTCGAAGCTCGAGAACGACTCCGACATCCATCTCGTCGTCGCCGATCCGCGAACAGGCGAGACGATGATCGTCGAGCTGCCGAGCCCGTCGTGTGCGATCGGCTCGCCGGCGCACGCTCAGATCGCGGCAGCCCGCGCCGAGTTCGTACGCGCTTGCGGCGCACCCTCTCGGTCCTTCACCCGCCTCACCGGTGTTGCGACGATCGATGGCGTGGGCTTCTTCGACTTCCTCCATGGCCAGCGCGGCGTTGCGTCGAACGGCATCGAGCTGCATCCGGCGCTGCGGTTCGCCGGCTGCTAATCCGGATCGGGAACGCCGCGCAGGTAGTTCGTGTGCAGCACGTGCAACGCCTCGGCGAGATCGGGTGACGTGAGCGCCTCCTTGTGCAGGAACCCGACCGCGCCCGCGGCTTCTGCCCGCGCGACGTCGTCGTACTCGTCGGAACCGGTGTAGATAACGACGTGCTGGCCCGCGTCGCGTTCGTGGATCGTGTGTGTCGCTTCGATGCCGTCGCGTCCGGGCATGCCGATGTCCATCAGCACGATGTCGGGCTGATGCTCCTCCCACAGACGAACGGCCTCGTGGCCGTCCGGTGCGCGACCCGCGACGATGAATCGGCCGTCGGCGTCGAGGATGCCGGTGACGAGCTCCGCAAGCTGGTCGTCGTCTTCGCACACGACAACTGTGAGAGGTGTCTCCGCCACGAGGGGTGGAGCCTGCCATACGCGCCCGTAGGATGCGGCAATGATCGTCGACGGTCACAACGATCTCCTCTTGCACCGCTGGCGGGGCGAGCCGACGGTGCATCTCGACCTCGACGCCGCGCGCGAAGCCGGTTTCTCCGGCGGCTTCTTCGCGATGTACATCCCGTCGCCGAAAGCGCCTGACCCGACCGAGACGCCGTACGCGGTATCACTGCCAGATCCGATCCCATTCGAGGATGCGTCGCGCATCGCGAACGAGCTCTTCGACGAGCTTTGCAAGCTGCCGGTGACCCGCGCGCGCGGCATCGACGACTTCCGCGAGGGCGAGATCACCGCGATCGTGCACATGGAGGGCGCGGAGCCGATCGCGCCAGATCTTTCGAACCTCGAGGAGTGGTACGAGCGCGGCCTCCGTTCAATCGGGCTCGTCTGGTCGCGGCGAAACGATTTCGCCGAAGGCGTGCCGTTCCGGTTTCCCTCATCGCCCGATATCGGCGGCGGCCTTACCGATGCGGGCCGCGAGCTCGTGCGCGCCTGCAATCGGCTCGGCATTCTGATCGACCTCTCGCACTTGAACCACGCAGGCTTCTGGGACGTCGCCGGTCTTTCGGACGCACCGCTCGTCGCGACCCACTCGAACGCCCACGCCCTCTGCGCTTCGTCGCGCAACCTGACCGACGAGCAGCTCGATGCCATCCGCGAATCGAACGGGGTCGCAGGCGTGAACTTCGCGATCACGTTCTTGCGTGAGGACGGTCTGCTCGTGCCCGAGACTCCGATCTCGGAGATCGTGCGCCACGTCGACTACTTCGCCGAGCGGATGGGCATCGACCATGTCGCGTTCGGCTCCGACTTCGACGGTGCGGAGGTTCCCGAGGAGCTGGGCGGCGTCGCAGGCCTCCCAAAGCTCGTCGCGGCGCTTGGTGAGGCGGGCTACGACGACGACGCGGTCGCGAAGATCACGCACGGCAATTGGCTCCGCGTGCTCCGCGACACTTGGCACTAGATGATTGATCGGCAATTGGAGCACCCCCGGCTGGTGGCCTGGATGCGGCGCATCTCAGACCGGTCGGGCTTGCACGTAGGCACCGCTATGCCCTGCGCCCGACCTGTCTGACCTGCTTGATCCAGGCCATCCCCACGAGTACTCGAATTACCGATCAACCATCTAGGCTGGAGGACGATCGACGAGAAGATCCTGATTGCCGGCGGCATCCTCATCCTCGCCGTGCTCGGGGCGGTCGTCACCAGGCGCTCGCGCTTCCCACTCCTCGTCACGTTCCTTGGCATCGGCATGCTCCTCGGTTCGGACGGGATCGGCGGCATCTACTTCGACGATGCCCAACTGGCGCGCTCGATCGGCACCGTCGGTCTGGTCGCGATCCTCTTCGAGGGCGGTCTGACTACATCTTGGCCGGAGCTTCGGCCCGCTGCGGCTCCCGCCGTTGCTCTCAGCACCGTCGGGGTCGCAATCACCACGGCGATCACCGCCGTCCCGGTACGCGCGCTGTTCGACTTCTCGTGGTCGAAGTCATTGCTTCTCGGCGCGGTGGTCGGTTCGACCGATGCGGCGGCGGTCTTCGCGACTCTCCGTTTCACCCAGTTGCGCCGTCGCCTCTCGACGCTGCTCGCCGTTGAATCGGGCGCGAACGATCCGATGGCGGTGGCGCTCACCCTTGGCCTGATCGCCTGGGTCGAGCACGCTGACTACGGCGCCGCCGACTTCGCCTGGCTGCTTGCTCGCCAGTTCGCCATCGGCCTGACGGTTGGGGTCATGCTCGGCCTGGCCGCTTCGCGGCTCCTCCGGCGTCTGCCGACGGACCTCGCGCCGTTTGCGTCTGCAGCGTCGATCGGCACGGCGGCGCTCGCGTATGGCATCGCGGCGACGTTGCACGGCAGCGGCTTCCTCGCTGTCTACCTCGTCGCGCTCTGGGTGGGCAACACGCCGATGCCGCTTCGCCGCACCATCGTCACCTTCCATGAAGGGTTGGCGTTTCTCGCCCAGGTCGTCCTGTTCATCGTGCTTGGTCTGCTCGTCTTCCCGAGCAGGCTCGACGACGTCGCGTGGTCGGGCCTCGCGATCGCCGCCGTGCTCCTGTTCGTGGCGCGGCCGCTGGCGGTCATCGCGTCCCTGGCTCCCTTCCGCTACGCGTTGCGCGAGCAGCTGTTCCTGTCGTGGGCGGGCTTGCGCGGCGCCGTCCCGATCGTGCTCGCGACGTTCGCGCTCTCGGCAGGCGTGGAGGGCAGCGGCACGATCTTCAACGCAGTCTTCTTCGTCGTGCTCGTGAGTACGCTCGCGCAGGGGTTGACGTTGGAGCCGTTTGCCCGCCGTCTCGGTCTCACGAGCGAGGAGTGACGAAGCCGCGCTCAGGCGGGTCGGCGCGCGAAAAAGCCTCGCGCCTTCAGCCGCATCACGACCTCGCCGTCCTGGTTCACGACCTCGTTCGTCGTGATCACCGTCCCGCGGCGCGGGTTTGTCGCCGACGGCTGCACGTCGCTGATCGTCGAGCGGCCGCGCAGCGTGTCGCCCGGGCGGACCGGCGCCGTCCAGCGGATCTCCTCGACGCCCGGCGAACCGAGCGAGGCCGACTCGAGCAGGACGCCGCGGACGAACATCCCCATGAAAAGCGCAGTCGTGTGCCAACCGCTCGCGATCAGGCCCCCGAACGGGCTCGTCTGTGCCGCCTCCGGATCGATGTGAAACGGCTGCGGATCGAAGCGCTCGGCAAACTCGACGATCTCGGCTTCGCTCACCGAGACGGAGCCGAGTTCGGTCACCTCGCCGATCTGGAAGTCCTCGAAGTAACGCATCACCTCGCAACCTATCGTTAGGGGCTTGATGTGGAATTGCGTGCTTGCGGGGATGGCTCAGATCAAGCACGTCGTTCGGGTCGGGCGAAGGGCACAGCGGTGCCTACGTTCAAGCCCGACCCGGGCGAAATGCGCAGTGTGTCTGAGCCACCAGCCGCAAGTGCGCGTGCATTTCACATCAAGCCGCTAAGTTGCCGCGATGCGCACGCGGACCCTCGGGCCGCTCGACGTCTCGGTCGTCGGGCTCGGTTGCAACAACTTCGGCCGCAGGGTCGACGAGGCGGGCACGGCGACGGTGGTGGACGCGGCGATCGAGTCGGGCGTCACGTTCTTCGACACTGCCGACGTCTACGGCGACCGCGGCGGCAGTGAGACATTGCTCGGCAAGGCGCTCGCCGGGCGTCGTGACAAGGTCGTGGTCGCGACCAAGTTCGGCAACGACATGGGTCTCGGCGTCGAACGGCACGGGTCGCGCGACCACATCCACTTGGCGATTCGTGCGTCGCTCGAGCGTTTGCAGACCGACCATGTCGATCTCTATCAGCACCACATCGAGGATCCCGGCACGCCGCTCGAAGAGACGTTCGGCGCACTGAAGGAGCTCGTCGACGAGGGGCTCGTGCGCGCGGTCGGCACCTCGAACTATGAGCCGGCGAACCTGGAGCGTGCCGCGTCGATCGCCTCAGAGCTCGGGCTTCCGTACGTGTCCGAGCAGAGCGAATACTCGTGGCTCGAACGAGGTGCCGAGGCGGAGCTTCTGCCGACGTGCAAGCGCCTCGGGCTCGGATTCATCCCGTACTTTCCGCTGGCGAGCGGGTTGCTGACCGGCAAGGTGTCGCGCGAGCATCCGCCCGCCGAGGGCACACGGTTGCACGGCCGTGAGATCGACGCTGCGAAGCTCGACCGCGTCGAGGAGTTGCGCGTGTGGGCCGAGACACGTGGGCATTCGCTACTCGACCTCGCGGTCGGCGGGCTGCTTGCGCAGCCGGCCGTGGCAACCGTGATCGCGGGTGCGACCAAACCCGAGCAGGTGCGCGCGAACGCACAGGCCGGCGCCTGGGAACCGACGCCGGCCGAGTTCGACGAGCTTGCTGCGCTTTAGCCCAGCTTCGCGACCACGTGCTTGATCTGCGTGTACTCCTCCATCGAGTACGCCGACATGTCCTTGCCGTAGCCCGACTGCTTGAAGCCGCCGTGCGGCATCTCCGAGCCGATCGGCACGAGGTGGTCGTTGATCCAGACCGTCCCGAACTGAAGCTTGCGGGCCGCGGTGAGCGCACGGCCGATGTCGCGCGTCCACACCGATGAGGCAAGGCCGTAGCGCGTGCCGTTCGCCCACGCGATCGCCTCGGCGTCGTCTGCGAAACGCTGCACCGTGACGACCGGCCCGAAGACCTCGTTCTGCACGATCTCGTCGTCCTGGCCGACGTCGGTGATGATCGTGGGCTTCACGAAGAAGCCCTGCGCGCTGTCTGACGCACCACCGGTCAGGACGGTGGCGCCCTTCGCACGGTCGAGGAAGCCGAGCACGCGCTCCTGTTGGTCGCGTGAGATGAGCGGGCCCATCTCGACGTCGTCGCCGTCGGCGGGATCGCCGACCTTCAGCGACTCGATCGCCGGCACGAGCGCCTCGAGCAGCGAGTCGTAGATCTTCGGCCCGGCGATGATGCGGGTGCCGGCGGTGCAGTCCTGGCCGGAGTTCCAGTACCCCGCGATCTTGATGCCTTCCGCAACCTCTTCTGGATCGGCGTCGTCGAAGACGATCATCGGCGCCTTGCCGCCGAGCTCCAGGTGCACGCGCTTCAGCGTTGCCGCCGCATTGCGGGCGATCAGCTTGCCGGTCTCGATGTCGCCGGTCAGCGACACCAGGCCGATGTCGGGGTGCGACACCAGCCGAGCGCCGGTTGGCTCGCCCTCGCCGGTGACCGCCTGTAGGACACCTGCAGGGATGACGTCCTTTGCCAGCTCGAGGAAGCGGAGCAGCGAGAGCGGCGTCTGCTCGGCCGGCTTCAGGATCTGCACGTTCCCGGCGGCGAGCGCAGGCCCGAGCTTCCAGACGGCCATCATCAGCGGGTAGTTCCACGGGCAGATGCCGGCGACGATCCCGATCGGCTCGCGGCGAATCATCGACGTGTAGCCCTTGATGTACTCGCCGGTCGACTTGCCTTCGAGGTTGCGCGCCGCGCCGGCGAAGAAGCGCAGGTTGTCGGCGGCAAACGGCATCTCGTCGCGCGAGACCATCAGCGGCTTGCCGACGTTCTGCGACTCGACCTGGGCGAGTTCCTCGGCGTTGTCCGAAATCACGTCGGCGAGCTTCAGCAGCAATTCGGCGCGCTCGCCCGGCGTCGCGTCGAGCCAGTCCGGCAGCGCCTTCTTCGCGCGCTCGACGACCGCGTCGACGTCGTCGGCGGAGGCGTTCGGCACGGTTCCGATCGTCGCGCCCGTTGCCGGGTTGACGACCTCGATCGTCGCACTATCGGTTGCAGTAGCCACGTGGCCTCCTTATTCGGTACGCAGGATCCCGCTCTCGCGCGTCAGTCGCTGCGCGAGCACGACGGGAATGATGGTGACAGCAAGGACGAGGAAGACGACGACATTCACCTGAGGAAGCGATTGGCCGAGGCGGATCTGCCCGAAGATCCAGATCGGCAGGGTGTTCTGCACGCCGGCGGTGAACGTCGTCACGATCACCTCGTCGAATGACAGCGCGAACGCCAGCAACCCGCCCGAGATCAGCGCCGTCGAGATCGTGGGGAAGGTGACGTAGCGGAAGGTCTGGATGCCGTCGGCGCCCAGGTCCATGGAGGCCTCGGTGAGCGAACCGGGAACGCGACGGAGGCGGGCGATGACGTTGTTGTAGACGACGACCACGCAGAACGTCGCGTGTCCGATCACGATCGTCCAGAGCCCGAAGTTGAACTTCCAGAAGGTGAAGTAGGAGTTCAGGGCCATCCCGGTGATGATCCCCGGTAGCGCGATCGGCAGCACGAGCAGGAACGAGATCGACTCGCGGCCGAAGAAGCGGAACCGGTGCACGCCGAACGACGCGGCCGACCCCAGCACGAGCGCGATCGTCGTCGCGATCGCTGCCGCCTTCAGCGACAACCAGAGCGCCTGCTGCATGTCGCCGTTGTGGATCGCCGGCGAGAACCACTTCGTGGTCAGCCCGGCGATCGGCCAACTCTGCACGTTCGACGAGTTGAACGCGTACAGGCAGATGACGGCGATCGGGATATAGAGGAACGCGAGGACGAGCGCCACCCAGACGCCGAGCGCGATCCTGGTTCCACGCGACTCCACTAAAGCGCCTCGAACGCGCCGAGCCGGCGCGCCAGCATCAGGTAGACGCCCATGACGGCGAGCGGGACGACCGCGAAGGCCGCCGCGAAGGGAAGGTCGGAGGACTGGTTGACCGAGTCGTAGACGACGTTGCCGATGAACTGACTCGACGCGCCGCCGATTAAGACCGGGGTGATGTAGTCACCGAGCGTGAGCGAGAACGTGAAGATCGAGCCGGCGACGACGCCCGGCAGGGCGAGCGGCAGGATCACCGAGCGAAGCGTGCGGCTGCCCTTCGCGCCTAGGTCGCGCGAGGCCTCGATGTAGGAGTGGGGGATGCGCTCGAGGGCGGCGTACACCGGCAGGATCATGAACGGCAGCCAGATGTAGGAGAAGACGATCCACATCGCGGTGTTGGAGTACGCGATCCCGGCGGACGGCAGCCCGAACTTGTGCAGCGTCCAGTTCAAAAGCCCGTCGTTATTGAGGATCAGACGCCAAGCGTAGACGCGCGCGAGGTACGACGCCCAGAGCGGCAGCAGCACGAGCACGAAGAGAACGGCGCGTGTTCGGCCCGACGCCATGCGCGCCATGAAGTAGGCGAACGGGAAGGCGATCACGGCGTCGGTGATCGTCACCGCGGCCGCGATGTAGATCGTGCGCAGCGCGACGGTGCGGTACGTCGAGTCGTTCCACAGTGCACGGAAGTTGTCGAACGTCCAGTGGTGGATCAGCTTCGACGTGAACGGATCGACCGTCCAGAGCGACGAGATGAAGAGCGCGACGAGCGCCGCCACGTAGACGAGGAGAAACGCGAGGACCGGCGGAGAGAGGAGCGAGAGCCCCTTCAGCCAGGGTCGGCGCCAGAGCGCGCCGCCGAATCGGCGGCGCGCTCCAGGCCGGTCCTGCATTACCCCTTGAGCTGAGTCCAGGCCCTCTGCCACGCCGTGTAGTCCATGCAGTCCTTCTTGCCGTTGCCGCAGTCGGCGATCGGCGTCTTCCAGAAGTGGATCTGCTTGAAGTACTGCAGCGGCGCGTTCGCGTGGTACTGCGCACACGACCCCTTCGACAGCGTGTCCATGATCGAGCACGCCTTCGAATTGACCGGGGTCTCACCGAAGTAGATGGCCTGCTCGGCCTGCACCTTCGGGGTCGAGATCCACGAGAGCCACTGCATCGCGCAGGCGAGGTTCTTCGTGTGCGACGACACCATCCACGTGTCGAGCCAGCCCGTCGCACCCTCGGAAGGCACGATGTCCTTCACGGGAGCCTTCGCCGCGATCAGCGTGTTCGTCTGATACGGCCACGAGGCGCCGATCACCGCGTCACCGTTCTTGAACAGATCGATCTCGTCTGAGGCGAGCGCCCAGTACTTCTTGATCAGCGGCTTCTGCTTCTTCAGCAGGTTGATGGCCGCCGCGAACTGAGTCTTGTTCAGTTCGTACGGATCTTTGATGCCGAGCGATGCCTGATGCTTCATCAGGTACAGCGCCGCATCTGCGATCTGGATCGGGTTGTCCGGCACCGTGACCTTGCCCTTGTAGGTGGGCGAGTAGATCGATGACCACGACGTCGGCGCCGGCTTCACCTTCTTCGTGTTGTAGAGGAGCGTGTTCGGGCCCCACTGCAACGAGATGCCGTAGTGCTTGCCGCCCACGGTGTTGTTCGGCGGCGACTGGAACGCCTTCCCGAAGTTCTTGAAGTCGGGGATCTTGGTCGGATCGACAGCCTGCACGTCCTTGCCGTAGATCAGGCGCAGGCTTGCGTCACCGGAGGCCGAGACCATGTCGTACTGGCCGCCGCCACCCGAGCGCATGAGCGTGACCATCTCGTCCGACGAGCCGGCGTACTTCGCGTGCACCGTGCAGCCCGTTTTGGCGGTGAACGGCTTCACCCACTGAGGCTGGGTGTAGCCCTCCCACGCGATCATGTTGAGCGTCCCGCCGTGCTGCTTGGTCGCACCGGCGGCGGGGAACGCAAGGCCGACCGCGAGTACCGCGATCAGCGCCCACATGCGCTTCGTCATTTGACCTCCTGAAGGGATTGCTTGTTTTGGGGGGTGATCTCGTATGCGTCCTCGGCGCGCCATGCGAGCTGCACGCGCGCACCGGGGGCGAGGCTCGAGCCGTCGTTCTGACGGACTACGGTCAGGTGGTCGCCCGTGTCGGTGTCGACGAGGTAGCGGGTGAACGCGCCGACAAACACGACGTCCTTGATCGTCGCTGCTTCGACTGTGTCCTTTAGCTGCGTGCCGTTGAAGGTGATCCGCTCGGGCCTCACGCTGACGCGGCGGCCGTTCCGCTCGATGATGTTCGACGTCCCGACGAAGCCCGCGACGAACTCGGTCGCGGGCCGTTCGTAGATCTCGTTCGGCGTGCCGACCTGCTCGATGCGGCCCTCGTTGAACACCGCCACGTGGTCGCTCATCGTGAGCGCTTCCTCCTGGTCGTGCGTGACGTAGATGAACGTCATCCCGAGGTCCTGCTGGAGCGCCTTCAGGAACACCTGCATCTCCTGGCGGAGCTTCAGGTCGAGCGCGCCGAGCGGCTCGTCGAGCAGCAGCACCTTCGGCCGGTTCACGATCGAGCGTGCGAGCGCGACGCGCTGCCGTTGCCCACCCGAGAGCTGTACCGGTTTGCGTGCGCCGTAGTCCTCGAGCCGCACCATGCGCAGCACCTCCGCAACCTGCGACGAGCGTTCTTTCCGCCCAATCCCTTTGACCTTCAGCCCGTAACCGACGTTGTCGGCGACCGTCATGTGTGGGAAGAGCGCGTAGTCCTGAAAGACAGTGTTGACGTCGCGCGAGTACGGGGGCTGGCGCGTGATGTCCTCGCCGCCGAGTGAGATGCGGCCGGCGTCCGGCTGCTCAAAGCCGGCGATCATCCGCAGCGTCGTCGTTTTGCCCGAGCCGGACGGGCCGAGCAGCGTGAAGAACTCCCCGTCGGCGACGGTCAAGTCGACGTTGTCGACTGCGACGACCTCGCCGTAGGTCTTTCGCGCCCCTTCGATGCCGACGTCAGCTGCCAAGGCAGCGCTCCAGGATGTCGAGCCCCCGCTCGAGCTCGGCGTCGCCGATCGAGAAGGGCACGAGGATGCGAATGACGTTGCCGTAGATCCCACAGGAGAGGAGCAGGAGGCCCGCCTCGCGGGTCGCTGCGGTGATCCGCGCCGTCTCCTCGCCGGTCTCGATTGGCAGCTCGATCGCGAGCATCGGGCCGAGGCCGCGCACGTCCGAGCCCGCCGGCGCCATCGCCGTCAGCCGTTCATGGAGGCGCGTGCCGATCTGCTCCGCGCGCGGCCGCGCGTCGGCGAGTGCGTCGAGGATCGCGATCGCCGCGGCACAGGAAAGAGGGTTGCCGCCGAACGTGCCGCCGAGTCCGCCGGGCGGGACGGCGTCGACGATCTCGGCACGGCCTGTGACGGCCGCGAGCGGCAGCCCGCCGCCGAGCGTCTTGCCGCTGACGGTGAGGTCTGGCTCGACTGTTCCATTCGACCCTTCGTAGTGCTCGATCGCCCAGACCGGGCCGGTGCGCCCGCAGCCGCTCTGCACCTCGTCGTTCACGTAGAGGATCCCGTGACTGTCCAGCAGCTCCTGCAGCCGCCTCGGGAAGTCGGGGGTCATCGGGATGAAGCCACCCTCGCCCTGGACGGGCTCGAGCACGGCGCACGCGACCGACTCGGGGTCGACGTCGCCCTTGAAGAGGTGCTTCAGCGCGGCGATCGCGTCGTCCTCGCTGACGCCGCGGAAGGTGTACGGGGCGGGCGTGCGGTAGACCTCGGGCGCGAACGGCCCGAACCCCTTCTTGTACGGGACGACCTTCGAGGTCATCGTCATCGAGAGCAGCGTGCGGCCGTGGAAGGCGTTGTCGAAGACGATCACCGCCGGGCGTCCCGTTGCGACGCGGGCGATCTTGACGGCATTCTCGACGGCCTCGGCGCCGCTATTCAGAAGCACGGACTTCTGGTCGGCGCCGCGGCACGGCGAGAGCTCCGCGAGCCGTCGGCACACCTCGACGTAGGGCTCGTACATGCCGACCATGAAGCACTGGTGCAGGTAGCGGTCGACCTGCGCGTGGAGGCCCGCGACGACGGCAGGGAGGTTGTGCCCGAGGTTCTGGCAGCCGAGCCCGCCGGCGAAGTCGATGTACTCGCGGCCGTCGGCGTCCCAGATCCGCGCACCTTCCGCGCGGTCGACGACGAGCGGCGGTGTGGAGATCCCGCGCGCGACATAGCGCTCGCGGGCCTCCTGGACGCGCTCGGTGGCGCTGCGTTCCTGGAGAGACACGACAAGCGCGACTGTATATGCCGTATTCACCCGGCGAAAGCCGATCCCGCTGCCGCGCGGCGGAGGGGCGACGGGGGTGGCCGATACGATGCCGCCGCACGGCGCCTTGGCCGAGTGGTTAGGCAGCGGCCTGCAAAGCCGTTTACAGCAGTTCGAATCTGCTAGGCGCCTCTACCGATTCCCTAGGATCGCACTCGTGGATCGGCTGCGACCTCTCTGGGACTTCGACGACCTCGACCTCAGTGAGCGCAGGCTCACCGAGCAGCTCGAGCGTGAGGCGGACGACGCAGGCAGGGCGGAGGTGCTCACGCAACTGGCGCGGGTCGAGGGACTGCGCGGCGCGTTCGACCGGTGCGGTGACCTGCTCGACGAGGCGGCACGAGTCGGCGGCGGAAGCGCGGTCGTCGACGTACGCATCGCGCTCGAGCGAGGCCGGATGCTGCGGTCGAGTGGGGATGCGACCGCCGCGTACCCGCTCTTCGTAACCGCGTTCGAGCACGCCGGTGCTGCCGGCGAGCACTACCTCGCGGGCGATGCGGTGCACATGGCGGCGCTCGCAGCTGCGGACGACGAGGGCTTCCGGGCCTGGACAACGCGTGGGATCGAGCTCGGCGAGCGGGAGCCTACGGCTGCCTATTGGCGCGGGCCGCTCCTGAACAACCTCGGCTGGATGCTCAACGAACGGGGCGCGCATGACGAGGCGCTGCCGGTGTTCGAACAGGCGCTCGCAGTCCGGGAGGGGGATCCGGGCAACGAGTACGCCGTCGAGATCGCGCGCTACGCGGTCGCCGTTGCCCTCCGCGCGGTCGGACGTCCGGCGGAGGCGGCGGCCCAGGCCGAGCGTGCGGTCGCATGGTCACTCGGCGCGGGCCGCCACGATCCGTATTTCCACGAAGAGCTGGCCGAAGACTATGCCGCCCTCGGGCGTGCGGACGACGCCGCAGAGCACGCGCGGCAGGCCCTCGATCTCTTTGACTCGGATGCGACGCCGACTCAACGCGCCCGGCTCGAGGAGCTCGGCCGCGGCGGCGGCGGTCACTGAACTGAGTGTCGGCCTGCTCAAGCCGTCGAGGCGTCCTGCCGATTACGGCATCCGTGCTTCGCGTCTCTCGCCTGGCGACGTCGGCCCCTGTCGTGGTCGTCATCGTCGCGCTCGGAGTGACCGCGTGGGCCGGAGCCGCGACGCCGACGCGGGAGAGTTGGACGATTGCTGCCAACGGAATCTGCGGCGCAGGAAATGCCCAGATTCGGCGGCTGCCGGCAGGGACGTCGCCGACGGTGCGTTCAGCCAACTATCTGGCGATCGCTCGCATCGTGAGTCGAGAGAACGCCAAGCTCGCGGAGCTGCCACGCCCGGTGAGTGAGCTTCCGAACATCACATTCTTCCTCGTGAAGTCCCGAGCGTTGATCCCCTTGTACGGCCGGGCCGCGCGGGCAGCCGCGAAAAACGACAAGGCTGCCGTGACGACGGCGTTGACCGCGATCAAGCAGGTTCGTACGTGGCGCGACTACGCGGCCCGGGTTCTCGACGCGCGCGTCTGCACTGAAGCGCCGTAGGCCTAGCCGTCGAGCGGGGTGAGCCTCGACTCCGCCCGGTAGAGCCAGACCCCGTCCCGCACGCGCACGATTCGTGCCCGGTCGACCTGGTGCCCGGGCGCGACGAGGTAGTCGCTCTCGCCGCGCGCCGCTTCGAACTGGGCGAGTGTCAGCCGGATCAGATCCTCGCAGCGATGCTCGCTGCACTCGCAGATGAACGGGACCGCGATCTCGTGGTCGAACCTGTTCGTGTGGGCCGTCGCGGCGATGTGTTCGTTGCGTAGCCGTGTGTCGTCGGGCCTCGGTAGGCCCGAATCCCCGGCCTGCCCAACTGATGCGATCATCGCTCTCCTCTTCCATGATTCGCGGTTGCGCAAACCGGGCGGCGCGTAGGTCGAAACTCAGTCGCGCCCGAAGATCGAGCTTTCGAACACGTAGAACGCGGCGAGGCCCGCGTAGAGCCCGAGCGCAACCCAGGCTGAGATCAACGACGAGAGGGTGGCGACGGTATAGAGCGGGACGCCGGGCAGGAACGCTCGTGAGATGCCGCTGATCGTGCGCTGGTCGGCCTCCGCTGCGATCAGCCGCCGGCCGATCGCAGCGTAGAACCAGACCGCGCTGAACATCGCGGCCATCGCGATGTTCGTCAGGCCGTAGAAGAACGCGGCCGCCTTCGCATCGTGATGGAGGTGCGCGGCGAGCACATGCGTCGGGAACGGGATGAACGCGATCACCATCAGGAAGATCACGTTGATCGCGAGGAACGTGCGATCGACCCTTCCGACCTGGCGGAAGAGCGTGTGGTGGTTGATCCACATGATCCCGATCGTGACGAACGAGATCGCATAAGCGGCATACGACGGCCAGATATGGAGGAGCTGGTGGGTGACGCTGCCGTGGCCGTCGAGCTTGAGATCGAGGATGAGGAGCGTCGCAGCGATGGCGAAGACGCCATCGCTGAAGGTCTCGAGCCGCGCGGTGTCCGAATCCATCCTCCGCATTGAACGTGGCGCGTCGGCGATCACTTCCCGGGCCGCCCGGTTAGGATCGGCGCATGGCCTTCAGCGGCTCGTCGATCCAGAGCGCGATCTATATCGCGCAGCAGCCGCCGGACTGGCCGATCACCTTCGCCGGCTGGGAGGCTGCGGCCGAGGCGAAGCTCGACCCCGGCGCGTTCGACTACATCGCGGGCGGCGCCGGCGCCGAGTCGACGATGCAGGCGAACCTCGACGCGTTCGCACGCTGGCGGCTCCGCCCGCACATGCTGCGCGGAAACATCGAGCGTGACATCTCGGTCGAAGTGCTCGGGTTGCGCTCACCCGCGCCGTTCCTCCTTGCGCCCGTCGGCGTGCTCTCGATCGCACACGATGAAGCCGAGGTGGGTGCCGCGAAGGCGTCGGCGTCGTCGGGCGTCCCGATCATCCTGTCGAGCGCCGCCACGCACTCGATCGAACAAGTCGCCGCGACGAACGCGCCGCGCTGGTTCCAGCTCTACTGGGTGAATGACCGCGAGATCTGTGCGAGCTTCGTGCGGCGTGCAGAGGCCAACGGGTACGGCGCGATCGTCGTCACGCTCGACACCCTCAACATCGGCTGGCGGCCCCGGGACCTCGGCCGCGCGTACCTGCCGTTCATCAAGGGCGAAGGCTGCGGCCAGTACTTCACGGACCCGGTCTTCCTGTCGCGGCTCGACAAGACGCCGGAGGATGATCTGCTCACTGCGGCTGCGACGATGCTCGCGACGTTCCCGAACCTCGGCCTGCGCTGGGACGACCTCGACTGGCTGCGAGAGCAGACGACGCTGCCGATCCTCGTGAAGGGCGTATTGACCGCCGAGGACGCGGAGCTTGCCCTGCAGCACGGCGTCGACGGGATCGTCGTGTCGAACCACGGTGGCCGCCAGGTCGACGGCGCTGTCGCTGCACTCGACGCGCTCGTCGAGGTGCGAGACGCGCTTCCCGACGCAGTCGTGCTGATGGACGGTGGGATTCGCTGCGCGGCCGACGTGCTGAAGGCGATGGCGCTCGGCGCCGACGCGGTGCTGCTCGGCCGTCCTTACGCGTACGCGCTCGCCGTGGGCGGGCAGCGCGGCGTCGAGGAGCTGGTGCAGAACTTGATGGCGGAGATCGACCTCACACTCGCGCTCATGGGCGCCACGAGCGTTCGCGACCTCGATCGCTCATGGCTGAGCTCGGCGTAGTCCTCGACCGCTCCGGGCGCGTCGCGCTCGAGGAGATCCGCGTCGAGCAGCCGGGTCCCGGCGAGGTACTCGTGCGGATCGAGGCGACGGGTGTCTGCCACAGCGACGCGCACGTGATCGACGAGAACGGCTGGCACCACGCGTTCCCGATTCTCCTCGGCCACGAGGGGGCGGGAACGATCGCAGCGGTGGGCGAAGGGGTGTCCGGGCTCGCCGACGGCGACCGTGTGGTGCTCGGCTGGAAGACGGCGTGCGGCGCCTGCGCGATGTGCGTGCGCGGCGAGCCACGTCTCTGCAAGCGCCCGCCGTCGGCGCCGGGGCGGCTGTTTCGCTCCGACGGCGCGGAGTTGACACCGGTTTTGCGCACGGGCACGTTCGCGACTCACACCGTCGTGCCGGCGCTCGCGGCGGCGAAGGTGCCGCGCGAGCTACCCGTCGAGCAGGCGTGCCTGCTCGGCTGCGCGGTCGCGACCGGCGTCATGTCCGTGCTCGAGACGGCGAAAGTGTGGGAGGGCGCGCGCGTCGCCGTGATCGGCTGTGGCGCGGTCGGTCTGTCGGTGATCCAGGGCGCGCGGCTCGCCGGCGCGGCCGAGATTCGGGCGATCGACCTCGACCAGCGCAAACTCGACCAGGCGCGCCACTTCGGGGCAACCGACGTCGGCGAGGGGCCGGCCGACTTCGTCTTCGACGTCGTCGGCCGCCGCTCGACCTTCGAGCTCGCGCTCTCGCTGATCTCGGCACCCGGCACCGTCGTCCTCATCGGTCTCTCGCCTGCGGGCGAGAAGGCAGAGATCGACCTGCCGAAGCTCTTCGGCAAGCGCGCGCGGATCCTCGTCTCCCATGGCGGGGACCACTTGCCCACCGATTTCGCCCGTCTTGCGGACTGGGCGCTCCAAGGTCGGCTCGATCTCGCCGGCATGGTCACCCGCACGGCGCCGCTCGACGAGTGGGGGGAGGCGCTGCGCGCGATGCGCGACGGCGAGGTGATCCGGACAGTGCTCACACCTGCTTCGGAATGAGCGACGATGCCGCGGCAGGGAGATAGCGAATAGGATCGCCTCGTGGAGCTCCGCGACACACCGGACGAAGCGGCCTTCCGCGCTGAGGCTCGTGCGTTCATCGCCGCCAACCTCCCCGCAAGCTCGAAGGAGCGCAGCGCACGGCGGTTCGAGGACGCCGATCTCGAGTGGAGCCGCAAGCTTGGCGCGGCCGGGTATGCGGGCCTGACGTGGCCCACCGAGTACGGCGGCGCGGGAGCGCCATACGCGCACCAGGCGATCTTCCTCGAGGAGCTCGCGCGCGCGGAGGCCCCGTCGCACGTCGGGGTGATCGGGCTCGGCATGGCCGGCCCGACGATCATCGCGTGGGGCACACTCGAGCAGAAAGAGCGCTACCTCGCGAAGATCCTGAGCGCGGAGGAAATCTGGTGCCAGGGCTTCTCCGAGCCCGACGCGGGCAGTGACCTCGCCGCGTCGCGGACGCGCATCGAGGACAAGGGCGACCACTTTCTCCTGAACGGCCAGAAGGTCTGGTCGTCGTTCGCCCACATCGCCGACTTCTGCATCCTCGTCGGCCTCGGCGACCCAGATGCGCCGCGGTACAAGAACCTCACCTATGTGATCGTCGACATGCACGCGCCCGGGGTCGAGGTACGGCCGCTCGTGCAGATCACCGGCCATCCGGAATTCAACGAGATCTTCTTCACCGATGTGAAAGTGCCGAAGGAAAATCTTCTCGGCGCGGTCGGCGACGGCTGGCAGGTCGCGATGACGACGCTCCTGCACGAGCGCGGCACGCTCGGGTTCGCGCTCTCCGCGACGCTCGCAGTCGCGGTGGGCAAGCTGATCGCCCTTGCGAAGGAGCGAAACGTGACCGACCCGATTCTGCGTGACCGCATCGCGCGCGAGTGGGTCGAGCTGCAGGCGCTGAAGTACACGAACTACCGCTCGCTGACGGCGCTCACGAAGACCGGCGTGCCTGGGCCGGAAGGCTCGGCGTCGAAGCTCGTCTGGTCGGAGTCGAACCAGCGTCTGACGAAGCTCGCCCTCGAGATTCTCGGCTCGCACGCGCAGTTGTGCAACGGCGGCGGCGACTCGGACGGCTACTGGCAGTACCAGCAGCTCCGCTCGCGCGGCAACACGATCGAGGCCGGAACGAGCGAGATCCTGCGCAACATCGTCGCCGAGCGCGTGCTCGGACTGCCGAGAAGCAGGTAATGGATTTCGCATTCACATCCGAGCAGGACGACCTTCGGCGCGAAGCTCGCGCGTTCCTCGAGGCAAACGCGTCGCCGACGATGGAGCAATTCGCAGAGCTCGGCTGGGTCGGGATCCTGCAAGCGGACGACTTCACGTTCCTCGACGCCGCGGTGCTCTTCGAAGAGCTCGGCCGCGTGCTCTACGACGGCCCGTACGTCCTCAACGAGGTCGCAGCGCAGCCGGGCGGCGAGGTCTGGTCGATCGAGATCGACGGGTTCGTCCCGCAGCTTCGGAAGGTCAACCGCGTGCTGACCCCTGCGATGCAAGCGGAGCGGGCCGAAGGCGAGACGCTGGCCACCGTCGACGAGTCGCTCGGCCTCGGCCGGCTCGCCCGGAACGGCGCCGAGCCCGCACAGGGCGACTGGGCCGACGTCAGGCGGCGGCTGCTCGCCGCCCTGGCACTGGAGGCCGTCGGGATCGGCTCGAAGGCGACGGAGCTCGCGCTCGCATACGTCTCGGAACGTGAGCAGTTCGGCAAGAAGATCGGTAGCTACCAGGCGATCTCGCACTCCCTCGTCGACGCCTACGTCGCGGTGGAGTTGTCACGCTCGCTCGCCTACTGGGCCGCGTGGTGCGTCGCGGAGAACGACGACGAGGTCGATCTCGCCGTCGCAGCCGCGAAGTCCCAGGCCTCAGAAGCTGCAGTGCTCGCGTGCGAGAAGTCGATCCAGGCGCACGGCGGTATCGGCTTCACCTGGGAGCACCCGCTGCATCGCTACTACAAGCGTGCGCTGTGGCTCGAAGGCGCTCTCGGGTACGGCCGCGAGCACCGGGCCGGGGTGGCTGCATCCCTACTGTCCTCGTAACGGGCTGCTCCACCGGAATTGGCGCGGCGACCGCGCTTCGTCTGCGTGATCTCGGCTGGACGGTGTACGCGTCGGTGCGCCGGCCGGGCGACGCGCCTGAGGGCACCAACGAACTCGTCTTCGACATCACCGATCCGGCCGCGATCGGCCGCGCGTCGATGCGCGTCGACGAGCTCGACGCGCTCGTCGACAACGCCGGCATCGGCATCGCGGCTCCGCTCGAGTTCCTGCCCGCCGACGAGTTGACGCGACAGCTCGACGTGAACGTTGTCGGGCAGCTGCGCGTCATCCAGCAGTTCATGCCGACCCTGCGGCGGAACCGTGGGCGGATCGTGCTGATCGGATCGGTCGGTGGCCGCTCCGCGCTGCCGTTCCTGGGCGCGTATGCGATGTCGAAATTCGCGCTCGAAGCGATGGCCGACTCGCTCCGCGTGGAGCTCGAGCCGTTCGGGATGCACGTCGCGATCATCGAGCCGGGAACGATCGCGACGGCGATCTGGACGAAACCGCAACGCGCGATCGAGTCGTTTCCGCCGGAGGCCGTCGCGCTCTACGGTGAGCGGGTCGAGAAGTTCCGACGCCTCGCGGCCGAGCGCTCGGCGGCGAGCGGTGTACCGCCGGAGGAGGTCGCAAAGGCCGTCGAGCACGCACTCACATCAGCGAAACCGAAGGCGCGCTACCTGGTGGGACCGGATGCGAAGCGTCGCGCTCGCCTCCAGAAGCTCCCGGTGGGGCTCCGCGACCGGCTGCTCGCGCGCTTCCTCTTCGGCGGGTAAGAGGCGGTTCGAACCGATTCCAGGGGGCGTGCGAATCACCGGGCCGGGAGGGCGACTGCGGCTCGCCCTCCCGGTGCGTCTGAGCGCGAAAGCCAACGCCGGGCTCCCAGCGAATTAGGATCAGCGCATGGCCTACTTCATTGCATCTCTCGATGAGCTCGGCGAGGGCTACGGCTTTCGCAAGATTCGCCAGCCGCTCGGCGTCACCGCCTTCGGCGTCAACGCGCTCGTGTTCCCGCCCGGGTACGAAGGGCCCAACCACTACCACGACGTGCAGGACGAGCTCTACTTCGTCCATCGCGGCACCGCGACCTTCACCTTCGACGGGGTGGAGCACGTCGTGCACGAGGGAGGAGTCGTCCACGTCGAGTCGACGACGCACCGCATGATCACGAACACCGGCGACGGCGATCTCGTGCTGTACGTCGTCGGCGGCAAGGACGGCTACGTCGAGCGCGACGGCAAGGTCGTGAGCGACGCCGATCTCGCGAAGCGCGTCGCAATGAAGGAAATGCAGAAATGAACGGGCTGATGATGGACTTCCAGCTGACGCTGCCGACGCTCCTACGGCGCTCCGAGGCGTACTTCGGCGGCAAGGAGATCGTCACCCGGTTGCCCGACCGGAGCTTCCACCGCTACACACATGCCGACGCGGGCCGACGCGCGCGAGCGCTCGCCGTCGCCCTGCAAGGGCTCGGCCTGGAGCGTGGTGATCGGGTCGCGACGCTCTGCTGGAACCACCACCAGCACCACGAGGCGTACCTCGGGATCCCGTGCGGCGGGTTCGTTCTGCACACGTTGAACCTGCGGCTCCATCCGAACGATCTGGCTTACATCGCGACTCACGCCGGCGATCGCGCCGTGATCGTCGATCGCGGCTTGCTGCCGCTGCTCGAGTCATTCGTCGGCCAGACGAAGATCGAGCACGTCTTCGTGGTCGAGGACTCGTACGAAGAGTTGCTCGCCGGCGTCGATCCGGACGCGTGGCGCGACCCGGAACTGGACGAGAACGAAGCCGCCGCGATGTGTTACACGAGCGGCACCACCGGCCTTCCGAAGGGCGTTCTCTACTCGCACCGCTCGACCGTCCTGCACACGCTCGGCGTCGCCGCCGGCAATCCGATGAACCTCGGCATCAGCGAGCAGGACACAATCCTGCCGGTCGTCCCCATGTTCCACGCGAACGCGTGGGGCTACCCATACATCGCAACGATGATCGGAGCAAAGCTCGTCTACCCGGGGCCGTACCTCGATCCCGAGAGCCTGCTCGATGCGTTCGTCTCCGAGCAGGTGACGTGGACGGCCGGGGTGCCGACGATCTGGCTCGGCATCCTCGGCCTCCTCGACGCGAACCCCGGCAAGTGGGACCTCTCGCACATGAAGGGGATGCTCGTGGGCGGCTCGGCGGCGCCACGCTCGATGATTGCGGGCTTCAAGCAGCGCCACGGTCTCGGCGTTGTGCACGGCTGGGGCATGACCGAGACATCGCCCGTCGCCTCGACCGCGCAGCTTCCCGGCGAACTCGCGCAGGCCGACGAAGACACGCAGTTCGACTACATCGCGATGCAGGGTCTGCCGTTGCCGCTCGTCGAGTTGCGGAATCGAGACGTCGAGGGCGCGATCCTGCCATGGGACGGCGAGTCGATGGGCGAGCTCGAGATTCGCGGTCCCTGGGTCGCGGCCGGCTACTACGACACACCGGAGCAGGCGGCGCGGTGGACCGAGGACGGGTGGTTCAAGACCGGCGACGTGGTGTCGATTCATCCGCGCGGTTTCATCCAGATCAAGGACCGCTCGAAGGACGTGATCAAGTCGGGCGGCGAGTGGATCTCGTCGGTCGAGCTCGAGAACGCGCTCATGGCGCACCCGGCGATCGCCGAGGCCGCGGTGATCGCGATCCCCGACGAGAAATGGGACGAGCGCCCGCTCGCGGCCGTCGTCTTGCGCGAGGGCGCGACGGCGACCGCCGACGAGCTGAAAGCGTTCCTGGCCCCGAACTTCGCGAAATGGTGGCTCCCCGACCGGTACGAGTTCGTCGCCGAGATCCCGAAGACGAGCGTCGGCAAATTCCGCAAGACGGAGCTGCGTGACATGTTCGCGCACGAGGCGTCCGCGGTGAGCACACTGTGATCAAGACTGTTTGGCTCGACAACCCGCCGGTCAACGCGGTCGGCGCGACGATCATCGAGACGCTCTGGAACGAGCTCGAGTCACTCGCCGGCGACGTCAACGTCGTCGTCCTGCGCGGCACCGGCGAGCGCGCGTTCTCTGCCGGCGCCGACATCAGCGGCTTCGTCGGCTCCGGCGGCGACGGTGACCGTCCGGCGGGAATCCAGCCCGTCGCCGACCTGATCGAAAAAACGCCCGTGCCGGTCGTGGCCGCGATCCACGGCTATTGCCTCGGCGGTGGTCTCGAGATCGCACTCGCGTGCGACTTTCGGATTGCGACCCGCGACGCGCAGCTCGGCTTCCCGGAGGTGAACCTCGGCCTGCTTCCCGGGGGTGGCGGCACGCAGCGTGCACCGCGGCTGATCTCACCCGGCCGGGCGCGCTGGCTGACGATGTCGGGTGAGCGGATCGATGCCGAGACGGCGGCGCAGTGGGGGCTCGTCGAGTTCGTCGTCGACGATCTCGAGAAAGGCATCGCCCGCTACGTCGAGCCGCTCGATCGTCAGAGCCCGCACGCCATCCGTCAGATCAAGGCACTCCTGCACGACACACGCGACGGTCGCAGCGACGATCGCGAGGTGCAGGCCTTCGCCGCGTGCCTGACCTCCGAGGACGGACAGGAAGGCGTTGCCGCGTTCCTCGAGAAGCGGCAGGCAGGCTGGACCGGACGATGAAGGCCGTCGTCCTCCGCGAGGTGGGCGGTGACCTGGTGCTCGAGGAAGTGTCGGACGCCGTCGGAGAGTCGATCGTCGAGGTTCGCGCCGCAGGGGTCAACTTCGCCGATGTGCTCGTGCGACGCGGGCTGTATCCGCAGATGCCAGACCTCCCGCACGTCCTCGGCAACGAGGTGGCGGGCGATCTCAACGGCCGACGTGTCATCGCGCTCTCGCGGAATGCGGGTGGGTACGCCGAGCGCGTCGACGTCGATCCGCAGTGGACATTCGACCTGCCCGACGGAGCGTCATACGCGGCGGGCGCGTCGTTTCTCACCACCTACCTGACCGCGTACATCCCGCTCCATCATCAGGTACGAGTCGGGGTGGGCTCGACGGTGCTCGTGCATGCGGGCTCGGGCGGGGTCGGCACGGCAGCGATCCAGCTTGCGAAACGGCTCGGCGCTCACGTCATCGCCACCGCGAGCTCGGAGGAGAAGCGCGCGTATGCGCGCGAGCAGGGCGCCGACCGTGCGATCGGGTACGACGAGATCGGCTCGGTCGCGGCCGACGTCGTCCTCGACACCGTCGGGGGTGACACGTTCACGCAGTCGCTTTCGATCCTGAAGCCGCTCGGGAACCTCGTCGCGATCGGGTTCACCGCCGGGCTCTGGGAGAACCCGAGCGTGCAATGGCTTGTCGGCCGCAACGTCGGGGTGCAAGGGCTGTTTCTCGGCCGTCTGATGAAGCACGACCCCGAGTTCGTCCGCGGCTGCGCTGCCGAGCTGCTCGCCATCTGGGGCGGGGGAGAGATCGACCCGGCGGTCGGCGCGACGTTCCCGCTCGCTCAGGCTTCCGAAGCGCACGAGCTGATCGAGTCGCGCCGGCATGTCGGCAAGGTCGTCCTCGAGCCGTGAAGGCGCTCGTCACGGGCGGCGAAGGCGGCCTCGGCCGCGCGATGCGGGCTCGGCTCGAGCTGGAAGGGTACGACGTCTGGTCACTCGACCTCGTCAACGGATTCGACGTGACGGATTCCGCCGCGTGGGACCGTGTCGGCGCGGTCGACCTCGCGTGCCTGAATGCCGGCGTCCTCACCGCCGAGACCGACCTCACGAAGCTGACCGACGACCAGTACCGGCGTGCGCTCAGCGTCAACGTCGACGGCGTCGTCTACGGTGTGCGCCGCCTCGCGCGCGTGATGGATGGCGGCACCATTGTGGTCACGGCGTCGCTCGCCGGGCTCACCGGCATGCCGCTCGATTCGATCTACTCGCTGACCAAGCATGCGGTCGTCGGTTTCGTGCGCAGCATTGCGCCGCGCATCGACCCGATCAGGATCAATGCAGTCTGCCCGGGGATCGCCGATACGCCGATGCTCGACATGCACGCGCAGCGCGCAACGTTTGCCGACGCCGGATTTCCGCTCCTCCGGCCGGACGACGTCGCGGAGGCGATGTGGCTCGCCGCAACGAGTGCCGGTACGGGAGAGTGCTGGTTCGTGCAGCCGGGACGCGCCCCCGCGCCGTTTCGCTTTCCCAACGTTCCCGGGCCGCGAAGCGACGGGGCGACGGTGGGCCCGCCACCGATCGCCGGGAAGAAGTGAGATCGTTTCCGCGTCCAGAGTAAAAACAGTGGATGGAATTGAGGTGGCCTCATGAAGACGTATGTCATTTTGCGCCGCGACGGCTGGAACTCCCCCGAGGAGTTGCAGGCGGCGGCCCGATCGGCGACCGTCGGTGACGACGAGATGTCCGACGACATCCGGTGGATTCGGAGCTACGTCCTTGCCGAGCCCGCGAGCGGCGGACCGGGAACGGTGTGCATCTACCAGGCCTCGAGCCCGGAGAAGATCCGCGAGCACGCCGAGCGTGCGGGCCTGCCGGTGAACGAGATCATCGAGGTCGCCGACACGGTGATCGTGCGGCCCGATCCGGTCGCTGCGACCGCGTAGAGCGATGCCCTTGGGCCGGCCTCCCGGTCGGCCCGAGCTTCTTCTAGTTCAGTCCCGGGTCGAACGGCATGTCGACCATCAGCTCGAACGGGCCGCCCTTGCGATGCAGAACAGTGCGCCAGAGCTCGTCGGGATCGTCGGCGAATGGGTCATCCGCCTCGGCGTCGACGACGATCCAGGCAGGCTCCTCGAGCTCCGCCTCGAGTTGGCCCGCGCCCCAGCCGGCGTACCCGGCGAAGAGACGCATGCGGCTGATCGCCAGGTCGACGGGCTCTGCGTCCGCGGGCATGAAGCCGACGCGTTCGAAGATCGGTGCGGCCGCCAACTCGACGTCGTCGAACTCCGCAAGGACGATGAACGCCTCAGGCTGCACCGGGCCGCCGACGAACACCGGGCCGCCTGCGCCCGGCAGCCCGTCGAGCGCCGGTACGGCGTCGACCGCCGCGACCTCGGAGGGCCGGCTGAGCACGAGTCCCATCGCGCCGTCGTCGTCGTGGTGCGCGATCAGGACGACCGTCTTTCTGAAGTTCGGATCGTGCAGCGACGGCGCGGAGACGAGCAATTGTCCCTGGAGGCTTCTCACCTGACTAACTGAACTGCCACCCGTCGCCGTCCCGAAACGTCTTGAGGATCCGTTTCGCGACGACCTGGCGATGGACTTCGTCCGGACCGTCGTAGATACGGCCGCCGCGGGCCATCATGAGCATGTGGCCGAGCGGAGTCTCGTCCGTCAGGCCGCGCGCACCGTGCACCTGCACGGCGCGGTCGATCACGTCGTTCAGCACGCCCGCCGCGAAGAACTTGATCGCCGAGACCTCGACGCGCGCCTCGTCACCGCCGTCGATCTTGTGCGCGGCGTCGAGTGTCATGAAGCGGCACGCCTGTATGCCGACGTAGCTGTCGGCGATCCAGTTCTGCACCGTCTGTTTGTCTGCGAGCGGCCCGGTGGACGTTTCCCGTTGCAGCGCGTAGGAGCACATCAGCTCGAACGCGCGTTGCATCTGGCCGAGCCAGCGCATCACGTGGTGGATGCGCCCGGGGCCGAGGCGCTTCTGCGCGATCAGGAAGCCGGCGCCTTCAGCTCCGAGCGTGTTCGTGACGGGCACCCGCACGTTCGTGTACCGCACCTCGCAGTGTGTCGACCAGCCCTTGCCGACGTGACCGAGTACGGGAACAGGTCTGACGATGTCCACGCCCGGCGTGTCGGCCGGGACGATGATCTGTGTCGCACGGCCGTGCGGTGGCGCGTCCGGGTCGCTCACCGCCATCACGATTCCGAACGCTGCTCCTTCCGCGCCCGACGAGAACCACTTGTGGCCGTCGATCACCCAGTCGTCGCCGTCACGGACCGCACGCGTGCGAAGGGTTGTCGGATCGGACCCGGGGACTTCGGGCTCGGTCATGGAGAAGAACGAGCGAATGTCACCCGCGACGAGCGGCTCGAGCCAACGCTTCTTCTGCTCGTCGGTCCCGAAGGCGTGGAGGATCTCGGCGTTGCCTGCATCGGGGGCTTGGCAGCCAAAGACGAACTGGCCGAACGTCGAGCGGCCGATGTGCTCGTTCAGATACGCGTAGTCGAGAAAGCCGGTTCCGGTGCCGCCGGCCTCGGGCGGGACGTGCGGCGCCCAGAGCCCGAGCTTGCGCACCTCGTCGCGGAGTTGCGCCACCAGCGCTTCGCCGCGTTCGTCCTGACGTTCGATCGCTGCCTCGTTCGGCACGACACGTTCGGCCATGAACGTGCGCACCTGCTCGCGCCGCTCGGTCGGCGGTGCCCATGCGGTGGCTTGCATGCCGTTAGTCTCGCAGGGATGGAGCTCGGCTTCTACATGGGTTACGCGCCGCCGGGCACGAATCCGCTCGAGTTGCTCGAGCTCGCGCGGGAGGCGGAGCGCCTCGGCTACTCGTCGGCGTGGGCAGCCGAGGCGTGGGGCGTCGACGCGATTACCCCGCTTGCCTGGCTCGGGGCGCAGACCGAACGCATCAAGCTCGGCACGGCGATCATGCAGCTTCCCGGTCGTTCGCCCGCGAATGCGGCGATGACCGCGGTGACGCTCGACCTGCTCTCGGGCGGGAGGTTCGTGATGGGGCTCGGCACGTCAGGCCCGCAGGTGGTCGAGGGCTGGCACGGCGAGGAGTGGGGGAAGCCGCTCGGGAAGATCCGGGAGTACGTCGAGATCGTCCGCGCGATCGTGCGGCGCGAGCGGCTCGAGCACCACGGCGAGCACTACGACATCCCCGTGCAGGGCGGCACCGGGCTCGGTAAGCCGCTGAAGCTGATGGCGCGCCCGCTCCGAAGCGAGATCCCGATCTACCTCGCGGCGATCGCCCCGAAGGCGGTCGAGCAGACCTTCGAGATCGCCGATGGTTGGCTGCCGATCTTCTGGTCGCCCGAGCAGGCGCGGAACGTGTTCCCGCTCGACCGTGTGCGCGAGGGATTCGACATCGCTCCGTCGGTTCCGGCGCTTCTGACCGACGACGTCGAATCGGGCCGCGCGATGCTCAAGGAGTACTACTCGTTCTACATCGGGGGCATGGGGGCCCGAGGCACGAACTTCTACAACGATCTCTTCACGCGGTATGGCTACGAGGCCGAGGCGCGCGAGATCCAGGATCTTTTCCTCGACGGCAAGCAGCGCGACGCGGCGGGCAAGGTGCCGGATGCGTTCGTCGACGAGGTCGCGCTCGTCGGTTCGGTCGAGCGGATTCGGGATCGACTGGCGGCGTGGCGGGAGAGTGGCGCGACGACGCTGCTCGTCTCGACGCGCGACGTCGCAACGCTGCGTGCGGTGGCCGAGGCCGCAGGAACTAGCTGACTGTCTCGAGCGCGGTCTCGGCGAGCAGCGGCACGCCGGTCTCGAACATCGCGGCGCGCGTGTCCTCCGCGCCGAGCTCGCGACGGATGTAGCGGCCGTAGATCGCCTCGCAGAAGACCGCGGCTTTCCAGAGCGCGAGCGCTTCGAACCAGGGGAGCGGGTCGACGTCACGACCGCTCCTCGCCGCATAGCGCTCGACGAGTTGCGCGCGCGACGGAAAGCCCGGCGTCGCGGTCACGGGTGACGAGCCGAGCGCGCTCGGGCGGCCGCCCGGCTCGGTGTAGGTGGCGAGCAGATAGCCGACGTCGGCGCGAGGGTCGCCGATCGCACCCATCTCCCAGTCGAGTACCGCCACGATGCGCGTCGGCTCGTCGGGGGCGACCATCATGTTCCCCAGGCGGTAGTCGCCGTGGACGACGGTCGATGGCAGCGGATCGGGCAGGTGCGCACCGAGGTACCGGCCGACTTCGTCGACAGCCGGAATCTCGCGCGTCTGGTTGATCGCCCACAGTTGGGTGAAACGGCGCACCTGCCGCTCGAGGTAGCTGCCGGGGCGCACGAAGGTCGCAAGCGCGGCGTTGCTCACGTCGGCGGCGTGGATCTCGACGAGCGTGTCGACGAGGTCGAGCCCCAGTGCGTGCCGCGCGTCAGCGACCTCGAGGCCCGGCGGGAGGTCATGTGTGATGACGTGACCTTCGATGAACCGGGTGACGTAGAACGGGACACCGAGCACGCCGTCGTCGTCGCAGACGGCGACGATCTCCGCGAGGCGGTGGAAGCCCGCGGCGCGGATCGCCTGCTGGAGGTTCGCCTCGCGGACCATGTCGTGCGCCGACGGCGGGAGCGGTGGGCGGGGCGGGCGGCGCAGGACGAATCGGTCGTTGCCGCGCTCCACGAGGAACGTGAAGTTCGAGCCGCCGCCGTCCCCGATGCGACTCACCTCGATCGGGCCGGAGCCGAGCCCGCGGGTGTCGAGAAACTCCTCGACTCGCTCGGTGACGTAGAGCGGCGACTGCTCGGTCATCACTGCGATGCTACGCGCCGTGCGCAGACGCCTCTATCTCATGCGGCATGCCGAGGTGTCGTACGTCGGCGAGCGCGACCCGGAGACGGTGCGGCTCACCGACGACGGCCGGGATCAGGCGGCGGCGGCGCACGGAGCGCTTGCGGGTGTGACGTTCGACGTCGTGCTCACGAGCACCCTCCCGCGGACCGTCGAGACGGCAGCGGTCGTTGCCCCCGGCGATGAGGTGTCGCAGCGGGCCGAATTCGCCGAGTGGCGGGGCGGGCGCCTCGACGACGTACCAGCTGACGAGCTCGAAGCATTCTTCGTCGGCTCGCTCCATGCTCGCGACGAGGAGGCGCGATTTCTCGGCGGCGAATCTCTCGGTGAGGCGCTCGACCGCGTATTGCCTGCCTTCGAGAGGCTCGTCGCGGAGGAGTGGGAGACCGCACTCGCCGTCTTTCACGGTGGCATCAACCGAATCCTGATCTCGCACGCGCTCGCAGGCGGCCGGACGTACTTCGGCAACTTCGAGCAGGCGCCGGCGTGCATCAACGTGCTCGACCTCGGTCCGGGCGGCTGGATCGTGCGCACGGTCAACTACATCCCGTACGACCCACTGCACCCCGCGCGTACGACGACGATGGAGCACCTCTGGTCGGAACTGAAGTCGTGGCTCGACGAGCGCCCCTAACGGCCACGTCTTCCTGAGCCCCGTCTCTTCGCCAAACGACGGTTACGGAAGTGCGACAAACGTTCCACAGCGCGCCAGTGCGATCAAGACTCCCAGCGCGCAACGGCGATAAACGCTCTAAACCACCTCATAGCCCGTCGAGCCCCGTCTCTTCGCCAAACGACGGTTAGCGAAGTGCGACAAACGTTCCACAGCTCACCCTCCGGCGATCGCGATTACTCCCGCCAGGGCGACCGTGATGCCGAGTTGCTGCGGGCGGGTCAGCCGTTCGCCGAGGAGGAGGTGGGCGAGGAGCACCGTGACGATCGGGTACAGCGAGCCGAGGACGGCGACAAGGGCGAGGAGTCCGTGGCCGCTTGCGAAGGCGAAGAGCGCGTTCGCCGTCACGTCAGCGATTCCGACCGCGGCCACCGCGAGGATCGAGCCGCGGCCGATCCGGAGGGGTGCGCGCAGCGCAAGGGCGGTCACCAAGAGGAACGACAGCGATCCCACCCGGGCTCCAAAGAGCGTCGAGACTGCATCGCCCTCGCGGCTTCCGAGCCCGAGGAAGTAGACGAAGAGCCCGAGCGCGCCTGCGGCCGCGAGCGCGAGCAGCACCGCGCGCGTCCGGTCGGGCGAGTCGGCGCGGCGCTCCTCCACCGAGGCGAGCACCGCACCGCCGAGCGCTGCGGCCGCGCCGCCGAGCGCGAGCGTCGACGGACGCTCGCCGGTCGCAATCGCGATCGCGAACGGGATGACTGCGCCGCACGCGACGAGCGGCGAGACGACGCTCATCGTGCCGAGCGCGAGCGCGCGATAGAACGCGGCGAGACCCGCACCGCCGCCGACGCCGGCGAGGCAGCCAAGGAGGAAGGAACGCGCGCCGACGTCGCCACGCACCGCGACTGCAACGAGCAGCGCGACGAGCCCGGCCCCTTGCGAGACGACCGTCACGCCGAACGCGGGCAACCTCTTCGTCAGCGAGCCACCGGCGAAGTCGGCTGAGCCCCAGACGAGGGAAGAGCCGAGCGCGAGGACGAGCGCGAACGCGCCCAGGTCAGTTCAGGCGCTCGACGAGCATTGCCATGCCCTGACCGCCGCCGACGCACATCGTCTCGAGGCCGATCGTCCGGTCCATCGTCTCGAGGTCGTTCAGCAACGTGCTCATGATGCGCGCCCCGGTCATGCCGTACGGATGCCCGAGCGCGATCGCTCCACCGTGAGGGTTCAGCTTGTCGCTCCATGGATCGACGCCGACCTCGCGGCACACAGGCAGCACCTGCGCGGCGAACGCCTCGTTCAACTCCATGACATCGACGTCGTCGATCGTCATGCCCGCCTGGGCGAGAACCTTGCGTACGGCCTCGATCGGCCCGACGCCCATGATCTCCGGCTCGACACCCGAGACACTCGACGCGATGATCCGCGCCCGCGGCCGGATTCCGAGCTTGCTTGCGCGGTCGGCGGACATGACGACGACTGCGGCCGCGCCGTCGTTCAGCGGGCAGGCGTTCCCCGCCGTGACCTTCCCGCCGGGCTTGAAAGCGGCGTCGAGCGCCGCGAGCTTCTCGTACGTGGACGACGCGCGCGGGCCGTCGTCGCGCGCCACTCCCTCGTAGGGCGTCAGCTCACGGTCGAAGAACCCGGATTCCTGCGCCGCGACCGCGCGCTCCTGTGATTGTTGGGCGAACCGGTCCATGTCCTCGCGCGAGACGTCCCAACGGTCGGCAACGTTCTCCGCGGTCAGCCCCATCGGGATGTAGACGTTCGCGATCGGGGCGTCATCGCCGAAGAGCGCCGGATGCAGCTCCTCGTCGGACTTCGGGTAGCCGCTCACCTGGCTGATCGACTCGACGCCGGCGGCGACAAACGCCTCGCCTTCACCCGCACGGATCGCATGGAAGGCCATGCGGATCGACTGCAAGCTCGAGGCGCAGAAGCGGTTCACCGTCGTCCCGGGCACCGTTGCCGGAAGACCGGCGAGGAGCGCCGCGCGGCGCCCGAGGTTCATTCCCTGCCGCTCTTGCGGGAAGCCGCAGCCGACGATCACATCGACGATCTCCTCGCCCGAGAGCTCGGGCACACGATCGAGCGCCGTCCGGATTGCGAACGCGCACAGGTCATCGGGGCGGGCATCGACGAGCGAGCCCTTCGAAGCGCGCCCGATCGGTGTGCGCGCGGTTGAGACGATCACGGCTTCAGGCATGCGCTCCATCTTGCCGCAAAGAAAAGGGCCGGCGCAGCGCCGGCCCTTTTCGAACTGCGGTCGGTCGCGTGCTACCGGAGTGCGCCGCGGCCGGCGATCAGGCTGCCGACCGGCTGGAACACATGGTTTGCGTACTGAATGATGTTCACCTGCGAGATGGGGTACTGGAAGCTCCCCTTGGTGAAGGTGCTGACGCCCGGGAGCGCATACGGGTTAGCGTTGCCCTTGCCCTTGGTGTAGGCCATCGCGCGTGCCGCCTTCATCAGGCCGGCGCGGGTGAGGTTGGTCCCTGCGGCCCTCAGAACCTGGACGGTGTTCCACGCCTTGGCGACGCCGTAGAGGTTCAGCCCGTCGTTGGCGTTCCCCTTCGGGTCGTACTTGGCCATGATCGTGCGGTAGAGCTTCATCCCCGGCTGCTTGTTGTAGATCGGGTTGGACGGGTCGAGGAGGTAGCTGACGCTGATCGTCCCCTCGACGATGTTCGACCCGCTCTTCTCGGCGATCGTGAGGAACGTGTCGGTCGCGGAGACCGAGTTCGTGATCACGTGCGCCGGCGTCCAGCCGAGCTTCGTCGCGATGACGTACGCCTGGATGGTCGGCGTCGGTGTCGCGAGGATGATGAACGTGTCGGCGCCCGACGCCTTCAACCTTGCGACCTGCACGGCCGGAGGCGTCGTTGCGCTCAGGTCGTACGGCTGAGCGCTGATGATCTGCGACGCGTGCGCCGCCCTGAGACCAGCCTTGAGGCCGCGAAGATAGTCGTTGCCGTAGTCGTCGTTCTGGTAGAGAACGCCGAGCTTCGCCGACGGGAGGTTCTTGACGATGTACTTCCCGTAGATCGAACCCTCAGCCTCGTAGTCGGGTTGCCAGCCAAGCGTCCACGGGTACTGGGCAAAGTCACGATCGAACGTGGTCGCTCCGGTCGAAACGAACAGTTGCGGCACCTTGTTGTCGTTCAGGTACTGCCGGACTGCCGTCTGAGGCTCGGTGCCCAGGCCACCCACGAGCGCGAACGCATGATCTTGCTCGACGAACTGGTGCGTGAGTTGCACCGTCGTCGCAGGGTTGTAGCCGTCGTCGGAGTACTTCCAGACGATCTTGCGTCCGTTCACGCCACCGTGCGCGTTGATGTACGAGAAGTACGCGCCCATCCCCGCGGGAATGGGGGCATAGCCCGATGCAGGCCCGCTCAAGGGGAACGTTCCCTCGAGGAGGATGGTCTTCGCTGTGACACCGGGCGTCGCCGATGAAGTCGCGCCGGCAGTCATGACGACGGCGGCCGACGCAGTGAGGGCCGCGATGATCAACAGGACCGTTCTTTTCATTCGCCTTCTCCTTTGAGGAGTGACCTGGGGGCGGTTCGACGTCGAATCCGACTATACGACGGTTATGACGTCAAGGGGCCGAATTTGTTCAACGCTGCTCGACCCCGCTCGCCGCAGCGTTCGGCGGGTCCCCCGGCCTGGCCCAGCGCACGACTCTTGCCCGTCCGCCCGCAAGCCGACGAGCGAGACCGGCCGCGCCCGCCGGTGCGGCGAAGAGAACGAGCAGCAAGACCACTCCATAGACGACGAGCCCGGATCCAGGCGCGGCCTTGTTCACGTGATGGATGCGGCTGAAGAGCCCAAGCAGGGCGGGGCCCCAGCTGATTCGGATGAACTCGACAAATAACGCGCCGAAGACCATGCCGTAGAGCGAGCCCGCACCTCCGATCACGATCCCGACGAGCAGGAGGATGGAGAGGTCGATCGGGAACGTGTCCGGGTTGACGTAGGTGATGCCGATCGCATACAGCGCGCCCGCGACGCCGCAATAGAACGCGGACACACCGAAAGCTGCAGTCTTCACAGCCGCTGTCGAGACGCCGTACGCGGCCGAGGCAATCTCGCTGTCGCGCACTGCTCGGAGCGCGCGGCCGAAGCGTCCGCGAATGATCAGGAACCCGAACGCGAACGCGACGAGTGCGACGGTCCAACAGACGACGTAGAACCAGATCGACGGGTTCGTGCGCCACCCGAACTCGGAGTGCAACTGCGGCAGGTTCTTGCCGACGTTGCCGCCGGTGAAGTGCGGAAAGCGTTTCAGGATTCCGATGAACGACAGCGGGACCGCAAATGTCGCCAAAGCCAGATACGGGCCGGCGAATCGGGTCGCCGGCAGGCCGAAGACGAGGCCGATCGCACCGGCGACGACGCCGGCGACGGGGATCGTCCACAGGTCGCGCCATCCGTGGTCGACCACCAGGATCGTGGTCGTGTACGCGCCGATACCCATGAATGCGCCGTGACCGAGAGAGATCTGTCCGGTGAAGCCCGTGAGGATGTCGAGTCCGACGAGCGCGATCAAGTAGAGACCAACGAACCCCAATTGGTAGGTGCGGTAGTTCGAGAAGAGAAACGGTGCGGCGACCACCGCCGTGACGAGCAGAGCGAAACCGACGAGTCCCGTTTGCCGGCTCACACGCGCCTCACGGTGACTCGGCCGAACAACCCGGCGGGCTTGATGAGCAGCACCACGAGCAGGATCCCGAGCGCGACGGGAAGGCGGAGCTCGGTCGTCACGGGATGGACGTATGTGCCGAGCATGTTCAGCATCACACCGAGGCCGATCCCACCGACGACGGCGCCGACAGGGCTTTCGAGACCACCGAGCACCGCAGCCGCGAAGGCGTAGATGAGAACCGCCTGCATCATGTTCGGGGTCAGGAAGACCGTGGGCGCCACCATCATGCCGCTCACGGCGCCGAGGGCAGCGGCAAAGCCCCAGCCGAGTGCGAGGAGCCAAGAGGTACGGACGCCGAGCAGGCGCGCCGCTGCAGGGTTCAGTGCGCCGGCCCGCATTGCGAGCCCGAGCTTCGTGAAGCGGAAGAACGCCGCGAGTACGAGCACGCAGGCCACCACGACGCCGAACGTGCCCGCGTCCTGTTTCGAGATGTGAACGCCGCCGACGACCCACGAGCTCGTGGGGAAGGGGCTCGGGAAGAACTCGAGCTGAGGCGACCAGATCCACGCGGCCAGGCCGTTCAGGATCACGAGCAGCGCGATCGTGGCCATCACAACCGTGAGCACGCTCGCATGCGCGAGTGGGTGGATCACAGTCCGCTGGATCAGCACGCCGCCGACGAACGCGATTCCGAGCGTCGCGAAGAACGCCCACCAGCGAAACGACGTGCCGTGGCCCATCAGCGCCCAGGCGATGTACGTCGAGAACATCGCCATTTCGCCCTGGGCGAAGTTGATCACCTCGGTCGCCTTGTAGATGAGGACGAGCGCAAGCGCGAGCGAGCCGTAGATCGCGCCGTCGGAGAGCCCTGTCATCAGCGTCTGGAAGAACTGCTGCATCGTCAGTACCCGAGGTACGCCGACCGCACCGTGTCGTTCGCTCGTAGCTCGTCGGCGCTTCCCTCGACGGCGATCGTGCCCGTCTCGAGCACGTAGGCGCGCGCGGCGGCGTGCAACGCGATCGCGGCGTTCTGCTCGACGACGAGAACGGCCAGACCTTCCTTGTCGTTCAGGTCGGCGACGACGCGAAACACCTCGCGCGTGACGAGCGGTGCGAGCCCGAGCGACGGCTCGTCGAGCATCAGCAACTTCGGGCGAAGGAGAAACGCCCGCGCGAGCGCAAGCATCTGCTGCTCGCCGCCCGAAAGCGTCCCCGCCTGCTGGTGGCGACGCGACGCAAGCCACGGGAAATACGCAAGCACCGGTCCGAAATCGGGGCGGCCGCGACGCAGGTAGGCCCCCATCCGCAGGTTCTCCCACACGGTCAACTCGGCGAAGATGCCACGCCCCTCCGGCACGTGTGCGATCCCCGCGCGAGCGACCGACTCCGGGCCGCCGCGAAGGCGCTTGCCCGCGAAGACGATCTCGCCGCCGCGGCGCACAGTCCCGGAGACCGCCCGGAGTGTCGTCGTCTTGCCGGCACCGTTTGCCCCGAGCAGCGCGACGATCTCACCGTCACCCACCTCGAGCGAGATCCCGTCGAGCGCCTGAACTTGCCCGTAGCGCGCGGAGACGTCAGTGAGCTCCAACAGGGCCGTCATCCAGAGCGGTAGCTTCTCAGAGATGCTGGACTTGGCAAACGGGATCCGTCGCCTCACCTTTCCGCTCCCCTTCGGGCTCGATCACGTGCACTGCTACCTGCTCCCGGCGTCTGGTGGTGGTTTCACGCTCGTCGACACCGGGCTCGGGACGCGAGATCCCGAGGAGCGCTGGCGGCCGGTGCTCGACGCGCTCGACGCGCCGCTCGAGCGAATCGTCGTCACGCACATGCATCCCGACCATGTCGGAGGCGCGCGCGACATTGCCGATCTGAGCGGGGCTCCGGTCTTCCAGGGCCGCGAGGATTACGCGCAATGCGTGGGCGCGTGGGGTGAGCGCGACCCCGAGCGTTTCATCGAGTACTGGGTCTCACACGGCTTGCCGGAAGACGAGATGGCGGGAATGAGGATCGAGTCCGACCGGCTGTCGAACGCGATCCACTGGATGCGCGATCCGGAGCTCGTCGACGCCGGTGACGAGATCGACGGCTGGCGCGTCGAGGTTCTTCGCGGTCACGCGGACGGTCACATCGTCCTTTTGCGCGACGGCGTGATGATCGCGGGCGACACGATCCTGCTCGGCATCACGCCGGCGATCGGTCTCTACCCGAAGTCGCGGCCCGATCCGCTCGGCGATTACCTCGAGACACTCGAGCGGATCATCGACCTCGATCCGCGCGTCGCGTACGCCGGTCACAAGGAGCCGATCGACGACCCAGCCGGGCGCGCGCGAGAGATCATCGAGCATCACCGCGAGCGGCTGAACGGGACGGAGGCGGCGCTCGACGGCAATCCACTCTCGGCCTACGACGTGTCGCTGGAGCTCTTCGAGCGCGACCTTTCTCCGACACTCCGCCGCTTCGCGACCGCAGAGTCGCTCGCCCACCTCGAGCGGCTCGTGCACGAGGGCCGGGCAGACCGTGCGGGTGCCCGCCGCTACGTCGCGGTGTAGTCGCCGCGATACCATTCTTCGCATGGAGCCGCTCCGGATCGGCGTTCTCGCCTTGCAGGGGAACTTTCGCGAGCACGCGCAGATGCTGCGCGAGCTCGGAGTCGACGCGCCGGAGATCAGGAAGGCCGATCAGCTCGAGGATCTCGACGGCCTCGTGATTCCGGGCGGCGAGTCGACCACGTTCATGCGCCTCATGGCGCTCTACGGCCTCGATGAGGCGATTTGCGGCTTCGAACGGCCGGTGTTCGGCACGTGCGCCGGGATGATCGTCCTCGACCGGCGCCACCTCGATCTCGTCGATATCTCCGTGCGCCGCAACGCGTTCGGTCGCCAGCTCGCATCGTTCGAGACAGATCTCGACGTCGCCGGTCTTGCGAGCCCGCTGCGGGCGGTCTTCATTCGCGCGCCGTGGGTCGAGGAAGTCGGGCCTGGCGTCGAGGTGCTCGCGGAGGTCGACGGCCGGCCGGTGCTCGCGCGCGAAGGGCGCTACCTCGTCGCCGCGTTCCACCCCGAGCTGACCGGCGACACTCGGCTGCACGAACAGTTCCTGGAAATCGTGAGGGAGGAGCAGGGTGTCAGGGCATAGCAAATGGTCGTCGATCAAGCACAAGAAGGGCGCGGCCGACGCGAAGCGCGGCAAGCTCTTCTCGAAGCTCTCGCGCGCGATCATCGTCGCGGCAAAAGAGGGTGGGGGCGACCCGGCGAACAACCTCTCGCTCCAGAACGCGATCGAGAAGGCGAAGTCGTACTCGATGCCGAAGGACAACATCGACCGCGCAATCGCGAAAGGCTCCGGCGCCGACGCTGACGCTGACGCGTTCGAGACGATCATCTACGAGGGCTACGGCCCCGAGGGTGTCGCCGTCATCGTCGAGGCGCTCACCGACAACAAGAACCGAACTGCGGCAGATGTACGTCACATGTTCGCGAAGAACGGCGGCAACCTCGGCGCGACCGGTGCGGTCGCCTGGCAGTTCGAGCGACGCGGTGTCGTCGTCGTTCCTGCCGAGGGAGTCGACGAGGAAGAGCTTCTGCTCGTCGCGGCCGACGGTGGCGCCGACGACGTCGAGCCGGACGGCAGCGTGTTTCAGGTCACGTCTGCGCCCGAAGCCCTTTCCGCAGTCCGTGCGGCGATCGAGGCAGCCGGGATGACGGTCGAATCGGCCGAGCTGATGCTCGTCCCGAAGGTGACGGTCGCCGTCGAGGACGAGGCGAAGGCCCGCCAGGTGATGCGGCTGATCGACGCACTCGAGGACAACGACGACGTGCAGGACGTCTACGCGAACTTCGACATCCCGGAGCAGGTGCTCGAGGCGGTCGCCGGGTAGCGAGGCCGTATCTCCGACGCTGCCGCTTCCGTTGATCTGAGGAAACCGGGCGCAGCAACATTGGAGGTACTGAGCATGTCGGGATTCGAGCGCGGGGCTGCGGCCCTTGAGCGGCCAGGGCAGAAAGCCCGGCAGAAGGCAGATTCGGGACGCGGGTGGTACGCGGTTCTCGCCCGGGTCGGGCTCGCCGCAAAGGGCCTGTCGTTCGGGCTTGTGGGTGCGCTCGCGCTCAAGCTCGCCCTCGGCCACGGCGGCCACGCCACGAGCCGCCAGGGGGCGATGCAACAGCTTGCGCATCAGTCGTTCGGCAAGTTCGCGCTGGTCGCCCTCGCGATCGGCTTTGCCGCCTACGCACTGTGGCGTTTCGTGCAGGCGTTCGCAGAACGCGCCGACGCAGATGAGGGCGCCGCGAAGGTGTGGGCGAAGCGTGCCGCGTATGTCGGCCGCGGCCTCGTCTACGCGGGGCTGACCTACTCGACGCTTCGGATCCTGTCCGGCGCCGGCGGCGGCCAGTCCCAGAACCAGAAGGCGCACCACTCGACCGCCATGGTGCTCGGCTGGCCCGGAGGGCGCTACATCGTCGCCGCGACCGGTCTTGCGGTGGTCGGAGTCGGCGTGTGGAACCTGTACCGGGGTCTCGCGCGCAAGTTCGAGGACAAGTGGCGGGTCGGCAGGCTGTCCCCGGCCGTGCGCAAGTGGGGTGGCCGCGCCGGCGTGGTCGGCCATGTCGCGCGCTTCGTCGTCTTCGGCCTGATCGGGGTCTTCCTCACCAAGGCAGCCGTCGACTACAAGCCGAAGGACGCGATTGGTCTCGACGGCGCGCTGCAGAAGCTGGCTCACGCGTCGTACGGGCCATGGCTGCTCGGCCTGACAGCGATCGGCCTCGTCGCCTACGGCGTGTACTGCCTCGTCGACGCCCGGCTCCGCGACGTGTCGGCGAACGCCTGAGCGATGGACTCGACCATCGTCATCTGGGTGGCGACGCACCGCGTCGCCACCCTGAACGATCCGATGGTCTGGCTGGGCACGATCGAGAAGCTCGGCGCGGTGTGGATCGTCCTTGCCCTCGTCATCGGGATCGCATGCCGTCTCGGGCTCGGGCGGACGCTTGCGCTCGCGGTGTTGACCGCGATCACGACCTTCGCAGCCGACGCGTTCGCGTTCGGAGTGAAGGACCTGACGAGCCGGGCGAGACCATTTGTCGCGCACCCGCAGATCCACCCGCTCTACTCCGTTCACTCGAGCTCGTTTCCGGCGGGACACGCCGCGACGGCCTTCGCGGGCGCGGTGCTGCTGACCGCGGTCGTATCGCGTCTCTGGCCCGCGTTCTTCGCGCTCGCCGTGCTGATCGGCTTCTCGCGGATCTACGACGGCGTCCACTACCCGACCGATGTCGTTGCCGGAGCCGTGCTCGGAGCGGCGGTCGGCGGCGTCGCAGCCCTTGCCCTGCGCGCCCGGAGCCCCCAGCTTCGACGTGCGAGAGCGAAGGTCGGGCTGGCGCTCTAACCCAGGAGGAACCGTCCGGTTCGCCGCCTAACGTGTCGTCGTGAGAGTTCTCGGCATCGATCCAGGGACGGCTGCATGCGGGTACGGGATTGTTCATGTAGACGGCGGACGAATCACGGCCATCTGCCACGGGTGGTGGCAAACCTCACCGCGGGCTCGGCTGGAGGCTCGGCTGCTCACCATTTTCGAGGGCGTCCAGGAGCTGATCACGGAGCACACGCCGGATGCCGTCGCGCTGGAGGAGTCGTACGTCGGCGCAGACGCCCGCATCGCGCTCTCCGTCGGGCAGGCGCGCGGAGCCGTGCTCGTCGCCGCGTCGTCCGCCGGTCTCGCTTGCACTGAATACGCACCGGCCCGGGTGAAGCAAGCGGTGTGCGGCTATGGCCGCGCTGACAAGGAGCAGGTCGGAAAGATGGTCAAGGCGATCCTCTCGCTCCACGAGGTTCCCCATCCGAACCATGCCGCCGACGCGCTCGCGGTCGCCATCTGCCACGCGCTCGCGCCGCCACTTCTCAGGGCCGTTTCGTGATCGCCCGCCTTCGTGGCCGCATCGTCGGTCGTACCTCGAGTGGTCTCGTCTTCGACGTAAACGGTGTCGGATATCTCGTCAGCGCGGCACCGTCCGTGACGCGTCTCGGCGACGGCGAGATCACGATCGAGATCCACACCGTGGTGCGTGAGGACGCGCTTCAGCTCTACGGCTTCGGGACGGCC
>JBBQQU010000021.1:0-61953 GCA_038215565.1 Gaiellales bacterium | reverse complement strand
CGCTACAGCGAGCTCCTGATCGAGCAGCTGACCGCACCCGTGCGGTTCACGCAGGCCGCACGCGAGCTCGTCAACCAGGGCGTCACGACGTTCGTGGAGGTGGGGCCGGGCAACGTGCTGAGCGGTTTACTGAAGAGGATCGACAGGTCGGTACGAACCTTCTCGGTCAACGATCTCGAGTCGCTCGACGAGGCGACGGAGGCTCTTGGCTAGCGACACGGCGTTCTGCTCGCTCGTAGGCAAGGTCGCGCTCGTCACCGGTGCATCGCGCGGGATCGGTCGCGCGATCGCCGAGGAGCTCGCGCGCGCCGGCGCCGAGGTCGTCGTCGGTTACCGTTCGGGCAAGGACGAGGCCGAGGAGCTCGCCGCGCAGATCGGCGGCCGCGCCGTGCAGGCGGACGTGTCGAGCGCCGACGACGCGAAGCGCCTCGTCGAGGAGGCCGGCGACATCGACGTGCTCGTGAACAACGCGGGCCTCACACGTGACGGGCTGCTCGCGCGCATGTCGGATGACGACTGGCGCACGGTGATCGACACGAACCTGAGTTCCGTCTTCTACACCTGCCGCGCCGTGACGCGGCCGATGATGAAGAAGCGCGCCGGCTCGATCGTGAACATCAGCTCCGTGGTCGGGGTGCACGGCAACTGGGGCCAGACGAACTATGCGGCGTCGAAAGCCGGCATCATCGGCTTCACGAAGTCGATTGCGCGCGAGCTCGGCTCACGCGGCGTGCGCGCGAATGTCGTCGCGCCCGGGTACGTGAAGACGCAACTGACGGACGTGCTCCCCGAAGAGGCGACCGCGGCGATGGTCGCGGCGACGCCGCTCGGCCGCGTGGCGGAGGCTCACGAGGTGGCAGGCGCGGTACGCTTCCTCGCCTCGGACGCGGCCTCGTTCATCACGGGCGAAGTGCTGCTCGTCGACGGCGGACTGGGGATGTGATGGCGGGAGACAACGGATCGAAGAGCGTGCGCCGTGTGGTCATCACGGGCCTCGGCATGGTCAGCCCCCTCGGGAACGACGTGCAGTCGTCGTGGGCGTCGCTCATCGCCGGCGAGTCGGGCGCGGCCGGGATCACGGCGTTCGACCACACGAATTACAACGTCCACTTCGCCTGTGAGCTGAAGGACTTCGACCCAACCGTGTGGATCAACCACAAGGCGGCCCGCAGGATGGACCGGTTCGCGCAGATGATCATCGCAGCGGCCCGGCAAGCAGAGGCCGACTCGGGCGTCGAGGTAGCGGGCGACCCGTCGCGGTTCGGCGCCTCGATCGCGACCGGAATCGGTGGCCTGCAGTCCTACCAGGAGTGTTACCACGTGCTGCTCACGCGCGGGCCCGACCGGGTGAGTCCCTTCTCGATCCCGTCGATCATCCCGAATATGGGCGCCGGCTGGGTGTCGATCGAGCTCGGCACGCAGGGGCCGCTCCAGAGCGAGTGCACCGCGTGCGCCGCGTCGAACATGGCGATCGGCGATGCGATGGACGCGATCAGGCTCAACCGCGCCGACGTGATGTTCGCGGGCGGCACCGAGGCGCCGATCACCGAGGTCGGGATCGCCGGTTTCGATGCGATGCGTGCTCTCTCTCGCCGTAACGACGACCCGCAGCGCGCCTCGCGTCCGTTCGACAACGAGCGCGACGGGCTCGTGATGGGCGAGGCGGCGGCGGTGCTCGTGCTCGAGGAGCTCGAGCATGCGAAGGCCCGTGGCGCGAAGATCTACGCCGAGCTCGTCGGTTACGGCGTGTCGTCGGACGCTTCGCACATGACGGAGCCCGACCCGACGGGCGCGAACCCGGCGCGGGCGATGACGATGGCGCTTGCAGACGCCGGCGTCGACCCTTCCGAGGTCGGCTACGTAAATGCCCACGCCACGTCGACACCGCTCGGCGACTCGGCCGAGACGCGCGTGATCAAGCTCGCGTTCGGCGAAGAGAACGCGAGGAAGCTTGCTGTCTCCTCGACGAAGGGCGCGACCGGGCACTGCTTCGGCGCCGCCGGCGCTGTCGAGGCCGTCTTCACGGTGCAGGCGCTCGTCGACAAGAAGGCGCCGCCGACGATCAACTACGACGAGCCGGATCCTGATTGCGACCTCGACTACGTCCCGAATGTGGCGCGCGACCTGCCGGATCTCACGGTCGCCGTCTCGAACTCGTTCGGCTTCGGCGGCCACAACGCCTCGCTCGTCGTCCGCACGTTCGAGCCCTAGCCCCGTCCAGGGTCCGGGCCCTCGCCACCGGAGCCTCGCCTCTCTCCGCAGGGCCCCGTTTCACTTCGTTAACCGTCGTTTGGCGAAGAGACATGGCCTGAAGCGCGCCGTCCGAGATTCGCGGAGTCTCTGCAGCCGTGCGAAGTCGCGCCTGCCTGTGGATCATTCGTCACACTTCTGTAACCGTCGTTTGGCGAAGAGACATGGGCGAAGGAGGCGTGACGCGGCGGCACTCGGCGTTTTCAGCGTTGGTGCGCCAGTGTCACGACCGTTGTCGTCCGAGGCGACTCCTACCGTTTGGACATGCGCCTTGTGGAGGTGGGCGGTCGCTTGGTCGAGCTGCACATACGCCGGTCGCCTCGCGTCCGGGGGCATCGCATCGTCGTTCGGTTCGGACTGCCGCCCGAGCTCGTCGTCCGGCCGCGTGCGACCGAAGCCGACATCAACGCGGCGATCGCCGAGCATCTGCCGTGGCTCGAGAAGCAGCTTGCGAATGTCGCGGAGTCGAGCCTCGGGCTCGAGCGGCTGTCGCTGACGGCTGAGCAGGGGCGCCGCGAGGCGCGCGCACGCATCTCGCTCCTCGTCCAGTCGGAGGTCGCCGCGCTCGGCGTCAGCTACCTCCGGATCACGCTCCGCGATCAGGTGAGCCGCTGGGGCTCGTGCTCGGCGAGCGGCGCGCTGAGCTTCAACTGGCGCCTCGTGCTCGCACCGCACGACGTGCTCGACTACGTGGTCGTCCACGAGGTGTGCCACCTCGTCGAGCACAACCACGGCCCCGCGTTCTGGCGCCTCGTCGAGCGGCGGCGGCCGGGCTACCGCGACTCGAAGGCCTGGCTGGATGCCCACGGCTGGGAGATCCTCGCCTACCGTCCTCCCGCGGAGGAGGCGGCCGCGTAACCTCCCCGCATGGAACGTTGGGCGAGTTTCGACTGCTACGGCACGCTGATCGACTGGAACGGCGGCATTCGTGCCGAGCTCGCGCGTGTCTTCGGAGACGACCAGGCGGACGCTCAGCTCGTGCGCTACCACGAGGTCGAGCCGGAGCTCGAACGCGACGGGACGGCGAGCTACCGCCAGGTGATGACCGAGGCGATGCGCCGGCTCGGTGCCCCCGCCGGCGAGGAGCACGGGCTCGCGGAGTCGTTGCCGACCTGGACGGCGTTCCCCGAAGTACCCGCCGCGCTCACGGAGGCGCGCGAGCGTGGCTGGAAGCTCGCGATCCTCTCGAACACCGACACGGGTTACATCGCCGTGTCGCAGGTGCAGATCGGCGTGCCGTTCGACGAGATCGTCGTCGCGCAGGAGATTGGCTCCTACAAGCCCGCGCATCACCACTGGGACGAGTTCTTCCACCGCACGCACGCGCCGCGCGAGGGGCACGTGCACGTCGGCGCCTCCCTGTTCCACGACATCGTGCCGTGCAACGAGCTCGGGCTCTGCAGCGTTTGGATCAACCGGCTCGGCGAGCGCGCGGCCGACGTCGCACCGACCCGCGAGCTCGCTGATCTCTCGCGCCTCGCGGACACGCTCGACGAGCTCGTCCCGGCCGATGGCTGAGCTGCGCGCGCTCCGTGACGAGGACGCCGATGCAGTTGCACAGCTCTTCTTCGAGGCATTCGGCGACGCACGCCGGATGGACGGCAACGAGATTCGGGAGTGGCTTCGCAACGAGGCGCTGCAGCCCGAGAACCTGCGCGTGCTCGTGGAGGAGGGCGAAGTCGTCGGCTACGGCGACATCTGGAACGCGGGCGGGACGGTCGATCTCGACGCCGCCGCACCCGGACGGTGGGGCGAGATCTTCGACTGGGCCGAGGAACGCGCGCGCGTCGAGGGCGCCGAGCGTGTGCACTCATTCGTCACAGGTCACGAGCTCGAAGAGGTCGCCGAGGCCCGTGGCTACCGCCCGATCCGTGCGTCCTACACGATGGAGATCGACTTCGGGGATGACGTGCCGCGACCCACCGACGAGATCGACGGCATCGAGCTGCGTGGTTATCGCCACCCCGCCGACGAGCAGCGAATATACGAGGCGCAGGAGGAGGCGTTCGCCGACCACTGGGGTCACAACCCGCAGACGATCGAGGTCTGGCGCGAGTTCAGCGTCAAGCAACTGAACTTCGATCCCTCGCTGTGGTTCCTCGCCTGGGACGGCGAGGAGATCGCCGGTCTCGCGCTCAATTTCGCGGAGCGTTCGGGCGATCCGGGCTATGGCTGGGTGGGCACGCTCGGCGTGCGCCGGGCCTGGCGCCGGCGCGGCATCGGCGAGGCGCTCCTGCGGCATTCGTTTCGGGCGCTGCACGAGCGCGGCCAGCGGCGCGTGCGCCTCGCCGTCGATGCGGAGAGCCTGACCGGCGCGACGAGGCTCTATGAGCGCGCCGGCATGCAGGTCATCCGTCAGATGGACACCTGGCAGCTCGTGCTTTGAGCGCTCTGCGGGCGCGGTGCCCCGACTGCCGCACGCTGACCGCCGTCGCGATCGGCCCGGAGTACCAGTGCCACTCGTGCGGCCGCGAGTTCGCCGCAGGGCTTCTGCGCGTGCCGCGCGCGTGGGGCACGGGCGGCGAAGCGATGGTGGAGGCCGCCGGCATGGCGCTGCCGTGGCCGGAGGCGGCGGTCGTCGCCGAGGAAACGCTTGACGAGCAGATCGCTGCGGTCGCACGCGAGCTGCCCTCCCGCCCGCTCGTCCTCGGCGGCTGTTGCTGTGCGCATGTGGGGGCGGTGCGTGAGCTCGCGCGGAGGCACGGACGTGTCGGCGTCGTGTGGATCGACGCGCACGGCGACCTCAACACGCCCGAATCCTCGCCGTCTGGGAATGCGTGGGGCATGCCGCTGCGGATGCTCATCGACGCCGGTGACGTCGACCCGGCAGATGTGACGCTCCTCGGCGCGCGGAGCCTCGATCCCCCCGAAGTGAGCTTCATCACAAGCGCGGGCATTCGCCGCGAGCTCGGCGAGTTGCCCGAGCACCTCTACGTGGCGGTCGACGGCGATGTCGTGGATCCCGGCGAGCTGGATGTCTTCATGCCCGAGGCGGAAGGTCTCTCGCTTCGCGAGCTCGAAGATCTGCTCGCTCGCATCCCGCGACCCGCCGGCGCCGGATTCACCGCCCTCCGTGCCTCGGCTCGCAACGAAGCCGCGCTTGCGCGACTCGGGTTGGCGCTCGGCCTCTGATGTAACCGTCCGAGGCAGACGGGCGGTCTAAGCTCTGCCAATGTCTGAGGCCCGGATCGACGTTCAGGTCGAGCACAAGCACCCTCCACCTCCGGCCGCGAAGAAGCACCCGAACACCTGCCCGAAGTGCGGGTCGCACTACCGCGACGACGAGCTCCAGCGGGAGCTGTGGGTGTGCGGCCAGTGCGGCCACCATTTTCCGATGGGCGCCCGCGCGCGCATCGAGTGGTACGCCGACCCGGGAACGTTTCTCGAGGAGGCGACGGAGGTCCGCTCGGACGATCCGCTCGAGTTCTTCGACCTGCGTCCCTACGCCGAGCGGCTCGCGGAAGCCGAGCTCAACACGGGTCTCGGTGAGGCGGTCGTGATCGGGCAGGCTGCGATCGACGATCACCCGGTGGAGATCGCCGTCATGGACTTCTCCTTCATGGGCGGTTCGATGGGAAGCGCCGTCGGCGAGAAGTTCTCACGCGCATGCGATTCGGCGATCGATCGAGGCGTCCCGCTCGTCGCGGTCACCTCGTCGGGTGGCGCCCGCATGCAGGAGGGGATCCTCTCGCTGATGCAGCTGCCGAAGACCGTCTGCGCGGTCGAGGATCTCCACGATGCGCGTCTGCCGATGCTCGTCGTGATGGCGCATCCGACGACGGCGGGCGTCCTCGCCTCGTTCGCGTCGCTCGGCGACGTGACGATCGCCGAACCCGGTGCGCTGATCGCTTTCACCGGCCCGCGGGTCGTGCAGCAGACGACGCGCGAGAAGCTGCCGGACGACTTCGGCCTCGCCGAGCAGAACCTGCGCTTCGGCCACCTCGACGCGATCGTCCCACGCCCCGAGCAGCGTCAGTACGTCTCACGCCTGTTGAGGCTGTTCGCGTGAGCGACCGCGACCACGAGCTGTCTCTGCGCAGGCGGCTCTCCGGCCTGTCTCGCCTGCCGCTTCTGCGTGGGGCGCGCGTCGACGGGGAGGCAGATCGCCTCCGTTCGCAACTCGATCGCCTGAATGCGGATACCACCGACGAGACGATCTGGCATTCGGTCGAGCTCGCCCGGCATGCCGACCGCCCCTACACGATGGACTACGTCGAGCGGATGCTCGACGACTGGGTCGAATTGCACGGCGACCGCGGACGCGCCGACGACGGCGCACTTGTCACCGGAGTCGCGAAGCTCGACGGCCGCACCGTCGTCGTGATCGGCCATCAGAAGGGCCGCGACGTGAAGGAGCGTCTCGACCGGCAGTTTGGGATGGCCTATCCCGAGGGCTACCACAAGGCGATGAGGGTGATGGAGATCGCCGAGCGCTTTGGTTTCCCGCTCATCTCGCTCGTCGACACACCCGGTGCGTACCCGGGAGTCGCCGCCGAGCAGCACGGCCAGGGTGGGGCGATCGCGCGCTCGCAGGCCGAAATGGCTCGGCTGACGGTGCCGACCGTCGCCTGCATCATCGGCGAAGGGGGCTCCGGCGGCGCGGTCGCGATCGCCGTCTCCGACCGGGTGCTGATGCAGGAGAACGCGATCTACTCGGTGATCACCCCGGAGGGCTGCGCTGCGATTCTCTGGCGGGACGCGGGCGAGGCGAAGAAGGCCGCGGCTGCGTTCAAGCCGGACGCGCTCCACTGTCTGGAGCTCGGGGTGATCGACGGCGTCGTCGCGGAGCCGAACGGCGGCGCCCAGTCGGACCACGACGAGGCGGCGAAGCTTCTGAAGGCCGCCCTCCTCGAGTCACTCGAGGAGCTCGACGACACGCCGGGCGTCGAGCTGCGACGGCGCCGGCGCGCCAAGTTCCGAGGCATGGGCGTCTTCGCTCAGGCCACTCACTGATCGCCTTTCGAAAACCCCCCGCTGCCGGCGCTTTTCCACATCGTCCACAGGGTTTTCAACCGGTGCGAGGATGCTTCTAAAACGCGTCGAGGCCCGCTATGCAGCGGGCCTCGAGCGCCTAACCCCCCGTCAGGTGGTCAAAAGCTCTGGTGTGCTTCTCACCGGCCGTGGCGTCGCGTAAACATCCTCAACGGAGGCTGTGGAAAAGATCGAGCGCCGCACCGGCCCGAACCGTCAAGCTTGCGCCGTGTCGCTCTCCGAGTACAAGCGTAAGCGGGACCCGAAGAAGACCCCCGAGCCGTTCGGCGGCGCCGGGCCGGGCAAGAAGCCCATCTTCGTCGTCCAACGGCACGACGCGACGCGGCTGCACTACGACTTCCGCCTCGAGCGCGGCGGCGCGCTCGCGTCCTGGGCCGTCCCGAAGGGCGTGCCGCTCGAGCCCGGGGCGAAGGCCCTCGCTGTCCACGTCGAGGATCACCCGCTCGCCTACGCGGCGTTCCACGGTGAGATCCCGAAGGGGCAGTACGGCGCGGGCAGCGTCGAGATCTGGGACAGCGGCACCTACGAGTTGCTCGAGGAGAAGCGAAACGGCCAGCTGACGGTTCGTCTCGACGGCCGCCGTCTGCAGGGGACGTGGTCGCTCGTGCCCGCCCACATGGACGGCAAGGAGCAGAACTGGCTGCTCGTCAAGCGCACCGACGACGAGGGCGTGCCGTCGACCCAGACGACGTATGCCCCGATGCTTGCGACACTCGATACCCGCATCCCGACCGGTGAGGACTGGGAGCACGAGGTGAAGTTCGACGGCTTCCGCGCGATCGCGTACGTCCGCGGTGGCGAGTGCACGCTCTCGTCGCGGAACGACAAGGATCTGACCGGCCGCTTCCCGGAGGTGGCGAAGGCGATCGCGAAGTCGGTAAAGAGCCCGGACGCGGTGCTCGACGGCGAAGTGTGTCGCATCGATCCCTCGGGGCGAACGAGCTTCTCGGAGCTGCAGCAGGGGTCGGGGCCCCTCATCTATTACGCGTTCGACCTGCTCGAACTGGACGGCGAGCCGCGCGTGCAGTTGCCGCTGCGCGAACGCAAGGCGCTGCTGCGCGACCTGCTCGACAAGCGGGTCAGCGCGGTCGGCTTCTCGGAAGGGTTCGACGACGGTGCTGCCCTCTTCAAGGTCGCGCAGGAGCGCGGCCTCGAAGGGATCGTCTCGAAACGCGCAAGTGGCGTCTACCAGCAGGGCAAGCGCTCGCGCGACTGGCTCAAGGTGAAGACGGAGTTGAGCGAGGAGTTCATCGTCGCCGGTTACACGCGCGGTGCGGGGCGGCGCGCCGGCACGTTCGGGTCGCTGGTGCTTGCCGTCAACGAGGGGGCGGAGCTTCGCTACGTCGGCAATGTCGGTACGGGCTTCGACGATGCCGAGATCGCGCGGCTGTTGAAGCTTCTGAGGCCGCTGCGTCGCTCAGTGTCGCCGTTTCTGGTGGTGCCGAAGATGCCGAAGGTACGCCGCGACGACGTGCAATGGGTCGAGCCGAAGCTCGTCGCGCAGGTGCGCTTCGGTGAGTGGACGCACGACCGGCATCTCCGTCATCCCGCGTATCTCGGCCTGCGCGATGACAAGGTCGCCGCCGACGTCGTCGAGGAACGGCCGGTCTCGGATGTTCTTCGCAAAGGGAAGCGCGAGCTCAGGTTGTCGAATCTCGACAAGCCGTTCTGGCCGGAGGAGGGCATCACGAAGGGCGACCTGCTCGCGTACTACCAGGCGGTCGCTCCGGTGCTCGTCCCGCATCTGAAGGGACGGCCGTTCACGATGCGCCGGTATCCGGACGGCGCTCATGGCAAGGCGTTCTTCCAGAAGGACGCGCCGTCGCACATGCCCGAGTGGATCCCACGCTTTCGGGCGCTTGTCTCGACGCGCGATCAGGGGAGGGCCAAGAAGTGGATCGAATTCCCGGTCGTCGACCACGAGCTCGCGCTTCTCTGGATGGTGAACATGGGCTGCATCGACATGAACGCGTGGTACTCGCGTGTCGACAAGCCCGACCGGCCCGACTTCGTGCTCTTCGATCTCGACCCGACCCCCGAGGTGCCGTGGGCGCAAACCGTCGAGGTCGCGTTGATCCTCAAGGGACTGCTCGACGCGCTCGGGTTGGAGTCGTTTCCGAAGACGTCGGGCGGCAAGGGGTTCCACGTCCTCGTTCCGCTAGACCGGCGCTCGACCTACGAGGACACGCGTGCGTTCGCGGAACATGTCGCCGGCGCGATCGCTCGCCTCCATCCGAAGCTTGCGACAACCGAATGGTCGAAGGCGCGCCGCCGCGGCGTGTTGATCGACTCGAACCAGAACGGCGAGGGCAAGACGATCGCATCCGTCTACTCGGTCCGTCCGAAACCGGGTGCGCCGGTGTCGACACCGCTCGTCTGGAGCGAGGTGAATGAGAAGCTGAACCCGGCGATCTACACGATGGCGGTAGTGCGCGAGCGGGTGCGGACCCACGGGGACGTATATGCCGGCGTGCTCACGACGCGCCAGTCGCTCTCGAAGGCGCTGAAGTCGCTCGGCTGAGTTTCACGGCTTGACCGGGTGCGTGTGTGCCGCCTCCTTTGCGACCGCCAGCTCTTTACCGTCGATGGCGGCATAGCGCATCGCGATAGCGCTGAGCTCGTCGGAAGCCTCTTTCGCGGCGTGACCGAGTTTCGCGTCGAGTGTCGCGGGATCGTCGAGGTAGAGGAGGCGCGTCCAGAACGTCGTCAAGACGATCGAGACCCACGGCATGAAGATCGCGTTCCGTTCGAGCGCCGCCTAGGGACGCTGGACGAAGAACGCGACGAAGATGCCGACCGTGAGGCCCGCGAGCCCAATCGAGGCCGCCGCCTCGCCAACGGATGCCGCCGTCAACCCCTTGATGAACGCCGCCACGATCGCCGCGACGCCGAACACCATCATCGCGACATAGCCGATATAGACGACGCGGTATGAACGTCGTAAGTACGCCGTCGTCCGGGCGAGCGTCTGGACGTCTTCCTGCAGGATCGCCGCCGCGAGCGCGCGCAGCTCGTGCGTCGTTTCAACCGGATCCCCGTGCCGCGGGCGGGGCAGCCGCATCGTCATGGCATGCCCTCCTCGTCGATTTGGCGGCGAGCCTACGCCAAGCTGCGTACGCCGTCCACCATGTCCTACTTCAGGTCGTCGGAGGCGACGTCGAGGGCGTCCGCACCCGCGCGGTCCCGGCCCGCCAGGAGATCGTCCTTACGCCCCTCGAAGTCCTCGCGATCGACGTCACGCTCGACCGGTGTCATCCGCGACTCCTCCTCGCCCCGTTCGATCGTCCGTGCGTTCTCACCTTTCGTCCAGCGCTGAAAGAGCTCCCTGAGTCCCATCACGCAAGTTTGTCGATCCGACCCGTCGAGCGCAAGCCGCCTCGGTCAGACATCGCCGAGCTCGACGACGTCTCGGCGGAACACGAGGGCGACCGTCCAGTCGGTGACGACGCGCAGCTTTCGCGTCAGAAGTGGCAACTGGTAGAGGTGGTACGACCGCGTCACGAACCAGCCGGGGAAGCCGCGCAGCCGTAGGCCGAGCACGTCGGCGATCCCCTTGTAGCGGCCGAGCGTCGCGACCTGCCCGAGCATCCGGTAGCGGTAGGGCTGCACGTCGCCCTGGATGTTCTTCGCGAGTCGCCGCGCCTGGCGGAGCGCGTGTTGGCAGGTCGGCGGGTCGAAGGCACCCGGCGTAGCGGCGTTCGGCACCCGCGCGCAGTCGCCGAGCGACCAGAGGCTCTCGCGTCCCTCGACGCGGAGGGTGTCGTCGACGCGTACCCGGCCCCGCTCGTCGAGTGGCAGGCCGAGCGCGCCGAGGAGTGGATTCGCTTTCACCCCGGCGGTCCACACGAGCGTCGCCGTCGGGATCCGCTCGTCCGTCGAGAGCACCGCCTCGCGGGCGTCGAGCGACTCGAGGGTCGTGCCGGTGTGGATCTCGACGCCGCGGCCGGCGAGGTCGCGTGCCGCGTACTCGCCGAGTCGCGACGGGATCTCGGCGAGGATCTTCGGCGCGGCGTCCACGAGCACCCAGCGTTGCGGCACGCCGGCGAGCGTCGGGTAGTAGCGGAGCGCGTCCCGCACGAGGTCGGAGAGCTCGGCGAGGGCCTCGACGCCCGCATAGCCGGCGCCGACGAAGACGAACGTCAGCTGGCGTTCCGCGTCGCCTGCCGCGGCGAGCTCGAGCCGGCGCAGTACGTGGTTGCGCAGCCGGATCGCGTCCTCGAGCGATTTGAAGAGGAGCGCGTGCTCGGCGAGCCCCGGCACCGGCAGCGTGCGCGTGATCGCGCCGAGTGCGACAACGAGTTGCTTGTAGCCGATCGTCGCGGGGCCGCCGTCGGTCTCGACCTGCACGCGTCGCGCTTCCTCGTCGAGTTCGGTCACGCGTCCGAGAATCAGCTCTGCGTTCGGGCACATCACGCGCAGTGGGACGACGACGTGTCGCGGCTCGAGTGTCCCCGAGGCCGCCTCGGGAAGAAGCGGCGTGTAGAGCGTGAAGTTCTCGGCGCTGACGATCGTCGCGCCCTCGTGCCCGAGCAGCCGAGCCACATACGCGCCGGCGAACCCGCCGCCAAGGATCAGCGTGCCTGCTCGGGCGTCACGCTCGGCCATACCAGGGATGTTCTACGAAAGATCACCGAGCCGCCGCTCGAGGAACCGCCTTTCCGGGTCGCCGCCCGAGTGCGCGAGTGCGCGCTCGTATTCGACGCGCGCGTCGTCCGTGCGCCCGAGGCGCCGCAGCAGGTCGGCCCGTGTTGAATGGAAGTAGCGGTAGCCGTCGAGGTCGAGGGCATCGACGAGCGCGAGACCCGCTTCCGGGCCTGCGGCTTCCGCAACCGCGACCGCGCGGTTCAGCTCGACCACGGGCGACCCGGTCAACCGCATCAGCTCGCCGTAGAGCACGGCGATCTGCCGCCAGTCGGGTGCGTCCTCGGCATGGAGTGCGGCGATCGCCGCCTGCACGACGTACCGCCCCGACCCTTGCAGCGCGAGCGCGCGGTCGAGCGCCGAACGGCCCTCGGCGATCTCGTCGACGTCCCAAAGGCCGTGATCCTGGTCCGCGAGCAGCACGAGCTCTCCGTCCGCGTAGCGAGCTGCCCGCCGCGAGTCGTGCAGCAACATCAGCGCCAGCAAGCCCTGGACCTCGGACTCGTCGGGCATCAGGCCCGCGAGCGCGCGCCCGAGCCGGATCGCCTCGGTCGCCAGGTCACCGCGTCCGCCGTAGCCCTCGTTGAAGATCAGGTAGACGACCGCGAGCACCGCGGTCAGCCGGTCGGGGAGCAGGTGGGCGGGTGGGACGCGGAAGGGGATCCCAGCGTCGCGGATCTTGCGCTTTGCGCGCACCAGGCGTTGCGCCATCGTGGCCTCCGGGACGAGGAATGCCCGCGCGATCTCGTCGGTCGTGAGTCCGCCGAGCGTGCGTAGCGTCAGCGCGATCTGCGAGTCGAGAGCGAGCGCCGGGTGGCAGCACGTGAAGACGAGCTCGAGTCGTTCGTCGGGGAAGGTCGTTGTGTCCGTCATCTCTTCGGGCGTCTCCGCGACCGCCTCCTCCACTGCGAGCAGGTGCGTCTTTGCAACGAGGGTGCGATCACGGCGGATCCGGTCGATCGCACGGTTTCGCGCGGTCGTGACGAGCCAGGCGCCGGGATTCGCCGGCACTCCGTCTCGCGGCCATCGCTCCGCCGCGACCGCGAACCCCTCCTGCGCGGCCTCCTCGGCGAGGCCGAAGTCGCCGAGGAAGCCGATCAGTGCAGCCAGGATGCGTCCCCATTCGTCGCGGAACACCTGCTGCAGGGCGGCCCCGATCTCCGGTGCGCCGCTCTGCGGGGATGCAGTGCTCAGCGCTCGACCACCGGTCTGACCTCGACGGCGCCCCCGCGGCGGGCGGCGGGAATGCGTCCCGCCAGCTCGAGTGCGGCGTCGAGATCATCAGCCTCGAAGAGGTAGAAGCCGCCGAGGGCTTCCTTCGTCTCGGGAAACGGCCCGTCCGTCGTCAGGGTCTCGCCGTCGGATACCCGGACGGTCGTCGCCGATTCCGCCGCTTGCAGCTCGGAACCGCCGTAGACGCCCTTCGTCTCCGAGATGGCGAAGTACTCGCTGTAGATCGCGTTCCGTTCGTCGTCGCTCAAGTTCTCCCAGTCGGTGTCGTTCGAGTAGATGAGCAGTGCGTACTTCACGGGCTCCTCCTTCGGAGTGATGTCGCTCTTACGACGAACGGAGGGCGGCGAAATCGACAAGGCGGTCGAGGAACACGAGGGCGCCGCCCTTGTCGAGCATGTCATTCAGGTTGCCGCACTTCGGGCTCTGCACGCAGGATGGGCAGCCGGTCGAGCACGGGCAGCCGCGAAGCAGTGCGGCAGTGTCGCTGACCCACCCCTCGAACTGGTCGAAGCCACGCTCCGCGATCCCGACCCCGCCCGGGTGGCCGTCGTAGATGAAGACCGTCGGAAGGCCGGTCTCGGGGTGAATGTTCGTCGAGAGGCCGCCGATGTCCCAGCGGTCGCACATCGCCCAGAGCGGGAGCAGCGAGATCAGGGCGTGCTCGGCGGCGTGCAGCGTGCCGAGGAGCTTCGGCATCTCTTCGAGCCCCTGGAGCTGCCGCGCGTCGGGCATGAACCAGATCGCCTCGGTGGAGAACGTCGTCGGTGGCAGCTCGAGTCGCACCAGCTCGATGCGCTCCTGCGAGCTCATCGTCTTTCGCTCATAGGCGACGACCTGCTCGGTCACTTCGATCTCGCCGAAGTGCAGATCGAGGCCGAGCCGAAACGCCGACCGGCGCGATTCGGCGATGCGGGTCATGGTGTCCTTCTTCGCCTGCGTGTACCAGTCGCCCTTGAACGGCTCGACCACCGCATGCATCGCCGTCAGGTCGAGCTCGCGGACGAGGTACGACTCACCGAGGTGAAGGTAGATTGCGCCGTCGTGCACCGTCGTGTACGCGCGTGCTCGCTCGACGAGACCCAGCACGGTGCCGGTCGCGCCGTCGACGATCGTGATCGCATCAGGGTCGGTGGAGCGCAGGGGGATTTGCGAAGCCGGATGCTCCGTGCCGGCCCACACGATGCCGGCGGGCGTCTGCTTCAGCTTCGGGTCGGCGCGGGCTGCCTCGAGTGCCTCGACACCGAGGAGCGCCGAGTCGTCGTCGGTGATGGGCGCCTCGTAGGCGGCCGCACGCACGTGACCGGCGAGCACCCGCGGGTTCGCGTGGTCGAGGATCGCCGCTTCGACTCGCCGCCCAAGGAGCTTCTCGGGCTCGCGCATGAAGAACTGGTCGAGGCCGTCCTCGCTCGCGATCAGCACTGCGAGACCGCTTCCGCGCCGCCCCGCGCGTCCCCACTGCTGCCGCAGCGACGCAACCGTCCCTGGGAAGCCGACCGAGATGACCGCGTCGAGGAGGCCGACGTCGATGCCGAGCTCGAGCGCGTTCGTCGTCGAGACGCCGAGGAGATCGCCCGTCGACAGCCGCCGCTCGATCTCGCGCCGCTGGGCTGCCGTATAGCCCGCGCGGTAGGGCGAGAGGTGCGTGTCGTCGCCGAGCCGCTCGGCGGTGAAGCGGTGGATCAACTCGGCCGCCTTACGGCTCTTCGCGAACGTCAGCGTGCGCAACCCGCGCTCCACGAAACCCGCCTGCAGCCGAGCGGCTTCCGCGAGCGCCGACCCGCGCAGCGCGAACTCCGAGTCGATGAGAGGGGGGTTCCAGAGGACGACCGTTCGATCGGCGCGGGGCGCGGCGTCGTCACCGACGACGGTGACCGGATCGCCGATCAGCGAGGAGCCGAGCTCACCGGGGTTCGAGATGGTCGCCGTCGCCAGGACGAACTGCGGTTCGGCGCCGTAGATGCGCGCGAGGCGCCGGAGGCGTCGCAGCACATTCGCGACATGCGAGCCGAAGACGCCGCGGTAGACGTGCGCCTCGTCGACGATCACGTAGCGCAGGTTCGCGAGCACGTCGCCCCAGCGGTCGTGGTTGGGCAACAGGCCGACGTGCACCATGTCCGGGTTCGTGAGGATCAGATTCGACCATTTGCGGATCTGCCAGCGTTGCTCAGTCGGCGTGTCGCCGTCGTAGATCGCGGGCCTGACACGTGGCAGCCTGTAGCCCGAGAGCGTCTTGAACTGATCCTGGGCGAGCGCCTTCGTCGGGTAGAGGTACAGCGCGCGGTTCTTCGGCTGCCGGACGAGCGCGTCGAGGACGGGCAGGTTGAACGCGAGGGTCTTCCCCGACGCCGTCCCGGTCGTCACGACCACGTGCTCGCCGCGTGCGGTGGCATCCCAGACCGCGCGCTGGTGGGCGTAGAGCTGCGGCACGCCTGCGGCGGCCGCGACGAGCGGGTCCAGTGCGGCGGGCAGATCCGCTAGGCGCGCGGCACGCTCTGGCTCGGCGCCGAGGTAGGCGACCTCCTCGCCCTGCAGCAGCCCTTCCCACCCGAGCACATCGACACCCATGTGCCGATGCTAGCCTCGGCCTACCGGGGTGCCCGTCTGAGGGCTGAGATCACACCCGTCGAACCTGATCCGGGTCATGCCGGCGAAGGGAGCGCTCGTGACCGTTCCACGCTTGTTGACAATTGCCGGCTCCGACAGCGGCGGCGGCGCCGGCATCCAGGCCGACCTGAAGGCGTTCGCGGCTGCCGGCGCGCACGGCACCACTGCGATCGTCGCGCTGACCGCTCAGAACACCCTTGGCGTGCAAGCGGTGCACGAGGTGCCCCCCGCGTTCGTCACCCGGCAGCTCGAGGCGGTGTTCGCCGACATCGGCGTCGACGCCGCGAAGACCGGCATGCTCTTCTCACGCGCGGTGATCGAGGCGGTCGCCGAGTTCCTCTCCGCGCACCGCGTGCCGCTCGTCGTCGATCCGGTGATGGTCGCCTCGTCCGGCGCGACGCTCCTCGAAGAAGATGCGGTCGGCGCGCTCGTCACGAGTCTCTTTCCGCTCGCAACGGTCGTCACCCCGAACCTGATGGAGGCCCAGGCGCTCGTACGTGATACGCGTCTACAGACGAAGCGGGAGCTCGCGGAGGCGCTCGTCGAGCTCGGCGCGCCTGCTGTGATCGTCACCGGCGGCCATGGTCCGGAGGCGGTCGACCACCTCTTCGACGGTCGTGAGCATTTCGACATTCCCGTCGAGCGGCTCGACGTCGCGGCGACACACGGCGCCGGCTGCACGCATTCGGCGACGCTCGCCACGCTTCTTGCACAGGGCCTTGCACTTCCGGCCGCGGCGAAAGGCGCCGCGGCCGCCGCGACGGCCGCCGTCCGGAACGGCCTCGTCGACATCGGCCGCGGCGACGGCCCCGTCGACATCTTCAACCTGAAAGGACCCTCGTGACGATCACGCCCGGCGCATCCCTCGAGCGGCTCCGTACGGCGAAGCCGCTCGTCCACCAGATCACGAACTACGTCGTGATGAACGAGACCGCGAACGCGACGCTCGCCCTCGGCGCCCTGCCGGTGATGGCGCACGCGCCCGAAGAGGTCGAAGAGATGGTCGCGTTTGCCGGCGCACTCGTCCTCAACATCGGCACGCTCTCGTCGCATTGGGTCGAGGCGATGCTCGCCGCGGGCCGCGCCGCAAACGCGCTCGGCGTCCCCGTTGTGCTCGACCCCGTCGGTGCGGGCGCGACAAACTACCGAACGGACACTGCAAAACGGATCCTCGACGAGGTGCAGGTGACGGTGCTCCGTGGGAATGCAGGGGAGATCGCGACGCTCGTCGGCGTCGCGGCAGAGGTGCGCGGCGTCGAGTCGATCGACGCAGGTAGCGACGCGGCCGAGTTGGCGCAGCGCGCCGGCGAGACGCTGGGGCTCGTCGCGTCCGTGACGGGCGCGGTCGACCACGTCTCCGACGGAAAGCGAACATTCGCGATCGAGAACGGCGATCCGCTGCTCGCGTCGATCACGGGGACCGGCTGCATGTCGAGCGCGATGACGGGCTGCTTTCTCGCGGTCAACCGGGATCGCCCGCTCGAGGCAGCAGCCGAGGCACTTGCCGCGTTCGGGATCGCGGGCGAGCACGCGGCCGTCGGCGCGCGCGGCCCCGGCTCGTTCCACGTCGCGCTCTACGACGCCCTCGCGGGCCTCGATCCAGCCACCCTTGATGGGCAGGCGCGCGTCGCGTGATCGTGCACGCCCTCGTCGACGATCTCGAGACCGCCCGCCGTGCGGTCGACGCGGGCGCGACGGTCGTGCAGCTTCGCGTCAAGGGGTCGACGGAGGAGATCGTCGAGCGCGGCCGTGGCTTTCGGCGGCTCGGGGTCACATTCGTTGTCAACGACGACGTCGACGCGGCGGTGGCGCTCAGTGCTGACGGCGTGCATCTCGGGCAGTCGGACGACGGAGCGGATCGCGCCTGGGAGGCGGGGCTGCTGCTCGGGCGCTCGGCGTCGAGCCTGGCGGAGGCCGCTGCAACCGATGCGGACTACCTCGGCGTCGGGCCGGTGTGGGAAACGCCGTCGAAGACCGACGCCGCGCCGCCGATCGGCCTCGCGGCGCTCGCCGAGATCTGCGCCGCGGTGGACGTGCCGGTCGTCGCGATCGGGGGGATCGACGCCGGCAACGCGGCGTCATGCATCCACGCCGGCGCTGCGGGAGTCGCGGTCGTCCGAGCAGCTCTCGACCCTGCCGTCCGCCGAGCGGTCGATGAAGCTCTCCGAGCTCGGTGAGCTCGGGCTCCTTGCGGAGCTCGAGCGTCGTGGTCTGATCGTCGGAGTCGCGAGCGACGCCGCGCGGCTCCGCGACGATCTCGTCGCCACGCAGGATGCGTTGATCGAGGACGTCCACTTCAGGTTGGACTGGCTGACGTGGCGCGACCTCGGCTGGCGCGCCGCCGCCGTCAACCTCAGTGACCTCGCGGCGTCTGGCGCCGAGCCCGAGGCGCTGCTCGTCACGCTCGCAGTCCCGCCCGCGACGGCGGCCGCCGACGTCGTCGCGTTCTACGAAGGGATCGCGGAGGCAGGCGTCCCCGTCGTGGGCGGCGACACGACGTCGTCCGCTCTCGTCGCGATCTCGGTCACTGCACTCGGACGCAGCCCGCGGGTGCCCGGACGGAGCGGCGCGCGCCCCGGCGATCTGCTCGTCGTCACGGGGCCACTCGGCGCGGCCGGCGCAGCGTTTCGGCGTGGCGAATACACGCGGCCGCCCCTGCGGATCGAGGAAGGCCGCACGCTCGGCGCGCGAGCGCACGCCCTGATCGACGTGTCCGACGGCATCGCGGTCGACGCCGCGCACATCGCCGCCCGCTCCGGCGTGCGTTGCGTGATCGAGCTCGACCGGGTGCCGCTCGCCGAGGGGTCGACTCAGGCCGACCTCGGCTTCGGTGAGGACTTCGAGCTGCTTGGGGCGGTCGCCGAGCCGCAGGGGCTCGCCGTTGTCGGCCGCGTCGAGGCGGGCGCGGGCGTCTTGCTGCTGGAGGGCGGCGAGCCGGCGACCCTCCCGGGGTGGGAGCATTTTCGCTCGACGAGCCGCTAGGTCATCTACAGCGTCTTGCGCGGGTAACAGAAGTCGACGAGCCAGCTGCCGCGGACCGAGTGCAATTCGCATTGGTAGACCTGCTCGCCCGCCGCAGCGCCGACCTTCGTCAGCTTCGGCAGGACGAGCACGTCGTAGCCGAGCACACCGCGGTAGGAGTACTTCAGAGTCAGCCCGAACGTTCGGAACGCGGCCGACGGATAGGGAACCACAGGCAGGTCACCGGCGAGCCAGTTGGCGTGTGATGTGCCGATCTTCATATGTGCTGTCGCAAGCGGCCACGATGCGGCAAGGTCGCGGCGTACGAATGCGCTGCGTACGAACGCGCCGAGCGTCGCTCGCGCCGCCGTGAGCGCCTGCGGACTTCGCCGCACGGTCTTCGGCGTGCGAACGACGACTGCCGGCTTGCTGAAGTCGATCGGCGTCGCAGTCGGGTGACCGCTGTTGCGGTCGAAGACGAGCAGCAGGACGATGATCAGGACAACCGCTCCGGCGATCGACCGACGCAGTAGACGCACGCGCGCCCGGTGAGACGCGGGCAGCCTCAGCACGCCGCCAGGGTAGCGGCGGCCGAGGCGCAGGCTTCTAGCTTCCGGGTGTGTAGGTCGGCACGGCCGACACGGCTGCGGTCGCGGCTTTGTCCGCCGGCAGCGCCGTGAAGCCCGACGCGGCAGTGAAGACGACGCGCGCGCCCGACGGCACGGAGATGAACGTCGCGCCGGTGCCGCCGCCGATCACGTTGCCAGCGCCGTCGAAGACCACGATCGACAAGGTCGCGTTCTGCAGCGTCATCGCCGTTGCCGTGTTCACCACCTCGCCGTCGACCTCGGCGATCCAACCCGTGTCGGACGGGGATGGCTCGGGTCGGACGTTCGCGAACTCCGGCGAAAGGTGCGCCGCTTTCGGTGCGTGCGCGCCGATCCTGATCGTGATCTCGAGGTGGTCGACGGTTGCTTGCGTCCGCAGCTCGAGCGAGTTGCCGTAGGCGAAGGTGGCTGCGGCGCCGATCAGCGGCACCGTCGTCGAGACCGTGCCGAGGAGCGCTCCGCCCGCGTCGACCATGTTCACGAGGACGTAGACACCGGTCGCGTCCTCGGCGGCCGACGAGTTCCGGAGCATCAAGCCGTAGCTGACGAGGCTGCCCGTTCCGTACCGGTCGGGCCGCTGGGTGTAGCCCTGCTTGTCGATCACGACCTTGGGGGCGTCGCCTGTGCCGCCGGGGGAGGTCGATCGCACGCGAACGACGACGAAGGCCCCGACGTGCGGCGTGGTCTTGCCGCACGTGGCGGTCCAGTGCGCGACCCCGATAGCCGCCGTCTTCGGAATCGCGACGGTCCAGGTCGCGCTGTGGTTCGCGACGGCGCGGTTGCCGGCGCGCTCAGTGGCTCCGCTCGCGAAGCGGATCGCGAGCGAGCACGAACGTGCCCCCGCGACGGGGACGCGGAAGATCACCGTGTCGCCCTGGTGGGCGAGGCCCGGCGCCTGGAGGCGAGGCTGCGCGCCCGACGCAGCAGCGGCGGCGGCGAGCATGGTGACGATCAGAATGAGCGAGCTGACGCGACGCGGCACGGGAACCCCCTGGAGAGTGAGCCGGCCGCCCCCGGTCGATGGTCGTTTCGGAGCGTGCGCCACGCGTCGCGCCGGGGCGTCCCCCGTTTTGGTGATTTACAAGTACGCCGAGAACGACTTCTGAAAGTGCTTCTTGGGGCGCGCGCCGAAGACGCTCTCGCGCGGCTCGCCGCCTTCGAACAGGATCACGGTCGGGATCGAAAGCACCCCGTACCGCGCCGCGACCTCAGGGTTGGCGTCGATGTCGAGCTTCACGAAGTCGACCTTCTCGGTGCCCGCGGCGAGCTCGTCGAGTGCCGGCTCGATAGCCTTGCACGGGACGCACCACGGTGCCCAGAAGTCGACGACGACCGGCCTACACGCCTGGACGACCTCTGCGTCGAAGCTCGCGTCGGTGACGGCCCGCATCGCACTACGTTAGCCGCGCAGTTAGCGGCGCAGGCGCAGCAGGGGCACGCGCCAGATCGCCTCGAGGACGACCGCCTTGCTCATCTTCGACTCGCCCGCCTCGCGGTCCGCGAACGTGATCGGGATCTCGACGACACGAAATCCGGCCTGCTTCACCCGGTAGGTCGTCTCGATCTGGAATGCGTAGCCGCGCGGCGTAATCGCATCCAGGTCGAGCCGCTCGAGCACCGCACGCCGAAAGCACTTGAACCCGCCGGTCGGGTCCTTCACGCCCATCCGCAGGAAGAGCGCGGTGTAAACAGACCCGCCGCGTGAGATCAGCCGCCGCGCTAGGCCCCAGTTGCGCGTGCCGCCGCCGGGGACGTACCGGGAGCCGAGTACGAGGTCTGCCCCGTCCTCCGCCGCCGCGATCAGGCGCGGCACGTCCTCCGGGTTGTGGGAGAAGTCGCAGTCCATCTCGAGGACGAGCTCGGCATCGCCGCCGAGTGCGCGACGGAAGCCGTCGATGTAAGCCCGGCCGAGCCCCTCTTTCTGCTCGCGGTGCAGGACGTCCACGAATGGGTGCGTCCCGGCGAGCGAGTCTGCGATCGCGCCGGTCCCGTCAGGCGAGTTGTCGTCGATCACGAGCACGCGGTCACCCTCGCGCAGCACGACCGCGAGTGCCTCGATCATCCGGCCGAGGTTCTCGCGCTCGTTGTAGGTCGGAAGGCAGATGGTGGCGCGCATCGGGGTGCCTATGATCGCGGGAGTGGCTGACCTCCCGCGGAACAACGAGCTTGCGGACCAATTCGAGCTGCTCGGCGACCTGATGGAGCTCGAAGGTGCCGACTCGTTTCGCGTGGGCGCCTATCGTCGCGCGGCAGCGCGGATCCGCGAGACGCCGACCTCGGTCGCGCAGCTCGCGCTGAACGGCAAGGCCAAGGAGCTGCAGGACATCGGCAAGACGATCGAGGGCAAGATCGTCGAGGTCGTCGACGACGGCGAGATTCATGCGCTGACGAAGAAGAAGGCCGTCGTCCCGGCCGAGGTCGCGACGTTCATGCGGCTTCCCGGCCTCGGGCCGAAGACGGCGCGCCGCATCTGGCAGGAGCTCGGGATCACCACCGTCGCCGGCCTGAAGGCCGCGGCCGAGGCGGAGCAGCTGCGCGGCCACGCGGGAATCGGCGCGGGCACCGAGGCGAAGATCCTCGTTGCGCTCGCCGAGCCGCGCGCGGTGGAAGGGCCGCGCCGCGCGCTCCTCGGAACGACGCTGCCGAAGCTGCGAGCGCTCGTCTCGGTGCTGCGCGAGCACCCGGCCGCGGTCGAGGTGTCGGTCGCCGGCTCGGCGCGGCGCATGCGCGAGACGGTTCGCGACCTCGACATCATCGCCACTGCGACCGACCCGCAAGCGCTCGTCGATCATTTCTGCTCGTTCGACTGGATCGTCGAAGTTGCGGCGAAAGGAACGACGAAAGCAACCGTCGTCTCGAACGACGGCTTGCGTTTCGATCTCCGGGTCGTACCGCCCGAGAGTTACGGCAACTTGCTCCAGCACTTCACGGGCTCGAAGAATCACAACGTCGCGTTGCGCGAGGATGCGGTGCGCCGTGGCTACTCCGTGTCCGAGTACTCCGTCACGGTCGTCGAGACCGGCGAGGAGCATTCCTTCGCGCGCGAAGAGGACGTGTACCGCTTCCTCGGGTACGACTGGATCCCGCCGGAATTGCGCGAGGACGGCGGCGAGCTGGCGGCCGCACGCCGCGGCGAACTACCTGCGCTCGTGGAGCTGCGCGACCTGCGCGGTGATCTGCACACACACACGACCTGGTCCGATGGGAAGGACTCACTGGAGGACATGGTCGCGGCGGCAAAGCTGCGCGGCTATGCGTACTACGCGATCTGTGACCACTCCCAGCGGCTACGCGGCGACCTGCTCGCGCGGCAGGCCGAGGAGATCGACGCGCTGAATGCACGCGTCGCGCCGTTCCGCATCCTGAAGGGCATCGAGGTGAACATTCGCCCCGACGGCTCGCTCGACGTCGCCGACGACGAGCTCGCGACGCGCGACTGGGTGGTCGCGTCGGTGCACTCGCGCTTCGACCACGATCCGACCGAGCGGGTGCTCGCAGCGATGGCGAGCCCGTACGTCGACTGCATCGGGCACCTGACGGGTCGCAAGATCGGGAAGCGCCAGCCCTCGCCCGTCGACGTCGAACGCGTGATCGAGCGGGCGCTCGCAACCGGGACGTTCCTCGAGATCAACTCGCAGCCCGACCGGCTCGACCTCTCCGACGTGCACGCCCGTGCGGCGCGGGAAGCCGGACTGAAGCTCGTGATCGACTCCGACGGGCACCAGATCGGCGCGCTCGACTACGTCGAGCTCGGTGTTGGGCTCGCGCGTCGCGCCTGGCTCCAGCGTGACGATGTGCTGAACACGCTCACGTGGAAGCAGATTGAAAAAGTGAAGAAGAAGCGGCCGTGACCTTCCGCGAGGATCTCGACCGAGCGGCCGACTGGGCTGACGCGTACCTCGCGCGCGTCGGCGATCTCCCCGTGGCCGCGTCGGTCGAGCCTGGTGCGATTCGCGCGCTCCTTCCCGACGCCGCACCCGAGCACGGCGAGTCGTTCGAGGCGCTGCTGCGAGACCTCGACGGCGTGATCATGCCCGGGATCACACACTGGAACCACCCTCGGTTCTTCGCCTGGTTCGCGAACACGGGCTCGGAACCGGGCGTGCTCGCGGAGCTTCTGGTCGCCACGCTGAACGTGAACGCGATGACGTGGATCTCCTCGCCGGCGGCGACTGAGCTCGAGGTGACCGTCATGGACTGGCTCGCGCAACTCCTCGGCCTGCCACGCGACTGGCACGGCCATATCGAGGACACCGCCTCGACAGCGACCGTTGCTGCGCTCGCCGCAGCGCGCACGCTCCGGCCGGGCGGTGTCGTCTACGCCTCGGAGCAAGCGAACTTCAGCGTCGAGAAGGCTGCGCGGCTCGTCGGGCTCGAGTACCGCAAGGTCGAGGTCGACGACGCCTACCGGATGCGCGCTGACCTGCCGTTCGACGACGCGACGGCAATCGTGGCGACAGTCGGTACGACGGGAACGACGTCGGTCGACCCGGTGGCAGCGCTCGCCGAGCGCTGCGCCGAGAGGGGGGCCTGGTTGCACGTCGACGCCGCGTACGCCGGCTCGGCCGCCGTGTGCCCCGAGCTTCGCTGGTGCCTCGACGGCGTCGACCGCGCCGACTCGATCGTCGTCAATCCGCACAAGTGGCTGTTCACGCAGATGGACTGTGCTGCGCTTTGGACACGGCGACCCGAGGTGTTTCACGAGACGTTCGCCGTCACGCCCGACTATCTCGCGTCGACCGAGTCCGCGGTCGATCTCAAGGACTTCGGGCCGGCCCTCGGCCGCCGTTTTCGTGCGTTGAAGCTGTGGGCCGTGCTCCGTCACTACGGTGCCGAAGGTCTGCGCGAGTTGATCCGCGAGCACGTGCGTCTGGCGCAGCTCTTCGCGTCGTGGGTCGAAGCCGAGCCGGGGTGGGAGGTCTCCGCGCCGCATCCGTTCTCGACCGTGTGCTTCCGCCACGCGGCGAGCGACAACTTCGAGGTCGCGCGCGCGGCGAGCGCGACCGGGGAGATCTTCGTCGCGGCGACGCGGCTGCGCGGCCAGGCCGTCATCCGGCTTGCGATCGGTAACGCGCGGACGACCGAGGACGACATCCGACGGGCCTGGGAGGTGCTGCGTTCGTGCGCGCAGTGATCTTCGATCTCTGGGAGACCCTGATCGACTGGGATCCGGAGGCTGCCGCACAGATGGTCGCCGACGTGTCGGTGCTCGTCGACGACGAGACCTTCGCCGAGCGCTGGAACCGCGATCCGACCCGCTACACGAGGCCGATCAGGGAGGTGCTCGCCGCAGCCGGCGTTCGGCCCGAGTCGGTCGACGAGATCTGCGCGATCCGGCTCAAGTACGTGCGGGCGTCACTGCACCCACGTCCAGGTGTCGTCGAGACGCTGCGCGCGTTGCGTGAGCGCGGACAGCTTGTCGGGCTGATCACGGTCTGCACGCAGGACGTCGAGACTCTCTGGGACGAATCCGAGCTCGCCGGGCTCTTCGACGCTGAGATCTTCTCGTCGCGCATCGGCATGTCGAAGCCCGACCCGCGCATCTATCTCGCCTGCTGTGAAGCGCTCGGCGTGCAGCCGCACGAGGCAGTGTTCGTCGGCGACGGCGCGAACGACGAGCTGGACGGCGCCCGGCGCGTCGGGATGAAGGCGATTCTCATCCACCGCCCCGGCGAAGGCCCTTTGTGGCCCGAGCTCGGCGACTGGGACGGCCCGCGGGTCACCTCGATTCCCGAGGTCCTCGAGCTGACCCGAGCGTGAGCGGCTGATGGCGCGCGTTCGCCGTCCGCGGCGCCAGGCTCCGGTGCTCGAGTTGCTCGCCGCGACGTTGCCCGAACTGCGGCGCGGCCTGACCGAGAGCGCGGCCCGCACCGTCGCATACGAGCTCTTCGAAAAGCTTGGGTACGGCGCCGTCGCGGTCACCGACACGCATCACGTGCTCGCGTTCGTCGGCGCGGGCGCCGATCACCACGCCGCCGGAGACCAGCCGATCCGCCCGGTGTACGAGGTGCTCTCTCAGAGGCGGCCGTTGCTTGCACCGCTCGGGATCCGAACCGAGTGCAGCCATCCCGCGTGCCCGCTCGGCGCCGCAGCCGTCGTGCCCCTGCTCTTCTCGGACGGCCCCGCGGGTGCGGTCGTCGCGTATGCGACGGCCGGCTCACCGCTCGACGAGACCGCGGTCGCGACGCTCGACGGGCTCGCGGAGCAACTCTCCGCGCAGCTTCAGCTGTCGGAGCTCTCGACCGCGACGACAACGGCGCTCCAGGCGCAGATGGAGCCGCACTTCGTCTTCAACTCGCTGAACACGATCGCGTCGTTCATCCGCACGGATCCCGAGCAGGCGCGCAAGCTCGTGCTTGCGTTCGCCGATCATCTGCGCAGCCGGTTCGCGCATCCCGGCGAGTTCGTCACGCTCGACGAGGAGCTTCGGCACGTCCGCAGCTACCTCGATCTCGAGCAGGCCCGCTTCGGCTCGCAGCTCGAGGTGACGATCGACGTGAGCGACGAGGCACGCGCCGTGCGGTTGCCGCCGCTGCTCGTGCAGCCGCTCGTCGAGAACGCCGTGAAGCACGGAAAGACCGATCGGCCCCTCAATCTGCTCGTGCGCGCACGCGTTCGTCGCGGCAAGCTCCGCGTGACCGTGCGCGACGACGGTCGCGGCATCGCGCGCGACGCGATCGACCGCGTGCTCGAGCAGGGCGTCGGTGAGGGAACCGGGCTCGGCCTCGCAAGTGTCAACCTGCGGCTGACGGCGCACTACGGCGAGGGTGTGCGTCTGCGTTCGTTCCCGTTCGGCACCGTCGTCCGGCTCGAGGTTCCGGTCGGAGAATGATTCGCGCTCTGATCGTCGACGACGAGGCCCCCGCGCGGTCGGAGCTTCGCTACCTGCTCGCGGCACATCCCGAGGTGAGCGTCGTCGGAGAGGCGGCAGGCGCCCTCGAGGCGCTCGAGCTCGCGCGCGACCTCTCGTACGACGTCGTGTTCCTCGACGTCGAGATGCCCGGGTTGACCGGCGTGGACGCGGCGCCGCTCGTGCGCGAGCGGCGCAACCCACCCGCGGTCGTCTTCGTGACGGCGCACGAGCGCTACGCCGTCGACGCGTTTGCAATTGAGGCGTTCGACTATCTGCTGAAGCCCGTCGACCCCGACCGCCTCGCGCGCGTTGTCGAGCGGCTGCGCGAGCGTTCGTCGGAGAACGCGGCGCCCGTCGAGAAGATCCCGGTCGTCGCCGGCTCGGGCGGCACTGAGTTGCTCGATTTCGACCAGGTGCATTTCGTTCAGGCTGATGGCGACTACAGCCGCGTGCACACCTACGACCGCTCGTATCTCTGCACGGCATCGCTCGGCGAGCTCGAAGAGCGGCTGCCGGGCGGGCGGTTCGCGCGTATCCACCGCTCGTATCTCGTGAATCTCAGCAAGGTCGCCGGCGTTCGCCGCGCCGCACCCGACCGGTTCCGGCTTCAGCTCGCCGACGCGGAGAAGACGGAGCTCGACGTCGCGCGGCGTCAGTCGCGCCAGCTTCGCGAGCGCCTCGGGTTGTAGCTACAAACGGCGCAGGAGCTCGAGAAACGCTGCCGGATCCCCGACCCGCACGTCGGCGCGTTGCCCCAGCTCGGAGGGGCCTTCGGCCGAGGCGACCGCGACGCGAACGGCGACGTCGAGGCCGTCGAGTGCGGCGAACCCGTCGAGGTCGGTGACATCGTCGCCGGCGTAGAGCGCCCGGCGCAAGCCCGTTTCCTCGAGCAGGCTCCGGACCGCCGTGCCCTTCGACGCGTCGATGGGCGGCAGCACCTCGAGCACCATGCGGCCCCAGCGCGTGCGGAACCCCTGGTCGACCGCGTCCGCCGCGATCCCTTCGAGGGTGGCTCGCGCGGCATCCGGGTCGACGGCCGTGCGGTAGTGGAACGCGACACTGAGCGGCTTTCGCTCCTCGGGCCAACGAGCCGCGGCCGCGAACGCGTGGATGCGCGGCCCCCATTCGCGCGCGCGCGGGTCGAGCTCGAGGCCGTGCTCGCCGACGTAGGTCAACTCGGGCACGCCGACGATCTCGTGCGCGACGACGGAGTCGCGTCCGGTGACGCACGCGACAAGCCGGTAGCGTCGCGCCAGACGGCGCAGCTCCCCGCGCGTGTCGTCGGGCACGCGTGCGTCTTCGGGGTGCGAGACGATCGGCGCGAGCACGCCGTCGATGTCGAGAAAGAGGCCGGCGTCTCCCGGTTGCGCCGCGAGCGAAGCGAGCGGGTCCACCCTGCGTAGAGTAGGGAAGGTCGTGCTGAAGCTCGTGGGTATCGGCGTCGTCTCGGGCTTCTTCGGAGCGTTGTTCGGCGTCGGCGGCGGCATCTTGCTCGTCCCGCTACTCGTGCTCGTGCTCGCGTTCGACCAGCGCCGCGCGTCGGCGACGTCGCTCGCGGCGATCATCATCTCAGCGACCGTCGGTGCAGCGACCTACGCGTTTCATGGCGAGGTGAAGCCGGGTGCGGCGGCGATCGTCGGCATTCCCGCGGTCGCCGGCGTTCTCATCGGCACCGCGCTCCAGCAACGCATCCCGGCGCACCGGCTCACGGTCGGGTTCGCGGTCCTCCTCGCTGCAGTCGGGACGAGGCTGCTCATATGACCCAGGTGATCGTCGGCCTGATCGGCCTCCTTGCCGGGGTGCTCGCCGGCCTTTTCGGCGTCGGCGGCGGCATCTTGTTCGTCCCGACGCTCGCATTCGGCCTGGGGCTGACCCAGCATCACGCCGAAGCCACGTCGCTGCTCGCGATCCTGCCGACCGCGATCGTCGGCTCGTGGCGCCAGCAGCGGTATGGGAACATCGACGTGAGGGTCGCGGCGATCGTCGGGCTGACGTCGGTCGCCGGGGTCGAGGGCGGTGTCCTCGTTGCCGAGGCGCTCCCGGATTCGGTGCTGAGGCGCCTGTTCGGGGTGCTCCTGATCATCACGGCCGGACAGATCGTTTGGCGGACGCGGCGAAGATCGTGAACACTGCAGGTATGTCCGAGTCCGACGAACTCTGGATCCCGCTCGTCGACGAGCCGATCGGGTCGATCGTCACCCAGGTGCAGACGGACTATCCCGAGATAGACCGTCTCGTTGCGAGCCCGCGGAAGATCCTTGCGTTTCGCACCTTCGCCTACATCCGCGTGGGTCTCCTGCTCGGGCAAATGCTCGTGGAGCACGATGTGCCGTCGTACGACGGCACCGAGACCTGGGTGGAGTCATTGCTGCGTGACTCGAAGCACGCGGATGCCGTGGTGGCGGAGATCCGCGCGGTCGCCGAGGAAGTTGCCGCCGATCCGCGGTTCGCCGATGACGAGCCGATCGGCCCGGACGACGACGCGCGCGCCCGCTTCCGCGAGTTCGCGAAGCAGCAACGCGGCTAGCCGCTCAAGGGCGCCGTCGTACCGCGAGCCTGTTCGTTCGGGCGATGTCCGCCGCCGCCACGGCCGGTGCCAGGCACGGCTACGAGAGCGTGACGATTTGTCCCCGACTCCTGTCAGAGAGCGAATCGGAGGCGCCGCGTCCCGTGCCAGGCACCGTCGCGAGAGCGTGACGATTCGTCCACACGTCCCCGAAACGGCGTTGGCTCACCGGGTCAGCGAGACGCGGCGTATGCGACGCCGGCGGTTGCGACGAACCCCGTGACGGTCAGCGCGACGCGCCGAAGCGATGGATGTGCATGCGCTTCGGGCAGTAGATCGGTTGCGCCCATGAAGAGGAAGAAACCCGCGTAGACCGCAAGCACGTAGCCGAGGTGACGTTCGCTGACTGATGCGAACGTGCCGACGGCCGCACCGACAAGCGGGGCCGCCGCATCGAGCGCGAGCCAACGCACGGCGCTTCGCACCTCGCCGCTCTGGCGGAGGATGAACGACACCGTGTTCATGCCGTCGGCGAAGTCGTGAGAGATCACGGCGACGAACACGAGCAGGCCGGTGCCGGAGTTCAGGTGGAACGCCAGCGCGATTCCGAGCCCGTCGATGAAGCTGTGCGCGGACAGGCCGGCCGCACCGAGCACGCCAATATGTGTGTGCGCCTTCGCATGCTCCGCGTCGTCGCGGTGATGGAGCACGAGCGCGCGCTCCGCGAGGAAGAACGCGAGGAAGCCTGCACCGACAAGCCACGTGACACGGCGGCTCGAGCCGACGGTGTCGATCGCCTCGGGCAGGACATCGAACAGCGCGACCGCGACGACGACCCCGCCGGTCAACGCGATCAGCGTCGTGAGGTCCTTCCGCACACGCAGCGCCGCGAAGCCCCCGAGGAGTGTCGAGCAGGTGGTCAGGCCGGCGAGCGGGATCGCGATCCACGCGAGGGATGTCATCCGCAGCGCTCGCAAAGGCCGTAGATGTCGACCTGGTGATCCTGCGCGCTGAACCCGTGACGGCGGCGCAGCTCGGCCGCCGACGGCGCCGCGCAGAGCTCCGTCTCCTCGACCGTGCCGCAGGAGGTGCAGACGAGATGGTGATGGTGGCCCGAATGGCAGCGGACATACGAGGGCCTGCCGTCGTGGACGAGTTGGCGGAGCGACCCGGTCTCGCGGAGCAGCTCGACGGTGCGATACACGGTCGCGAGCCCCAGCTGTGGGTCGCGCTGCCGAGCCCGGTCGAAGAGCTCGAGAGGCGTGAACGCGGCGTCCAGACCGGCGATCGCATCGAGGACGACCTGCCGCTGCGGCGTCACGCGCGCACGAGCTGGGAGGGCGAGGGCGTGATCGTGGGGAGCGGACACGGCACCAGCCTAGCTGAGAATGATTCTCAATATCAAGTGGATGTGGGGGGTGATCCCACATCCCTGGCAGAATCAAGAGGACGGTGGTCCGTCGCATTGCTCTGCTCATCCCGCTCGCCCTGCTCGTCCTCGGCCCGGCCGGCGCCGAAGGGCCTGCGAACAAGCCGGGGGCGGCAGCGACCGCCTGGTCGATCTCGGTGACGATTCCCTCGGGAACCCCCGTCGCGACTGCGGCTGTCGTCTCGCCGCCCGACGGAACGCCTGCAGCCGGAGGCCCGTTCGCCTATCCCGCCGACGGGTCGATCGTCGCGGCCCAGTCGACGACCGCCAGCGCGACGACGAGCGTGAAGGTCAATGCGTCGGCGAAGGCCGAAAGCGACGCGACCGGCATCTCGCTCTTCGGCGGCGAGATCACGGCCGACGCGGTGACCGCGCGCGCGTCGGCCGGCACCGGGTACTCGGGCGCGGGTGGCAACGCGAACGGCAGCACCGTGGCGAACCTGAAGGTCGAGGGCCAACCCGTGACCGGGACGCACGTCGCTCTCGGTGACTGGGGCCAACTCGCCGTCGGCTCCCAGGGAATCGATCGAACCGCGCCGACAGGGGTGCATGGCTACCGCGGCTTCGTCACGGAGCTCGTCGTCCATCTGACGGCCGACCACGGTGGTCTTGCCGCTGGCAGCGACATCCAGATCGGGTACGCGCAGGCCGCAGTCCAGACGGCGCCGCCGCGCACCTCCACCGAGACGACACCGACGGCGACGACTGAGACGACCTCGTCCGGTGAGGCGCCCGTGGGTGACCTCCCGAGTCTTCGCCCGCGCAACAACTCGAGCTCGAAAGGCGTGCCGCTTCAGGTCCATCCCAAGCTGACGGCCGGTCACTACGTCTTCCCGGTCTACGGGCCGTCGTCCTACATCGATTCCTACGGGTCGGCCCGCGCGGATGTCACCTATCACCACGGCGACGACATCTTCGCCCAGCTCGGCCAGCCGCTTCTTGCTGTCGCATCGGGGACTGTCTTCTCGGTCGGCTGGAACAAGATCGGCGGAAACCGACTCTGGATCCTCGACGAGCAGGGAAACCAGTTCTACTACGCGCACCTCTCCGCCTTCTCGACCGCCGCAGTGAACGGAGCGCGCGTGAAGGCCGGTCAGGTCGTCGGTTTCATGGGCAACACGGGTGACGCCGAAGGGACGCCGTACCACCTCCACTTCGAGGTGCACCCCGTCTCGCTGCTCTATCTCGGCTATGACGGCGCGGTCGACCCGACGCCCTACCTCGACGCGTGGGAGCACCAGCAGGACCTGCCCTTCCCGATCGCCGCCGGCTGGGCGCCGGCCGTCCCCGGAGGTTCGGCCGCTCCCGAGCCCGGAGCGATCCTCCTCGGGATGAGCGACATCTCGACCGCGGACGGACTCGACCCCTCCTCGCTCGAACGTGCGCTGACGCCCCTCAAGGCGTCAGCGCTGATGCAGACGCTCGTGCCGACGGTGGTCGCGCCGACGACCGATCTCGGCCGCGGCTAGCTCAAGCCTCTAGTTCGAGCCGCCGTTCGTGCTGCTCGACGGGTAGTCGCCGCCGAACTCGTCTCCGCCACCGAGCGCTTCCTTCAGCCACTTGCGCGTCTCAGGCCCGGTGACCGGGTTGAAGAGGATGCCGAGTGCGATGCCCGCGACGAGCAGCGTCGCGTTGCGGCCACCGTGATCCTTCTTCCCTTGCAGCCGGTCGGCAGCGTTGCGCAGATCGTCGATCGCGGTCTTCAGCTTGTCGCGCACGTCGTCGTCGGTTGCAACTCGCGTTGCGAGCGTCACCGCGCCGCGGCTGCCGACGAGCTCGCTGTAGAGCTCCTTGGCCGTTGCGAACGCGCTCATGACGTCCTCGCGGAGCTTGTCGTCGTTCATCGCCCGCTCAACGTAGGGTTTGACGTTCCCCGCCGCGTCGTAGACCTTGTCAGTTGTCTTGGCCATCATTGTCGAATCCTTTCGCTTCGTTACCTTGCGCCTGATACCCGGCTCCGTGATGCGCAAACTGCCGATCGCTGTGGCGCTCGCCGTCATTCTCGCAGGCTGTGGCGGTTCGAGCGCACCAAAGGCGCAACTCGTGCGTGGCTCCGGGTTCCGGTTCGAGGCGCCGGGCGGCTGGACGGTCGCCCGCGCTCCCCACCGGGTGTCTGCAACGAGCGGGACGGAGCGCGTCCAGGTGGCGACGTTCCCATTGCTGAAGCCCTATTCGGCGGCGCTCTTCGACCGCGTGGCGCGTGAGCTCCAGGCTCGCATGAGCCAGGTTGCCGCGCAGGTGCACGGATCGGTCTCGACCACGAGGACGGTCACCGTCGCAGGCATTCGCTCACACAGCTACGACGTCGAGGTCGGGGATTACGTCGAGCAGTACACGTTCGTCCTGCGCGGCATGCACGAAGTGCTACTCCTCTGCCGGCGCAAAGCGTCCAGCTCCGGCGCCGTCTGCAAGCAGCTGCTCTCCGGGTTCGAGCTCCGTTAGCGCGGCCGCGCGGCCGCGCGCTCGACGGCGCGCGGTCGCCGCGCAGCCGCTCGCGCCTTCGCACCGCCGAACGCGCACGCGAAAACGTCCTCGATCGTGTCCGCGGGGATGAACTCGAGCGCCTTGCGCGTCTCGGGCGGCAACTCATCGAGGTCGGGCTCATTCTCGCGCGGGAAGATGATGCGCTTCAGGCCGGCGCGTTGGGCCGCGAGCGACTTCTCGCGCAGGCCGCCGATCGGGAGCACCTGACCGGTCAGTGTCATCTCCCCGGTCATCCCGACATCGGATGCGACGGGCTCGCCGCGCACGAGCGACGCGATCGCGGTCGCCATCGTTACACCGGCCGACGGGCCGTCCTTCGGCACCGCACCGGCGGGCACGTGCACATGGACGTCGTGCTCCTCGAACCAGTTCTCGTCGAGGCCGACCTCGCGCGCGTGCGAGCGCACCCACGAGTGCGCCGTCTGCGCCGACTCCTGCATCACCTCTCCGAGTTGCCCCGTCACGGTCAATCGCCCCTTGCCCGGATAGGCGGCTGCCTCGATGAAGAGGACGTCACCGCCGGCAGCGGTGTAGGCGAGGCCGGTCGCGACGCCGGGAACCGAGGTGCGCTTGCGCGCCTCGCCCGAGAAACGGCGGGCGCCGAGCCATTCACGCAGCAGCCGGTCGTCGACCCGCGGCTTCTTCGCGTGACCCTTCGCGACCTGCGTCGCGGCCTTGCGGCAGATATCGGCGAGCCGGCGCTCGAGGTTGCGCACGCCCGCTTCGCGCGTGTACTCGCGAATCACGGTGCGTAACATCGTGTCCGACAGCGAGAGCTGCGAGCGCCGCAGGCCGTGCTCGCGAATTTGTTTCGGCAGGAGGTAGCGCTTCGCGATGCCGAGCTTCTCTTCTTCGGTGTACCCGGACAGCGCAATCACGTCCATGCGGTCGAGTAGCGGCCCCGGGATTGTGTCGAGCGTGTTGGCCGTGCAGATGAAGAGCGTCTTCGAGAGATCGAACGGCAGATCGAGGTAGTGGTCGCGGAAGGTCGAGTTCTGCTCGGGGTCGAGCACTTCGAGCATCGCGCTCGCCGGGTCGCCGCGCCAGTCGCTGCCGAGCTTGTCGATCTCGTCGATCAGCACGAGCGGGTTCGCGGATTCGGCGTCGCGGAGCGAGCGGATGATCGACCCCGGCATCGCGCCGATGTAGGTGCGGCGGTGCCCGCGGATCTCCGACTCGTCGTGCACGCCTCCAACCGAGAGCCGCACGAACTTTCTGCCGAGCGCGTTCGAGATCGAGTGCCCGAGCGACGTCTTGCCGACGCCGGGTGGCCCGACGAAGCAGAGGATCTGTCCCGAGATCTCGTTCCGCAACTTCGCGACCGCGAGGTACTCGATGATGCGGTCCTTCACCTTCTCGAGGTCGAAGTGATCCGCGTCGAGCACCGCGCGCGCGTGCTCCAGGTCGAGGTTGTCCTCCGTGAACGACGTCCACGGCAGCGTGATGATCCATTCGAGGTAGGTCCGGATGACCCCGTACTCGGCCGCGGCCGACGGAAGCTTCTCGAGCCGGCCGAGCTCACGGTCGACCGCCTTGCGCACCTCTTCGGGTAGCTCCCCGAGCGCATCGATCCGCTCGCGCAGCTCGGCGATCTCCGCCTGTTCCGGATCGGCTTCGCCGAGCTCCTGCTGGATCGCCTTCAGCTGCTGGCGCAAGAAGTACTCGCGCTGGCCCTTCTCCATCTCGGACTGCACCTGCGACTGGATCTTCGAGCCGAGCTCGAACACCTCGAGCTCACGGCTGAGGATGGCCGACACGTTGCGCAGGCGCTGCTCGACGTCGATTTCCTCGAGGATCTGCTGGCGTTCCTCGGTCTTGATCGTGCGGAGCGTCGAGGCGACGAGATGACAGAGCGCGCTCGGGTCGTCGACATTGGCGGCGGCGAGTTGCAGTTCCTCCGGCAGATAGGGGGCGAGCCCGATGATTCGCCCGAAGAGGCCCTGGACGTTGCGGGTCAGCGCCTCCACCTCGGGGGTCTCGAACAGGATGTCCGGCAGCGCTTCGAACTCGCCGAGCAGATAGGGATCGGTGTCGAGCCGGTTCAGGAGGTGGACGCGCTCGAGGCCCTGCACGAGGATCCGCAGCGTCCCGTCGGGGACCTTGATCATCTTGTGGATGAGGGCGACCGTCCCGACGGCGTAAATGTCGTTCCAGCCCGGGGCCTCGATCGAGCCGTCGCGGGTCGCGATCAGCGCAAGCAGGCGATCGCCGGCGACGACGTCGTCGATCAAGCGCACGGAGCGCTCTTGGCCGATCGCGAGCGGCGACATCGACTGCGGGAAGACGACCGTGTCCTTCAACGGCAGCACCGGGAGTGCGGTGGGGAATTCGAGCGGCTGGTCGTGCAGCTCGGGTGGGTCGAAGGTCACGTCGGTCACGTGCGCTCCACGACGATCGCGATGCGCCCGACGGCGACCGGCTGCTCGACGACGGGCAGGTCGATCGTCAGCACCCCGCCCGCGAATTGCGCCCGGGCCCGCTCGGGGTCGACGTCCTCGACGAGCCGAACCTGACGTTCGAAGGCCCCGTACTCGATCTCCATCTGCTGGTACACGCGGCCCGGCACCTTCGGCCGCCGCCGTTCGCCCGCGATCGCAAGCACGCGCTCGCCGACGACGACCCGGACGCTCTCGGGAGCGACGCCCGGGAGTTCGATGACGACCGTCAGTGCATGCGGATCGTCGGTGTGGAAACAATCCAGGTTGGGCCGAAAGCCGTGGCGCTGGCCGGAAAATCGCGGAACCTGCCAGAGATCGGCGAAGAGCTCCTCGATCTCCTCCTGCAGCTTGTCGACGTCGCGCCGGGCCATCTCGAAGCGAACCGTACCCCGGGCGCCGTTCGAGCGAACCTTGGCCGTCCGACCCAGGCCCGAAGATCAAGGGGTGGAGATCGTCCATCCTCGCTGGTCGAGCTGGTCGTTCCTCGTCTATACGGGGGGCTTGACGACGCTCGGCGCGGCCGCCGCATGGCTGACCTACCTCTCGTCCCGGCACGGCGCGGCGGGATTCGCGCTCTGGGCGCTCGTCGTCTACGCCGTCTTGGAAGGGCTCGCCTACGCTCTGCGCGAGCGCGGTCACCCGGTCGCGGCCGGGGTATTCGCATTCGTCGCGGTGATCGGATTCGCCTCGTTCATCGGGGCGCTCTTCACGTGGTTCGGCTGGCTCGGGCACCAAGGATCGTCGTCGACCTTCGCCGGGTTCCACGTGGGCCGCTTCGGCGTGGAGCTGCTGACGCTGGCGGCGGCGATCACCGCGCTACGGGTCTTCCGCCACCCGTTGCTGATGCTGCCCGTCGTCACGATCATCTGGCTCTTCGTCACCGATTTCCTGTCCGGCGGCGGCAACTGGTCGGCGGTCGTCACGCTGCTCGTCGGCCTCGTCTTCTTCGCCTGGGCGCTCGGTGTCGACGCCGGTACGCGGCGCCCCTACGGATTCTGGCTGCACGTCGGGGCTGGGCTCACGGTCGGCGGTGCGCTTCTCTACTTCTGGCACTCCGGGACGTTCGAGTGGATCCTGATCGTGATCGCCGCCGTCCTCTTCATCCGGATCGCCGGCGCACTCGGCCGCTCGAGCTGGGCCGTGCTCGGAGCGCTCGGGCTGCTCGCCGCAGCCGTGCACTTCACACTGAAGTGGACATCGGTGTCCGTGCCGATCTTCGGCCCGGCCGGCCACTCCTCACGCGGCTGGGTGCCGCCACTTGTCTTCTCGGTGACGGGCCTCGTGTTCCTCGCGCTCGGGCTACTGCTCGGCCGGCGCGACCGCGTCGTCGCCTGACCCGCCCGGTCGCGTTCTCGCGCTAGCGTGCACGCATGCACGCGGCGCCCGTCCTGCGCGGCGGGCGGGTCGCGCGCGCGGCCTGGCTCGTCTGCGGCCTCTTCCTCTGCGCCTGCGGGGCGATCTCGTTCCTCGAATCGCATCTCGGGCTTTCGCCGTGGGATGTGCTCCATCAGGGAATCCAGCGACATACGCCCCTGTCGTTCGGGTTCGCAACGGTCGCCGTCTCGATCGCGGTTCTCTTCATCGCGTGGGCGCTCGGTTCGAGGCCGGGGATCGGGACCGCGGCGAACGCGCTGCTCGTAGGCCTCTTCGTCGCGGCTCTCCAGCCGCTCGCCCCGGTGCAGCACCTCGCTTCGTGGGCGCTTCTGCCGCGCGCGCTGCTTCTTGCCCTCGGCCTCGCCTTTTTCGGGGTCGGATCGGCGTTCTACATCGGCGCGGCGCTCGGCGCCGGCCCGCGCGACTCCGTGATGCTCGTCGGCGCGCGTCGTACCGGCGTCCGAATCGGGCTCGTCCGCGCCGCGCTCGAGGGATCGGCGCTCATCGCCGGCATCGTGCTCGGCGGCACGGTCGGGATCGGGACGCTCGCCTTCGCGTTGCTGATCGGCCCAGCGGTCGAGTCGGCGTTCTGGCTCGTCACGCGGCTGGGGCTCGTCGCGTGATCTTCTTTCGGCGGCTTTTCCGTCTTGTCTGGGGCGACGACGTCGATCAGGCGCTGCGCCCGGTGCTCGCGGTCAGCTTCGTCGGCTCGATCGCCGGCTCGTCGGCGTATCCGTTCATGGGCATCTGGGCGATCAGGCATCTCCATGCGCCCCAATCGCGACTCGCGTTCACGTATCTCGTCGGCGCGGTGCTCGCCGGCGTCATGGGATACGCCGCAGGACATTGGTCGGATCGGGTCGGCCGCAGACCGATGATCCTCGTCGGTTGGGGCTTCCAGGCGCTCGTCCCGCTGCTTCTAATCGGCGTCGGGCAGCACGTCTACGCCGGTCTCGCGTTGCTCGCGCTTCTGCCGGTCTTCGGGTCGATCGGCGGCGCCGCCGATCAGGCGATGGTCGCCGACCTCGTCGCGCCCGAGCGGCAGGAGGTCGCCTACGCAGCGGTGCGGGTCGCGTCGAACCTCGGAGTCACGATCGGGCCGCCGCTCGGCGGCCTGCTCCTGATCGGCAACCACTGGAACCACCTCTGGGTCGGAACGCTCGCCCTTTCGCTCGCGGGCTTTGCAATCGCGGTGCGCTCCATCCCCCGCGGCGGAGCGTACGCCCCGACCGGACCGCCCCAGCGTGGCTCGCTCGGCGTGATCATCCGAGACTCGCCGTTCTTGCTCTTCATGGTCGCGTCGGTGCTCGCGACGATGACCTACATCGCGACCGAGACGCTGTTGCCGATCTCGGTCACGACGACGCACCACCTCGCGCCGGCGGCGTGGGGCGTCCTGATGATCCTGAACCCGCTCGCGGTCACGCTCTTCCAGTTGCGGGTGACGCGGTGGACATCTGCGATTCCCGCGTCGTTGAAGCTCGGCATCGCGATGCCGCTGATGGGTGTTCCCTTCCTGCTCCTGAACGTGAACGGCTCCGCGCCTGTGATCGCGGCCGTGATCGTCCTCTTCGTGATCGGCGAGATGCTGTGGGTGCCGACGTCACAGGCGGTCGTCGCAGCGCTCGCGCCGGCGGATATTCGCGGCGCCTACATGGGTGCGTTCGGCGGCACGTGGTCGGTCGGCTGGGCGCTGACGCCGTTCCTCGGACTCGAGGTGCGGAGCGCGTACGGCGACGCGACGATGTGGATGTGCGTCGCGGCCGTCGGCGTGCTCGCGGGGATCACGGGACTCGCAGCCGCACGCGGACACGATGCCGAGGCCGCTGTAGCATCGGCCGCATGAAGGGCCTGATCGCTGCCGGCGGCAACGCGACCCGCCTCGAGGAGCTCACGCGCGTCACGAACAAGCACCTGCTGCCGGTCGGGCGCTGGCCGATGGTCTATTACCCGCTCCAGCTGTTGCAGCGCGCCGGCGTGCGGGAGGTCTTGATCGTGACGGGGCAGCAGCACGCAGGCCAGTTCATCGACCTGCTCGGCAACGGGCAGGTTCATGCGCGCTCGAGCGACGAGCTTCTGTTCGATCTCGATCTCTCGTACAAGGTGCAGACCGAGGCGGGTGGGATCGCGCAGGTGGTCGGCATGGCACGCGAATTCGCGGCGGGTGAGCAGCTCGTCGTCTGCCTCGGCGACAACATCTTCGAGCGCAGCCATGCAGACGAGATCAATGCCTGGCGGGACGGCGCGATGGTGTTCGTGAAGAACGTGCCCGACCCCGAGAACTTCGGCGTGATCGCCTACGACGACGACGGTGGCGTCGCGGACATCGTCGAGAAAGCCGGACGCGTCGACATGCGGTATCTCGAGCCACCCTCGAACGACGCGGTCGTCGGCTTGTACTGCTACCCGCCTGGGGTCTTCGAGATCATCGACGGCCTCGCTCCGTCGAACCGCGGCGAGCTCGAGATCACCGACGTGAACCGTGTCTACGCGCAACGCGGCGAGCTCACGGTGCGCAAGGTCGAGGGCTGGTGGCACGACGGCGGCAAGCATTGGGGCGATCTCGCCGACGTCGGCCGGCTGATCGACGAGACCGGTGCCAATAAGTGATCGTGTCGCGTTTCCCGCTCGCGCGGCACGAGGACGAACGCGGCTGGTTCGCCGAGCTGATGCGTGCGAGCGCATTGCCGAAGCCGATCCGGCAGGCGAACCTCGCGCGCTCGCACCAGGGTGTGATTCGCGCGTTGCACTACCACGAGCGCGGCCAGGACGATCTCTTCCTCTGCCTTCAGGGCATGGTGCGTGTCGTCGTGCTCGACCGCGAGACCGACGAGACGTTCACGGAGGACATCGGTGAGGAGAACCCGGTTGCGATCTACGTCCCCGGCCGCCATGCGCACGGCTACGAGGCGCTGACGGACTGCCTCTTCTGTTACTTCGTGACCGAGGAGTACGACCCCGAGAGCCCCGACGAGCACGGCGTGCCGTGGAACGACCCGCGCGTCGTCGATCTCTGGAGCACCCGTTCGCCGATCCTCTCGGAACGCGATTTGCGCGCGGTCTCCTGACGCGGGGCGTTCTCATCACCGGCGCGGCCGGGCAACTCGGCCACGCGCTCGCCGAGGAGTTCCCCGACGCACTCGCGTTGACGCGCGCCGACTGGGACGTCACGCACCCTGCGCCCGCTTCGCTCGAAGGTGCGAGCCTCGTTCTGCACACCGCGGCGTGGACCGACGTCGATGGCGCAGAAGACGACCCGCAATCGGCAGCCGCGGTGAACGTGGGCGGCGTGCAACACGCTGCAGCGCTCGGCGTGCCGCTCGTCACGTGGTCGAGCGACTACGTCTTCGACGGTGCGAAGGGCGCGCCGTACGTGGAATCGGACGCACCCGGGCCGCTCGGGGCCTACGGCCGAACGAAGCTCCACGGCGAGGCGGCGGCGGGAGAGCGTGCCTGGGTCGTCCGTACCTCGTGGCTCTTCGGCCCGACGTCGAAGAATTTCGTGCGCACGATGCTGCGGCTCGCGGCCGAACGTGACGAGGTCGCCGTCGTCGACGACCAGCGCGGCTCACCGACGTATGTCGGGCATCTCGCCACCGCGACGCGCGCCGTCATGGAGCTGCCCTTCGGCGTCTACCACATCGCCGCCGCGGGCGACTGCAGCTGGGCGGAGTTCGCCGAGGCGATCTTCGAGGAAGCGGGCCTCGCGACGCGGGTGCGGCGCATCACGACGGCCGAGTTCGGCGCCCGTGCGCCCCGCCCCGCGTACTCGGTGCTGCGGAGCGAACGCGGCGCGCCCGAGCTGCCGCACTGGCGCGATGGCCTGCGCGCGTGCCTCGACCGCCTGTAGGAAGGAGGGCGGTACCCTGTGCCCATGCGCGTGCTCGTCACCGGGGGCGCGGGCTTCATCGGCTCGCAATTTGCCCGACGCCTCGCCGCCGGCGGCGACGAGGTCGTGGTCCTCGACAAGCTGACCTACGCGGGCAACCGGGCGAACCTCGCGGACGTCGAGCATGAGTTCCAGCACGGCGACATCGCCGATCCCGGCGCGGTTGCGCGGGCGGCAGCCGGGTGTGACGCGATCGTCAACTTCGCCGCCGAGACGCACGTCGACCGGTCGATCATGGGGCCGGCGGAGTTCATCCTCACCGACGTGCTCGGCACGCAAGTGTTGCTCGACTACGCGCGGCAGCACGGCATCCGTCATCTGCAGGTGTCGACCGACGAGGTGTACGGCGACATTCCGCCCGACGCCGATCCGTGCGCGGAGGACGCACCGATCCGCGCGTCGAGCCCGTACTCGGCGTCGAAGGCAGGCGGCGACCTTCAAGTCCTCGCCTACGTGCGCACCTACGGCGTCGATGCACTCGTCACGCGCGGTGCGAACACCTACGGGCCGCGCCAGTACCCCGAGAAGTTCCTGCCGCTCTTCATCACGAACGCGTTCGAGGGCGAGCAGCTTCCGGTGTACGGCGATGGCAAGCAGAGCCGTGAGTGGCTGCATGTCGCCGATCACTGCGCCGCGATCGAGATCGCGCTCCGCAAGGGTGAGCGCGGCAACATCTACAACGTCGGCGGCCAGGAGCGTCAGAACATGGAGGTCGTGCGGCGCATCCTGACCCTCACCGGGGCGAGTCCCGACCTCGTCCGTCACGTCGCCGACCGGCCCGGTCACGACCGCCGCTACTCCGTCGACTCGACGAAGCTGCGCGATCTCGGTTGGGCGCCGCAACACTCCTTCGATGCAGGGGGCCTCGAAGAGACCGTCGAGTGGTATCGCTCGAGCCGCGACTGGTGGGAGCCGATCCGCTCAGGGGACTACAAGCGCTACTACGACGAGCAGTACGCGGCCCGCCTCGGCGGCTGAGTCACACAGCGGGCTGTCCGGCTGAGCGCCGAACACGACTCCGCTTCTGTTGCCTTGGCGCGCCCCACCGCCGCGAAGCCTGCCTCCAACTCCTGCCGCGCTCTCATCCGACGGCGTCCGCTGTGGACACATCGTCACGCTCTCGTAGACGTGCCTGGCACCGGTCATGGCCCCACAGGACATCTCCGTGGCAGGCCGGTCCCGGCGCTGTGGTGCCTGCGTTCGAGCCAAATCCGACAACCATCGCGAAACGGCGGTGGACAAGTCGTCACGCTCTAGTAGTCGTGCCTGGCACCGGACGTGGCGGCGCCGGACGCGGCTCGTCGTGAGAGGTCGCAGCGGTGCTCTAGCAGCGGTGCTCGGCCTGCTTGCGCAGGTGGTCGATCTCCTTCCGCGGGCCCTCGATCGCTTGCGCCTGGTCGAGCAGTGAGCTGACGTCCGTGCAGTCGCCGAGCGCGAGGCGGGTGTGCGCAAGGTTGTACTTCGCGTACGCCTCATCGATCACGCCGGAGCCGTCGAGCTTCTGGACGGCCTGCTCGAGGAGCGGTAGGGCGCCCGCGAAATCGCCCGCTTGCATCTTCGCGTAGCCGGCGTTGTTCAACGACGCACCGTCGGCGGAGCTCGGAGCAGTGGTCGGAGCAGTGGTCGGAGCCGTCGTCGGAACCGCCGCCGGCGCGGTCGTGATCGTCTCGCGCACCGTGCTCCCGGGCCTCGTGACCGTTCGGACGATCGTGCTCGCGTTGGTGGACGAGCTACCGCCCGAGCCGCGGAATGCGAGTAACGCGGCACCGGCACCGGCCGCGAGCAGGAGGAGCGCGAGCACGGGAAGGAGCCACCGTCGGCCACGCGAGGGTGCGGCGGGTGCCGCAACGCGTGTCGCCGCCGTCGCGCGCGGCGGCTCGAGCCAGGTGTCGCCGGCAGCGTCGTCGAGCGCGCGGTGCAGGTCACCGACGAACTCGGCGGCGCTCGGATACCTGGCGGCCGGGTCCTTCGCGAGCGCGCGCTCGAAGACCGGGTCGAGTTGCCGGGGGAGCGCCGGGTTCGCAGCAGAAGCCGACGGAACGGGCGCGTTGACGTGGGCGAGCGCCTCCGCTGTCGGCGAGTCGGTGGCGAACGGGCGTCGGCCGGTGAGGAGCTCCCACGCGACGACGGCAAGCGAGTACCGGTCGGTCGCGCCTGTTGCACGCTCGCCCTTTGCCTGCTCCGGCGACAGGTACCCGGCGGTGCCGAGGATCGTGCCGGTCTGCGTGAACGAGTCGAGACCGGCGGCGCTCGCAACGCCGAAGTCCGCGACGTAGAGATGACCGCGCGTATCGAGGAGCAGGTTCGCGGGCTTCACGTCGCGGTGCACGACGCCGGCCGCATGCGCCGCGTCGAGCGCGCCTGCAGCCTCCCCGAGCCAGCGAAGCGACTGGGCCGGCGGGCACGGCGTCCCAGCGATCTGCGCCTCGAGCGAGCCGCCGGCGAGGTACTCCATGACGATGATCGGTCTGCCGGCGTGCTCGGTGACGTCGAAGATCGTGACGATGTTCGGCGTTCCCGAGAGGCGCGCGGCGGCGAGCGCCTCTCGCTCGAAACGGGCCCGCAACGATGCGTCAGCCGCGTACCGCGCCGTCAGCACCTTCAGGGCGACCTCGCGCCCGAGCTCGCTGTCGACGGCACAGAAGATGTCGCCCATGCCGCCGCTTCCGATCGGGCGGGCGTCGCGGTAACGGGGCGGGAGAATGTCGGCGAGGGGAGGCATGCCTGAGGTGGCAACGAAGAAGGTTGCCGGTCTACACGCTATGGAAACGTTCGGTAAAGGTGGCCGGAGGGCTGCGGAAAGCTCGGCTACCGTGATTTCCATGGTGCCGACGCATGCGGTGATGCGGGTCTGCATGATCCTGGCGCTCGTCGCGTGCGGGCTTGCCGCCTCACTGCTCGTGGCCGGACGCTCGCCCGCCGGCGGTACGACCACCACCGGGCAGACGACCGTCACGACGACGTCGACGTGGACGACGACCACGGCGACGACGCTGACGAGCACAGCCGCATCCGTGCTCGCCGTCAGCGGCCACGGGTGGGGCCACGGGCTCGGGCTCAGCCAGTTCGGTGCCTACGGCTACGCGCAGCACGGGTGGAGCTACGACCGGATTCTCGCGCACTACTACTCGGGGACGACCCTCGGCGCCGCGAAACTGACTTCGGTGCGCGTGCAGCTCGCGCTCGAGAAGAAGGTGACGCTGAACTCGATCGTCGCCTGGAACGTGACCGATGCCGCCGGCACGAAGGTGCAGCTCGCGCCCGGCATCGTCACGTTGAAGCCCAAGCTTGTGCTTGCGGGCCAGCCGACGCTGCAGGCGCCGTTCACGTTCATCGGCAAGCAGCCACTCGTCGTCGACGGCAAGTCGTATCGCGGGAAGATCGTCGTCTCGAGCGACGGCAAGCAGGTGCAGGTGATCGACACCGTCGGTCTCGAGAACTACCTGAAAGGCGTCGTCCCGTCGGAGATGCCCTCGGGCTGGCCGGCAGAAGCGCTGAAAGCCCAGGCGGTGGCGGCGCGCTCGTATGCGCTCGCCAACCTGACGAAGGGCCGCGGCTTCGACCTCTACGGCGACACGCGCAGCCAGGTCTACGGCGGTCTCGACGCCGAGGCGACGACAGCGAGCGACGCGGTCGATGCAACAAAGGGCCAGGTCGTCCTCTACAACGGCACCGTTGCGGACACCCTCTTCTTCTCCACGTCCGGCGGCCGGACGGCGTCGGCTGCCGACGCGACCGGTGCGCCCGTTCCCTATCTCGTTCCGGTTGCCGACCCGTACGACACCCTCTCGCCCTACCACGCGTGGGGGCCTGTGCTCTTCGACGCCGTGCAGGTCGCGAAGCAGCTGAAGCTCTCGGCGCCGCTCGCAGGCTTCCAGGTCTCGGACGGCGCCGACGGCCGCGTCAAGACCGTCACCGTCGTCTCGACGGACGACTCGCAGGCGACGTTGACCGGCTCGCAGCTCCGCGGCCAGCTCGAGCTGCGGTCGACGTGGTTCTCACCTGCGCTCCTGCAGCTTTCCCCGTCGGCGAAGACGATGACGTTCGGCGGTGCCGTCTCGTTGACCGGGCTTGCGCAAGGCATGGACGCAGCCTCGCTCGAGTCCAAGGTTGCCGGGGCCGACTGGGCGCCCGCAGGCGAGCTCATCCTCGGTGCAGACGGCAGCTTCTCCGCGATCGTGAAGCCGTCGGCGACGACGCAGTACCGGCTTGCGTGGGGCGCCGTGCGCGTCGGCCTCGCGCGCATCTCGGTCGCGCCGCGCGTGAGTGCCGATGCGACGGCGGGCGCGGTGCAGGGCACGGTGAAGCCGGCTGCCGCCGGCGCGGCCGTGCAGCTCCAGCAGCAGAACGGCTTAGGCTGGACGACGCTCTCTTCGGCGCTCACCGATGCCGCCGGCGCGTGGAGCTTCGCCGGCCCCGTGCAGCCGGGGCCGTATCGCGTCCGGTGCGCCCCGGGGCATGGTCTCGTCCCCGGCGTGTCGGCGACGCTGCTCGTCCAGTGAGCCCGCGGCTTGCGCTCGCGCTCGCCGGAGTGGCGGCGGCGCTCGTCCTTCCCGCCGCCGCGCTCGCGTTCGACAACCTCGAGCCGCTCGCCGCGAAGGAGTGGTACCTCGAGCAGGATCAGGCGTGGACGTACTGGTCGACGCCGCCGAAGCTTGTCCCGGTCAAGGTCGCCGTGATCGACTCGGGCCTCGACGGCACGCATCCCGAGTTCGTCGGGCGCGTCGTCGCGGCGCGATCGTTCGTCGGCGGCTCGCCTTACCACGACGATCAGGGGCACGGCACGTTCGTCGCAGGAGAGATCGGCGCGAATCCGTTCAACAGCGAGGGCATGGCGGGCCTCGCCTTCAACGCGCAGCTGATGATCGCGAAGGTCGTCGGCGCCGACGGCAACGTCTCGCTGCAGGGCGAGGTCGCCGCCATCCACTGGGCGGTCGACAACGGAGCGCGCGTCATCAACCTCAGCCTCGGCGGCGTCCGGGATCCGCTCGACCAGAGCCTCGACACGTACTCGCCGCTCGAGCAGGCGGCGGTCGAATACGCGTACTCGAAGGGCGCGGTCGTCGTCGCAGCCGTCGGGAACGGGCCTCAGTCGCCGGCAACACCGTGGAACTTCGCCCACTACCCGTCCGCGCTCCCGCACGTGATCGGGGTCAGTGCGATCCGCCAGAACGGGTCGGTACCTGACTACTCGAATCGCGACACGGTCTACAACGACATCGCGGCGCCAGGTGACGCGATGTTCTCGACGATCCCACAGAACCTCGTCGACGCGACCCGGCCCGGCTGCGCCGATCACCCATATTCCGACTGCGGCCCGTTCGAGTTCCGTGATGCGATCGGCACGTCGTTCGCCGCGCCACAGGTCTCTGCCGCCGCCGCGCTGCTCCTCGGCGTGAATCCGGCGCTACGTCCCGAACAGGTGGCGTGGCTGCTCGAACGCAGTGCCGACGACGCGACACCGCTGACCGGTTGTTCGTCGTGCGTGGGCGGGCGCGACCGCTTCACCGGTTGGGGAGTGCTCGATGTGAACGCAGCGCTCGTCGCACTCACGACGCTGCCGTTGCCGCCCGCCGATCGGTACGAGCCGAACGACGACGCCGGCCCGTGGGCGCACGCGCTGCCGCCGCTTCCGAGGACGATCGACGCCACGCTCGACTACTGGGACGACAACATCGACGTCTATCGGGTTCACCTCACGAAGGGGCAGCGTCTCTTCGCGCGCACCTCGACCGCCCTGCGCGGTTCGATTCGGATGGCGTTGTGGGCGCCCGGCACGGTTCAGGTGGAGGGACTCGACGCGCAGGAGCCACGGCTCGCGCAGTCTCGGCTCGTCGCGGGCCAGGCGCGGCTCGGGTATCGCGCAGCGAAGACGGGGATCTACTACCTCGAGCTGAAGCTCGTGCAGAAGAGCCGCGATCCTGTGTCGTACTCACTCGCGCTTGCGCGCGGCTGACCCTAAACCGCCTAGCCCCCGTTTTCGCGGAGCTCATCGGGGTCGACGTCGCGCAAAACGCGCGCCGGTGAACCGACGACGAGCTTGCGGGCAGGCACGTCCTTCGTCACGACGGCGCCCGCGCCGACGAACGCCTCCGCGCCGATCTCGATCCCGGGGCAGAGGATCGCGCCGCCGCCGACCCGCGCGCCGCGACGGATCGTCGGCCCCTTCATCAGCGCCCTCCGCTTCTCGGTGCGACCCATGAAGTTGTCGTTTGTCGTCACGACGCAGGGTGCGATGAACACGTCCTCCTCGAGCGTCGAGTACGCGGTGATGTAGGCGCCCGCCTGGATGCGCGTTCCCGTGCCGACTGTCGTGTCGTTCTCGATCAGCGAACCGCGCCCGAGAATGCAGTCGTCTGCGAGCTCGACACGCTCACGGATGCACGACTGGTCGCCGACGATGCACCCGGCGCCGACGGTCGAGCCGGCAAAGACGATCGCGCCCGTGGAGATGACGGTGCCGTCACCGATGCGAGCCGGAGGCAATGGATCGCGCTTCGCGGTCGACGACGGGCCGAGCGTCGGCTGCTTGCCGACGACGGCGAATTCGAGAATGCGGACGCCGTCGCCGAGAACCGTCCCCTCGTGGACGACAGCTGTCGGGTGAACCTCAGCCGCCACCGAGCGACTCCGTCAGCATCTCGAGCGCACGAACGACCCGGGCGCCGTCGCGCGCGACCTTGCCGCGGTCGTGCTGCCCTGCGATCAGCTCGAGGAAGTAGGTGCACTCCAGGCGCAGCGGCTCGGCGGTCGAGATCTTCGGGATGTGGATGTCGCCGGAGTGGAGCTCGCCCGCGCTGCCGGCGCGCTTCTCGTACACGGTCACTTTCCGCTCCGGCTCCATGTCGTCGAACACGACCATCTTCTCGCTGCCGACGACGGTCATCTTCCGCATCTTGTGTGGGTCGAGCCACGACAGATGCATGTGCGCGATCTTGCCGCTCGGGAAGCGTAAGAAGCAGAAGACGACGTCCTCGACACCTTTCGTGATCGACGCGCTGCCCTGCGCGGTCGCAAGCTCCGGGTCCTCGTCGACGAGGTACAGGATCACCGAGAGGTCGTGGACGCCGAGCGACCAGAGCGCGTTCTCGTTCGTGCGCACGATGCCGAGGTTCACCCGGTTGCCGTACACGCAGAGCACGTCGCCGACCTCGCCGCCGTCGACGAGCTCCTTCAGCTTCAGCACCCCCGGGTGGTAGAGCAGGAGGTGCCCCGGCATGAGAACGAGGTCGCGCTCCTCGGCGAGGCGCACGAGCTCGTCCATCTCGGCGGCATGCATCGCGGGCGGCTTCTCGACGAACACGTGCTTGCCCGCCTCGAGCGCTTGCTTGGCGAGCGCGAAGTGCGTCGGCACGGGTGTCGCGATCACGATCGCGTCAAGCGATTCGTCGGCAAGGAGGTCGTCGTAGCGCTCGGTCGCGCGCGCGTTCGGGTAACGGGCTGCAATCGGGGCCAGGTGCTCGGGGTCGAGGTCGCAGACCCATGCGAGGTCGGCCAGGTCGGCGAAGTTGCGGACGAGGTTCGGCCCCCAGTAGTTGAGGCCGACGACGCCGACTTTCGTCAAAGCTTCCAGACCTTGCCGTCGATCTCGTGATCTTTGGTGGCGTTCCGGAAGTCGACGATGACCTTGCCGCGATCGACGACGTCTGCGTAGTCGATGCCCGAGTGGTTGGTCACGATCGCGACGCAGTCGTAGTCCTCCGGTGCGAGCGGTGCGGAGCGCATGCCGTCGAACTCCGGCACGAACGGGTCGTGGTAGGCGACGTCGGCGCCTGCGGTCTTCAGGAGGTCGATCAGCTTCTTGGCGGGCGTCTCGCGCATATCGCCGATGTCGGGCTTGTACGCGACGCCGATGATCAGGATCTTCGCGCCCTTCACCGACTTCTGCGCGCCGTGGTTCAGCGCCTGCGAGATCAGCGAGCGGCAGAAGTACGGCATGTTGTTGTTCACCTCGCCGGCGAGCTCGATGAAGCGCGTCGAGAAGTCGAACTCGCGCGCCTTCCACGTGAGATAGAACGGGTCGATCGGGATGCAGTGGCCACCGAGCCCGGGTCCGGGCTTGAACGACGCGAACCCGAACGGCTTCGTCGCGGCGGCATCGACGACCTCCCACACGTCGATCCCCATCCGGTCGCAGAGCTGCGCGAGCTCGTTGACGAGCGCGATGTTGACGGCCCGGTAGATGTTCTCGAGGAGCTTCGTCAGCTCGGCGGCGTCCGGCGTCGACACCTCGTGCACCGTGTCGATCGCAGTCCGATAGACGGCTGCGGCTGCGGCGGTACAGGCGGGCGAGATCCCGCCGACGACCTTCGGCGTCGTCTTCGTCGTCCAGTCCTCGCGACCCGGGTCGACACGCTCGGGGGACATCGCAAGGTGGAAGTCCTCGCCTGCTTTCAGCCCGGACCCGGCTTCGAGGATCGGCTGCAGGATCTCCCGGGTGGTACCGGGCCACGTCGTCGACTCGAGCACGACGACCTGGCCGCGTTGCAGCATCGGCGCGAGGCTGCGCGCGGCGCCTTCGATGGCGGAGAGGTCGGGCTCGCGCTGCTGTGAGAGCGGCGTCGGGAGCGCGATCAGCACCGCGTGCGCCTGTTTCACGACTTCGTAGTCGGCGGTTGCGACCACGAGGCCCTTGTCGGTCAGCTCTTTCAGCCGCGCGTCGCTGACGTCCTCGATGTGGCTCTCGCCGCGGTTCAGCGCGTCGACGACGTGCGGCTGAATGTCGACGAGGAGCACCCGCTTTCCCGCCTCGCCGAAGGTAGCGGCAAGCGGGACACCGACGTAGCCGGCGCCGATGACTGCGACGTCGTAGACGGACGACTCGGGCACGGCGGTCAAGGGTACAGCGCGGCGGCGATGCGCCCGGCAGCGTGCCCGTCGCCGTACAGGGGCGGGGCATCGTCGGGGAAACGCGCCTGCTCGAGCGCGGCGGCGAGCGCCTCGGGCTCGACGAGGATGTTGGCGCCCGCGGCGAGCGTGTCGACCCATTCGGTGCTCGGCCGGATCGTGACGCACGGCACCTTCAGCCAGTAGGCCTCCTTCTGGAGCCCTCCCGAGTCGGTGACGACGGCATCGGCATTGGAAACGAGCGCGAGCATCTCCAGATAGCCGAGCGGTTCGACCGCCTCGACGTGCGCCGCGAGCGTGAGCCCGCCCTCGGCGAGCGCGCGTCGTGTCCGTGGGTGCACGGGGAAGACGAACCGCTGCGCCGCTTCGTTCACTGCGGTGACGATCTCCCGCAGTCGTTTCGGCTCGGTATTCGCCGCCCGGTGGATCGTCAGCACCGCATAGTCCCCGTCGACGGGCGGTGCGCGGCGGGTCGCGAGCGGAGCGAAGATCCGAGTCGCGTCGGCCATCACATCACCGACGACGTCGATGCGTCCGTCGATGCCCTCCGAGCGGAGCTGCTCCGCTGACCGTTCGTCGGGCGCAAGGAGGAGCGTCGAGAGGCGGTCGACCTCGATGCGGTTCCGCTCCTCGGGCATCTCGAGATCGAAGCTGCGGAGTCCCGCCTCGATGTGGGCGATCGGCACGGCGCCTGCGGCGCGCGCGCCGGCGACGGTCGTCGCTGTGTCGCCGTAGACGAGCACCCAGTCGGGGCGCTCGCGCGCGACGACCTCACGGATCGGCACCGACATCGCGGCGGCGTCAGCGGTACGCAAGTCGAGCCGGTAGGCGGGCTCGGGAATGTCGAGCTCGTCGAAGAACACCTGTGACATCGCGGGATCCCAGTGTTGGCCCGAGTGGAGGACGATCTCGTCGATGCCGCGTTCCCGCAGCGCGACGGAGGTGGGGGCCGACTTGATGAACTGGGGGCGGTTGCCCACGACCGAGAGAACGCGCACGGGTCGTAGCGTACGGCTCGCTACGATGCGCGGCGCTTCGTTCGGGCCGTTAGCTCAGCTGGTAGAGCAGGGGACTCTTAATCCCAAGGTCGAAGGTTCGATCCCTTCACGGCCCATACCTGGCGTGTCTGTCGCTTGCGGACATGTCCCGGGGACAGTCCCCGCGACATGTCTCGCAAGGACACGCTGAAGGCCCGCTTGCGCGGGCCTTCATGCGGCTGCGTTCTGCTGCAGCGTTCTCAGAAGGACGTGATGCGCAGGCGCTTGTCCCACGCGACGCGGATCAAGTCGGCTTCCTCGGCGACGAGCGCATCCTCGGCGCGGGGCTGAGGACTCGTCTGCCGGCCGCTCGGGCGCCGCGGGGCGGTCGAGTCCCACGAAAGGCGGTTCATGCGTGCACCTCCTGATCGGTCTCGGACGGAGCTTCGGTCGTCTGCGCCGGGGCGCGGGTGATCTTGATGTCGCCGCTCACGGTTTTCGCCCGGATCTCAACGAGCGGGCCGGGGCCGGTCGCGGCATCGGGAGTCAGTTCCAGGTCGGAGCTCGTGTCGCCGCTCACGGTGTTGCAGTCGAGGTGGACACGCGAGCCGCGGCGAACGCCGACGTGCACGTCACCGGAGACGGAATGGGCGGCGAGTCGGCCCGTCATGACGGCGCCGTGATCCTGGTCGCCGCTGACCGTGTTCGCGCTGACGTCGTCGTAGGCCTCGCCGATCCGGACGTCGCCGGAGGCAGTGGCAATGGTGACGCTGCCGCGTGCTACGTCGATCGCGATGTCGCCCGAAGCGGTCTGGATGCTCGTGCTGCCGCCGATCTCGCGGGCTTGGATGTCGCCGCTCGCGCTCTTCACGGTGACGCCGCCGAGCACACGATCGACCTCGACGTCGCCCGACGCTGTCTGGATCGAAAGCCTGCCGAGCGTGCCGCGCGCAAGGACGTCCGCCGACTTCGACTTGACGCTGACGAGCGAGTTCTCGGGGCACCGCACGCGGCATGTGATCCCACTGCGGCCGAAGACGAGGCCGAAGCTGAACCCGCCGCCGCGGCGATTCGGTACGTCGACGAGCACGCGCTGGCGTTCCGACTGGTCCTGCAGCTCGACGCGGGCCTCGTCGATCAGGCGCTGCGAGTCGTCGTCGTGCGCCTCGAGGGAGATCTCGACTCGTCCGTCGAGTGACGGATCGATCTCGACCTCGCCGTTTGCGAGCCGGAGGTCGAGCTCGACGGGGCCGGTTACTTCGAAGGTCTTCTGCATCGCGGAGACTCCTAGCTCTGGGCGTAGCCGGACAGGCGCTTGCCGCCGACCTGGGTTGGGCGCGACTCGGCTGCGCGCGCGATCGAGCGCACGAGCCACGCATTCGTTGAGACCCCTTCGCGCGCGGCGGCCTGCTCGACCGCCTGCTTCAGGGACTCGGGCAGGCGCAGGCTGATCCGCGCCGAGAGCTCCTCGCCCGCCCCGGCCGAGTCGCCGCCGGTCTCGGCGACGAACACGAGCTCGGGCTCCTGGCCGGCGAGACGGACCTCGACGTGGCCGGAGGGAAGCTTGGAGGAGAGCTCGACCGCGGCCTGCGAGAGCAGGTCCAGCAGCTTCAGGCGCAAGTTCGAGCCGAGCGCGTCGCCAAGGCGCCGCGCGATCTGGGCCGAACGCTCGTCGCCGAGGTCGGCGAGACCCTGGAGGTCGTCCTGGAGGCCGTCGATCACAATCGTCAGATTCATCGTGACATCACTATGACATCACTTGCGCTGTCTGTCAAGTGTCAGCTTCGCAGCATCCGCTCGCCGCCCCGCAAAGCCGCATGGGCGCTTAACAAAAACACAAGAAGCTCCTGTGCCCGTTCCTGTCTTACTCCCTGAATGGCCACCGAGGTCTCCGCGCCGCCCTCCCTCCTCGCCGCCGAGCGCGAGGCCGAGCGGCAGGCGCTCGGAACTCAGTGGCGCTCGCTGACCCGCGCCGCGACCGGGGTCGCAATCCTCACCTCGCCGGCTGCGTTTGTCTGGTTCCACGTCCACGAGGGCCTCGCCCTGCGCTACGCCCTCCTCCTGACCGCCATCGAGGTCGCGGCCTTCCGCGGCCTCGTCGACGTCATCTTCCGGCGCTTCATCGAGTGGCCGAGTCTCTTCGGCACCGACAACCCCGAGCTCCGCGCGGAGGACGTCGTCGCGCGTCGCCGCTCGGCGTTCTGGCGCTCGACGTGGAAGCTCGTCTGGCGGGTGCTCGTCGTCGTCACGCTCGTGTGGGCGGCGCTCGTCTTTTTCGGGGACAGCGTCACGTGGCTCCACACCGCCCGGCGGTTCCTCCACGTCTTCTCGTTCTTCACGAACTCGAGCTCGCTCGGTCAGTTCGTCGTGCTGCCGTTCTTCTTCCTCTTCAACTTCCTCATCTTCTTCGGGCCGATGATGGCGATGGGGATCTCACAGATCCGCGGCTATCAGCCGGGGGACGCCGAATGGGGCGTGAAGCTCGAGCACGTCCGTGGCCAGGCCGAGGCGAAGGAGGAGATCAGGCGCATCGTCTCGCTCTGGCAGTCGGGCGAGCGCTTCGAGCAGGCGGGCGGCAAGCGCGAACGAGGATTGCTCTTCCTCGGTGCCCCGGGAACCGGCAAGACGATGCTCGCCAAGGCGATCGCGACCGGCTTCAACTCGCCGTTCGTGACGATCCCGGGCTCCGGCTTCGCGCAGACGTTCGTCGGCCTCGACTCGATCCTCGTGCGCTATCTCGCGCGCAAGGCAAAGCGGCTCGCACGGAAGTGGGGCGGCCAGTGCATCGTCTTCATCGACGAGATCGACGCCGTCGGCATGCGGCGCAGCTCGCTCGGCGGCGGCGCGACGACCCCGTTTGAGGAGCCGACGTTCGAGCAGGCGGGTGATCTCGTGCTCGAGAACCGCGCGTGGCGCGACAAGCAGTTCGAGCGGCGTGCGCCCGAGCGACGGGCGCCCTCGCGTCTCGTTGCGATGGTCAACCAGGCCGTGCCCGGCGGGATGTTCGGCGGGACCGGCGGAGGTATGGCGCTGAACCAGTTGCTCGTCGTGATGGACGGGCTTGACGCGCCGCCGCTCGGCAAGCGCATGCTCACCTCGACGATCAACACGCTGCTCGACGCGAGCTACGTCGTTCCCGCGCGCTATCGCGGCCGGTCTCTGCGGCTGCCGCCACCGCGCCCGCGCGGCGAGCAGATCTACTTCATCGGCGCGACGAACGTCCCGATCGAGCAGCTCGACCCGGCGTTGACGCGCCCGGGGCGGATGGGGCGCCACGTGTGGTTCCGGACGCCCACGAAGCAGGACCGCGAAGACATCTTCGACCTCTATCTCGGCAAGGTCGCGCACGTCGATGACCTCGAAGGAGCGGTTCTCCTCGTGGCGGAGCGAGGAGATGGCGCGGCTGATCTGGGCGCTCGGCGCCATGGCCGCGGAGCGCGTGTTCTACGGCGAGAACTCGACCGGCGTCGGCGGCGACGTGCAGGCGGCGACCGACCGCGCGGCCTGGATGGTCGGGGCGTGCGGCATGGCGCCGGAGTACCTCGAGCTCGCACGGTGTGACGACGAGACCGAGGACGAGACGCGCGAGCGTGTCATGCGGCGGTTCCAGAAGATCGGCACGCAGATCATCAACCGCACGCGTTCGGGAGGCATGGGCGGCGACCCGCTCGGCGCGGTTCTGTCCGACCCGAGCCAGCGCGCGCTCGTCGAGCAGCTGCTCGGGCAGGCCTACCTTGCGGCGCATCATCTGATCGAGGCGAACCAGGGCGCGGTCTCCGCGGTCGCAGACGCGCTCGTCGACCGGCGGGAGCTGCACGGCGACGAGGTGGTGCGCCTCCTTGACGCACAGAAGCTGACGCTGCCCGAGGTCGACCTGACGAAGGACGAGACGTGGCCGAAGCTCTGACGGGCTCGACGGGTGACAAGCACCGCGGGCTCTTCCGGCTCGCATATGGCGTGCTCGCGCTCGCGTTCTGGCTCTCGGTTGCCGGCTTCGTCGTGTTGCTCACGCGGCCCAATCACTCGGCGCCCATCGCGTGGTCCGAGTGGAAGCCGGACACGCAGGGTCTGCCGGGCGCGCGCGAGATCGGCCTGCGCATTGCCTCGGGCTACAAGTCGGCGAACGGCACGCAGGTCGTTGCCGTGCAGGAGCACGGAGCGCAGGTGCAGGGGCTGAAGCTCGAGGCGATCGGTGTCCGCCGGCTGAACTCGAGTGGCCAGATCAACCCGTACATCGGTCTCTTCCGAGCCGACAACACGCTCATCTATGCCTTCTGTGGGCTCCAGGCGAGCTGCGCGATCGAAGGCTCTAGCACCGCCCAGAGCCAGCGCGCGTTGCGGCGCGAGGCGCTCGAGCTCTCGCTCTACACGTTCAAGTACCTGCACGGATTCGATCAGGTCGTCTCGCTGCTGCAAGCCGAGAAGGGGGGCGGGACGAGCGCCGTCTTCCTGCGCAAGTCCGACCTGAAGCCGGAGCTCGCAAGCCCGCTCCGCGACACCCTCCCGCCAGCGTCGCCTCCCGTCGTGACCGCGAACGACTCGGCGGAGGCCGCCGCGATCGACGCGCTCACCTCCGAAGCGACCTTTCCGGCCCATTTCGAGCCGCTGCCGGACGGCGACGCGATCCTCGTGCTCGACGTCGCAGCGCAGACGCCGACGCAGTAGCCGCTCCGGCGAGACGGAGTACCCTGACGTGGCCGCCTCGAGGGCGGCTGAGGTTCAATGAGTCAGACCGTCGACAATACGTCTGCTGCGCTCGGAGCCTCGCGCGAGCTGCTCGAGACTGTGCTGCGCCACCTCCGCGACGGCATCGTCGTCACCACTGCTGCGGGCGACGTCCTCTACGCAAACGACGAGGCGGCACGGTTGACCGGCTACCGGACCGCCGAGGATCTCCTTGCGGCGGGGCTCGACCAGGCGGCCGAGCGGTTCGAGATCCTGGCCGTCGACGGTCGGCCGCTCGACATGGCCGAACTGCCCGCGCGGAGGGCGCTCGCCGGCGAGGAGCCCGAGCCGATGCTCGTTCGGTTCCGTCCTGCCGAGGGCGGCCCCGATCGCATCTCGAACGTGCGTGCCGTCTCCGTTCGCGACGCGACCGGCGCGCTCCAGTTCGTGATCAGCATCTTCGGCGAGGTGACGGCTGAGCGGGTGCTCGCGGAGCGGGAGCGGGTCTCGTCGGCTGCGGCAGAGGCGTTCGGCTCGACGCTCGACTACGAGGGCATTCTCGGGGCGATCGTCGAGTTCGCGGTGCCGGAGCTCGCCGACGGGTGCGCGGTCGACGTGGTCGACTCCGACGGGCTGCGGCGGGTCGCCGCTTCCGGCGACGTCGCTCCCGAGACAGATCTCTCCGCTGCGGTCGTGGCCGATGGACAGGCACGCCTCCATGCCTCGGTCATGTGCGTGCCGCTCCGCTCGGGCGACGAGCTCCTCGGCGCAGTCCGTTTCGAGGCACGAACGAGGCGCTACGACGAGAACGACCTGCGCATCGCAGCCGGCGTCGCGAGCCGCGCCGGCGCGGCGATCGAGAACGCACTCCTCTATCTCGACGCACGCAGGACATCGGCGCTCCTCGACTCTTTGGTCGGGAGCGCGCCCATCGGGCTCGGCTTCTGGGATCCCGAGTTGCGGTACGTGCGCGTCAACGATGCCCTCGCGCGTATCAACCACCTCCCGGCCGACGATCATGTCGGGCGGACGCTCGACGAGGTGATCCCGCAGCTCGCGCACGTGATCGAGCCAATCGCGCGTCGCGTGCTCGAGACACGCCGGGCGGTCGTCGCGCTCGAGATGACGGGCGGGACTCCCGATGATCCCGATGCGTCGCGCCACTGGCTCGCGAGCTACTACCCGGTGCTTGCGCCCGACGGCGAGCCTCTCGGCGTCGGCGGCATCGTCGAGGAGATCACCCTGCGGCGCCGCGCCGAACAGCGAGCCGAGCTCCAGTACGCCGTCACCCGAATCCTGTCCGACGCCGAGACCGTCGATGTCGCGGTTCCGCTCGTGCTCGAGACCATGTGCGCGGCACTCGGCTGGGAGATCGCGGCATTCTGGCCGGTTGCAGAGGATCGGCCGCGGGTGCTCTGGTCGAGACCGGGAGCTGAGCTCGACGGATTCAGGGCGATGACCGAGCGGGTCTCCATGACCGCCGCGACCCTGCCCGGCCGCGTCGCGGAGTCCGGCAGCGCGATGTGGCTCGAGCAGCTGACGCCCGACCGGTTCGCCCGCGCGTCGATCGCCGCGGCGGAGGGGCTGAGATCAGGCGTCGGCTTCCCGATCTTCGTCGAGGGCCGGGTGGTCGGTGTGGTCGAGGCGTTTTCGAGTGTCGAGCGGCCGCGGGAGGACGAGCTCCTCTTGCTCTTCCAGGCGCTCGGCGGCCAGCTCGGCCAGTTCCTGAGCCGGAAGCGGGCCGAGGACGAGCGAGCGGCGATCCACGCGCGTGAGCGGCTCGCACGGGCCGACGCGGAGGCGGCTGCGGCGACGCTCCGCAAGCTCGAACGCGTCGCGGAAGTAGCGCTCGAGCACCTGGCGCTCGAGGATCTTCTGAGGGGGCTGCTCGCGCGGCTCGTCGAGGTGATGGAGGCCGATACGGCGGCGATCCTGCTCGTCGGCGCCGACGGTCTCCTGACGGTCAGGGCCGAGGTCGGGCTCGCCGAAGCGCTCGAGCGCGCGGTCGCGATTCCGCTCGGCGCCGGGCTCGCTGGGCGCGTCGCCGCGAGCCGGTCGTCGCTGCTCGTCCCCGATCTCTCTCAGATCGACCTGGTCAGCCCGATGCTGCGGGAGCGCGGGGTCAACTCGCTCGTCGCAATCCCGCTCGTGGTCGAGGATCGTGTGATCGGCGTCGTTCATGTCGGCTCGGAGGCATTCGCGCAATTCGACGACTCCGACGTGCGGCTGCTGGAGCTGATCGCCGACCGGATTGCCCTCGCGATCAACCAGGCGTCCCTCTACGAGGCCGAGCGGGCGGCGCAGGAGCGGCTGGCGTTCCTGAGCGAGGCGAGCATCGTCCTCGCCTCCTCACTCGATCTCGACGAGACGCTCCATCGCGCGGCAGAGCTCGCCGTCACCGGGTTCGCGGACGCGGCAGTTGTCGACCTGGTCGACGGTGATGCGATCGCGCGCGTCGTGATCGAGGTGGCAGATCCCGAGCTCTCCGGGGAGATCCGCGACGGCCTGCTCGCGCACCCGCCCGCGCCGGACGACACCGGCGGCTCGGCGAGGGTGATCCGGACCGGAGAGCCGGAGATCCTGCTCGACCTCGACGCCGATCCGGCACCATTCGAGGACGTCACCCGTGGGCGCCCCGCGATCGGCCCGACGGTCGAGCTCCTGAAGCCGCGCTCGCTGGTCTACATGCCGCTCGTCGCACGCGGCCACATTCTCGGAGTGCTGGCGCTGATCCGCACCCGCACGCGCTTCGACCTCGCCGACGTCGAGACCGTTCGTGAGCTCGCGGCGCGCGTCGCCGTCGCCGTCGACAACGCGCAGCTCTATCGTGCCGCCGAGGAGCAGGCGCAGGCCGCGCGCGTGCTCGCCTCTGTCGGCGACGGAGTCTTCCTCGTCGACCGGCACGGGCTCGTCCGCACCTGGAACCGCGCGGCTGCCGCGGCGACCAGCCTCGCCGAAACCGCGGTGCTCGACCGGGTCGCGGTCGAGGCGATTCCCGGCTGGTCGGCCGTCGTCGCGCGGGTGCCGCTGAGCTCCGACGGCGGGGCCGCGCCGCGGCCGGAGTCGTTGCCACTCGATCTCGGCGGCCGCGAGCTCTGGCTCTCGATCCACGGTGTCGCGGTACCGGACGGGATCGTCTACGCGTTCCGCGATCTCACCGAGGAGCGCGCGCTCGAGGCCATGCGCACCGAGTTCGTGTCTACCGTCTCGCACGAGCTTCGGACGCCCCTCGCCGCCATCTACGGCGCTGCGATGACGTTGCGGCGCGGTGACGTGACGCTCGCCGACGATCAGCGAGCGAGCCTCCTCGACGTTGTCTCCGGCGAGGCCGACCGGCTCGCACGCACGGTCAACGACATCCTCTGGGCCTCGAGGCTCGACACCGACTCGTTGCACGTCTCCATCCAGAATTGCGACCCCATCGTTCTCGTACGCGAGGTGATCGACGCGCAGCGGGCGCACCTTGGCCGCACCCACGAGATCACCCTGGTGGCCGATCCGGACGTACCGTCCGTGGCCGGCGACCCGGACAAGGTCGGCCGTGTCCTCATCAATTTGGTCGACAACGCCGTCAAGTACTCACCCGACGGCGGCACCGTCACGGTCACCGTCGCGGTGTTCGGGTCGCACGTCCGGTTCTCGGTGCGAGACGAGGGGCTTGGAGTGCCGCTCTCCGAGCAGCGGCGCGTGTTCGACAAGTTCTATCGCCTCGACCCGAACATGAATCGCGGCGTGGGCGGGACCGGGCTCGGCCTCTACATCTGCCGGGAGCTCGTGCGCCGGATGGACGGCCGGATCTGGGTCGAGTCAGCCGGCGTCGGCGCCGGTTCGACCTTCGCGGTCGAGCTGCCGGCGGCCGGCGATTTCACCGCGCACATCGCCTGACAAACGGCGAAGGGCGACCGACCCGGCCGCCCTTCGCACGCGCTTTCGCTTCGTCCGATCGACCTAGATGGCAGGCGGGCCGTCGTCGATGACGGTCGTGCGGCGGCGCGTACCGCCGACGCCACCCCAACTCGACCAGAACATCGCCGACAGGATGAGGCCGACCGCACCGACGACCATCAGGATGATCCCGACGGTGTTGATGTCGAGGCCGCTGACAGTCGCGTTGACTGCCCACGTGAGAATGGCGCCGACGGCGATCAGAATGAGGCTGACTCCGATACCCATGTTGTAAAACCTCCTAGCTCATGTCCCCGATGGAGGGTTGGACCCGGCGGGTCGCTAGTTCAACGACCAGCCCCCCGATTTGGTTACGGCTCGCCGACCCTTCGTCGCGAGCAATCAACTAGGCTTGCGCCCGGTGCGCAGGGGCTCTTTCATTCAGCTCACCGCGATCGCTCTGGTCGCCGGTGCGATCTGCACCGTCGTTGCGCTCGCGATCCCATGGCTGCCGCTCGATGCCGGGCGCGAGGCGGGCCGGATCCACTTCGTCTTCTGGTTCACGACGATCATCTGCATCGGCGTGTTCTCTGTCGTCGCCGCGGTGCTCAGCTTCTCGGTCTGGAAGTTCAGAGCGGGGCCGGACGACGACTCGGACGGGCCGCCTGTCCACGGCCACACCGGCATCGAGATCGCCTGGACGGCGGGGCCGGCGGTGCTCGTGACTGCGATCTCGATCGTCAGTGCCATCGTTCTCGCGCAGAACGGCAACGCCGGCTCCAACCCGTTGAAGATCAAGGTGGTCGCCCAGCAGTTCGCCTGGTCGTTCACCTATCCGAACGGCAAGACGTACGGCTCGCTCACGCTGCCTACCGGCCGGCACACGAAGCTCGACATCACGGCGAACGACGTCATCCACTCCTTCTGGGTCCCGCAGCTCTCCCAGAAGCAGGACGCGGTCCCGGGTCAGCACAACTCACTCGTTGTGACCCCGACGCGCCCGGGCACCTACCCGGTCATCTGTACCGAGCTCTGCGGTCTCGGTCACTCGGTCATGCGGAGCCACGTCACGATCATGACCCCCTCCGACTTCGCCGCCTGGCAGAAGAAGGAGGCAGCGGGCACGGGTGGCTCACCGGGGCTCGCGGTCTTCCAGCAGAACGGCTGCGGCGGTTGCCACACCTTGAAGGCTGCCGGTTCGAACGGTAACGTCGGCCCCGACCTCGACAAGCTTGCGCAGTACGCAGCGCAGGCCAACCGCGGCCCGCTCGCGGCGTTCATCAAGGAGTCGATCGTGAATCCCGGCGTCTATCTCCAGCCCGGCTTCCAAAACGCGATGCCGCCGAGCTACGGCAGCCAGATCCCGCCGGACAAACTGAATCAGCTCGTGCAGTATCTCGCCGGAGGCGACAAGTGACCGAGGAAACACACACCCACGAGGTGCCGGCGGCGCCGAGCGGGCTGCGGCGACTGACTGCGCCCGGCTGGCTCCGCGTGCTCTGGGTCACGCCGATCTTTTTCGGGATCGGCATCGGGCTGCCCGTGCTCATCCGCTTCCTCGCCCACTGGGACCCGGTCTGGAAGGGCTCGGTGCTCGTGGCCGTCGAGCTCGTCACGACGCCGCTCGGCTTCCTCGTCGGAATCGGCGGGTTCGACTACTGGGCGTACTACGCAAGCGGCCGTAAGACGCGGGTCGACGACCACGCGAGCCACGGTGCACGCTCGTGGCGCGACTACTTCCGCGTCAACACCGACCACAAGGTGATCGGTGTCCAGTACCTCGTCACGACGATCATCTTCTTCTGCATCGGTGGCATGCTCGCGATGCTGTTCCGCGCCGAGCTCGCTCAGCCGGGCGACCAGTACTTCAACCCGCAGACGTTCAACGTCCTCGTCTCGAACCACGCGGCGCTCATGATCTTCCTGTTCGTGATCCCGGCGTTCGCCGGGCTCGGCAACTACGTGATCCCGCTGATGCTCGGGGCGGCGGACATGGCGTTCCCGCGCCTGAATGCCCTCTCCTTCTGGCTCCTGCCGATCGCCGGTGTGATGCTCCTCGTCGGTATGACCGTTCCCGGCGGCGGGCCGTCCGCCGGCTGGACGTGTTACGCGCCGCTCTGCTCGCACCAGCCGCTCGGCCAGGTGTTCTTCAACATGGGCGTGCAGTGGGCCGGCGCGAGCTCGATCATGACCGCGCTCAACTTCCTGGTCACGATCATCACGATGCGCGCGCCCGGCATGACGTTCTGGCGGATGCCGCTGCTCGTCTGGGCGAACTTCACGACCTCGATGCTCGTCGTGATCGCGACGCCGTTCATCGCGGGCTCGCAGTTCTTCGTCCTGTTCGACCGCGTGCTGCACACGAACTTCTTCGAATCGAGCGGCGGCGGCTACGTGCTCGGCTACCAGCACATCTTCTGGTTCTACTCGCACCCGGCCGTCTACATCATGATGCTGCCCGGCTTCGGGATCATCAGCGAGGTGATCGCGGTGATGAGCCGCAAGCCCGTCTTCGGCTACCGGCTGATGGCCCTCTCGTTGATGGCGATCCTCGTCCTCGGCTTCTCGGTCTGGGCGCATCACATGTTCGTCGCCGGCATGGCTGGCTGGCTGCGCGTGCCGATGATGGTGACGTCGATGGTGATCGCGGTGCCGACGGGGATCAAGATCTTCTCGTGGTTAGCAACGATGTGGGAAGGGCGAATTCACTTCACCACGCCGATGCTGTTCGCACTCGGTTTCCTGTCGATGTTCGTGATCGGCGGGCTCTCCGGCATCTACCTCGCATCGGTGCCGATCGACATCCACGCGAGCGACACGTACTTCATCGTCGCGCACATCCACTACGTGCTCTTCGGCGGTTCCGTGTTCACGATCTTTGCGGGGATCTACTACTGGTTCCCAAAGATGACAGGCCGGATGTACGACGAGCGCCTTGGGAAGCTCCACTTCTGGCTGACGTTCGTCGGCTTCAATCTGACGTTCTTCCCGATGCACGTGATCGGCCTGCAGGGAATGCCGCGGCGCGTCGCCGACTACGCGGGCAAGTTCGCCGACGTCAACCTCTTCATCTCGATCGCGTCGTTCGGCCTCGGCGCCTCGACGCTCGTGTTCCTCTACAACATGATCAAGTCGTGGTCGCACGGTGAGCGCGCGCCCGGCAACCCGTGGCGCGCGCTGACGCTCGAGTGGCAGGTCAGTTCGCCGCCGCCCCTCTTCAACTTCGACGAGATCCCGCAGGTCGTCGGTCACCCGTACGAGTACGGGGTGCCCGGCGCTCGGCACGCGATCTTCGGATCTGAGCATCCGAGCCCGGT
>JBBQQU010000020.1:0-63111 GCA_038215565.1 Gaiellales bacterium | reverse complement strand
GAGAACCATGGCCGAGATCATCAAGTCGGGCGACATCGACCTTCTGAACGGGAAGGTCGCCGTGCTCGGGTACGGAAGCCAGGGCCACGCCCACGCACTGAACCTCCACGAGTCAGGTGTCGAGGTCGAGGTCGGCTTGCGCGCCGACAGCAAGTCACGCGCCGCGGCGGAGGAAGCCGGGCTGACGGTGCGCTCGGTCGCCGACGCGGTACGCGGCGCGCAGCTGGTCGCGTTCCTGGTCCCCGACGGTGCGCAGCCCGCGCTCTACGAGGAAGAGGTGCTGCCGAATCTCGAGCCCGGAGCAGCGCTCCTCTTCGCGCACGGGTTCAACGTGCACTACGAGCGCATCGCCCCGCCGGCCGGGCACGACGTGATCATGGTCGCGCCCAAGGGGCCCGGTCACATCGTCCGCCGCTTCTACGAGGAGGGGTACGGTACGCCGGCCGTCGTCGCGGTCGCGCAGGATGCAAGCGGACGCGCGCGCGACCTGGCGCTTGCCTACGGAGCCGCGCTCGGCGCTGCTCGTGCCGGGATGGTCGAGACGACGTTCCAGGAGGAGACCGAGACCGATCTCTTCGGTGAGCAGACCGTGCTCTGCGGCGGCGTGACGCAGCTGATCCAGCTCGGGTTCGAGACGCTCGTCGAGGCCGGGTACCAGCCTGAGGTCGCCTACTACGAGTGCCTGCACGAGCTGAAGCTCATCACCGACCTGATCTTCGAGGGCGGCATCGAGCGCATGCACTACTCCATCTCCGACACCGCCGAGTACGGCTCGCACGCGGTCGGCCCGAAGGTGGTCGACGAGCACGTGCGCGAGAACATGCGCGCGGCCCTCGGTGCGATTCAGGACGGTACGTTCGCGCGCGACTGGGTCGCCGAAATGGATCGCGGCCAGCCCGTGCTCGACGAATACCGTGCGAAGCTCGCAGCGACGCAGCTCGAACAGGTCGGAGCGCGGCTTCGCGCACTGAACGTGCGCGAAGAAGCAGCGGGAGTTCATGGCGTCGGTTGACGTACCGGTCGCACTCCTCGGCTACGGCACCGTCGGCGCGGCGGTCAGCCGGCTGCTGACGGATTCGGCAGACGACATCGAACGGGCCACGGGCCACCGCCTCCGGGTGGTGAAGGCGCTCGTCCGCGACCTTGGAAAGGAGCGTGCATATCCCCCTCCGGGTGGAGTGCTTACCTCCGATTTCCGGGAGATCGCGGACGATCCGTCGATCTCGGTGGTCGCCGAGGTGATGGGCGGCGTCGATCCTGCGGGCGGCTATGTGCTCGACCTGCTGCGCAGCGGCAAGCACGTCGTCTCGGCCAACAAGCAACTCGTCGCCCGCCGTGGCGCCGAGTTGTTTGCTGCGGCGTCGGAGGGCGGGGTGCAACTGCGCTTCGAGGCGAGCGTGTGCGCGGCGATTCCGGTGATCAAGGTCCTCCGCGAGGCGCTCGTCGTCACGAACGTCCATCGGGTGCTCGGAATCGTCAATGGGACGACGAACTTCGTGCTCACGGAGATGGAACGTGGCAAGAGCTACGACGAGGCGCTTGCCGACGCGCAGGCCCGCGGCTACGCAGAGGCAGATCCCACCGACGATGTCTCCGGCGCGGATGCCGCAGCGAAGATGGCGATCCTCGCGACGGTGGCGTTCAACTCGCGCGTCGACCTCGATGACGTCGACTACCTCGGCATCACGGACGTCGATCTCGACGACGTCGCCGCCGCCCGCGATCTCGACATGGTGATTCGCCTCGTGGGAACAGCGCGCCTCGTCGACGGCGGCTTCGACGTGCGTGTTCAGCCGGCGCTCGTCGACAAGCAGCATCCGCTCGCCAAGGTGAACGGTGCGTTCAACGCCGTCATGCTGCAGGGCGATGCAATTCGCGAGATCACGTTGCAGGGACCAGGTGCGGGTGGCATCGAGACCGCGTCGGCGGTGATCGCCGACATGGTCAGTGTGATCGGGACGATGGGCACCGGCTTCCTCGAGAACGATGCCGCGTGGCGCCAGCTGCCCAAGCTTGCCGCGGGTGAGAGCACGTCGCCGTTCTACTTCAGATTGTCGGTCGAGGATCGCTCCGGCGCTCTTGCCCGGGTTGCCGACGAGCTCGCCAAGCGCGATGTCTCGATCGCCCGGCTGCTGCAGCGCCCGAACGGGAACGGCGCGTCGCTGCACGTCGTGACGCACGAGGGCCGCGCGGGAGCGCTCGACGAGGCGCTCGCCGCGCTCGAGAAGTTGCCGGAGGTGCACGCGCGCTCGCGGCCGATGCCGGTCATCTCCGATCGCGGCGTCGCGGAGCTCGGATGGGCATGACGTCCTCCGGCTACGCGTGCTCGCTCGGCGAAGGCTCGACGCCACTCGTTGCCGCCGCGCGTCTCTCGCCCGCGACGGGGTACGACGTGCACCTCAAGTGCGACGGCCTGAACCCCACCGGAAGTTTCAAGGACCGGGGCATGGTCGTGGCTGTCAGCCGCGCCGCCGACGCAGGCGCGCGAGCGGTCGTCTGTGCGTCGACCGGGAACACGGCCGCGTCTGCCGCGGCCTATGCCGCTCGCGCCGGGCTCGACGCGATCGTGCTGACACCCGCGGGCGCGACCGCCACCGCGAAGCGCGCGCAGGCCGTCGCGACGGGCGCGACGCTGCTCGAGATCCGCGGCTCGTTCGACGACGCGCTGCGACTTTGCCGTGAGCTCGGCGAGCGCGACGGGTTCGTGCTCGTCAACTCGGTCAATCCCGATCGCGTCGAGGGTCAGAAGTCGGTGGTCGTCGAAATCATCGAGCAGCTCGGCTCCGCGCCCGAGATCATCGCGCTTCCGTTCGGCGGCGGCGGGAACGTGTCGGCGGTCGCGGCCGCGCTCGACGACGCCGGGGCGACGTCGCGGATCGTCATCGGCGAAGCCGCGGAGCGCGCGACCACCTGGGCGAGCGCGATCAGGATCTCGGAGCCCGCGCACGCCGCGCACGTCGCGGAGCTCGTCCGTTCGGGGCGTGTGGAACTGGTGACCCTCGGCGAGGACGAGATCCGCAGTGCGTGGCGCATGATCGCCGCGGAGGAGGGCGTCTTCTGTGAGCCGGCCTCTGCCTCCGGCTTCGCCGCGTTGCGGCAGTTCGCGTCGGGCGACGGAAGCCGGGCGGTCTGCATTCTCACGGGTCACGGCCTCAAGGACACCGGCGTGCTCGAGGCGGCCATGAGCGCCGTCGTCGTCGACGCGACGCTCGACGCCGTCCTCGAGGCGATCGGTTGACGGTGCGTGTCGTAGCGCCCGCTTCGACGGCGAATCTCGGTCCGGCGTTCGACGCCGCCGCCGCCGCACTGGATCTGTGGAACGAGCTCACCTTCGAAGAGACCGAGGACGGGCTGGTCGTCGAGATCGACGGCGAGGGCGCGGCGGAGTTGCCGCGCGATGCGAGCCACCTCGCGCTCCGTGCCTTCGCGCTGTTCGCGCCCGTCGATCGTTACCGGTTCAGCTTCGTCAACCGCATTCCGCTCGAGCGCGGTCTCGGCTCGAGCGCGGCGGCGATCGCCCTCGGCCTCGTCGCCGGCAGCAGCGTCGCCGCAGGGCAGACCTCCACAGAGAGCCTGCTTGCGGCCGCGATCGATCTCGAGAATCACGCCGACAACCTGGCGGCCGCGCTCTTCGGAGGTGTCTGCGTCTCGTGGCGCGCGAACGGCACGCTGCGCGCGGCGCGGATTGCAACGGCGCTGCCGCTCACCCCGATTCTCGCAGTGCCTCCCGGCCGAACGAACACAGCGCATTCGCGCAACGGGCTGCCGTCCGCTGTCCCCCACGAAGACGCGGCTGCGAATGCGGGTTACGCGGCGATGCTCGGCGCAGCGATTGCTTCAGGCGACGCGGCCCTGCTCGCAAGCGCGCTGCACGACCGCCTTCACGAGCCCTACCGCGTCGACGGGTCGCCGCTGCTGCAGCTACTGCAGGCAAGCGCACCCGCGAACACCGCGGGCGTGACACTCTCGGGATCCGGCCCGTCGGTCGTCGTGTGGGCACTACCCGAGCATGCCGCGGCGGTCGCGACCGAGCTCGAAGACTCTCTCCCCGACGACACCAGGGTGCTCCAGCTTCGAGTGGCCCAGGAAGGAGCCACCCTCGCATGACCCCCTACGGAAAGACCCACCCGGCGAAGCGCTTGAGCGCCGCACTGACCGACGGCGTCGACCGCGCACCGGCGCGCGCGATGTTGAAGGGCGCCGGCTTCACCGACGCCGATCTCGCGAAGCCGCTGATCGGCGTCGCGACGATGTGGATCGAGACGATGCCGTGCAACCTGAACCATCGCTTGCTCGGCGGCTACGTGAAGCAGGGCGTCCGACGCGCCGGCGGGACGCCGCTCGAGTTCAACACGATCGCGATCTCCGACGGCGTGACGATGGGCGCTGCCGGCATGCGCGCCTCGCTCGTCTCGCGCGAGGTGATCGCCGACTCGATCGAGCTCGTCACGCGCGGCCATCACTTCGACGGCCTCGTGTGCATCGTCGGCTGCGACAAGACCATCCCTGCCGCAGTGATGGCGCTCGCACGTCTCGACATCCCCGGCCTCGTGCTGTACAGCGGCTCGATCGCCCCCGGCCGCTATCGCGGCGCTGACGTGACGATCCAGGATGTGTTCGAGGCCGTTGGCGCCCACGCGGCAGGCAAGATCAGCGATCGCGAGGTGCATGCGCTCGAAAGCGTCGCGTGCCCCGGCGCCGGGGCGTGCGGCGGTCACTTCACGGCGAATACGATGGCGACTGCGCTCGACTTCCTCGGTATCAGCGCCCCGGGGTTGAACGAAGTGCCGGCGATGCATCCGGGCAAGCCGCAGGCGGCGGTCGCAGCGGGCGAGCTTGCGATGAAGCTCGTCGTCGACGACGTGCGTCCGTCGCAGGTGCTGACGCGCGACGCCTTCGAGAACGCGATCTCTGCGATCGCGGCCACCGGCGGTTCGACGAACGGGGTGCTGCATCTGCTTGCGATCGCGGCCGAGGTGGGAGTCGAGCTCTCGATCGACGACTTCGACACGATCTCGTCGCGCACCCCGATTGTCGCGGACATCAAGCCCGGGGGCAGGTACGTCGCGACCGACCTCTTCCAGGCGGGCGGCGTCGCACTCGTCGCGCGCGAGCTCGTGCGCGGCGGTCTCGTCCACGAGAACGTGAAGGGCGTCGACGGCCGCACGCTTCGCCAGGTCGCCGACGGCGCCTTCGAGCGGGCCGGCCAGGACGTCGTCGTCTCATGGGACAACCCGCTGAAGGCGACCGGCGGTCTCGCGATCCTGCGCGTCAACCTGGCCCCCGACGGTTGCGTCGTGAAGCTCGCCGGGCACGAGCGCCTCCATCACCGTGGTCCGGCGCGCGTCTTCGACGGCGAGGAGGCGTGCTTCGCAGCGGTGAAGGCGCGCTCGATCAAACCGGGCGACGTGATCGTCATTCGCTACGAGGGGCCGGCAGGTGGCCCGGGCATGCGCGAGATGCTGCACGTGACGGCGTCGCTCGTCGGCGAGGGACTTGGCGACGAGGTTGCGTTGATCACGGACGGGCGTTTTTCCGGCGCGACGCACGGGCTGATGGTGGGGCATGTCGCCCCCGAAGCGTTCCGCGGCGGCCCGATCGCGCACGTGCGCGACGGCGACACGATCGTCGTCGACGTCGAGAACAGGCAGCTCGTGCTCGAGGTGCCCGAGGACGAGTTGGCGCGTCGCGCCGCCGAGTGGAAGCAGCCCGAGCCGCTCTACGCGACCGGCGTCTTCGCGAAGTACGCCGCCGGCGTCGGCTCCGCGTCGGAGGGGGCGAGGACCCGGTGAGCGAGCGGATTGCCTGCCTCCCCGGCGACGGCATCGGCCCCGAGGTGCTCGCGCAGGCCGCGCGGGTCCTGGAAAGCTTGCCGCTCGACCTCAGGCTCGAGGTGCTGCCGTTCGGTGGTGCAGCGATCGACGAGCTCGGCGACCCGGTGCCGCCCGAAACGCTTGCCGCGTGCCGGAGCGCGAGCGCGGTACTGCTCGGCGCCGTCGGCGGCCCGCAGTGGGACGGCGGCGCCGTTCGGCCCGAGCAGGGGCTGATCGGCATCCGCAAGGCGCTCGACGTCTACGCGAATTTGCGGCCCGCCCGCCAGGGCGACGTCGACCTCGTGATCGTGCGCGAGCTCGTGGGCGGCCTCTACTACGGCGCCCGTGGCGTGCGTGAGGACGGCACGGTCTTCGACACGTGCGAGTACCACCCGTCGCAGGTCGAAAGGGTCGCGCGACGCGCCTTCACGATCGCGGCCGGCCGGAGCGGCTCGCTCGTCTCGGTCGACAAGGCGAACGTGCTTGACACGTCGCGCATGTGGCGGCGCGTCGTCACGGAGGTGGCGACGGAGTTCCCCCAGGTCGAGTTGCGCCACGCGCTCGTCGACAGCTTCGCCATGGAGATCGTGTCCGCGCCCGAGGGCATCGACGTGGTCGTGACCGAGAACACCTTCGGTGACATCCTCTCCGACGTCGCTGCTGCCGTGACCGGCGGCCTCGGGCTTGCGGCCTCCGCGAGCCTCGGTGACGGCGGACCGGGGATCTTCGAGCCCGTGCACGGCTCCGCGCCCGACATCGCCGGGACGGGAGCGGCGAATCCCGCCGCCATGTTGCGCTCGGTCGCCTTGCTCTTGGAGCACGGTCTCGCGCGGTCCGACCTGGCAACGGCGCTCGACGCCGCCGTCGACGCAACGCTCGTCTCGACACCGACGCGCGATCTCGGCGGCACCGCGACGACGACCGCGTTCGGTGACGCCGTCCTGGCGTTGCTCGAGCAGGCACTTTTGGCCAAGGAGGGCACATGGACGCCGGCGTGACGGTCGGATATCCGGGACCGCCCGGCAGTCACAGCGATGCGGCTGCGTCGGTGCTCGTCCCCGACGCGGTGGTCTCGGTCGACCTGCCGAGCTTCTCGGCGGTGATCACGGCGGCGACCGCGTCCGAGATCACGCTCGGCGTTCTGCCGATCGAGAGCTCGCTCGTCGGCCCGATCGCCGAGACGCACGACCTCCTCTACGGCTCGGCACTCTCGATCGTTCGTGAGGCGACGTTGCCGATCCGCCACTGCGTGCTCGGCCTCCCCGGCTCGCGCCTCGAAGATGCGAAGTCGTTCTGGTCGCATCCGGCTGCGTTCGACCAGTGCCGCGAGCTGCTCGCAGGTCGCGACGTGCGCTGCGTTCCTCACGCGACGACCGCCGACGCCGCCCGCGCCGTCGCGGACGCCGGCGATCCCACGCACCTCGCAATTGCGAGCAGTGAGGCCGCGGCGGCGTACGGTCTCGAGATCCTCGCCGACGACGTCGGCGACCGGCCCGGTGCGTTCACGCGCTTCGTCGCCCTCGCGCCGTACACGCAGCTCGGGAGCGGCGACGGCTGGCGCACCGCCCTCTCGTTCGTCACCGACCACCAGCCGGGCGCCCTGTTCCGCGCTCTCGGCCCGCTTGCGCGGAACAATGTGAATCTCGTCCAGCTCGTGTCGCGGCCGTTGCCGAACTCACCGTGGCGCTACCGGTTCGACGTCGTGCTCGACGGGCACGTCTTCGACGAGTCGGTTCGACCCGCCCTCGCCGAGTTGCGTGCGCAGACGCGTGAGCTGCGGCTGTTCGGATCGTACGCGGCGGAGATCAATCGTTGAGCGGCACCACGCTCTTCCGCAAGGTCTGGGACGCGCACGTGGTCGAGGCGCCCGACGGCGCACCGACGCTTCTCTACATCGACCTCCATCTGGTGCACGAGGTGACGAGCCCGCAGGCGTTCGAGGGCCTGCGCACGGCCGGCCGCCCGGTGCGGCGTCCTGATCTGACGCTCGCAACGATGGATCACAATGTCCCGACCCTCGACGGGCCGATCACCGACCCGCTCGCCCGAGCGCAACTCGACGCGCTGAGCGCGAACTGCGAGGAGTTCGGCATCCGGCTTTACGCAACCGGGAGCGGGCGCGAGGGCATCGTCCATGTGATCGGGCCTGAGCTCGGTGTGAGCCAGCCGGGAATGACGATCGTCTGCGGCGACAGCCACACATCGACGCACGGGGCGTTCGGCGCGCTCGCATTCGGCATCGGCACCTCGGAGGTCGAGCACGTGCTCGCGACGCAGACGCTTCAGCAGTCGCTGCCGAAGACGATGCGGGTCGAGTTCGACGGCGAGTTGCCGTTCGGCCTCTCCGCGAAGGATCTCGTGCTCGCAGCGATCGGCCGACTCGGTGTCTCGGGCGGGCAGGGGTACGTGCTCGAGTACACGGGGGCGGCGATCGAGGCGCTGTCGATGGAGGGGCGCATGACGGTGTGCAACATGTCGATCGAGGCAGGAGCGCGCGCGGGGATGATCGCGCCCGACGACACGACGTTTGCCTACCTCGACGGGCGTCCCGGCGCACCGGCCGGCGCCGAGTGGGAGCAGGCGCTCGACCGCTGGCGTGCGCTTGCGACCGACGCCGACGCGGCGTACGACTCCACGCTCACGATCGATCTCGCCGGACTGAAGCCGCAGGTCACCTGGGGCACGAACCCGGGCATGGTCGCGCCGGTCGACGGTGTCGTTCCGGATCCGGCCGACTACGCCGACCCAGACGAGCGCGATGCCGTCGAACGAGCGCTGCGGTACATGGACCTCGTGCCCGGGACGCCGCTCGCGGAGGTACGAATCGACAAGGTGTTCATCGGCTCGTGCACGAACGCACGCATCGAGGACCTGCGCACCGCAGCAAACGTTGTCGCCGGTCGTCGCGTCGCCGACGGCGTGAAGGCAATCGTGGTGCCCGGTTCCGCGCAGGTGAAGCAGCAGGCGGAGACCGAGGGCCTGCGCGAGATCTTCGAAACCGCAGGCTTCGAATGGCGTCGGGCCGGCTGCTCGATGTGCCTCGGCATGAACCCGGATGTGCTTGCCGCGGGCGAGCGGTGCGCGTCGACGTCGAACCGCAACTTCGAAGGACGGCAGGGAGCGGGCGGTCGCACGCACCTCGTCAGCCCGGCGATGGCGGCTGCCGCGGCGGTCAGCGGTCACTTCACCGACGTGCGGGGGCTCGCATGAGGGCGCTTCGCTCGGTCAGCGGCACGGTCGCGATTCTCGACCGCCCCGACGTCGACACCGACCAGATCATCCCGAAGCAGTTCCTGAAGCGGATCGAGCGCTCGGACTACGGCGAGTTCCTGTTCTTCGACTGGATGAAGGATCCTGCGTTCGAGCTGCACGCGTATCCCGGCGCGTCGATCCTGATCGCGGGACGCAACTTCGGCTGCGGCTCGTCGCGCGAGCACGCCGCCTGGGCGCTCGAGGATCACGGGTTCCGGGTCGTGATCGCGCCGTCCTTCGGCGACATCTTCCGGACGAACTCGATCAAGAGCGGCCTCGCGCCGGTCGTCCTGCCGCCGGACGAGATCGCCTCGCTGCGTGCGGCGATCGGCGCGCGCAACGAGCTGACCGTCGATCTCGAGCGCCTCGTCATTTCTCATCCCGACGGCCTGCAGCTCTCGTTCGACTTCGACCCCTTCGCGCAGGAGACGCTCGTGAACGGCCTGGACGACATCGCGCGCACCCTGCTGCGAAGCGACGCGATCACCGCCTTCGAAGCGAATCATCCCGCGCGCTTCGACGCCCACGCGCTCGCGTAGGCGAAACTCGGCAACCTGGTTCAAACCCCGAACCAGGTTGCGTGCGTGTTCAACCTGGTTCCGTTCTTGAACCAGGTTGATGAGTTTCGAATCGCCGCTAACCGGTATTTCGAAGCGCGGCGGCGATGCCCGCGATCGAGCGGAGGAGCGGCAGTTGCGCGGTCTCGTCACCTGCTCGGTGGCGGCGCAGCAGGTCGACCTGGACCGCGTTCATCGGGTCGACGTACGGGTTGCGCAGATCGATCGAGCGGCGCAGCATCGGCTGGCGCTCGAGCAGGCTCGACCTGCCGGTCGCGGCGAGCACGCCCGCGACTGCCCGTGCGTGCTCCTCCTCGATCACGGCGAACGGCGCCGGGTCGGCGACGAGACGAAGGTAGCCGCGCGCGATCGCGAGACTCGACTTCGCAAGCGTCATCTCGAGGTTGTCGACCGCCGTGCGGAAGAACGGCAATCGCTCGTACAGATCGCGCAATGCCGCCTCGCCGGCGTCGGCGAAGGCGGCGCCGCAGCCGAACCACGCCGGTAGGAGGACGCGGTTCTGCGTCCACGCGAACACCCACGGAATCGCGCGGAGCGACGCCAGGTAGTCGGCGTCGTCGGGTCGCCGCGCCGGGCGGGACGCGATCTCGAGCATCCCCAGCTCGTCGACCGGAGTGAAGCTGCGGAAGAACCCGGCGAACGCGTCATTCTCCCACACGAACCCTCGGTACGCCGCCCGCGAGACGGCCGCGAGGCGGTCGAGCACCACTCTGTCCGCGGTCGACGGGGCGGCCGTCAGTCGCTCCGGGAATGTTGCGAGCAACGTGCCCGCGAGCGCCGCCTCGAGGTTCTGGCGGGCGAGGCCCTCGAGGCCGTACTTGAACGACACCGTCTCGCCCTGCTCGGTCAGCTTCACGCGTCCCGGCGGATGGCCGGCCGGCTGCGAAACGATTGCTGCGTGCGTCGGACCGCCGCCGCGGCCCGCGCTGCCGCCGCGGCCGTGGAAGATCGTCAGCTCGACCCCGTGGGGGCCGGCGACCTCCGCGAGTGCTTCCTGCGCGCGGTAGATCGCCCACTGCGCCGCGAGGTAGCCGCTGTCTTTGCCCGAGTCCGAGTAGCCGACCATCACCTCGACCCTGCCGCCGCGATCGCGCACCCGGGCGGCATAGAGCGGATGCGCGAGCAGCTCGTTGAGAATCTCGGCGCCGCGATCGAGGTCGTCGACGGTCTCGAAGAGCGGCACGATCGCAAGCGGCTCCGTCGTCAGCGCAAGCGCGCGCAACGCGTCGTCCGAGGAGCTCGTGCCCGACACGATCAGCGTGTCGAGGGCGCGTGCGCCGTGCCGCGCGCGTGCTGCCTCCGCCGCGGCCACCGCCTCGCGCGCCCGCTCCGTCCCGAGCTCACGCGCGTGCAGCCGGATGTCGAGCTTCGAGACGTGGAAGCCGAAGATCTCCGCCATCGTGACGAGCCGTGCGACTCGCCCGCGCGCGATGCGTGCTCCGCCGTGTGCATCGAGGCTCCGCTGGATCATCCGCAGGTCGTCGAGCAACTCGTCGACGTCGGTGTAGCCGTCGTTGCCGAGCCGCCACCACATGAACGAGAGCTTGCGGCGGTAGGGCTCGAGATCGTTTCGGGCGCCGATCTCGGCCGCGTAGGCGGGAAGCTCTGACTCATCGCGCCGCAGCGAGGCGTCGAGCTCCTCCGACACGGGCACGAGCGACCGTGCCGCCCCGATCTCGACGGCAAGTGCGCGCACCTCGGCGCGGTAGCGCGCCAGCGCGAGGTCGCGGCCGCGGGCAAGCGCCTCGTCGATCGACGCCGGGCCTGCGGCGGGGTTGCCGTCCATGTCGCCGCCCACCCACGATCCGAACCAGAGTGGCGTGGGCGCGTTCGGCAGTCGCTCCCGCCACGGACGGAGAACGTCCGTCGCGGCGGACATGAGGCTGTGCTCGAAGAACCAGAGGGCGTGCCGGATCTCGTCCGACACGCGCAGGCGGTCATGGCGTACCTCGTCCGTCTGCCAAAGGAGTGTCACTTCCTCGGCGATCCGATCCTCCGCGTCGCGCCGCTCGGCAGGCGACACGCGCGCATCGTCGAGGACAGTGAGGTCGGCCTCGATGCGGATGTGCGCCATGAGGACGCTCCGGCGGGTCGTCTCGGTGGGATGCGCGGTCAGCACGAGCCGCAGCGACGTGCCCGACGTGCGCGCCGCAAGCTCATCTGCCGGGACAGCGTCCAGCCGCTCGAACGCGTCCGCCAGCGACTCACGCGACGTCATGCCCGCGTGTGCATCCTCGCGGCGGCGGCGCAGCCGGTGGTGCTGCTCGGCGAGGTTCGCGAGCTGGAAGTAGAGCCCGAACGCGCGCAGGACGAGCGCCTGCGAACGCGGGTCGGTACCCGCGAGCGGGTCGACCGAGTCGACGACGCCGCTGCTGCGTGCTGCACGCGCGGTGCGTCGTACCTGCTCGACGAGCTCGAGCAGCCACGTACCTTCCTGCTCAACGAGCACCGTGCCGAGGATCGTCCCGAGCAAGCGGACATCGCTGCGGAGCGGCGCGGCTGCGTCGCGGTCGTTCCCTTGATCCATGGCGCCCGCTATGAGTCGAGACCGAGTGCCGCGAGCACCGCTCCGGCGTGCGGGGCGATCAGCCGCTCGCCGATGCCGTCGGCCGCCTCGGGGCGAGGCTGCGAGCCGGTGACGACCAGCACGACGCGCGCGCCGGCCTCGATCTGCTTGCGGTCGATCGCCTCGACGAGAGCGCCGAATGCAGCGCCGCTCGCACAGTCGGCCTCGATCCCGACGGTCTCCGTGAGCAGTGACGTATGTGCGGCGATCGCCGAGTCGCTGACGGCGAGCACGGCGCCGCCGGTGGCGCGCGCGGCGCCGAGCGCAAGATCCCCGTGGGACGGGTTCCCGACAGCCAGCGACCGAACGTCGGTTGCCGCCTCGACGCGCGAGATCCGGCGGTCGTCGGCGAACGCGTCGGCGATCGGGCTCGACCCCTGCGACTGGCCGGCGAAGAGTCTCGGGACAGGCGCGTCGCACAGCCCGGCGCGTGTCAACTCGGAGAAGCCCTGCGCGAGCTTCGAGTAGAGCACGCCACTCGCTGCGGGGCAAACGACGGCATCGGGAAGTTCCCAGCCCAGCTGCTCGGCGATCTCGAACGAGATCGTCTTCGCGCCTTCGCTCGCGTACGGGTGGAGGTTCCCGCTGACGAAGCCCCACGGGAAGAGCGCGCCGAGCTCGAGCTCGAGCCTGCGGCAGTCGTCGTAAGTGCCGGTGATCGAGAGAACGCGAGCACCGGGGTGCCGCGCTGCGACTGCGCCGGCGCCGATTCCCGCAGGCGCGAGCACCATCGCCTCGAGCCCCGTTGCCGCCGCCGCTGCCCCGACCGCATCACCCAGGTTGCCAGTCGACGAGCAGCACAGAGTTGTCATGCCATGCTCGAGCGCGGTTGCGACGGCGAGCGCCGCGATCCGGTCCTTGTACGAGCCCGTCGGATTCACACCCTCGAGCTTCAGCAGGAGGTCGATTCCGAGCAGCTCGGAGAGTGAGTCGATGCGCTCGAGCGGCGACCACCCCGCAGGCACGGAGGCCGGAGCGGCAGTCGGAAGGAGCGCCTCGTAGCGCCAGAGCGACCTCGGCCCAGCCGCGACCCCTGCGCGGGTGACGACGCGGCGAAGCTCGTCCCAGTCGTAGGCGACATCGGTCGGGCCGTCGCAGCGACGGCAGGCATCGAGCGTCTCGAGCTCGGTGACCTCCTCGCAGACGCGGCAGCGCAACGCGTAGGAACCATGCGCGAACGCGCTCATCTGATCGAGCCTCCCGTCCGGATGAAGGAACCTAACCGGGGGGACGGGTGTGCCCGGCTAGGCCAGTCGCGCGCAGGCGATGACCGTAATGATCGAGCACGGCTTCATCGTCGCTGCGGGGCGCATTGGAAACGAGTCTACCCGGCAACGAGCAAGAGTTCAAGAACTCGCGCTTCAGTTTGTGTAGTATCGCGCGCAGTCGGTCGCCGCTGGAGGCGCCCGGCTGAGGCATCGAGGCCTCGGAACCACGCAGTTGTGTGGTTCCGAGGCCTTTTTTTGTGCGAATTCGGGAGGAGAAGCGATGGTGAAGGTTGAGGCAATTGTGATCCGGGAGCGGGTCGAGACCGTGATCGATGCGGTCGAGCATGCGACCGGGCACGTGGGTGTGACCGTGATCGAGGCGATTGGTCACGGGCGCCAGCGTGGAGTGACGCACGAATATCGCGGGCGCGTCTTCGAGTCGCGGTTTCTTCCGAAGGCGCTCCTGATCTTCGTCGTCGAGGACCGCCTGGTCGAGTTGACCGTCGATGCGATCGTCGACTCCGCACGGAGCGGCAACGAGTCCGGCGACGGTCTCGTCTGGACTTACGAAGTCGAACACGTCGTCCACAACCGAACGGGAAGAAAGCTCGAGGAGGCCGGAGCCGGTGCCTAAGAACCACGATCTGCTGATCGCGGCGTCAACCATCTGGGTCGTCATCACCGCGGTGCTCGTCATGTTCATGCAGGCAGGGTTCGCGTTCCTGGAAGCGGGGCTGACGCGGATGAAGAACGCCGGCCACATCGCCGGCAAGAACGTCCTGATCTTCGGTATCTGCTCGCTCGTCTACTGGGCGGTCGGGTTCGGGCTCGCGTTCGGCGACGGCAACGCGATCATCGGAACGGGCGGCTTCTTCCCGTCCGTGACGTCGATGATCGCCGTCGGCCAGAAGCCGTTCGACTGGTTCTCGGAGATCCCGGGTGCGGCCGGCTACCTGTTCGAGGTCGTGTTCGCGGGCGTGTCGCTTGCGATCGTCTGGGGCGCGATGGCCGAGCGAGCGAAGCTGTGGGTGTACTTCGTCTTCGGCATCTTCTTCACGCTCACGTACTCGATCGTGTCGCACTGGATCTGGTCGCCGCACGGTTGGCTCTTCAAGCACGGCATGCAAGACTTCGCCGGATCCACGGTCGTGCATTACCAGGGCGCGCTTGCAGGCCTTGCCGGTGCGCTGATCCTCGGGCCACGCATCGGGAAGTTCGGCACGGACGGCAGAGCGAACCCGATTCCGGGCCACAACATCCCGTACGCGGTGCTCGGCACGCTGATCCTCTGGTTCGGCTGGTTCGGGTTCAACCCCGGCTCGACACTGTCCGTCGACTTCGGCGGCTTCGGCTATTTCGCCTATGTCGCCCTCACGACGAACGTCGCCGCGGCCGCTGGTGCGGTGACGGGCATGTGCGTCGCGTGGGTCAAGCTCGGCAAGCCGGACATCTCGATGATGCTGAACGGTGCGCTCGGCGCCCTCGTCGCGATCACCGCGGCCTCCGGGTTCGTCGCTCCCTGGGCCGCGATCGTGATCGGCATCGGCTCCGGCTTCATCGCCGTCTTCGGCGTCATCTTCGTCGAGAAGATCGGCATCGACGACCCGATCGGCGCCGTCGCCGTGCACGGCTTCTCCGGTGTGTGGGGCACGCTCGCCACCGGGCTCTTCGCCGTCCCGCTGCTCGCGAAGAACCTCGCGACGGGCACCGGCGGTCTCTTCTACACGGGTTCCTTCCATCAGCTCGGCGTGCAGGCGCTCGGTCTCGTCGCGGTCGGCGCGTTCACCTTCGGGACGAGCTTCGCCGCGCTCGGCGTCATGCACAAGATCTGGGGCATCCGGGTCGAGCCGCATGTCGAAGAGGGCGGCCTCGACGTGCACGAGCATGGCATGTGGGGCTACCCCGAGTTCTACATCCCCGTCCCCGGTGGCTACGGCACCGAATCGCATAGCCACCTCGGGACCGGTGGGGCAAGAACGCAGCACACTCCGCTCGCGGTGCACGCGCCTACGCCGCTTCCGGAGCAGTGACGCGAGGGGGAGGGAGCGGAAGACCTGGCCGCTCCCTCCCCCAACCCTGACGACGAAAGGAGGGGACCGTGGACGATCGAGTGCACGTCCTGATCGCCGAGGACGAGACGATTATTCGCCTCGACCTGCGCCAGTTGCTCGAGTCGGAAGGTCTCGTGGTCTGTGCGGAGGCGGCCGACGGGCTGCAAGCGGTGGAGCTCGCGCGCGAGACCGAGCCCGACGTTGCGATCCTCGACATGAAGATGCCGAATCTCGACGGGATCGAGGCTGCCCGGCGGATCTACGCCGAGCGACCGATTCCGATCGTGATGCTGACGGCGTACGCCGACCCGGTGCTCGTCGAGCGGGCGATCGGAGCGGGCGTTTTTGCCTACCTCGTGAAGCCGTTTCGCTCGACCGACGTCGTCCCGACCGTGCGCGCCGCAGTCGCCCGCCACAAGGAGCTCCTCGCGTCGCGGCGTGAGCGGGGGCGCGTCGAAGATCCGATCGAAGTCGAGATCCGTTCGAGCTCCGGAGCGGTGTATCCGCTGCGCCTCCGGCGCGGCCCGGACGGGAATCTGAAGGTCTCGCTCGGTTCCGTCGATACTTCATAATGTAAAGTGAGGCGATCGTGACCCTCACGGTCGTCAAATGCGGCGGAGCGGCCCTCTCACGGGGCTCGTTCGTCCTCGAACGCTACGTCGAACCGACGGCGAGCGCGTGCGTCGTGCACGGTGCGGGCACGCGGATCACCGCGTCGCTCGCGGCGGCCAGAATCGAATCGCACTTCGTCGGCGGCCGCCGGTTCACGAGTGCCGAGGCGCTCCCGATCGTCCGGGAGGCCTTTCGGCTCGAGAACGACGAGCTCTGTCGTCAGATCGGCCGGAACGCCGTCGGGCTGATGGGCGACGACCTGGGCCTCGAGGCAGACCGACTTGCGGGCTACGGCCACGTCGGCCTGCTCCGCCCGATCATCCCGGAGCGGCTCCGGCAGCTGATCGACGAGGGTCGCGTGCCGGTGATCGCGCCGCTCGCGCGCGGGCCGCTGAACGTGAACGCCGACGACGCCGCGGCGATTCTCGCGATCGCGCTCGCGGCGGAGCGCATCGTCTTCGTGTCCGACGTTCCGGGCGTGATCGTCGACGGCGAGGTGGTGGCGAAGCTTTCGGCCCGCGACATCTCCCGCCTGGGCGCCGCGTTGACCGGTGGGATCCTGCCGAAGCTCGAAGCCGCGCTCGCGGCAGCGCGCGGAGGCATCCGCGCCGAGGTCGGTGCGACACTGGTGGTCGCGTGAGCGAGGCGGCGGTCGAGCCGACACAACTCGTGGTCCAGAAATTTGGTGGATCGTCGCTCGCGACGCCCGAGCGGATCAGCCGGGTGGCCGAGCGTGTCGCGGCGACCGTCGCCTCGGGTGTCTCGGTGTGCGTCGTCGTCTCGGCGATGGGCGACACCACAGACGATCTGCTCGATCTCGCCGCGCAGGTCTCGGAGACGAAGCATGCGCGCGAGACCGACATGCTGCTCGCAGCCGGGGAGCAGATCTCGATCGCACTCCTCACGATGGCGCTGCTCGACCGCGGGCTTCCCGCCGTCTCGTTGACGGGGCCGCAGGCGGGGATCCTCACCGATTCGAGCCACGGGAACGCGCGCATCATCGGCATGCGCGCCGACCGTGTCGCCGCGGCGATCGAGCGGGGCGAGATTCCCATCGTCGCCGGCTTCCAGGGTCTCTCCCAGGATCTCGACGTGACGACGCTCGGCCGCGGCGGCTCCGACACGACGGCGGTGGCACTCGCCGCCGCCCTGGGCGCAAGCGTCTGCGAGATCTACACCGACGTCGTCGGCGTGTTCACCGCCGACCCGCGACTCGTGCCGAACGCACGCAAGCTCGAGCGACTCTCGTACCATGAGATGCTCGACCTCGCTGCGTGCGGTGCGCGCGTTCTCATGGCACGGTCAGTGGAGTACGCGCGGCGGACTGGAGTCCCACTCCATGTGCGTTCATCCTTCACGGAGGAGGAAGGCACATGGATCGTCGAAGAAGGAGAAGCGATGGAGCACGCGATCGTCTCGGGAATCGCGCACGACACGAGTGAAGCGAAGGTGACGCTTTTCGGAGTGCCCGACCAGCCTGGGATCGCCGCGTCCGTCTTTCGGCCCCTCGCCGAGGCGGCGATCAACGTCGACATGATCGTCCAGAACGTCTCTGAGCAGGGGCACACGGATATTTCCTTCACGCTGCCCGAGGACGACCTGCCGCGCGCGACGACCATCCTCGAGGAGGTCGCCAAACGGATCTCGGCTGCGGGCGTCGTCGCGGAACGGGGCATCGCCAAGGTCTCGCTGATCGGCGCGGGGATGAAGAGCGACCCGGGGGTTGCCGCCGACATGTTCGAAGCGCTCGCGGGGGCCGGCATCAACATCCAGATCATCTCGACCTCGTCGATTCGGATCTCCTGTGTCGTACGGGCAGACGCGGTCGACGCGGCCGTGAACGCAATTCACGCCCGGTTCAAGCTGCAACTGGGCGAGCCGGGCGGCTGACCGCTACGAGGCGCGACTCGCGACGGTGATCGAGCCGACGAGCCCGTGGACTCCAAGCTCGGTTACGCCGCGCCAGTCGTGAGGCCCGGATGCGAAGAACAGCGTGCCCGGCGAGCCCGCGCTGCCGCCGTTCCCGAAGGCGAGCCCCCAGAGACCATTGACGCGGAGTGGCCTGCCGTGGGGGTCGGCCAGGCTCCCGTCGTGCTTCCAGCCCGCCCCGGCTCGCCGGTAGGCGTTGATGCGGCCGTCACCGAAGTTGCCGACGAGCAGGTCTCCGCCGAAGCGGCCGAACGACCTCGGCGCGACGACGATTCCCCACGGCGCGTTCAGCTCGCCTTTGCGCCCGACCCGCGCGACGAGGTTCCCATCGAGGTCGAACTCGTCGACGTAGCCGCCGGTCGGGGCGTCGTTGCCGTTCACCGGCGCACGCCAGACGTAGGTGACGAAGATGCGATTCCCGAGCGCCTGAATGCCGAACGGCGCGTACCAGTCGGGAATCGAGTGATCGACGAACGCGCCGGCGCGGGAGACGCGGTGCCAGCGCCCGTCGAAGATGTCGACGCGGGCGTTGTGGAAGTCGGTCGCATAGACGTGCCCTCCGGCGATCGCAACCCCTCGGAAGACCGCCGCTTCTCCGCCCGCGTCGGCCACGACCACGGCCTGGGTCGACCAGGAGGTCGGCACTGTCGGCGTCCAGGCGCGAAGCTTGCCGTCCTCGCACGCGTAGATGAAACGCGCGGGGTCCGAGCGACTGCCAGTCGCGATCCGGAAGCTCTTGCCGCCGTAGAAGACGATGCCGGTCGGGCCACCCGGAACGGAGACGGTCAGCGACTGCTTGCGCCCGTGATCGTCGTACAGCGTGCTCGAGGCACTCGCCTCGTTCGAGATCCACCAAGGCCCGGTGGGGCTCGCCGCCAGGCCCCAGGAGTTGACGAGCCGCGCGTCGCGCGTCGGCACGGTCGTGCCCTTGTCGGAGACGAGCCGGTGGATCGTGTACGCAGCGGGTCGTGCACTTCCGCGCGCGAACGTCGAGGCGACGGCGATGCCGCAGAGAATCAGCGCCGCGACGACTGCGACGCCACGCGTCATCTCGCCGGCGGCCCCGTCGAGTCGCGGACGACAAGCTTGGTCGAGAGCTCCATCCGCAATGCCTCGACACGCTGTCCTTCGATGATGCGCATCAGGAGACTGACACCCATGCGGCCCATTTCCGCGAGCGGCTGACGCACGGAGGTCAGCTGCGGCATGACGAGCGTCGCGAGCTCCGTGTCGTCGAACCCGACGACAGACAAGTCGTCGGGGACTCTGAGCCCGCGGGCGTGCGCAGCGTGGAGCGCCCCGATTGCGACGTTGTCGTTGAAGCCGAAGATCGCTGTTGGTGGATCGGCGAGCGAAAGCAGTTGCTCAGCTGCCGCCGTGCCCTTGGGCACGCGCCAGTCCGAGTAGACGATCAGGTCAGGATCGATCAAGATCCCGGCGCCCGCGAGCGCGGCGCGAAAGCCGAGCAGGCGCTCCTCGGTCGCATACCAACCGCGTGCGCCGGCGATTGCACCGATTCTACGATGACCGAGCTCGAGTAGATGCTCGGTCGCCTGCATGGCGCCAGAGGCGTGCATCGCCGCGACGCACGCAACGCCCTCCGGTGGCGGCTCGCGCGGGTCGACGACGACGAACGGGAATTGCTGTCGTTGCAGCATCCGCAGCTCGTCGGGGGACTCCTCCGGCAACATCAGGATCGCGCCGTCGGTTGTCCCGCGCATCAGCCGCTCGAGGAGCGAGACCTCGCGGTCGTGCTCGTGCAGGGTGGGCGCAAGCACGATGCGCATGTCGCGCTCGTACAACGCCTCGGCGGCGCCGCTCAGCATCGGGCCGAAGTACGCGTCCGCGATCAGTGGCAGTGTCAAGCCGATCATCCCGGTACGGCCGCTCGAGAGACCGCGCGCGCCGCGGTTCGTGCTGAACCCGTGCGCACGGACGACCTGGAGCACGTTCTCCCGCGTTTCCGGCGCGACGTCCGGGCGGTCGTTGATCACCCGTGAGACAGTGGCGATCGAGACGCCGGCGAGATCGGCGATGTCGCGGATCGTCGCGCGGCCTTGGAACGGAGGATCGAAGTGGGTATCGGCTTGGGCCATCGAGGTATTGAACCACCTGGAAGCGTTTCCGGCAATTCCCGAAAGCGATTCCGGCTCCTTCCGGTCGATCGTAGCGGGCCGTTCGCACGGTGCGGCTTGACAAGACAAGGGTGGGCGTGTTAACCGTTCCCGGTAATTATCGGAAATAACTCCCGGAAAACGACCTGGCTGTCCCCCAGCTCGCACAGGTTGCCCCTCAGCCGCGCAGGCGGCAGGAAAGGAAGGCAGATGTCACGTTCGTTCCGTTCCACCCGCGCCGGACTCGCCGCCCTCGGCGTCGTCGCTGCAGCGGCGCTCGTGCTCGTCGCAATCGCGGCGGCCCGGCCGCTCGGTCCTGCCGTTCACACCGCTCCGCTCGCCGCCACCGCGGCGACCGCACACTCATGCCTCGTCATGGCGGGCGCGGGCGATCCGGCGTTCGTCAAGAACTTCAACCCCTTCACCGGCAACGGTCTCCCAAGCGGGCAGTTCGTGCGAGGCGCGATCTACGAGGGGTTGACCATCTCTCCCGAGGGCGGCAAGCCGACACTGCCGTGGCTCGCCCGCACCTGGAAATGGAGCAACGGCAACAAGACCCTCACGCTGCAACTTCAGAAGGGTGTGAAGTGGTCGGACGGCAAGGCGCTCACCTCGACCGACGTCGTCTACAGCCTGACCGCCGGCAGGCAGAACAAGGTGATGGATCTGATCGGGCTCACGCGTCCCGACACGAACATCGCATCCGTCAAGCCGATCGGCTCGTATGCCGTCGCCGTCAACCTGAAGACACCCGACTCGCAGTTCATCGCGGCAACGTTGAACGCGCAATACATCATCCCGCGGCACATCTGGTCGAAAGTCGCCGACCCCGCGACGTTCTTGAACTCCAATCCTGTCGGATCGGGGCCGTTCACCCGGATCACGCGCTTCACGACCCAGGACTACGTGCTCTCGAAGAACACGCACTACTGGCAGGCAGGCAAGCCGCTGATCGGCTGCCTCGAATACGTGCAGGCGGCGTCGAACGACGCGTCGCTCGCGCTGGCGCAGAGTGGGCAGGTCGACTGGACGCATAACTTCGTCCCCAACGTCGCCAAGGCATATATCGCGAAGGATCCCGCTCACTTCCACGCGTTCTATGCGACCACGGCGTATCCCGTTTCGCTCGTCTTCGACAACAACGTCTACCCGTACAGCCTCGTCGCCTTCCGGCATGCGCTCTCGATGGCGATCGACCGCAACACCGTGTCGAAGCTCGGCGAGTATGGCTATGCGCCGGCGACCGACGCGATCGGGCTGAACGGGCTCTTCCCGCAGTGGGTCACCGACCCGGCCGTGAAGGCGCAGTCGAAGCAGCTCTCGACCTACGACCCGACGGCGGCGAAGAAGCTGCTGACCGACAACGGGTTCACCTACAAGGGAAACAAGCTCTACGACCCGAAGGGCAACGCAGTCTCGCTCGACATCCACGTGATCTCGGGCTGGTCGGACTGGGTCGCCTCGAACCAGATCATCACGAAGAACCTGCAGGGGATCGGCATCGACTCGAACGTGAAGCTCGAGCCGGACTGGAACTCCTGGTTCCCGAACGCCTTCGCCACGAAGAACCCGACGCTGCTCTGGCAGACCGGCTCGCAGGCGTCGCCGTACGGCTTCCTCAACTCGAATCTGTCCCAGAACTCGCTCATTGCGTCCGGGGCGGACGCCTCCGCCACCGGCAACTGGTCGCATACCTACAACGCCCAGGCGACCGGCCTCCTCAACCAGTGGAAGGTGACGCTCGACTCCACCAAGCAGCATGCGATCGCGACACAACTCGAGAAGATCTTCCTCGACAACATGCCGATCGTGCCGCTCTTCATCGGGCCGCGGTGGTCGACCTACAGCACGAAGTACTTCCACTGCTTCAACTCGCCGAAGAACTTCTACGGCGACCCGATCTTCACCACGTACCCGGACAATCTCCTCTCGTTCACTCGCATCTGCCCCGGCGGAAAAGCCGGCGCGTAAAGCGGGCTCAGGAGTCGCCGGGCGGGACGTCGAGTCCCGCCCGGCGACATACTCGTCCGTAACATCCCATGCGCTGGTTCCTTCGCAGAGTCGTCTTCTACATATTCGCCGGCTGGGTGGCGCTCACCCTGAACTTCCTGCTGCCACGGCTCATGCCCGGCGACCCGATCGGCGGCGTCCTGCAGCGCCTCTCGCCGGCGCAGATCCAGGCCAACCCCGGGATCGTCCAGACCTATCAGGCGCTCCTCGGCGGCGGCAAGGGGTCGCTCTGGCACGACTACCTGGTCTACCTGCGCCGGCTCGCGCATCTGAACTTCGGGATCTCGACGTCGAACTACCCGGCGTCTGTGTCGGAAGTCGTCGGTCGTGTCCTTCCATACTCGATCTTCCTCGTCGGCGTCGCGTTCTTGATCTCGTTTGCGCTCGGCACGACGATCGGCATGATCGCGGCCTGGCGCCGCGGCGGCGCCGTCGACACCGTCGTCGTCCCCGTGCTGATGGCGATGAGCGCGTTCCCAGCGTTCTTCACGGCTCTGCTCGGCGTCTATTTCCTCGGCCTGAAGCTGCACTGGTTCCCGATCCAGCACGCGTACGACAGCGGGCTGCTGCCGGGCTTCAACTGGGCATTTCTCACGAGCGCGCTCCGGCACTCGGAGCTGCCAATCCTCGTGATCGTTTCCGCCTACGCCGGCGGCTGGGTGCTGAACATGCGCACGGTGATGATCAACACGATCAGCGAGGACTACGTGGCGATGGCGCACGCGAAGGGCCTCCGCGACCGTCGCGTGATGACGCGATACGCGGGCCGAAACGCGATCCTGCCGCCTCTGAACGGGTTCGCCGCGCAGTTCGCGGGCGCGGTCGGCGGACTCGTTTTCATCGAGTACGTCTTCAGCTACCCGGGCGCAGGCTTGACCCTGCAGCAGGCAGCTCTCGGTAACGACTACCCGTTGACCCAGGCTCTCCTGCTCGTCTTCGCGTTCTGCGTGATCGCGTCGAACTTCGTCATGGACCTGCTCAATTTCATCCTCGACCCGCGTGTGCGCGCGAGCTGATGTCGCAGCTTCAACCTGTCGTCGAGCAGGAGGTCGTACCTCTCAGCGTGATCGCCTCGGGCGAGCACAGGCGACGCCGGCTTCCCGGTTGGCTCTCGCTGTTGCTTGCGAACCCGAAATCGCGCTTCGGCCTCTTGCTCGTCGGCTTCATGGTCATCGTCGCCGTGATCGCACCGTGGATCTCCGTCAGCCATCCGACCGACTTCAACATCCTCGCCACGCATCAGGCGCCGTCGTGGCACCACCTGTTCGGCACGACCGATCAGGGCAGCGACATCTTCTCGCAGGTCGTGCTCGGCACGCGGCGTTCGCTCATTCTCGGGGCTGCGGCGGCGCTTCTCGCCACGACGCTCGCGGCGTCGCTCGGGATTCTTGCCGCGTACTCCGGCGGCATCATCGACGAGGTCGTCAACTTCCTGACGAACGTCTTTCTCGTCATCCCGACGATCCCGCTCTTGATCGTCATCTCGAGTTATCTGAGGGCGCGCGGGATGACGACGATGATTCTGGTGCTCGGCCTCACGCTCTGGTCGTTCGAGGCGCGCATTCTCCGCGGGCAGGCGTTGTCGTTGAAGAACCGCGACTTCGTGCAGGCCGCGAAGGTGGCGGGCGAGTCGACATGGCGCATCGTCTTCGGCGAGCTGATGCCGAACATGATCAGTCGGATTGCAGCTGCGTTCGTGCTCGTCTTCTACATCGCGCTGCTTGTCGATGCCGGCCTAGAGTTCCTCGGGCTCGGCGACGCGACCCATGTGAGCTGGGGGATGGTCCTCTACTGGGCGCAGACGAACTCGACCGTGCTCCAGGGCGAATGGTGGCCGTTCCTGTTCCCCGGCCTTGCGCTCGTGATCACCGTGGTCGGGCTCGTGTTCCTGCTCGCCGGGATCGACGAGCTCAGCAACCCACGGCTACGCAAGCTGGGACGGTCGAAGTGACCGTGACCGTCCGCGAGTCGCAGCAGGCAGGGCCGAGCGCACGCGAGACGCTCGTCGAGGTGCGCGGACTGACAGTGGCCTACGGCGACGTCGTCGCGGTCGACGGGATCGACCTGACGATCGGCGACGGCGAGATCATCGGCCTCGCCGGCGAGTCGGGGTGCGGCAAGACGACCGTCGCCAACAGCCTGATGCAGATTCTCCGGCCGCCGGCGCATGTCAGCGCCGGCACAATCCTCTTCCGCGGCGACGACCTCACGAAGCTCAGCTCGGAGGAGCTTCGCCGGCACCGCTGGCGCAACGTCTCGATGGTCTTCCAGAGCGCGATGAATGCGCTCAACCCGGTGATGCGCGTCGGCGCGCAGTTCGTCGACATGATGCAGGCGCACGAGCGCATCTCGAAGCGAGCTGCGCTCGACCGCGCAGCAGAGCTGCTCGATCTGGTCGGCATCGACAAGCGTCGGATCCGCGCTTACCCGCACGAGCTCTCAGGTGGAATGCGACAGCGCGTGATCATCGCGATGGCGCTTGCGCTACGCCCGGAGCTCGTGATCATGGACGAGCCGACCACCGCTCTCGACGTCGTCGTGCAGCGCGAGATCCTGCAGCAGGTGCGCGACCTGCAACGCGAGCTCGGATTCGCAGTGCTGTTCATCACCCACGACCTCTCGCTGCTCTTTGAGATCGCGGACCGCATTGCGATCATGTACGCAGGCGAGATCGTCGAGCACGCTCCCGCGGATCGACTTCGCACGTCGGCCCGGCATCCATACACGCTCGGCTTGATCCGTTCGTTCCCGTCACTCACCGGCCCACTTCAGCGGATGACCGGGATTCCCGGGTCACCTCCCGACCTCGCCGATCCCCCTGCCGGCTGTCGCTTCCACCCGCGGTGCCCGCACTGCACCAACGAGCCGAGCGCGTTGCACACGCTGCAGACGACCGTCGCACCTCGCCTGCGAGCGGTAGCGCCGGCGCATGAGGTCGCGTGCCATCTCGTGGAGCAGTCGGCGTGACGAACTCGATCCTTGCGCCGCTCGAGGTTCGGGGGCTGACCAAGCACTTCCCGGCCGACAACCGCCTGCTCGGCCGCCGCAGCCGCGTGCATGCCGTCGACGATGTCACGTTCGCGCTGCGGCCCGGGACGATCACCGCGCTCGTCGGCGAAAGCGGCAGCGGCAAGAGCACGGTCGCGCGCCTGCTTGCGCGCCTGTACGCACCGACAAGCGGCGCTGTCTTCTTCGAGGGATCCGACGTCACGAGAGATCGCCGACGAGCCGACCTCCTGCGCTACCGCTCGCAGGTGCAAATGATCTTCCAGGATCCGTTCGCTTCGCTGAACCCCGTCAAGACGATTCGCTACCACCTGACGCGACCGCTGAAGATCCATGAGCAGCTTTCGCGCGACGGAATCGACGCGCGGCTGCACGAGCTGCTCGAGACGGTCGGTCTCGTTCCCGTCGACCGGTATCTGGACAAGTATCCGCACGAGCTCTCCGGCGGTCAGCGCCAGCGGGTCGCGATCGCGCGCGCGCTCGCCGTTTCGCCGAGCGTGCTCGTCGCCGACGAGCCGACCTCGATGCTCGACGTGTCGATCCGCGCGGGGATCCTGAATCTGATGCTCGACCTGAAGGAGCGCGAGCGCCTCGCGTTTCTCTACGTCACGCACGACCTCGCAAGCGCGAGGTACGTCGCCGACACCGTGCTCGTGATGTACGCGGGCCAGATCGTCGAGCAAGGGCCTGCCGAGCGGGTGCTCGCCGCACCGCTCCACCCCTACACGAGGTTGCTGCTCGCCTCGGTGCCCGACCCGTCGTCGGGCGCGCGTGAGCGCATCCAGATGCGCAAGGGGCTTGCGGCCGCGGCGGTCGATCCGCCCGAGGGCTGCCGCTTCGCCGAACGGTGCCCCGTGCGAATCGGCGTTTGCTCCGAGGTCAGTCCCGAGCTTGTCGCCGCGTCCCATGGACAGAGCGCGCGGTGCCACGTCACTTCCCCGTCACCTGCCATTCGAGAGGACATTCATGTCGAGCCAACTCACTAGAGCGTTTCCCGCCGATTTTGTCTGGGGTGCTGCGACCGCGGCGTACCAGATCGAAGGCGCAGCAAACGAGGACGGTCGCGGCGAGAGCGTGTGGGATCGCTTCTGTGCGATGCCGGGCAAGGTTCGGAACGGTGACTCAGGCGCGATCGCGTGCGACTTCTACCATCGCTACAGGGACGACATCGCGTTGATGCGCGAGCTCGGGATCGATGCATTCCGGTTCTCGATCGCCTGGCCGCGCGTCCTGCCGGAGGGGCGAGGGAAGGTGAACCGGGCCGGCCTCGATTTCTACGACAGGCTCGTCGACGAGCTGCTCGGCAACGGCATCGCGCCGTATGTGACCCTCTTCCACTGGGACACGCCACAGCCGATCGAGGATCTGGGCGGTTGGCCCGCGCGCGAGACGGTCGACGCATTCTGCGAGTACGTCGAGGTCGTCTCCGAACGGCTCGGCGACCGCGTCGGCCACTGGATCACGCACAACGAGCCGTGGGTGGTCTCGTGGATCGGGCACGGCTGGGGCCATCACGCGCCCGGGCGGGAGTCCGACGCTGACGCGCTCGCGACCGCGCACCACCTTCTCCTCTCTCACGGTCGTGCAGTCGAGATCCTGCGGCGAAACTCTCCGAGCTCGCAGGTCGGGATCACGCTGAACCTCGACAACCCGTATGCGGCGAGCGAGTCGCCCGAGGACATCGCAGCGACCCACTGGGTGGATGGACTGCATAACCGCTGGTTCCTCGATCCGCTGTTCCGGGGGTCGTATCCGGCCGACATGGTCGACGCCTGGGCTGAGATCATGCCCGAGGTACGCGACGGCGATCTCGCGGAGATCGCTGCACCGATCGACTTCCTCGGCGTCAACAACTACACCTCGCCACTCGTCGCCGCAGACGCGAACGGCGGCCGCTCCCAGATCGTGCGTCGCGCGGACGTCGATCGCACCGACATGGGTTGGGAGGTCGTCCCGGAGGGACTCGAGGACATGCTTCTGCGCCTGCAGCGTGAGTACGAACCGCCGGCGATCTACGTCACCGAGAACGGCGCGGCCTACTCGGACGTGCGCGGCCACGACGGCAGCGTCCGCGACGTCGAGCGTCAGTCGTACCTCGAGCAATACCTCGCCGGAGCGTCTCGTGCACTCGCGCAAGGCGTGCCGTTGCGCGGCTACTTCGCCTGGTCGCTCCTCGACAACTTCGAATGGGCTTGGGGCTACTGGAAGCGCTTCGGCCTCGTCTTCGTCGACTATGCGACGCTCGACCGTGTGCCGAAGGGCAGCTTCTATTGGTATCGCGACTACATCGCCGGTCAACGCGAGCGCGCGACCGGGGCCGAAGCCGCTGCCTGAACGTCCGCCAGGAACGCCCGAATCGTCTCGTGGTAGGCGGCGACCGGCAGCAGGAACGAGTCATGGCCGAACGGTGAGGTGATTTCGCGGAGCTCGGCAGCCACGCCCGCGGCGCCGAGCTCCTCGACGATGTGGCGGGAATGGTTCGTCGGGAAGCGCCAGTCGGAGTCGAACGCGAGCGCGAGAAAGCTCGTCCTGCACTGCTCGAGCCGTGCACGCGATGCGGCGTCGAACGGATCGTAGAAGTCCATGACGCGCGAGAGATAGAGGTAGGAGTTCGCGTCGAACCGCTCGAGGAACGACCGACCCTGATGCTCGAGGTAGTGCTCGACCTCGAAATCGACGTCGAGTGTTTGCTCCCCGGAGCGCGCCCGGCCGAACTTCGTCTCGAGTGAATCCTCCGAGACATAGGTGATGTGGGCGGCCATTCGCGCGAGCGCGAGGCCGACGTCGGGTCGCTTCCCCGTGGCGTAGTAGTCGCCGCCCGCGAAGTTCTCGTCGCGCATGATCGCCGCGCGCCCGACCGCCGAGAACGCGATGTTCTGCGCCGACAGACGAGCGGATGCGCACACGACGATGCCCGCGCCGAGCTCGTCTGGATGGTCGATCGCCCACTGGAGCACCTGCATGCCGCCGAGCGAGCCGCCGATCGCGGCCAACGGCCGGCTGATGCCGAGGTGGGCGAGGAGCGCGCGTTGCGGCTTCAGCAGGTCCGAGACGGTGAAGAGCGGGAAGCGCAGCCCATAGGGGCGTCCGGTCGACGGATCGAGCGACGAGGGTCCCGTCGTGCCGGAACAGCCTCCGAGCAGATTCGACGATACGACGAAGAAACGGTCGGTGTCGATCGGCTTCCCCGGGCCGATGAGGTTGTCCCACCAGCCGGGCCGAGCCGGGTCGCCATGGTGACCGGCCGCATGCGCGTCACCGGTGAGCGCATGGCAGATGACGACGGCGTTGCCTGCATCATCGTCGAGTTGGCCGTACGTCTCGTAGGCGACCTCGACCGGGCCGAGCGTGTGCCCGGAGTCGAGCACGAGCGGGCTCTCCTCGGTGAAGAGGAGAGCCCGCTCGGTGCGCGTCAGGCCGACCGAGCCGGCGTCGGCTTCCGCGCTACGCGGCAACCGGCGTGCGCGCCTTCGCGAGTGCCTGGTTCAGGTCGCCCAGGATGTCGTCGATGTGCTCGATCCCGACCGACAGCCGCACCATGTCCTGTGTCACGCCCGCCGCTTCCAGCTCTTCCTCGTTCAGCTGGGAGTGCGTCGTCGATGCGTTGTGGATCGCAAGGGACTTCGCGTCGCCGATGTTCGCGAGGTGGCTGAAGAGCTCGAGGTTCTCGATGAAGCGCCGGCCCTCCTCGATGCCACCCGCGATGCCGAACGTCACGAGCCCCCCGTAGCCGCCGCGGAGGATCCGCGAAGCGACCTCATGCGACGGGCTCGATTCGAGGCCCGGGTAGTTCACCCAGGTGACGGCGTCGTGCTCGGCGAGGTGCGTTGCGACTGCGAGCGCGTTCGCCGAGTGACGCTCCATCCGCAACGGCAGCGTCTCGAGCCCTTGCAGGAACAGGAACGCGTTGAACGGCGAGAGCGCGGCGCCCGTGTTGCGGAGTAAAACTGTCCGCACCCGCCCGATGTAGGCCGCGGGGCCGAGTGCATCCGACCAGACGACACCGTGATACGACGGATCGGGTTTCGTCAGTCCCGGGAACCGCTCGGCATGCGCGGTCCAGTCGAAGCGGCCCGAGTCGACGACGATGCCGCCGATCGACGTGCCATGCCCGCCGATGTACTTCGTCGCCGAATGCACGGCGACATCGGCGCCGTGATCGAAGATCCGGCAATGAATCGGTGTCGGCACCGTGTTGTCGACGATCAGCGGCAGCCCGGCGGCGTGCGCCGCGTCGGCCCAGGCGTCGATGTCGACGACGTTCAGCTTCGGGTTGCCGATTGTCTCGGCGAACACGAGCCGCGTCTTGTCGTCCGCCAGACGCGCGACCGCATCCGGGTCGTCCGGATCGGCGAAGCGCACCTCGATCCCGTACTGCGGCAACGTGTGCGCGAAGAGGTTGTACGTCCCGCCGTACAGGGTCGACACCGAGATGATGTTGTCCCCCGCACGCGTCAGGTTGAGCACCGAATACGTCACGGCCGCCTGCCCCGATGCCGTCGCGACGGCGGCGAGGCCACCCTCGAGTGCCGTGACGCGCTGCTCGAACACGTCCCAGGTCGGATTCATGATCCGGGAATAGATGTTCCCCGGCACCGCGAGCGCGAACAGGTCAGCCGCGTGCTGGGTGTCGTCGAAGACGAACGACGTCGTCTGGTAGATCGGGACGGCTCGCGCCTTCGTCGTCGGGTCGACCTGCTGGCCGCCGTGTAGGGCGATCGTCTCCGCTTTCGGTTCGGACACAATGTCCTCCTTCCGCCGTCCCGGTCACGAAAGAGACCCGGAGGATCTCATTGCCCCGGACGGGGCGTGCCATTCATCTTCCGCTCACCGCCCGGGACAGCCCGGCTCGCGCAGGATGGAGCACCTGTCAGAACGGGACGAGTTCGCCCGTTCCCGGTTGCTGCGGCATCACCGGGCCTGTTCCCTCAACCGCTCACGATGAACAACACTTCAGATTCTATAGTAATGAGTGCGTGTGGCAAACGCCTAGAGGCTTGGTGCGGATTTGGGTGCTTGCGGGGAGCCACCATCCGTGAGTGCCGGCAATTCACATCAAGCCTCTACAGAGCGGCGTAGTCGAGCTCGAGGAAGTCCGAGACTTCCGGCAGCCAGCGCTCGGCGACGAACCGCACGTGGTCGGGATGCTCGTTGTAGCCGTCGTACGCGGCGCGATTCGCGAACTCCATCGAGATCCCGAAGCCAAAGTCGCTCTTCGCACCGACTTGGCGCAGAAGCTCGAACGCCTCGACGCCGTCGATGCTCGCGAGCGCCTCGGCCGCAGCGAGGAACGCGGCCTCCTCGGCGGAGCCGGTGGGGTGGCGCAGCGTGAAGCTGACGGTGTGGCGGATGCGTCCTTCGTTCACGGTCTGCCGATCCTACTGCCCGACGGTGTTCCCGGGCCGCCGCCCCTCGAGCAGCAGCGAGCGCAGCGCGCTCACGGCCGACATCCCCATCGCCTCGCGTGTCGCGCACGTCGCGCTGCCGAGGTGGGGCGTCAGGACGACGTTCTCGAACGTGAGCAGCTCCGCCGTCACCGCCGGCTCGTGCTCGTAGACATCGAGTGCTGCGCCGGCGAGCCGACCCTCTCGGAGCGCCGCGACGAGCGCCTGCTCGTCGACGATCGCGCCGCGTGCCGTGTTCACGAGCACCGCGGTCGGGCGCAGAAGCGCAAGCGCTTCCTTGTCGATCAGGTGCCGCGTCTCGGCGGTGAGCGGCGTGTGAATGCTCACGACGTCGGCGCGGGGGAGCACGCCCGCGAGCTCACCGCGCCCGGCGTACAGCGGCTCGGCGCCGAACGCCTCCGCGAGGCGCGCGGTCGCTCGACCGATTCGACCCGGGCCGACGATCGCAAACTGCTTCCCGCGCAGGCCTTCGCCGAGCATGAACTCGAGGCCGAATCCCCACGGTTTCCCCGCGCGCAGGAACCTGTCGCCTTCCGCGACGCGCCGAAGCAGTGAGAGCGTCAGCGCGATCGCGAGCTCGGCCGTCGTCTCGGTGAGGACGTCGGGGGTGTTCGTGACGACGATTCCGCGTACGGCGGCGGCCGGGAGGTCAATGTTGTCGACGCCGACGCCGTAGTTCGCCACGATCCGAAGTTGCGGGCCGGCAGCTGCGAGGTACCCGTCGTCGATTCGCGTCGAGATCAGCGCGAGAATCCCTTCGGCGTCGCTCGGATCGGAAACCGTGTCGAAGCTCTCGGCGATCGCGGCAGCGATCGCGGCCGGCACCGCCCCGGTGACGTGGACACGTGGGCGCGACACGCTCAGCGCGCGAGCCGCTGCACGCGCGGGCGCAGGAAGGCGGCGCCGTCGCGGGCGAGCTGCTCCTCGCTCGAGAACATCCGTCGCCAGATCTTCGTCGCCGCCGCGAGGTCGGGCAGCGCATCGCCGAACGCCTCGATCACCACCCAGCCGTCGTAGTCGATCTCGGCCAGCGCGTCGAACGTCCGGTTCCAGTCGACCTGGCCGGTGCCCGGCGTGCCGCGATTGTTCTCGGACGCGTGGAAGTGCACGAGCACATCTGCGCATGCAAGGAGCGCCGCGCGCGGATCCGTCTCCTCGATGTGTGCGTGGAACGTGTCGTACATCAGCCGGCAATTCGGATGATCGACCTCGCGCACGAGTGCCGCAGCATCCTCGGCGCAGTTGACCAGGTACATCTCGAAGCGGTTCAGGTACTCGACGACGAGAGTCACGTCGCGCGTCGCGGCGTACTCCGCCGCGGCTCTGAGGCTCTCGACCGAGCGCTGCACCTCGTCGCGGGTCGGCCCCGTGCCGCTGAAGAAGCCGAGTGGCGCCTCGATCGGGCCACAGAGCGTGCGCGCGCCGAGTGCCGCGCAGGCATCGACCCCTGCCTTCGTCGCCTCGAGGCCTCGTTCCCGCACCTCAGCGTCGGCGCTGATCGGGCTCGTCTCCTCGGTGCGAGCCGTGACGCCCAGCGCGGCAAGCCCAAGAGCGCTCAGGCGCTCGCCGAGCCGTCCGTACTTCTCGACCTCGCTGTCGAAAATGGGGACTTCGACGCCCTCGAAGCCGGCGTCGAGGAGCATCGCGAAGGTCGCGTCGTACTCCGGGCCGGTGACGTCGGCCGACCAGAGGAGCATGTTCATGCCGAGCTTGGGCTGCCGGGTTGCCACGCGCCGATCCTAACCCGGCGGACAGGGCCGAAGCGCTCGGCTACATTCGCGCGATGAGCTTCGCGCCGCTTGCCGGCATCCGGGTCGTCGACCTGACGTCGTCGCTTGCCGGGCCGACCTGCACCGAGATCCTCGGCGGTCTCGGCGCCGAGGTCGTGAAGGTCGAGCATCCGGGTCGCGGCGACGAGGCGCGCGCGTGGGGCCCTTCGTTCTTCGACGGCGGCAGCGTCATGTTCTTTGCGGCGAACCGCTCCAAGCGGTCGCTCGCGCTCGACTTCAAGGACGAGCGCGGCCACGAGGCGCTGCTGAGGCTCGTCGACAGCGCCGATGTCTTCGTGCAGTCGCTGCGCACCGGCGCCGTCGACCGGCTCGGGCTCGGTAGCGACGCCTTGCGCGCCCGGAACGAGCGTCTCGTCTACTGCTCGATCCGCGCTTTCGGGCAGAAGGGCCCGCTCGCCGGCGAGCCGGGCTACGACCCGCTGATGCAGGCCTTCGCAGGCCTGATCAGCATCACCGGCGAGCCCGATCGTCCCGGCGTGCGGGTCGGTGCGTCGGTGATCGACATCGGTACCGGTGTATGGGCCGCCCTCGGCATCATCGGTGCGCTGCTCGAGCGCGCGACGACCGGTCGTGGCCGTGACGTCGGCGTCGCGCTGTACGACACGGCGCTCTCGCTCGTCGGCTACCAGCTGACCTCGGTGCTCCGCACGGGCGTCGTGCCTGGGCGCCACGGCACCGCGTTCCCGCTGATCGCTCCCTACGAGGTGTTCGCGACCTCCGACGGCGAGCTGATGATCGCGGCCGCGAACGATCGCCTCTTCCGCCTCCTGTGCGAGCGCCTCGGCTGCGCTGAGCTGGCTGACGACGAGCGCTTTCGCACGAACCCCGACCGCCTTGTCAACCGAGAGCTGCTGCTGCCCGAGATTCGCTCGCGGATCGCCGCCCACACCTCGGCGCACTGGCTCGAGGCGCTTGCCGGGATCCCCGTCGCGCCAGTCCAAGACCTTGCGCAGGTCGGCGAACACCCCGAGACGCGCGCCAACGGGATGCTGCAGCTGGTCGACGACATCGAGGCAGTCGCCTCGCCGCTTCAGGTCGACGGCGAGCGGCTCGCGCATCGGCTCCCGCCGCCCACGCTCGGGGAGCATTCGTCGGAGGTGTTGCGCGAGCTCGGCTACGCCGACGACGACATCGCTGCGCTCAAGCAGGACGGAATAGTAGGCTCGTCATCATGATTCCGCGTCCTCAGAAGATCGTCTGCGTCGGCCTGAACTACCGCGACCACGCGGAGGAACAGGGCGTCGCGCTGCCGGAGCGCCCGTTGCTCTTTGCGAAGTGGCCGAACACGCTGATCGCAAACGGCGACGCCATTCGCATCCCGGCGATCTCGAAGAACGTCGACTACGAGGCCGAGCTCGGTGTCGTCATCGGCCGGCAGGCGAGCGGCGTCGGCGTGGATGACGCGCTCGAGTTCGTGCAGGGATACGTCGTCGCGAATGACGTCTCCGGCCGTGACCTCCAGTTCGCGGACGGCCAGTGGGTGCGCGGGAAGTCGCTTGACACGTTCCTGCCCGTCGGCGACCTCGTGCCCGCGAGCGAGGTGCCGGACCCCCAGGCGCTGCCGATTCGCGCGATTCTGAACGGCGAGGTGATGCAGGACTCGAACACCTCGAACCAGATCTTCGGCGTCGCCGACGTGGTCGCGTTCGTCTCGCAGGCGATCACGCTCGAGCCGGGCGACCTGATCATCACCGGCACGCCCGCAGGCGTCGGTGCGTTCCGCGATCCGCCGGTCTGGCTGAAGCCCGGCGACGAGATCACGATCGAGATCGACGGCATCGGCTCGATCTCGAACCCGGTCACCGGATAGCTCGAACCACTCACTATCGGGAAAGAGAGGCGCTATGTCGTTCGTTCTGGTCGTGCGGATGAAGGCAAAGGAAGGCGAGGAGGAGCACGCCCTCGAGATCGCGCGTGAGCTCGCTGCCGCGTCGCGGGAGGAGTCGGGTTGCGAGGCCTACGTGCCGTGTCGCGACCCCGAGGATGCTGGCGCGATCCTCTTCTACGAGCAGTACCGCGACAAGGCTGCGTTCGAGGAGCACGGCGCGAGCGAGCATTTCCAGCGCCTGGCGCTGAACGGCCTCTTCGAGCTGATGGAGTCGCGCGAGCGCACGTTCTACGAGACCATTTAGAGGCTTGAAGCGCGCGCCGCTTCTCGTCGCGCTCTTTCTGGCCGCGATCGCACTACGGCCGCAACTTGTCGGGATCGGGCCGCTGCTGCCGCTCGTGCAGGACGACCTCGATGTCACGCACGCGGTCGCCGGGCTGCTCGGCACGATCCCCGTCCTCTGTATGGGCCTCTTCGCGCCTCCCGCGTCGTTCCTCTCCGGGCGCATCGGGTCGCGGCGTGCCGTCGCGGTCGCGCTCGCGTTGATCGGCACCTTCGGCGTCGCGCGCGCGATCGCGCCCGGCGCGATCGCCGTGATCCTGCTCACGTTCCCCGTCGGCGTCGGGATGGGGCTCGCCGGCGCGATGCTGCCGGTGGCGGTGAAGGAGCGTTTCGCCGACCGTCCAGGGTTCGCAACGGGCGTCTACACGTCGGGCATCACGATCGGGTCGGCGCTCGCCGCGGCGAGCGCAGTCCCGCTCGCGCACCTCGTCGGCGGCTGGCGGACGCCGCTGCTCACGTTCGGCGCCGTCTCGACGGCGCTCGCGATGTTGTGGCTCTGGCTGACCCGCACCGAGCCGGTGCACGTGCGCGTCGACGTGCGTCCCCTGCGCCTGCCGTTCCGCCGCCTGCTCGCCTGGCGGCTCGTCGCGGCGTTCTTCTTCATGTCGTCGGTCTTCTACGGCCTCAACGCATGGCTACCCGACGCCTATGTCGAGCGCGGCTGGAGCCAGTCCGCGGCCGGCGGTCTCCTGGCCGTGCTGAACACCGTGACGATCCCGGTCGGATTCGCGGTCGCTTGGGCGGCCGATCACTGGGGCTCGCGGCGCGGCTGGCTCGCGGCCGCAGCGACGTTGCAACTCGTGGCACTGCTCGGGATCGTGCTCTGGCCCGCGGGCGGGTGGGGGTGGGCGGTGCTGCTCGGGATGGCGATCGGCCCGCTCTTCCCGCTGACGATGACGCTGCCGCTCGACGCGGCCGAGCGACCGGCTGAGGTTGCGGCGCTCGCCGGGATGATGCTCGGGGTGGGCTACACGCTCTCAGCGAGCTCGCCGCTGCTTCTCGGCGCGCTGCGCGATCTCACCGGCGGTTTCGACGCGGTGCTGTGGGCGCTCGTCGGCGCCGCAGCGATCCTGATCGCCGTCGACGCGTCGTTCAGCCCGCAGCGCTTAAACGGTCGATCGTCTGGCGGACGCCCTCCGCAAGCGGCGTCCAGCTGATCGGGCCGATCGCGTCCTCGAGCGTGCCGTTGTCGAACTCTTCCGGGAACGGCAGCAAGGTGCTCTCGTCGACCGTGCACGTCACGCCGGCCGCCGCCTCGATCGCCTGAGCGCAGTCGGCCAGCGTGTCCGCGGGGCCGCCGAGGCTGAAGACGCGCGCCTCTTCGGTCGCAGCGCGGGCCGCCGCGACGAACACGCGCGACGCATCGGGTGCGTACTGCAGCTGGGTGCGGCCGCCGAAGGCGATCTGCGAGCTCTCTCCACGAGCCGCCGCCGCCATCGCGAGGCTCGGCGACGCGGTCAAGCCGGAATCGCGCCCCGGCCCGTAGACGATGAACGGCCGAATCCCGATCGACGGCACCTGCTCTTCCTGCCAGAAGATCCGTGCGAGCCCCTCGCACGCCTGCTTGTGCACGCCGTAGAACGTCGACGGATGCCCGATCGCGTCATTTGGCACAGGCCCGCCGGTGTCATCGATCTGCGAGTAGACCGCCGCGGAGCTCGCATACGCGACGCGAATGCCGCGTGTCTTCGCCGCGTCGAGCACGTTCACGGTGCCGCCGACATTGATCGCGGTTCCAAGGCCCGGGTTCGCCTTGATCTGCGGAATCAGCAACGCCGCAAGGTGGATGACGTGCGTGATCTCGTGCTCGTCGAGGAGGCGATCGAGCGCGGCCCGGTCGGTGATGTCGCCCCGCACGACCTCCACATCGCCTGCACCGACGAGCCGCAGTCGCCGGTCGTCGGTGCCCAGGTCGTAGCCGACCACGGACGCGCCCGACTCTGCAAGAACTGCGCACGTCCACGCGCCGATGCAGCCCATCGCACCGGTAACCAGGAACCGCTCGGTTTCGCTCATGCGACACCCAACAAGCATTTTCCCGCACGAGCAAAACCGCTGTTTCTACCGGCTCCGTCGAGCCTACGCCGGATTTCGCTCATGCGACACCCAACAAGCATTTTGCCGCACGAGCAAAACCGCTGTTTCTACCGGCTCCGTCGAGCCTACGCCGGATTTCGCTCATGCGACACCCAACAAGCATCTTGTCGCACGAGCAAAACCGCTGTTTCTACCGGCTCCGTCGAGCCTACGCCGGGGTGCCCTCACGGGTCGACGTAGACGGTGACCGTCTCGGTGTAGAACTCGATCGCGGCGCGGCCCTGTTCGTGAGGCCCGAACCCGCTCGATTTGATCCCGCCGAACGGCACGTGCACCTCGGCGCCGGCCGTCTGCGAGTTCACGTGGATGAGACCCGCCTCTGCTTCGTCGGTGAACCGGGTGGCACTCGCGAGACTCGATGTGAAGATCGCTGTCGAGAGCCCGAACTCGACAGCGTTCGCACGCTTGAGTGCTTCGTCGAAGCTCGTGAAACGGTACAGCGACGCGACCGGCCCGAACACCTCCTCGCACGAGAGAAACGCGTTGTCGCCGACGCCCTCGAACACGGTCGGTGGAATGAGGAAGCCGTGCTCGTCGGCACGCTCGCCGCCCGCGATCACGGTCCCGCCGTCCGAGCGGCCGCGAGCGATCGCGCCGACGATCTCGTCGAACTGCGCCTCGTTCACGATCGGCCCAACCTCGACCTCCGGGTCAAGCGGATCGCCGACCTTGCCGCGATCGATCCGCGCCAGAAACTGCTCGCGGAAGGCGTCATAGACCGCGTCCTGCACGTAGATGCGCCGCGTCGCGGTGCACTTCTGCCCCGCCGACCAGAACGCACCGGCGTAGGCGGCCTCGACGGCCCGGCCGAGGTCGGCGTCGTCCATCACGATCATCGGGTTGTGACCGCCGAGCTCGAGTTGGACGCGCTTGCCCGCCTTCGTCGCGCTGTCGCGCACGCTGTGGCCCGTGGCGACGGAGCCGGTGAACGAGATCGCGCGTACGCGCGGATTCTCGACGAGCGCGGCGCCGACGGTCGAGCCACGACCCGTGAGGACGTTCAGTACGCCGGGCGGAAGCTCCGCCTCGGCAAACGCCTCGGCGATGTGCAGCCCGGTCAGCGGGGATTCGTACGCAAGTTTCAAGACGACCGTGTTGCCATAGATCAGTGCCGGCGCGAGCTTCCAGATCGGGATCGCGATCGGGAAGTTCCATGGCGTGATCAGCCCGACGACACCAATTGCACGGCGGCGGGTCGAAACCTGCGCGCCGGTCATCGACTGCTCGAAATGCTCGCCGACCGGACGGAACGCCTCGCCCGCGGCGAAGCGGAGGATCTGTGAAGCCCGCCCCGTCTCGCCGCGTGCTTCGCGCAGCGGCTTGCCCATCTCGGTCGACATGTCACGCGCGATCTCCTCCGCGCGCGCCTCGAGCGCAGCGGCGGCCGCCACGAGGTAGGAACCGCGCTTGGCGGCGGGCAGCTTCGACCAGCCCGCGAACGCCGCTTCCGCGGCGGTGACGGCGGCGTCTGCATCGGCCTCGGTCGAGGCCGAGAACTCCCCGACCTGCTCGTCGGGGCGCATCGGATTGACGCGCATGTAGGTCGCTCCGGAGGCCGACGGTACCCAGGCGCCGTCGACGTAGTTCAGCCGTGCTGCGTGCGTGGGTGCGTCGAGGAGGTCGCTCACGTGGATGCCTTTCGTGGTCGGGCCGGTTGTGCGTCCACGGTAGCGGCCACCGAGTTTCTGAGCACGCCGATGCCCTCGATCTCGATCTCGACGACGTGGCCCGGCTCGAGCGTGTAGTTGTCGGGTGGCACCAGGCCGGTTCCGGTGAGCAGCACCGAGCCGGGTGGCACGGGGTTGTCGCGCATCAGCCACTCAGCAAGCTCGAGCGGCCGGCGCTTCATCTTCCCGGTCGAGGTCTCGCCGGCGAAGAGCTCCTCGCCACCGGAGCCGGTGATCCGCAGGCTGATCCCGAGCGGGGCGTCCCAGTCGTCGGGCACGGCAAGCGCCGGGCCGATCGCGCACGCGCCCGCGAAGATCTTCGCCTGGGGGATGTAGAGCGGGTTCGCACCTTCGATGTCGCGGCTCGAGACGTCGTTCCCGATCGTCACCGCGACGGGCACACCCTCCTCGCCGATCACGAGGCCGAGCTCCGGCTCCGGGACGTTCCAGCGCGCATCGCTGCGCACACGGATAGCGCCGCCGGGGCCGACGGTTCGACGCATGGAGGCGTCCTTCAGGAAAAGCTCGGGGCGGTCGGCGTCGTAGACGAGCGCGTAGACGTCGCGCGCGTCGGTCTGCGCCTCCTCGACGCGCGCATCGCGGCTGCGTTCGTAGGTGACGCCCGCGCACCAGATCTCCGGCGCGTCGACGGGCGGCAGCAGTTGCAGTGATGCGAGCGGCACGACGTCTCCAGCCGTGCCTTCACCGCGGAGCGCCGCGAGCGGCGCGCCGTGATCGAGCACGTGCACGAGTTCGCCCTCGAGCCGCCCGACACGCGCGCCTTCGTCCGTCTGCACGCGGACGAAACGGATCAATACGTCGCCCGTCCGCCGGAGATGTCGTAGCAGGCTGCGGTCGAGAACGACATCTCCTCGCTGGCGAGCCAGCTGATGAGCGCCGCGACCTCGAACGGCTCGCCGACGCGGCCAAGCGGAATGCGAGCGGTCATGTACGCAATGTGCTCGGCCGAGATCTGACCCAGGATCGGCGTGTTGATGACGGCAGGCGCGATGCAGTTGACGAGGATGCCCGAGCCTGCGACGTCCTTACCGATCGCCTTCGTGATCGCGATCACCGCGCCCTTCGACGAGGAATAGGCGCCCGCCATCGGGTTGCCCTCCTTGCCCGCGATCGAGGCGACGTTGACGATCCGGCCGTAGCCGCCGGCTTTCATCTTCGGGATGGCGGCCCGGTTGGCGTAGAAGACGCCGTCCAGGTTGATCGCGTGGACGCGTTCCCACTCATCGTCGGTGACGTCCTCGGTGTGCAGCGAGTCGCCGCCGACTCCGGCGGCGCAGACGAGGATGTCGAGCCGAGGGAGGCGCTCGACGGCGGCGTTCAACTGCCGTGAGTCGCGCACGTCGTCGCCGTTCGCGAGGTCGAAGATGTGCACCTCGGCGCCACCGCCGCGGAGCCGCTCGACGGTCGCGGCGCCGATTCCGCTGGCACCTCCGGTGACGATCGCGACACGACCTTCGAAGTCGTAGTGGTTGCTCATGGAGCATTTGTATACCGTTTTCGCTCGTGGCCTTCGACCCGAGCCGGAACTACCCACTCGGGTCCGAGCGGCCGGATCTCGTCTTCACGCCGGGCGGTCTCGCACTCGCCGAACTCACGCTCGACGCAGGTCTCGACGCGTCGGAGTTGCGCGCGACGCCGACAACGCTTCGGCTGCAGGCGGAGGTTGCCGACGCGACCGGTCGCTCGCAGCTCGCCGACAATCTGCGGCGCGGCGCCGAGCTCGCGCCGCTCCCCGACGAGACGATTCTCGAGATCTACACCGCGCTGCGACCTGGTCGCTCCTCCGCCGCGGATCTCGGAGCCTGGGCCGACCGGCTCGATGCGCTCGGTGCGCCGCTGACCGCGGCGTTCGTCCGCGACGCGATGCATGCCTACGCGCTGCGAGGCCTGCTTGTCGTCTGACGACCGCTCGCCCCGTGTTACCCGCTCGGCGCGGTACCTCGCCCGCGAGGAGCGGCCGCTTCGGCGCGAGATCTTGATCGAGCCGTTCGCCGAGCTCGGTCTCGTTGCGATGAACGGGCCGAACGACCCCGAGCCGTCGCTTGTGATCGTCGACGGCGTGATCGTCGAGATCGACGGACGCGTCCGTGAGAGCTGGGACGCGCTCGATCACTTCGTCGTGAGCTACGGCATCGACCTCGAGGTGGCGGCGATGATTGCGGAGTTGAGCGACGAGGCGATCGCGCGCAAGCTCGTCGACGTCGATGTCGAGCGCAGCGAGCTCGTCCGCCTCTCACGCGGGTTGACGCCCGCACGTCTCGCACGGGTGATCGGGATGCTCGACCCGGTCGAGCTGATGTTCGCTTTGAAGAAGCTCCGCGCGCGACGGGCGCCCGCGAACCAGGCGCACGTGACGAACCTGAAGGAGAACCCGGCGCTGCTCGCTGCCGACGCCGCGGAGGCAGCCGCACGCGGGTTCGCGGAGCTCGAGACGACGGTCGGCGTGTCGAGGTACGCACCGCTGAACGCGATCGCGTTGCTCGTCGGCTCGCAGACCGGGCGGCCCGGCGTGATGACCCAGTGCGCGGTCGAAGAGCGCCTGAACCTTCGCCTGGCGATCCAGGGCCTGGTCACCTACGCCGAGACGTTGTCGGTGTACGGCACGGAGCCGGTGTTCGTCGACGGTGACGACACGCCGTGGTCGAAGGCATTTCTCGCCTCGGCGTACGCGTCGCGCGGCGTGAAGGTGCGCTTCACCTCGGGCGGCGGGTCCGAGGCGCTGATGGGCGAGTCGGAGGGCAAGTCGATGCTCTATCTCGAGGCGCGCTGCTTGTCGCTGATCCGCGCAGCCGGCTCACAGGGCGTGCAGAACGGATCGATCTCGTGCATCGCGCTCGCCTTGTCGGTGCCCGGCGGGACGCGCGAGGTGCTCGCCGAGAACGTGCTCGCCGCGTGGCTCGATCTCGAAGTCGCGTCGGGGAACGACGCGATCGCGAGCCACTCCGAGATCCGCAAGACGGCGAAGCTGATGGGCCAATTCCTGCCGGGAACGGACTTCATCACGTCGGGCTACTCGTCCATGCCGCGCTACGACAACATGTTCGGCGGCGGCAACTATGACTCGCATGATTTCGACGAGTGGTTGACGCTCCAGCGCGACTGGCAGGTTGACGCGGGCCTGGAGCCGCTCGCCGAGACCGACGCGCTCGCCGTGCGCGAGCGTGCGGCGCGGGCGATCCAGGCCGTCTTCGCCGACCTGGGCTTTCCGGCGATCACGGACGAAGAGGTGCGGCTCGCGACCACGTGCCTCGACTCGCGCGACCTCCCCGACCGTGACCGTGCAGCCGACGTGATGGCGGGCGACCGTGTGCTCGACGAGGGCATCAGCGGGCTCGCGATCGCGCGGTCGCTCGAGCGCCGCGGGTTCTCCGACGTCGCGACGGCGGTGTTCGAGATGCAGCGCCAGCGCGTCTCCGCTGACTATCTGCAGACCTCGGCGATCATCGGCGCCGACGGCGCGGTCGTCTCGGCGGTGAATGACCCCAACCGCTACACGGGGCCGGGCACCGGGTATCGCCTCGAGGGCGAGCGCTGGGAGCGGCTGCGCCGGTTGCCGTACGCGGTCGACGCTCGGTTGCTCGGCGGTGCGGCGCCGGCCGATGCGGTCGTCGCGGAGACCGGCCCGGCGCGTCACGGCGAGCAGCCGGACGAGGTGGTCGTTGCGGTCGGGCCTGCCTTCGGCAGCGCGCTCGGTGAGACGATCAACGGCCTTCTCCACGCCGATGTGCTCGACGCGATTGCGGCCGGCGTGCGCAGCGTGGGGGCGACGTCGCGGCTCGTGCGCGTTCGTCGTTCGGCCGACGTCGCATTCATCGGTCACGACGGCGCGCTCCTCTCCGGCTCCGGCATCGCGATCGGTGTGCAGTCGAAAGGCACGGCGCTGATCCATCGGGCCGACCTGCAGCCGCTCGACAATCTCGAGCTTTTCGGGATGGCGCCGTCGTTGACGCTCGAGTCCTACCGGCAGATCGGCGCGAACGCGGCCGGCTATGCGCTCGGCCATCCCGTCGCGCCGGTTCCGACGGTCCTCGACAACTACGCGCGCGCGAAGCTGATCGTGCGAACGACGCTCCTGCACGCACGCGAAGCCGCGGAGGTCGTCCCCGGCGCCGCGCCGGTAGAGCTCGCGCTCGTGAGCGCGCCGGCCGCCGCCGTCTAGCGTCCTCGCCCCAACCCGAGCCCGACCCGAAGCAGCGAACGACGGCCCGATGAGCCACGTCCGACCCGGCCACGGCCGGTGCCAGGCACGGTTACGAGAGCGTAAAACGTTGTCCAGAGACCGATCCGCTCCGGATCAAGGATTCGGCTTGCCTACTCGCTGTTCGGTGCGAAGACACGTCACGTTCGGACGCGCCGGGCGGGGCCATGGCCGGTGCCAGGCACGGCTACGAGAGCGTGACGATGTGTCCACAGGCACCCGCTCCTGGCGGATGCTTGCGTCGCCCGGCTACGGGGCCGCGGCTTCGTCCCAGGGCTTGCCGGCGCGACCCCAGCGATGGGCGTCGTGGCCTTCGACGATCACCCAGGTGTGATCGCGAAGCTCAGGAGCCTCGAGTGTGTCGAGGAGCGTCTCGGTGAGCGAGTCGATGAGGCGCGACTCGAGCTCCGGGGTCAGGCGGCGCTCGAACAGCTCAACGCGAACGAGTGGCATGGCGGTCTCCTACTTCTCGACGTGCGAAGCGCCGTTGTCGGCGCCGAGCACGAGGTCGAGTGCCCGGTCGGGCACGTGGTCGAGCGGAACCGGCGCCAGCGCTTCCACGAAGGTGACGCCGTTCTCCGAATAGAGCTTGTGATGGAGGCCGCGGTTGACGACGACGACGTCGCCGGCACGCAGCGTCGTCGTCTCGTCCTCGATCGTCATCTCGACCTCGCCGTCGAGCAGGAACATCACCTGCTCGGTGTCGTCATGCTTGTGCCACGGCACCTGCTTCCCGGGTGCGTACTGGACCCGGCAGAGCAGCACCTGGTCGCCGCCGATCGCGTGAATCAGCACGCCGTCGACGAACTCCCAGGGATCGCGGCCGTTCCACGTCCGGAACGGCCGCGCCCCTGTCACTTCCTCAGGCATCGGTGCCGAAGAATGCCGCGCCGCCGTCGGACGAGATCGTCTTGATCGAGATGTGCTCGTCGAAGACGACGCGCTTGCCGTCGCGCGTCGGCTCGCGCTTCGCGGCGAGCGCGGCGAGCACGCGATCCGGCGTCGCCGGCATCTCGGTGAGCCACACGCCGATCGCGTCGTGGATCGCGTTCGCGATCGCCGGCGGCTGGGCGTTGTTCGCCATCTCGCCAATCGCCTTCGCCCCGAAGGGTCCGTCGGCGGACGGGTTCTCGATGATCACGTTGTCGAGCTCAGGCAGGTCACGCAGCGCCGGCCCGAGGTAGGCGCCGAACTGCCCGCCGCGATGCTCGACCGACGGGTAGTACGGGTAACTGTTCTCGAGAAGCGCGAGTCCGAGCCCCATGATCGCACCGCCCTCGATCTGCCCCTCGACGAGCGTCGGGTTGATGGCGCGGCCGACGTCGTACACCTGAACCATCTTCTGGACGACGACCTCACCTGTCTCGTCGTCGACCTCGACCTCGGCGACGCAGGCCGCGTACGAGATCGCCGAGTGCGGCTCGATCTCGACCTGGCCGTTCGAATCGTCGATGTCGGCGAACGGCTTCAGCGCCGTCGAGGAACCGCTGATCAGCTCGCCGTAGTTGTACGTCGCAGCACCGGCGACGTCGGCAACGCTGATCTTCTTCTGCGGCGCGCCTCGGGCAATCACCTCGCCGTCCGAGATGTCGAGGTCGGAGGGATCGATCTCGAGCTCCTTCGATGCGATGTCCAGGATGCGCTCGCGCACCTTCTCGGCTGCGAGACGCACGGCGTTGCCGCCGATGAACGTGCCGCGCGATGCGAAGGTGCCGGTGCACACCGCTGACGAGTCGGTGTTCGTGTTGTCCATCGTCACCCAGTCGTACGGCACGCCGAGCGCGTCGGCGACGATCTGGGTGTGCACCGTCTTCGAGCCCTGGCCGATGTCGACCGTGCCCGAGAACACGTCGACGCGGCCGTCCGGCTTCAACTTGATCCACGCCTGGCTCGGGTCGCCGTTCTGGTTCATGCCCGTCGGATACTCGATCGTCGCGAAGCCGCGACCTTTGTGCTTCGCCATCAGGCTTCCCCTCCATTCAGGTTCTGCTGGGCGACCAGGTGCTCGGGCAGCATGTCGCCGCTCCGAGGCTCGGAGCTCATCGCGCGATAACTCGCGGGTAGCTCGATGCCGACTCGCTCGGCTGCGGCGAGTGTGACAGGCACCGTCGAGGGATCCTGAAGGACGACGCCGTTCCCGCTCGTGTCGCCGATGCGGTTCGCGTTCTTCAGCCGTAGCTCCCACGGATCCATTCCAAGCTCGGCTGCGATGCGGTTCAGGTGCGTCTCGGTGGCGAACGACACCGAGGTGACGCCGAAGCCGCGCATCGCGGTCGTCGGCACGCGGTTCGTAAACGCGACGAAGCCGTCGAAGCGCAGGTTCGGGATCGTGTACGCGCCCGAGTGGTGGAACGCGTGCTTCGTGAGGCCGTACGGCGAGAACCGCGCGTATGCGCCCGAGTCGTGCAGGGTCAGCGTGCGGCGGCCCAGGATCCAGCCTTCCTTCGAGACCGCGTCGGTGAGCTCGATGTGCCACGGCGCGCGGGTCGACGAGGCGAGGAACTCCTCTTCGCGTGTCCACCGCCACTTGACCGGCCGTTGTGACTTCAGCGCGAGCAGCGCGCAGATCGTCTCCGTCGCAGTGTCGACCTTGCCGCCGAAGCCGCCGCCGACAGTGCCGCCGACGAACTTCAACCTGTTCAGCGGCACCTGCAGGTGCGCCGCGACGACACCCATCGAGAAGTACATCGCCTGCGTGCACGAGTAGATCGTCAGCCGCCCGTTCGACTCCGGGACGACGAGCGACACCTGCGTCTCGAGCGGCATCTGTTCGATCGCCTGCGGGCGATACACGCCCTCGACGATTAGGTCGGCTTCGTCGAACGCCCGGTCGATGTCTCCCTTGCGCACGCGCCGGTGGTTGTACGGCCCGTAGTGCGGATAGACGTTGCCCCACTGATGGATCTGCGGCGCGCCGGGGTCGAGCGCCTGACGGATATCGAAGAGCGCCGGACGCTCCTCGAAGGAGATCTCGATGGCTTCGACGGCTGCAAGCGCGGCCGCTTCCGAGTCGGCGGCGACGGCGGCGATCGGCTGGCCCTTGTAGCGAACCTCGCCGTCTGCGAGCAGCGGCTCGTCGGCCGGGACGCCGAGCCCCTCGAGGTGCCCGTAGACGTTCTTCGGGACGTCGGCGTGCGTCACGATCGCGCGAACGCCGGCCATCGCCGCGGCCTTCGTCGTGTCGAACGAGGTAATGACGGCGTGATGATGCGGCGACCGGAGCGCCTTGACCCACAACGTCTTGCCGACCCGGACGTCGTCGACGTACTGCGTGCGGCCGGTGACGTGACCGACACCGTCGTAACGCGGGAGGCGAGCGCCGACGGCCTTCATGCCGCGCTCCCGTTCGAGACGGCCTCGACCTCGCCGCGCGAGGCCCCGATGACCGCGTCGACGATCTTCACGTAGCCGGTGCAGCGGCAGTAGTGGCCGCCGAGCGCTTCGAGCACGTCCTCACGGTCGACCTCGCCGCCCTTGCGCTCGATCAGCGCCGTCGCCGCGATCACCATGCCCGGCGTGCAGAAGCCGCACTGGGCGGCGTAATGGTTGTAGAACGCGGCCTGAACCGTCGACAGCTCGCCCGCATCGGCGAGGCCCTCGACGGTCGTGATCGACGCACCGTCCACCGACGCCACCGCGGTGAGGCACGAGCGGCGTGGCTCGCCGTCGACGAGGACCGTGCACGTGCCGCAGCCGCCCTGCTGGCAGCCGGCCTTCGGGCTCGTGATGTCGAGCTCGTCGCGCAGAACGTGGAGGAGCGGCGTCAGTGGTGCACTGACGATCGCCTCTTCCACACCGTTGACGATCAGCTTCATGTGAGCTCCAGTTGGTCGAGGGCTTCACGGACGAGCTTCGGCAGAACGGCCCGCCGGTAGTCGGCCGACGCGACCGCGTCGTCGACGGGCTCGACGTCGGCAAGGACGTCACTCGCCTCACGACTCGCTTCGACTGCTCGGCAACGAACGGCGGTGGGGCTCACGCCGCTGACGGCGACTCGGAGGTCGCTTCCGTCCGGGCGAGCGCATGCGACGACGACTGCGACCGCGTACGAGTGGGCGTGTCGCCTGCGCAGACCGGCGGCGCCGGTGCGACGCTCGAAGCGGTCGTAGGAGACCTCGAGCACGAGCCTCTGCGAGCGGTCCCCCGAAAGGAAGTCCTCGACCGCTTCGACGCGCTCGCCGCCAGCGCCCGTCGACCGCACGCGCGCGCCGAGAGCAATCAGCGGCGCACCAAGGTCGCCGCGCTGAGAATCGGCGGCGCCGTCGGCGGAGAGGTTGCCGCCGATCGTCGCGGTCTGGCGCACCTCTCGGTCGGCAATGTGCGATGCCCCCACGGAAAGAGCTTCGTCGGGGGCGTCGAGCAGGGCCGCGATCGGCACCATCGCGCCGATCACGACGAGGTCATCCTCGACGCGCAGCGTGTCGAGGCCCGCTCGGTTGAGCATCAGCGCGCGTCCGGGCTTGACGCGGCCGGCGGCGATCTCGGGCAGCAGGATCGTCCCACCACCGACGACGGTGATGCCCGCCCCGTCGGCGTAGAGCAAGGCCGCCTCGGCGGCGGATGTCGGAAAGAGCACGTCGGCTGTCATGCGGCGATTCTAAGCAGGCCGCGAGCATCGCTGCAGAAACCGAAGCGAACGTCTCGAGCAAAGTCACTACTCTGTGAGCGATGGCGTTCGCGTCGATCGATGAGCTCGACACCGCGCTCGGTCAAGCGTCGTATCTCGCCGACCGTGGTCTCGCGACCGCGCTCTATCTCTCCCTGACGCTCGAGAAGCCGCTGCTCCTCGAGGGCGAGGCCGGTGTGGGAAAGACCGAGGCGGCGAAGGCGATCGCGAGTGCGCTCGGTGCGCCGCTGATCCGCCTGCAGTGCTACGAGGGCCTCGATATCGCCCACGCCGTCTACGAGTGGAACTACGCGCGGCAACTGCTTCACATCCGCGCCGCGCAGGAGGGCACCGTCGACGAAGCCGAGCTCTTCGGGCGGGAGTTCCTGATCCGACGGCCGGTGCTGGAGGCGATCGAGTCCGAGGAGCGCGTAGTGCTCCTGATCGACGAGATCGACCGCGCCGACGAGGAGTTCGAGGCGTTTCTCCTCGAAGTGCTCTCGGACTTCCAGGTGACGGTGCCCGAACTCGGCACCATCGAGGCGAAGCAGCGGCCGTACGTCATTCTCACGTCGAATCGCACCCGCGAGCTGCACGACGCGCTGAAACGGCGTTGCCTCTACCACTGGATCGACCACCCAACGGTGGCCCGCGAGATCCAGATCGTCGAGTTGCGCGTGCCCGGTGTGCCCGACCGGCTGGCGGAGCAGGCCGCGCGGTTCGCCGCCGAGTTGCGCTCGCTCGACCTGCAGAAGCCACCCGGGCTCGCGGAGACGATCGACTGGGTTCGCGCACTCACCGCGCTCGGGCAGCAGGAGCTCGATGTCGAGAACGTCGAGGCGACGCTCGGCTCGCTCCTGAAGTACCACGACGATCTGCTGACGATCCGCGACGAGGCGCTGGCGGGCCTCGTCGTCTCCGCACGTGGCTGAGCTCCTCGCCGAGCAGCCGCCGGAGCACGCAGTTGTCCGGCACGTCGTCGTTTTTGGGCGCGTGCTGCGCGAGGGCGGTCTCGAGATCGGGCCTCGTCGCATCGCCGACGCCCTCCGCGGCCTCGATGCGATCGATCTGGCCCAGCAGGACGACGTCTACTGGACGCTCCGCCAGACGCTCGTCGCGCGACGCGAGGACCTCGAGACATTCGACCGTGCGTTCGCCGCGTGGTTCCTGCGCGCCCCCGCGTCGCGCGGTACGCGCGCAAGTGACCCGCCGTCTCGTGGCGGTCTGCGGCGGAAAGGCGGGACGCCCGGTCCTGGCCCGGAGCTCGACGGCGGTGAGATCGAGGTGGGGGCCTGGAGCTACGACGAGCTTCTGCGCACCCGCGACTTCGCCGCAATGACCTCCGAGGAGTTCGCCCGCGCCCGCGTCCTCATCCGCCAGATCGCCGTCGGGCGCCCCCACCGGCGGACGCATCGCCTTCGGCGCGATCGCCGCGGCCGTGTGCTCGATGTACGCGCGCTCGTCCGCGCGTCACTCGCAACCGGCGGCGACCCCGTCGCGCGGGCCTATCGGAGCCGCGCGCATGGTCCTCGCAAGCTCGTCCTGCTCCTCGACATCTCGGGCTCGATGGACGCTTATGCGCGGGCGCTCCTGCTCTACCTGCACGCCGCGCGCGGCTCGGGGCGTGGCGTCGAGACGTTCGCGTTTGGGACGCGCCTTTCCCGCCTCACCTCCGACCTCGGTGTGCGCGATCCCGAGGCTGCGCTCGCCGCTGCCGCGAAGCGCGTCGTCGACTGGTCGGGTGGCACACGAATCGGCGAGTCGCTGAAGGCCTACAACGACGAGTGGGGACGGCGCGCGCTCACGCGCGGCGCCGTCGTCGTCGTGCTCTCGGACGGCTGCGAGCGCGGCGACCCTGCCCTCGTGGCCGCGCAGATGGAGCGTCTTGCGCGGCAGGCGTTCGCCGTCGTGTGGGTGAACCCGCTGAAGGGCCACCCGGACTACGAGCCGCTCACCGGGGGCATGCGCGCCGCGTACTCCCATGTCGACCGACTCGTCTCGGGGCACGACCTCGCGAGCCTCGAGACCCTCGGTACTGTCCTTTCAGGCATCGAACGGAGGCACGCGGCATGAAGGAGATCGTCGAGGACGTCGAGCGCTGGCGCGAGCGTGGCGAGAAAGTGGCGATCGCGACGGTGGTTGCGACGCGACGTTCGGCACCGCGGCCGATCGGTGCGAAGCTCGCAATCTCCGAGAACGGCGAAATGTGTGGCTCGGTCTCGGGCGGCTGCGTCGAGAACGACGTTGCGGTGCAGGCGCGTGAGGTGATCGCCTCCGGCGAGCCGAGGCTTCTGAGCTACGGCATCAGCGACGATCAGGCGCTCGGTATCGGCCTGCCGTGCGGCGGCGAGATCGACGTCTTTCTCGAGCGGTTGGATTGACGCTCACCGACGAGTTGCTCGCTCTCGCACACGGCGACGAGCGCGCCGTCTTGTTCACCGTGATCGAAGGCGACCGTGAGCTCGGCCGGAGGGTGCTCGTGCTGCTCGACCGCGGCGAGGTGCTCGGCGAGGACCCGCTCGGCCTCGTGGCGCTCGCCGCCGAGCAGCGTCGGAACGGCGTCTTCGAGCACCAGGGCCTGAGGATCTTCGCGGAGGTGTTCGGGCCGGCGCCGCGGCTCGTCGTCGTCGGCGCTGTCGACACAGGCGAGGCGCTGTGTGCTGCGGCGAAGCGCGTCGGCTGGCGCACGATCTGCGTCGACGCGCGAGCGCAGTACGCGACCGCAGAGCGCATGCCGAGCGCCGACGAGATCGTCGTCGAATGGCCCGAGCCGGCGTTCGAGCGCATCGCCCCCGACCGCGACACCGCCGTTGTCGTGCTGACCCACGACGACAAGTTCGACATCCCCGCGCTTGCCGTCGCTCTGCGTTCGGATGCGTTCTACGTCGGCGCGCTCGGCAGCCGCCGCGCCCAGTCGAAACGGCGCGAGCGGTTGCTCGAAGCGGGCGTCAGTGAGGCACAGCTCGAGCGCTTGCGCGGACCGGCCGGTCTCGACATCGGTGCCGAGAGCCCGGCCGAAACGGCCGTGTCGATCCTCGGTGAGGCACTCGCCCTTCGCGCCGGCCGGCTCGGCGGGCCGCTGCGCGAGGCGCCGGGCCGCATTCACGTCGAACGGTGACCGATTCCGCTTGGACATCGCGCGATGCGGCTGTTACGTTCGCTCGCGGGCCGCTTCGCGGCCGCGACGTCGAGGTAAAGGAGCAGGGGTGCCGGTTTCGGTGAAATCCGACAGGGTGCGCGAGCTGGTCGACGCGGACGCAGAGGTCGAGCAGATCGCGACGGGATTTACGTTCACGGAAGGGCCGATCTGGATGGCCGACGGCTCGCTGCACTTCAGCGACATGCCGGGCGACAAGCGCCGTCGCTGGCATCCCGTCGACGGCGTCGAGGTGCTGCGCGACCCGAGCAACAAGTGCAACGGGATGACGCGCGACAACGAGGGCAACCTGATCGTCTGCGAGCACGTGACGAGCTCGCTCGTGCGAGAATCGCCCGATGGGAGCCGCGAGGCCCTGGCGACGCACTGGGGCGACAAAGAGCTGAACAGCCCGAACGACGTGATCGTCGCCTCCGACGGTTCGATTCTCTTCACCGACCCCACCTACGGGCGCATGCCCGGCTTTGGACTCGAGCGTGAGCTGGAGCTCGACTTCCGTGGCGTCTACCGTCTGCCCGCGGGCGGCGGCGAGCTGCAGCTCCTGATCGACGACTTCGGGCAGCCGAACGGCCTCTGCTTCAGCCCCGACGAGTCGCTCCTCTACATCAACGACACCGTGTACGCGCACATTCGCGTCTTCGACGTCGGCCCCGACCATGCGCTCTCGAACGGCCGGGTCTTCGCGGACGGCATCGGCACCGGCGACATGGCGACCGGCGAGTTGGTCGACGGGATGAAGCTCGACGAGCGCGGCAACGTCTATGTCACCGGCCCCAAGGGCGTCTGGATCTTTGCGCCAGACGGTGAGCACCTCGGCGTGATCGAAGTGCCCGAGAACGTCGGCAACGTGAACTGGGGCGACGACGACTGGCGGAGCCTTTACATCCCCGCCTCGACCTCCGTCTATCGCGTGCGGATGAAGGTCGCGGGCAACAAACTCAGCTACATGCGTTAGGAGAATCATGGACAAGATCGACCCGAAGGCATCCGCCCTGGTGATCCAGGACCTCCAGAACGACGTGATCATCGAGGGCGGCGCGTTCGCCGACTCCGGTGCGCCCGCGCACGCGACGAGCCAGAACGTCGTCGAGAACGTGAAGGGGCTCGCCGCCGCGTGCCGAGCGGCAGGAGTGCCCGTGATTCATGTCTGGTACATCGTCGAGGCCGGCGCGCCCGGGCTGAAGCAAAACGCGCCGCTCTTCGAAGGTGTGAGGGATGCGAGCGCGCTCGTCCGGGGCACCTGGGGCGCCGCCCCGGTCGACGGGCTCGAGCCACAGCCGGGCGACCACGTCGTCGAGAAGATGCGGATGAACGGCTTCTACAACACGCGCCTCGACATCCTGCTTCGCGGGCTCGGAGTCGAGAACCTGATCATCTCGGGCGCGTGGACGAACATGTCGATCGAGCACACGGCGCGCCATGCGGCCGACGCGGGCTACCGCGCGATCGTCGCATCCGACGGCACCTCGACGGTCGACGACGAGTGGCAGAACGTCGCGCTCAGCTACGCGATGCAGAACGTCGCCGTCGTCGAGACGTGCGCGGGGATCGCAGGGGCCCTGGCAGGCTGACGGTGCCTATGATCCGAGGGTGACCTCGGTAGCCGACCTGCCCCTGCTCGAGCTCAGCGGAGACTCGGGTGAGACGTTTGCCGTCGACAACCCGGCGACGGGCGAGATCGTGCACGAGGTGCCCCGGATGGGCGCAGCCGAGACGGAGCGCGCCTTGGCCGCAGCCGAGGCAGCGCTGCCCGCTTGGCGCGGGTCGCTCGCGAAGGAGCGCGCGCGGATCCTGCGGCGCTTCTCCGATCTGATGCTCGAGAACCTCGAGCCGCTCGCGCGCCTGATGACCATCGAGCAGGGCAAGCCGCTTGCGGAGGCCCGCGTCGAGATCGAGTACGCCGCGTCGTTTCTCGAGTGGTTCGGCGAGGAGGCGAAGCGCGTCTACGGCGACACGATTCCGACCTACATGCGTGACCGGCGGATCGTCGTGACGAAACAGCCGATCGGTGTGACGGCCGGGATCACGCCGTGGAACTTCCCCGCGGCGATGGTGACGCGGAAAGCCGCGCCGGCGCTCGCAGCCGGGTGCACGATGGTGCTGAAGCCCGCCGAGCAGACACCGCTCTCGGCACTCGCGGTCGCCCAACTCGGCCTCGAGGCGGGCCTGCCGCCCGGCGTGCTCGGCATCGTCACCGGCAGCGCCGAGGACGCACCGGCCATCGGTCGCGCGATGACATCGAGCCCGATCGTTCGCAAGCTCGGCTTCACCGGGTCGACCGAGGTCGGGAAGCTCCTCATGGCCCAGTGCGCCGGTCAGGTGAAGAAGGTCTCACTCGAGCTCGGCGGCAACGCGCCCTTCATCGTCTTCGACGACGCCGACCTCGATGAGGCAGTTGCCGGCGCACTGCTGTGCAAGTTCCGCAACTCCGGCCAGACGTGCATCTCGGCCAACCGGATCTATGTCCAGGCGACCGTGTACGACGAGTTCGTGCAGCGGCTCACCGCTGCGGTCTCGACCCTCAGCGTCGGCTCGGGGCTCGAGCCCGACACGCGCGTCGGGCCGCTGATCGAGCAGCAGGCGATCGACAAGGTGTCGCGCCACGTCGCCGACGCGGTCGAGCGGGGCGGCGAGCTGCTGACCGGCGGCGAGCATCTGGGCGGGCTGTTCTACACCCCGACCGTGATCGCCGGTGTGTCGGCCGACGCAGCTATGGCATCGGAAGAGACGTTCGGCCCGGTCGCCGGCATCGCGCGGTTCACGACCGAGGCAGAGGCCATTCGGCAGGCGAACGACACGCCCTACGGGCTCGCGTCGTACTTCTACAGCCGCGACATGGGCCGGATCTGGCGCGTCTCGGAGGGGCTCGAGTACGGCATCGTCGGCATCAACACCGGCGTCATCTCCACCGAGGTCGCCCCGTTCGGCGGGGTGAAGGAATCGGGCATCGGCCGCGAGGGCTCGAAGTACGGGATCGAAGAGTGGCTCGAGCTGAAGTACCTCTGCATCGGAGGGATCGAGGAGTGATCGTCGAGCAGCGCGACTACCACGTCTTCACGGGCAAGTTGAACGAGGTCGTGCGCATGTACGAGACGGAGGGAATCGCGTTGCAGCAACGCCACCTCGGCACACTGCTCGGCGTCTTCACGACCGACATCGGCGCGCTGTCCACCTATACGGCGCTGTGGGGCTACGAGAGCTACGCCGACCGCGAGGAGCGACGCGCGAACCTGCAGGCCGACGAGGCGTGGCGCGACTTCCTCGCGCGGTTGCAGCCGCTGCTGCACACGCAGCAAAATCGCATCCTGATCCCGACGACGTTCTCGCCGATCCGCTGATGAACGGCGGCAAGGTCGCGATCGTCACGGGTGCCGCTCAGGGCATCGGCCGCGCGATCGCCGAGGGCCTGGCCGCCGCGGGCGCGCGGATCGTCGTCGCCGACCTGCACGGCGCCGAGGAAGCCGCAAGCGCGTTCCAGGACGGCATCGGCCTCACCGCGGACGTTGCGAACGAGGACGACGTGCAGCGGCTCGTCGACGAAGTCGTCGAGCGTTGCGGCACCGTCGACATCCTCGTCAACAACGCGGGCCTCTACGCCTCACTCGAGATGCGCCCGTTCGAGCAGATCCCGCTCGACGAATGGCGCAAGGTGATGGACGTCAACGTCGCTTCGATGTTCCTCACCTGCCGCGCTGTCGTGCCGGTGATGCGCGCGAACGGGGGCGGGAGGATCGTCAACATCTCCTCGGGGACGCCGTTTCGCGGCGTGCCGTTCCTGCTGCACTACGTCACGTCAAAGGGCGCGATCGTCGCGCTCACGCGCGCGCTCGCCAAGGAAGTCGGGAAGGACAACGTCCTTGTCAACTGCGTCGCGCCGGGCTTCACGATGTCGGCGGGCGTTGCGGCGCATCCCGAGGTGGTCGAGAAGCTCCGCGACGTCTCGGTCTCGGCCCGCACGCTGCAGCGCGACCAGGTTCCCGAAGACGTCGTCGGCGCCGTTGTCTTCCTCTGCGGGCCCGGCTCGGACTTCATCACCGGTCAGTCGATCGTGATCGACGGAGGTCAGACCTTCCATTGATCCTGCAGCTCGCGGACCATCCCGACGGCGTCGAGACCGGTCCGGGAGACCACGTCGTCTACGACGTCGCGGCCGACCGGGCGACGTTCGGTGCCGCGCGTGTGACAGGGCACGCGCTCGTCTGGGGGCTCACCGAACGACCCGCGGGCGACTGGCTCGTCCGCTGCGACCGCGTCGACTTCCCGCCCGGGAGCGTCGCGCATCTGCACACCCATCCCGGCCCAGGCCTGCGCGTCTTGCTGAAAGGACGCATCCGGATCGACACCGAAGGCGCCTCGCACGAGTACGGCCCGTTCGAGTGGTGGTACGAGACCGGCTCGGATCCCGTATTCGCCGCCGCGTCGGAGACCGAGGAGACGGCCTTCGTTCGCGTGCTCGTTCTGCCGCGCGCGTGGGAGGGGAAGCGCACGATTCGCTACGTCGACCCCGCCGACGACGAGAAGCCGAAGCTGCAACGCGCTCACGTCTACTTTGAGCACACGCTGTGAGCCGCGCCGGGGGCAAATTGCTCGCCGACCAGCTCGCAGTTCACGGCACCGAGGTTGCGTTCTGCGTCCCGGGCGAGAGCTATCTCGAGCTCCTCGACGGCCTCTACGAATCGTCGATTCGCCTGATCACGTGCCGGCACGAGGCGAGCGCGGCCAACATGGCCGAGGCCTACGGCAAGCTCACCGGCCGTCCCGGCGTGTGCATGGTCACCCGCGGGCCGGGCGCGACGCAGGCCGCGGTCGGCGTGCACACCGCGTTCCAGGATTCGACGCCGCTGCTGCTTCTCGTCGGGCAGGTTGCCTCGAGCCAGGAGGAACGCGAGGCGTTCCAGGAGGTCGACTATCGCCGCATGTTCGGCCCGCTCGCGAAGTGGGTCGCGCAGATCGATCAGGTCGACCGCATCCCGGAGCTGATCGCGCGTGCCTACACGACCGCGTGCTCGGGGCGGCCCGGGCCGGTCGTGCTCGCCTTGCCCGAGGACATGCTTTCCGCGACGAGCGACGCACCGGACGCACCCGCGTTTCGGCGGAACCAGCCGAGTCCCGGAGCGGCCGACATCGAGGCCCTGCGCGGCCTGCTCGAACGTGCCGAGCGGCCGTTCGCCGTGATCGGTGGCGCAGGCTGGACCTCTGCGGCGGCCGCGGACCTGCAGGCGTTCCTCGAGGCGAACGAGCTTTCAGCCGGCGCTGCGTTTCGGCGCCAGGACTCGATCGACAACGAGTCGCCGAGCTACGCAGGCGACGTCGGGATCGGCATCAACCCTGCGCTTGCAGAGCGCGTACGCACGGCGGATGTGCTACTCGTCGTCGGCCCGCGGCTCGGCGAGATGACGACGTCCGGCTACACGCTGCTCGAGGTCCCGAACCCGACGCAGACGCTCGTGCACGTGCATCCCGGTGCCGAGGAGCTCGGACGCGTCTACCAGGCTGATCTGCCGATTCTCGCCGGCATGGAGCAGTTCGCGGCGGCCGTGCGCGACCTCCGCGTCGAGCCACGATGGGCGGCGGAGACGGCGCAGGCCCGGAGCGACTTCGAGGCGTGGCAACGTCACGTTCCGATGCCCGGCTCGGTCGACCTCGGCGAGGTGGTGGCGCACCTCCGCGCCCGTGTGCCCGACGCGATCGTCTGCAACGGAGCGGGCAACCACACCGTGTGGGTGCATCGTTTCTGGCGCTTCCACACCTTCCCGAGCCAGCTCGCACCCACGAGCGGCGCGATGGGCTACGGCGTCCCCGCCGCGATCACCGCCAAGGCATTGCATCCCGAGCGCGACGTCATTTGCTTCTCCGGCGACGGCGACTTCCTCATGTCGGGACAGGAGCTCGCGACCGCGGTGCAGTACGACCTGCCGATCGTGATCGTCGTCGTCGACAACGGCATGTACGGCACGATTCGCATGCACCAGGAGCGGCTCTTTCCAGGGCGCGTCGTCGGCACGGATCTCGTCAATCCCGACTTCGCCGCATATGCGCGCGCGTTCGGCGCGCACGGCGAGACGGTCGAGCGCACCGAAGACTTCGCATCGGCGCTCGAGCGGTCGCTCGCTGCGGGCGTGCCCGCTGTGATCGCGGTCCGCATCGACCCGGAGGCGATCACGCCACGGACGACGCTGAGTGCAATTCGTGCGGGCGCAAGATGAGCGGGCGCAGCGAACTGCGTGTGCCGGAGCTCGCGGAGCCGATCAGCCACTACACCGACGCGGTGCGGGCCGGCGACCTGCTCTTCGTCTCGGGCTGTGTGCCCGTCGACGGCAACGGGGCGCTTGTGCCCGGCGACATCGAGGTGCAGACGCGGCAGGTCTTCGCGAACATCGGCGCGGTACTCGCCGCGGCCGGGTGCAGCTTTGCGGACGTGGTGAAGGTGACGGTATTCCTGCTCGACGTCGATGACCGTCAGCGGGTGAACCGGGTGCGGCAGGAGGTGTTCGGCGAGACGCGGCCGGCGAGCACGCTCGTCGAGGTCAGCCGGCTCGCGATCCCCGGCGCGCGGATCGAGGTCGAAGCAATCGCACTGGTTGTCCAATGACCTATTTCCCATGAGCGACCCGTTCAACGCGGTGATCACGGAGGTCGAGCCCGCATCCGCGTTGCCCGGGCCGTTGCATGGGCGGCGCCTGCTCGTGAAGGACTTGCTCGATACCGCCGGCATCCGCACGACCTACGGGTCGCAGATCTATGCGGATCACGTTCCCGCGCGCACGGCGAGCGCCGTCCAGCGGCTCGTCGCGGCGGGCGCCGTTGTCGTCGGCAAGGCGAACCTGCACGAGTTCGCCTGGGGCGTGACGAGCCAGAACCCGTGGTACGGCACGGTGCAGAACCCGCGCCATCCCGGGAAGACGACCGGTGGGTCGTCGGGCGGCAACGCCGCCGCGCTCGCCGCCGGCCTCTGCGACATGGGGATCGGCACCGATACCGGGTGCTCCGTCCGCCTGCCGGCGTCGTGCTGCGACGTGGTCGGCCTGAAGCCGAGCTGGGGACGGATCCCGGTCGACGGCGTGTTCCCGCTCTGCCCGACCTTCGACACGGTCGGCCCGATGGCAACGACCGTGGCCGAGGTCGCGACGATGTGGTCGATCCTCGCCCAGGCGCCGGTTCCTGCGCCTCGTCTCGCGGGCCTCACGGTCGGGCTTCTCACGCACCCGCCGTCAGTGGGCGGATCGTCGCTCCCCGAGAATCGCGCGGCTGAGGCGTACGTGGCGCAACTGGAAGCGCTCGGCGCGCGCGTCGTCGAGACGACGATTCCCGAGCCGAGAGACGACACCTGGCCGCTTTTCTTCCACGAGGCCGCGCAGGCGCACAGCGCGACGTTCCCGGCGCGCGCCGACGAGTATGGCGCGAACGTCCGCGCGAAGCTCGAGCTCGCACAGGAGGTCGACCCGGCCGAGGTCGAGCGCGCTCGTGCCGCGGTGCGCGAGTGGCGGACCCTCGAGCCCGACGTCGACCTCTACGTCGCGCCGGTCCTCGGGGTCGAGCTGCCGCCGGTCGACTGCGACGAGCTCGAGATGCGCATTTCCGCAGCCGCCTTCCTTCGACCCTTCAACGTGCTCGGGTGGGCCGCGATCGCGATCGGCGACCTGCAGTTCATCGCGCCGAGCGACGAGGTCGTGCTCGCCGCGGCGCTTGCCTGGGAGCAGGGGAGCGCTACGGCGTGATGTCGGCGATGTCGCCGGCCGCGGGCAGCACGACATTGATCTTCGCGCCGAAATCCGAGTACGTCGTATCGACCGTGATCTGTGATCCCTGCGGTGTCGTGTACGCGACGCGAACGCGGCGAATCCGGCCGTGCGTGTCGAGCCAGAACGTCGCAGGGAACGGCGTCGCCGCGTAGTCGTTCCGCACAGCGGTGAGGATCGACGCCCGCACGAAATGCGGCACGGTCGAAGCGAGGCGCGCAGGATCGACGACGGCTGTGAACTGCGTCGTTCCGTCAGGCTTCATCGCCACGCGCTTCGGGAGAGTGACGCCGTCTGCGAGATACGCAGGCGCGATCACGTGTGCGAACTCGTCGGGTTGCGCGCGTACTTGCTTCGCGGTGAGGCGGCGCGTGTCGAGCTTCGTCCAGGGCTTCACGGTCGGGTCGGCGAGCGCGGCCTGGACGTTCGCGTTCGTGTAGGTGATCGGCCCGATCAGCACGAGCTCCTGTGGGACGGGCGAGCCGGGGATCTGCTTGTAGAGATGCGCGCGCCGCTCGACGAAGGAGATCGTGCCGTTCTCCTCCGCGACGACGGGGCTGCCTCCGACGATCGCTGTGATCACCAACCTGAACTGCACCGGGCCTGCCGCGGTTGTCCGCGCGGTAGCGCCTGAGAGGCTCGGACTAGGGCCGCGCGGCGCGCGCGTGGTGGTCGTCGGGGCCGTCGCCGTGCGGGTGGCATGCGACGAGCCGCCGCACCCGGCGAGGGCGATGACAGCGATGGCGATCAGGATGACGCGCACGCGGCGCATCCTAGGAGGGATTGGCGGATCGCCGTTCGGTTTCGGGGTGCCCACCGCGGCTCGAGGACACAACCTGGCGTTTCGCCAGTCCCTCCTAGCTACAGCTCGATGGAGGTCGCGCCGGCGGGACGCCCGCGTGGGTTCGACCGAAGCACCTCGACGAACGCCGCCGCCGTTGGAGACCAGTCGCTCCGTGCGTAGACCGCGACATCGCGGATCAGCCGCGGCCGGAAGCGCAAGACGGCGCAGTCGATACCCGGGCTGACGATGTTGTCCGGAACGAGCGCGATCCCCACACCGACGGCGGCAAGCCTGACCGCGCCTTCGGCCTGTGAGGTGCGCACCGTGCCCCGCGGCCGGTAGCCCGCGGAGCGGCAGATGTCGTCGACGATTCCCGCGAGGCCGTGATCCGGGTGATAGAGCACCCACTCGCGCTCGCTGAGCTCGTCGAGCGCGACGTCGTCGTGCGCCGCGAGCGGGTCGGAGCTTGCGACGACGAGCACGAACTCCTCCCACGCAACGGTCTCGAGCGGGCCGTCCCAGCGGCGGAGCGGTCGCGGGCCGACGGCAAAGTCGGCGACGCCCTGCTCGACAGCGTCCTCGAGCAGGTTGCGATGCCGGAACTCGTGAATTCGAATGGCGACGTTCGGATGCCGCGCGTGCCACACGCCGATGTGCGCGGGCAGGACACCGACCGCCATCGAGAGCACGGTCGCGATCTCGAGCTCACCGAGCTCGAGGGCGAGAGCAGAGCGGGCCCCGTGCCAGCCGCGCTCGAATGCACGGACAGCGAGCCGTGCCTCGGGGAGCAGCGCCCGTCCCGCAGGTGTGAGCGAGACGCCGCGGGGCAGCCGGTCGATCACCCGGCCGTCGAGCTCTTCCTCGAGCGCCTTGATGTGCTGGGAGAGCGACGGCTGTGCGATGCCGATCCGACGTGCTGCGCGCGTGAACGATCCTTCGTCGACGATCGCGATGAAACACTCGAGCTGGCGAATGTTCATAGGCGTAACCTATCGGTGTTAGTGGTCTTCGGCCCACTTGACCTATCAAGGCAAACCCGTGAGACTCGCACCGTGCGGGCAACCGGGATCAATCACGTCAGCATCGCGGCCCGTGATCTCGAGGAATCGACGCAGTTCTACGAGACGGTCTTCGGGATGGAGCGGATCGCGACGCCGGTGTTCGAGACGCCGGTGCAGTGGCTCCGGGTAGGTGATTTGCAACTCCACCTCTTCCTCGAAGAAAGCGGTACGGCACCCGCGCGGCACCACCTCGGGATCACGATCGACGACTTTGACGCCGCGTACGACGCGATCTCGGCGCTGGCCTCGGCCGAGTGGGGCGCCGAACTCGTCGAGTTGCCCTCCGGGCAGGTGCAGCTCTACTTCCGCGACCCGGCCGGCAACCTGATCGAGCTGAATTGGCCCGACGTCGCGACGCTTGACCGCGCGCGCTATCCCGAGCTGCGCCGCCTCGCAGAGGTCGTGCCGCAGACGCCCGAATCGCTGCGGGCCGTGCTCTACCTCGACGGGAGCCTCGTGTGACTGTCGGCGCCCCGCCGATCCGGGCGGTCAACGCCCGTGCTCGCTCGCTCGCGCTGCGCGCACAGGCGCTCAAGTTCGCCGGCCTCGTGCTGCTCGCGGCCGTTGTCGTCGCACCGGCGCTCTGGGTTCTCTTCTTCGCACCGACGACAGGAAAATGGGCGACCGCGTTCGGCTCGGCGGTGCACGACCCGAAGGACTTCCTGATCACCGTGCTGAACGGCGTCACCGCCGCGGCATTGTACTTCGTCGTCGCAAGTGGCTTCACGCTGATCTTCGGCCTGATGCGCGTCGTGAACATGGCCCACGGCGCCTTCTTCCTCTTCGGCGGGTACGTCGCGCTGAAGCTGCAGCGCGACCTCGTCGGGCAGGGAGGCTCGTTCGGCCTCACGAGCGCGCAGGTGAATCTGACGCACTGGATCCTCCCCGCGATCCTCGGCACGGTCGTCGTCGCCGCGATGGGGCTCGCGATGCAGCAGGTGTTCCTGCGCTGGAACCAGGGGCAGGACCTGCGCCAGGCGCTGATCACGATCGCGATCTCGATCATCCTCGCCGACCAGATGCTCGCGCACTTCGGCGGCGTCGCCGAGGACATCGCCTGGCCCCGCAACTGGGACACCTTCGTGAACGTGCACGTCAAGGGAATCCAGTACACGGAGACGCGCCTGGTCATCCTCGCGATCGCGCTTGCGATCGGAGTCCTCCTCTGGCTCTGGCTGAAGCGCACACGGACGGGCATGGTGATCCGCGCCGGCGTCGACGATCGCGCGATGGTCTCCGCGCTCGGCATCAACATTCAGTTGACGTTCGCGCTTGCGTTCGCGGTCGGCTCCGGCCTCGCGGGCCTCGGCGGGGTGATCGGCGGGTCTTTCGCGAGCCTCGCCCCCGGCGTCGACGCCAACTGGCTGCTCTATTCGCTCGTCGTCGTGATCATCGGCGGCATGGGGTCGCTCGGTGGAGCGGCGATCGGCTCTCTGCTGCTCGGTTTGACGAGCAACTTCTCGGCTGCGTATCTGCCGTCGAACTACACCTACTATTCGATCATCTTCACGTTCGTGCTCGTCGCGATCGTGCTCGCCGTGCGCCCCCTCGGCCTCTACGGGCGGCCCGCATGAAGCACGTGACACCGGATCGCATCGTCGGCATCCTCGGGCTCGGGCTCGCTCTCGCGGCGCCCCTCTACGTCTCGTCGTACTGGGTCGGGACGCTGCTGACGCAGATGCTGTTCCTCGGCATCGTCGCCGCGAGCCTCATTTTCCTCTCCGCCTACGGCGGCATGGTCTCACTCGCTCAGGTCGCGGTGTACGGGATCGCGGGCTTCGTCGCCGGCAACGCGACGACGACGAACACCAAAGGCTTGAACCTCGGGTGGAGCCCGTGGTGGGGGATCGTCGTCGGGATCGCGGTCGCCGTCCTCGCGGGGACGCTCTTCGGCGCGCTCGCGAGCAGAAGCGTCGGGATCTACTTTCTGATGATCACGCTCACCTACTCGGTGATCGCGAACCTCGTCTTCGGACAGGTGACCGACATATCCGGCTTCGGCGGGATCAGCGGCATCTCGGCGCCGAGCGGGATCGGGCCGGTTGATGCACATCAGAACCGGCTGTACTACGTCACGCTCGGGCTCGCCCTCGCCGTCTACGTGCTGCTGCGGTACGTGTCGAGGACGCCGTTCGGGCTGACGCTGCAGGGCGTGCGCGACGATCCGGTACGGATGTCGTCGCTCGGCTACAACGTCGTCCTTCACCGGACCGTCGCGTTCGCGTTCGCCTCCTTCATCGCCGCCGTCGGCGGCATCGCGTTCGTCTGGTGGAACGGGCACATCGACCCGGCGTCGATCGACCTCGGCTCCACCATCGACGTGCTCGTGATCGCCGTCGTCGGCGGGCTCTACCGGCTGGAGGGTGCGTGGGTCGGCGCGCTCTTCTTCGTGATCATCAACAACTACTCGCAGCAGATCTCATTCATCGGACCGCGCTTCCACACGCTGATCGGGGCGATCTTCCTCGTGATCGTGCTCGTCTCTCCCGGTGGGCTTGTTGGCCTTTGGGAGCGCGCGGTGACATTCTCTTCCGGCCGACGCGGTGGCCCTCACGATCGAACGCCGATCGATCTGGGTCACGCGGAGCCGAGCGTCTGAAAGGAGGCCTCGACGGAACCACTACGTCAGGGCACGTCTTTAACCCCCCGGCAACACCAATCAACGGTTCGAAAGGAGGAGGGCATACGCATGAATGCTCTCAAGGGCAAGTGGAAACTGATTCCGCTCGCAGCTCTCGTGGTTGTGGCAGCGTCGCTCGTTGCGTCGGCTGCAACGGCCCGCAGTAGCGCTTCAACGATCAAGGTCGCCGTCCTGTCCGACTGTCAGGGCGCGTTCGGCTCGTTCGACAACCAGGACCTGGCAGGGGTCGTCACCGCGATGTCGCAGTTTGCGGGTGGCCACGCCAAGAACAAGAACAAGCCGCGTGACGGCTGGGTCGGCGCGTCGATCAACGGTCATCCGTTGAAGCTCGTCGGCGTCGGCTGCTCGAACGACCGGGCAGACACGGCGATCAAGGAAACGAAGCGCCTGATGGAACAACTGGGTGCAGACATCCTGATCGGCCCGCTCTCGGGCGACGAGTCGATCGCCGTGGCGAACTACGCCAAGCAGCATCCGACGAAGACCTTCGTCGACGGATCTGCAGGCGCGCAGGACACGACGCTGAAGGTCCGGGCGCCGAACTTCTATCGCTTCAACGGAGACGGCGCGATGTGGAACGCCGGACTCGGTGACCTTGCGTACAACACGCTGCACTGGAAGACGGCGGCCGTCGTG
>JBBQQU010000019.1:0-64075 GCA_038215565.1 Gaiellales bacterium | reverse complement strand
CTGGTTCGCGGCCTGGAAGATGTGGCGTGACCCGAACCCCTTGCGCGCTTTCACGAGCACCGGGAAGCGAAGCTCCGCCGGGACCCGCGTCGGGAGCCAGGTCGGCGGCGAGCCGATCCCGGACTCCTCGAAGAAGACGTGCGCCTCGTACTTGTCCGAGCAGCGCGCGATCGTCTCCGGCCCTGGCACGAGCACGACGGCGCCGCCGAGGTCGGCGCGCGCCTCTGCGAGCACGAGATGGTCGAGGTCGGTGAGCGGGACGATCAGCCGCACGTCGTGGAGTTGCACGAGGTCGCGCAGGGCGCGCACATAATCCGAGTCGTCGACGGGCGGGACGATCGCCCGGTGATCGGCGTGGTAGAGCGCGGGCGCGAGCCGGTCGACGTCGGTGGCGATCGTCGTCGCTCCCGCCTCGCGGAACGCGGTGACGATGTCGACGCGCTGCCCGGCGCAGGTGAAGAGAACGGCCGCCACGGACCGGAGGGTAGCGGGGGCCGTCTAGGCTTGCTCCGTGGCGCAGATCCGGTCTCAGACGGCGATCGTGACCGGCGCCACGGGCCAGGACGGCGCGTTTCTCGTGCGCAGGCTGCTCGACGACGGCTGGACCGTCCACGCCGCGGTTCGCGACGTCGCCTCGGCCGAGGCGCTCTTCTCTAGCCATGAGCGCCTGATCGCGGTCGAGCGTGACCTGCGCGATCCGGCGCCGCTCGCCGCGCTCGTCGGCGAACTGCGGCCGGAAGAGCTCTACAACCTTGCCGGCGAGAGCAGCGTCGGGGCATCGTTCGACGATCCGTGGGCGACGTGGGAGACAAACGCTCACGTCGTCGTGCACCTGCTCGATGCGATTCGTCGCGACAGTCCGGAGACGCGTTTCTACCAGGCGTCGTCCGGGGAGATGTTCGGCTCGACTCCCGGCGGTGCGGTCGTCCACGACGAGACCTCCGCCTTGAGCCCCCAGAGCCCGTATGCGGCGGCGAAGGCGGCGGCGCATCTGCTCTGCGGCAGTTACCGCGAGTCGTACGACGTTCGCGTCGCCTGCGGTGTCCTCTTCAACCACGAGTCGCATCGCCGCGGACCGAGATTCCTCTCGCGGAAAGTCGTCGACCACCTGCGTTCGATGCAGCGCGACGGGAGCCGCTCCCCCCTCGCGGTCGGGAACCTGAAGGCGGAGCGCGACTGGGGATTCGCGCCGGACTACGTCGAGGGGATGCTGATGATCCTCCGCCAGGCGTCGTTGCGTGGCGTGCCGGATATCGCGGCGTCGTACCGCGACTACGTGCTCGGCACGGGGAAGCTGCACGCGGTCTGGGAGCTGATCGACCGCGCGTTCGCGCTCGCCGGTTTCGAGCTCAAGTGGAGCCTCGACGGCGACGACCCGCTCGCATGGTCAGCAGCCTTCGCCGACACCGGCGAGCCCGCGGTATTCGTCGACTCCGCGTTCGTGCGTCCCGCCGACCCGCATGCGATCGGGGCCGACCCCGCCCGCATCCGCGCCGACCTCGGCTGGGAGCCGCAGGTCGGCCTCGACGCGTTCCTGCTCGACATGCTCGACCGGTCCTAGCTCTTCCAGCCGCCGCCCAGGCCCTTGTAGGTGCCGCCGAAGAGAGCGAGCGGGGTGCGCAGGAGGATCAGGAGGTCGGTCTTCCAGTCGTGGTGGCGCACGTACCAGAGATCGAGCTCGATCCGGTCGGCCCAGGGCAGAGTCGCGCGCCCATGGATCTGCGCCCAGCCGGTGATACCGGGCTTGACGTCGAGCCGGTGCAGCTGCTCCGAGTCGTAGGCGTCGACCTGGTAGCGGAGCGTCGGGCGCGGGCCGATCACCGACATGTCACCGCGAACGACGTTCCAGAGCTGCGGCAGCTCATCGACACTGATCCGCCGCAGCACACGGCCCGCTTTCGTGATCCGTGAGTCGCCCTTGTCGACCGCATAGCCGGCGCCTTGCTTCTCGGCACCGACGACCATCGTGCGCAGCTTCAGGAGCTCGAAGTCGGCGCCGTCCTTGCCGACGCGCACCTGCTTGTACAGCACGGGGCCATGATCCTCGAGCTTCACGGCGAGCGCGCCGAGCGCGAGTAGCGGGCTCGAGACGACGAGCCCGGTGCCGGCGATCGCCACATCGAGGGCGCGGTTCACGTCGTGCGGCGCTCGAAGTGGACGAGCGAGTCGACATCCGGGGCGCGCTCCCAGCGCGAGTCGTCGGTGAGTTCCGCTACAAGCTTGCCGATAGCGGGGTAGCGCGGCGCGCCAGGCGTCGCATCGTGGAGCAGTAGGTGCCCGCCGGGCCGCAGGGCGAGGCCCCAGCGCTCGACATCCGCGCGCGTTCCGGCGTAAGTGGGATCGCCGTCAAGGAACACGAGGCCGAGCTCCGGCGCCGGCAGTTCGACCTCGTGCGAACTGCCGACGACAAGGTGGACGCGCGGCGCGAGGCCGTAGCGGTCGAGTGCGTGCTCGATGCCCGCGTCGATGTCGCTGCCCGCTTTCTCGTGGGTGTCGTAGCTCCACAGCTCGCCACCCTCACCGAGCCCGGCGGCCAGCACAAGCGTCCCGCCGCCCTTGTAACGACCGATCTCGACGACGGGGCCGGGTGCAGAGCCGGCGAGGCGAAACAGGAGCGCCGCCTCCGTGAACGAGAGCTGTGCGATGCCGTGGTTCGCCTGGTTGCTCGAGAAGAGGAACGCGAGGTCCTCGAACCCCGCAAGCTCTGCGGGCCAGTCGGCAACGGCGCCGAAGCTCGCCCGCTGCTGGAGCGCCCACCCCGCTGCCCCGAGTGCGAGCGGCGGGTCGGCGATCGCCGCCGCGGCGACGAGGCGACGGCCGACATTCGTACGGACCAAACGGCGGACGAGGCCGGAGGCGCTCAACGCGTTCCCTCGGCGGCTTCCCAGGTCGCCGGCACACCACGGCGAGCGTAGTTCCACAGCGCAACGACGGTCGCCCATGACACGAGCACGTAGTACCTGGCGATGGCGACGCCGGCGGCGGCGGCCGCGAGCAGCAGGAGTTGGCCGGCCAAGACGACGTCGAACAACCAGCCGCTCGTTGCGAGCGCGAGCGACGACACGAGCAGCACGAGATGCAGGATGCCGGACGCGTAGCGGAGCTGGCGGTGCGAAACGACTTCGAGCCAGTAGAGGGGGCCGAGGCGACGCAGCATCTTGCCGCGCAGCACGATCAGCCAGCAGTGCTCGAACATGCGCACCTTCCGGCGGTACTCGGTCTCGTTCGTCGGGGTCGGCTTCTCCCACGCGTGCGCCTCCGGCTCGTAAACGGCGCGGCGGCCCTTCTGCACCATCAGGTAGGGCAGCGACAGGTCATGCCCGAAGCGTGGATCGACCTCGACGTAGTCCGCCCGACGCACGGCGTAGATCGAGCCGTTGCCGCCGGTGACGGAACCGAGCGCGGATTCGGCGCTGCGGACCCCCATCTCGTACCGCCAGTAGACCCCTTCCTTGTTCGACCCGTCGGCCGCGAGGATCTTGAGCTGCCCGCAGACGTAGGCGACGCTCGCGTCGGCAAACGGCGCGACGAGCCGGCGCAACGCATCGCCCGACCAGGTCGCGTTCCCATCCGAGAACGCGACGATTTCGCCGTCGGTCTGCCGCACGGCGCGATCCTGGGCGGCGACCTTGCCGCCGCGGGGATTCGGGATCACCCTCACCCCCGGATACTGAAGCGCGATCTCCTCAGTGCGGTCCGAGGATGCGTCGGACGAGACCACGATCTCGAGCTTGTCGGGTGGATAGTCGAGCTCGTGCAGGTTCTCGATCCGGCGTGCGATCACCACCTCCTCGTTGTAGGCCGCGACGATCACCGTCACCATTGGCTCGTAGTCACCTTTGGCGATGCGACGCGGCCGCGCACGAGCCAGGATCGCCACGAACACCGGGTAGAGCACATGCGTCCAGGCGAGCAGCCCGAACGACGCCCAGAAGACGATCTTGAGAATGGTCACGGCGGTCGATAGTACGCTCGCCGGTATGACCAAGGCCCGCTCGGTCGAGCTTGCGCTGCTGGCGATTCTGCTCGCCGCCCAGGCGCTCCTCTTCTCCCGCCCGCTGCACAGCGCTACGAACTACGACGAGTCCGTCTATCTCGTCGCCCTCGACGCGCTTCGACACGGCCACGCGCTCGGCTCCGATGTCTTTGCGGCTCAGTTCCCCGGCTTTTACGACCTGCTTCGAGGTCTCTCATTCGTCACCGGAATCGGAGTCGCCGCGGTCCGGTCCGGCCTGATCGCCGTGATGTTGCTCGGATCCGTCGGCGGCTACCTTGTCGGCCGGCGGTTCGGCGGCGCAGTCGGCGGCCTCCTCGTGGCGGCGTTTCTCGCGATCGCGCCGCCGCTCGATCTCTTTGGCTTCCAGGTGATCGCCGACACGCCCGCACTCGCGCTGACCGTGCTCGCACTCGGAGTCGCAACGCTGGGCGCGGTGCCTGCGGCGGTTCTGGCCGGAGCGATCTTCGCGGCCGCCCTCTCGGTCAAGCTCACCGCGATCACGGCGATTCCCGCGCTGCTCTGGCTGCTCGGCCGGCGACGGATCGTCCCGGCACTCATCGGCGCCACGGTTGTCAGTGCCGCCATTCTGCTCGCCCACGTGCGCGCACTCGGCGACCTGTGGGCGAGCGGTGTGACATACCACTCCGACGCGCGCTCGACGCCGGCGGTGATCCCCCATCCGCACCGCCAGATCCTCGACCAGATCCCACACGGGACACCGTTCCTCGTGCTCGCGCTCGTCGCGATCGTCGTCGGGGTCGCCATGTTCGCGCTGCGGCGGTCGCTGCATGTCTGGCCTCTCTGGAGCTGGGTGATCCTCAGCGTCGCGTTCCTCTTCGTGCACGCGCCGCTCCACTACAACCATCTGATCGTCTTCCCGTTCACGCTCGCCGTTGCCGCAGGCGCGACGATCGGGGCGGCGGTTCATCGCCTGCCGATCACAGTCGCGCGGGTCGCGCTCGCGGTGCTCGTGCTCGCGGTGGGGGCAGGTTTCGTCCAGCAGTGGCACCGCGCACGCCTGGCGGAGACGCCGCAACCGGCGGGCGAGGTCGCCGCCGCGCACGCGCTGGCACAACTGACGCCGACGGACGCAATGACCGCCGACGACGACCCGATCATCTCCTTTCTCGCCCGCCGCCGCGTCGTCGGCGGCCTCGTGGACGAGGCGTATCTGCGCTTCGAGACCGGCTCCCTGACCGATACGAAGGTGATCCATGAGCTACGGCAGGCAGACGCGGTCGTGATCTCCCGAGCGTTGACCTCACGGCCCCGCGTGCTCGCGTTCGTGCGGGCGCACTATCGTCGGCGCTTCGACCGCGCGGGGATCACGATCTACGTTCGGTGACCTGGAGATCTGAGTCTCGTCAGACTGAGGGCACCCGAAGAAGGAGGGCCTGAGCGTTGGATGCGATTCGCCGCGGTGCGGCCACGATGTTCGAGCATGCGATGGCGTTGAACCTCGAGAACATCGAGGCCTTACTCGGGACGCACCAGGGGTTACGACTGTTGGATGTCGGTTGCGACGACGGAGAGCGAACCCTGGAGTTCGCGAGGGCGGCGGGCGCCAAGCAGGTGGCGGGCATCGAGGCGGTGGCCGACCAGGCGCTCCTCGCACGCAACCGCGGCATCGACGTCCACGTTGCCGATGTCGCTGACGGCTTCCCGTTCGGCGACGAGGCGTTCGACGTCCTCGTCAGCAATCAGGTGATCGAGCACGTGCACGACACTGACTTCTTCATGCGCGAGTGCCACCGCGTCCTCGCTCCCGGCGGTGTGGCTGTGATTTCGAGCGAGAATCTCGCCAGTTGGCACAACGTCGCCGCCGTCGTCCTTGGTTGGCAGCCGTTCTCGCTCAGTAACGTCAGCGGCTGCACGATGGGGCTCGGGAATCCCGCGGCGGTGTTTCGCGGCCGCCCGCACCACTTGCCGGACACGTGGCAGCACGTGCGCGTCTTCGCGTACCGCGGTCTCATCGAGCTCGCCGAAGCGCACGGACTCACCGTGGCCGAGGTGCGAGGCACAGGCTATTTCCCCCTCCCGGCGCGTTTCGGCCGCAGGGATGCCCGACACGCCGTGTTCATCACGCTCGCGGCACGGCGGGATGGTGGCCAGATACGGCAGGGCCCCGAATGAGTGGCGACGTGATGGCGTCGCCGTGAGGATCGAGCAAGACGCGAGCCGGCTGGCGGGGAATCGGCAACGGCCGCCGATGCGGGGCGTGCGTGCGGGGGCGATCGTCCTCGCGGGTGTCGCCACGCTGAATGTCGGCAACTACCTCTTCCACGTCATAGCCGCGCGTCACCTCGGTCCAGCCCGATACGGCGACCTCGCAACGCTCATCACGATCGCCAGCCTCATCTCGTTGCCCCTCGCCGGGGTGCAGGTGTGGGTCGCGAGAAACGTCGCGCGGTTCGTTCAGGCGGGCGACTTGGTTGCGGCGCACTGGTTCAGTCGGCGCGTCGCGGTGTACCTCGTCGTCGTCGGCAGCGGGAGCACGCTGCTGCTCCTTCTGTTGACCTGGACGATTCAGGATGCTCTCGGTATCGCGAGTCCCGCCGCAGTGGCGATCACCGCGCTGACGGCGCTACCCGCAATCGTCTCGCCCGTCACCTGGGGCGTGTCGCAGGGACTCGAACGATTCTCGCTCGTCGCGGTTGTCTACGCCGCCGGCCCGGTGGCTCGCATCGCCTTCACCCTCATCGCATTTGCGATCGGGCTTCAGGTTGGTGGCGCGATGCTCGCGACGCTCGCCTCGATGCTGGTCGCGCTCGGCCTGCCGCTCTTCGTCCTCCGTGACTGGTTTCGCCCCGCTCCGCAGGCCGGGCGGCGCATCGATCGCCGGGCCGCGTTCTGGTCGCTCCTGCCCGTGATGATCGGGCTCCTCGCGATCACCGCGCTCACGAGCGACGATGTCGTCGTCGCAAAGGCGGCGCTCTCCGAGCACGAGGCAGGCATCTATGGCAGCGCCTCGCTCATCGGCCGCGTGATCCTGTATCTCCCGGCCGCCGTCATCACGGTTCTGCTCCCGCGTGTCGCGGCACGGACGGCAGACCGGCGCGAGTCCCTCGATCTCCTTGCAAAGAGCCTCGGGGTCACAGCGGCGTTCAGCGTGATTGCGACAGCCATTTACACGCTCGGCGCGTCACCGATCATCCGGGTCGCCTTCGGCGCGAGATACGCCGACGCCGCGCCGCTTCTCTGGCGCTTCGCGGTCGCGATGAGCGGCTATGCGCTCCTGAACGTTCTGCTCGTCTACCACCTCGGCCGGGATAACGCGCGTATGGCCTGGGCGCTCGCCGTCGGTGCCGTCGCTCAACTCTTCGCGCTCATCGCCTTCCATCGCACGTCCGCGCAGCTCGTCGAGGTCGACATGGTCTTCGCCGCCCTCCTGATCGTCTCGCACGAGGCGCTTCACCGGGGCCTGGCGACGCGCGCTGCGCTGCGACTCCTCCGGCCCGGGTAACCGCCTCGCCGCTCCGGGGCCGGTGCTATTGTCACCGGATGGTCGGCAGCGCCGAGTCGACGCCGGTAGCTGTAGGGCCTCCAGCGCACGAACGAATCGACCGCCTCGCGACCGCACTCTCGCGGCCACGTGTCCGCGACATCGTCGTCTTCATCGTCTTCTTCCTGCTGACGGCTCTATGGTTCCACCGCCTGATGCTCCACATGGGGTCGGCGGTCCTCTCAGGCCCGAACGACGAGTCCTACGGCATCCGCCAGTACTGGGGCGCCGAGTACCTCGGCAAGAATCCCTTCACCGAGCACCGCGACACGCTGAACGGCGCACCTGAGGGCCTCTCCGTCTCGTCCGCCGTGCAGATCGCGAACTTCATCATTCCGGCTGCAATCTGGGGGCTGCACTGGCTCGTCGGATTCACCGCAGCCGCGAACGTCTTCCTACTCGGAGGCTTCGTGCTCACGGGCTTCTCGATGTACTTGTTGCTCGTCAGGCTCGGCTTGCATCCGCTGGCGGGCATCTACGGCGGGTATGCGCTGGCATTCAACCCGTGGATGATTGAGCGCGCGTACGCCGGCCATGGCGGCTTCATGCAGGCATGGGTGTTCCCACTCCTCGTCGCGTCACTACTCTGGCTTCACCGGAGGCGTTCTGTGGTCAGCGCCGTCGTCGTCGGGCTCATGTTCGCCGTGTCGTTCTACGAGAGCTCGTACTACGGGCTCCTCGCGACACTCGTGATATCCGTGTTCCTCCTCGTCGACTTCGCGCAGCAGGCGAACTGGCGCGAGCGGCTTTGGTCGTTCTCGCTCGCGGACGTCATGATCATCACTGCCCTCGTCGCGTTCATCCCCGCACTGATCGCATGGCGCGGGGACCGGCACGCGGTGGCTGCGTCGATCAGCAACCCGCTGCAGGACCTTCAGAATCTCGGTGCGTCGCCCCAGTCGTACATCCTCCCGGCGGTACGGCACCCCGTTCTTGGCGGCATCACGACGCACTTCTATCCCGACGCAGCGAACAAGTGGTCGGAGAACACGCTGTTTCAGGGATGGACGCTGATCATCCTCGGCATCGTCGGCGCGATCCTCGTCGCGAGGCGCCACCCGGCGTCTCGGCAGACACCGACCCAGCGGTTCTTTCTCGTCTGCATGACTTTTCTCGCACCGGCGGCATTCGTCTTCTCGCTGAAGCGCGAGACCAATTTCTTTGGCATCACACTGCCGATGCCGTCATATCTCGTCGGCGAGCTGACGACGTTCTGGCGGGTCTTCGCGCGATTCGGATTGCTCGTGACATTCGCCCTGGCGTCGCTCGCGGCCCTCGCGCTGAGCCGTTGGCTGCGGCACCACCGATACGGCGCGGCGATCTGGGTCTGCGCGATGGCGCTGCTCGTCTTCGAGTACTACGCGGGTGTGGCGCCGATCTACTCGTTCTCGGAGACACCGTACTCGGCGTGGATCGCGAAACAGCCACCGGGAATCGTCGCGAACTACCCGATGCCGACCGACTCGCCGGTGCCGCTTCACCTGCTCGCGCTGACCTATTACCAGCAGATCTTCAACCACCACCCGCAATACATGCTGTTCGGCTCGGGGTACGGCGGGACGCGCGAGGACGCGATCAGGATTCTGACCCGCTACATCACGGATCCGGTCACCCCGAGCATCTTGAAGGCCGAGCACGTGAAATACATCCTCTTGCACGACGACGCGTACCGGGAGCAATCGCAACCGCCTCCGGCCGTTCCCGCCGGCTTTCATCTGGTCGCGCGGATCGCCGGAAACGTCCGGGCGCTCGAACTCGACAAGGACGTGGTTCCGGCCGACCTGCCGACCGTGCTCAGCCAGAACGCCGCGTCCATCGCCGCGGTCGAAGGGCTGCAAGCCCCAAGCGTGTCGCTCGTCGGGAAGACCACGCCCATTCGCGTCGCTGGAGAGGACTGGCGGCTTCTCCATGACCGGGTCGTGGTTCGACTTTCGAACGTCAACCCGGCGATCGGCGCAGTGCAGTTGATCATCCGCGCGAGTAGCCCGGGGGTGGCGCGAACGCTGGAGCTGTCGGACGCGCATGGGGTCGTGCTCGCTAAGGCGACGGTCAACACCAGAACGACGCAGGTGCTCTTCGGCCCGGTCGCTCTCGATGCCAAGTCGCCGTCGTTTGTGTTGTCCGTCGAACCGGCCGGGCCGCTTCGGCTCGCGCAGGTCTACCCTCAGCCCCTGGCGAACCTCACCCACAGCATCCTGGACGACTGACAGAAGCGGGCGAAGGCCCTGAGTATGCTGCCGCCACTGTGCGCGTCAGCGTGGTGATACCGGTCTACAACGAGGCGACTCAGATCGCCGCGACGATCCGATCGGTGACGGAGGCCCTGCTCGAGACGAAGACCTTCCGAGACGCTGAGATCATCGTCGCCGACGACGGCTCGAGCGATAATTCGGGACCGACTGCCGGACGCGCCGCGACCACGGTGCCCGTTCGGATCGCACGGCTCGCCGTGAACGAGGGCAAGTTCGCGGCGCGTCGAGCCGGGCTCGAGGCCGCAACCGGCGCGTATGTCCTGCTCCTCGACAACGGCGTCCTCGTCGTCCCCGGCAGCCTCGCGTACCTGGAGTCGGAGCTCGAACGTGATCCGGAGGCTGAGGTCTGGAACGCGCATACGGTCATGGACACCGGCTCGAGCGCGGTCGCACGGTTCTGGGAAGTCGTGCAGGACATCGCGTTCGCGGCATACCAGGACGACCCGCGCCGGACGAGTTTTGGTGCCGACGACTTCGACCGATTTCCGAAAGGGACGACGCTGTTCTTCGCGCCTCGAACTCTCGTCGTCGAGGCGTACGACGCATTTACGAGCCTGTACGACGATCTTCGGCACTCGAGTGACGACACCGCGCTGATCCGCTGGATCGCCGAGCGGCGTCGGATCAATATCTCGCCGGACTTTGCCTGCGTCTATCGCCCGCGGACGTCGCTCTCATCGTTCTTTCGACACGCGATCGTTCGCGGCGTCCATTTCCCCGACTCGTTCCGAAGTCCGACGTCGCGGTTCTTCTGGCCCATGGTCGCGTTCTATCCAGTGAGTGCGGCCCTCTGCCTCACCGCTTTGCGGCGGCCGATGGTCGTCCCTGCCGCCGCGGCGACGGTCTCGACTGTCAGCGCCGCGACGGTGGCTGCAAGGCGCCGACCCCTCGGCGATGTGCTGGCAGTCGCGGCCCTCGCGCCGGTCTATGCGCTCGGCCATGGAATCGGAATGTGGCAGGGCGCCGTGACGATCGCCAGACAGCGGCTCGGGCGATGATCTGCGCGATCTACGGCACGACGGGCGAGTTGATCAAGCTGGCGCCGGTACTTCGCGGCATCGAAGAACGCGGCGGCCACTACCTGAACGTGACGACCGCGCAGCAGGTCGAGCAGATCCCAAAAGTCTTGACACAGCTCGGGCTGTCGCAGCCGGCCATCTGGCTCGCGCACGGGAGAGGAGGTCACGAGCTTCGAGCCAATGCCGATATTCCGTTCTGGCTCGCGAACGTTGCGACGAGATTCGCACGCTCAAGACGAGCGATGTCCGACGCGATCAAGAGCGACGGCGGACGGCCGCTCGTCGTCGTGCACGGCGACACGATGACCACATTGCTCGGCGCCCTGATGGGCCGCGCTCTGCGGGTGCCGGTCGCGCACGTCGAAGCGGGCGTGAGAACCTGGGACCTCCGGCATCCATTCCCCGAAGAGGCAACCCGGCGCCTCGTCACGAAGATCGCGACGCTCCAGTACGCACCCGGTGCGCAGGCCGCCGCAAATGTCAAGCACGGAACGATCGTCGACACAGGCATGAACACCATCCGAGACAGCATTGAGCTCGCCGCGATGCATGAGTCCGAGAACGCGACACGGCCCCAGGGCGATTTCGGAATCGTGAGCCTGCATCGCTACGAGCTTCTGAACAACCGCGAGCTCCTCCGCGCCACACTGCACGCGCTTGCGACGCACCCGGCTCAGCGACAGATGCTCTTTGTCGACCATCCGGTCACGGTGGCGGCAATGGAGCGCGCGGGCCTGACCGACGTGTTCGCCGGCACGTCAGTGACGCGGATTTCGCGCCTCGACTTCTTCGGGTTCGTCAGTCTCCTTCGGCAGGCGACCTTCGTCGTGACCGACAGCGGAGGAACGCAGGTGGAGTCGTACGTCCTCGACAAGCCGTGCCTGATTCACCGCAAGAAGGTCGAGCAGCCGGACGGCGTCGGAGAGAACGTCATCGTCTCCGGGTTCGATCTCGAGACTCTTGCAACCTTCCTGGACGATCCGGTTGTGCACCGGAGGTTGACGCCACCGCCTGCAGTTTCGCCCAGTGAGATCATCCTGCGAGACATGGAACAACGCGGCTTCCTGGTTCCGAGCGGCGCATGACGAGACCACTGCGCATTGCTGTCGTCGGCGCCGGCCTCATGGGTATCAACCACGCGCGTGTGGTCTCAGAGTCGCCCGAGACGACGCTGGTCGCAGTCATCGATCCACAGCCGGCGGGCGAGTCGGCGGCCTACCGTCACAGGGCAGCCTGGCACCGGGCTATCGACGATCTCGATCCTGCCTCGGTCGACGCGGCGATCGTCGCCATCCCGACATCCGGCCATGCCGCGATTGCGATGGCGCTGATCGAGCGCGACCTGCCTGTTCTGGTCGAAAAACCGATTGCGGCGACGCTGCGCGAGGCGCAAGATCTCGTCGCACTCGCTGCACAACGCGGCGTGCCTCTGACTGTCGGTCATGTCGAGCGCTTCAACCCGGCGGTGAAGGCGCTGCAGGAGAAACTGTCGGCGGACGAGGTCGGACGCGTGTTCCAGGTGCACACGCGGCGGCTGAGCCCGTTCCCTGCGCGAGTGGGCGACGCCGGAGTCGCGTTCGATCTCGCAACGCACGACCTCGACATCATGTGCATGCTCGCGGGGACGCCGATTCGCATCTCTGCCGAGATCGACCGGCGCGCCCACAGCAAGTACGAAGACCTCCTTGCTGCGACCCTGCGGTTCGACTCAGGTGTGATCGGCCTCCTGGAGGTCAACTGGCTCACGCCGACCAAGGTGCGGCAGCTCACCGTGACGGGTGAGCGTGGGATGTTCGTGATCGACTACCTCAATCAGCATCTGACGCTGTACGAGAACGCCCACGAACGCGAGTCTTGGCGCGCGCTCGACATCTTCGACGGTGTGACCGAGGGCAATGTGGTGCGGTTCGCCATTCCAAGGGTCGAGCCACTCCGCGCCCAGCTCGAGGCATTCGTCAAGCTCCTCACGGGGGAGCCGTCGCAATCCGTCTCGCCCGCCGACGGGCTGCGAGCTCTATCACTGGCGATCGCGGTCGTCGAAGCCGGCACGCGCGGCGAGACGTTGCACATGACGCCTTCCGACGAGCCCGCCTAGCAGTCCACCGCCATAGGCCAGGTGGGTCGCGAAAATGGCGACAAGCACCATCGCCCCGACTCGCAGCGAACGAAATCGGGCACCGCCGATCGCGGACGCCGCGAGCACCGGCGTCGCGTACACCGCAAGACCGACGAGCCAGACGGCCAGGCCGTCCGGTCGCAAGGCGAGCAGCCAACCGAACGCGATCCAGGCAAGCGACACCAGGAGTACGAGCGATGACGGCCGGAACCAGGCGGATCCACCCGCCCGCACAGCCCGCGCACGAGCTGCTCCACCCGCCCGCGCAGCTCGGAGGTGGGGTGCCCAAAGCGGGGCGACCGGAGCGACGACGAGGCTCTCAGGCGTGTAGAGAATCGGCAAGTGCGCGGCCGCCAAGGCCTCGCAAATGCTGTCTTGTGGGACTCCGCCGGGCCTGAGGGCGAGATAGTCCTCACGCCGTAGGACGACACTCGAGCCCGGGAACTCGTCGACGAAACGGATATTGCCGGGCGTGTACCGGAAGTATTGAGAGCCACCCCCGAGACGAGATTCGCGAACCGCTGCGGCCGCGCGCTCTCGCAGCGTCCCGTCACGAGGAGCGACCGTCGGCGTCACGACGGCCTTCACATTCTCACGTCCCAAGAACGGAACCGTCGCGGCCAACCAGTTCGAGGCGGGCACACCGCCGGGCTCGACGAACGCGAGGACCACGCCCGATGCCTGGGCAGGCGAAGCCACTTGCTCGATCGAGGGATAGTCGATCCGCCCCTCGAGGTCGCCCGCACCGATCACCGAGACAGTTGGCATGAAGACCTTCGGGCGAGTCCAGCCAAAGCGCCCCACGAGCGCGCGCTTGCGTTGATAGGTGCGGAGGATCCGCAGCCGGTAGAAGACCGCCGCCGTATCCACCAGCGCCTTCACAACGGCCAGGAAATGCACGCCGGAGCCGGAGTGTCCGTAGTCGAGCCGAACCGGGAACTCCCCCACCCTGTCGAAACCGAATGCCCGGGCGACACTCAGCAGCTCGATGTCGAATGCGTACCGCTTCACGAGGAGAAACGGGAACACCTCGTCGGCAATCTCACGGCGGAACACCTTGAGACCTACCTGTGTATCGCTCACGCGAAGACGGAACAGGAATCGAATCAGCTGTTGGAATAGCCACGATTCGACGCGCCGCAAGGGCGGGTACACGACCCTCGAGCCTGAATGACGCTTCGAGCCAATCGCGAAGTCGAGTTGATCTCGCCGGGCCGCACGAACGAAAACGCCGAGTTCCTTCGGATCGAGATCGAGGTCGGCGTCGACGTATCCGATCCACGCGCCTCGGGCTTCAAGCACGCCGATTTTCACGGCATATCCCTTTCCGAGATTGCGGTCGTAGTGGAGGACCCGAACGCCGTCGGCCCGCGACTCGAGCAAGCGTTCCTCGGTCTCATCGACCGACCCGTCCGACACCACGATCACTTCGAAGGGCTCATCGAGCTCGGCCGCCACGCGCTCCCTGATGATCGCGATGTTCTCGAGAATCGACGAAGCCTGATTGAACGTCGGCACGATCACGCTCAGCGCGATCGTCGATTCGCTCAGGTCGGTTTTTGACACGTCAAGACTGCGTTGGTGTAACCGGAGCCGGCAAACCACTCACGGTCGAGACGTGCGAGTGACGCTGCCTCGAAGAACGGGCGGCGGCGGAAGACCCACTTCGCGACGTACATGTTGTTCATGTGCAAGATCTGCCACCCTCGGCCGCGGATGTCGAGGTGCTCCACGTCGAGACCGGCGTCCGTGGCGAAGTCGAGCAGCCGCCTCCTCGGGTAGTGGCGATGCCCGATCAGCCACCAGGCGGGATCAGTGGCGCAGGCGATCGGCGAGCGGTACGGCGTCGACAGGAAGAACCGGCCGCCTGGACGCAGCACCCTCGTGACTTCGGCGAACACGCGAGCCTCGGTGCCCTTCGGAACGTGTTCCAGCACCTCCCACATGACAACCGTGTCGTACGACTCATCCTCGAACGGAAGCGCCTCGCCTCCGGCGACGACGAAGGTGGCGCGCTCGTCATGGATCTGGCCGCGGGCCGTCGCGAGATCAGCCTCGACCGGCTCGATTCCCATCACCGATCGAGCACCGGAACGGAGCGCATGCGCGGCGAACCACCCGAAACCGCAGCCGATGTCGAGGACATCCTTATCCGCCAAATTCACATCGCCGACGAGCCCGGCGCCGTACAGCGTGCCGCCGTGCTCGTCGCGGTGCGGGGACTCGTCGAGGAGGTTCTTCATCAGGCGGAACTGTATGCGGGGTGCAAAAGCGGCGGCGCCCTCAGATCGACGAGTTCATTCGCGCCGCGCAAAGACGACAGAGATCGAGAGCGCGATCGCCATGAACGCGTAGAAGTAATAGAACTGCATCGTCAGGTAGAAGGCGTTCGACGCGAGGGTGCCGATGAGTGCGGCAGTGCAGCCCCACGCGAGCGGCCGCACGCGCGCGGCGAGCGGATCGCCGGCTGCGGCCAGGGCGCGGCCGAGGGCGCGGGCGGCGTGGAGGCGCCGGAAGACCCAGAAGAGGAACGCCGCGAAGAGCGTCGTGCCGACAAGGCCGGTCTCGACGATCAGCGCGACGTAGTAGCTATGCGGCCCCCAGTTCGTCTTTCCGGTCACGAACTCGTAGTAGACGGAGAACGTGTTCAGCCCGAGGCCGAACAGCGGGTCGATGTGCAGCACCTGCGGGATGAACCCGTAGACCGAGAAGTGCGCGCTCTCGGAATTGCCTCCGGTCTGGACTCGCGACTTCAGCACCGTTGTGAAGAACGAGCGGTTCGACAGGACGACCGCGAGTAGCAGCGCGAGCGCCGCGCCGATCGGGACGAGCAACTGCGGCGTGCGCAGGTAGCGGCGGTACGGCACCGCGAGAACGAGCGCACCGACGCCGAGACCGAGGAGCCCACTGCGCGAGAGCGTTGCCGCTTCGACGACGAGCAGGAACCCGATCGTCAGCATCAGCCACTTGCGCCAGCGGTGGCCGCGCTCGAGCCGGAGGTAGAGCGGCGTCAGCATCAGCAGCGGGACGATCAACATGATCCCGAGATGGTTCGGGTCGCCGGTCATCGCGTTCGGGCGGAAGACGCTCGCACCGTTGATCGCGCCGTAGACGTTGATCTGGCTCGCGCCGCCGGTGATCGGGGAGAGCACCGATGCGTCGAGGTTTCCCCCACGCCGCGCGTCAAGCAGTTGCAGCATCCCGTAGACCGCGTTCACGACGATGCCCCCGCTGAACCAGCCGAGCGTGCGCCAGAAGTACGCCTGGCCGCGGCGCGACAGCCAGACGACCGCCGCGGCGAGGAACAAGAAGTGGATCAGCCACTTCGTCAGCCCTTTCCCCCACTGGGCGAGCGCGTCGGAGTCCGTCAGGTCGAAGTAGCCGACGAGGTAGACGAGGAGAAACGCCGCGAGGAACCCGATGAGGATCGCCGTTGTGCGCGGGACGCGGAAGCGCCTCGTCGTGAGTGCGAACGACGCGAGAAAGAGGAGCGCGAGCACGTCGGCGAGCGAGACCGTCCCGGCGATGCTCCAGTGCACCTTCTCGAACGTCACGCAGAAGACGCTCGCGAGGAAGAAGAAGCTCGTCGCCTGTCTCACGCGAGCGCCTCGAGCACGTCGGCGAAGTCCTGGACGCGCGAGCGCCGCGACACCTTCGTGCGCCACTCCTCCGACAGCGCCGGCGCATCGAGCGTGCCGGCGCGCCAGCGTGCGTGGAAGTCGCCGAGCGCAGCGACGATCCCGTCGATGTCGTCGGGCGCGACGACCACGCCCGCGCCCGCCGCGCGGATCAATTCGGCCGCGGCCCCGTCGGGCGGCACGACCGCGAGGATCGGCCGGTCGGCCGCGAGGTACTCGAACACCTTGCCGCTGAGCACGCCCTTGCCACGGCCGCCCGCCTCGGGGATGAGCAGCAGCAGCACTTCCGAGTCGCGCTGCAACTCAAGGGAGCGACGCCGCGGCGCGTACGGGATCAGCTCGAGTCGGTCGCCGAGCGAAAGCTGCTCGGCCCATTCGCGGTCGGTAGAGCGGAAGTCGCCGAGGAAACGTGCGGTCACATCGGTGAGTCCCGTTCGGTCGAGCGCGGTCAGGAACGGGCGCGGGTCGCGTTTCCCGAAGAACGAACCAGCGTGCGTGATACGGAGCCGATCCGAGTCGTGCCGCTCGATCCCCGCGAAGTCGTCGAAGTCGGAGCCGTTCGCGATCGTCACGACGGGACCTTTCGGTGAGCGCTCGCGCATTTCGTCCGCGATCGCCTCGGAAACGGTGACGATCGCATCGGCGTTGCGCGTGATCAGCTTCGCGATCGCGTGCTCGCCCTGCTCCTTCACGCGCACAGCGAGCCGCTCGGCGCTGCGATGCGGATGAGCGACCACCGAGTCACGCAGGTCGGCGAGCCACGGGATTCCGGTCGCGCGCTTCACGGCGGCGCCGACCAGATGCACCGACGACGGCGGCGAGGTGGTGACGATCACATCGATCCCCTCGCGCTTCACGATCCGCATCGCCGCGGGAATCGCGGTCAGGTTCCAGCTGACGTTCTCGTCCGGCACGAGCAACCGGCGGCCCGCGAGCTGCAGCTGGCGCCCGAAGCGCTCGAGCCCCTGCGTCCCGTGCAGCTCCTCGGCCGGCTTGCGCCCCTTCGGGCCGAGGTAGCGCGCGCGATGCACCCAGGCGAGCGTCGGCGGCGGCAGGTCGTCGTCCCGGTGGATCCATTTCGAGTCGTCGGGCGCGAGCACGTGCGTCTCGATCCCGAGCTCCGGAAGGTGCGTCGCGAACTTGAGCGGGCGTTGAACGCCGCCGCCGCCCGAGGGAGGGAAGTACATCGTCACGAGGAGCACCTTCACCGCGCGACCCGCTCCCACAGCGCGATCAACGCGGTCGCCTCGGCTTCCTGTGAGAACTGCTCCTTCGCGGCGGCCCGTGCGCCGGCGCCGAGGCGCGTGCGAAGCGCGTCGTCGGCGAGCAGCCGCTCGAGTGCCGAGCGGAGCGCGCGTGGATCGCGTGGCGGCACGAGCACGCCGGTCTCCTCCGTGCGGATGGCATCGCGCAGGCCGCCGGTGTCGGAGGCGACGACCGGGCGGCCGTAGGCCATCGCCTCGCGGGCGGTCATGCCGTAGCCCTCCCGCCGCGACGGCACGCACACGACCGAGGCGCGTGCGTACCACTCGCCCAGCTCGGCGGGAGGCACGAAGCCGACGGCCTCGGGCACCTGCGCGCGAAGCGGGCCGTCACCGACGATCACTCTCGGCATCCCCACGGTCGCTTCGAGGAACTCGAGAATGCCTTTCTCCTCCGAGAGTCGCCCGACGAAGAGCACGTGCGGCGGCGAGGCGGGCTCACCGACCTCGTTTGGCAGCTCGACGCCGGAGGGAATCACCTCGACGGAGCGGGCACCGAGCGCGGTGCCTGCCTCGGCGAGTGCGTGCGATGCACAAACAACCGCCGCGGCTCCGCGGAGCAGCGGTCGCACGACCCACGGCAGCCGTCGCGCGAGCTCCACGTCGGTGCCCCAGAGCTGAAGCACGTAAGGCTTGCCGGTCGCGCGCGCCGCGACCGCCGACGGGAGCCAATGAGCGTGCACGACGTCCGCGTTCGCCGCGACGCGGCGCGCGGCGCGTGCGTATGCCGCCATGAACGCCGGCACGAAGATCGCCCGCCACGGCTGCCGCCGCAGGTTCTGGACGATGCCGCCGCCGTAGGCGATCCCGAAATGGGGGAACGTGGCCGGCGAGACGACCTCGACGTCCACACCGCGCCGACCCACCGCGCGGACCACATCGGCGACGAACCGCCCCGCGCTGTCGCTCGGATCGCGCGGGTACGACGTTGTGAGGACGACCACCTTCATCCCGGGAGACGATAGAGGCGCCCCCTGCGGATCGCCCAGGTTGCGCCGTAACGCTGCGCCACCCGCGGATCGTTCGTCAGCACCCAGTGGTGCACATCCCGGACGCGCGCATAGGGGCGGTTCGCCCGGGTGTTCGCGACGTGCACCACGGGCGCGGCCACGATGTAGACGGGAGCCTTCGCGGCGACGCGATAGGAGGTGTCGACCGGGGCAAGCACGACCGAGCCCTTCGGCACCTTCGTCCTCAGGTTGTGAACGAGGCGCGGTGAGAGCGCGAACGGGTCGGCCTTGTCGTTCACGTTCCAGTGCCACACACCGTGGACGAAGATCGGCAAGACGAGCAAGAACATCGCGGCCGCGCCGAGCAGGTGATGCTCGCGCGGCTCGCGCCGACGCATCGCGAGTCCGGCGACGAGCGCGAGCGCGCCGCCCGCGAATGCGAACCACGTCGCGAACGCAGGCCCGCCGTGCCGCAGGCCGTATTCGAAATCGCCGGGCCACAGCCGTTGCAACACGATGCCCGCGACGAGCGCGAGCGGCAGCACGACCACGCGGCGCGCGACGAGCGCGAGCGCCCCCGCAAGCGCGAACGGCAGTGGCGCGAAGCCGGCCGCGCGGCGCGACTGTGAGAGTGAGACGGCATCGGAGAAGTGCACGAAGAGCCACGGCGCTTCGAGCAGGACGAGAACGAGGAGCGTGCCGCCGAGCACGAAGGCTGCCCAACGCCGGCGGATCGCAAAACCCGCGAGCGGGAGCAGAAACAGGGCCGCGACCGCGACGACGCCGCTGCGGCCGAACATCTCGGCGGCAAGATGGTAGTGATGGTCGTTCGAGACGACGATGCTCGAGCCGTAGTGCTGGAGCGCACGCAGGCGCTCACCGGGGCCTGGGTTGTGCGAGAGCGTCTCGTCCACGATCGGTTTCAGCCAGAGCAGCGCGAGCCCGGTCGGGACGACCGCGGCCGCGAGGGCAGGTGCCCACTCGCGCCACTCGACCGCGCGCACAGCGGCGTAACCGGCGAGCGGGATGAGCAGGAACACCGCGTAGGTCGGATGCGTGAGGACGAGCGCCCCGAAGATCGCGGCGAGCGCGGCCCAGCTGCGCGGGCCATGGGCGGAGAAGAAGAGCATGATCGCCGCCGGCACGAGCAACTGCCGTGCCGCCGTTGCGGGCAGCGCGAGCACGGCGAACGAGCCGCCTTGCCCTGGGCCGAAGCAGAACACCGCGAGGGTCGCGAGCAGCACCGAAGCGCCCGCCCAGCGCGAACCAAAGAGGACGACGCCCGCCTCCCATGCGACGGCGCAGGCAATCGGAGCGAGCAGCGAGGGCTCGTGCCGAAGGACGCCGTCCGGGTCGACTCCCGACACCCAGCTGATGAGCGCGAGGAACCCGTGCCACAGCGGGAACGCGTAGCCGGGGTGAAGCCCGCCGTCCTTGAACTCGTCGACCGTGCGCAGATGCAGGTCGCCGAGGGCGACGAGCTTCCGCACGCGCGCCTCGTGGAAGAGGCCGTCGCCGGCGACGACCCCTTCGACGTGCCAGAGGAACCAGCCGAGAACGATTCCGACTGCCCAGGCCCACGGGGTACCGCGACGTTCTTGCGTGCCGTGGTCCCAGCCGAGGACAAGCGCTGTGATCGCGATGACCGCGAGGATCAACGCCGCGACGCGGATGTTCGAGTGCACCGTGAAGACGACCGCCCACGCGACGAACACGCACGCGAGCCCCCACGCGAGCATCGCCGACGCGGAGCGCTGGCCGAGTGCACGCGCGACCGCGGCGCCCGGCAGCAGCACGACGATCGTGCCGAAGGCAAGTCGGAGGTACTCGATCACTTCAATAAGGAGCGGGCGTTGCCGGACGAGAGGAACCGCACGCCGTCGCGGTACTGCTGGCGGCGAAGGACGAGCGCGCGCAGCCGCAGTGACCAGAGCAGCAGCTTGCGGACGCGCTCGGCTTCCTTCGGGCCACGGTGCTTGGCGAACCACCGCAAGTGCCCACGCAGGTTCTCGATGTAGAGGGTGCCTCCGTGAGACGCGCCACCGACGTGCACCACCTGCGCGCCGGGGAAGAACAGGATCTTCCAACCTGCGCGCCTGAAGCGGGTCATCCAGTCGACCTCTTCGCTGAACATGAAGAAGTCCTCGTCGAAGAACCCGACGGCATCGGCGGCTTCGCGCCGCACGAGCAACGCAGGCCCGAAGAGCCAGTCGACGTCGAGCACCTCGTCGTGGGAGAAGTCACCCGCGTAGAACGCGTTCAGGCGGCGTGACCGGGGCGCGAGCTTGCGGATACCGAGGTACTCGGTCGCAAGCCGCCAGAGACTCGGCTCGCCGCGTACCGAGCGCTGCAGAGTCCCGTCGGTGTTGACGAGCCTCGGCCCGACCACCGCAGCTTCGGGATGCGAGTCGGCGAACGCGACCAGGTCGTCGAGGCCGCTCCCCTGCTCGATCCAGGCGTCCGAGTTGAGCAGGAAGAACCAGCGCCCGTCGGCGGCACGCATGCCCGTGTTGTTCCCCCCGCCCATGCCACGGTTCTCCTGCTCGATCACGCGCACCTCGGGGAAGCGCGACCGCACGAGCTCGAGCGTGCCGTCGGTCGAGCCGTGGTCGACGATGATCACGTCACGGCCGCGCACCGACTCGAGACACTGCTCGACATACGGCAGCGCGTTCCACGTCACGACGACGACGGTGACGTCCGGCTGCGAAGCGTCAGGCTGTGCCATCGGCGACCGGGGCTCGATCCCGGCGCAACCCCTCCCGGAGCAGGATCGCAAGGCCGGGCAACGCGAGCAGGATCGTCATGATGAAGAAGAGAAAGCCGCAGGCGAAGGCGGCATCGGCGTCCACGCCGAGCTTCCCGAGAAAGCTGACGAAGAACGCCTCGCGCACGCCGAGGCCGTTGACCGTGAACGGCACGAGCATGACGAGGAAGAGCAGCGGCCCGAGGACGACGTAAGGCAAGGGCGAGAGACCGATTCCCACCGCGCGCGCCGACGCGTAGATCGCGAAGACGCGCGTGAGCTGCATCGCGAGCGTCACCGTCGAGACCACCATCAGCGTGCCGACGTGGTCGCGGTAGCCGTGGATGCCGTCGTAGACCGCGCGCAGCAGGCCCTCGACCTTGAAGCGGCGGGCCAGCGGGACGCCGAACGCGAGCCGCCGCCGGACCGATCGCGAGAAGAACACGACACCCGCTCCGAGCGTGGCAATCACGAAGACGACCTCGATCCAGAGGTACGGCCCGATCGGGTAGCGCCCGATCGCGAGCAGCAGCCCGACGCCCGCAAGCAGGAGCGTGACCGCGCCGCCGAGCGAGCGCTCGAGCAGCACAGAGCCGGTGACGGGGGTCATCTGTCCCGGATGGCGGCGTGCGGTCTCGAAGATGCGCGATGCGTCGCCGCCGACGGAGGTCGGCAGCACCTGGCCCACCGCATAGGAGACGAAGTACGCCCGTGTGAGCCAACCCACGTTCTCGCGGATCCCGCGAGCGCGGAGCAGTTGCTGCCAGCGCCAGGCCATCGGCGGCACGGTCACGAGGGTGAGGAAGGCCGAGAGAAGAAGCCACGGGATGCTCGCCGACCCGATGATGTGCGCGGTCTTCCCGAGATCGATCTTCAGCAGGATGTAGGCGACAGCCGCCGACGAGACGACGACGGTTCCAACGGGCCGGAGCCACCGCTTCATCGTGTGAAGCGCTCGTGGACGCGTCGCAGGGCGGCTGCCGCGTCGTGGATGTCGTCGTCGGAGTGCGCGGGCGAGAGCGGCAAAGAGAGCACCTCGTCGCCGGCGCGCTCGGAGACTGGCAGCGGCGGCTGGTGCGGCGCGAGCCGGTCGCGATACGCGCTCAAGCGGTGCACCGGCAGGAAGTGGATCGACGTGCCGATGTTCTCGTCGGTGAGTGCAGCCTGGTAGTCGTCGCGCGTCGCGCCCGCGTGCTCGGCGTCGATTCGGACGACGTAGAGGTGGTTCGCGTGCGTATCGCGCGGGTCCCGCGCGACCGGCTCGACGCCGGCGAGATCCGCGACCGCCTCGTCGTAGATCGCGACCTGCCGGCGGCGGATCTCACCGTGCCGCTCGACCTTGTCGAGTTGCACGAGCGCGATCGAGGAGAGCACGTCGCTCAGGTTCGCCTTGTATCCGGGCACCGCGATGTCGTAGAGCGACCCGTGCCCGCGGCGCATCACGCGCAGGTCGTCGAGCGCCGCTGCAAGGTCATCGCGGTTCGTCGAGATCAGGCCGCCCTCGCCCGCCGCGATGTTCTTGGTGGCATAGAGCGAGAAGCACGTCAGGTCGGCGATCGAGCCGATCTTGCGGCCGCGGTAGCGCGACTCGGCGGCGTGCGCAGCGTCCTCGACGATCGGCAGGCCGAGCTCGGCGAGCGCGTCGAGGTCGGCGGGCTGGCCGTACAGATCGACGGGGACGATCGCCTTGGTGCGCTCGTTCACGAGCGCAGCGACCTGGTGCGGGTCGATGTTCAACGTGTCGTCGAGCACGTCGGCAAACACGGGCGTCGCCCCAGAGTGAACGATGACGTTCGCCGTCGCCGGCCAGGTGAGCGAGGTCGTGATCACCTCGTCGCCAGGCCCGACCCCGAGCGCGACGAGCGAGAGATGTAGCGCCGCCGTGCACGACGAGACCGCGAGGACATGCTTTGCCTCGAGGTAATCGCGCATCCGCGCCTCGAGCTCGGCGGTACGCGGGCCTGTGGTCAGCCAGCCGGAGCGGAGGGTCTCCGAGACGGCGGCGATCTCCTCCTCGGTGATCGCCGGAGGCTGAAACGACAGGAACTCAGTTCGCTTGGAGGAGAGCTCCGGCATCCGCGGTGAGGAAGCGTATGCGTTCCACCGCGGCTTCCGCCCGGGCCACGGCCTGCGCCCGATTCTCACCCAGGACGAGGATCGCGCCCGCGCGGTCGGCTCCGCGGCGAAGCGGGGCGAAGACGTAGCCGGGCTCGCGGTAGATCCGCACCATTTCGAGCCCTGCGAGCCCCTCGGGGACATCGACCCGGGCGAGCGCCCCGGGCGGAGCGACGAGGAAGCGGGTGACGGCCCCACCCACGTGCCGATCCGGGACCGGCGCAGACACAGGCTCGCCGAGCGCCGCGGCGATCGCAAGGCCGTTCAGGTCGACCCCGGTCGCAGCGCGCACGAGCTCGGCGTCGTGTCCTCCGCCGAGCCGGGCTGCGACCTCGATCACCTGTGGGCCGTCAGAAGCGATCCGCAGCTGCGTGTACGACGGGCCGTTCTCGATCCCGAGCGCCCGCGTCGCGGTCGCCGCAACGAGCGAGGCCTCCTCGGCATGGTCGGACTCGAAGACGTGCGCGAGCGCGACGCCGAACGCGGGCGGCTCGGCGGTGATCCGGTCGGTGACGGCGAGCGAGTGGAAGACGCCCTCGATCGTGAAGCCGACGACAGTCACCTCGGGGCCCTCGACGAGCTCCTCGACGAGCGCAACGCCGCTGCGCGCCGCGCTGCGTGCCGTCTCGACCGCGGCGGCGAGCTCGGCCGGATCCTCGACGAGGCTGAGCCCCTTCTGACCTTGGCGGTCGGGTGCCTTCACGACGACGGGGCCCGTCACGGGCGGCAGGGGGTCGCCGCTTCCGACGACCCACGAGCGCGGCTGGGGGACGCCCGCCTCGGCAAGCCGCTCGCGCTGGCGCAGCTTGCTCGTCGCAGCGACGGCCGTCGCGGGGGTGATCGGATGGCCTAGCCCGAGCCGCTCGGCGATGCGCGCCGCGACCCCGACGGGCCAGTCGGTCCCGGGCGAGATCAGCCCGTCGATGCGGAGCGCGCCGGCGAGCCGCTCGATCGCCGCGTCATCCTCGGTCGACAGGATGCAGCGGCGATCGGCGAAGCGGAAGCCGGGCGCGGCCGGATCGCGGTCGACGACCGCAAGCCAGAGGCCGCGCTCGCGCGCCGCCTCGAGCAGCCCGAGTTGTGCGGGACCCGCCCCTAGGACGAGTAGGCGCGCGTTTCCCGCGCGAGAATCGATCTCCACCACGCCTCATTCTCGCGATACCACGCGACGGTGCGCTCGAGGCCGTCCTCGAAGCTCGTCCGGGCACGCCAGCCGAGCAGCCGCTCGGCCTTGTCGGTGGAGCCGATGTGCCGGTCGACCTGGCCAAGCCGCTCGGGAACATGGGCGCGAAGCTCGGCCGGCTTCCCGAGCACCTCGAGGACCATGCCGGCGATGTCGTTCACGGAGATGTCGATGCCGGTCGCGACGTTCAGCACCTCGCCGGCGATGATGTCGATCGGCGCCTCGATCACCCGCTCGATCGCCTCGGCGTCGTCCGTCACGTAGAGCCAGTCGCGTGAGGCGTGGCCGGTACCGTGAATCGTCAGCGGCTCGTTCGCGAGCGCCTGCGTGATGAACCGCGGCACGACCTTTTCGGGGTGCTGGCACGGGCCGTAGTTGTTGAACGGCCGCACGATCACGATCGGCAGGTCGTAGGTCGTCCAATACGAGTAGGCAAGGCGATCCGCTCCCGCCTTCGTCGCCGCGTACGGCGAGCGTGGCTTCAGCGGATGGTTTTCGTCCATCGGCGCGGCCTCGGCGGTGCCGTACACCTCGGAGGACGAGATGAGGATGAAGCGCTCGACGGGTGTGACACGAATCGCGTCCAGGAGGATCTGCGTCCCCTCGACGTTCGTCGTCACGAACTCGGATGCGCCGTTCTCGATCGACTTCTCGACGTGCGACTCGGCCGCGGCGTTCACGATCACGTCGACGCCTTCGACGAGCTCGCGCACGAGCGCCACGTCGCGGATGTCGCCGTGGACGAACGAGAGACGCGGGTGGCTCATCACGTCAGCCAGGTTCTCGAGGTTGCCGGCGTAGGTGAGCGCGTCGAGCGTCACGACCTCGTACGGGGTCGCCGCGAGCAGATGCCGGATGAAGTTCGACGAGATGAAACCCGCCCCGCCTGTCACCAAAACGCGCTTCAAAGCTCCTCCTCGATCGTGTACAGCGGCCTGCCTTCGACATCGCGCTGGATCCGTCCGAGCGACTCGCCGATCAGCGCGAGCACGAATCCCTGGATGCCGAGGACGAGAACAATGCCTGCTCCGGCAAAAAGTGGCCCAGGGAAGTTCGCGTTCACGACCCAGTAGACGACGCCGTAGATGCCGAGCGCGCCCGCGGCGAGCGAGCAGAGGAGCCCCAGCGAGACGCCGATCCACTGCACCGGCTGGGGCCAGAAGCCTGCGACGACATGCAGCGCGAGCCGCACGAGGCGGAGCGGGGAATAGCGCGAGCCGGAGCTCGAGGCGGCGTGCGAGACGTCGACTTCCTCGACCGAGACGCCGGTCGAGACGACAAGCGCCTTCGTGAACTTCTGCCGGCCGATCGCGCCCATCATCGGCTCGATCGCGCTACGGCGGTAGCCGTTGAACGCGCAGCCGAAGTCGGAGATGCGCACGCCGGTGAACCGGCGCAGGAGGCCGTTGATCACACGGCTCGGCATCGTGCGGCCCGGCGAGTCGCGCCGGGCGATCCGACGGCCGGAGGCGACGTCGGCGCGATCGAGCGCGTCGAGCAGCTTCGGTAGGTCCTCCGGCTCGTTCTGGAGGTCGCCGTCCATCGTCACGATCCGGTCGCCGCGCGCGCGCACGAGACCCGCATGCATCGCCGGGTGCTGGCCGAAGTTGCGCTTGAAGCGGACGACGCGGACGCGCTTGTCCTGCTCGTGCAGCGTGCGCAGGCGGTCGAACGTCGCGTCGGTCGAGCCGTCGTCGACGAAGATCGCCTCCCAGTCACGGCCGTCGAGCGACGCGGCCATGCGCCGGTAGAGCTCCTCGACGGCGCCTGCCTCGTTCAACACGGTGACAACAACCGAAACCTCCATCTCACAAGACCCTAACGGCGGCTTCGTAGAGTCGCGGGCGTGGACTCGGGTAGATCGTGGGCTACAGGCGATGTGATCGTGCGCCGCGAAGTGTTGAACGACGGACGTGCCTGGCTCGAGCTTCCCGTGGTCGTCGTCTGCGACGAGCCCGACCTGCTCGCCACCTACATCGCCGAGGGAACTCCGTTCACGTTCTCGCCGGGCGAGTTCCCGACGCCCGGTGGGCGTCATCCGTGGCACGGCCGGGGGCGCTGGGAAGGTCACGGCGTGCTGATGCTGCAGCGCCCCGGCGAGGCGCACGCGGTCTGGGTCTTCTGGGACGGGCCCGCGCGCGACTTCGCCGGCTGGTACGTGAACCTGCAGGAGCCGTTCCGGCGCACCGCGCACGGGTACGACACGCAGGACCTCGAGCTCGACATCTGGTTGCCGGCCGACGGCGGCTGGGAATGGAAGGATGCAGACGTGCTCGAGCAGCGCATCGCCGAGGGCCGCTACACGCCTGAGCAGGTGGCCGCTACGTGGGCCGAGGGTCACCGCGTCGTCGCGGAGCTCGACGCCCGCCGACGCTGGTGGAACCCCTGGTGGGCGCTCTGGGAGCCCGATCCGGCGTGGCTCGAGCCGACGGAGCTCGCAGGGCCACGTCCGGTGTCAGCCACCCGCTCGAAAGCGTGACGTCTCCGTGACGAAAGCCTCACGGCGGGCGCTGCTGCCCCTCGTCGGCGCCTCCGGCTCGCGGCGGACACCTACGGTGTCAGACACCCGCTCGAAAGCGTGACGACTGCGTGACCGAAGACGCAACGCCGCTCGATGGCCCGATCCCGCGCCGGGCGCCGACGCTCGCCGGATTCGCGGCGCTCGGCCTCTTCTGGGGCGCGTGGGCGGCCGTCCTGCCCGGCGTCCAGCAGGCGACCGGCACGTCGAAGGGCGCGCTCGGCGTCGCGATGCTTTTCGTCAGCGTCGGCTCGATCCCCGTGATGTTCTTGGTCGCCCCGCGCGCGATCGACCGCTTCGGCGCGCGCGCGGTCGCTGTCGGCTGCGCGGGGTTCGCGGTCGCGACCCTGCTGCCCGGCCTCGCGACGACGCTGCCTGCGCTTATCGTCGCGCTGCTCCTCTGCGGCATGGGCTCGGGTCTCGTCGACGTGGCGATCAACGCGAACGTCGGCCGCATCGAGAACGCAACCGGGCGAAGGCTGCAGCCGCTCGCACACGGCACGTACTCGGTCGGCGTCCTGGTCGGAGCCGTCGGCGCGGGCTTCGCACGCAACGGCGGCGTCGGACGGGAACCGATCCTGATCGCCGTCGCCGTCTGCATCGGGCTCACCGCGCTCGTGGTCGCCGGCGATCACGCACAAGTGCACGCGGAGCCGACGACTGGGTTCCGCTTCGCGCGCGGTCTTGTCCTTGTCGGGATCGTCGGTGCAGTCGCGTTCATTGTCGAAGGCGGCATCGAAAGCTGGAGCGCGCTCTTCCTCGAGCGCCAGCTCGACGCTCGGCCTGCCGTCAGCGGGCTCGGCCCGGGTGTGTTCGGCGGTTCGATGGCGCTCGGCCGGTTCTTCGGCCAGGCGGCAGGGCGGTTCTCGGACCGTGCGCTCCTCGGCGGCGGAGCGGTGCTTGCGATGCTCGGATGTTCGGTCGCGGCAGCGGCCCCGAACGCGCCGGTCGGTCTCGCGGGCTTCGCCCTCGCGGGCGCTGGCATCTCGCTCAACGCACCGATCGTCTTCGGCTTCGCCGGCCGCCGCGGCGACGCAGGCACCGCGGTCGCGACGGTGACGACGATCGGCTATCTCGGCCTGCTCGTCGGGCCGCCGCTCGTCGGCGGGATCGCGCAGGCGACGAGTTTGCGCGTGTCGTTCGTCGTGCTCGCGGTGATCGCCGCGGCAGTCGCGGTCGCCGCGACACGGCTCCGATTCGACGACGAAACTCTCGCAGAACGGCCGGCTTCGTAACGAGTCTGCGCCAACTCTGCAACAAAAGCGAAAAGGACACTTTCGCCGGGCGGCACCGGCGGCTACCACAGACAGGGACACATCCCCTCGTCGAACGGAGCCGCCTGAATGAACCGTCTTTACCTTTCGCTCATCGTCCTCGCGAGCGCCGTCGCGCTCGCCGTCCCTGCCGCGCAGGGAGCCTCATCCGATCTCGTGATCAGCCAGATCTACGCGAGCGGCGGGAACGCCGGTGCGACCTTCGCAAATGACTACGTCGAACTGTTCAACCGCGGTAGTTCGACGATCGACCTCACGGGCTGGACTGTCCAGTACGCACCCGCGACGAGCACCTCGTGGTCGCCGACCACGCTCGCCGGCAGCATCGCACCCGGGCGCCGCTATCTCGTCCAGTTCGCGTCAGCGGGCGCCGTCGGCTCCGCGCTGCCGGCCGCCGACGCAACCGGCACGACGAACTTCGCCGCGAGCGGCGGCAAGGTCGCGATCGTGCACGACACAGCCGCACTCGCGTGCGGGACGACCGCCGGAAGTTGCTCCGCCGTCCCGGCGCTACACGACCTGATCGGCTATGGCGGTGCCACCGACTACGAGGGCGCCGCAGCCGCGGCTGCACTCACGGCCACGACGGCCGCGGTGCGCGACGGGAACGGCTGCACCGACACCGACTCGAGCACCGCCGACATCACGGCAGCAAGCCCCACACCGCACAACTCGTCCGCGGCAGCAGCAACGTGTGGCACCGTCGGGTCGTCCTCCTCTCAGACCGCGAGCGTCGACGTCGACATCCAGTCGGTCATCTCGCTGACGCTCGAGCGGAGCGCGCTCAGCTTCGGCAACGTGCTCGCGGGCCAGACTCCCTCACCCGTCGGAGAGCGGGTCACCGTCGTGAGCAATGCATCGACCGGCTACTCCCTCAGCGTCCATCGCGCCGCGTTCACCCCGGCCGACCTGCCGCTCGGGATCTCGGCCACGGCCCCCGCCGGGACGCAACTCGCTCCGCCGCTCGCAGGTGGCGCGGTTCTTCCCGTCCCGATCGCCCCGGCAACCGACCTGCTGCTCGGCACGTCATCCGCCGCGACCGCGGCGTCCGGAGACGTCTGGCCGACGAACTTCTCGTTCACGCCCTCCCTCCCCTCTGTTCCTGCCGGCCACTACGCGACCTCGGTCACGTTCACGGTGATCGGCCGGTGATCGCTGCCGCCGCCCTCGCCGTCGCGCTCGGGGTGGCGAGTGGTCACGCGCAGCCCGCGCGCGTGACGCTCGCTGCCTCCCCGACACACGTCCGGCTGGTCCCGGGCGGGCGCCAACTCGTCCACGTGACGACCCCGGGCGGCGGCCCACTCCTCGTCGAAGCTCGCATCGCCGGGTACGCACTCGACCTCCTGGGTCGGCCCCGCATCACGCGTCCCGGCGATGCGGCCCCGTGGCTCTCCATCACACCGGGCCGCATGGCGGTCGGCCGGCACGGCGGCGACTTCACGATCACGGCACGACGCCCGGGACACGCACGCCCCGGCGATCACAGCGCCGTGGTTCTCCTCTCCGCGGTCGTCCCGTCGGCGCGGGGAGTCGTCGTCCACATGCGTATCGGGCTCACGCTCGTGATGCGGATCGCCGGACGCGTCGTGCACCACGTCGCGGTGCTGGGCGCACGCCTGCGACGAATCGGATCATCGAGGTCGCTCGACGTCGCGGTCGCAAACCGTGGCAACGTCACCGAGTCGATCGGCGGCGGGCGCCTTCGAATCGCCGTTCTGCACCGCAATCGCGTCGTCGCCCGCCTCGACGTCGCCCGCCGTGAACTGCTTCCTGGGACACGCGGGCTTCTTCGGCTACGCCTCGGCGCGCAACTCCACGGCGCTGCGGTCGTTCAGGTGACGCTTCGACGCGACGTGCGAGGCGGTTGGGTCGAGCGTCGCTTTCGGCTGCGGCTGTGAGCCCGCAATCACGAAAGCGACGCTCGGTCGATCACGCTCCTTCGAGCACGGGCGCGAGCGCCTCCGACCCGGAGCGGCGGCGCTTGATCCCGAAGGCCGCCAGCGAACCTGCCGCGACGATTCCGGCACCGACGTACACGGCCGGTGTCATCCCGTCGACGAAGGAGGCGCCCGTTCCGTACCCGCCGTAGTGCGAGAAGAGCGATGCGAGGACGGCAACGCCGAAGACTCCGCCAAGCTCACGCACGGCGTTGTTGGCACCCGAGGCTTGCCCTTCCTCCTCCGGCCGCACAGCGGAAAGGACGACGTTCGCCACAGGTGCGAAGAAGAGGGCCATGCCGGCGCCCGAGAGGATGAACGGGATCACGAGCGAGCTGTAGGGCGTCGTCGGTGTCGACACCGCGGCGATCCAGGCAAGGCCCGCCGCCTGGAGCGCCAGACCGAGGCCCATCAGCTTCTCGCCGCCAACCCGGTCGGACAACGCGCCGGCGATCGGCGCGACGAAGATCGGCATGGCCGTCCACGGCAGGATGCGCAACCCGGACTGCAGCGGCGAGTAGCCCTGCACCGTCTGGAAGAACTGCGCGAGCAGGAAGATCGAGCCGAACATCCCGAAGAACATGAAGAGGCTCGAGATGTTCGCGAGCGCAAATGTCCGGTTGCGGAAGAAGCGCATCGGCAGCATCGGGCTCTCGGTGCGCAACTCCCACCAGACGAAGGCGCCGAGCAGCGCGAAGCCGACCACGAGCGCCCCGACGATCTCCGCCGACGCCCAACCGACGGAGTTGCCACGCACGAGCCCCCAGACGATGCCGAAGAGACCCGCGCTTGCGAGACCGAGACCGGGCAGATCGAGCTTCGTCGCGGGACCGTGGCTCTCCGAAAGGCGCGACCAAGCAAGCGGCGCTAGTACGAGACCGATCGGCACGTTCAACCAGAAGATCCAGTGCCACGAGATGCCACTGACGACGGCTCCGCCGACGAGCGGGCCGATCGCGACCGCGAGCCCGCTGATCCCGCCCCACGCGCCGAGCGCAAGGCCCCGTCGCTCGGAGGGGACGGCACCCGACAGGATCGTGAGCGTGAGGGGCAACACGATCGCGCCGCCGAGCCCCTGAATCGCGCGGGCCGCGTCGAGGGCGCCGATCGACGGCGCAAGCGCTGCCGCGGCCGAGGCGGCCGTGAAGATCACAAGGCCGATCGTGAAGAGCCGCCGGCGGCCGAACCGGTCGCCGAGCGCCGCGCCGGTCAGCAGCAGCACCGCGAAGGTGAGCGTGTAGGCGTTGACCGTCCACTCGAGGCCGCTGAGGCCGGAGTGCAGGTCGCGCCGGATCACCGGCAGCGCCGTCGTCACGACGAGGTTGTCGAGCGTGACCATGAAGAGCGCGAGCGACGTGATCGCGAATGTCCACCACATCTGTTGTTTGTGAGCCATCACTTACCTCCTGAGGAAAAAAAGTTCACGAACGACCGGCGCCAGTGGCAGCGGCCGGCGTGCAGCCTTCGACGAGCCGGACGCCCCACGACTCGGCGGACGCGTCCATGGAGGCAAGGACATTAAGGAGCATCCCTTGCGCAAAGAACGCCGAGATCCGTTCCGGCGTCGCGCCCGAGACCCGCTCGACATAGGTGACGAGATCGCCGTAACCGCCGCGCACGACGGCACAGATCTCGGTGTCCTCACAGGCGGCGTACGCCTGCATCTGGGCCCGAAGGTAGCTGCGGTCGGACCCAAGGAGCTCGCCGTATGCCTGTCCGATCGCCTCCAGCGCGTCGTCTCCACGCTTGCCCTCCGCCGCGCGCTGCATCAACTCGAGCGTCTGGCGAAAGCAGCGGGAGACGCCCGCCATGTAGAGCTCCTTCTTCGTTCCGAAGAGCCGGAAGATGTAGGGCTGGGAGATGCCCGCGCGGCGGGCGATCTCGTCGGTCGAGGCGCCATGGAGCCCCTTGTCGGCGAAGACCTCGACGGCGGCGTCGAGGATCTCCTCGCGCCGCTCATCCTTCGACTTCCGCTCATGTGCAACCACCATCGGCAGTTAAGTTAGTGACTGCTCACTAGTTTGTCAAGTGCGGCCGCCACGCGGTCGAGATCCGAGTCGGAGAGCCGCGTGTGGAACGGCAGCGCGAGCGCCCGCTCGAACACGCGGCAGGCGCCGGAGAACTCGCCCTGGTCGCGATAGGCGCCGAGGAGCGGAAGCGAGTAGGTGCCGATCTGCGCCTCGATCCCCTGCGCGCGAAGCGCCGCAAGGACGCGATCGCGATCGTCGACCTGGATGACATAGGCCTGCCAGCCATGGACATCGCCCTCGTCTGCGACCGGAAGCTGCACCGGAAGATGCGTCAGCCGCTCGGTGTAGCCGTCGGCGACGCGCGTCCGCTCGGCCAGCAACTCGTCGAGACGGCGGGCCTGGGGGATGCCGACCGCGCAGAGGATGTCCGAAAGGCGGTAGTTGAGGCCGGGAACGGGCATATCCGGCGGCACGAGCGTGCGCCAGCCGTGGTTTCGCATCTGGCGCACCGACGCGGCGAACCGCTCGTCGTCGGTCGTGACTGCACCGCCCTCCCCGGTCGTGACGATCTTGCGCGGATGGAAGCTGAGACAACCCGCGACGCCCAGGCCACCGCAGGCACGGCCGCGGTACCGCGCGCCGAGTGCACCCGCTGCGTCCTCGAGCAGCGGGACTTCAGCGGGCAGGTCGTGCAGCCGCAGCGGCCGGCCGAAGAGATGCACGCCGAGGATTGCCTTCGTACGCGGGCCGACGACGACCTTCGCCGGATCGAGGTTCATCGTCTCCGGGTCGACATCCGCGAGCACCGGCGTCAGACCGCAGAGCGCGACCACGTTCGCGGTCGCGGGAAACGTGTAGGCGGGCACGACGATCTCGTCGCCTGGCTCGAGCTCAAGCGCAATGACCGCCAGGTGCAACGCTGCGGTGCCCGACGTGACCGCGACCGCGTGCTCGACCTCGCAGATGCGCGCAATCTCCGCCTCGAACTCGCCCACCTTCGGGCCCATGGTGAGCATGCCGCTCTCCAGGACCTGCGCGACCTCGGCGAGCTCCGGCTCGCCGACGTCGGGCCAGCCTAGGCGGATACGAGCTTCTTCTCTCTGTACCACGCGATCGTTTTCTCGAGGCCCTCGTCGAGCTCGACGCACGGCTCCCAACCGAGCGCCTCGCGGGCCTTCTCGACGTTCGGGATGCGAAGCTCGACGTCGGCGTAGTGCAACGGTTGGAACGTGATCGCGCCCGTCGCGCCGGACAGACGCTTGATGCGCTGCGCGAGGTCGAAGATCGTGACGGTCCCTCGCGGGTTGCCGATGTTGAACGCCTGCCCAACCGCCGCGGGGTGCTCCATGCAGAGCAAAACGCCCGAGACCATGTCGGTGACGTAGGTCCACGCGCGGATCTGCGAGCCGTCGCCGTGAATCGTCAAATCGCGATCTGCGATTGCCGCCTCGATGAATGCGCGAATCGCGCCGCCACCGATCTGGCCCGGGCCGAAGACGTTGAACGGATGCACGGTAACCGTCGGGAGCCCGAGCTCGTCGTGGTAGGCGTGCGCCATGTGCTCGCCGGCGAGCTTCGAGACGGCATACGTCCAGCGCGCCTCTCCGACCGAGCCGATCGTCGAGACCTGGCCTTCCTTGACGTTCATGGCGTGGGTGCCGAAGACCTCGCTCGTCGAGAAATCGACGAAGCGCTCGAGCGACGGGAGCGTCGCAAGCGCGGCCTCGAGCGCGTTGTAGGTGCCGATCACGTTCACGCGCATCGTGCGAACCGGGCTCGCGAGCACGGTGTCGACACCGGCGATCGCGGCGCAGTGGACGAAGTGGGTCGCGCCCGCCGCGGCGGTGAGGAGCGCGACCGCGTCGAGGATGTCGCCCTGGATCAACTCATAGTTCGGATGGTCGGCGAGATCGGTGCCCGAGAGCGAGTCGCGGTGCAAGTTGTCATAGGCGACCACGGTGTTCCGGTCGACGAGCTCGCGCGCCAGCGTCGTGCCGATGAAGCCGGCGCCGCCGGTGATGAAGATCCGCTTCCCTTCGAGCATCGGGGACAGAGTAGCTTTGTGGCGTGCAGGATCCGCCGCTCGCCGCGTGGCTCGCCGCCGAGTCGGAGGATCTCGACGACCTCTGGCGCCGCGTCCTTCGGCGTGGGATCGAGCCGGAGGAACGTGCCGCGACCGACGAGCGGCTTGCCGCCGGGATGTCACGGGCTGCGCTCCTCCGCGAACTCGCGACATCCGCCGAGCACGACCACCTCATGCGGCTCGACGATGCGGTCTCCTGGGCCGCCGCGGCGCGCCACGCGGGCGAACGCCCCCGCAACCTGGTCGCGCCGGCCGGAGTCGACGAGCGGCCGATCGAGATTCCCTGGTGCCTCGCGCGTTATGCAGGCGAACCGAGCGTGCTCGACGTCGGCTATGCGTTCGCCGAGCCCGCCTACATCTTCGGCCTGCTCGGGCTCGGCGCGCCGAAGCTCACCGGCGTCGACCTCGTCACTGCCGACGTTCCCGGCTTGCGCAGTGTGCAGGCCGACTTGCGGCAGCTCCCGTTCGGGAACGGCGAGTTCAACGTTGCGATCGCGATCTCGACTCTCGAGCACGTGGGGCAAGACAACTCGCAGTACGGGCTCGCCGTCGAGCACGACGACGCATCGCTTGATGCGGCGCTTCGCGAGCTGCGGCGCGTCAGCTCCCGACTCCTCGTCACCGTCCCGACAGGCGCCGGCGAGCTTTTACCGGAGCAGGCGGTGTACACGCCCGCACAGTGGATCGAGCGGTTCGAACGGGCGGGCTTCCTCGTCTGGGAGGACGAGCTCTACGAGCTCGGGGCAGATGGTTGGACGTCGGTCAGCGCACTCTCGCCCGAGCTTCTCTACGGCACACGTGGTCCGGGCGCGTCTGCCGTCATGTGCGCAGAGCTTCGGCCGCGACGGATCTCGGCGCGTCTACGGCTCGCGGTGCGCGACCGCCGTTATCCCGGCGACGCTCGACGCGTCACCGCCTGAGCCACGAACTGCGGCCGCGATGAACAGCACGGAGCCGACGCTGAGGCCGCCGGCGATCAACACCCAGACGCCGCCGTTCCCCGCGGCGTGATACACGGGGCCGACGGCGATTCGGCCGAGCGGGCTCCCAAGCCCACTCACGGTGAGCACCGCGGTCATCACTCTCGCCCGGAGTGCGGCGGGGGGTCTCGTCGTGAGGAGACCCATGAACGGCGCGTTCACCGACGGGACGAAAACGCCGCACGCAACAACCGCGGCGCACGCGATCGGCCATGAGACATCGAGCGCGACGATCCACAACGGGAGCGTCGCGCAGACGACGCCGATGCTCGCGAGGCGAAGCGGCGAAAGGCGGTCGAGCAGCTTCACCGCGAGCAAGGAGCCGAAGATGGCGCCGACACCGAAACTCGTGAAGATCCAGCCGGCGATGTGTGGGTCGCGGTGGTAGCGCGTGAAGGCGAGCAGCGGCACGGCAACCGCGATCGCGCCCGAGGCACCGTCGAGCAACACGAGTGTCAGCGACATCGGCCCGAGGAGCCGGTCTTTTGCGAGGTAGCGCACGCCCGCGAGCACGCCGCGATGCTCCTCGTCAACCGGCACGCGTCGGCCGCCCGTCACGAAGGCGAGGACAACGACAAAGGCAAAGAGGAACGTCGCGCCGTCGACGACCAGGAGCGCCGGCGCGCCGAAGAACGCGATCAGCACACCCGCGATCGCAGGCCCGATCACGAGGGGAAGCTGCGTCGCCCCGCCGAACAGCCCGGACGCCTTTGCGACCGTCTTCTCGTCGTCGCCGAAGAGCTCCGGGATGATCGTCCGCTGCGCGCTGATGTACGGCGCGGTGAAGCAGCCGAGGAGGAAGACAATCGCAATCAGCCCACCGAAGCTGAGATGCCCGGTCCAATGCAAGACGGGGACGAGGACGATGAGCGGCGTGCGGAGCACATCCGAGACGAGCATCGTCGTGCGAGCCCCGAGCCGGCCGACGAGCGAGCCGCTTGGAATCCCGAAGATCGCCATCGGCACGACCTCGGCGGCGAGGACGACGCTCATGCGGGTCGCGGAACCGCTCGTTACGAGCACGAACCACGGCAGCGCGACGAACGTCATCGCGGTGCCGGTGCTCGAGACGACCTCGGCGGTGAGGAGCGCAAGGAGTGTGCGAGAGAGCTTCAACGGCTCGTATATAATACGTCCGTACGTTTTTGTAAAGTAGAGGCATGCCGAAGGTCTCCGACGCCCACCGCGCCGAGCGGCGCGCCCAGATTCTCGCCGGCGCACGCCGTGCCTTCTCGGCCTGGGGCTACGAGCGCGCGACCGTGCCGCGCCTCGAGGCGGCAATCGGCCTCTCGCGCGGTGCGATCTTCAGCTATTTCCCGAGCAAATGGGAGCTCTTCTTCGCGCTTGCGACCGCCGACCAGCAGCGCGTCGGGGAGCTCTGGCTCGAGCTCGGGTTCGAGGGCGTCGTCCGTCATTTCGGCGACGAGGATCCCGACTGGATCGGCGCCTACCTTGAAGTGATGCGCCTGCTGCGCGCCGACCCTGAACTGCGCGGGCAGTGGCAGGCGCGCAACCCAGAGCTCCACACGCAGATCGTCGAGAACCTCAACGAGCGGCGTAGCGACGGCCGAGAACGGAGCGACATATCGCTCGAGTCCGTCGGCATGTTCCTCGGCGTCGTCCTCGATGGTCTGGCTGTCCATCGCAGCGCAGGCGTGCCGATCGATGTGGAGGGGACGCTCGAGCTCGTCCGGTCGGCGCTCGCGCCGAAGTAGCATCGCGCCGTGAGAACCGTCCTCTTCGTCGGCGCCGGCCGCCATCAACGCAGCGCGATCCTGCAGGCCAAGGAGATGGGGCTCCGAGTCGCCGCCGTGGATCGGAATCCCGACGCACCGGGACTCGCGGCCGCGGACATTGCGAAGGTGGTCGACTTCGCCGACGCGGATGCGGTGATCAAGGCGACCGCCAAGCTGAAGCTCGATGGCGTACTGACCGTCAGCGCCGATCGCGCGGTGCCGGTCGTCGCCGCGGTCGCCGAAGCACGCGGCCTGCCCGGCATCGGCACCGAGACCGCGCATCTGATGACCCACAAGGTCGCGATGCGCGCGCGACTCGCCGACGCCGGCGTGCCGCAGCCGCGGTTCGCGGCCGTTCGCTCGCTCGCCGAGCGGCGGCGCGCCGCAGACGAAGTCGGCTTTCCGGCCGTCCTGAAGCCGGCCGACTCGGGCGGCCAGCGCGGGGTGTTCCGTGTCGAGTCGCTCGATGACATCGACGCGCATCTGCACGAGGCGCTCGCGGCGTCGCCGAGCGGGGAGGCGATTCTCGAGGAGTACGTGGAGGGCCTCGAGATGAACGGAATCGTCCTCGCGCGAGACGGCGACGCGATTCCGCTGACGCTCTCCGACCGTCTGCGCCCGCCCGGGATCGGGTTCGGCGTCGGCTGGATTCACGTGTACCCCGCGACGATCTACGGCGAGCAGCTCACCGAGTCGGAGCGAGTCGCCTCGCACACCGTGCACGCGCTCGGGCTGCGCACGGGAATCGCCTTTCCGCAACTGATCGCCGCGCCGGACGGCCGCGTCATCGTCGTCGAATGCGCCGCGCGGATTCCCGGCGGGCAGATGGCCGATCTCGTGCGTGTGGCGACCGGTGTCGACCTCGTGGAGGTGCAGCTCCGCATGGCACTCGGGGACGATCTCCCCGATGAGTTGGTGCACGCCCACTTCAGCCAGCCGCTTGCGATCCGCTTCCTCACCGCCGAGCCCGGGCCGCTGCCGACCGGCCGCGTGAAGCGCATCGGGACACTCGACAAGGTGCTTGCATTCCCCGGCGTCGTGCAGGCCGATGTCTATCTCCAGGTCGGAGAGGTGATCCGGCCGGTGCGCCTCGACGGCGACCGGCGCGGCTACGTGATCGCAACCGCGGACACGAACCTCCAGGCACTCGAACGCGCCGAGGCGGCCGCCCGGCTGCTCGATGTGGAGGTCGAGTGAGCGAAGTCCCGCGTCGATGAGCTGCGACTTCTCACTCGAGCACTACCGCGAGTTGCTCCGCGCCGCGCGCGCGGGGGGCTACACGTATGCGGGCTTCGACCGTCCGCCTGGGGCGGGCGATCTGATTCTGCGCCACGACGTCGACCTGTCGCTTGCCGCTGCCCTCGCGATGGCCGAGGTGGAAGCCGAGGAAGGCGCGTGGTCGACCTGGTTCCTGATGACACGCTCGGTTTTCTACAACCTCGCATCCGCGGAGGGAGAGCGGGCAATCGACCGTCTCCGCACACTCGGCCATCGCGTCGCACATCACGCGGTGTACCCCCATGTCGACCTCGACGAGCGGTTCGACCCGGTGGTCGCCTGGCACAACCCCGAGCCGCAGTTCATGCGATCGCCGATCGCCGGCGCGCTCAACGTCATGGAGTCGCCGTTCTTCGACCCCGCTCACTATCGGTCAGACTCGAACCAGAACTGGCGCCACGGCTGTCCAGACGGCGAACTTGCGGCGGGGGCGTTCGACTGGCTGCAGCTCCTGACGCACCCTGAGATCTGGGCCTTCGACGGAGCGACGATGCGGGCGTCGATGGAATCGATGCTCGACGCCGACCGTGCCGCACGTCTCGAAGCGCTGCGCGCCGACCGCATCGACCTGTCATGAGGGGCGCCCTCGGACGGGCTACCGTGCCCGCGTGAAGCCGATCACCGTCATGGTCACCGCCTCGGGCGCGCCGGGCACGGCAGCGCTCCTTCGCGCCCTACGTGAGAACGGCGAGCGCGAGGTGCGACTCGTCGGCACCGACATGAGCGAGCGGTCGATCGGCCGTCATCTTTGCGACGCGTTCCACATCGTCCCGGGCGGTGCCGATCCCGCGTTTCCCGATGCGATGCTCGCGATCGCCGAGGAAGAGCTTGTGGACGCGATCCTGCCGCAGTCGTCGTTCGATCTCGAGGGGCTTGCCGAGCACGTCGCGCGCTTCCCGATGCCGGTGCTCGTCTCGAGCCCCGATGCGATTCGCCGCTCGAACGATAAGGCCGAGACCTACGAGCTCCTGCACGACCTCGGGTTGCCGGCGCCAGACTTCCGGCGCGTGAACGGCTCGCGCGCCGTCGAAGCCGCGGCCCGCGAGCTCGGCTATCCCGACCGCGCCGTGTGCTTCAAGCCGGTCTTCTCGTCCGGCTCGCGCGGCTTCCGCATCCTCGACCCGACCGTCGATCGCGCACACCAGCTTCTGAATGAGCGGCCGGGCTCGGTGTCGATGCGGCTCGAAGAAGCGGTCGAGCTGCTGCCCGACATCGGCGGCCCCGATCTGCTCGTGATGGAGCTCGCAACCGGCGGCGAGCGAACGATCGACGGCATCGGCAACGGCCGCGAGATCGTGCTCGGCCATGCGAAGACGCGTGAGGCGATGCGCGCCGGACTCGCGATGTACTTCGAGACCCTCGCCGACGACGCGCTGATGGAGATCGGCAACCTCATCGTTGCCGAGCTCGAGATCGACCACTTCTTCAACATCCAGCTCGTCGGCGACTACGTGATCGAGATCAACCCGCGGATCTCGACGATCGTCTACCAGGAGGATCTGAACCTCCCGTACCTCGGCGTGAAACGAGCCCTCGGCGAGATCTCCGACGACGAGCTGGAGTCGCTCGCGGTCCGCATCCGCCCGGGCCGTACCGCGCTGCGCTACTTCGACCAGCTCGAATTCGACGCGTGAGCTGTAGGCGCTAGACCGATGGCAGCCGTTGCTACGGAAGTGCAACGCCATCAGGCTAATACCCTGCATTTGGGCGGTGCAGGGCGGTGGCAGCCGTCGTGACGGAAGCGTGACAAACGTTCCACAGCTGCGTGTCACGCACTGTCCCGTGAACATTGCCGGGATCCCCTGGGAGAACGTGCAGGCGTTGCGGCGCAAGGGGGTCGATGCTCGGCTCGTCGTGTTCGAACGCGGGACGCTGCATCACGAGGCCGACTGGTCGCTCGACCGGCACGGCAACCTCGCCCGGCGGCTCACGACACAGTTCGCGGCGTTCGCCAAGCTCGCGCCGCAAACCGACATCTTCCATTTCTACTTCGGCCTGACGTTGATCCCGAAGTCGATCCAGTTCCCGCTGCTGCGCGCGCTGCACAAGAAGAGCGTCTTCCACTACCTCGGCTCGGACATTCGCGGCAAGTCGCGCGAGGCGCTCGCATTCGGCAAGCGGGCGAACGCCGAGATCGTGGGCTCGTATGACGCGATCCGCTGGGTGCCCGAGGCGCACGTCATCCCGCCCGGCCTCGACTTGCGCGAGTTCATCCCCGTACCGCCATCGGACAACGTGCGCCCGCTCGTCGTGCACGCGCCGTCGAACCGTGAGAAGAAGGGCACCCAGCAGGTGATCGACGCCTGCGCGCAGCTCGACGTCGAGCTCGACATCGTCGAAGGCGTGCCGCACGAGCAGGCGCGCCAGCGGTACGCACGCGCCGACATCGTCGTCGACCAGCTGCGGGCCGGTTGGCACGGCGTCTTCGCCCTCGAGTCGATGGCCCTTGGCAAGCCGGTGGTCACGCACCTAAAGCCCGACGTCGTCGACCGCAGCGCCGAAGGGTTCGGGATCCGCGTGCCGATCGTGCCCGCAACAAGCGACACCCTGGTCGACGTGTTGCGCCCACTTGTCGCCGACCCGGCGCTTCGGCGGCAGATCGGAGTGGCGAGCCGCGCCTACGTCGAAGCTGTGCACGACATCGACCGCGTGGCCGACCGCCTGCTCGACGTCTACCGTTCCCTCTAGGTTGTCCCTCGCCTTCCAGATGCGGCGCCTCGCGCGCCACTCGGCGATCTACGGCATCGGCGGCCTCGTCTCGCGGATTCTCGCGACGATCCTCCTCCCGCTCTACACGCATTACCTCCCCCCGAGTGCCTACGGCCAGGTTGAGATCGTCACCGCCGCGACGGCGGCGCTCGCGATTGTCCTGCAAATGGGCATCGCGAGTGCGTTCTTTCGCTTCTACTTCGACGCCAAAGAGCCGGCGGAGAAGCTCACGGTCGTCCGGACGTCGTTCTGGTTCACGATGGCGATGTCGACCGTCGGGCTGCTGCTGGGCGTTCTCTTCGCCGGGCCGATCAGCCATTGGATCGGCCTCGGCCACCAGCCATGGCTCGTACGAGCGGGCGCCGTCGGCCTTTGGGCGCAGACGAACTACCAGCAGCTGACCGCGCTCTTCCGCGTCGAGGAGCGCTCGACGGCGTACGCGATCGCGAGCATCACGAACGTCCTCGTCACCGTTGCGGCGATGGTCGTCTTCGTGGCCGTCTTTCACTGGGGCGCTGTCGGCCTCGTCGTCGGCAACTTCACGGGCACGCTCGCTGTCTATCTCGGCTTGCTCGCGTATCGCACCGAGCAGCTCGGCCTCGAGTTCGATCGTCCGCTGCTTCGCAAGATGCAGAGATTTGGAATGCCGCTCGTCCCGTCTGCGCTCGCGCTCTGGATGATCAACTTCATCGACCGCGAATTCGTGTCCTGGTACAAGGGGAACGCCGAGGTTGGCGTCTACTCCGCGGCGGTGAAGATCGCGTCGGTGATCACGTTCGTGCTGATCGCGTTTCGCACCGCGTGGCCCGCGTTCGCCTACTCGATCGAAGACGACCGTGAGGCGCGCCGCACATACTCGTTCGTGCTCACCTATCTCCTCGCACTCGCATCGTGGTCGGCGCTCGCGCTCGGCGCGCTCGCGCCGTGGTGGACCGAGCTCCTCACCGATCCGAAGTATCAGCGGGCGGAAAAGGGGATCGCACTGCTCGCGTTCGCGGGGGCGATCTACGCGGGCTACACCGTGCTCGCGATCGGGAGCGGACGCGCGCGACGCACCCAGCTGAACTGGGTGGTGTCAGGAATCGGCGCGGCCGCGAACGTCGCCTTGAATTTCTGGCTCGTCCCGCGCTACGGCATGGTCGGTGCCGCGGTCTCGACGCTCGCCGCCTATCTCGTGCTGTTCGCGGGAATGACGCTCTATGCGCAACACGTCTATCCAGTCGCCTATCAGTGGCGACGTGTTGCGACCGTCGTACTCGCTGCCGCAGGACTCACGGTCGCCGCCCGCGCGGCCGGGCTGTCGCTCGCACCGTCGATCGCACTTGTCGCGGTGTACCCGCTCGTGCTGCTCGTGCTCGGCTTCTACCTGCCCGCGGAGCGAGCGCGCATCAGGCGGCTCGTGCCGCTGCTCTAGCGGCGGCGGCGCGCAAACCGAACGCCCGTCCCGGCCGCACCGGCCGCGGCGAGCGCGAGTGCGATCCCGCCGAGCACGAGAATCGGCAGTGGCGTGCCACTGCTCGACGTTTCGGCAACCGAACCGCTCGCTGTCGTCTGCGTGGCTCCGCCAAGCACCTGGTCGTGCGACTTCGACGACGAGTTCGGGGCAGAGACGAGCTGCGGCTTGCCGGTGCCCGGCGCGCCGTGGCCGATCGCCGCCAGGCCGTGACCAACCTGCTTGGGGGCCACCGCGCCTCGGTGGATTCGGAACGACGCGAGCATCGCGGACTTGATGTCGGTCTCGAGGCTCGAGTAGAACTTCGCGTCGGTCGGAATGTGCGTGAGCGCATCGCGATAGCACGTCGTCGAGTACGACGAAGCGATCTTGCCGTCGTGGTACCAGTCGTTGTAGATCCGGTCACGACACGGGACGGCGGCGTTCGAGGTAGCCGGCAAAAGCAGGCTGACGGCGATGGCGACGAGGGTCGCAGCGAAAACCAAGATGCGCGGCATGGAAGGGATATTCCCCACTGGGCTTTTTTAACCCCTTCAGAGGCCGTAAGGCTTTCGTAAACCTTCAGCGCGGCAGAAAACATGCGTCGTGGCACGAACCGGCGACCTGGAGCCGCGCGATCTCGACGCCGTGCCGGTCGAGCACCGTGAGCGTCCCGTGTGAGAGCGATGCCGTGGCCACGCGACCGAAGCCGGACTGCACGTTGTACGACCCCACGGGAATCGGCGTCGTTCGCAGCAGCCGACCCTCCAGTGTCAGGACTCGCAGGACGCCTGCCGCGCCGCTCGTCACGTACGCGACCCCGTCGCCGAACGTCACATGCTGCGGGGCGGCGTCCGCCTCGTGCACGACACGCCCGACCGCAAGCGTGCGCGCGTCGCCCGATGTGATCCAGAGCTTCCCGTCAGACGCGATCCCGACGTCGTGAGCACCGAACCCGGGCGTGACGGTCGAGCGATGACGAAGCGCCGGTATGTCGATCACCGCGATGTGCGGCGAAGCGGAGCCGAGACCCACCCACAAGTGGCGGCCCGCCGCGTCGATCGTGAGGTGCCGCGCCCACCCGGGCAGCTTCACTCTGCCGAGTGTCGTTCCGCGGAGCACGTCGATCGCCACGACGCCGCTTCGTCCCGAATCGGTGACGAAGGCGTGCCTCCCATCCGGGTGAGCTGCCGTGTACCGAGGTTCGGCGAAGTCGCGGAGCACGTGCTCCACACCGTGCGCGCCGACGATCGACACCGCGCCGACGGCGGTGTGGCAGACGACCGCACGATTCCCGACAAGCTCGACCGAGCGGGGATCAGGGAGGGTCGTAATCGACCCGACGACCCGAGATCCCTCCGCGTCGACGACGGCGAGCCGCGACTCCGCGTCGCACGTGACGAGCACCCACGGCGCGGTGGCTGCGGCGGCGAGAAGCGGCCGCGCGGCGAACGGCGCCGCAGCGGCGAGCGCGATGAACTCATGGCGGTTCACCCGTGAGATACGTCCGCGGGACGCGTCAAGGTCCACGTTTGCGATCTGTCAGAGTCGGTTCACTCGACAAGGAGAGACGAATGGTCAAGGAGTTCCGGCAGTTCATCCTCAGAGGGAGTCTCGTCGACCTCGCCGTGGCGGTCGTGATCGGCACGGCATTCGCGGCCGTGATCACCGCACTCGTTGCCGACCTTGTCACGCCGCTGATCGCCGCGATCGGCGGCCAGCCCGACTTCGGCGCACTGTCGTTCACGATCAACGGCAGCCACTTTCTCTACGGCGCCTTCCTGAACGCCCTGATCGCGTTTGTGATCGTCGCCGCCGTCTTGTTCTTCTTCGTGATCAAGCCGGTCAACCACCTGATGGCCAAGCGCCGCACCGAGCCGGATGTGGAGTCGACGACACGCGAATGCCCCGAGTGCCTGAGCCAGATCCCGATCGGAGCCCGTCGCTGCGCGTTCTGCACGTCGGAGGTAGTAGAGGCCTGATGTGAAATGCCCGCGCGCTCGCGGACGGCGTCCCGGCCCCGCAAGCACGCAATTCCACATCAAGCCTCTTCCGGCATAACGTTCGATACGTGAGCCACCCGGACCTACAGGCAGAACAGGCGTACGTCGACCGGGCGTACGACCATCTCGAGCGGATGCGCCAGGCGGTCGCACGGGCGGGCAACGCGGTCGACGGCGAGGTCGCGCAGGCTGCGATGGACGCGTGGGCGGCGCGTCGCCTGCGGACGTACGAGGATGCCGAGCGCGGCCTCTGCTTTGGGCGGCTCGACTTCGAGCGGCTCGCCCGGCCGTTCTACATCGGCCGCCGGTGGGTGCACGACGAAGAGCAGCAGCAGATCGTCGTGAACTGGCAGGCGCCTGCGGCGCGCCCGTTCTACACGGCGACACCCTACGACCCGCACGGAGTGACGTTGCGCCGCCGCTTCCGTACCGACGGCCGTCGGCTCCTCGACATCGCCGACGAAGCGCTCGACGGCTCGATCCTCGAGGGCGCTGCGGTCGGCGACTTCCTCCTGGAGGAGCTCGAGCGCACCCGCGGCCGCCACATGCGGGACATCGTGGCGACGATCCAGACCGACCAGTACCGGCTGATCACACACGACCCCGACGTGCCGCTCGTCATCCAGGGCGGGCCGGGCACCGGGAAGACCGCCGTCGGCTTGCACCGCGCGTCATGGCTTCTCTACACCCTGCGGGACAACCTCCAGCGCCGCGGCGTCCTCGTGATCGGGCCGAACCGCACGTTCATGGAGTACGTCTCGCACGTCCTACCGGCACTCGGGGAGGACGCCGTCGAGCAGCGGGCGGTGGGCGAGCTTGTCGACGGGGTCGAGCCGACCCGGCGCGACCCGCCGGCGGTTGCGGCGCTGAAGGCCGACCTGCGCCTCGCCGACGTCGTGCGGAGCGCCGCGAAGCTGCAGCTGGCCTCGGAGCCGACAGAGCTCGTGCTGCGACTCGACGGCTCGTTCATCTCGGTGCGCCTGCGGGAGGTGCGCGAGCTGCTTGCGACCGCACGTGAGAACGGGACGACCGCCGCCGACCGCGAGAGCTTCCGGATGAGCCTCCTTCGCCGCTTCTACGCGGAGTACGGGCGGCTCCTCGGCGGTGCGGCTATCCATAACTTCGACGAGGTGGAAGCGGCGCTCCGGGCGAAGGGGTACCTCGACGCCGTGCTGAAGGCCGCTTGGCCGGTGGTCTCGCCAGATCGGCTCGTTCGCTCGCTGCTCAGTTCGAAGGCGACCCTCGCAGCGGCCGCCGACGGGATCCTCTCGGCTGACGAGCAAGCACTCCTGTACCGCCGTGGCGACGGTTGGTCGGACGGTGATATCCCACTGATCGACGAGGCGCGTACCACCTTGGCGGCCGCGCCGCGCACGTTCGGGCACGTGATCGTCGACGAGGCGCAGGACTTGACGCCGATGCAGCTCCGGATGGTGGCGAGGCGTGCGCGCGAGGGCTCACTGACGATCCTCGGCGACGTGGCGCAGGCGACCGGTGCGATCGCGTATTCGAGCTGGGACGAGGTGCTGCCGTACCTTCCGACCGAGCGTACCGCTGTGGTCGAGGAGCTCCTGCATGCCTACCGCGTGCCCCGCGAGATCATGGAGGTGGCGTTGCCGCTCCTCGACACGATCGCACCCGATGTGGCCACGCCGATCTCCTATCGCACCGGCGCGGCCCCGCCGATCATCCGGCGCGTCGCCGAGGAGCATCTGCTCGCGGAAGCGTTCCACGAGTCCGAGCGCCTCGCTGATGCCGACGGCCTGCTCGCCGTGATCGTGCCGGAGGAGCTCGCGGAAGCAGAGCTCGCAGGGACGCCGCTCTATGAGTCCGTGCCGCTTCTCACCCCGCGCCAGGCGAAGGGCCTTGAGTTCGACCATGTCGTCGTGGTCGAGCCGGCGCTGATCGGCGCATCCCCCCAGGGGCTGCGCGAGTTGTACGTCGCCTTGACCCGGCCGACGAAGACCCTCGTCGTTGTGCACGCTCGGCCGCTACCGGCCGAGCTTGCCTATGCCCAGTAGTAGACGGCGAGCGTGATCCCGAGCGCGAGGCCCACGATCGCGATCAGCGCGAGCACGATGCCGCCGAGCACGATCGGCAGGGTCGCAGGCGCGTAACCGTCACGAGCGATGTCTTCGAGATGGTGCTCCTCGTCGATCGCCCGTTGCACGAGACTTGTCATGTGCGGATTGTGACGTATACCTGCGTGATCCGCCAGGATGCCGTCAGCGTCGCGAATTGAGAGCGGAGCCCGGCGGCCGACCGCGCGAGCGGGCTCCGTGCGTGCCCAGACGCGCCTAGCGCGCCTTCGGTGGCGTGGTTGCGTCGGCCTTCAGGGTCGTCCACTACCTCGTAAAGCCCTTTCTCTTCGACACCCTCCGCGAGCGCCTAGAACGCTTCGCGGCCCTGAAAGGTCGCCTCAACCGGTTGCGGGACGCGAGCCAGGAAGACGTCGACAACCTCTTCTTGCTCCTGCGAGCGCAGGGGCGAGCCGGTCTGCCGAAGGGCATATCCTCGCCGACGCTCGGGCTCGTCTTTGGCGCGCTACGCGAAGCGGGCGAAGCACTCACCGCAGTGGAGGTTGCCGACCTCGCCGGTGTCAGTCGCGGCACCGCCCGGCGATATCTCGATTACCTCGCAACTTCCGGAGCGGTCGAGTTGACCTTGCGCTATGGCGCCGCGGGCCGGCCCGAGCATCTCTATCGCTGGGCCGCCGTCAGCCCGCGTAGCTCGCTCGAGCCTCTCACCTTGCGCATCTTTTCTTCCGGCTCTCGTCCGTCCTAGGCGACGACGCGGTACACCTGGAACACCTCGGCGTACTCGCGGTTCACGTTCGTGCCGTGGGTGCGCGCCACATTCCAGACGTACTCGCTGTTCGCGTAGCGGCGGTGTTGCTGTGAAGCGTATTTCTCGAGCGCGGCGACCTTCCGCTCGACGTGGTGCTCCTCGAGCGCAAGGTAGGCCTGGTAGCTGAAGTCGAAATTGTTCCACGGGATCTCGTAGCCAAGGATCGTCGTGCGCTTGAACGCGCGCAGGCCCTCGTTCGCGATCGTCTGGTGATCCTGGTGCACGTCGTGATGCGACGGCATGAAGACGCAGTCTGGCTGCCAGTCGTTCCAGATCTCGATCAGGAGCTCGAGGATCTCCTGCCGGTGGTCGGGGAACGTACGCACGTCGAAGTCGTGCACCGTGAGGTTCGCGGCCGGGATGCCGATCTCGGCAGTCGCCTCCCGCACCTCGCGCGCGAGCGTGTCGGGAGCGAAGCCCACGGGCAGCGAGCGGGTGGCAATCGAGAACGCGACGTAGCGCACGTCGGCTCCCGCCTCGACAAGCCGCGCCATCGTGCCTCCGCAGCCGAACTCACCGTCGTCGGTGTGCGGCGCAAGAACGAGTGCCCGCTCGACCGAGCCGATCACGCCGCGACCTCGGGCGCCGCTGCGCCCGCCGCCGCCTCGGCACGCGCACCGACGACGACGAGCGCGAGGAGACCCCAGAACGTGGGGTCCTCGAAGAGGGCGTTGTAGAAGAGGCAGTGCACGAGAATCGCGACCAAGGCTAGTCCGAACGCGAGTCGGGCGGTTCCGTCGAAGGTCCGGCCGAGCCGTCTGAACGCGGTGGCAAGGGCGACGACCACAACGGCGAAGAGGAGAAGCAGCCCGGGCAAGCCCGTCTCGGCGGCGACGGTGATGGGCGTCGTGTGCGACGCCGCCGCCTTCGGCTCCTTCCCCTTCAGATGCGCGAGGTCGGCGTAGGCGCGCCGAAAGCCGCCGACACCGACCCCGAGGATCGGATGGTGCAACGCGACCTTCACCCCTTTGCCGACGAGCGTCGAGCGGCCGCTCGTGACGTGCGACAACGATGCTTTGTGCCGGATCGAAGGCGACGCGATCAGCCCGAGCACGAGTGCGACTACAGCAACGGCGACGAGGAAAAGGCTCCGCCAGCGCCACGCGAGGATTGCGGCAAGCGTGACGGCGGCGAGGAGCGCGACGAAGCTGGACTGCGAGAACGACGGCAGCAACCCCGCCCAGGTGATCCCGATCGTCAGCGCGGCGGCGATCGACCACAGCGGATCGGTCCGCCGCGCGAGCACGATCACGAGACTCGCGAGAATCCCGATCACGAGAAAGCGGCCGTAGATCGATGGGTCATAGAAGACCGAGTTGACCCGGTAGAACCAGCCGCTCGGCGCATACGCGTTGTCGACCCGCACCTTCGGATTCCAGAAGATGCTCCGCGTCTCGTATTGCACGATCCCGATCACCGCGAAGACGAGCGCCATCACCGCGAGCTGCACGTACAGCGTGAGCACCCACGCGCGCGACCAGGCGAGGCGCGCGAGCGAGATGGTCACGAGGCCGAACGGCAGCACGAAGAAGAGAAGCTCGATCGCTCCCTGGCGCACATCCTTGCTCCAGAGGAACGACAAGCCGGTCCAGCCGATGAAGAGCCCGGCCGGCCAGGCCAGTGGGCCGAGCTCCCGTACGCGACGGTCGTCGCCGAAGAGCTCCCACGCGAGCGCGATCGCGGCGACCGCAACGACGGCGTACATCGGCAGCAGCAGGTTCGCCTGCGTCGATCCGACGTGCACCGGTATTCGCGCAGGCACGCATGCGAGCACCGCGAGCGCGAGCAGCCACGGCAGGCGCACCACGAGCCATGCGCCGAGCCCGGCGGCGATCAGTCCGAACACCGCCGCGGCTGCGAGCACCCGGTGATGCCCGTGCGGCGCGAGGTAGATGGCCAGCATCGCGCACCCGGCCGTCCACGCGGCAAGCCCGCCGATCCGGAGATCGCGACGGGGTGCGACGTAGAGCAGCGCCAGCCCGAGCGCGCCGACCGCGCCGCCGACCTGAGCGACCCCGGCGCTCATGCGACCACCACCGCGCACTTCGCGGAGTGCGCGCCGGCGGTGATGTACAGCCGGTACACGCCCGGCTTCTTCGGCGCGCGGAAGTGCAGCGTGCCGCGCTGCTGCTCGCCGTGCGCACCGTGCAGGCGCCAGCCGACCGTCGGATAGTCCGTCGAGACGCGCAGCGCGAATCGTCCACCGGGCCGTACGACGACGCGTGCGCGCGCGAGTGAGAGATAACGAATCTGGGCGATCGCGAACGGGAAGCCCTTGGAGACGTTCCCGGCTTCGTCCTGCGCTGCAACGGTGAGGAGATATCGGCCGGGATGAGCCGGGCGCCCGTTCAGCTTGCCGTTCCAGAAAAGGATGCCCGACTCCTTCTGGCCGAGCGTGAATTCGACTCGCCGTCCGCGCACGAGCAGGATCCCGTGCGCGCGCTCGTTCACGGTGTAGGGCACGGTGAATCGGTCGCGCCGACCGTCGCCGTCCGGCGAGATGATCGGGTACAGCGGATGGTGAACGGTGATCACCGGCGGCGTCGTGTCGATTCGAATCGGGCTCGGCAGCGTGATCACCCGGTGTGAGCGTGCGAGCTTCACGACCGGCTTGTAGACGCCGTCCGGTTCCACGAACCCGTTGTCGGCGACGCCGTCCCACACCAGGTCGAGATTCGAGCCGGCCTTGAACGTGCGGTTCACGAGCAGGTTCCGGACATTGGTGCCGTGACCGTCCTCGATCCACACCGAGATCCGCTCGCGTGTCCGCAGCCGGAACCTGATGTGGCTCACCGGGCCGGCTTTGCTCGCGGGCGAGAAGATCGGGTCGACCTTCGTCCGCTGGATCGGAGAGCGCTCGAGCTTCGCGCCTTCCGTGATCGCAAACGCGGCCGAAGTCGCCGCGAGCAGGGCGAGGACGATCGCCGTCGACAGGACCCGGGCCACGAGCGCTCGATTGTACGTCGGCGGCTCTAGTCAGCCGGAGCGAGGCGACGGACGCGCAACTGGAGCACTCCCCAGACGACGAACGTCACGAGCCCGACGGCAATGCCGACCTCGATGATGGTGGTCGCACCCGGCAGCTTCAGGAGCTTCACCCCCGAGAGCACGAGTACGAACGCGAAGGCGATCCGCAGCGCCCGCTCGGGCACCTTGATCGACATCTGCGAGCCGAGCAGCACCCCGGGGATCGAGCCGACGAGCAACCACGCCATCGCGTGCAGGTCGACATTCCCCTGAATCAGGTGGCCGGTGCCCGCCACCCAAAGCAGCAACGCCGCGTGCAGCATGTCCGTGCCGACGATCTTGCGTGCGGTCAGCGGGAAGACGAACAGCATCGCGAGACCGAAGAACGTGCCCGACCCCACCGACGTGAGCCCGACGACGAAACCGCACGTCGCGCCGATCACGATCGCGAACAGCTTGTCGCGGCGGTCGAGAAGGAACGGCGCATCGTCGGCACGGCCGTGTAGGAAGGTCTTCACCGCGAATCCGAGCCCGCCGGCAACGAGGGCGCCGCCGACGACCTGCCCCATCTTCGAGTTCGTCGAGTCTGAGAACGAGCTGCCGATGGCAACGCCGACGAGCGACAGCGGCGCCGAGCCCGCGAGCATCCAGAGCGCAAGACGCGCATGCACGTTGCCGAGTTGGCGATGGCGAATCGCGCCGAACGACTTGAAGACCGCCCCGTGCAGGATGTCGGTGCCGACCGCCGTCTTCGGGCTGAAGCCGAGCAGGAGGATCAGGATCGGCGTCATCAGACTCCCGCCGCCCATGCCGGTCATCCCGACAAGGATCCCGACGGTCGCGCCCGCGAGGACGAACTGCCAGGTCATTGCGCCGGCTCGGTCACCGGACAGGCTCAGTCATTGCGCAGGCTCTGGCGGCAGCGGGCACGAGACGAACGGCGCTCCGCTGAGCAGACAGCCGAGCTTGTAGGCCTCGCAACCGGTGCAGAAGCCGGTCGTCGCGGCAAGCAGTGCGAGCGCGGCGACGAGCAGCCCGAGCCCGACACCGAGGCCGGTCAAACCGGCGGCGTAGGCGAGAGCAGCGGCGGACAGGACGACGAGACCGACGATGTTCGCCGCACGGGGCGGGCGGGAATCCTCGAGCGGCCCCTGACCGAAGCGCGGCTGGATCCACTCGAAGTACGCGAGGCACGCGAGGCAGACCCGGCGGCCGAACGTCAGGCCGAGCGCAAGCTGCAGCGCAAGGAGCGCGAGGAGCCACCACCAGCTGGCGACGACCGCGAGGAGCGCGACTGTTCCGACGACGGGCTGGTTCGTCCGCGGCGCGCGCGAGTCAATCACGTCCGTATCGCGGTACGGATCGGCGCGCCGCTCGATCATGGAGTCGCCGAGACCACCATGCCGGCGCCGACCGTGTCGTTCGACGACTCGTCGATCAGGATGAACGAGCCCGTCCAACGGTGCTCCTTGTACGGGTCGACGACGAGTGGCTCGGCGAGCCGGAAGCGAACGACGCCGAGGTCGTTCAGCTCCATCCGACCCGGGGTCGCGGTGTCCTCGAGGGTCGCGATGTCGACGACCGAGAGGATCTCCTCGGCACGCGCGGGCACGGTGCGGGTCGTCTGCTTGATCAGCAGGCGGGCGCGGTCCTCGAGCGGCTTCTCGGCCATCCAGGAGACGCGCGCAATGAGCCCACGGGCGACGATCGGCGGGCGCTCCGGGTCGGCCAGCAGGTCACCGCGCGACACGTCGACGTCGTCCTCGAGCAAAATCGTCACCGATTCCTCCGGCAGCGCCTCATCGCGAGGCTCACCGGCGATCTCGACGGCGGCAACGCGCGTGCGCTTGCCCGAGGGCAGTACGACGACCTCGTCGCCCGCGCGCCAGACCCCGCTCGAGACCTGGCCCGCGTAGCCGCGGTAGTCGCGGTGGTCGTCGGCCATCGGGCGAATGACCCACTGAACGGGGAAGCGCCTGTCCTCGACGTTGCGGTCGGCCGCGATCTCGAGCGTCTCCAGGTGCTCGAGGAGCGTCGCGCCGGCGTACCAGGGCATCGCGTCCGTCCGGTCGACGACGTTGTCGCCCTTCAGCGCAGAGACGGGAATCGCCGTCGCATCGCGTACGCCGAGCTGGGACGTGAGCGTGGCGAGCTCGAGCGCGATCTCGTCGAAGCGCTCCTCGGAGAAGTCGACAAGGTCCATCTTGTTCACGGCGTACACGACGTGCGGTAGCTCGAGCATCGCGGTGATGTACGAATGACGGCGCGTCTGCTCGATCACGCCCTTGCGCGCGTCGACGAGCACGACCGCGACGTCCGCGGTCGACGCACCGGTGACCATGTTGCGGGTGTACTGCACGTGCCCGGGCGCGTCGGCGAGCTGGAAGCGGCGGCGCGGCGTGACGAAGCCGCGGTAGGCGACGTCGATCGTGATGCCCTGCTCGCGCTCCGCGCGGAGGCCGTCGGTGAGGAGCGCCAGGTCGACGTAGTCGTGGCCGCGGCGCCGCGATGCATCCTCGATGTGCTCGAGCTGGTCGACGAGGATCTGCTTCGTGTCGAAGAGGAGCCGACCGATCAGCGTCGACTTGCCGTCGTCGACCGAGCCTGCGGTGACGAGGCGCAGCAGTTCGGTGTCGAGGAACTCCTTAGAAGTAGCCAACGCGCTTCCTGTCTTCCATCGCAGCCTCGGACACGCGGTCGTCGGCGCGCGTCTCGCCGCGTTCCGTGATGCGCGTCGCCGCGATCTCGGTGACGACCTCGTCGATCGTCGCCGCGTCGCTGACGACCCCGCCGGTGCACGTCATGTCGCCGACCGTGCGGAAGCGAACGGTCGCGCTGAACGGCTCCTCGTCGGGGAAGCGCTCGATGAAGTCCGAGACTGCATAGAGCATCCCGTCGCGCTTGAAGACTTCACGCTCGTGCGCGAAGTAGATGAGCGGCAGCTCGAGGTTCTCGCGCGCGATGTACTGCCACACGTCGAGCTCGGTCCAATTCGAGATCGGGAAGACGCGGATCTGCTCGCCCTTGCGGATGCGTGCGTTGTAGAGATTCCAGAGCTCGGGGCGCTGCGCACGCGGGTTCCACTGGCCGAAGTCGTCCCGGAAGCTGAAGATGCGCTCCTTCGCGCGGGCGCGCTCCTCGTCCCGACGTGCACCGCCCATCGCCGCGTCGAACCCGTGCTCCTCGATCGCGTCGAGCAGCGTGGTCGTCTGCAGCTGGTTGCGCGACGCACGCGGACCGGTCTGCTCCGTGACGCGACCCTTGTCGATCGACTCCTGGACACTCGCCACGACGAGGCGCTCACCGAGCTCGGCGACGCGGCGGTCGCGATACTCGATCACCTCGGGGAAGTTGTGACCCGTGTCGACGTGCATCACCGGGAACGGGAACTTCGCGGGCCGGAATGCCTTTTCGGCGAGCCGGAGCATCACGATCGAGTCCTTGCCGCCCGAGAAGAGCAACACCGGCCGTTCACGCTCGGCGGCGACCTCTCGCATGATGTGGATCGCCTCGGCCTCGAGCTCGTCCAAGTGGGAAAGCGTGCGGAGTGAGAGGGACTGGCTCACGCGTTCGGCTCCTCGACGTGTAGGCCGCACTCGGTCCGGTCGCTGCCGGCCCAGCGGCCCTCGCGTCCGGCGCCGGGTGCCGTCGAGTGGACGTCGCCGATCGAGGCGTACCCGCGGTCGTGCAGCGCGTTGTAGGGCAACTCGCGCTCGCGGATGTAGGCGAAGCAGCGCTCGTCGCTCCAGTCGGCAAGCGGATTCGCCTTCCACAGCTCATGGGCCGCGTCCCACCCGAGCTTCGGCGCGTTCGCGCGCGTCGGCGACTGGTCGCGGCGGAGGCCGGTGATCCAGGCGTCGAGCCCGCCGAGTGCGCGAACGAGCGGCTCGACCTTCGCAATCGCGAGATACAGGTCGGGCTTGCGCTCCCAGAGCGCTTCGCCTTGGCTCGCGGCGAGCTCTTCGACGCTCGGGCCCTCGAACACCTCGACCTTCGTGTCGTACCGCTGCTCGACCGCGCGCCAGAGCTCGTACGTCTCCGGGAAGAGGTGGTGCGTGTCGATGGCAAAGACGCGGGCCTTCGGCTCGAGCGCAAAGAGCATGTCGAGGAGCACGGTCTCTTCCTTCTGGAAGGAGCAGGCGAGCGCGACCTTGCCGGGGAACTCGGCGAGACAGAGCGCGAGGATCTCCTCGGCGCTCATCGCGTCGACCGCTGCCGGCTCAGGAAGCGTGAACGTGGTCGCCGCCAAGGAGCACCTCCTTCAACGTGTCGCCGCGCAACCCGAGGCGCAGGGTCTCGAGCGGGATGACTTCATCCGGCGGGATGTTGCCGAGGTTCACCGAGGGACCGAACTGCTTCACGAACCACGACTGCGCTGCTTTGTTCGGCGCTTCGAAGATGATGTTCGCAGGACCGACGACGTTCGCGATCTCACCGATCAGCTCGGTGCGCATGCCGCCCGACGAGTCGAAGATGCCGGCGGTACCACCCTCACGCGCCTCGGTGATCACCTTCCAGGCGCCGGCTGCGAGCTCCTCGCTCAGCCAGTTCGTCCATTGCTTGACCGTGTACTCGACCGACGAGTCCTTCGACCCGACCTCGGAGAGCACGGTGAAGTCGCGCGCGAAATCGGCGATCAGCTCGAGCTTGCGCTCGCGCGGGATGTCGATCGTGCCGTCCGAGATCTCGACGTGCGTCAGCCCGAGCGCGCCGAGCCAGCGCTTGTACTCGTCGAGCTGCCCCTTTGCATAGACGACCTCGAAGAACGTGCCGCCGAAGACGACCGGCTTCTCGCGCAGCACGTCGAGCTTGCGCTCGAGATTCCCGGTGACGTACGCGGTGCCCCACCCGAGCTTCACGATCGAGATGTGGTCGCCGGCGACTTCGAGCACGTCTTCCCACCCGCGCGGACCGAGACCCTTGTCGATCACGTGCGTCAGGCCGACATGCTTGCCCAGGTTCAAATCAAGGCTAGAAGCGCGCAAAGAGCTCCTCCAGCTTCGCCGCCGCGCGCGTCTGCACGTCGTGGTAGAGCGAGTTGCCATGCGCATCGATGCCGACCGTGAGCGGGCCGAAGTCCTTGACGCGGAACTTCCAGAGGCACTCGGGCATGAGCTCCTCCCACATCACGTCCTCGATCTCCTCGATCTGCGTCGTCTCGAGCGCGGCGGCACCGCCGACGATCGCGAAATAAACCATCCCGAGCTCGTGCATCGGCGCGATCGCCTCGTCGGGGAAGCCGCCCTTGCCACAGATCGCGCGTACGCCGTAGGAGCGGCCGAGCGGCTCGGTGAACCGCACCATGCGGGCACTGGTGGTCGTGCCGATGCAGATCTTCTCGTAGGTGCCCTTGCCCTCGGCGTCCTCCGAGACCTTGCGCACGTTCGGCGCCGTGTGGAGCAGGAACGCGCCGCTCAGGTCCATCGGCGGCTCGACACCCTGGTCGAAAATGCGGATCTGCGTGCGGTCCCTGATGCCGATGATGTGACCCTGAACGGTCACCTCGTCGCCGGCGCGCAGCTTCAGGATCTCCTGCGGATCCGTGATCGGGAACGTGACGGTGTGGTTGGCCGCCATCAAAACTCGCGATCGAATTCGGTCTCGCCGGTGGGCGAGATGTGGGCGGAGGCTCGGCGCGCGGCCCAGCACTGGTAGTTGACCGCGACCGGGTTGAGCGTCATGTGCGTGTCCGCGTGCTCGATGTGGCACTGGAGCACGGTCACATCGCCGCCGAGGCCCATCGGGCCGATACCGGTCTCGTTCAGCAGGCCGTAGAGCTCGTCTTCGAGCTGCGCGACGAGCGGGTCGGGGTTGCGTGTGCCGACGGGGCGCGTGATCGCTTCCTTCGCGAGGTACATCGCGTAGTCCGCGGTGCCGCCGATGCCGACGCCGACGATCCCCGGCGGGCACGGCTTGCCACCGGCGCCGACGATCGACTCGAGCACGAATTTCTTGATGCCGTTCACGCCGTCGGCGGGAATGCACATCTTCAGGAAGCTCATGTTCTCGGAGCCCGAGCCCTTCGGCACGCACTTCACGTCCAGGCCGTCCCAGTCCTCGATGAAGTCCCAGTGCACGATCGGCAGCCGGTAGCCGATGTTCGGCCCGGTGTTCTCGCGGGTGATCGTGTGCACCGCGTTCGAGCGGAGCGGATGCTCGAGCGTCGCGCGCGCGGTACCGTTGCGCAGCGACTCGTAGATGCGCGTCGGGTGAAGCGGGAAGTGCTCGCCGACGCGGCAGGTGTAGACGGCGATGCCCGTGTCCTGGCAGACGAGGTTGTTCTCGCGGTCGGCAATGTTGACGTTGCGGTGGATCGTCTCGAGCACGCGCTTCCCGGGCACGGACGTCTCGCGCAGGCGCGCCGCAGCGAGTGCGTCACGCAGATCCTGTGGGATGTCCTTCAGCGCCCAGACATAGAGGTGCGCGGCCGCGTCTTCGACGACGCCCGCCAGATCGGTTTCGATTGCGCTCAATTCAGCTCGCTTTCTCTGCGGCTGCCGAACCGGCGCGACGTCCGAAGACGACGCACTCCAGCAGCGAGTTGCCCATCATTCGATTGCGACCGTGCGTCCCGCCGGCAATCTCACCGCACGCGTACACGCCGTGGATCGTCGTCGCGGCATGCTCGTCGATCACGAGGCCGCCGTTTTGGTAGTGGAGCACGGGGTAGGTGAGAATCTTTTCCTTCAGCGGATCGATACCGGCGCCGCGGTAACGGCGGAGCATGTACGGCAGCGACACCTCGGCATCCGCTGCCGGGATGCGCGTCGTGTCGAGGAAGACCGCCGGGCGGCCGTCGGGCGTGAGCACGCCCTTGCCCTTGTCGACCTCGTCGAAGATCGCCTGCGCGACGACGTCGCGCGGCCCGAGCGAGTCGATGAACTCCTCGCCGTCCGAGTTGAGGAGGACGGCGCCGTAGGCGCGCGTCGTCTCGGGAATCGAATAGCCCTGCATGTTCGGTGGCCACGCGCCACCGTTCGGGTGGTACTGGAGCGCGTCGAGATCGCGCGAATCGGCACCGAGCTCGAGCGCGATCTTCGTCACCTCGCCCGTTGCGTTCGGATGGTTGGTCGAGAGCTCACCACGCTCCTCCGCCTCGCGGTAGCACCGCCCGCCGGCAGCGAGCACAACGGTGCCTGCATCGACGACGTGGTCGCCGACGCGCGCACGCCAGCCCCCGTTCGACTGTGCAAGCTCCCGGAGAGGTGCGTTCGTGAGACTCGAGCCGCTGCCCGCTTCCCACGCATCGCGAAGGCCCTTGGTGATCGCGTGTCCGGTGCGGTCGCCGACCTGCAGCAGACGCTTGCGCGTCGCGCCGCCGCAGCGCGCCAGGCGGTAGCCGTCGCCCTCGCGTGTGAACTCGACGCCGAGCTCCTCGAGCCAGTGGATCGCGCCGGGTGCTTCGGTCGTCAGCACTTCGACGAGCCGGCGGTCGGCCGTCTCGTGCGAGGAGCGCCAAACGTCCTCAGCGTGAATCTCCGGTGAATCGTCCTCGGCGAACGCGGCCTGGATGCCGCCCTGGGCCTTCGAGGAGTTGTTCGCCTGGAGCGAGCCCTTCGTCGCAAGCGCAACGCGGGCGCCGGAGCGCTCGGCGGAGACGGCCGCGGCAAGCCCGGAAGCGCCACTGCCGATCACGAGCACGTCGAAGACTTGGGGAGGCGAGTCCACGGTTGAACAATACCTGAGATTAGTAGTTCTTATGCATTGTTCACTGATCGAGTCGGGAAGCGACTCACCAGATCGAGCGGAGGAGCCCGAGGATCTCCTCGGCGGTCGCAGGCTTTGGGTTCGCCCGGTTCCCGCCGCGATCCACCGCGGCGGCTGCGACCGCCGGGAGGTCGTCCTCGGGGACCGCGTAGTCCCGCAATCGCCGGAAATCACCGAGCAGAGCCAATTCGCGGCTGCGCTCGACGGCGTCCCCGCCGATCGCGACGCCGAAGCGCTCGATCTCAGCCGGTGCGGATGCGCGGTTGAAGGCGAGCGCGGGCGGGAGGCAGAGCGCGTTCATCGCTCCGTGGGGCACGCCGTAGGCGCCGCCGAGCGCCTGCGCCATTGCGTGGGCGAGGCCGAGGCCCGCGATCCCGAGTGCGTGCCCCGCATGCATCGCGCCTCGCAGCAGATCCTCACGCGCAGGTCGGCCGGAGGGGTCCGCGAGCACACGCGGCAGGGCGTCGCTGATCAGGCGGGCGCCGGCGAGCGCCTGTTCGTCCCCGGCCGGCGAACGTCCGGTCACATAGAGCGCCTCGGCGCAGTGTGCGAGCGCGTTCAACGCGGTGCCTGCGGTTTCCTCGCGTGGCAGCCCGAGCGTGAGCTCGACGTCGTAGACGATCCCGGCCGGGTGCGCGCCGGCGCCTCCGCCCTTCATGCGGCGGTCGGGCGACCGGATGCCATAGAACTTCGTCCACTCCGCGCCCGAGTAGGTCGTCGGAACATGAACAACGGGCAGGCCGCTCTTCGCCGAGGCGTACTTGCCGGTGTCGATCGCCGAGCCGCCGCCGACCGCGAGCACGCCGTCGGCGGCGGCGGGCACCTCGACGCGCTCCGACGGCACCTCCGTCAAGAGACCGGCCCCGGCGGGGAGCGGGAGGTCGCGCCAGCGGGGGCTCGTGATCAGAAACGGCCGCGCGATCTTCAGCTCGGCGAGCAAACCTTCGAGCTCGGCGAGGCCGAAGCGGACGATCACGCGAGACGTTCGCGCGCGAATTCGACGAACGCGCGCGCGGCACGGGTCTCCGCGCGACCGGTCGCACGCACGAGATGGATCTCGCGCTCGAGCTCGAGGCCCGCGACGCGCGCCTCGACAAGCGTCCCGGCGGCAAGGTCGTTCTCGACCGACGAGCGCGAGATGAACGTCACGCCGTACCCGCCGCGCACCGCGCTCGTCACCGACTCTTGCAGCCCGAGCTCGAGGCGAACGTCGAGGTCGCGCAGGCGGGTGCCTGCTGCGCGCAACTCGTCTTCGATCATCTGGCGAACACCTGCGCCGTCCTGCATCACGATCAGCGTTTCGCCACGCAGGTCGTCGAGCGACACGGTGCGGCCGGCGAAGGCGTGACCGGGCGGGCACGCGAGGATGACGGTGTCGCGGAAGAACGGCTCGTACTCGACGCCGCGGTGGCGCGGCGCCGCCCCGACGACTCCGAGCTCGAGCGTGCGGTCGGCCACCCGCTCGACGACCGTCTGCGTGTCGAAGACACTCAGCGCGACGTGCAGCTCTTGGTGCACCTCGGCGAACTGACAGAGGAGCTGCGAGAGCACGACGCCGCCCGGGCCGGTCGACGCCCCGATCTCGAACGTGCCGGCAAGCGCGCCGGTCGCGTCCTCTGCGAGGTCGCTCGTGATCTCGGCCTCGAGGGCGAGCAGCCGTTGCGCGCCGCGGTAGAGGCGCAGCCCCGCCTCGGTCGGCTCGACCCGCCGCCCGGAGCGGTCGAGGAGCTGCGTGCCAAGGCGCTTCTCGAGCGCTCGCACCTGCAGCGACACGGCGGGCTGCGTCACCCCGAGCCGCTCGGCTGCAAGCGAGAACGACTTCCGCTCGACGACCTCGCAAAACGCGTGCAGCTGACGTGTGTCCATAACAGATACTTATATCACTGCTCGGCTGGGGGGCCGCTCGAGACCGTCCTCGCGAGACACGTCCTGACGCCAAACGAGGGTTACAGAAGTGTCAATTTCATTCCACAGGCCAGGAACTCCCTGCAATTGGCCCACACGCGGTTCGGGCTGCTTCGCCAAACGACGGTGTCAAACCGCACGCCTACCCCTGACGGAACTCGAGGCGGTTGCCGAACGGGTCGGCGGCGAAGAACCGGCGTGAGCCCGGGATCGAGTCGTCGTCGTGGGTGACGATGCCCGCGTCGTGCAGCGCGGCCCGCAGGCTCGCTAGATCGGCGACCACGAAGCCCGGGTGCGCCTTCAGCGCCGGGGCGAACGAAGACTCGACCCCCACGTGCAGCTCCTGCCCGCCCGCGCGGAACCAGCAGCCGCCACGTCCCTGGAGCGCCTCCGGCTTCCTCAGCTCCTCGAGCCCGAGCAGGTCGCCGTAGAACGCGCGCGCGGCGTTCTCGCAGCCGGACGGCGCGGCCACCTGGACATGGTCGATTCCCGTGATCGTCATGCCCGACTGTCTACCATCGACCGCGTGACATCCGCGCCGCCTCCGCTGGAGGACACGCTGGTCAGCGGTTACACGCGGCTCGCCTCCGACGCACCGCATCGCCGCGTCGACATCGAGTTGCGTGTCCTCGACATCCTCTTCGCGGGGATCTTCGGCGTGCTGCTCGCGCCGATCGCGCTGGTGATCGCGCTCGTCGTGCTCGTCACGAGCGGGCCGCCGATCCTCTACGGGGGCGAGCGCGTCGGACGCCGTGGGCGGTTCTTCCGGATGCGGAAATTCCGCACGCTGAAGCGCGGCGCCGAGGATCGGATCGGTCAGTACCTCGGCGAGGAGCTGATGCAGCACACCGGCGCCGAGCTGACGCCGATCGGCCGCTGGCTGAAGGCATCGCAGCTCGACGAGATCCCGCAGCTCTGGAACGTCCTCGTCGGCGACATGTCGTTCGTCGGGCCGCGACCGATCCGCGCGCGGTTCTTCACGGAACTGGCGCACGAGCTGCCGTCGTACTGGCAGCGCCTCGTCGTGCGCCCGGGACTGACGGGCCTCGCGCAGGTTCGCCGCGGTTACGAGACGTCGATGGCCGAGAAGCTCGCCCACGACCTCGAGTGGATCGCCGACCGCTCGGTTCGCATGTACCTGCGCACGCTCATCGTCACCGGAGCGCGCGTGCTGCGGCAGTCGTTCTCGCGGCGTCCCTAGACTGACCCTTCATGTGCGGCATCTGCGGAATCGCCACGACCCGCGGCGCCGTCGATCCCGAGCGGCTCGCACGGATGTCAGCGACGCTCCACCATCGCGGGCCTGACTCAGAGGGCACGCACATCGACGGAACCGTCGGCATCGCCGCTCGCCGACTCGCGATCATCGACCTGACCGGGGGCGACCAACCGATCTCGAACGAGAACGGCGTGGTGACGGTGATCCAGAACGGCGAGATCTACAACTACCGCGAGCTGATGGACGAGTTGGAGCGCGCCGGGCATCGGTTCCGCACCCGCTGCGACACCGAGGTGCTCGTGCACGGCTACGAGCAGTGGGGCGAGCGGCTGTGGGAGCGGCTGCGCGGCATGTTCGCTGTCGCGGTGTGGGACGCCGGCGCGCAACGCCTCGTGCTCGCACGCGACCGGTTCGGGATCAAGCCGCTCTACTACCGCGACGTCGACGGGGAGCTGTCCTTCGCCTCGGAGCTCGATGCGCTCCCGAAAGGCGAGATCGATCTCGACGCGCTCGAAGGGTTCCTCACGTTCAACGTCGTTCCCGGTCCGCTCTCGATCTTCGAGGAGATTCGCAAGCTGCTCCCGGGCCACACGCTCACGTGGCACGACGGCCGGGCGACGATCGAGCGCTACGCCCGCACCGGGCCGCTCCCCGTGCGCGACGACGACGAGGCGGAGCTGATCGAGGAGTGCAGGGCGCGCCTGCGCGACTCTGTGCGCGCGCATCTCGTCGCAGACGTGCCCGTCGGCGTGCTGCTCTCGGGTGGCGTCGACTCCGGCGCACTCACGGCGCTCGCAGCCGAGGAGTCGTCAGAGCCGGTCCGCACGTTCTCGATCGGCTTCGAGGAGTCGTCGTTCGACGAGCTCGGCGGCGCTCGGCTCGTCGCAGAGCGCTACGGGACGATCCACCGCGAGCTGACGCTGCGACCCGACGCGGCGCTTCTTCTGCCCGCGCTCGCCGACGCGTTCGACGAGCCCTTTGCCGACTCGTCGGCCCTGCCGACCTATCTCGTGTCGAAGCTCGCCGCCGAGGACGTGAAGGTTGCGCTGTCCGGCGAAGGCAGCGACGAGCTCTTCGGCGGCTACTACACCTACGTCGCCGACCTGCTCGCCGAGCGCGTCGGCCCGCTTGCGGCCCGCGCGCGTCCACTCGTCGAGCGGCTGCCGTCGTCGAGCAAGCGCGCGAGTCTCGACTACAAGCTGAAACGTTTTACGCAGGCCGCGCACCTGCCGCCCCTCGAACGGCACCACACGTTCAAGGAGATCTTCAACGCCGACGTGCGCGCCGAGCTGACCGGCAGAACCAGTGACTTCGATCCGCTCGGTGGCTACCGCGATCGCTTCGCCGCGACCGAGGGCAGCGACCTCCTGACGCGCCTGCAAGACGTCGACTTCGGCCTGTACCTCGTCGACGACCTGCTCACGAAGACCGACCGCGCCTCGATGGCGTGGTCGCTCGAGGCGCGCGTTCCGTTCATGGACACCGTCGTCTCGAACTTCGCCTTCTCGCTGCCGGTGCGCCACAAGGTGCGCGGCTTCTCGAAGAAGCGGCTCCTGCGCAAGGCGGTCGAGCCGCTTCTGCCGCGCGAGGTCGTGCACGGTCGGAAGCGCGGCTTCTCGATCCCGGCGGCGGCCTGGCTGCGCGGCGAGCTGGAGCCGTTTGCGCGCGAGACGCTCTCCGCGGAGACGCTACGGCGGCAGGGCTTTCTACAGCCCGCGGCTGTCGCGCGGCTGATCGACGACCACGTCGCACGACGCGCTGATCTCTCGCGTCAGCTCTGGGGCCTCCTCGCATTCACGCTCTGGTACGAACGCCACGTCGAGAACATCCGCCGCGAGACTTCGCTGGAGACAATCGCCGTATGAGGGTCTGGATCGACTTCACCGCGTCCGCGCACCCGCTCGTCTTCCGGCCGCTCGTCGAGCTGCTGCGCGCCGACGGCCACGAGGTCGAGATCACTGCGCGCGACTACGCGCAGACGCTGCAGCTGATCGAGTCGCACGGTATGACCGCGACCGTGATCGGGCACCACGGCGGCCGCTCGGCGGGCGGCAAGGCGCGTCAGATGCGCACGCGCCTGCGCTCGTTGCGGGCCTGGGCCCGCGATCGCGAGTTCGACATCGCGCTCGCGCACGGGTCCCACGAGCTCACGATGACAGCGCGACGGCTCGGCATTCCGAGCGCGACGACCTTCGACTACGAGTGGGCGTGGCTCCAGCATCAACTCGGCTGCCGCGCAGCGACGCGCGTCGTCGTGCCCGACTCGATCCCGCCGGAGCGTGGCTGCCGAGAGCGTCTCGCGGGCGAACGGCTCCAGCTCCCCCCGTAGCCAGGCCGCCGCCGGGATCGAGAAGCCGCGCTTGCGGCCGTGGACGATGCGACGTGGCAGAAGCGGCTCGGCCGCTCGCCGGAGCAGGACTTTCTTGCGGAGCCCCCGCACCTTGTGCCGCGTCGGTAGCGCGAATGCGAAGCCGGTCACGACCGGATCCAGGAACGGAACGCGCGCCTCGAGGGAATGCGCCATGGACGCGCGGTCGGTCTTCACGAGCAGGTCGTCGGCCAGGTAGAGACCGAGATCGACGTCCTGGAGCCGTGCCAGCAGCTCCGCTCCGTCGGTCTCGGCGAAGCGCGTGCGCAGGAGGTCGACCGGATCGAACGCATGCCGCTGCAGCGTCAGCTCGGCTCGCGCGTCGGCCGAGAAGATCTCCTTCCACGCGTGGTGGCGCTCCA
>JBBQQU010000018.1:0-67544 GCA_038215565.1 Gaiellales bacterium | reverse complement strand
TGGTCCGGCGGGCGCTTATGCTACTGCTCGTGATCGTTCCGGTCGCCGAGCTTCTCCTTGTCAAGTTCAGGTAAGGAGGCCTGTTCCTGGCGGCGCCCGGCTGGGCGACGAAGCTGAACGGACGAATGAATGAATGAATGGGGGCGGGAGGATTCGAACCTCCGTAGGCTGAGCCGACGGGTTTACAGCCCGTTCCCTTTGGCCGCTCGGGCACACCCCCTTGACGCGCGCCGGATTGTAGCTTTAGACCGTGGAACGCTACGACGTGCTCGTTGTGGGTGGGGGCCCGGCTGGCTCCGCCACGGCCCACGCGCTTGCTCGAAGCGGCGCGTCGGTGCTGCTCGCCGACAAGGCGACCTTTCCCCGCGACAAGCCGTGCGGCGGCGGACTAACCGCACGGGCGTTCCGGCGCTGCCCCGTCGACCCGACGCCCGTCGTCGAGGAGGAGGTCGATCTTGTCGAGCTTCGCTTCCGTTTCGGCGACCACGTCGTGCGCTCCGCGCGCGAGCCGGTGATCTACATGACCCAGCGCCGGCGGCTCGACGCGTTCCTGCTCGACGCGGCTCGCGCGGAGGGAGTCGAGGTGCGCGAGGGTGCGGTCGTGGCGGTCGGAGACGAGGTGCGTGTCGACGGCGCTCCGATCACCGTCGACTTCATCGTCGGGGCGGATGGGGCAAACGGCACGACGGCGCGCGCGCTCGGCCTGGGGGCGGGAATCGTTCACGGCGTCGCTCTCGAGGGAAACGTTCCCTACACGCGCATCGATCGCGATCGCTACCGACGACGTGCGGTCGTGGAGCTGGCCGACATCCCGGGCGGCTACGGCTGGGTCTTTCCGAAGGGCGATCACGTCAACGTCGGCGTCGGTGCGTGGAAGCAGGAGGGACCGCACCTGCGCGAGCATCTCGAGCAGACGTGCCTCGCGCATGGGCTGCATCTCGACGAGCTCGAGCAGCTTCGCGGACACCGCCTGCCGCTCCGGCAGCCGGGAACCACCATTGCATCCGAGCGTGCGCTCCTTGTCGGTGATGCGGCCGGACTGATCGATCCCGTGTCCGGCGACGGGATGTACGAGTGCTTCGTCTCTGCGCAACTCGCCGCTTCGTCGATCGGCGAGTTGCTCGCCGGCCGTGCGACGTCGCTTGTGCCCTACGGGGCCGCGGTCGACGATGCGCTTGGCCCGTTGCATCGCGCGTCCTGGAAGTTGAAGCAGGCACTCGACCGCTGGCCGCGGCTGAGCTGGCGAATAGCGCGCACCGAATTGTTGTGGCGCTCCATCGAGCCGCTTCTGCTCGGCGAGCTCACTGCACCAAGCGAGGCGCGTGGGGCTGCGCGCGTGCCGCTGCGGATGCTTTCTGGGCTTTCGCGGCTTGGCGGTTGAGCGAGGTCTATCTACCGCTTGCGAGGCAACCCGTACCAGGGCGCTTGACGGCCTCGGTGTGAAGCGATGTCATCTTCAGCGTAAGCGGCCGATTTGATCCGAGGTAGCGCACGTCGTTTGACGAGTAGTACACGTTCAACGGTTCGGATGCGTTCCAACACTCAACCGACATACGCATTCCAGGCTTCAGCACGAACGAGCGCTTTGCGAGCTTCAGTCGCACCCTTGTGCTCCAGTTGGTAGGAACTGAAAGGGTGAACCCGATCGCGGCCCCGCGGCCCCTCGCATCTGGATTCTTCGCCCAGGCTCTGACCCTCCCCGACTGGTTAATCCAGTTATCGGGGTAGCGCCCGACGATAAGGGTGCGCAGATGCGGGACTCCGTCGGGATGCCACAAGATCAGGTTGGTCGCACGCGCAAGAACTGACGCGTTCCAAAAGGTCGCGGAGGTTGCTGTCCGGTCGATCAGGAGGTCACCCACGCTATTGAGCAAGCGTCCATTCGCTCCGACGATCAGTTGATTCGTTTCGAAATTGTCGCTCGGTACGGCGTAGTCCAGGGCTAGTTCGCGCGCGATCGACTGATTCCAGTACAGCGCGAAGAACATGTACACGCGCGCCGAATACGGGGTTACGATCGCGGTGACCGGAGCGTTGGTGGCGGCGTCGATCCAACCGATCGGCGTCGGAAGGAGTGCCCGGGCGTTGCGCGTGTAGCCGAGATCGAGCTTGGTCGTGCCAAATGTCGCCGCGACGGCGACCGACATCGCTGCGACCACGGCAACCCAACGATCTCCTCGGTACGCGGTCCAGACAGCGAGCGCGCCGCCCGCGGTCGCCAGTAGTGCAACTACGAGAGCCCCCGACGCGTAGCCGATTCGCAATTCGAGCCAGTTCACCCCATAGAGAAACTGCGAATCTGTTCGGAACTTCGAAATTGCATATGCGGAGATCGGCAGGCGTGCGGAAGCTGCCGCGATCGCGGCAACCAGTGCGATCACTCCGAGTCGATACGGTCGCCCTCGTTTCAGATAGAGGCCGTATGCGATTGGGACCAGCGGCAACGCTGTAAAGAGGTATCTCTCTTTGAACGTCCCCGAGTTCGACGCGTACACCGCCGATTCTGAGAACAACAGAACAGTGAACGCACCCACGAACAGTGCAAATGCGGTTTCGCGCCGGCGGTCGGGTCTGATGATCGCGATTAACGCACCCGGGACGATCGCGACTCCGGTCTCGACTGCGAGGAGGAAGCCTTGGAGCGCGAACCAGCCGATGAAGCTGCCGTTCAGATGTGTCGTTGTGCGTACGCCGGAGTAGAAGCCGAGAACGGCGACTGCGATCGCCAGGGCGACGGGAATCAGTGCGAGCGTCGCTATCTTATGGCGTCGGAGTACCTTCCGGCGCTCGAGAAGCACTGCACCGGCGATGTACGCCGGCACGAGGATGAAGTATTGCGTTCGTGCAAGGGTCGCCAGCGTGGCGAGGATGAGAAACGCGACTTGGCGCTTCCCGGTCGGAGCATCGAGCGCGCGAACCGCCATGGCGATCGCAGCGATCACGAGCGGGTAGGCCACCAGGTCAGCCGTGTTGAGTGAGACCAACGCGAATGCCGGAATAACGAGTCCGTACAGGGCACACAAGTAGCTGTACGGCCGCGCGAGGCCAAGCCAACGGGCTAGCGCATATAGCGGAATTGCAACGAGCGACGCGGCGATGACGTTCTGCGCTTGGATGAGCTCGTAGGCAGTTTGGGTCGAGAAGAGTCGCCAGAGTGGCGCAGCCAGAAGCGGTTCGAGGATTGCCGGAAAATGCGCAACCTTTCCGCGGATCTCGTAGTGGCCGTGCGCGAGCGAACGCCCCAAGGCGGCGTAGATGTACTCATCAGGGAAGTAACGTGGCGTCTGGTGCTGCCACGCGACCAGGGTCCGGACGAGGGACGACACAGCGATCATTGGCACCAGCACCAGCGCAGGACGCGCGAGGAGTCGCGCGCGAGCGTCCTCGCGCGAACCCGAGAGTGGGGTCGTCGGGAGAGGTTCGTTCAATGCTGTGATCTCATGATGTTCGCCGAAAAATTGCCGGCGCCTGCACGCCCGGGAACGAGGCTTTGTGGACAATGAAGCCGCCGAGTCCTCATCGGCTGCTGTAGCCGTCAGCTTGAACGATTTGAGTTTGGCGCGACGAGTTCCGAGCGGTCGCTCAGCCGTTGGCCGAGGTGCCCGCGGCCGAGAAGTAACTCGTCTCGTTCGCGAGGGTCGGGCCACCGCTGTTGAGTGCGACCGTGACCGCGATCTGCAGGCCGCTTCCCGAAACACTCGAGACGGTCGTGGTGACCTTGTAGATCTTGTGATCGGGCGACTCGGAGCTTGTTGTCACCTGGTTGGCGAGGTACGGGTTCGGAAAGCCGGTCGGGGTCAGGCAGCCGCTCGGTGCGATCATCGTGCTTGACGGGATACAGCTGAACGGCATCGCGCGATAGGTCTCGAGCTGACGGTCTGCAAGCGTGACCGCCGTACCCTCCTGGCCCGTATGACGGAGACCGACGATCGAGCTCGAGAAGACGGCCAGCGTACCGGCGACGCCAATCACGAGGATCGTGAGCGCGATCAGGAGCTCGATGAGCCCGATGCCCTCCTCGGCGCAGATCATTGCGAGCCGAGCGCGCATCGTTACGAGCAGCCGGTGACGGGGCACTGCCGCCAAGTGCGCGGCGCGACCGACCAGTCTGTCCTTGTCGTCTTGCTGCCCAGCGACCCGTCCGGTGGCGTACCCGAGACGGCGAAGAATCCGTTACCGGTCACATCGCCATAGTCGGCGAAGATCGAGCCGGCAAACGTCGATGTCGTGTCCATTGAGAACCCGCCGTTCGTGTAGCCCTCGCCCTCGAAGACGGCATTCTGGGACAACGTGAATCCGTCGGTGGTCGACGAACCGTTGTTATACGCGGAGAGGTAGACGAACGGGCCGAGCGTTGGATCCCAGCCATCGCTACCCGGGGTACAAGAAACAGTCGCGCAGACCGAGGCGTTGTTCGAGAGCGTGAACGTGCCGTTTGTATAGATGCTGCCGTTGCTCGCCGGATCCCAGCGGATCGCATCGGAGTTCTTATTCATGACGAGGCTGGCGTCGATGAAAATCGTGCCCTTCACGAGCAGCACGCCCGGCGCGCCCGCTGTGCCAGGTGCCCACTTCAGCTCGCCCGACGCGGTCTTGCAGTCGAAGGCGGAGTTGCCGAGCAAGGTAAGGAAGTTGACCGACCCCTTGCTCGTATCCATGGTCGTGTTGTTGTCGAAAAAGTTGCTCGGGACGCTGCCGGTGGTACAAGGGTTGTTCGGCCCGGGGGACGCGCCCTGATAGAAGCCGAGCTCGGTCGGGTTGTCGAGCACTTCCTTCTTGGGCGTCGGGGTTGGCTCGGTCGGGGTGAAGGTGCCGGCGTAGACGCCTGAGGAGGCGCTGTCGCAGGGAACCGTTATCGAGTTCACGCAGACCTTGATGAAGGCCGACAGGACCGGGTTCGGTCTGCCCGTGTCGCTCTTGCAGCTGGATTGCGACCCAGCGCCGATGGCGCAGGTCTGCTGTTCCGCATAAAGGGTCCCGCCGATATGCACCGGGATGGCGCACGTCGGAACGGTGGTGAAATTACAACCGGCTGGATTCCCGATCGCAGGGTTGCCGCCTGCCTTGATGCAGACATCCCCTTCAATCCAGACGGGAACGGTGACTGAACTCGATCCCCCCAAGAAGGTCGTTGTGGGTGGAAGGTTGTTCACCTTGCACGCGACTGACTCGTTTGACGCTGTTGTCGGCGCGGCACCGCCCATCACAAAGCCATAGCCCCAGATCTTCGAGGGGGTGCCAGAAGTCACCGATGCCTGCATTTCTTCCTGAAGGGAACGAACGACCCGGCCGTTGGGCGAGGTAGTCGTGGACTTAAGCGTCCACTGCGACGGCCCTACCTTTGCTGCCGTCCAGTTGACCGTGTTGCCGCCCACGCTGGAGGTTCCCTGCCGAGCGGGGCCCCCGGGAAGGACCATTCCGTCGCTGTCGATCGACTGCACCTGGTTCGCCGCCAGGTCGAGACCCGCCTCTCCCCCGCTGAACGCCTGAGCGCCCTGCCGCTCGTTCGTCGACGCCGATTGGTGCGACGTAATCAGTTTCGCAGCTGTTGCGGCCGAGATCGAAAGCACGAGCATCACGACGAGGGCCATAACGAGAGTTTGGCCGCGCTCATCGAGCGCCGAGGGAACGCTCGGGTGGTGGTGCCGCAGGAAGGTTGTGTCTTGTTTCATCGCAGTTCGGGCCGGCCATCATCGCTGGTCGACGAATACTACCGGGTCTTGGTTGAATCTTACGGCGTCGAAAGGGGTGCAGGAATACCCCCTTTCAGGGGGTCTTTGTGCTCAAAGAGGTGATCTTTGCTTGATAGAACGGAACTTTACGGGCATGCTCAAGGGACTCGTGCCTGCGGCCGATAGACGAACAATGCCCGGTTCCCTCGTAAGAGTCCGTCGCCATGCCCTCTCGCAGGGCGGCTTCACTCTGATCGAACTGGTGATCGCGATGGTCCTGATGGTCGTCGTCCTCACGGTTATCTCGACGACCTTCGTTTCCGGCTCACGATCGGAGTCGAACCTCGCGAACCGCGTGCAAACCCAGTCCGATGCGCGCCAAGCGCTCATCGATCTGCGGAACGACCTGCACTGCTCCTATGCCGTGCAATCGATCGCGCAGAACCCGGTGACGGCCTCGAATCCGTCCGGCCTCGGCTACACGCTCTCCTTGACCGAGTTCTTCAATACCTGTCTGTCGACCGTCAGCAATCCCGGCGCTGGCTCGAAAGTGTTCCTCGCCTGGTGCACGCTGCCGAAGGCCGGCAGTACGACGCTCTTCGAGTTCTATCGTGCCAAGAGCGCCTGCGATTCGACCGGGCGCCTGGTCGCGAGCGATATCGTCGCGCCCCAGAGCGGCTGGCCCGCGCCGAGCTCGATCGCGACGGCCGCCGACGGGGTCAGCACGCCCACGAGCTCGGCGGGGAACATCTTCCCGACGACTCCCGTATGCCAGCTCGGCTATCTCCAGACGCTGAACGTCGACCTCGCGGTGAACTCGGATCCGGTCAAGACCCCGAACCAGACCTATGAGCTCAAGGATCAGATCGCGCTGCGCAACTCGACGCGCTGCGGGACCGGTGCCGGCGGGAAGGCGACCATTGCGCTCACGGTGTCTGCAGTGCGCGGCGCGCTCGTCGGATCGGGCGTCACCGCATCGGCCGCGGTCAGCGGCAGCGCCGCCGAGAGCTCGCCCATTCTCTTCTACGTGATCGGCCCGCGCGCAACCGCTCCGACCGATTGCGTCACCGGCGCCACGGCAACAGGTTCCGCGAGTACCTCGGGCGACAATGTCTACGCCTCGAGCCTCAGTTACACGCCGAGCACACCAGGCAACTACTGGTGGTACGCCACGATTGCGGCGGACTCGAACAACATCTCGATGACGAGCACGTGCGGCCCCACGATGCCCGAGACGATTGTGCTCGGCTCAAAGGCGAACCCCACTCTCACGTTCTCCTCGGCGCCAACGACCGGTACCACGGGAACGACGATCGCGAACACCACGCTCGCGGCGACCCTCGCCTTGAGCTCGGGTGTGGTGACCGGCACGATCACTTTCAAGGTATTCGGCCCGCAGGCGACCGCGCCGACGAGCTGCGGTACCGGCGGGACGACGATCGGGACCGCGCTGCCGAGCGGAAATGGAGCGTGGAACCCCAGCGCCGGGTTCGTGCCGGCATCGTCTGGAACGTACTGGTGGTATGCATCGTTCGGCGGGGATCCGCTCGACAACTCCGCTGCGACCAAGTGCGGCACGGGCATCGGCATGGCTAATACGGTCGTATCGAAGGCCAACCCGACGTTGTCGGCCGCAGGCCCGGCAACAGCGTTTGCGGGAGCGACGATCGCTGCTTCCTCGATCACGGGCACGCTTGCCGGCAGCTCGGGCGCCGTTACGGGCGCGATCACCTTCAAGGTCTTTGGGCCCCAGGCCGCGGCGCCTGTCAGCTGCGCCGGCGGCACGACCGTTGGCACGGCAAATCCGACGGTCGATGGCGTCTGGAGCCCGGGCGCCGGCTACGCCCCGCCAAGCGCGGGCACGTACTGGTGGTACGCGTCGTTCGCGGGTGACGTAAACGACAACGCTGTCAACAGCACGTGCGGTGCGGGCATGTCATCGACGGTGGTTGGCAAGACTTCGCCGACTCTCACGGCGACGGGGCCAGGGACCGGGACGGTCGGCGCGGCGATCACAGCGGCGTCGATCGACGCGACCCTGGCCGGCAGTTCCGCGGGGGCGAACGGAATCATCACCGTCAAGGTCTTCGGGCCGCAGGCATCTGCGCCGGTCAGCTGCGCTGCGGGCACGACGGCGGGCACCGTCACGCCGGCCGGTAGTGGCACCTACCATCCGAGCGCCGGCTATACACCCGGCAGCGCGGGTACTTACTGGTGGTACGCGAGCTTTGCCGGCGACGCGAACGACAATGCCGCGACGAGCACCTGCGGCGGCGGTATGTCGTCCACTGTCGTCTCGCTCCCGGACACCTTTGGGCTCACGAACCCGGGGACGCAGACCGCAGGCAGCGCCTTCAACCTCACGATCACCGCAAAGTTGGCGGCCGGCGGCACGGATACCGGTTACTCGGGCTCACACGTCATCACGTTCACTGGAGCTCCCAACGGACCCAACGGCGCGGCGCCTGTCTATCCCGCGACCGTCACCTTCACGAACGGCGTCGGCGTGGCGAATATCACGCTGTACAAGGCGGCGTCCACGACACTGACTGCGACCGAGGCCCTCATCACCGGCTCGACTACGTTCACGGTCAACCCGGCGGCAAAGAGCAAGCTCGAGTACGTCACGTCGGCCGCCGGCGCGTCCAACGCCTGCCCAACGGGGACGCAGTCCGGGCTCGGTAACGGCGGTTCGATCACCGTGTTTGTCGCGATTGTCGATGCATACGCCAACTTGACGGCGAACGGTTCCGCGGCAATCCCGATCGCAATCACGCGCGCGCCAACGTCGGGCGGCGGCAACGCGCCGTCACCGGCAGCCCTGACGGTGGCTGCGAACGCGAACCCGGCTGTGACCTCGGCGTCGTCGCTCTTCAAGCTGCCAAACGGCACTCCGGCGGCTACGACCTACACCTCCACGGCGGCCGGCCTAACCAGCGTCGCCTGCGTGATCTCAAAGTAGCCCGTCCCCCGCGCCCGACGCTGACGGCCTCGAGAGCCGATTGCGGTAGGCAGGACCAGAGGCCGTAGCGAAGTTCCAGTCTCGAGGCCGAGAAGACGTGAGTGGCGCGGCGGGAGCCGACTCATCTCGTGCTGGCAGAGCCCCCGCTTGGTGGTCGCGTTCGGGTGCGACTAGAGCTCGACTGAAGTCGACGCCGGGACGTCGAGCGCCAGGAACACGGCGGCCACATCCGGGTCGAAGTGGAGGCCGGCCTTCGACTCGATCTCCGCCAACGCTGCTTCACGTGTCATCGCCTCGCGGTAGGGCTGGTCGTTCGTGATCGCGTCGAAAGCATCGACGACCGCAAAGATACGCGCGGCGATCGGAATCTCCGCTCCGCGCAGGCCACGAGGGTAGCCGGAGCCGTCCCAGCGCTCGTGGTGGCTCGCGATCACGAGGCGTGCGAGACCGCCGAGGGCCGGCACCGGAGCGACGATGCGCTCGCCGAGCCAGGGATGCTCGCGAATCTCGTCGAGCTCGGCCGGAGTGAGCGGGCCGGGCTTCAAAAGGGTCGCGTTCGAGACACCGATCATCCCGATGTCGTGCAGGCGAAATCCGTAGGCAAGTTGAGGATCGAGCGCCAACTCGGGCGCGACGTGCTCCGTCAGCATCAGCGCGAGCTGCGTCACGCGCGCCGCGTGCGCTGCGGTCTCGCCGAAGCGGCCGCGCCGGTAGTCGTGCAATTCGAGGGCGCGCGCGAGAGCCTCGACGGTTGCTCCCGCCTCGAGGGACTGCTGGCTTGTGGGTGTCGAGGTTTCTTGCACGTTAGTTGCCGCGGGCCATACTCAAGGAGCTTCGGCGCCGGACTTCCGAGGGTCAATGCCCCATTGCAGGGTTTCGACGGGCGGCCGCACGGCCCTGCCCACGCGGCATCGGATCGACAAACTACCCTCTTTGGGGGTCTGGCAGAGCGCCGGGCGGCCGATGCTTGAAAGCGGCACCGCGCTCGTTTGGGTGTCAGAGTGCGACGCGGCCAAGAAAAGAGGATCATGCAGGTCCTCGCGGAAGGAGTTCGATTGTGAGCGATCTGTCCCTCAGTCAGCCCGGCGCAGCGGCCGAAGGCGGCCGCATCGATGTCCAGGCGATCCTCCGGACCGCGGTCGAGCGCGGCGCCAGCGACGTCCACCTCAAGGTCGGGCGGTCGCCCGTCATTCGCTTCGACGGCCAGCTGGAAGCGCTCGAGCAGTTCCCGAAGCTCGACTCCGAAATGCTCGAGGCGGTCCTCGCCGAGGTTGGCGCCACCGCGCCGCGACGCGTCTCGCAGTTTCACGAGTCCGGCGAGCTCGACACGGCGTATCAGCGCGCCGGCCTGCCGCGCTTCCGCGTCAACGCGTTCCGCCAGCGCGGCGACATCTCATTTGCCTTCCGTGTGATCCCGCGCCAGGTACCCGACTTCGAGAGCCTGCATTTGCCGCCCGGCGTCGAGGCGCTCTCCGAGGAGCACCGCGGCCTCATCCTCGTCACCGGCGCCACCGGCTCCGGTAAGACGACCACGCTCGCGGCGATCCTCGGCCACATCAACCGCACGCGCAAGCAGCACATCGTCACGATCGAAGACCCGATCGAGATCCTGCACGAGGACGCGAGCTGCATCATCAACCAGCGCGAAGTCGGTCTCGACACGAACTCCTTCAACGAAGCACTCCGACGCGTCCTGCGCCAGGACCCCGACGTAATCCTGATCGGCGAGCTCCGTGACGCCGAGACCGCCGAGACCGCGCTCCAGGCAGCCGAGTCGGGCCATCTCGTGCTCTCGACCATGCACACCGTCGACGCCGCCGAGACCGTCGGCCGCCTCGTCGAGTTCTTCCCGGCGATCAAGCAGCCGGCCGTGCGCTCGATCCTCGCCGGCGTGCTCAAGGGAGTCGTTTCGCAGCGGCTGCTCCCGCGCATCGACGGTGGCCGTGTCGCCGCGGTCGAGGTGATGGTCTCGAACAGCCGCATTCAGGAACTGATTCGCGAGAACAAGGCCGAGTTCGTGCCAGAGGCGATCGCCGAGGGCGCGTTCTTCAAGATGCAGACGCTGACCGCAGCGTTGATCGAGCTCGTGATCGACGGCCAGATCGACGAGGAGATCGCTGCCTCGGCCGCTCCGAACCGGCACGACTTCACGATCGCGCTCGGGCGCGCTCAGAAGGAGCACGAGCTCGCGCGGAAGACGACCGCAGCCGTCGCAGCAGAGGCCGAGGCTGCCTCCGGTCAACCCGCAGACCCAGTCGAGTTCGTCTCGAATGAGTTGCGGCTCGGCTAACTCGGGCCTGCGGCGATGAACGTCGGTCTGGCAGCAGTGGCGTTCGCGCCCGGGCTTGCGGTGGGCAGCTTTCTCAATGTGGTTGCGGCGCGGATCCCGGTGAAGCGCTCGATCGTGTCGCCCGGTTCGGCCTGCATGTCGTGCGGGACGACACTCGCCTGGTACGACAACGTGCCGCTGCTCTCCTGGGTCTTTCTGCGTGGGCGCTGCCGCCACTGCGCTGCGTCGATCTCGTGGCGGTACCCGGCGGTGGAAGCGCTGACCGCGGTCCTGATTGCCGGCTGCGCCCTCAAGTTCGGGCTGACGTGGGACGCCGCGATTGCAGCGTTTTTCTGCGCGACGCTCGTCACGATCTCCGCCACCGACTACGAGCGGCGCATCATCCCGAACCGCATCGTCGTGCCGGCTGCCGCAGTCGTCCTCGCCGCAAACACGATCGTGCATCCGTCGGTCGAATGGGTCGCCGCAGGCCTCGGCGCCAGTGGATTCCTGCTCCTTGCAGCGCTTGCCTACCCGGCGGGCATGGGGATGGGCGACATCAAGCTCGCGCTGCTTCTCGGGGTCGCGCTCGGCCGCACCGTTCCCGTGGCCCTCATGGGCGGGATGATCGCCGCGCTCGTGCCCGCCGTCGTCCTGCTCGCGCGGCACGGTAGCGCGGCGCGGAAGATGGGCATCCCGTTCGGGCCGTTCCTGGCCCTCGGTGGTGTGTTGGCTCTCTTCGCGGGACGCGCTTTGCTCAACGCGTACCTGGGGCTGCTCTAATGGGTGTTCCGATGGATTCCGACAACACGCCCGACCTGCGGCTCGTCGGGAGCGACGACCAGCCCGACGAAGACGGGCAGTCGCGGTCCGGCGGGGGCCCAGGCGACCTCGTCGCCGACGTGATCCGCGAAACCGGACTTCTGCCGTCCGAGAAGGTCGAGCTCGTGCGCCACCGCGCCGCGGGCGAATCGTTTTCCCAGGCGCTCGTCGAGGAAGGGCTCGCGAGTGCGCTCGGCGTCGCGCGCAGGCTTGCAGAGCAGTACCAGTTGCCGCTCGTTGATCTTGCCGTCGCCGGCGTCGACGCCGAAGCGGCGAAGACGATCGCGCTGCCGGTGCTCGAGCGCGCGTGCGCGATTCCGTTTGCCTCCGACGGCAAGACACTGAAGCTTGCGATCACCGACCCGCAGGACGTGCGCGCGCTCGACGAGTTGCGCCTTGCGACGCGGCTCTCGGTCGAGTTCTTCATCGCGGCGAAGAACGACGTTCTCACCGAGTTGCGGCGGCTGTCGCGTGCAGCCGGCGCGATGAACGCGGCGTTCATCGGCGACGTTGCCGACGTCGTCGACGATGAGGACGAGGACGACCTCGAGGCCGATGACGGGATCTCCGACGCGCCGCTCGTGCGGCTCGTCAACACGCTGATCTTCCAGGCCGCCGAAGAGGGCGCCAGTGACATTCACGTCGAGCCGGGCGAGGATCAGCTTGTCATTCGTTATCGCATCGACGGTGTGTTGCATGTGGCGCACACGATTCCCAAGCGTCTCGCTGCGGGCGTGACAACCCGTCTGAAGGTGCTCGCGAAGCTCGACATCGCCGAGCGCCGCAAACCGCAGGACGGGCGCATCACGCTCGCCGCAGCGGCGGCCGGACGGATGCTCGATATCCGCGTCGCGACGCTGCCGACCGTCGAGGGCGAGGCGGTGACCATGCGCCTGCTCGACAAGTCGCGGGAGATTCCCACGCTCGCGATCCTCGGTCTGTCGGACGCGATGCAGCTGAAGATGAACAAGATCCTCGCGCGCCCCACCGGCGCCCTTCTTGTTACCGGCCCGACCGGCTCCGGCAAGTCGACCTCGCTCTACGCGGGCCTCGCCGAGATCAGTCGACCCGAGATCAACATCATCACGGTCGAGGATCCGGTCGAGTACCGCCTCAACACGATCACCCAGGTTCAGATCAACCCGCGCGCGGGGCTCACGTTCGCGACCGCGCTGCGTTCGATCCTGCGCTCCGACCCAGACGTCGTGATGGTCGGCGAGATCCGCGACGGCGAGACGGCGAAGATCTCGATCGAGGCCGCCCTCACGGGCCACTTCGTGCTCTCGACGCTGCACACGAACGACGCGCCATCGGCTCTCACGCGCTTGAACGAGATGGGTGTCGAGCCGTTCATCACTGGCGCCGCCGTCTCGGCGGTGCTCGCACAGCGGCTGGCCCGCAAGCTTTGCCCCCATTGCGCCGAACCGTACGAGGTGACGCGTGAGCAGCTGAACGCGCTGTACATCCCTGAAGCGTTGGCCGAATCGCTCGCCGGCACGACGTTCCATCGCAAGAAGGGCTGCGCCCGCTGCGGTCAGACGGGCTACAAGGGTCGCATCGGCGTGTTCCAGCTCCTCGAGATGGACGCCCAGCTCGAGCAGCTCGCCGCCGAAAAGGCGTCGCGCGACGAGCTGAACCGGGCGGCGACCGAGAACGGGATGCGCTCGATGTGGGAGGACGGCATCGCAAAGGTCGCGCTCGGCGTCACGACCACCGAAGAGCTCGCGCGCGTCTGTACGAACTAGCTCCTTGAACCCTTTCGCACTCGTGCCGAGCTGGGAGGCAAGCTGAGGGGCTCGCGAGGGTCGTGCCCTAGGCGCGCGCGACGTCGCAGCCGAGATACGCGAACGACGTCATCAGATCCTCGATGAACGCCCCCGCCGACTGCAAGGTCGGGAAGTGGTGGGGGCTGACGCCGTCGATTTCGGTCGCGACGATCACCTCGCCACCCTCGTGACGAACCTCGACCATTGCGACGATCGACCCGTCGCGCGAGACGCGCCACGAGGAATCGTTGGTCGCGTCGTGAAGAGGGGCAGCCGCATGCATGGCACTGGTATCGGTGAAGGACGACTCGGGATCACCCCCCGGAAGGGTGATCCACCCGTTCCTCCAGGTCGACCTCGACGGGTCGAGGTTGCAATCTAGACCTATCCCCCCGAGCGAGGGGGGGAAAATACCCCGAACGGGGGGTGAAAGGCCCGCCCCGATGCGCGATACGTAGGGAAGGTTCGTTCAAGATCGATTACGAGAAGGAGAAGGAATGACCAAGTTGCGGCAGCGGCTCGCACGTGAAGAAGGCTTCACGCTGATCGAGCTCCTCGTTGTCATCGTGATCATCGGCATCCTGCTGGCGATCGCAGTTCCGTCGTACCTCGGCTTCAAGGATCGGGCCAACCAGAAGGCGGCCGACTCCGACGTTCGCGCGGCGATCCCGTCAGCGGAGGCGTACTACTCTGATCACGGCAGCTACCAGGGCATCAACATTTCCTCGCTCGCGCTGATCGATCAGGGCATCAAGATCGACACGGTGAATACCGTCACCGATTCGGCGACGTATTGCCTCGACAAGACCGTCGGCAACAAGTCGGCTCGCGCAACGCGTGGCGCCGCCCCGGTCTCCTCGGGGAACGTCCAGGAAGGCTCGACCTGCTAGTGAACCGAGCCTGATTCTTGGCTTCAGTTGACGGGGTGGGGCGGTCGCTCCGCCCCGTCGACATTTCGACTTGATTTGCACCGATACTCGATGGTGGTTCGTGGCGGTAGGAGTACGCTGATCGCTGCGGAACTCACTCACCAAGCCGGATCCGGGACTCGGCTCGAATCTCTCTAAAGGTTTCTCTCCCTTTGACCGAAAGAGATCATTGCTGTGGCTGAAGAGCTTCATTCGATCGACGATTTGCTCGGGATCATGGTCGAGCACGATGCGTCGGACCTCCATCTGACTGCCGGCTCACCGCCGGTCATCCGTGTCAACGGCCAACTGCAGGGACTGATGCAGTTCGAGAAGCTGACGCCGGAGGAGACGCGGACGATCATCTACCGCATTCTCAACACCGAGCAGCAAAAACATCTCGAGACGCGTCGCCAGATCGACTTTTCCCACTCGATTCCCGGCCTGGCGCGCTTCCGCGTGAATGCCTACTTCCAGCGCTCCGCCATCGGCGCAGCGTTCCGTCTGATCCCGGCAGAGATCAAGACCCTCGAAGAATTGAACATGCCGTCGCGCCTCTACGAGTTCGCAGAAAAGCCGCGCGGCCTCGTTCTCGTCACCGGGCCGACCGGCTCCGGTAAGTCGACGACGCTTGCGTCGATTCTCGACCGCATCAACCGCACCCGCCACGAGCACATCCTCACGATCGAGGACCCCATCGAGTTTCTGCACTGGCACCGCTCGTGCATCGTCAACCAGCGCGAAATCGGCCCGGATGCCGGATCGTTCGCCGAGGCTTTGCGCGGCGCCCTACGCCAGGACCCCGACGTGATTCTCGTCGGCGAAATGCGCGACCTCGAGACGATCGCGACTGCGCTGACCGCTGCCGAGACCGGCCACCTCGTCTTCGCGACGCTGCATACGCAGAGCGCGCCGTCGACGATCGACCGCATCATCGACGTCTTCCCGTCCGAACAGCAGGATCAGGTTCGCGTTCAGCTTGCTGCGACCCTGCAGGGAGTCGTGACGCAGAACCTCATTCCCACGGCCGACGGCCGCGGACGGGTTGCAGCGATCGAGATCCTCATTCCGGACGACGCCGTGCGCAACCTGATCCGCACGGCGAAGATCGAGCAGATTTACTCGGTCATGCAGACTTCGACGTCGCGCGGGATGGTGACCATGGAGCAGTCGCTCTCGGACCTCGTCCTGCGGCGCGTGATCACCTCCGACATGGCGTTCGCCCGCTCTTCACGCCCCGACCAGCTTCTGACGATGCTCGAGCGCGCGGGTCACACCGAGCTGCCGGCGATGACGACCGGTTCCGGCTCTATCGACCCGATGGGCGATGCGGAAGTCGGCACCGGTGCGCTTCGCCTGGCGGGAGAGGTGCAGTAGGCGATGGTTGACTTCAAGAAAGAGATCAAGCTCTCCGATCTCCGTCCCCGCAGGAAGGCAAGTGCGGGTGCGGCGCCGCAGCCAAAGAAGACCGCCCCAAAATCGCGCAAGGGCAAGAAGCAGGAGATTATCGGCCTCAAGATTGGGTCGTCACAGCTCGCCGCTTCGCGGGTCGTGAATAACGGCTCGGCGAAGCTGATGCAGGTTGCGCGCGGGCCTCTCGCGCATGGCATCGTGGTCGGGGGCGAGGTGCGTGACGTCGACGCGCTCGGTCTTGCACTTGACGCATTCTTCACGGAGAACGACTTGCCGCGCAAGGGCATTCGCATCGGCATCGGCACGAACCGCGTCGGTGTGCGTGCGCTCGACGTCGAGGGCATCGAAGATCCGAAGCAGCTCGGCAACGCCGTGCGCTTCCGCGCCCACGAAGCCCTCTCGATTCCGATGGACCAGGCGGTGCTTGACTACCACGTCGTCAGCGAGACCGCTGACGAGACGGGCGGGCTCACCCGTCGCGTCGTGCTCGCGGCTGCGTACCGCGAGCCGATAGACCACTTCGTCGCCGCGTGCCAGGCAGGTGGCCTCGAGTTGATGGGGATTGACGTCGAGGCCTTCGCGCTGCTGCGGGCAGTTGCTCCGGCGCGCGTGGCAGACGATGCGGGCAAGACTGCCATCGTCGCTGTTTCGCTCGGCCACGACCGTTCAACGCTTGCAATCTCCGACGGAACGATCTGTGACTTCACTCGGGTGCTCGAGTGGGGCGGAGCGAAGCTCGAGACGGCGATCGGGCGCGACCTTGGACTGACCGTCGAGGAGGCGTCGGAGTTGAAGCATGAGATCTCGCTCGTTGAAGACGAGCCAGGTGTCGAAGCGGACGCTCGTCACGTTCGCGCACGAGCGAGCGTACGCCGTGAGCTGACTGCTCTTGCACGTGAACTCGTTGCCTCGCTTCAGTTCTACCAGAGTCAGCCTGGCTCGCTGGCGATCGGTGAAATCCTCCTGACCGGCGGCACGACCCGGATGCCCGGCCTCGTCGAGGAGCTCGAGCGCCTCGTGCGCGCCAAGGTAAGGCGCGCCGATCCGTTGTCGTCGGTTGATGCCGACGATTCGATATCAGGACGAGATGACCTGGGCTCCCTGGCGGTCGCGATCGGACTTGGAGTCGAGCGCTGATGCAGGCCGTCAATCTTCTTCCACTCGAGGCGCGGCCGGCCGGCCGCTGGACCGCACTCGGTTCGGGACTAACGCCGAACCGGGTGATCCCGGTCGGCGGCGCCGTCATCGGTGCGATCGCACTTATCTTCGGCGGTTTGTATGTCTATGAGCGGTCAGTCGTCCACGACAAGCAGACCACTTTGGCCGACAAGCAGTCCGAGCTCGCGACCGTCAACGCGGAGGCGCAGCCTGTCAGGGACGCCCAGGCCCAGGCAACCGCGATGTCGGCTGCCGTCAACTCGATTGTCGCGGGCCGGATGGTCTGGGACTCGACGCTCGTGGACCTCGCTCGCGTGCTTCCAGACGGCGTTGGTTTAACGACGCTTCAGGCGAGCGCGCCCGCCGCCGCTCCGGTGACAACCCCGGCCGCCAGCACGACGTCGACAACGTCGACGACGACACCCGTCGCGCCGGTGGCACCGCCGCCGCCCGCGACCAGCTTCACGATTGGTGGCACAGCGCCATCACACGTGCGCGTGGCTCTCGTCCTTGATCGCCTTGCGCTGCTCCCGTGGCTGTCGGGTGTGACACTGCAGTCCACGAGTCGAACAAGTACGGGTTCTGCAAGCTTCAATGTCGGTGCCGGAATCGTCGGAACGGGTGGTCATTGATGACTTCGCAGATGACAGGACGGGTCGCGCTGGTGATCATCGTCGTATCGGCACTCATCATTATGTTGCTCGGCTGGTTCGCCTTCATTGGTCCGCAACGGTCGAAGGCGTCAGACCTTGCCGTTCAGATCGCGAGCACGGAGACCCAAATCCTCGACGCGCAGCAGCTGCTCCGCGGGCCAACCAAGAAGCAGAGTCTTGCCGCCGTGCACCAATTGCAGGGGGTTATGCCCGACCAGATCAAGATGTCGCAGCTGCTCAGGCAATTGAGCAGTGTCGCGGCGACGTCGCAGACTGAGTTGGACACGATTACGCCTTCCGCGCCGACCGCAACCAGCGGGCCAGAGGCAATCCCGATGGCCGTCAAAGTCACCGGTCGCTACTTTGCGCTCCAGAGTTTCCTGCGCCTCCTGCGTGCGAGCGCCGACGTTCGCAACGGCAAGCTCGCCGCCTCCGGGCGTTTGTTCACCGTCGACAGCATCGACTTCACCGGCGGGCAGGTGGGCGGCGTCGTGACGGCGAACCTGAAGATCAACGCCTTCCTCTACACAACGCCGGCGGCTGTCGCACCGGTCGCAACGACTCCGACCAGCACGACTGCAACGGCCGCAGGTCCCTAATGGCCACGGCGAGCGTTTCCGGACGGCGCAAGACCGCATTCGCGCAAGCAGCCGCTGCCAAGCAGCGGCGGCAGAAGATCTTTGTGATCGCCGGCGCTGTGCTGCTCGTGCTGGTGCTTGCGTATGAGATTCCCCATACGCTCAAGACGCTCAACGCCTCACCCAAGCACTCGACGGCAGCTGCCCCGCAGTCGGGCGGGCCATCGACCGCCGCCGCGCAAGCTCGGGCTGCCGCGACGCTTCGTAGCCTCCGGCGGAAAAGCTCCGCTGACCCGTTTTCGGGCGCAACGATCGCTGCCGGCGTTCAGTCGTTCGGAGCCGTTGGGAGCCCACCGGGACTCCGCGACCCGTTCGCGACGTCGGGAACGGCGACACCGACCTCCCCGCCAGCCCAAACTCCTCCGCCGGTTCACATTCTCCCAAAGCAGATCGTGATCGGGACGCCGGGCGCTGGTCGCGTCGCGTCACACGGTTGGATTCTGATCCTCGCGTCGATCCCAACCGCGCAAGGGCGTGCGAGCGCCACAGCGACGGCAACCAAGGCACGTGGACGCGGTCTCTCATCGGTGTCAATCCTCAACTCATCGAACCGCCGCCCGCTACGCGGTGGGTACTGGGTCGTGTACACAGGCCCCTATCCGACCCTCAACGCCGTCAATTCCGCGTCGAGCGACGTGCATGCGAGCGGGTTCGCCGACGCCTACATCCGTCAGTTGATCGTGTACAAAGCAAAGTAGCTTCATGGCGGAATTCGCATATAGCGCAATCAACGCCCAGGGTCTCGAGCTTTCGGGAACGATCAGTGCGCCTGATGTGAGCACGGCACGCGAGCAGTTGCAGTCTCGCGGCCTGCTGCCCAACGCACTGAGCGAACGCGCCGCCGCGGGCGAGGGCGGCATCGGCAGTGCGTTCAAGAAGATCAAGCCCAAGTCGCTGCAGGTGTTTTCGCGCCAGTTGGCGACGATGATTGAGGCTGGCGTCAGTGTCGTTGCGGCGCTTGTTGTGCTCGAGGAGCAGGTCGACGACAAGTACCTGAAGCAGGTCGTGACCGAGGTGCGCTCCGACGTCGAATCGGGCGTCATCCTGTCGCGCGCCTTCGCACGGCATCCGAGGGTCTTCAACCGCCTCTTCGTCGCGATGGTCGCGGCCGGTGAGTCGTCCGGAACACTTGACACGGTGCTCGATCGCGTTGCCATGCAGATCGAGAGCGAGACGAAGATCAAGCGGCGCGTGAAGGGCGCGATGATCTATCCGGCGGTTGTGCTCTCGTTCGCGACGCTGGTACTGACGTTCATGCTCCTCTTCATCGTCCCGGTCTTCCAGAACGTGTTCAGCTCGCTCGGCGGCCAACTGCCTACGCCGACGAGAATCGTCATCTCTGCCTCGAACATCATGCGCGGCTGGTGGTTCGTCATTTTCCCAGCGCTTGGCTTCATCATCTGGGGTCTACGTCGGCTGAAACGGACAGAAGAGGGCCGCAAGAGGTGGGATGCGCTCGTACTGCACATTCCGATGAAGATCGGGGACGTCGTGCAGAAGATCGCGCTTGCGCGCTTTTCACGCACGCTCTCGACGCTTGTTGCGGCCGGCGTCGACATCATCACGTCGCTGGAGATCACTGGCGGCACGGCCGGCAATTGGGTGATCGAGAAATCGCTCATCCATACGCGCGAGCGCGTGCACGAAGGCGTGCCGATGAGCCAGCCGCTGGCCGACGACCCGATCTTCCCGCCGATGGTCAGTCAGATGGTGAAGATCGGTGAGGAGACCGGCGAGCTCGACAAGATGCTCGGAAAGATCGCGGACTTCTACGAGGACGAGGTCGATGCGAGCATCCAGGCGCTCACCTCGATCATCGAGCCGATCCTGATGATCGGCGTCGGCGTGATGGTCGGCACAATCGTCATTTCGATGTATCTGCCGATGTTCAAGCTGCTGACGCTGATCAAGTAGCAGCAGCGGGCGGTTGTTGTTCGTTCGTTGTTGAGCGAGTCGCCGGCGCGGCAAGCATCCGCGGCCGGCATCAGCGTCGTGCGTGGGCGACGATCGCGCGATCGAAACGCCCGGGTGAGGGTGAGTGCCCCCCACGGTAAGGTGGAGCGGATCGAGGTAGAGAGCTACACCGGCGCTTGTGCTCGACGAGCACGTCGTGGTCGTGCAGATGTCGTTTTCGAGATCAGGTGCGCGTGAAATGCGACGACGAGAAAGACCGCGACCCCCGTGGGCCTTGGATATCTGAACGCCGGTGGGTCACGACTCGGAGCGTAACGCGGCGTTCCCGCCAACTACACTGGCCGCGGCATGAACATCGTCGTGACGAATCTGAAGGGCGGGGTCGGGAAGACGACGACCGCCGTCTACCTCTCGGCCGTTGCGGTCGAGAAGGGATACGACCCTGTCCTCCTGATCGACGCCGACCGGCAGGCGTCGTCGGCCGAATGGCTCGAGGAGCGGCCGCTCGACGGCGTCACCGTCCTCGAGGCGCCGTCGGAGCGGACACTCGCACGCGCGATGAGCAAGCACGACGGCCTCGCGATCATCGACACGCCTCCCGGCGACGAGCGGCTTGTGCAGTCCGCCATCGCCGCCGCCGACGCCGTAGTGATCCCGACCCGTGCCGGTGGAGTCGAGTACCCGCGTGTCGTCGTGACACTCGGGATGATCCCGGCGCGCACGCCGCGCGGCGTGATCATCGCCGCGGCGCGCCTCGGCACGAACGATCTCGCCGAGACGATCGCCTGGTGGAAGAGCGAGAACGTGCCGGTGTGGGGCGTGATCCCGGAGCGCGTGGGCATCGCCGCAGGCCCGGAGGCGCGCCTCTACCGCGACGGCCTGAACGAGTACGACGCGATCCTGCGTCGCGCGCTACGCAAGCGCTGATGCGCCCCTCCACGGCACTCATCGCAGTCGCAGTTATCGCCGCGGCCGGGTACGGCATCTACAAACTCGGTGGCGGCGCCTCCTCGACCGCGCGTGAGGTCTCGACGATCGCCGTCGGGATCCCGAACGAGGCGTCCATCGCCGCGGCGAAGGCGAACCTTGCGGCAGGCGTCTCAGCCGCGGAGTCCTACCGCACCGACCATGGCGGCTACACCGGCATGACCACCGGAGGCATCGACGCGTACAACAGCACCCTCAACGTCTCGGTCGTCAGCGCCGACGCGACGTCTTACTGCCTCCAGAGCGTGCTCGGAACGGCGGTCGTCAGCGTGCGCGGGCCGAACGGTGTCGCCGTCTCCGGCCCCTGTTAGAGACCTGATATGAAATGCACGCCCAATTCCACATCAAGCCTCTAGCTCGCCTGGCGCGCGAGCGCGTCCGCGAGCGTCAGGTCGAGCACCGCGGGCAACGTCGGCTCGATCACGAGATCCGGGAAGTTCTGCACCACGGCGGCGATTGCCTCGACGCAACGGGCGTCGAACTGCGTCTTCGCCGACCGGCGCAATTCCGCGAGCGCCTCGACGGTCGAGACGCTGTCGCGGTAGGGGCGAGGGCCGGTCATCGCTTCGAACGCATCGGCCGTCGAGATGATCCGCGCCTCGAGCGGGATCTGCTCGCCACGCTTGCCGTCCGGGTAGCCGGTGCCGTCGTAGCGCTCGTGATGGTGGAGGATCCACTCCGCCTCGGTCGGGAGCTCGGCGGCGATCAGGATCGATTGACCGATCCTCACGTGGTCGGACATCGCGGCGCGCTCGTCCTCGTCGAGCGCCGCCGTCTTCTGCAGGATCGCGTCGGCGACGCCGATCTTGCCCACGTCGTGCAGCAGCCCGGCGAGGCGCAAGCGCTCTAGCCGGTCGCCCGTGATCCCGAGGCGCCTCCCGACGGCGACGCTCAGCTCGGCGACCATCTCCGAGTGACTGCGCGTGCCGATGTCCTTGGCGTCGACCGCGCGAGCGAGCGCAGCTGCAAGCGCGCGCTGGTCGCGTGACGGGCCCCAGCCGAGCGCAGTGTCGAGCGGCCCACCCGCGAGACCAGGGTGGTAGGTGACCGCGCGGAGCTTCGTCCGCTTCGCCTCGTAGAGCGCGAGGTCGGCCTGGTGCACGAGCAGCTGACGGCCCTCGATGCCGGTCGACTCGGTCAGCCCGATACTGACGGCGCGGCCGCCCGCGAACTCGCGCGTCATCTGGTCGATGCGGTTTGCGAGCAGCAGCGCATCCCAGTTGCGCTTGTTCGGGAGAATGACCGTGAACTCGTCGCCGCCCGTGCGGTAGATCGTCCCGTCGCGGCCGATCACTTGGCGGAGGCAGGCGGTGATGCCCTTGATGTGCGCGTCGCCGGCGGGATGCCCCCTCGTGTCGTTGATGCGCTTCAAGCCGTCGAGGTCGACCGCCATCAGCGTGAAGTGAGTGCCGGTCGCGCCGCGGCGCTTCAGCTCCTCCGACAGGTCGGCATGGAACGCCCGATGGTTGCCGAGCTGGGTGAGGCTGTCGGTGCGGGCCTGTGCCTGGAGCTCCTCCACGCGGCGATCCCGGCCGTCCCAGTCGGCAGGGCGCAGGCTGAGGAGGCCACGGCGGAGGAGCCAGAGAAGGTTGAGGACCGCGAGCAGCGCCATCGCGACGAGCCCAATCCCTTCGTAGGGCGTAGCGCTCGGCGACCGGCGCTCGGCGGCCTCCATCGCGTGCAACGCGCCGTTCGCGTCGGATTGCAGTGCAGGAAGGCTCTTCGCGAGAGGCGCGTAGTCGTGCGCCGATCGCGCGCGGTGCAGTCCAGACGCGAAGCCGACCTGCAGGGCCGTAAGCGTGCTCGCCTCCGACCCGGAGGACATCGACTGCAGGCTGCTGAGGGTGTTGGTGATTCGCCAGGCGTCGGCGAAGAAGCTCGCCGAATCGGTGCGGCCGGCGGCGAGACGCCGTCTCTCGGTTGAGGCGAGAGCGGCAAGTGCGGCGTAGCCGTGCACGCGCTTTGCGGTCGCCTCGTGACTCCGTCGCTCCTGCTCGACCTTGAAGATCCCGAAGAGCGCGAGGCCGACAAGCGCGAGTGCGCACGCGGCAACGAAGCCGCGCGCAATCCGCGCCTTGCGAGAACGAGGTGATGAATGCCGCACTTCGCTTCTCACATGTGTCGGTCGACGGTGGCGGTGCATCCCCCGTTCGGTGGTTCACCCGAACGCTTCACCCCCCGATTTGCGCATTTCTTGTGCGTTTTCGGGGTGCCCGCTCCGGGGGATGTCAGGGAAGTGGGCTACCCTTCCTCGATGTTCGCCGCAGCTCCGCTCGTCGATCGAGCCAGGGTTGCGGGCGGTGTCGCCGCCGTCGCCGCGGTCTCGGTGCTCATGACTTCGACGGTCGGTGCGAGCGCAGCCGATGCGCCGTGCGTCGGTGCGGGAGTGCTCGCTGTCCTCGCGCCGACCGCGACCGTGCCGGTGGCCGTCGGCCCCGAGTTGAGCGCGGTCGATCGGCAGAGCGTGACGACCGATGCCTACGCCGACACCGCCGGCGGCAGCGGGCTCAAGGTCACCCACGTCGTCATCGGCGTCGGAGGATGCATCGATGCGACGGGGACTCCGGGTGGCACATCGACGCGCGCAACGACGTGGAGCGCGCTCGGAGGGGCGGTCGGGGGCACATCGCTGCAGGTGGATCTCGTTCCCGTGGCAGCGCCGGGCGCAGGCTGGCATTTGCGTCCGAAGCTCGACGGCCTGCTCGTCAGCGGCGCACCGATCACCCTCGACGAAGGCGCGACGATCGGTCTCGGGAACTGGGGCGTTCTCGATCGTCCGGAAACGATCGACGCCGGCCCGGCCGCCGCGCCGCTTCGCTTCTGGAAGGCCGCGTTCGAGGTGCGGCTCACCCGTGCACACGCGGGCTTCGTCGCGGGCACGCGGCTGCTCTTCGGCTGGGTGAGCGCCGATCGCGCGCCGGCCGTGCCCCCGCCGCGGGTCGCGCCGCCGCCCACGACGACGACGACGACGACGCCCGTGACGACGACGACGGTCGCGACGACCACGAACGCAACGCCGCCGAAGAAACCGATCGCGGCGAAGCCCGTGACGCACAAGAAGAAGCACAAGCGCGTCGCCAAGCACCCGAAGCGCAAGCCGCACCGGCACGTCTCACGGAAGGGGCTGCCGCTCCTTCTGACGCCGCCCGTCGGCCCCGGCTCCTACGACTTTCCCGTGCTCGGCACGGCGTCCTGGGGTGACACCTATGGCGCAGGGCGCAGCGATGTCCCCGGCGGCTGGCACCACGGCGACGACCTCTTCGTCGCACTCGGGACGCCGGTCGTCGCCGTCGCCGACGGCACTGTGTTCGCGGTCGGCTGGAACTCGGTCGGGGGTTGGCGGCTCTGGCTCCAGGACGACCAGGGCAACGACTTCTACTATGCGCATCTCTCGGGGTACACGAAGCTCGCCCGCAACAACGCCCAGGTGCGCCGCGGCCAGGTGCTCGGGTTCGTCGGCAACACCGGCGATGCCTTCACGACGATCCCGCACCTCCATTTCGAGGTGCACCCGTTCGGGCTCCTGTCGCTCGGCTACGACGGCGCGGTCGACCCGACGCGCTACCTGGCGGGCTGGCGGCGCCCGGGGTCGAGGACGGACATCCTCCCGCCGGTGCCGCTGCCGTCGCCGAATTTCCGCGGCTCGGGCTCGCTGACCGACTATCGGCGGTTGCTCGCCTTGCGACCGCTCGCCAAGCCTCCGGCGACCGTGCCGGACGCGGTTTCGCGACCGAAGACGCCGAGAGTCCAGGCCCTCGCCTCTGGCTCCGCTGCTTCGAGCGCCTCGGCCGGCTGGGTCCCTGCCGCGTCGGGAGCCCTGCTGCTCGCTCTCGCGGCAATCGCAGTCTGGCTGACCGCCCGAGCGGGCCGCTCCCCCACTGTGGGCGAACCGCCCTCGCTCGGGCGAGAATAGACGCCGAAATCGCCCGGAACGGCTCAAGGTGAGAGCCTCACGCGCCGACAACGAAAGAGTAGAAGTGTCGATGTGGACCCGAGCCTGACCACCGTGGTGCCTGACGCCGCCGCCGCCGGTCAGCTTTCGCCTGCCGATCCACCGGCAAGCGAGCGCGTCCCCCTCGGTCAACTCCTCGTCGCCGAAGGATTCATCAGCGACGTCCAACTGCATCAGGCGCTCCACGTCGGGAGTCAGACCGGCGAGCGGCTCGGCGAAGTCGTCGTCCGCCAGGGACTTGCCTCGGAAGAGGACATCGCCCGCCTGCTTGCCGAGCAGTGGGACCTGAGCTACGTCGACCGTGCGTCGATCTGGTTCGACGCGAATGCGCTCGCGCGACTCTCGCGCGAAGACGCACAGCGGCTCGAAGCGATGCCGACGCGGGTGCAAGACGGCCGGGTCGTCGTTGCGGTCGCCGAACCGACCGAGCAACGACTCGAGGAGCTTCGCGAGGTGATCGGCGAGGACACCGTCGTCGTCGTGGTGCCGAAGACGGCGCTCGAAGCGGGCCTGCACAGCGAGTTGCTCGCAAGCGACGGTCGCGCACCCACAAAGCCCAAGGAGGAGGCGCAAGCCAAGCGGCGAGACTCTGGGCGGACGAAGGCGACGCCGGTGGCTTCCGACGACGACGAGGATTTGAACGACGACGACCTGCTCGCAGCGGTCGCGCTCGAGGCGCCGGCGTACAAAGAGAACCGCAAGAAGGCTCAACCGTCGACACGGCCGATTCGCGCCGAGGCACCCCTCGAGGCGCCGGCCGATGTGCCGGCCCCGCAGGTGACAGGGGCTCTCGCGCAGAGCCTCGCGCAGCTGATCGAGGCGCAACTCGGGGCCGCCCGGGAAGCTTCGCCACTCCCGTCCGAGGAGCTCGCAGCGCTCGAGGCGCGTGTCGGACAGCTCGAGACCGAGCTCGGGACGAACCGAAAGACGCTCGCGGAGCTCGGCAAGCACCTGAAGGCGATTGCAGCCGTTCTCGACAACCTGTAGCGGCTCCCGCGACGCCGGATTGTTTCCCCCAACCGGGGGAGCGCGGGTCACCCAAGTTCCGCCGATCAACGGAGGGACTTGGAACCCGTTTCGCATCCCGGCGGCAGGAGCGATTCCGTGGCAGCGTCCTATCGGCAGCTGGCGGAGATCTACCACGACCTCCTGTCGCGGGAAGGGCTCGATCAGGTGCTCGAACGCCTGGTGAAGACCGTGCGCGGGATCATCCCGGTCACCGACATCCTGATCGCGGAGGCCGACACCGAGCAGCGGCTGCTGCGACCGCTCGTCGCCGAGGGCGGCTGGCCGGAAGGGTTCCTCGACTCGACCTTGCCCTTCGGCGAAGGCTTGATCGGCCTGACCGCCGAACGAGGGCGCGCGATCCTCTGCAACGACGCCCACCTCGACCCGCGCGCAGGCCATGTCGCCGGCACGTCGGTCGGCGATCCGGAGGCGATCATCTCGCTGCCGCTTGTCGCGCGCGGCGTCGTGATCGGCGCGATGAGCCTCTACCGCGAGGGTGAGGGCGTGAGCTTCAGCGACTTCGAGTTCGAGCTGGCGCAGCGTTTTGCCGACGCAGCGACGCTCGCGATCGAGAACGCGCGAACACGCGAGGAATTGCGAGAGCTGAGCCGGCGCGACGAGCTGACCGGGCTCTACAACCGCCGCGGGTTCAACACCGTGCTCGCGACCGCAGTGGCGGACGCGGCGCGGAACGAGACGACTGTCGCTGTCGTCGTCGTCGACCTCGATGATTTCAAGAGCGTGAACGACGGGCACGGCCACCCCTGTGGCGACGACCTCCTTCGCCAGACCGCAACGCGGCTGCTTGGAACGTCACGCGGCTCGGATTGGGTCTGCCGTCTCGGTGGCGACGAGTTCGCCCTCGTCCTCGCGAACGCGACGATCGACGACGCGACCCATGTCGCGACTCGGATCGAGCAGGCTCTCGGCGCGTCGCCGTTTCGACTTCCCTCCGGTGAGGATGTCAGCCAGACGGCGAGCGTCGGAATCGCGGCGAGCGTGGCCGGCGCACCCTGCGACGCCGATCAACTGCTGCGCGAAGCCGACCAGGGAATGTACGTCGCGAAGCGGCGATTGCCGGAGCCGGCGACGCTCAAACTTGTGGCCGACTCCTCGGCATAGCAAGCTACGGGCATGGAAAGTGACGGCGCCCCCAGGAATCCGGGCGCAGACGGCGAAGATGAGGCGATGAGCGCACAGCCGTCGGTTGACGTCAACGCGATGGTCGTCGAGCTCGAGCACCTCGAGCATCGCGAGCGAGAAGTGTCGGCGCTACGCCGCAGGCTTCACGATCGCCTCGACAGCTTCCACAACGAGGTGACCGGAGCCCGCGAGCAGCAGTTGTCAGCCGAGCGGCGTCGGCTTCACGCGCGCATCGACGTCCTCCGCGCCGAGCTCAGGGCGCTCGGCTCGCTTCCGCTCGAGTAACGCTTAGCGCGAGCGAGACAGTCGCTGCTGGAGGGAACTGCGGCGTTCGTTGCGCCAGTGGTTGAGCTGCACGCGGTAGCGGAAACACACCGCGATCAGCGCGGCCATGAGTAACAGGTTCCCGGCGAGAATGAACGCATCGGCCGGATTGAACGCGATGCCGCCCATGCCGTGCATCACGATGATCGGGTTCGGTACCGAGAAGCCGTCGGCAGCGGCCGAGAGCAGATTGCCGAGCACACCGCCACCGAAGATCCCGGCGGCGATCGAGACGCTCCGCGATGGCAGACGTGTCAGCGGCAGGATCGCGAAGAGGATGGCGCACGAGCCGAAGAACCACAGGTGCGAGCGCTGGTGGATCGCCCAAGGCGGCGTCGCAACGGTCAGCTTCACCCACTGGTCGACCGAAGCGAGCACGCCTGCGATCAGGAGGAGTACGAGCAGCCGCTCACTCCAGGCTTCCGACGAGGCGGCGCGCGAACCGAACACGAGGTCATGGTAGTGCCCGCGGCCGGGGTGCCGGAAACGCTTCGGGCGCGGGCTCAGCCGCCGTGCTGCTCGTTGCGACGCTTGCTGCGCTCGGCCCGGAGCGCGTCGATCTGGACGTGCAACTCCCGCCGCCTGGCGGAGATCTCCCGCTCTTTGTCCTCCGTGATCTCGTTGGGGAAGCTCGCCAGCCGCTCGTGCAGGCTCGCGCGGTGCACGGACAGCTGCTGCTCCTCCGCCTCGAGCTCTTTCAGCCGCTGCTCGATGTCGTCGTTTTCGGGAACGCTCATTTGGGCACTTCTAGCAGAGTCCCGCGATGATGTCAGCTGATGCCATGAGCGATTCTCCACACGCGGTCGACCACGAGCTTGCAACCTGGCTCGCGGCGGCGACGGGCGACGACGTCCACCACGTCGAGCAGGAGCTATACGAGGGCGAACGCCGCCGCGCCTGCGTCGTCGACGAGCTGATCGCCGCCGGGTTCGCGGGCTCGGAGCTGCTCGGGGTGACGTTGCGCCTCACGGGGCTCGGTGCCACGCCGGCCGCAGCGCTGATCGCGGAGCGCTTCGCCTTCGTGGCTGCCGCGGCGGAGCAGCCGGAGACACCGAGGCGGGATCGGATGCTGACGCGGAACGAGATCCTCTTCCGCGACGTCAACGAGCGCCTCGCGGCGTCGCCGGGTTCGCCGCCGGCGGAGCTCGACCTCGTCTGCGAGTGCTCCGATCGCTCGTGCATTGCCGTCTTCACGATGCCGGAGGGTGAATACCACTGGCTGCGCCAGAATCCGCTGCACTTCGTCGTCCTGCCCGGACACGAGGCGCCGGCGATCGAAAGCGTGGTCGAGCGCCACCCGGCGTTCGTCGTCGTCGAGAAGCACGCGGCGACCCACGACCAGGCGACGGCGGCCGACCCGCGCTCCTAAGCCGGGCGGGCGTTGCGCTCGAACTTGTGCCAGCCGGTGTCGCGGCGCAGGAAGCGCCAGGAGCCCTTGGCGCGCGCATAGATGATCAACGGACGGTAGAGAACGAGATCGAGCGGGCCGAGGACGATCAGCTTGGCGAGGTCGGTGAGCGGGTAGGCGCGCGAGGTTCGATCCTCGAGGCTGACTGCCGACACGGTGAAGATCGCGTTCGCGAAGCTGATCACGACGAGCATCAACGCGGCGTTGACGAGGCTGAACGTTCCGAGCGCGAAGCCGGCGACGATGCAGACCAGCGCGAGCAACTCGAAGAGCGGCGCGAGCACTTCGGAGACGACGAAGAACGGCACGCCGAGCAATCCAACCGTCCCGTAGCGCCGGTTCATGAACATCCGCCGGTAGTAAAGGACGGTCTCCATGATCACGCGCTGCCAGCGCTCGCGTTGCGCGATCAGCGTCCGCGGACGATCGGGGCCTTCGGTGACGCCGACGGTCTCCGAGAGCGAGAGGATCTCGTACGCGCGTCCCTCGCGGCGAAACTTCTCGTGGATGCGGAACGTCAGCTCGATGTCCTCGCACGTGAACTCCGTCGAGAAACCGTTGACCTCCTCGAGGACGTCGCGTCGCCAGATCTGGAACGCACCGACGGCACAGAGCATCATGTTCAGGCGCGTCCAGCCGAGGCGATTGTTGAAGAACGACCGCATGTAGTCGAGGTGCTGGAAGGCCAGAAATGGTCGGCGGTCGACTTTGCACGGCGCCCCGGCCGCGTCGAGCGCGTCCTCGGGCTTGCCGCTGATCGCGATGTGCCCGGTCACGCCGACGATTCGTGCGGGATCGGTGAGCACGAGTCGCATGCCGTCGAGCAGCGAGTTCCGCGAGAGGATCGTGTCGCCGTCGACGCCACACACGTAGCGGTATCGGGCGAAGTTGAGACCGCAATTCAGTGAGTCGGCCTTGCCGCCGTTGACCTTGTCGATCACGACGAGGTTCGGATGGATGCGCGAGCGATAGATGCCGCGAATCGCTTGGGTCTCGTAGGTTCGTCGATAGAACCGATGTGCGAGCTCGAGCTCGAACGCCTCTGTCAGGTTCGCGAGCGTCTCGTCGGTCGATCCGTCGTTCACGACGATCACCTCGTACTCGGGATAGTCGACCTCGAGGAACGAGCTCACCGACACCACCGCGATCGGCGCCTCGTTGTAGAGCGGCGCGACGATGCTGACCGGGATAGTCAGGTGCGATTCGCGGATCAGGTCGAACTGCGCCGCGCTCCGCCCGGTCGCGCGAACGCGCCGCTCGACCCCGGACGCGATCAGCATGAACGTGTACGCGGCGTAGGTGAGAAGGAGGTAGCCGAAGCAGACCAAGACGCCCCACTGGAGTGCGAGAGCGGTTGCAGATCCGTTGAAGGTCACGCTGCGGCCTTGGCGCGGTCTCGCAGCTTGACCTGCGTTGCCTGCGGTCTGGGCAGTGTCTCGGTCGTCCACTCGGCGGTCTGTGCGTGAATCGCGGCGACCGTCTCGAGCGCTCCCGCGTCGCCGGTGTCGGCCAGGACTTCGAGTTCCTGCATGCGGCCCGAGCCAAGGATGATCTCGAGCGCACCGTCGCGGGCGAAGCGATCGGCGTGGCTGAGCGCTGACCGGGCGACATCGAGCCCCGCGTCTCCGAGCTGAAGAAGGCTCTCTTTCGCGGCTGCGCGTACCCACCAGTTGCGGTCGGCGAGGAGTGGGAGCAAGCCGACCGCGAGCGAGCCGTCGCGCGCCTGCGCAACCGCCCGCGCGGCATGTGCGCGGACGAAGAATGCGTCATCCCGCAAGAGGCGGCGGAGCAGCGGTCGTGCAATGCGGGGATCGCATGCACCGAGCGCCTCGGCCACGGCGGCGCGGACGTTCGCATCGCTGTCGCCTGCCCGCGAGGTCGCGGCCAGCGCAACGTCCGAGTCGCCCATCTCGGGTATCAGGAGCGTGATCGCCCAGTATCGGAGCGTGGGATCGTCGTCGGAGACGAGTGCGACGAGCGGCTCGTGCATTCGCGCGACTCTCGGGCCGAGTTCGGTGGCCGTGCGCGCGCGAGGGTGCGTGCCCTCGACGAGGACCTCGAGCAGGAACGCGTCGGCGGCGTCGGTTTCGAGCTCTGCCGTGACGCGGAGGACGCTTGTCGTCAGCGCAGGATCACCCTCTGCGACCGCGCGCCGAATCAGCTCGAGTGCATCTGGGAAGCCGGCGCGGACGAGGATCGTCAGAGCCTCCACGCGGGAGTTCTTGGCGCCGGGGCCTGTCGCTTCAGCGACGAGGCGCTGCCAGCGGGCTGCAAGGACGGCGGCCGCTGCCGTGGTAGCAACCGAGCTCGGGCCGAGTGCGAGGCGCGTCAGCCGTCGGCGGCCCACCTCTTCGAGGTCGAGCCGGCCGTCGAGGTAGCTGTCGGTATCGCGACGAGCCTCGTCGTGCAAGCGGTCGTAGAGGTAGCGCTCGACGAGCACCCAGCCGCCGAGGACGGCCCAGCACGCAAAGAGAAGGACCGCCACGACGAGCAGGATGGTTGTCGAGAGCACTCTCTTGGCATCGACCGTTCGGTTCGAACGCTTGAGCCGGCTCCGGCCCGGTGCTCTTTACGGCGAGACGCGCCAGTGCTGTCGCTTGCGCGACTTGTAGAAGGCGTTCAATAGGCCGACGACAAGGATTGCAAGGAGTGCGGCGCCGACGGCAGACCCGACGAGCAGCGGGGTGACGTGATGTCCGGCGATCACCCGTCCGTGGTGGGTCGCAGTGGTCGTCGTCGTCTGGTTCAACTCGGAGTCCGCCGCGGAGGTGCTCTTCGAGTACCGGTCGACGAGGCGTCCGATCTCGTAGGCGCCGACGCCCGCGCCACCTAGGAGCACCACGGCGAGGAAAATGTCGCGCGCCCGCTTCATGTGCCCAATCTAGCGGGACTCCGCGACGGCGCGGCTGCGCGAAAGGGTAATCGTGTGCAGGGCTACGCCCGCGTGAACGGGTGCAGCCCTGCGGTTTGGCCGAGGGTCAGCGCGGCCGGTGGCGGCGCTGCTGCGACTGAGGGCGGCCCTTGGGCTGCGGCCGCTTCGGTGCGGCAACCGTCATGCCCGATGCGGCGAACTGATCTCCGTGCCCGAGCCTCGAGGCCATCTTCGAGATGTCCACCCGCTGCTCGGGGAGCACGAAGGTGACGCCGGTGCCGCTCCGGCCTGCGCGGCCGGTGCGGCCGACCCTGTGCACGTAGTCGTCGTGACCGTGCGGCGGGTCGAAGTTGATCACGTGGGTGATGTCGTCGACGTCGAGCCCACGGGCCGCGACGTCGGTGGCGACGAGCGTCGTCACCTTGCCCGACTCGAAGCGTGCGAGCGCGCGCTCCCGCTGGTTCTGCGAGAGGTTGCCGTGCATCGGGGTTGCCGCGATGTCGAGCTTCGCGAGCTTGCGAGCGAGCTTGTCCGCGCCGTACTTCGTGCGGACGAAGACGAGCGCGAGGCCGCGTTCGCCGTTCAGCTCCTCGACGAGGCGGTCGAGCTTGCCCTCGGCCGTGACCGGCACGAAGGTGTGCTCGATCTCGCCCGTCTGCTTCTCGATCGGCGCTTCGGCCTTGAAGCGCGACGGGTTCACGGTGTACGCACGTGCGAGCTCCGCGACCGCGCCGTCGAACGTTGCCGAGAAGAGCATCGTCTGGCGGTTCTGCGGGACGGTCTTGAGGATGCGGTCGACTTGCGGCTTGAAGCCCATGTCGAGCATCCGGTCGGCCTCGTCGAGGACGAGGACGCGAACACCGCCGAGCGTGATCATCCGGCGCTCCATCAGGTCGTGCAGGCGGCCGGGCGTCGCGACGAGCACGTGCGCGTCCTTCGCCTTCTTCGCCTGCGGGCCGAGAGCGATGCCGCCGTAGACGGTTGCGACGCGGAGGCCCTTGGCCGCGGCGAGCGGCCGGAGGTCGGCGGCGACCTGCGTCGCGAGCTCACGGGTGGGGACGAGTACGAGTGCGGCCGGCCGGCCGGTTGCCTTCTCGGTGCGCTCGACGAGCGGCAGGCCGAAGGCGAGCGTCTTGCCGGAGCCGGTAGGCGATTCGGCGAGGATGTCGAGGCCGGCGAGCGCGTCCGGAAGGACGAGCTGCTGCACCGCGAACGGATGACGGATGTTGAGCGCATCGAGCGCGCGCACGACAGGCGTGCTGACGCCGAGCGCCAGGAAGGACTGAGACACGTTGTTCTACTCCTTGGTAAGGCAGGGTCGAGATACGGAAAACTCGAACAACCCTGAAAAGGAGGAACGAGAAGCCAGATCTCACGGCCACCGAATGGCGATCCGTGCGGTCACGGTAGCACGGTCCGTAACCCAGACGTTGCCCAAAAGGGTGACGAGCCTCGAAGCTCGCCACCCGGGCTCAACCGGCCGAACCAGGTCTGAGTCCCAGGTCAGATTCATTCGAGCCGAGCCCCACCGGGACAGGGCCCCACGCGACCCGTCTGGTGCCAGGCACGGCTACGAGAGCGTGACGATTCCTCCACCGGAACGACGAATCCCTGGCAGGCAGGCGTTCGCGGCGGGACATGTCCGGTGCCAGGCACGGCTACGAGAGCGTGACGATTCGTCCACAGGGGTCCGTGGTTTTCGGAGGGTCGCGGGCGAACGAGGAAGTGTGCCGCCGGAACCGAATCCGTCCGGTGCGGAAGCAAGATTTATGCCGAGAGCGCAGGTCGAAGGCACATTGACGGGTGAGGTCGGGCTGAGGTGCCAACTGACCCACCGACCGCAGCGCGAGGGGTTCAAGGAGGGTCGCCGGCGAGCCGGCGACCCTCCGTCCGCTTCATCGGTTTTACGTCGCCCTTACGCGTCGACTACCGCAAACTGACCCCGAACGGACATAGTCAGCGCATGCGGAGGGTCGTCGGAACACTTGTTGTCCTGGTCTTGCTGGCATTTGCGGGTACAGCGGTTGCCGCGTTGAACCGTGGGCCGGTGCCGCAATTCCCGCGCCTGCCGGGTACGTGGTCGCACGCCGAGATCAACGTCTCGATCCGGCACACGCCTCACACCCTGATTCTCGACCGCGGCAGGATCGTGCAGGTGAGCGTCGCCCAGGTGACGATTCGCCGCCGCGACGACACGACCGTGGTCGTCCCGCTGTCGGTCTCAACGATCGTGATCGTCGGCAACGTCCCGGCCACCGTGTCCGACCTGCACAAGCGGATGAACGTGCAGACGATGCGCATCGACGGCGGGGCTGCCGTGCGTCTCCGCGCCACGTTCTAATACGCTCCGTCTGATGGCGGGGACAGTTCTCCTCGTCGAGGACGAGCCCTCGGTTGGAGAGCTCGTCCGCGGCTACCTGATGCGCGATGGCTATCGCGTCGTCTGGGTGCGGTCCGGCGAGGACGCACTCGTGGAGCTCGAACGCCATCGCGTGCGAATCGTCTTGCTCGACATCGGTTTGCCCGGGATCGACGGCTTCGACGTCTGTCGTCAGATTCGCGCGCGCTCGAGTGTGCCGATCCTGATGCTGACGGCACGCGACGAGGAGCCCGACCGCATCGTCGGCCTCGAGGTCGGCGCCGACGACTATTTGACGAAGCCGTTCTCGCCCCGCGAGCTCGTCGCCCGCATGAAGGCGATCCTTCGACGCAGCGAGCCGCAGGAGGGACGCGAGAAGACCGTCGCGCTCGGCGATGTCGTACTCGACCGCGAGTCGCACGACGTCACGGTCGCAGGCCGTCCCGTCGACCTGACCGCGAAGGAGTTCGACCTCCTCGCCTACTTCATGGCGAACCCCGGCGTGGTCGTGTCACGCGACCTCCTGCTCGAGCGCGTCTGGGGCCAGGAGTACCCCGGCGGGACGCGCACAGTCGACGTGCACGTCGCCCAGGTGCGCCGCAAGCTTGATCGCCCGGACCTGATCAGGACACTGCGCGGGACCGGGTACAAGGCCGTCCAGCCGTGAAGAGCCTGCGAGCGCGGCTGTTCGCGGCCACGCTTGCGGCCCTCGCCCTGACGCTCGCGCTGACGATCGCGATCGGCGCCATCCTCACGCGAAGGCAGGTCGACCGCTCGCAGGCGACCGCCGTCGCGGCCCGTGCGGACGACCTTGCCGCGCAACGCCTGCAACACGTGAGCTACGCAACCCAGGACAAAGTGTCGAACGGCGTACGGACGCTCATCCAACGGCGTAGGGTGTTCCTCCTGCTCGTTCCCGACGTGAACAAGTCGAGCGACGGCACGACGACGTACCTCGGCCACAAGCAGCTCTACTCCTATCGGACGCTCCCGCACCTCGGCCTCCTCCTGCTGCGCCCGACGAGCGTACGGTCGAGTGCCTGGCGCCCGTTTCTAGCCGATCTGCTTTTGGCGGCGCTCGCCGGCGTGGGCCTCGCCGCCGGCCTGTCGTTCGTCGTCGCGCGGTCGATCGCCCGGCCGATCCGTCGCGTCGCCGAGGCGACGCGCTCGCTCGCCGCGGAAGAGCGACACGACCCTCTGCCGCGCGAAGGGTCGAGTGAGCTCGTTTCCCTTGCGGACGCGTTCAACCAGATGGTGGCGCAGCTCGCAGCATCCCGCCAGGCCGAGCGTGACTTCCTGCTTTCGGTCAGCCACGAGCTGAAGACGCCGTTGACCGCGATTCGCGGGTATGCGGAGGGCCTTGGTGAAGGTGTGTTCGAGCCGGGCGAGGCGGGGCGCATCATCAGCGTCGAGGCGAGCCGCCTCGAACGGCTCGTCCGCGACCTGCTCGACCTCGCGCGGATGAACCGCAGCGAATTCTCGGTGCGCAGCGAGGACGTCGATCTCGCCGAGATCGCCCGTGTCGCGGTGCGCAGGCACGAGGTCGCGGCGACCCAGTTCGATGTCGCACTCACCGCATCGGGTGCCGAGAGCTGGGTGATCGCCGATCAAGACCGGCTCCTGCAGGTCGCGTCGAACCTCGTCGAGAACGCGTTGCGAGAGACGCCGGCCGGCGGCAGCGTGACGGTGCTGGTCGAGCCGGGTCGTCTCGTCGTCTCCGACACCGGTCCTGGAATTCCCGCCGATGATGTTCCGAGGGCTTTCGAGCGCTTCTATCTCTACGACAGGATCGGCAAGGAGCGCCCCGTCGGCAGCGGGCTTGGCCTCGCGATCGTGCGGCAGCTTACGGTTGCGATGGGGGGCGACGTAACCGTCGAAAGCAGCACGGCCGGGACGACGTTCAGCGTCGAGTTACGGCCGCAGCTTCGAGGTGTCGACCACCTCGAAGTCGGCACCCGTCAGCGCGCCTAATGCGTGCAACTGGTCGTTCGACCAGTGTGGGCTCGGCGCGCCGCTGACGTACCAGTTCGACCCGTTGTCGGCGAGGATCAGCCCGTAGGTCTTCATCGCCTGCGCGACGATGCGCGCCTGTCGCGGCAGGCGTGAGATGTCGACGCTCGCCTTCAGCCGAACGCGAAGTCCCATCGGCGGCAGCGACGGATCGGTCGAGCTCGACGCGTAATGGCGCGCCGGATAGATGAAGGCGCGACGTGTGCGCTCGACGGTGAACCGAAGCGCATGGTTGATCTTGCCCGTCGACGCGTCGCCTTCCCAGCGGGCGAGTCCCGGCAGGATCGGCAGCCCCGCCGCATCGGCTGAGGTCCACGTCGCGGGTCGGACGGCGTTCGAGCGAAGACTCCAGATCGCGCCCGACCAGCCGGCCCAGTGCTCCGCCGTGCGTTGCATCCCCGAGAGCTCGTAGAGCTTGCACGTATCCCGATCGACGATCAGCACGTGGCGGTCGCCTGAGTTTGCATGGGCGGGCGCGCCTTCGACCGGGACGTTCGTGGGAATCGGGTACGGGCCTTTGTCGCTCTCGTCGGCGTACTCGAAGCTAACGCGGGATTTCGGCGTCGAGCGGCCGTGCACGACGACGAACGGGATGCCGATTCGCGATCCGTCGTAGAGCCCCGAGCCGAAGTCGGCGTGAACGCCGGAGGTGAGGCCGATCGATGCGATCAGCGTGGCCGAGTCGGCCGCGACCGGCAGCTTGTCGACCGGCGTGTTCCACGGGTTCGACGCAGGGAAGACCGGGCAGCCCGCGATCGTCGGTGCGGTCGCCGCCGCCGAGCCGCCGAGGGCGGCAATGAGTGCGGTGGTCGCGGCGGCAACGAGCTTCACGGTTGCAGTATCGACCGCTCCCAGCCGGTTCCGCGTGCCTTGAACAGGTGACGTTCGTGCAGGCGGTCGTCGCGATGCCGCCAGAACTCGTAGGTATCGGGCACGAGCCGATAGCCGCCCCAGCGCGCCGGCCGCCCCGGCTCGGCGGGCTGCGCTGCGACCGCCGCCGCGAGCTCCTCGCGTGAGCCGATCGGCTGCGACTGCCGCGACGCCGCCGCGCTACGGCGTGACTCTGCGGGTCGGGTCGCCCAGTAGGCGTCGGATTCGGCCGCGTCGATGCGCTCGACGACCCCCTCCACTCGCACCTGGATGTCGGGACGGCGAAAGAGCAGCGCGGCGCGCGGGTTCGCGGCGAGCTCCGCGCCCTTGCGCGACTCGTAGTTCGTGAAGAAGGTGAAGCCGCGTTCGTCGGCGCTCTTCAGCAGCAACATGCGCACCGACGGGCGCCCGTCGGGCGTCGCAGTCGCGATCACCATCTCGGGGCCTTCGATCCAGTCGTGAAAGAGGATGAGCGGGTCGTCCATCATTCCGCCATCTCCGGTACGTCGCGGAGTTTCGGGATGGGCGAGCCGATATAGAACGTCAGGCCGAGCAGCGCGCCGACGGTTGCGATCCAGAGCGTCGGGCGCACCCCAATCGTCGCGCCGAGGATCCCGCCGAGCGACGTGCCGAGCGGGCGCACGCCGTAGTTCACGACCATGAACGCACCCGACACGCGCGATCGGAGCGCCGTCGGCACGGTGCCCGCCGTGATCGAGCCCGCCATGATGTCAAGCAGCATCAACCCGACGCCGGACGTGAACTCGGCGACGAACAGGATTGCGAGCACGAGCCAGTGCGGGCCGCCGGCCGCCGGGACGAGGACGAGCGGTGCGGGGAAGAGGAAGCAGCCGGCGATGAACGCAGGCCCGACGCCGAAGCGGCGCGAGATGCGCGCGGTCACGAACGAGCCGAGCAGCGTCCCGATCGATGCAGCTCCGAGCACGACGCCGAGGGTTGCCGGCCTGACGCCGAGCGTGCGGGTGGCGTAGAGGACGAACAGCGCGAAGAACATGAAGTTGAAGAGGTTGAGCGTCGCGACACCGAGCAACTCGGCGCGGATGATCGGGTTGCGCTTGATCCAGCGCACGCCCGAGAGGAGCGCACCCTGCTCGTGCGGCGAGCCCGGCGGCTCCTCTGCATCGATCCGGCCGAGGAAGAACGCAGACCAGAGAAACGAGACTGAATCGAGCCCGAGTGCGTACGGGCCTTTGATCGCCTGCACGAGGATGCCGCCCGTGCTCGTGCCCGCGAGGAACGAGAAGGCACGGCTCCCGTGGATCAGCGAGTTCGCCTGCACGTAGTCCTCACGCGGCACGACGACTTGGAAGAACGCGCCGTACGCGACGTAGAAGAAGACGCTGAGCGAGCCTGTGAGAAACGCGACCACGTAGAGCTGCGCCCAGGTGAGGTGGCCGAAGGCATAGGCGACTGGGATCGTGGCGATGCAGAGGCCCCGTAGGACGTCGGTCGCAAGCATGATCTGGCGACGGCGGCCTCGCCGGTCGATCCAGGCGCCTGCGTGGAGCGAGAAGAGCAGGTTCGGAACGAGGTACGCCGTCGTCAGCGCTCCCATCTGCCCGGCCGTCGCGTGCAGCGCGATCACGGCGGTCAGCGGCAGCGCGATCAAGGTGATCTGGTCGCCGAGGAGCGAAACCGACTGACCGATGAAATAGCGGCGGAAGTTCCGGTTCTCGCGCAGGATCGGCGGGATCATGTCGGCGTGTTGCCCGGAACCGCGCGCACGCCGACGTGCACGAAGCGGGCTCCGCGCGGTGTCTTCTCACGCGCGAGTCGCTGGTACGGAGCGAGGACGGCCTGAAGGCCGCGTGCGATCTGCTCGAGCTCGGCCGGCGTTGCGACGATCGTCGTCTGGAGGAACGCCGCCGCCTCGCGCCAGGCTGCAGAGAACGAACGCTCGTGCGCGAGGTAGTCGCGTACGGTGTCGTCGCTGAGCTCGAGCAGCGCCGCGCGGGCGAGAGCGGAGGCGGCCTGGAACTCCTCGTCGGCGTCGGCCCCCGCGTCGAAGTCGATGCTCACCGCTCGTGCGCGCCAACGCCGCTCGCGGGCGTCGACCGACGCGACCTCCTCGACGAAGCCGTGCTTGGCCAGGGTGCGCAGGTGGTAGCTGCACGACGATGCGCTCTCCCCGACCTCCGCGGCGCACTCGGTGGCCGTCGAGTCTCCGTGCAGCTGCAGGCGCGCGAGGATCCGCAGGCGGGTCGTGTGGCCGAGGGCACGAAGCGCCTCGGGGGAGGTCAGGCGAGGCGGTTCAGGTGTGAAAGAGATATTTCGAAAATACTCTTTCGCATCTCGGGTGTCAAGTCGCAACGGCGACGGGCTCGCCGAGCAGCGACCGGATCTTGCGGGTCAGGTCGTCGGCGCTGAACGGCTTCTGGAGAAACGCGATCCCCGGCTCGAGCACGCCGTGATGGCCGATCGCGGAATCCGTATAGCCCGACATGTAGAGAACCCTCGTGCCCGGCCGCATCGATCCGACGGCGCCGGCAACGTCCGGCCCGCTCATGCCGGGCATGACGACGTCGGTGACGAGGAGGGCGACCGGATCGCTGTGGCGTCGCAGGAGCTCGAGCGCAGACGGCCCGTCTCCGGCCTGAAGCACCGCATATCCCGACGTCTCGAGGATCTCCGCGACGAGCTGGCGGACGATGGTCTCGTCCTCGACGAGCAGGATCGTCTCGGAGCCGCGGTCGGGGACGTCCCGTTCGCGGGTCGACTCGGGTGGACGCTCGGCTCTCGCCTGGGCGAACGGCAGGCGGATCCGGAACGACGAGCCCATTCCCGGCGCGGACTCGACCTCGATCGTTCCGCCGCTCTGCTCGACCACGCCGTGCACCGTGGCGAGACCGAGACCGGTGCCGCCTTCCTTCGTCGTGAAGAACGGGTCGAAGAGCTGTTCGCGCTCTGCGTCGGACATGCCCATGCCGGTGTCGGTGACGAGCAGATCGACGAACGCGCCGTCGTCGCTCTCGACGTTCGCGGTCTCGATCGTCAGCGAGCCGCCGTGCGGCATCGCGTCGCGGGCGTTCACCGCGAGGTTGACGATCACCTGCTCGATCTGGGTCGGGTCGGCGAGAACGGCGCCGAGCTCGTTGTCGAGGAGCGCGATGAGCTCGATGTCCTCTCCGATCAGGCGGCGCAGCATCATCTCCATGTCCAAGACGGCGTGATTCAGGTCGAGCATCCGCGGCTGCAGCACCTGCCGGCGGCTGAACGCGAGCAGTTGTCCGGTGAGCGAGGCTGCGCGCGCGGCTGCCTTGCGGATCTCGTCGGCGTGGCGGCGCTGGCGCTCGTCGTCGAGTCCCGCAACCAGGAACTCGCTGTAGCCGGAGATGGCGGTGAGGAGATTGTTGAAGTCGTGGGCGATCCCGCCCGCCAGCCGCCCGACGGCCTCCAGCTTCTGAGCTTGCCGCAACTGCTCCTCGAGCCCCTTCTGAACCGAGAGGTCACGGGCGACCGAGATGTGCCTGCCCGGGCGGACGTTCGCGGTCGCGACGAACTCGATCTGCCGCGTGCCGCCCCCGGGGCGATGCAGCGTCACCTCGGCGTCGATCGTTCCCTCTTCGAGGAAGCGCGGCCACATCTCGGCCACGCGCTCATCGGGCATCAGGTCGTCGAGGGTGAGCCCAATGGCGTCTTCGCGAGAAACGCCCAGCAACTCGGCTGCCGCTTCGTTCACCTCGACGAGGCAGCGGCGGTCGTCGGCGATGAGCTTCGGCACCACCGAGTCCTCGAAGATCGCTGCGAAGAGGAGGGCAGCCTCCTTGCGGTCGGTGATGTCCTGAATATGCGAAACGACATGAGTCGGTGCGTTGTCGTAGGTACGCACCAGCGAGGCGGTCAGGTCGGCCCAGAGGATCGTGCCGTCCTTGCGGAGATAGCGCTTCTCACGCTGATACGACTCGATGAGCCCGGCCTTCATGGCGGCCGCGTTCTCGGTGTCGACCGAGAGGTCGTCAGGATGCGTGATCCCGGCGACACCGAGCCGCATCAGCTCCTCGACTTTGTGCCCAAGCATCTCGGCGAGCCGGTCGTTCACCTGAACGAATGTCCCGTCGAGGGCGGTCAGCGCCATGCCGACCGACGAGGAGTGAAATGCACCACGGAAGCGCGATTCGCTCTCCTGCAGCGCCCGCCCCGCGCGCACGTTCTCGGTCACGTTCTCGAACGTCACGGCGACGCGACGTCGCGCAAGCGGAAACGCCTTCACGGAGAAGATGCTCGGTGCAATGCGCTCGTCGCCGTACTCGACCTCGCCCGGATCGTAGAATTCGTTTCTCTCGACGACGTCGCGGAACCGCTGGATCGCATCGTCCGGAAGCCCGGGGAGGACGTTGCGCATCGTCTCCCCGACGATCGCCGAGCCCTCGAGCCCGATCGCCGACATGCTCGCGGCGTTTGCGAAGTCGAGGCGGAACTCACCGTCCTCCTCCAAGGCCCACACCCAGAGCCCCGTCTGCATGTGCTGTACGACCTGGGCCTGTGTCTGAAGCGCCTCGTTGAGAGCACTCCGCAGCTCGAGCTCGGCGGAGTTGCGCATGACGGTGCTGACAAACTCGGCCATCAGGCGGGTCGTCTCGACCGCGAGCTGATCGAACGCGTCCGGCGCTCGCCCGAAAACCGAGAGCACGCCCTCGATCGAGCCGTTGCGATAGAGCGGCGCGCAGATCGCCGAGCGCGCGCCGACGGCACGGCATGCGGCCGCGTCGACTCGCGCATCGGACAGCGTGTCGGCCGAGTAGGCGGCCTCGCCGCTTCGTGCAGCGACGCCGGCGAGACTCGCGCCTCGATCGACCCGCAGGCCGACGTGCGTCTGCGCGATGCCGGAACCGACGCTGAAGACGGAGTCGTCTCCTTCGAACCATTGCACCACGGCGCCGTCGGCGCCGGTGAGGCGTTGTGCGCGCTCGACGATCGTCCTCGTGACAGCGATCGGATCGAGCTCGAGCGCCGAGATCTCCTGCTGCGTCTCGACGATTGCGTGCAACTGGCTGAGGCTTGTGCGCAGCCGGTGCTCGTTCCGCTTGCGCTGAGTGATGTCGCGAAGGGTCGAATGGACGCGCCCGTCGTCGAGCACGCGGCTCGAGAATTCGATCTCGATCGGCGTGCCGTCCTTGCGGCGGAATGTCCGCTCGGCTCGCAGTTCCCTGAGCTCGATCAGTCGCGCGACCCGCGCTGCTTCGGCGGCATGCTCGGAGGGCTCGAGGAGCTCCATCGGACGCATCGCGCGGAGCTCGTCGGTCGTGTACCAGAGAAGCGCCGACGCAGCGGCGTTCGCATCGAGGATGTTCCCGTCGAGGTCGCAGACGAGCGTCGCATCCGCGGCCTGGGTGTGCAGCTCGCGGTACTGCCGCTCGCTCTCTGCGAGCTTCTCGACCAGGCTCGCATTCCGAAGCGCGATCGCAGCCGACTGGGCGAGCAGGCGCGTCGTCTCGACTTCGAGGGCGCCAAACGCATCGGGAAGCCCGCTGCGGACGCCAAGCACCCCGCGGGTTGCGCCGTCGTAGACGATTGGAGCGAGGATGATCGTGCCGGTGTCGGCGGTCAGCGAACGCCCCATCTCAGCGCCGGTCGACCCCCGCAGAACGCGAACCTCGCCGCTCGCGACACACTCGGCGCCGAGCGTGTCTTCGAGTGGCATGGTCTGGTTTCGCAGCGTCGAGTCGGCACCGAGCGCGACGGTGAAGTGGGCGCGGCCGTCGACGACGGTCGAGAGCGATGCGCCGTCGGCGTGCGGCAACTCGAGCAAGCGCTCGACGATGCCGTGCATGACGCTCTGCACCTCGCCGGAGAGCGATGCAACTTCGAGCTGCCGCTCGACGAGCTCAGCGAGGGTGTGCTCGGTCATGCAATAAGGCCGAGCCGAAGTGCAGTCGCGACAGCCTGCGTGCGCGTTGATGCACCGAGACGATCCGAGGCCTTCCGCAAGTGCGTCCGCACGGTCTCCGAGCTGATTCCGAGCCGACGGCCGATCTCCTCGTGCTGCAATCCTTCGGCCAGCAGCGTGAGCACTTCAAGCTCGCGCGCGGTCAGCTTGCAGGAAGAACTTGTCGCCTTCGTGAGCGCGGGGTCGATGTACGACTTGCCGGCGAGCGCCGCCTCGAGCGCGCGCACGAGATCAGGCAGTGGCGCCTCTTTGAGAACGACCGCGACGGCGCCTGCCGCAAGCACGTCCTGCGCGAGCGCCTCGTCCGCGTCTGCGGTGTAGACCGCAATCCGCGTTGTCGGCGACGCCTCCCGAAGCGCTTGGATGAGCTCGAGCCCGGAGAGGCGCGGCATGCGATAGTCGATCACTGCGAGCTCGGGCTGCGTCTTCTCCGCGAGCGCGACGGCGCGCCGGCCGTCGGCCACCGGGCCGACGACGTCGAAGCCGTTCTCGCCGAGAAAGGCTGCGATTGCGACCGTCAGAGCCGGATGGTCGTCAGCAAGCAGGCAGGTCGGGTCGTTCATGGGTTCGCCTTTCTCAGAACGGTCATGCGGTTACCAGCGTGCGCACGCGTTCGGCGAGTGATTCGAGATTTGCGTCGCCCTTGACGACGTAGTCGGAGGCTCCGTGGCGGAACGCCTCGACGGCGGTCACTTCCGACTCCTGGCCGGTGAGCATCACGATCGGCAGCCGCGGATTGCTCAGGTGCAGCGCGTCGAGCACCTGCAACCCGCAGCCGTTTTCGAGACCTTGGTCGATGATCGCGAGTGACCATTCGGCATTGCTGACGAGCTCGGTAGCGCCGGCCATGCTGGTCGCGCGTGCGATGACGGCGCCGTCGAGCGCGCGCTCGAGTGCCTTCATCACGAGCATCGCGTGCTCGTCGTCGTCCTCGATCAGGAGGACCGCAAAACCTGTGACCGGCGTCTCCGGCCCGGAGGGGGCGAGCAGCTTGATGCCGTCGACCGACAGTTCGAGCTCTCCCGATTCGATCAGACCGAGCGCGAGGTCGACGATCTCCGGGTCCCACTGCGTCCCGCGGCAGGCGTGGAGCTCCTCCACGACCTGTGCGGGGGTGCGAGGCTGCCGGTACAACTGGCGCGAGGTCATCACTTCGATCGAGTCGGCGACCGCGACGATGCGCGCGCCGAGAGGGATGCCAGTGCCCGCGAGCTGGTCCGGATACCCGGCCCCGTCCCAACGCTCGTGATGATGCCGCACGATTGGGCGCGCTTCTTCGAGGAGATCGAGTGGTTCGAGAAGCTTGTCGCCGATCTCCGGATGTGTCTCGACGATCCGCCGTTCCTCGTCGTCGAGTGCCGCCGGCTTCAGCAGCACGCGATCCGGGATCCCGATCTTGCCGACGTCGTGGAGGATCGCACCGAGTCGAATCGTCTCGACGTCGCGCGGCGGCAGCCCGAGCAATTCACCCATGCGAACCGCGAGCGAGGCAAGCCGCTCGCAGTGACCGTGCAAATACGAGTCGCGCGCCTCGATCGCGTTCGCGAGCGCGCTCGCAAGCGTCGGGGCAAGCAGGCGCTCACGCAGTTCCTCGCGCGACCGAGCCGCGCGCTCGAGTGCGTCCGCCACCGCGTTCTGCAGGTCTGCATGGGCGAACGGTTTTGTGACCAGGCCGGCAGCGCCGCGCGTCAGCGCCTGGCTTAGCGTGTCGTAGGTCCCGGCGCCTGTCACGAGCACGACGGGAAGGGAGGCGCGCAGTGCTCGCACGGCGCCGAGAAGCTCCAGGCCCGAAAGACCCGGCATGACGACATCGCTGACGACGAGCTCGAACTCACTCTCCTCGAGCAAGGTCAGTGCACGCTCCGCCGTTTCGGCGCCAACGACTTCGTGGCCGGCGGCCTCCAGGATCTCGAGCATGAGGCTCCGGATGATGTATTCGTCGTCGATGACGAGGATGCGGCTCATACTGCTTTCCCATCGGCAATCGGCAGGAAAAGCGTGAATGACGCCCCGGCGCCTGGGTCGGACACGACGGTTAGGCGGCCACCGTGCGATTCCGCGATCCCGAGGCTGACCGAGAGCCCGAGGCCCGTCCCGCCCGTCAGGCGCTTGGTCGTGAAGAACGGCTCGAAGATGCGTTCGGCGACTGCGAGCTCCATACCCGGGCCGTCATCGGTGACGCTTGCGACCGCGAAGTCGCCTTCACGCCGCACGTCCACCGAGACGGTGCCACCGTTCGGCATCGCCTGCCGCGCGTTCGCGATCAGGTTGAGGAAGATCTGCTTGAGCTGGTTGGCGCTGGCGTTGACCGGTACATCAGTGCTCTCGTAGACGTCGATCAGTTCGATGCCTTTGTGCGCGTTCGTGCGCCGGATGAGATCGAGCGTCGAGCGTACGACGTCGTCCAGCGGGACGATGTGACGCTCCTCGGCGTTCTCGCGCGCGAAGTCGAGCAGGGCGCGCACGATCTCCTTGATCTCGAGGCCGGTCTGCTGGATCAGCTCGAGCCGGTTGTGCGCCTTCGAGCCCCTCTCGGACTCTTTGAGCAAGAACTCGGTCAGTCCGAGGATCGCAAACAGTGGGTTGTTGATCTCGTGTGCGACACCGGCTGCGAGCTCGCCGATTGCTGCGAGCTTCCCGCTCTGGACGAGTTGTTGTTGCACGCGGCGCTCCTCCGCGAGGTCTTCGATCACTGCAAGGATCAGCGCGGGCTCGCCGTCGTCGCCAGGGACCGCGTACACCGAGAGGCGAACCGGCGACGGACGGCCGTCGGGCCGTCGGTAGACGCGATCGATGCTCGTGCCAGGAGCGAAGCCTCGATCGACATCCGCCTCGTCCTCGCCCCACCATGGATACGGGGGCATCGCGCCGACCACGTCGGCGGCGGGGCGCTCGACGAGCGCGCAGAACGCCCGGTTGACCGCAACGATCTGGTGCGTGACCGGGTCGGTGACGCTGATCGCCATCGGAATAGCGTTGAAGAGTGCGTTCAGCGTCTGTTGGTTCAGCTGGTTTCGAAGGTGCTCTGCGGTGACGTCGCGGAAGACGATCACGCTGCCGCTTCCAACCGAGACGCTGCCGTCGAGCACGAGCTCTCGACCGTCGAGCGCCGTCGCGCGGATCGTGAAGCGGCCGCCCGTGCCCGAATTGATCGTCGCCTGGCCGGGCAGTGCGTCCAGGTCGACGTCGATCGGAGTGCCGTCGAGGGCACGTGGTTGGAACATCGCGCTCCGGAACTCGACGCCTTCGGGGACGGCCAGGATCGTGCGAGCGGCATCGTTCATGGTTGTCTTGTCGGCGCTCGTCAGGACGACCCCGTCACCGACGCGGCTCAAGACGTTTTCGAGCTGGTCGTGCTTGCGCTGTCGCAGCGTGCGCTCGGCAAGTGTCGTCAGCCGGGTGAGCGTGTGCAGAAGGTGCGCCGCTGCGGTCGCCTCGGCGCCGTCAAGCTCGGAAGCCCACCCAGCGTGGAAGGTCGCGCGGCAGCTCTCCGTGAGCAGGGGGACGCGGACGATCGTCGCGATCGCGGCGTTGGCCTCCGCAAGACCGGGCGAGAGACCGTCGAGCACCGGCGGGCCGGCGTAGGGCTCGCCGGTTGCGAGCGACTGAAGGAGGTGGGGGTCAGACGGCACGTTCTGGCTGACCCACGCCCTTGACGGGCCGGCGCCCGCGACGATCTCGCCAACGGACAGGTCGTCGTTCCAGGCAATCACCCACAGGCTCTCGGACGCGAGCAGCGCAAGCCCCGTCTCGGCCAGAACCTGGAAGGCGTCGGCAAGGGTCGGCGCTTCGTTGACCGCGATGACTGCATCGATCAGCTTGTGCTGGTCGGCGGAGGCAACGGGAAGTGAGATCATCTGCCGCACGGGAATGTGTGAGCTCGCTCGAACTGGTATGACAACTATTGGCATCGGACGTGTGAAGCGCCATCCCTCCAGTCGCGCGATCGGGATCCCCCAAAACGGGGATCCCCAAGTCAGGGATGGCACGATGAAAGTTGGTAGAGCGCCATGAGCAACGAGAAGACCCCCGTTACGTGCCTTGTCGCCGACGACCACCCCGCGGTGCTCGAGGCGGTTGCCGAGTTTCTGGCCGCAGGCGGCATCGAGGTCGTCGGCCGGGCGCAGGACGGGGCCGAGGCGCTCGAGAAGATCGAGCAGCGCAAGCCGCACGTCGCCCTCGTCGACATCCGGATGCCGAAGCTCGGGGGAATCGAGGTTGCCCGGCGGGCGGGCCGGTCGACCCCAGACACGGGGATCGTGCTCTACACGGGGTACGGCGATCGCGCCCAGTTGACCGAGGCCCTCGACGCGGGCGTCCGCGGCTTCGTTCTGAAGGAGGCGCCGATGGACGATCTCCTCAGGGCGTTGCACACGGTCGCGGCCGGCAGCACCTACGTCGACCCGGTGCTCGCGGGCAGCCTCGCCGCATCGATGGGCTCGAAGGTCCCCCAGCTCACGCAGCGTGAGCGCGACGTTCTTCGCCTGCTTGCCGATGGTCTCGCAAACGACGAGATCGGGAAGCGGCTGTTCATCTCAGCCGAGACGGTGCGCACCCACGTGCGGAAGGCGATGGACAAACTGGACGCCGACACCCGCACCCAAGCGGTCGCGCGGGCACTTCGCGATCAGCTGATCTCTTAGCGATTCCGCTTCGCGCGGTGGACGGCGACGGCGGCGAACGCGCGGGTGGATGACGGTGCGGGGCCGAGGCTTGGCACGCCGAGAGTCGTGGCGAGCAGGGCGCGGAAGGATTCGACCGGCATGGCCGCCGCTTCGTCACGCGCCGAGAGCGGCATCATCGAGTTGTCGCCCGACGGCCAGTAGGCCCAGGCGAGCTCCGACGCGAAGCGCTCGCAGCCGTAGTCGCCGTGCGCGAGCCCTGAGACGGAGTAGCACCAGTCCTTGCCTCCGAGCGCGGCGTTGAACGCGGCGCGCTTGGCATCGTCGAACAGCATGAAGTCGACCTGGTGAGCAAACTCGTGCTGGACGACGCCCCAGGCGAATCGGCCCGAGTCGAGGAGCGAGCTCGAGATGTAGACGTTGCCGGCGGTCGCGGAGGAATCGCCCGCACCGATGTGCACGACGACCGTCTGAGGCAGGAGGCCCCAGTCGAAGCTCGAGGCGCCGAGCGCCGAGCGGACAGCCGTCTGTTCGCGTGCGGTACCTCCCTGGAAGGTGACGTTCCCGCCGCCGGCCGCGAGCGCGGGCCGGGCGGCGATCCCGAATGCAGCAAGGCCGGCCACGGCAGCGACGAAGGCGAGGAGGGCAAAGATGCGGCGCATGCCCTTTCAGGGTCGGTCGGCACGGCGGTCGCGCTCATTCCCGTGCGCGCGTTCCCTCGGCGTCCGGCGCGGCGCGGTTGCGGTCACCGTTTCGGGTGGCCGGGGTGCCCCTTAATACGCGTCGAGCACCGCGCTTCGGCGCGATTCGCGCTCGAGAATGCGGAAGAGCAGGAAGCCCGCAACGGCGTACGCGGCGCCAACGCCGAGCTCCGTCCACACGAGGCCGGCGACGTGACCGAGTGACGCACCTGCGGCAACCTCGCGCGCCGCGGCGATGCCGTGCGTCAGCGGCAAGCACCGCGACACGGCGCTCATCCAGCCCGGCAGCGCATCGAGCGGGATGTTCACGCCGCAGAAGAGGAGCATCAGGAAGTAGGCGAGGTTCGCCGCGAAGAAGAAATCCTTTGCCCGGAGGCCGATCGAGCCGAGGAGCATCCCGAACGCGGTGCACGAGGTGACGGTCACGAGCACGATCGCAGCGAGCGCGGGGATCGTCCCAAGGCCCGGCCGGAAGCCGAGCAGGAGTGCGCCGGCGCCGAACGTGAACGCCGAGACGACCAGGCCGTTTGCGAGCACGGGGACGCCGCGGCCCAGGAAGACCGCGGCGCGATTGGCTGGGGACGCGAGCAGCGGGCCAAGCGTGCCGTACCAGCGCTCATTCGCAACAGCCATCGTCATGCCGTACACCGACGACATCGCACACACCTGCACCGAGTTCCCGACGATGTAGAAGTCGCGCGACTCCGCTTGGGCGTACTGGCCGAGTTTCGTGAAGAAGATGAGCTGGAAGAGCGGACTGCCGAGCATCGTCGGGATGTACATCGCGGGCCGGATCCAGTTGAAGAGCCCGCGGTAGGCGATCAGACCGCCGATGAAGAAGACCGAAAGCCAGTGCTTCATGTGAGTGACAGCGTCGCTCGCGCGCGGGCGAGGTGCTCGAACATGCGGAACGTCAACGTGGCGACGATCACGGAGACGAGCCCGAGCAGCACCACCATCGCGAGCGGTCCCCAGACCTCGCCGCCGAGTGCCGCGTGCCGGAGCGCGAGGATGCCCCAGTACGGCGGGAGGAGCCACGAGATCGGTCGCGTCCAGCCCGGCAGGAGCGACGTCGAGAACACGAGACCGGACGCGATCCAGACCGGATACTCGAGGAGGTTCGAGAGCGCGTTTGCGTACCGATAGAGGACGAACGTCGACGCGAGCACGAGGCCCATCAGCCCGAGCGAGATGACGGTCGCAGGCAGCGCGAGCGCGAACAGCCACGGGTGGACGAGATGAAGTGGCACGCCGAACGCGAGGCGTCCCCAGACGAGCGTCGCTGCGAGTGCGTACATCCCGGTGAACGCGTTCGCGAGCGAGAACGGCAGGTAGACGAGCGCCATCCCGGGCGGTGCACCGACACCGAGCTCGAGCGTTCCCTGCCAGCGCTGCCACTGGATCATGCCGCCCGAGCCGAAGAGCGTCGTCGACCAGACGCCCATCATTCCTGCGCCGAGTGCCGCGTAGAACAGCGTGCCTCCTCGACCGCCGGAGCGGAACATGTAGAAGGCGATCGTCGCGAAGATGACCGGCTGCACGGTCGAGGTGAGCAGGAAGAAGCTCGACGTCCCGAGCATCTTCAGGTTCGTCGTGAAGCCGCTCCAGACGATCTTCGCCGCTCTCATGCGCGGTCGAGAGTCCCGTGACGACGGCCTTCGAGCTCGAAGTAGCGGAGCAACGCGAACCCGAAAAGGAGGTAACCGGTGCCGAGCGCGAGCTCGATCAGAATCGAGCCGCGCACACTGGCGAGCGATGCGCCGTCAGCGACGTGGCGAGCGGCGGCGATCGCATGTGTGAGCGGCAGCGCGTCGGCGGTGAGGTGCATCCAAAGGGGAAGCTTGTCGAGCGGCACGTTCACGCCGCAGAAGATGAGGAGCACGGCCATCGTCAGATTCGCGATGATCGGCACGTCGCGCATGCGCAGCCCCACGGCGCCCGTCAGCATGCCGAGCCCGGTGCAGGTGAACGACGCGAGCACGACGAGCAGCGCAAGCGCCGGGATCGACGAGAGCGGCGGCCGAAAACCGAGCAGGAGAGCCCCGCCGACGAAGCCCGTGGTCGCGGTGACACTCGCGTTCACGAGCACGGGAAGCCCGCGCCCGAGGAAGAGCGCCGCACGGTTCGCGGGCGTCGCGAGGACGGCCGACAGCGTCTGTGCCCACCGCTCACCGTCGATCGCGAACCCCATGCCGAACAGGGCGGCGAGGGACGCAGACTGGACCGCGTTGCCGACGACGAACCACGAGTCGGACTCGAGGTGCGCCGTGCGGCCGAGGTACGCGAAGAAGAGCACCTGCGTCGTCGGCCCGAGCAGCAGAGTCGGCACGTAGACGGCGGGCCGGATCCAGGAGAAGAGCGCGCGGAAGCTGATCGCGCCGCCCACGAAGAAGATGCGCAGCCAGGTCTTCACGTGAGCGACAGCGTCGCGCGATCGCGTGCGAGGCGTTCGAAGTGATGCAGAAGTGCGATCGCGATCGCCCCGTACGCGACGGTCAGGAGCGCGCAGGCAAGCAGCGGCCACGCGACCGGCCCGCCGATCGCGGCGTGGCGCATGGCCCGCATCCCCCAGGTCGGCGCGAGCACCCAGGCCAGAGGCTTCACCCACACCGGCAGTAGCGTGAGAGGGATCAGCATCCCGGTGATCAGCCAGATCGGATACTCGAGCGCCTGCGAGAAGGCACTCGCGGCGCGGTAGAGGACGAGCGCCGAGGCCAGCAGGAGGCCGAGCATCCCGATCGAGATCACGGCCGTCGGAATCGAGACGACGAAGAGCAGTGGGTGTGAGATGTGAATCGGCACGCCGAAGAGGAAGCGTCCCCAGAGGAGTGTGGTCACGATCGAGTACACCCCGATGGCCGAGATCGCGACGGTGATCGGCGCGAGGATGAGGACAAGCGGCGACGGCGCGGCAACGAGCAGCTCGAGGATGCCGTACCAGCGCTGCTGCTGAATCGCACCGCCCGCGCTCGTCGCAGTCGTCGACCAGATTCCCATCACCGCGGCTCCGAGTGCTGCGTACAGCAGCGACGGCGCGTGCCCCGTCGCGCGGAACATCAGGAACGCCAGCGTCGCGTAGACGAGCGGCCAGATCGCGGCGGTCACCATCATGAACGGCGAGGCCGAGAGGTTCTTGAAATGCAGCACGAACCCGACCCAGAAGACGCGCGCGTCCTTCATGCTATCCCGAGCGACGCGTGCTGCCGGCTCTGCCACTCGAAGAAGCGGATGATCCCGAGTCCCGCGACGGCGTAGAGAAGGCCGACGCCGAGCTCGCGCTCGAGCAAGCCGCTCACCGATCCGATCGAGCTGCCGTCTGCGACCAGGCGAGCCGCGCGGATCGCATGGGTCAGCGGTAGGAGCGACGCGATCTGCGACATCCACCCCGGCAGTGCAGCGGCAGGCACGTTGGCGCCGCAGAAGATGAGCAGCACGCCGACGAGGATGTTCGAGAGCACCGATGTCTCGCGGATTCGCAGCCCGAGGCCGGCGTTGATCAGGCCGAGGCCGGTGCACGAGAAGCTCGCGACTCCGACGACGAGGGCGAGCGGCGCCAAGGTCGAGGCGGGGAACGTCACCCCGAGGATCAACCCGCCGACGATCAGCGAGAACCCGGCGACGAAGAAGCCGTTCAGGATCACCGGCAGCGACCGACCGAGAAAGAGCGGCAGGCGTCCCGCCGGCGAGACGAGGATGTAACCGAGCGTCTGCTGGTAGCGCTCGCCCGCGATCGTCTGCGTCATCGCGAAGAGGCACGGCACCGCCGCGTACTGCATCGCGTTGCCGACGACATAGAACTCGTCGGACTGGGCGTGGGCGGCGCGGCCGATGTAGGCGAAGAGCAGGATCTGGAAGATCGGCGTCAGGATCAGCGTCGGCACGAACACGGCCGGCGACATGAACGAGAAGAGCGCGCGGTAGCTGATCAGGCCGCCGACGAAGAACACCCGCAGGCTCGTCATGCGAGGGAGAGGGTCGCGCTCCGGCGCGCCGAGTCGAGGACGAAGCGCAGCACGAGTGCCCCGAGCGCGAGGTACGCGGCTGCGAGAGCGAAGCAGATGAGCAGCGGCACGAGCGGTGAGCCGCCGTAGGCCGCCTCACGCACGGCGCGCATGCCCCAGGTCGGCCCGAGTGCCCACGAGATCGGCCGCACCCAGCCGGGCAGGATCGAGACGGGAATGAGGAACCCGCACACGATCCAGATCGGGTATTCGAGGAGTGCTCCGAGCGCCCAGCCGCGGCGTGATCGCACGAACGAGACCGCCATCAGGAACCCGAGCGAGCCGATCGTCACGACCGTCGAGAACAGGGCGAGCGCGAAGAAGACCGGGTGGGCGATCGCGATCTGGATCCCGAAGAGGACCCGCGCCCAGAGGAGCGTCCCGGCGACGCAGTAGAGGCCGATCGTCGAGGACGCGAGCGTGATCGGCAGCAGGATGAGCGCGAAGCTCGCCGGTGCGACGACGAGGAGCTCGAGCGTGCCGAACCAGCGCTCGCGCTGCAGGGCCGAGCTGGCCGGCACGCTCGTCGCCGTCCAGATGCCCATCACAGCAGCCGCGAGCCCGATCGGGCCGAGCGCGTGGCGGCCGAGACCGGTGCGAAACATGAAGAACGCGACGGTCGCGAAGAAGAGCGGCCAGAGGATTGCGAGCAGGCCGTCGAATGCCGAGCGCGACATCATCTTCACGTGCAGCACCCACGCGAAGCCGAGAAGCCGCAGGCCGGCTCTCACTCGGCAGTGACGAGCGAGACGTAGGCGTCCTCGAGCGTCGGCTCGCGCGATGCGACCCGTCCGACCTCGACACCGCCGAGCTCCGCGAGCAGCGGTGCAGTCAGTTCGCGCTCGCCGGTCGTCTGGACGACGATGACCTGCTTCTGCTCGCGTTCCTCCACAGCGACGGCGGTCACACCCACGATCCCGCGGAGACGCGCGACCGTGCTCTCGTCGACCCCGAACACCTCGATCTCGGTGACGCGGCCACCCGCGACGTTGTTCTTCAATTCGGTCGGAGTGCCCTCGCCGACGATTTGGCCCTTGGCGATTACGGCGATCCGGTCGCAGAGCGAGTCGGCCTCGAACATGTAGTGCGTCGTCAGCAGCACGGTCTTGCCGGAGGTGACGAGGTCGGCGATCGTCTGGCGCAGGTCGCGGGCGCCGACGGGGTCGACGCCGATCGTCGGCTCGTCGAGGAACACGACTTCGGGGTCGTGGAGGATGCCGCGGGCGATGTGGAGCCGCTGGCGCATGCCGCGCGAGTAGCCCTCGACGCGTTCTTGCTCGCGGCCGGTGAGGCCGACGAGCTCGAGCACCTCGGCGATCCGCAGGCGCTGCGCCTTGCCGGAGACGCCGTAGAGCTCGGCGAAGTAGCGCAGGTTGTCGAGCGCCGACAGGCGCTCGTAGAGGCCGCGGTCGCCGCCGAACACGTAGCCGATGCGCTTGCGCACCTCGCGCGCGTCGGCGACGACGTCGTGGCCGAGCACGCGCGCGTGCCCGCTCGTCGGGAGGAGCAGGGTGATCAGCATCTTGATCGTGGTCGTCTTCCCGGCGCCGTTCGGGCCGAGCAACCCGAAGAGCTCACCCTGCTCGACGGCGAAAGAAATGCCGCGCACCGCTTCGACCTCGAGCGGCTTGCGGCGAATCACGCCGGTCGTCGTCCGGTAGGTCCTGCGCAGGTCGATCGCCTCGATTACCGCCATGACTCGACCCTAGCGGTCGTCGCAGTTCGAGACTCGGCACCTGGTCAAAGCCGGACCAAGGTTGCAAACTCAACGCGGTGTGAGGGGCTCCTGCACGTCGCACGCGGTCTGCGGGTCGCCCTCGCAGCAGCCGAGCTTGAAGCGGCAGTTCGGGCACTGCCAGGTTCCGTGCACGTACGCCATCGGCGTTGGGCAGCGCCAGCACATCTCGACCTCGCTCACGCGAACGAGAGTAGGGCGCGTGCAGGACGGATCGCTAAAATGCCGGCGCTAAAGTGATTCAGCCTGGCGGCGTAGCTCAGCTGGTTAGAGCGTCGGACTCATAACCCGAAGGTCGGTGGTTCGAGCCCACCCGCCGCTATCGAAAAAAGCCTGATCGGCGGGCCGCGACCGTCAGCTGGTTCGCGCGTCGGCGGGCTCGTCCCAGAACTTCCGTGCCCAGAGCGCGACGTAGACGAGCGCGACGAGCACGGGCACTTCGATCAGCGGTCCGACGACTCCGGCAAGTGCTTGCCCCGAGGTGGCGCCGAAGACGCCGACGGCGACAGCGATTGCGAGTTCGAAGTCGTTCGAGGCGACGGTGAAGCCCATGCTTGCCGTCTGCGCGTACGGGAGTCCGATCGCCTTGCCAAGTCCGAAGCCGGTCAGCCACATGATCCCGAAGTACGCGAGGAGCGGCAGGGCGATCTTCGCGACGTCGAGTGGCTGTGACGTGATCTTGTCGCCCTGGATCGCGAACAGCAGCACGATCGTGAACAGAAGCCCGTACAGGGTGATCGGGCTGATCCTTGGGATGAACCTACGTTCGTACCAGTCCCGGCCTTTGCGCTTCAACCCGATCCGGCGGGTCAGGAACCCGGCCGCGAGGGGGATGCCGAGGAAGACAAGGACGGTGCGGGCGATCTCCCAGATGCCGGGTTGAAACCCTTGCGTGTCAAGGCCGAGCCAGCCCGGCAACGTTGTCAGGTAGAAGTAGCCGAGGAGCGCGAACGCGGCGACCTGGAAGAGCGCGTTGAAGACGACGAGTAGCGCGGTGCGGTCGCGGTCTCCTTTCGCGAGGTCGTTCCAGATCAGCACCATCGCGATGCAGCGGGCGAGGCCGACGACGATCACGCCGGTGCGGTAGGCGGGCTGGTCGGCGAGGAACAACCAGGCGAGCGCGAACATCAGCAGCGGCCCGACGACCCACGACAGGAAGAGCGAGACACCGAAGAAGAGGCGGTCGGAAACGCCGTCGTGACTCACTCGTCCGAGGTCTTCGTAGCGAACCTTCGCGAGCACCGGGTACATCATCAGGAGCAGCCCGATCGCGATCGGAAGCGACACGGTGCCGACCTGCAGCTTGTTCAGGCCGTCGTTCAGCGACGGGATCAGCCTGCCGAGGCCGAGCCCGAGTGCCATCGCCAGGCCGATCCAGAGGGGCAGGAAGCGGTCGAGCGTCGAGAGCTTCTTGATGACCGCGGCACTCGGTGCTGCGGGACGGCGAGGGAGGGTTTCAGTCGCAGCCACGGGTGCCCACCTCGACTGCTTCATCGAGCAGCCCGGCGACGAGTCCGCCCAGAGCGGCGAGCCGCTCGCGGTCCGCCCAGTAGCAGGTGCGCAGGCCGTCGATCTCACCCGTAACGAGCCCCGCCTGCTTCAGCACCTTCAAGTGCTGGGAGATCGTCGCCTGGGCGAGCGGCAGCTCCTCGACGAGGTCGCCGCAGTAGCAGGCGTCGCGGGAAAGCAGCAACGCAAAGATCCGCACCCGGGCAGGATGGCCGAGCGCTTTCGCGAGTAGTGCGACGTCGTGGTCGCGCTGCTCCGTCGACGAAAGATTTGCGAGGGCGGTCGCCGTCACGCGACGCCGGCCGTGTGGTGGCGACTGGAAGCGGCGATTCCGGCGGGCATACCCTGCATCGGCTTGACGTCCGGGCACGTGTGCGGGCAGCCGTAGTTGGTGCCGCCGATGTGAAATGCCCGCGCCTCGATCAGATGGTCGAGGCAGAGCCCGACGCTGCAGTGCTGACAGAGCCCGACAGCGGGAACGCTGTCGTGAGTCTTTGCGCATTCGAAGCAGTTCATGGCGCCTCCTTGGCTCCTATCGTTGATCGCAAATTGACGATAGGGCTGAGAGGGACGTTCGGCAGGCGTGTTCGTCCGCGAGATTCAGGCGGTTTCTACTGATTCCCCCAGAGCTGCTCCTCCTCCCGTCACTTGACGGAGCAACGAGAGCCGGCCCGTTGGGCGTCCGGCTCCGAGCAGGTCCCGCTACACTTCCGCGGCCCAAGGGCGGTGCGTCAGCGTGCCCAGGGTCAACCACTTTTCCCTCGGAGAGACATGGCAAAGACCGGAGTCAGAGTTGCGATAACGCTCGCGTGCACGGAGTGCAAGCGGCGGAACTACCAGACGATGAAGTCCAAGCGGAACACGCCGGACCGCGTCGAGTTCAAGAAGTACTGCCGCTGGTGCGGCGGTCATACGCCCCACCGGGAAACTCGCTGACCCATGGCTGAGACGCGCTCAGACGGCCGCGCCGCAAGACGCGAGCAGCGCGCCGAGCGTGGCAACGCGCGTCCGCAGACACCTGCCCGCCCGCCCACCCAAGAGCACCGTTCCAACTTCTTCGTCGAGTCGTGGGGTGAGCTGAAGAAGGTCGAATGGCCTGGCCAGAACCAGGTGATCCAGGGCACGGTCGTGGTGCTCGTCGCCTGCGCCGTGGTCGGAGCGTTTCTCTATGTCAACGATGCCGTCTGGAAGCAAGTCGTCCAGAAGGTCTTCCTCGGTCAGTAGGAGTCGAATGTTTCGCTGGTACGTCGTGAACACCTATTCCGGCCATGAGAACAAGGTCAAGGCCAACCTCGAGCACCGCATCGAATCGATGGGGCAGCGTCAGCGGTTCCGCCGCGTCGTCGTCCCGACCGAGCAGGTGATCGACACGAAGGACGGCCAGAAGGTGCAGGTCGAGAAGCGCGTGCTCCCGGGCTACGTGCTCGTGAACATGGACCTGAACGACGACGCGTGGACGGTCGTCAAGAACACACCCGGCGTCACAGGGTTCGTCGGCGCCGGCTCCAAGCCTGTCCCGCTCTCGCAGCCCGAGGTCGACCGCATCCTGAAGACCGGCGCGAACGCCGGCGGCGATCGCCCGAGGGCGCAGGTCGAGTTCTCACTCGGCGAGTCCGTCAAGGTGACCTCCGGCCCGCTCTCAGACTTCGACGGCGAGATCGTCGATGTCAACGCCGATCAGCAGAAGCTGAAGGTGCTCGTGGATATCTTCGAGCGCCAGGTTCCGGTCGAGCTCGGCTTCGACCAGGTCAAGAAGCTCGATTAAAGGACGCAATGGCAAAGAAAGTTCTGACACTCATCAAGCTCCAGATCCCCGGCGGACAGGCGAACCCTGCCCCTCCGGTCGGCCCTGCGCTCGGCCAGCACGGCGTCAACATCATGGAGTTCTGCAAGGCGTTCAACGCTCAGACCGCGCAGGAGAACGGGCGCACGATCCCGGTCGAGATCACGGTCTACGAGGACCGCAGCTTCGACTTCATCACGAAGACGCCGCCCGCGGCCGTCCTGATCAAGGAGGCGTTGCGCCTCGAGAAGGGCTCGGCCGAGCCGAATCGTGCGAAGGTCGGCAAGCTCACGCGCGACCAGCTGCGCTCGATCGCCGAGACGAAGATGCAGGATCTGAACGCACGCGATCTCGAGCAGGCGATGCTCGTGATCGCCGGAACCGCCCGCAGCATGGGCGTGGAGGTGGACAAGTAATGCCAACGCGCGGCAAGCGCTACATCACGGCGCGCGGGTCGGTCGACCGCGAGCACGTCTACACGCCGGTCGAGGCAGTCCGGTTGCTCAAGGGCGCTCCGGCGGCGAAGTTCGACGAGACCGTCGAGGTACATTTGAACCTCGGGCTGAACGTGCGCCATGCGGACGAGCAGCTGCGCGGCACGATGATGCTGCCGCACGGCACCGGCCGCGAGTCCCGCGTCGTCGTGTTCGCCGAAGGCGACAAGGCGCGCGAGGCGGAAGAGGCAGGAGCGGACGTCGTCGGCTCGGCCGATCTCGCGAAGCGGGTCGAAGAGGGCTTCACGGACTTCGACGTCGCGATCGCGACGCCTGACCAGATGGGCAACGTCGGCCGGCTCGGCCGCGTGCTCGGCCCGCGCGGGCTGATGCCGAACCCGAAGACGGGCACTGTCACGTTCGACGTGGCGAAAGCGATCAAGGACGCGAAGGCCGGGAAGCTCGAATACCGCACCGACCGCGGCGCGAACGTGCACATCCCGATCGGCAAGCGGAGCTTCGACGAGCGGGCGCTCGTCGAGAACTATGCCGCGCTGATCGAGGAGATCGTTCGCGCGAAGCCGTCGGCGTCGAAGGGCCGCTACATCAAGAAGATCACGCTCACATCCACGATGGGCCCGGGCATCCACGTCGACCCGACGCGGACCCGCGACATCGCTGACGAACTCGCTGAGACGAGTTCCTCGAGTGAGGCAGCCGTAAGCGTCTAGCTTGTTTTCCGGATAAAACGCCCGTCGCCTAAGACAGCTGGCAGCCCTCCTCGAGGGCGGAAGCCCAGCCGAGGCGGTGTCGAACTCAGCTAGTGCACCCTCTAGCGAATCGGCCCCGCCCTTAAGGCGGGGCCGATTTCGCAATGGAGGTGAAATGCAGAAAGAGGACAAAGAACGCGTGGTCGCCGAGTTGACGGAGAAGCTCCGGACGGCGGAGACGCTGTTCGTCGCGGACTACCGCGGCCTGACCATGCCCCAGATCGATGCCCTGCGTGGGCGTCTGCTCGAGAACGGGGCCAGGCTGTCGGTCGTGAAGAACACCCGCACCCGTCGCGCCGCACAGGCCGCCGGGGCAGACGCGCGGCTCGCGCTTCTGGAGGGGCCGTCGGCGATCGCGTTCATCGAGGCCGACGGTGACATGGTCGCCGTAGCCAAGGCGCTCGCAGATTCCGCACGCGAGACGAAGATCCTCGAGATTCGCGGTGGCGTCATGCAAGGCCGCGAGATCTCTGCATCGAACGTCGAGGCGCTCGCAAAGCTCCCGCCGCTCGATGTCCTGCGCGGCCAGGTGCTCGGTGCGATCATCGCGCCGCTCTCCGCAATCGCCGCGCTACTGAACGCACCGTTGCAGAACCTCTACGGGCTGATCGACGCCCGGATCGAGCAGCTGGAGGCCGGCGGCGACACATCCGCCGCGCAAGCGCCTGCTGCTCCCGAGGCTCCTGCGACCGACGAGGCTCCTGCTGCCGAGGCAGCGGAGGCTCCCGTTGCCGAAGCGGAAGCCGAGGAAGCACCGGCTGCCGAGGAAGCACCGGCCGTCGAGGCCGATGGTGCGGAGACCCAGGAAAGCGGTAATTCTCACATCACTGACACTGAAGACCAGGAGGCCTAGAAATGGCTGCAGTTGACACCGTTTTCGAGCAGCTCGGGACGATGACCGTCCTCGAGCTGGTCGAGCTGAAGAACAAGATCGAGGAGGAGTGGGGCATCACCGCTGCCGCTCCCGTCGCAGTCGCGGCCGCCGGTGGCGGCGGTGGCGGCGAGGCCGCGGCCGAGGAGAAGACGGCGTTCGACGTCGTACTCACCGGTGCCGGCCAGCAGAAGATCCAGGTGATCAAGGTCGTCCGGGCCGTCACCGGCCTCGGTCTCAAGGAGGCGAAGGACCTCGTCGACTCGGCCCCGCAGGCCGTGAAGGAGGGCGTCGCCCAGGACGAGGCCGACACGATCAAGGGTCAGCTCGAGGAGGCAGGCGCCTCCGTCGAGATCAAGTAGGCGACGATCGCAGCGCCGCGGGTGCCCGTTCTCGGGCACCCGCGGCCTTCGACGGTCCCCCGCAGCCACGTCCTGGGGCAGCCCTCGTGACGAGACTGCGCCAAATGTGTGCCGATTCCGGGCTGAAGGCGCCGAATCGGGGCGATGCGTGGCATGCTGGGACGAGAAACCGCTTCGGAAAGACATCCCCGGCGGTCCTCGAGGCCTGGAGTGGCGCCAGACCACCCGGTCCTGGTATCTTGGCCAATCAGTCGGCCCAGCGGGCCCTCGCCGCGTGCCTTGCGGCTGGAGGGCAACTTCACGAAGGTGAAGGGTTGTCGCCGGCATCCGGACATGTCCCGCCTCTGCACGCCCTTTTGCGCCGTAACACCTTTTCGCCCCTCATTTCATAGCTAGCAAGGGAGGCTGTATCTCCTTGGCCAAGTCGGTCACAGCGCCACGCGCGCGCAAGTCGTTCTCGCGTCTCAAGCACGTCCTCGATCTTCCGAACCTCATCGACATCCAGACGGAGTCGTTCGACTGGTTCCTGAACGAGGGCCTCCGGGAGACGATCGACGACATCTCACCCATCGAGGACTACACAGGCTCGCTCGCCGTCGAATTCGGCGAGTACCGCTTCGGCGAGCCCCAGTTCTCGATCCAGGAGTGTCGCGAAAAAGACCTCACCTATCAGGCTCCGCTCTCGATGACGGTGCGGTTCGTGAACAAGGACACGGGTGAGATCCGTGAGCAGACCGTGTTCATGGGCGACTTCCCGATGATGACCCAGTGGGGCACGTTCGTGATCAACGGCACCGAGCGCGTGATTGTCACGCAGCTCGTCCGCTCGCCTGGCGCCTATCTCATGGAGCCGAAGGACGCGACGAAGCAGGTCTTCACGGCGAACCTGATGCCGAGCCGCGGCTCGTGGCTCGAGCTCGAGATCGACAAGAAGGGTGTCGTCTACGCCCGCATCGACCGCAAGCGCAAGCTGCCGATCACCACGCTCCTGCGCGCGCTGCCGGCCGAAGACCCGACCACGGGCTTCCAGGTCGACACCTCGTCGAACGAGGCGATCCTGAAGCTCTTCGGCGACTCGCACTTCATCCAGAAGACGCTTGAGAAGGACCCGACGACGCGCGAGGAAGAGGCGCTGATCGAGGTCTTCAAGAAGCAGCGTCCCGGTGAGCCGCCGACGCTCGACAACGCGCGGAACCTGTTGCGCTCGCTGTTCTTCGACCCGAAGCGCTACGACCTCACGAAGGTCGGCCGCTACAAGCTGAACCAGCGGCTCGGCGTCGACGTGCCGGACGACACGCGCGTCCTCACGACTCAGGACATCCTGGCGCTCGTCCAGAAGCTCGTCGCGATGCCGCATGCAATCGGCCTCACCGACGATTCGAAGGACTACGCCGCCGACGGCATCAGCATGAACCGTGACCCGATCCGCTCGGAGCTCGACGAGTACGAGCACTTCGGGAACCGGCGCCTGCGCACCACCGGCGAGCTGATCCAGGAGGCGTTCCGTGTCGGTCTCTACCGCATGGAGCGCGTCGTGCGTGAGCGCATGACGACGGAAGACGTCGACACGATCACGCCGCAGACGATCATCAACATCCGGCCCGTCGTCGCCGCGCTGAAGGAGTTCTTCGGCTCGTCGCAGCTGTCGCAGTTCATGCAGCAGACGAACTCGCTCGACGGCCTGACTCACCGCCGCCGGCTGTCTGCTCTAGGAGCAGGAGGACTTACGCGGGAACGCGCACCGATCGAAGTGCGCGACGTCCACCCGACGCACTACGGGCGCATGTGCCCGATCGAGACGCCTGAAGGCCCGAACATCGGCCTCATCGGCTCGCTCGCGTCGATGGCGACCGTCTCGCAGTTCGGGTTCATCCAGACGCCGTACCGCAAGGTGGTCGGCGGCAAGGTGACCGACGACATCGTGTATCTCGACGCCGCCGAGGAAGCGCAGTGGACGATCGCGCAGGCATCGGAGCCGCTCGATAAGAACAGCCGGTTCGAGCACGAGCAGGTGCTCTGCCGCTCGGCCGAGGGCGAGGCCGTGATCGCATCCGCCAAGGACATTGACTTCATGGACGTCGCACCGGCGCAGATCGTGTCGATCGCGACCGCGATGATCCCGTTCCTCGAGCACAACGACGCCAACCGAGCGCTGATGGGCGCCAACATGCAGCGGCAGGCAGTGCCGCTGATGATCACGCAGGCGCCGCTCGTCGGCACCGGCGTCGAGCATCGCGCAGCCGTCGACTCGGGCGACGTCGTCGTCGCGAAGAACGCGGGCACCGTCATCGACATCGATGCCGAGCGCATCGTCGTCGAGGGCAAGGGCACACGCGACGAGTACGACCTGACGAAGTTCATGCGCTCGAACCAGGGGACGCTGATCCACCACAAGCCGATCGTGCGGCAGGGCGACAAGGTCGCCTCCGGCGCGGTGCTCGCGGACGGCTCCTCGACCGACCACGGCGAGCTCGCGCTCGGCGCGAACCTGCTCGTGGCCTTCATGCCGTTCGAGGGCTACAACTTCGAGGACGCGATCGTCCTGAGCGAGCGGCTCGTGAAGGACGAGGTGCTCACCTCGATCCACATCCACGAGTACGAGATCGACGCCCGCTCGACGAAGCTCGGCGACGAAGAGATCACCCGCGACATCCCGAACCGCTCGGAAGAGTCGCTGCGCAACCTCGACGACCGCGGCATCGTCCGCGTCGGCGCCGAGGTCGGCTCGGGTGACCTGCTCGTCGGCAAGGTGACGCCGAAGGGCGAGACCGAGCTCACCGCCGAGGAGAAGCTGATCCGCGCCATCTTCAAGGAGAAGGCGCGCGAAGTCCGCGACACGTCACTGAAGGTTCCGCACGGCGAAGGCGGCGTCGTCATCGACGTGAAGACGTTCTCGCGCGACACCGGCGACGACCTCAGCCCGGGCGTGAACGAGCTCGTGCGGGTGTACGTCGCGAAGAAGCGCAAGATCTCCGAGGGCGACAAGCTCGCCGGGCGCCACGGCAACAAGGGCGTCATCTCGAAGATCGTCGCCGAGGCGGACATGCCGTTCCTCGAGGACGGCCGGCCGGTCGACATCCTCCTGAACCCGCTCGGCGTGCCGAGCCGGATGAACATCGGCCAGATCCTCGAGACGCATCTCGGTTGGGCGGCGGCGCACGGCGTGTTCGCCGACGCTGACGTTCTGCCGATGGACGGCGCTGCGGGCCGCGTGATCAACGCGCCGAAGCCCACGCCGATCGCGACGCCGGTGTTCGACGGCGCCACGGTGGCGGACGTCGACAAGGCGCTCGTCGACTGGACGATCCAGAACCCCGACAGCCCGATCAAGTTCGAGATCGACGAGAAGGCCGTCCCGGGCCGAAAGGCCGCCGGGAAGGTGCGCCTCTTCAGCGGTCGTACGGGTGAGCCGTTCGAGCAGGAGATCACCGTCGGCTACATGTACATCCTGAAGCTGCTCCACCTCGTCGACGACAAGATCCACGCTCGCTCGACAGGCCCGTACTCGCTCGTCACGCAGCAGCCCCTGGGCGGTAAGGCTCAGTTCGGCGGCCAGCGTTTCGGCGAGATGGAGGTGTGGGCGCTCGAGGCATACGGCGCCGCGTACACGCTCCAGGAAATGCTCACGATCAAGTCCGACGACACCGTCGGGCGCGTGAAGGCATACGAGGCGATCGTCAAGGGCGAGAACATCGCCGAGCCGTCGATCCCCGAGTCCTTCAAGGTGCTGCTGAAGGAGATGCAGTCCCTTGCTCTCGACGTTCGCGTCGAGTCGGAAGAGGGCCACGAGGTCGAGGTTCGCGAGGAGGACGACGAGCTGCTCCGCGCCGCGGAAGAGCTCGGGATCGATCTTTCACCCGGCTCGCTCCGCGCCGCTGCCCGTCAGCCGACGGCGCAGGAGACCGAAGAGGGCCAGGATCGCGTCGACACCGACGGGGAGCTCCAGCCGCTCCCGGCCGACGAGGTGCTCGAAGACCTCGATGGCATCGACCTGTCCCTTGACGACGACGAAGACGACGTCGAGCCCGTCGGCGCTGCCGACGAGGCCGAGCCGATCGAAGACTGAGACCTGGACGACCACGGAAAGAAAGAGGCGAGAAACACTTGATCGACATCAATGAATTCGACGCGATCCGCATCGGCCTCGCGTCATCGAAGCAGATCCGTGACTGGTCGTCCGGCGAGGTCACGAAGCCGGAGACGATCAACTACCGCACGCTGAAGCCGGAGCGCGACGGCCTCTTCTGCGAGCGCATTTTCGGTCCAACGAAGGACTGGGAGTGCTACTGCGGCAAGTACAAGCGCGTCCGGTACAAGGGCATCATCTGCGAGCGCTGCGGCGTCGAGGTGACGCGCCAGAAGGTGCGCCGCGAGCGCATGGGTCACATCGACCTCGCCGCTCCGGTCTCGCACATCTGGTTCTTCAAGGGCGTCCCGAGCCGCATCGGCTACCTGCTCGACATCGCCCCGCGCGAGCTCGAGAAGGTGCTGTATTTCGCGGCGTCGATCGTCACGAACGTCGACAACGAGGCGCGCGCGAAGGACCTGAACGACCTCGAGGACAAGGTCAAGGCCGAGTCCGAGCGCATCTACGTCGACCGCGACGAGCAGCTCGCCGAGCTCGAGAAGCGGCTCACCCGCCGGCGTGCGTTCTTCGCCGAGAGCAAGGAGAAGGGCTTCGACGAGGACGACGACTTCTGGACGCGCGGGCTCGCGACCTGGGCCGAGGAGCAGGTGCTCCCGCCCCTCGAGGACGCGCGCAAGCTCGTCAACGGTCTCTTCCTCGAGCTCGTCCCGCAGATCACGACCGAGGACGCGAAGAAGATCCGCGAGCTCGTCCGCAACGCCGCGATCCGCGACGACCGCAAGCTGAGCCCACGCGAGCTCGAGCAGGTCGCAGCGGCGGCTGAGCAGATCCTCGCCGCGATCCAGCCGCTCGAGAAGGAGCTCGGCAAGGCAACGGGCTCGAAGAAGGGCGCGATCACGAAGCACCTCCATCGCGTCGTCGACGGCCTGCTGACGGGCGAGGAGCTGCATGAGGACGACCAGAAGCTCGTCAAGGACATCGACACGAAGAACCTCGAGAAGGCACGCGACCTGGGGAACGGCATTCTGAAGGACGCCGTCGACGCCTGGGAAGAGGGCCAGGACATCCGCGAGCTCACGAACGACCTGTGCCTTCGCACCGATGGAAAGATCCAGAAGGAAGACCTCGACCAGCTCGTGCAGTGGGCGCTGAAGGTCCGCGAGATGTATCTCGACATCGAGTCACGGCGCGACGACACGCGGGAGGCCGCGGTCGACTCGGTCCGCCGCCTCGAGCAGACCTGGCAGCTCTTCCGCGACCTCGAGCCGAAGATGGTCGTGAACGACGAGCAGCTGTTCCGTGAGCTGAAGGACCGCTTCGGCTCGCCGTACGGCTTCGGCGTCTACTTCCGCGGCGGCATGGGTGCGGAGTCGATCCGCGACCTGCTCCGCGACCTCGACCTGAATGCCGAGGCGAACTTCCTTCGCGACACGATCAAGACCTCGAAGGGCCAGAAGCAGCAGCGCGCGATCAAGCGCCTGAAGGTCGTCAACGCGTTCATCAAGTCGGAGAACCGCCCCGAGTGGATGATTCTCGAGGCCGTGCCGGTGATCCCGCCGGAGCTGCGCCCGATGGTGCAGCTCGACGGTGGGCGCTTCGCGACCTCTGACCTGAACGATCTCTACCGCCGCGTGATCAACCGGAACAACCGACTCAAGAGGTTGTTGGATCTCGGCGCGCCGGAGATCATCGTCAACAACGAGAAGCGCATGCTGCAGGAGGCCGTCGACGCACTGTTCGACAACGGCCGCCGCGGCCGCGCGGTGACCGGCCCGGGCAACCGGCCGCTGAAGTCACTCTCGGACATGCTGAAGGGCAAGCAGGGCCGCTTCCGCCAGAACCTGCTCGGCAAGCGCGTCGACTACTCCGGCCGTTCGGTGATCGTCGCCGGCCCGACGCTGAAGCTGCACCAGTGCGGCCTGCCGAAGCTGATGGCGCTCGAGCTCTTCAAGCCGTTCATCATGAGCCGGCTCGTCGAGCGAAAGTCCGTCCAGAACATCAAGGCGGCGAAGAAGTACGTCGACTCGATGACGCCCGAGGTCTGGGACGTGCTCGAAGAGGTGATCGCCGAGCATCCGGTTCTCTTGAACCGCGCTCCGACCCTTCACCGCCTCGGCATCCAGGCGTTCGAGCCGATCCTCGTCGAGGGCAAGGCCATCCAGGTGCACCCGCTCGTGTGTCACGCGTTCAACGCTGACTTCGACGGCGACCAGATGGCCGTCCACCTGCCGCTCTCCGCGGAGGCGCAGGCAGAGGCCCGCATCCTGATGCTCAGCTCGAACAACATCCTGTCGCCGGCGTCCGGGCGCCCGCTCGCCACGCCGACGCAGGACATGGTGCTCGGCATCTACGTCCTCACGTACTCGAGCCACGACCTGCAGTCGATGGAGGCCTCGAAGCTGAAGCCGCACCCGCGGCGCTTCGACTCGGCCGACGAGATTGAGGTTGCGATTGAGATGCGGGGCGTCGATCTGCAGGAGCCGATCGAGTTCCGCTGGAACGACGAGCTGCACCTGACGACGGCCGGTCGCGTCATCTTCAACTCGGCCGTCTACCGCGCACTCGACGAGCTGCTGCCTCCCGACGAGGAGCTGGAGTTCGACTTCCTGAACCACACGCTCTCGAAGGCCGACATGGACCGCTACGTCCTCGCGTTGTCGGATCGCTACGGCGCGCACACGCTGGCGCCCGTGCTCGACACGATCAAGACGCTCGGCTTCCGGTACGCGACGCGCGCCGGTGTGTCGATCTCCAAGAACGACATCATCATCCCGCCCGAGAAGGAGCAGATCCTCAGCGGGTACGAGAAGCGCGTCGAGGAGGTTCACGGCCAGTACGACCGCGGCCTCATCACCGAGGACGAGCGGCACGAGACGATCGTGAACATCTGGACGGAGGCAACCGACGAGGTCGCCGCTGCGATGGAGCGGAACTTCGACGAGCTGAACCCGGTCTTCATGATGGCCAACTCGGGTGCTCGCGGTTCCTTCAAGCAGATCCGCCAGCTCGCCGGTATGCGCGGCCTGATGGCGAATCCGAAGGGCGAGATCATCGAGCGCCCGATCAAGGCCAACTTCATGGAGGGCCTGACCGTGCTCGAGTACTTCATCTCGACCCACGGCGCCCGCAAGGGCCTCGCCGACACGGCGCTTCGTACCGCCGACTCCGGCTACCTGACGCGGCGCCTCGTCGACGTGTCGCAGGACGTGATCATCCGCGAACACGACTGCGGGACCGACGATCACATCGATCTGCCGATCCGCACGCAGGAGGGCTTCAACAAGTCGCTCCTCGGCCGGATCATCTCGGAGGACGTGCACAAGCCGCTCGCCTCGGGCAAGCCTGGCAAGTCGGTCGTCGCCGAGAAGGGCACGACGATCACCGTCGAGACGCTCGAGGTGCTCGAGGCCGAGCTCGGCGGCGAGTTCCTGATCCCGGTTCGCTCGGTGCTGAAGTGCCGCGCCGAGACCGGGGTGTGCAAGGTCTGCTACGGCATTTTCCCGGCGACGGGTGAGATGTGCGAGGTCGGCGACGCGGTCGGCATCATCGCCGCGCAGTCGATCGGCGAGCCGGGCACGCAGCTGACGATGCGGACGTTCCACACCGGCGGCGTCGCCGGCGCGGACATCACGCACGGCCTGCCGCGTGTCGTC
>JBBQQU010000017.1:0-68793 GCA_038215565.1 Gaiellales bacterium | reverse complement strand
AGCGGGAAGCCCACCTCGAGATGAGGCCTCCCATCTCCTAGAGAGAGTAAGAGCCGTGGAAGACCACCACGTTGATAGGCGGGACGTGTAAGCACAGCAATGTGTTCAGCGGACCCGTACTAATTGCTCGAGGTCTTGATTTTGAACTCATACTCGTAGCTATGGAGTTTTGAGGGTGTGCGCCGCGTTCGTTCGCGCGCACGTCTCACAAGTTGGGCGGTCATAGCGACGGGGAAACACCTCTTCCCATTCCGAACAGAGAAGTTAAGCCCGTTAGCGCCGATGGTACTCGGGGAGCAATCCCCCGGGAGAGTAGGACGCCGCCCATTTTCTTTTGCGAAAGGCCCCGTATGGGGCCTTTCGTCGTTCAGGCGGCTTTCAGCCGCGCACGCCAGTTCGGGTCGAGCTCGCGCAGCCGCCGCACCCGCTCCCCGACCGGCGGGTGTGAGGCGAAGAGCGCCGCGAGGCCTTCGTCGGCGAACGGGTTGGTGGTGTGGAGCGGCTCGGTCGCCGGGCTCGCCTCGAACGCGACGAGCTGCATCGCCTGCTCCAGCCGAACGAGGGCGTCGGCGAGCCCGTGCGGGGAGTCGCAGAGCGCCGCGGCGAAGCGGTCCGCCTCGAACTCGCGCTTTGGGGACAGCAGCAGGTGAACGAACGCCGCGGCGAGCGGCCCGAGCACGAAGAGGAGCGTGCGCTGCAGCGCTCCGCCGATCCTCGATGCCTCGACGATGGCCGTTGCGACAACCACCGCAACCGTCTGGACGAGGACGTCACGGTGGCGGAGGTGGGCGAGCTCGTGCGCAATGATCCCCTCGAGCTCGGCCGGCGAGGCGACCCCCATCAACCCGACCGACAGTGCGAGCCCCGCGCCGCCGCCGGCGCCCCGCCCGGCTGAGAGCGCGCGCGGGTAGTCGTCCGGCAGGACGTAGAGCTTCGGTTTCACCACGCCGGCACGCGACGCCAGGCGCTCGACCGTCGAATGCAGCGCCGGCGCTTCACCGAGAACGAGCTCGCGCGCGCCGACCATCCCCATCACGATCCGGTCGGCGTAGGCGTACAGCGCCCCGGCGAGCATGACCGCGGAGCCCAGGAAGAGGAGCGCGAGCCGGTAGCCGCCGAACCGCCAGCCGAGGGCGCCGAGCGCGAGCGAGAAGGTCGCGAGGAGGAGCCACGCTTTCAGCACATTGCGGAGGGCGAGAAGCCGCCGGCCCTGCATCTTCGAACCGGGCCTACGCCTCGTCGGGCGGATCGTCCGGGTCTTCTTCGGCGAGCCCGCGCGGCGGCCAGTCCGGCTCCGGAGCATCACAGCGGCTCGAGCAGTGCAGCGACGCGACGTTCTGGAGCGGAATCAGGATGTGCCCGTTCAACTCGACGTGGGCGACGTCCTCGAGGTAGCAGTAGGCGGTGAGGACCCCGTCCTGATATTCGCCACCGAAGAGCGCGATCTCGACCTGCTCCCCCTTGTACTTGTTCGTGTAGTCCTCCAAGGTTCTGAGCCTAGCCGTTTCGCTCCGGGCTGAGGCGTCGATTGACGGGCGCCCGAGGCACGGTTTATCGTCGGGGTTCGCGGAAGGAGATCACGATGGATTGGCTGCTGGAAGGTGAGTGGTTCAAGAACTGCAATTGCGACCCCGGCTGCCCGTGCGACTTCAACCAGGCGCCGACTCAACCAAACTGCGAGGGGATGGTCGCGATGCGCATCACGAGTGGTCACGTCGACGGCGTCGACCTCTCGGGTCTCTGCTGGGCCGGTGCGGTTTGGTGGCCCGGCCGGATGGACGAGGGCAACGGGAAGCTGCAGCTGATGATCGACGACTCCGCGACCCCGGAGCAGCGCGAAGCGCTCGTGCGGGCGCTCGCGGTGGGTGAAGGCGACACGCTGATGGACATCGTCCGCACCGTCTGCCCGACCGTCGAAGAGGTGCTCTACGTCCCGTTCGAGTGGGAGTTCGACTTCGAGAACCGCAAGGGTCGGATGAAGGCCGGCGACGTTCTCGAGACCGAGGTCGAGACGCTCCGTGGCTTTGGCGATCCGCCGCCGCCGTACCGCGCGGTCGTGACAATCCCAGGCGGCTTCGAGTACACGGGCGACGGCAATTCCGCCGAGGCCGCTCTCGCGACGAAGCTGACGATGAACGGCGCCTTCGCCTTCGCGCACAAGGCGTGCCATTCCTCGATGGCATACGTTCGCCGAGGGGCAGGCGTCGCCGGGTAGGTCGAGCTAGCTCGCCGGCAAGGCGAGCTGGTCGTCACGAAAGTGCAGTTCGAGCACCGCGCAGTTGGCGATGGGATGGAATGCCTCGTCGCTGACATGCCCGCGCAATGCCCGCATTGTTCCGCCATGCGTCACGAGGAGGATGCGTTCGCCGGGATGTGCGCGCGCGATGCGTTCGACCGCGGCGAGCACACGAGCGGCGTGCTCATCGCGGGTCTCGCCGTCAGGCCGGTCGCCGTTTGGGAACCGCGCCTGGAGCTCGGCGTGGGTGAGCCCGGACCACGAGCCGACGTCGATCTCGCGGAGGCCCGCGTCGGCGACGACTCGAGCGCCGTGCGGTTCGGCGACGATCTCCGCCGTCTGGAACGCGCGTTGCAGGTCACTCGAGTACACGGCGTCGAAGTCCGTCGCACGTAGCTGGTTCGCGAGCGCCTTCGCCTGCGCGTGGCCGGTCTCGTTCAGCGGTGGATCAGCCCAGCCCTGCCAACGTCCTTCGAGGTTCCAGTCCGTCTCACCGTGCCGCGCGAGGAGAATCGTCGTCACACCGCTAACGTAGCGGCAGCATGGATCTCGGTCTCGAGAACAAGGTGTGCATCGTTACGGGCTCGACGTCCGGAATCGGGCTCGCCGTTGCGCGGCAGTTGCACGAGGAGGGAGCGCGGGTCGTGACCTCCGGGCGCAGCCACAAGGGCGTCGGCGATCTTCATGTGGCAGCGGACCTGACAGATCCTGCGGCCGCGGACGAGCTCGTCGCGGCGGCGGAGGCGGCGTTCGGCTCGGTCGACTGCCTCGTCAACAATGTCGGGGGTACCGAGATCCGCAGGCTCGAGAAGCTCACCGACGCCGATTGGCATGCCTCGTTCGAGTTGAACCTCATGAGCGCGGTCCGCACAACGCGTTCGGTGCTGCCCGGCATGCGGGAGCGCGGGCACGGTTCGATCGTGAACGTATCGTCGACCGCGGGAAAGCGCCCGTCGGCGACCATGCCCGACTACTCGGTGATGAAGGCCGCGATGCTCTCGTTCTCCCGGCTCGTCGCAGATGTGCACGCAACCGACGGCATTCGCTGTAACGCGGTGACGCCGGGTCCCACCGCGACGGGCGCGTGGCTCGGCAGAGGCGGGCTCGCGGAGCAGCAGGGCGACCGGGAAGACGTGCTCGCGAAGGTGGGGGCGGGGCGACCGCTCGGCCGCCTCGCGCAGCCCGAAGAGATCGCCGCGGTGGTCGTCTTCCTGCTCTCCGAGCGCGCGTCGTACGTGACCGGCGCCGCCTGGTCGGCAGACGGTGGCACCGTACCGATCATCATCTGAGCCGCCGTCCCGCAAGCCACCGGATGTGGTGCCGTGAGCATCGCTGCCGGTGGTCGTTCTCGATTGGCCAGGGCTGCGTCATTGCTCTCCGCCCGACCGACTACCCTGGCCGCATGCCGGAACTGGCCGGAACGGTTGCCGACGCCTTCGCTGCGCGGGTGCGCGCGTTGGAGGAGCACGTGCTGTCGCCGCTCGCCGTCCGGTCGTACGGGGGCCGCGGGCGCGCCGAGCCCGAGGACGAGTGCCGGGTTCGCACCCCGTTTCAGCGTGACCGTGACCGGATCCTGCACTCGAAGCCGTTCCGCCGCCTGAAGGGGAAGACCCAGGTCTTCATCGACCCCGCCGGCGACCACTACCGCACACGAATGACGCACACGCTCGAGACGACGGGCATCGCGCGTGTCGTCGCGCGCGCCTTGCGGCTGAACGAAGATCTCACGGAGGCGATCGGTCTCGGGCACGACATGGGCCATCCGCCGTTCGGGCACGCGGGGGAGGCCGTTCTGGACGAGTTGCTGCGCGAGAGTGGCGGCGAGGGCTTCCGCCACAACGAGCAGTCGGCCCGCATCGCCCAGCGTCTCAATCTGACCCACGAAGTCGTCGACGGCATCGCGACGCACACCGGTGACCGGGAGCCCGAGACGCTCGAGGGAAAGATCGTGCGCGTCGTCGACCGGGTCGCCTACATCAACCACGACATCGATGACGCCCTCAGGTACGGAATCCTCACGGCCGGCGACCTGCCCCATGACGAGCTCGCGGTCCTCGGAACGACGGGCGCCGAGCGCATCGACACCCTCGTGCACGATCTCATCGAGTCTTCGTCGTGCGCCGACGACATCGTGCAGAGCGACGAGATCGGCGGTGCGATGCTTTCCCTGCGCAGGTTCATGTTCGACCGGGTGTATCTCGGCGAGTCGACGAAGCCGGAGCACGAGCGCGCAAACGCGGCGATCCGCGCCATCTACGCGCACCTCGAGAAGCGCGGCGACTCCCGCGACGAGATCGTCGAATTCATCGCGGGGATGACTGACCGGTTCGCGCTGTCGTACGCTGAGCGACTGTGACCCGCTGATGGCGAGAATCAAGGACACCTCAGTCGAGGCCGTGAAGGCCGCCGCCGACTTCGTCGACGTCGTATCTGCGCGAACGCAGCTTCGGAAGGCGGGCGCGCGCTACACCGGCCGCTGCCCCTTCCACGAAGAGCGAACGCCGTCGTTCTCGGTGAACGCTGTCGACAAGCTCTACTACTGCTTCGGCTGCGGCGCGAAGGGCGACCTGATCACGTTTGTCCGCGAGACCGAGGGGCTCGACTTCGCCGAGTCGATCGAGTGGCTCGGCGAGCGTTTCCGTGTCCCGATCGAGTACGAAGAGAGCTCGCCGGAGCAAGATCACGCACGCAAGCGGCGCGAGCGCATGTTTGCGCTGCTCGACCAGGCGGCGACGTTCTACGAACGGACACTGTGGGACTCGCAGGCCGGCGGAATGGCGCGTGACTATCTGAAAGGCCGCGGCCTCGACGAGCAGGTCTGCCGCGAGTTCCGGCTCGGACTTGCGCTCGGCGGCTCGAGCCTCGCGCGCAAGGCACTCGAGAAGGGCTTCACGCGTGAGGAGCTCGATGCCGCGGGCCTGACGCGACGGGGAGGCGAGGACAATTTCCAGCGCCGCCTCCTCTTTCCGCTCACCGACGCGCGCGGCCGCGTGCTCGGCTTCCAGGCGCGCAAGCTCCACGAGGACGATCCCCTGCCGGCGAAGTACGTCAACACGCGCGAGTCAGAGCTCTTTCGGAAGGGCGCGATCCTCTACGGCCTCGATCACGCACGTGCTGCGATCGCGAAGGAGGACCGCGCGTGCATCGTCGAGGGCAACACCGACGTGATCGCCCTGCGCCAGGCGGGGTTTCGGCCCGTCGTCGCATCGATGGGCACGGCGCTCACCGAGGCGCAACTGAAGGAGTTGGGGCGCCTCACCAAGCGGCTGTGGCTCGCATTCGACGGCGACGCCGCCGGCGAGACCGCGACGCTTCGCGGCATGGCACTCGCGGTGCAGCAGGGATTCGACGTCAAGGTCGTGCCGCTCCCGCCGAGTGTCGATCCCGCCGACGATCCGAACGGCTTCGAAGCTCGACTCGCCAAGGCCGAGCCGTACCTCCTGTATCGCGTCCGGATCGAAATCGACCGCGCGGACGACCGCGAGAGCGCGTTTCGTACGGTGAAGACGCTGCTCGAAGAGGCGCCAGATTCGCCCGAGCGCCAGGACGCGTGGCGCTACGCGAACGACAAGCTAGGCATGACCGTGCAGTTGCGCGCAGGGTCGCATTCGGCGCGTGCAGCGGCGCCCCCCTCACAGCGCGTCCTGGATGCAAGCGCGAAGCTCGAGCGGAACGCGCTCGCAGGCGTGCTCGCTCACGAGCGGCTGAAGCCGCTGCTTGCCGAGTTGACCGAGGATCATTTCTACGATCCGATGCACCGCCTTCTGCGCGCGCACATCGTCGACGGCGCCCCGCTCGACGCCGACGCGGTCGGTCTGCTCGCCGAGCTCGACGCGCGCGCTGTCGCCGAAGGAATCGATGACGCGACCGGGGAGGAGCTGATTTGGCGGCTGCGCGAGCGCGAGTTGCGTCGCGAGCTTCAACATTCCGACCCGCTGCGCACGAAAGAGCTGCAGGAAGCGCTGCAGCGCCTGCTCGAGCGGGTCGCGATGCTCTCCTGAGCGGTTGTCACAAGTGTCACTTGGTTTTGAGGTACCGTGATCGGTGATGACTCCTGTTCTGCCACTGTCGCGGAGCGGCCCTTCGGGACGGAACGCCGAGACGCAATCGGTTCACAGGACGATGAACGAGCAGCGCGAGACCATTGCGCACGCGGCGGCCGATCCGACGATGCGATGTGAGTGCGAGTGCCACCGCACCGAGTGCGGAAACAACTTCACGATCAGCCTCGAGAACTATGAGCTCGTACGGGCGAGTGGCCGGCGCTTCGTGGTCGCGCCTGGGCACCAACATCCTGGCGAGTCGGTCCTCTCGGCAGGCCCGGCGTACCTCGTGATCGAGAAGCGCGGGGCAGACGGACGGACGGCTATGGCGCTGAACCCGCGCGAGGTTGCGTCGCGTTCCCGGTTCGCGCCCGGGTAGCGTGCGCCGGCTGCGACAGCGGAACCGTCCTAGTAACGGACGCCGCCTTCGGCGAGTTGATGTCGAATCTCGGCGTACGAGATTTCGGCCCGCGCCATGGCCGAGTCGGTCACGCCGAGCGGAATGCCGTAGTGGTCAGTCGCGAAATCGCGTGTGTTGTGGATGATCGCCACGTTTCAGTTCTCCTTCGTGTTGTTGCGGATGCGGCGCGACTCGATCAGCGCGTCTACGTCGCGTGCCAGGAACCTGAGCGTGCCGCGCGGGGTGATCCGCACCGCCGGAAGGTCACCGCGGTCGATCAGCCGATGAACCGTGCGAGGCGAGATCAGCAACCGCCGACCAACATCGGAAACGGTAAGCATTTTGTCTTCGATGACCCTCATTGCGTCTTAGTATCGGCGCGAGTGGCCGGTTCTGAGCAGAGGGTTCAAGCGCGTCGGGTGGGCGTCCGATAGAGGAGGGCGCGGCCGCCTGGAGGGGGAGAGCTTTGGGCGGCCGCGCCCTTTTCCCACTGGGGAGTCCTACGTCAGCGGGAGCCTTCCACGCTAGGTGATCGGCGACGGCAGGTCTAGCTTCTCGGCTTCGCTCGCGCGCATCTGGGCCGCGAGAAACGTCCACGGGAGCGGTACGACGCCCCGGGCGATCGCGGCCGCCTCGATCTCGACCATCCGTTCCTGCAAGCGGGGCGGGAGGGCCTCGAACGTTCGGTGTGTCTCCCATGCTCGTATGAACTCCTGCCGCTCCTCGCACGACAAGTCGCGGCTGCCGTACCCGAACACCTGGGCAAGCCTGCGGGAAAGATCGACGCCGACGCGAAGAGTCGCGACCTCGCGCAGCACCGCCTCTCGCAGCTCGTCGGGGACAGGCGGCGACGCCGCGAACCAGGACGCGTGCGTGACTATCGACGGCACCGGCATCACCTGGCCGAGTGTGTGCGCGCGCCGGTTGTAGACCTGGCCGAGCGGATACGGGCCGTGGCCGTTGTGCATCCCCTCGCCGACGCCGACCAGGAACGAGTCGCCGGAGCGGCCGATCAGCTCCATGCTCACCCGTCTCATCGTCGTGTTACCACTTTGGTTACCACCCCGAAGGTACGGCCGGTTTCGCGCTTCGCCCGTATGGCTCTGAGCAGGCGTTTCGTAGCTCCCCGGGTTGGACTCGAACCAACAACCCTCTGATTAACAGTCAGATGCTCTGCCAATTGAGCTACCGGGGATCGGCCGTTCGGCGGCGCGCATTGTAGCTACCGTTTCGGCGGATGCTTGGGCTGCTCGCACACGCTGCGCCAATCAACTACAAGTTTCCGCTTCCGATTTGGTTGTACGTCACCGCCGGCGGCGCTGCGGTTCTCCTCTCTGCGCCGGTTGCCGCGCTCGCCGTCACCGAAGGGCCCGCGCGCGAGTGGCGGGGTGCGAATCTCTATCCGCTCGCGCGGCGTCTCGGGCTGGGCGTCGTCGCACGGGTCGTCATCGCGTTGCTCCTTGCCGTCGGGCTCATCGGCGGCTTGTTCTCGACCACCGCGCAAAGCACTGAGTTCTTCGAGAATCCGATCACGGTTCTCACCTGGGTCGACTTCTGGGTCGGCGTGGGGATCATCTCCTGGCTCGTCGGCGACGTGTGGGAGCACATCTCACCGCTCAACAGTGCTGCGCGCGCACTCGATCGTGGGCTCGCGCGCCGGGGCGTGCAGCCGCTTCCATACCCGGACCGCTTGGGCCAGTGGCCGGCGGTGGCGCTGCTCCTCTTCTGGTCGTGGATGGAGCTGATCTGGCCGAACGCGAAAGACCCGCGCACGCTCGCACTTCTCCTTGTCGCCTACGCGATCGCAACGCTGCTCGGCTGTGCGCTCTTCGGCGCGGAGACGTGGCTCGGCAACGTCGAGATCTTCTCGGTGTTTGCGCGGACGCTCTCTCGGTTCTCGCCGCTCGAGCTTCGGCCGTTCAGCCCGGAGGAGTGGGCGTCGGCGCCTGCCGTCGAGCGCTCGGCGCGGCTGCGTCCCTACGGCGCCGGACTTCGGACTGATCCGGCGCTGCCGGTCGGCGGTGCTGCGTTCGTGCTCGCAACGCTAGCGACCGTCGTCTTCGACGGCTGGTCGCAGACCGACCGCTTCGGATCGCTGCAGGAATGGTTCTGGCAGCGCTGGTCGTTCCTCGCGAACCACACCGCAGTGCTGGAGACCCTTTCGATGCTGGCCGTCGTCCTTGTCTTCGTCGCGGCCTACCTGCTGATCGCCCGGAGGCAGGCTCTCGCACTCGCCGCGACCTTGATCCCGATCGCCGCTGTCTACTTCACGGCCCACTACTTCGCGTACCTGCTGATCGCAGGCCAGGCCACGCTCGGGGTGATCGTCGACCCGTTCGGCCATTCGTGGAACCCACTCGGCTGGGGTGAGTACCCGCTCTCGAAAGGAGTCACGCCGGCCGCTTTGGTCTGGTGGGTGCAGATCCTGCTGATCGTGTGGGGTCACGTCGCGGCGGTGTTTGCAGCGCATCGCCTTGCGCTCCGCGGGCAAACACGCGGGCGAGCGCTGCTTGCGCAGGCGCCGCTCGTCGGTCTGATGGTGCTCTACACGGTCGCGGGGCTCTGGGTGCTCGCGCAGCAGATCAAGGCGTGACGGTCACCGGCACGTCGACCTGATGTTGCGACGTCCCGTCTTCGGCCGACGGAGAGAATGCGGAGATGGTTGCGGGGCCTGACGACGGCGCCTGCAACATCGTCTCGAACGTGCCACGCGCTGGAGCCCCCTCCGATGCAGTCACGGTGTGCTTCTCGAGCACGATCCCGTCGCGAACCAGTTCGATCACGAGCGTCGCCTCGAAGACTGTGGCGCTGCCCGTGACCTTGATCGACCGCGGCACCTCGGCGCCGGATGCCGGCGATTCGACGAAGATCGTCGGCAGGTACGCCGCGAAATCGTCGCGGGTCAAGCCGGTGCGACCCGCGACATCGACTCGCTGAACCGACGGGAACTCCGTCAGTGTGAAGACGATCTCGGCAACTCGATCCGGGTCGGCGTGCGCGAGCGCCACACGTGCGGTGCCATCCGAGATCGTCACGGGCGCGGCGAGCCCGAGCGACATGAGCGCGGCGGACGCGACCGCTGCGGTATGCGGCACATGCGTCACTTCGGGCGAGAGCATTCCACCGCGGACGCGAAAGAGCGTCACGGTCGTCGGCGGAGGAGGCGGCGAGGGCGACGTCGTCGTTGCGGGAGCTGGGGCGGTCGTCGGGCCGTGCGAGCTACTTTTCGAACCGCAGCTCGCTGCACCTGTGGCGATCACAGCGCAGAGAAGCAGGGGCAAAAGGGTTCTGGTCACCGCCCGGAGTCTGTCAGGCGACCGGAGCATGCCGCAGATCGCAGCGCGGCGCCTATCCTGTGGGCGTGAGCATCATCGCGATCGTTCTCCTGGTTACCGCCTTTGCTCTCGTCGGAGCTGCCGAGTGGCCACGGCTCTCGACGCGGACGGGTCTCGATGCAAAGGTGCGCCGAGAACGGAAGGTCCGCAAGACGCACCTGCGGCTCGTCGAGACAGAGACGGACGACTTCGCAAAGGCGGTCGAGCGCGACCTCGCGGCGCTGCCGACGATCGACGACCGGGACTAACGCGTCACGCGAACGTTCGCGCGCAGCGTCGAGGTATTCGGCAGGATCGGCGGGACGTTCTCCATGTTCTTCGCCTCCTGGTAGTCGGACGCGACGACCACGAGTTTGTGACGCCCCCTACCGGCTGTGATGCGCAGCGCGGCGGGCGGCCCGGTTGGGCTGGCGAAGTGACCGTCGAGGCGGACGCTGATCGATGCCGGGTCGACGCCAGACCCAGCGTCGGTGGCTGCAATCGTGATCCCTCGGCGCGTCGAGGTGACCCGGAGTCGCGGCGGCGTGACGTCGTTCACCCAGTAGCGGAACGTGAACGGGCCGGCCGCGGCGGCGGAACGGGTGTCGAAGACGATCTCGTAGATGCCGGGCGCAGGGCGGATCGCGCCCGCAACCATCCGGCGCGCGCCGAACTGCGTGCGATACGGATTGAGGTCGAGCGGCAGGCCCGCATATCCGGCGAGTCGATCCTCGCTCGTCCCCTTCACGACGTGCGGCACGGCGTGGCCCGACAACTCGGCGACGCCGAAATTGGCGGGTGACCCCTTCATCGTCACGCGATAGACGCGCTCGGGGCCGGGGTAGGTCACGTCGCCGCCCGTCGGGTAGCGGTACGTGGCGACGCGGCTGCCGCCGCCGATGGTCGTTCCGCGATAGGTGCCGGGCTTCGTGAGCGTGCGCGCGATCTCGCCTGCGAGACCGCCGGACGCCACGTTGAACCAGAAAGGGATCCGCCGGACGTCGGTTCCCCGTGTGAGCACGATGAACCCGGTGACGTCGCCGGGGCTCGTGCCCGCGGTCGCCTGGGCGGCGAACGTACCCGGCACGGTCACGGTTGCCGGCATCGTGAGCGATCCGCTTCCCGTCTGGACGAGAGTGGAGAGGGTCCAGTCGCCGGCTCCTCCGCCGGCGTCGGTAAGGGTGACCGTTTCGGTGATCGGCTGCTCGAGCACTTCCCCGAACGAGAGGCCGGTCGGTGACGCGAAGAGCAGCGGCACGTCGGCTCGCGGAAGGTTGACGAGCCCGCCGCCCTCGCGCGTCGCAAGCACCTCGGCGCCGGTTGGGCTGTGTACGGGGTCGCCCGACTGTTCGAGCGCCGACTTGATCTGCTCGACCGTCCAGTCCGGGTGGCGCTCCTTCAGCAGCGCGGCCGCGCCGGCGACGTGGGGTGAGGCCATGCTCGTCCCGCTCAGCAACCCAAATGTTCCCTGGTTCGCGGGTAGGGACGAGAGGATCGAGACGCCGGGCGCCGAGACGTCAGGCTTCATCACGAGTGAGACCGGGGCGGGGCCGGCCGACGAGAATCCGGCGATCTGATCGCTTGCGTCGACTGCGGCGACCGTGATCGCCCCTGCTGCGCTGCCCGGGGACGACACCGAGCCGTAGCCGAAGTCCTGGAAGTCGTTGCCCGCCGCGACGACCGGCACGACACCCGCAGCTGCAGCCGCGTTGATCGCCTGGACGACGAGATCACGCTTTGGCTCGATCTCGGGCTCGCCGAGCGAGAGATTGATGACGTTCATTCCGTCGGCGACCGCAGCTTCGATCGCTGCGGCGATCTCCGCGGCGTTCCCGTCGAGGCCGAAGTCGGGCGACGGGATCGTAAGCGCCTTGTAGTTGCCGAGTTGGGCGTTCGGTGCGACCCCGGAGATCGCGATGCCGGCCGCGGTCGTGCCGTGGTCACCGGCGGCGATCCCGGCGACGTGGGTCGCATGAAACGAGCCCGTGGGGTCGAACGGGGTATTCGCGTACTTGTAGGCGGGCGATGCGGGCGCGAACGTGCGCTGCACGATCACCTTCGTCGTCGCGGCCTGCGTCTGCCCCTTCGGAAAACCGGGCGGGTATTGAAAGCCACTCGGGTTGAAGTACGGGTTCGACGCATCGACGCCGTCGTCGATGATCCCGATCTTCATCCCGTTCCCGGCGGTCGTGAACGCGGGGCCCCACAGCTTGTCGGCGCCGATCTGCTCCGGCCCGCCCGCAGCTCGCAGCGAGTGGTAGACGACGTTCGGCCACACGCGGTCGACTCCGGGCACGCGGCCGAGGGCGGTGACCGCGGAACGGGGCACGACGACGGCGAATCCATCGGCGACGATGCTGTAGTGCCAGCGGATCTGTGCGTCGGGGAGCGCCGACTCGATGCGGCGCGCAAGCTCGCCCTGCGCTGCCACAAGCTGGCGCGTATACGACGCGTGCGAGGCCGCCTGCAAGCTCCGTCCGAATGCCGCAAGCGGCGCGCCCTTCAACGTGACGACGACCTCCGTCGTCGGCTCGCGACGGCTCGCGCCGAGTACGTCTCCGGAGAGACATGACGCGGCCGCCACGGCCGCCGCCAGCAAAAGGAGGGCTCTCGTCAACGTGCGGGCCATTGTGCCCACCGACCGGGCGACCCGCGTCCGCGCGCGATCGGCGAAGGGTCAAACGCAAAAGGCCCGGTTACCCGGGCCTCCTGCCTGACCTTCCACTCCGAGTGGAGGGAGTTTACGAATCCTTGTGGCCGTGCTTGTGGGCGACGACATCGTCGTCGTTCGAGTCGTCGGCGGACGGATCGCCCTCGCGATGTCCGTGCTTGTGGGCCTCGACGTCCTCGGTGCCTTCCTCGTCCTCGTGCGTCCCGTACTTGTCGCGCTCCTGATCCGACATGTCTTCCTCCTTGGCGATGCCGCTGACGCGGAATGTCACCCCACATGACGACCGCAGCGTCGAGAATCTTCCAAGCACGTTGCAATCCCGCGTTTCGAGTGGGAAGCTTCCCAGCGCTGCTTCTTGCCGGGAGGATCGAAGGAGGAGAAATGGTGAGCAAGGCTGTGGCTTGCGGTGTGTCTGTCGCCGCACTTGCACTGGGGATCGGCAGGCCTGCAACTGCGACCACCAACGGTCGCGTGTTCTACCTGTCCGTTCGCGTGCATCAGTGCCTGATCGGCACGACGAGCCCGAGGGCGAAACACGAGACGGTTGTGCCGTGCTCGGACGCTGCGCACAACCTCGAGGTGTATGCGATTGGCCACGGCGGCTGGGGCCATCAAACCCCGCCCACGAATTCCTTCGCAATTGCCCGCGCGCTTTGTCTGTCGGCATACCAGCGAACGACCGGCCGGCCGCTTCCGCCAACGGGAGGTTGGCAGGGGTTCTGGCCCGATCCCGGTGCGGAGACGAAGCAGTACGGGGACAAGGTTGTCTGCAGCTATCGCAGCTGGCCACGCTTTGGTCCGCTCGGCAGCGGGTGGCACGTCCACTAACGAGGCCGGGGGACCGTGGGCACCGGCCCGCCACACCATGTCGCCTGTGGCGTCACGCCGTGACAGAGTCGAAGTGAAAACTACGAATGGAGACACGATGAGCGTCCTTGCCCGCTTCGCGCCAGAGTCACTGACCGCGCAGCAATACGACGCAGTAGTCGACCGGCTCGTCGCCGACGGGATACAGCCGGCCGACGGCCTTGAATTCGAGATCTGCTTCGGGTCTGGCGACCACATGAAAGTCAGCACGGTCTTCGACACCCAGGCGCAACTCGACGCCTTCGCCGCACGGCTGATGCCGATTCTCGACGAGATGGGGATCGACCCCGGCACACCCGAAATCCTGGAGGTTCACAGCATCATCCGCCGCTAGTCCCGAGCTCGGCCCGCGGGGACTGTGCTGCTCCTGGCCCTCGCTGGCTGGCGAAGGCGCTCAAGGTGTGAGAGGTTGGCGCCGACGAAGTTCCTGCAGCCGTCGTTCTTGAGGAAAACTCCGTCGGCGCACCTACGGGCTACGTGGTGCGTCGGCGGAATCCTCTTCCACCATCCGGGCATGGCAACTGGGGCAAATTGTGTCCGTGATCGGGGGCGGCGACTCGCGCCGCTCCTCTCGCCACTCTCCATTGCTCCTGACGGTCTGACACCAGGCGCAACGGCGCGTCAATGGCTCTTGACGCCGCTCGTCCAAGGTGTCCGCAGCCACTCGCCGATGCTCGCACCGCGAACCAGCCGCGTCTATGGGACTTTCGCGAAACCGTGCACCGTTAGACGCTCTTTCGGCAATGTTCCGTAGCGCGGTCACCGCGTGCAAGTTGTTCCAACCGCGCCGACAGCCTTGCACGCACTCAGGCAGGCTCGTCGGCTCAGTTGTTTCTACGCCCTGAAGGAGAAGTGGGCCGACGCCGGCGTAGACCGTGCGACATTTGCCTATGCATACGTCGCCGCCTGCATCGCCATAGAGGTGGCGGTGCTTGTGCTGGTTCGCTTCATCGACGAGTGGCATGTAGCCACTGCGCTCGCTGTCGCCTTCATCGCCTTTCGATACATAGAACTCAACCGCGTGTACCTCGAGCTGCTCCTCGAGTGGGAACATGACCTCAGTTACACGTTCGAGCGGAACTTTCTGCTTCTCGTTCTCAACCTGACCGAGTTCACGTTGCTCGGAGCGACCGCGCCTTTCCTGACGACACCTAGAACCGGTCGTCGCTTGTGCCCGATCGCACTCTAGTGGCCACAAGAGTGGTCGAGGGAGGGCAGGGAAACGGAGTCGGCGAGGCATCCGAGAAGGTCTATGACGCACACCGCGAGGCCGGAACGGAAGCTAGGGGCCGCCTGGTTCGGGGCCTTTCCGTTGCGCCAGGTGGTGCTCGACGCGCTCGAGGCGATGCCGCGACGGATCGACACACAGCTCCTCGTTCCGGCGATCAGGGGCGGCTACATCGACATCGAACGGTTCCGCTACCGCCACTGGACGCCCGCGCTCCGTGCGGCGGGGCTCGACCACCGCCGCATCTACGACTGCCGGCACACGTTCGCGACGTGGGCGATCGAGGACGGCGTCCCGTTGTGGCAGCTCGCGACGATCATGGGCACCTCGGTCGTGCAGATCGAGGACACCTACGCGCGCTGGTTGAAGCGGACGGATGACCAACTCCGGGCGGCGTTCGATGCGTACGACTCGATGGTGGTGGCGTCGTAAGCACCGGGGGATCGCCAAGGGTGGTCTGACGGCAATGCGTCGGACCACCCTTCGCGATTAAGTTACGGCGACGGCGGGTTGTCCGGGTTGCTGCCGCCCCGACACGCGGTGCCGGGCGTACCAGGAGCACCCTGGTTCGCGGGCGTTTGCGTTCTGTTCACGGTCGGACCGTTCCGAAAGTCATTGAGTCCGGAAAAGGCACAGATCGAGTTGGCGTGAGCGGGCGCTGCCGTGTCGCCACCCACGGAATTGACCCCGCCCGGCGGGCCCTTCACCTCACCGGCGAGCGCAGCACTGGCAGTGAGACCAGCGAATAGCAGCGTGCATACCGCCGCCGCAAGCTTATGCCTCATGATTCTCTCCCTTCTTCGCTGCCCCTCATTGGGCAAGCCGGAAGACGCTACGCCACAATCGCCACTAACGCAATGCGGCGGGGTTTGGGCCACGAGCGGGCCACGGAACGGCTTGAAACGGCTATGCGGATGAGAGGACTTGAACCTCCACGCGGTTCTCAGACGGGTGGAGTGGGGTGTAGGCGAGTGGCGGGAAGTGGCTTCGTTGAGCCGTTTGCCGCCACTCGTCGGCATGGGTGAGCGAAACGATCTGAGAGTGTTTGTTCCCGGATTGTTCCCCGTTCCGAGGACCCCTGACGGATCGGGGCGATCGGTCATCGCACGATCAGCGCCAGGAACTGGACGACAAAACCAACGATCAGCAACCCCAGCCCGAGTTTGCTGACCCGCTCGGCATACGTGACCGCGGCGAGTCCCTCGGGGTTGTCTTCCTCGATGAGGAGGACATTCTGGCCGGCTGCCTCGCGAGTGGGATAGGCGGGCACTCCGAAGAAGAAGATCAGGATCGCGCCTGCGATGTTGCAGAGAAGGCCGGTCGCCTCGAGGTAGGTGCTCACAGTCTGGGGAAGACTGACCTACGCCTCGGGATCGAAGCCGTAGTCAGCAAGCGCCTGCCTGGCTTCGTGGTACTGCTCCTCGTTCCGGCGACACGCACGTACCGTGATAGCGATCTGCGACTCGTGCTTCTCCTGCGGGGTGAGGCGCCCGGCAGCATCCAGATCGACCAGGGGCGTGATGAGCGCCCTGAATTCGTCGTGCTGGCGAATCTGCTCCCTCGTATGCACCTCACCTTTGGTCGTCGCCCTGTAGCCGCCTTTGAAACGACGACGCCTGATCCAGCCGAAGCGCACGGCGAGGGCGAGGTCCTGGTCGGTGTAGGCGAGTAATTGTCTCCAATCGACGCTCATGCCTACCTAGTCTTCCAGGCTTCAAACGGCAGTGCGTCGCACCGCTTGGCAGGGTCGGTCTGACCGTATTGAGCCACGGATGGGCCACGAGTTGTCCCTCGTCCGGCCCTCGCCAATACGCTTCGAGGCATGGTCGACACATGGACGAAGATTGGGACGGTCGCCGCGGTCATCGCGGCGATCGGCACGGCCGCAGCCGTTGGGGTTTCGTGGTGGTACGGCAAGCGCAGCGTCCGCGATGCGCACAAAGCAGTTACGTACGACCGTCTCCGCGAGGCGCGAGAGCTCGTCGGAAAGATCAAAGTCAACGGCGACAACACCCGGTGGGCTGAGTGTCACGAAGCTGCCGCGCAACTCCGGTCGCTCATCGCGACAGTCGGAATAGACCTGCCGGCAAGTCAGAGGCTCGCCGCAATCGAGTGGGATCTTGACAAATACTCAACGCTTGGATTGCAGGCTCACGTCGACGCTGCCCGCGACGAACTCGATGCGTCAACCCGCACGGCGCTTGGTTAGGCGCCCGGAGTTAGAGCGGTTCGACCTCGAGCACGCCGCTTTCGGCCGCGTCGACGAACTCGCCGATCCTCTCGACCGCCACGACGGCGGTGACGCGGTAGAGGCGGTTGCCGTCGGCCCGGATCTGATCGCCGGGCTGGATTCCCGCGTCGGCGGTGTCGAACGTGCCGGCGTCGTCGCCGTCAGCCAGCCGGAGCTCGTACTTGAACATGGTTCTCCTCGAGAGGCTTGGGCCGGACGGCGCCGCGAGCCTATCGAAGGGGCTAGTGGACGACTGCGTTGCGGCCAAATGGCCCTAGCCGTTGCTTTCCACCTGGAGGCCGAGGCTCTCGATCCGTCGCGTCAGCGTGTCTGCCGGGCGCTCTCCCACAACGTAACTCGCACAGATGCGCCCGTGCGCCGCCGCGGTTACACAGATGCGTCCCGCTTGCGCCGCGGGTGCGAGGTCAGTCGTTGACCAACGGATACCGATTACTTTGCTCGCGCCTGGAGGCCCTGGGACGGTCAGGTTTGACCCCGATGCAGAGAAGTGAGTCACGGGCGACCTCAGAAACGAGGTTATGTGGCTCCAACCGAAGAAGACACTGGCCGCCGCTGAAACGGCGACCGCTGCGAAGAGCGATGATCCGGCATGTTGCGGCCGAAAGGATCTCGACGGGCCTCTGGCAGACGAAGGGCGCGAGGTCGTCTCACCCTGGCCGGTGTAGCTGTTCCATTCCTTAGTCGTGAATCTCGCGTAGTCGCGTTCGCGCCACCCCATGACTGTTGGTTCTAAACCAGCACTACGGTGCCGTCAACGTCCGCCCTTAGCGGAGGGCCGGTCGGCTGCAGCCGACCTGACCGATCGGTGCGATCATGCAACGCCTATTGCACTTTGCTGCAAGCGCCGGCGAACCCGCCCTGGCCCGAGGTGACGGGGCCGACGCAGAGTTGACCGGCCATCAGAGATCTAGTGGAATGTCTCAGGTGCCACGACGCGCCGGGCAGCAGGGGTTTTTCGCTTCGCTGATTCGGGGTCTGGATCAGGCAGTCGCCGCCGGGCAGAGACAAAGGTCGCTCGCACGGGCGTTGGATCCTGCGACCGCTTGCAAGGGGCTAGTTCACCTGCCGGAGAAGCGCGACGACTTCCACCGCGATTGCGGCTCTGCATACGTCATCTGCTGGCACTTCGTCGCCGAAGCACGTGCGGCGCACACGGCGCTGCAGAAGCTCTCCTTCTACTCGGGCAGTGACTCGCTAGCTCTCAGCTTCGCAGTGGAGCACGTTGTTGAGCTTGGCAAGAAGCTCGACCAACTTGACGGATCACTCAGCCGCGCCACGGGTCGCCAGACCACGCTTCACACCAACGTCTACTGGGCGCCAGTGTCGCTCTTCAACAACGGGCTCTCGTACGCCGAGGGGACACAAAGCACGCTCGAGCTGTTCTACGGCGGACGCGATGGGGCTGACGGGGAGTGGTTCCGCCGTGTGCTAAAGAAGCGGGCCGAAGTGATCAAGGCTCTCCTGACAAGTGCCCGCGAAGTTCAGCGTGCGCGCGAAAAAGCGGTGTGGATGGTGGCCCGTCAGCAGGAACGCGGGGCTTACGACGAAGTCGAGCTAATCAACGTCGACCTGATGAGAAGCGAAGTTCTGGGGTTCACCCAAACCGTCTCCGCGCTGACCGAGGGCGTCGGCGAGGTCTACATGGACCCGTTCATCCGTCTCTAGGCAGACACGACCATCGGGCTGGGCGGAAACTTCGCCGAAGGACGATCGTCGACCCCTTTTCGATAGCACGAGGCTGAGTGACGATGTAGCCGAACGCCGTCGTCGGCATCAGTGAGGCGCGGCGCCGGCGGCGGATGCCGGGGCAAACCGCCGGCGCCCGTTCCTCCGAGAGGACTCGATCTCCGGACCATCGGGCGCCACGCGACGTGTCGACTCCCGCCGCGCGGCGCCCACCGTGCCTTCGAAGGAACCTGCGAAATCTTGCGAGCATCAGCGGACCGTGATCGTCGTCTCGTAGTAGCGGCGGACAAGCGGCGTGCCGGAACGATGGTGAATGATCTCTGTGCCAGTGGCCTGCTTCGACGCGAGCCACGCACGGTAGACGTCGTCGAGAGACTCTCCACGCCGCGAAAGCTTTCTCTGCTCGGCGACGATGCGCGCCTCCGTCGCCCGAGATTCTTCGTCGGAGACCCGGTGCGGCTCGATGGGTCGCACGGAGAGCACCTCGGCCAGCGGCTCTCTGGGGGTCAGGCGCAGCAGCACACTGACCTCGTCAACGATCGCCTTCGTCACTAACTCACACTCGGTGAAGGTGCCCCTCGCGAGCGTCCTGTAGCCGAACGACGCTTTCGTGTCGCTCCTGCGAAGCCACCGCGGCAGGTCGTCCACTGTGGCGCTAGCGCAAATCCATGGACCGTCGACCCACTCCATCCTGAAGAGCTCGTGGACGGTGCCGACCCGCTGATCGAAATCGTGGTCGACGATCAACGGAACGCCCTCGCCCGAGTCCTTGATCCTGGGGAGGAACATCAACGAGCCGGATTCGTAGAGGGTTCTGTCGGAGCGGTTCCAGCGCGGGTCGTTGATGCGCTCCAAAGTCTTCACCGGCGCGATCTTGATCATCGCCGTTGACGGCGCCGCGCTCATCGCACCGCCTTGAGATGGCCGCGCGTTTTGCGCTCGACCACCTCGGACCATGTTCGCGGCGAGTCGAACGGCTCGAGCACCACGACCTCGTCGGCGAGCGTTACGAAGAATGCGAGGCGGGCACCTTCGCCGCTCAGGAACGTCGCCTTCCCCGGCTCGAACGTCTCGCCGCGGCGGATCGTGAAAAGCGTGTCTGTCGGCTCGTGAACCAGCCAGCCGGCGCGCGGTACTAGGTGCGACTCCACGAGCTCCTCCCACTGGCTCTGCGCGCGAGCGGCTTTGATGCGGGCGGCACGCACACGCGCGAGATGCTCCGCCCGCTCATCGTCTTCTTGATCCTCAACCGAGCGCGGGTGGCCGCCGCTCACGAACTTACGGCGGAGATTCACGACGCGGCCGTCCGTTCGATCGCCGAGCGCTCGAGCCGCTCAAGCTCGGACGCGAAGATGCGACGAACGGAGCCGAGACGGACGCCCAGGAGGTCGCCGTCGTCGAAGCGCCGGCGAACAGTCTCGTCACTAACGCGAAGCGCCTGCGCGAATTCGTTGACAGTCAGGAACGTGGGTGATTCGCGGGGTGTGCGGTTCATGTGGGCATTGAAGCCCGCAGCGGCATCGCCTGTGTCGCACTAAGTGTCGCGTTCGGCTAGCTGGATCGGTGACGCAAACCCTCGGGAATCATGCCGCGCTTCTCAGCCTCTTCAAGCTGTCTGTGAAGTTGAGATCGGCTGATTTTCCGGTCTGTCGCGAAGGCGACCAGATCTCGCTCGCTTCGGCGCTCGCGCCATTCGGCCACCAGGCCCGCGAGGTAATCGTCTGTTAGGGCTCGCCTGCGTCGACGTCCCATTGCCGTACGAATGCGCGCAGCGGACTCGAGATTCGGCGGCGACGGTATGAGGGTGGCCTCCGCCAATTGGCGGTACCGGCTGAAGTTCTCCATGAGGATCGCAAGTCGAGCCATCGTGACCTCGTAGTCGTCGGTGTCGCGGAGATCGTGCGACTCGATCGCCTCGCCGATCTCGAACCCGACACAGACTTTCCGAACCCCGCCGTCGTGGCCGGCGCCGTAGATGAAGTCGAAGCGCAAGGGCCACGGCAGCTCAGGGACGGTAATCCAGGCAGACCGCCGTATGTCACTTAGGTCAGAGCGCGCCGGATACCGACTTCTGAACGCGACATCGAGTGCAACACCAGTTGCTTCGTCAGCCGCTTTTCTTGAGGCATGCCCATCCACAGCAAGACACAGTACGCCGGTGATCTGACAGAGCCGACAAGGCTTCTCACGATCAACGACGTCGCCTTCCGCCTTGCCATCTCGAGGGACAGCGTCTACCGACTCGTTCGCGCTGGGACGCTTTCGCCGCTCCGTGTTGGAAAGCGACTCCGGTTCCGAGCGCACGAGGTCGACGCCTACCTCGAGCAGAGTCGAGAGGCATCCCCATGAACGACGAAGCGGCCCGCCAAGGCCGCCTCGGTACAGCTCGATTCATCCGCTGTCACCGTAGCAATGGGTTCGGCGCGTGAATGGCGACGCTTCTTCCAACGTGGCGGGACGCGGTGCGCGATAGCGACGTCTCGAGCACCGCGAAGGCCGTTGCCTGGTGCCTGTCGACCTTCATGTCGAAGGCCGGCGTCGCGTTTCCCGGCAAGGAGACGATCGCCTGCGGCTGCTCGCTCTCAGATCGCGCCGTCGACCGCGGGGTGAAGGAGCTCGAGGAGGTCGGCCTGCTCTTCGTCGCACGGACGAAGGGCGGCAACGGACGCCCGAACCACTACTACGCAACGGGGAAGCACGTTCCCGGTTGGGATTTCTCAACGGGGAACGAGAGGCCGCTCAAGGGGGAACGTCAGTCCGTCAAGGGGGAACGTGCTTCCCAGGAAAGCAGTGAAGGCTGCGAAAGCGCGCGCTCGCGCGGTCGCTTCGCTAAAGCGGCGACCGCGAGCGCGAAAGGAATCTGTTCCGACTGTGGCGTCGGCGAAGGCCACGGCCACACGGAAGACTGCTCGCTCCGGGAGGCGCTCGCATGAGGCTCGTCTGGGACGCCGACGCCGAGCTGTACGAGCCGGCCCCGACCGACTACAACGCCCGCCAATCCCTCGCCATGCTCGCGAGCCTCTACCGCCTGGACGGACTACTACCGCTGGAGGCAACCGACGACGGCGCCTGCGACGACTGCCGCCACGAAGGCCACCGCTACGTCTACGGCCGCGTTCATGTCTGCCTCGCCTGCGGCCTCAAGCGCCGCAAAGCAATGGAGGCCGCAGCATGACTGAACGCCAACTCTCCGACGCCGTCTCCGAGGCCGCGAAGCTGCTCGGCTGGCACGCCTACCACACACACGATTCGAGACGATCCGCCGCCGGCTTCCCCGACTGGACGTTCGCACGCGACCGCGTCATCTTCGCCGAGCTCAAGACCGAGAAGGGCGTGCTCTCCGTCGACCAGGACCTCTGGCTCGACGCGCTCGACCGTGCAGGCGCCGAAGTGCATATCTGGCGGCCGGCCGACTGGCATGACGGCACGATCGAGAAGCACCTACGCCGGCGGACAGCATGAGCTGCACCCGTTTTTTAAGAAGGTCGACCCTCAATGACCCCCGCAGGCAGATTTCTCTCCCCGGGGCAGAATCGAGAGTTGCGGGGGACGATTGTGTCTGAGCGGAAGATTTTCTACCGGCTTCCGTCGGATGACGACCTCGTGGTCTGCCACCGGTGCGGGGAGCTGCGGCGGTGGGGCGACTTCATGCGCGATCGGTCGAAGCGGTCGGGTCGCGGGTCGATGTGCCGGTGGTGCAATGCGGAGAAGAGCCGGGAGTATTACGCCGAGAACCGCGAGGCGATCTTGGAGAAGCAGGTCGCTCGCCGCGGTGGTCGTCGGCTCGTGGTGGCGCTCGAGTGTTCGGAGTGCGGGGATCCGCTCGAGCCGCCGCGGCGCGTGGTGTGTTCGCCACGGTGCCGTGAGGCGAGGTTCAAGCGGTTGCACCCGGAGAGCTATGCGGCGCGTGAGGCGGCGAAGGTTGTGCGGCGCCGTGAGCGCCGGCAGGCTGCGAAGGCAGCCACGTGACGGATCCGCTTGTGACCGCGCGCGAGCTCGCCGGCTATCTCGGCTTCTCGCCGGCGACGGTGCTGGACATGTGGGAGCGCGGCGACCTTCCCGGCTTCAAGATCGGCCGTGCCGTCCGGTTCCGGCAGTCCGAGGTTGAGGCGTGGCTCGAGGAGCGCCGGCGCGGGCTGGTGGCTGATGCCAGGTAGCGCCAGGTCGCAGGTACTTGCGCCTTGCGCCCGACCGGATCGAGGCGTACGCTCCTCGCATGTGTCGGTACAGGACGCATCCTCTCACCGTGTTACGTTGCGCGCGCCCTCGGGCGCGGCTGTACCCCGCGTCCGGGGGCTTGCGCTAGGAGGACGAATGTCCGATAAGGCGACGCCGACGATCGAACGGTCCGACGGCGAAGAGGTAGACAACGCGCTCAGTACTGTCTACCTCCTGCTCGAGTCGCTGAGCGTGCGGCTTGATTTGCAGAACTACGACCCAGCTGACGCGGAGCACGAGGTCACCGCCGAGCACATCGCCGACCTGGCGGCCCTGCTCGACACCCTCGATACCGAACTCGCCGAGTTCGCGCAGTTCCGGGAGAAGATCGGCGACGGGTTGCGCTGGCTCGTCGCAGCTCGCCGCGATCAGGCGTGGCACAAGTCGGAGGCGGTGACGGTCGATGCCTAGCACCGAGGATCTCACGAGGCAGTTCGAGGCCGCGGCTAAGCAGTTCTGGGCTCGGGAGGCCGAACGAACCCCGCTTCCGACTACGCGCGCTGAGCTTCGGACCTTCTGCGAGCAACTCGAGGTCGGATTACTCGCATCGCGCGAGGATTTGCCGCGGCCTCGGCTTACGCTCATCCAGGGTGGACAGTTGTCCAACAATGGACAACCGGGAGGTGAGGACGTTGCCTAGCGTTCAGCGCGGCACCGTGGTCAAGCGCGGCACACGGAGCTATCAGGCCCGCTGGCGGGACGAGAACGATCGCCAGCATGGCCGCGGCGGCTTCGAGACGAGGACGGCCGCACGGAAGTGGCTCGATGACAAGGTGGAGGAGGTCGTCGCGCTTCGGCGCGGCGACTCCATCCCTGTCTCGCATCGTCCCGCGACTGTCGACGAGCTCCTAGATGTGTTCGAGGCGAAGCACGGCCGCACACTCGACCCGGCAACGCTGCGGACCGACAAGAGCTCGTTGAAGCACGCACGGCGAGCGTTCGGGAAGCGACACCCGGACTCGCTGAACCGGTTGGAGCTCGAGGACTGGCAGGCAGAGATCTCGCCGGGGTCTCGGCATCGTGCGTTTCGTGTGTTCCGGCAGGCGCTCGCGTGGGGTCTCGCGCGCGGCCTCGTTACCCGGGATGCGTCGGCGGGGATCAAGACGCCCGAAGCGGCGCAGGCACGAGCGGCGTGACGTGCTTCCGTTCGAGTCGTGGGCTGAGGTCGAAGCGGTCGCCGACGAGCTCGCCCCGCGTTTCCGTGTGATCCCGTTCCTCGCCGTCGGCTGCGGCCTGCGGCCCGAGGAGCTATTCGCTCTGCACCGTGCCGACCTCGACCGCGAGAACCGTCTCCTGCGCGTCGAGAGGCGCTACACGGGCGGTCTGTTGAAGGCGGGCGGGAAGACCGCCGGGTCTGTCCGGTCGATCCCGTTGCGCCAAGTCGTGCTCGACGCACTCGACGCGATGCCGCGAAGGATCGACACACAGCTCCTCGTTCCCGCGGTTCGCGGCGGCTACATCGACATCGAGCGGTTCCGCCACCGCGAATGGACACCCGCGCTACGAGCCGCAGGGCTCGACCATCGGCGGATCTACGACTGCCGGCACACGTTCGCGACGTGGGCGATCGAGGACGGCGTCCCGTTGTCGCAGCTCGCAGTGATCATGGGCACGTCCGTCGTCCAGATCGAAGACACCTATTCGCGCTGGTTGAAGCGGACCGACGACCTACTACGGGCGTCGTTCGACGCTCACGACATGAGGGAGGCCGTCGGTCAATGACACGCATTCGTTTCAAGCATTTTCTCGAGGTCCCGGACGGTGAATATGAGCTCATCCGCTTTGACGACGACGCTCATTACGTTGTCCGTGACGAAGGCGGCGACGTGCTGACCGCCGAGCGAGATTCTCCACCGAAGGTGGTCGAGATCAAGTGCGATTTCTGCGGCCGGTGGAGCGACGATGTCGGCCCCTTCGGAGAGGAGCTGTGGATGTGCAACTTCGGCAATGGGCCGTGTCCGGCGTGACCGTTTGTTCCCGGTGTGTTCCCGGATTCCGCTTGAAATGGCTATGCGGATGAGAGGACTTGAACCTCCACGCCCTTACGGGCACACGGACCTGAACCGTGCGCGTCTACCAATTCCGCCACATCCGCGAGGCGCGCGCATTGTAGCGGCGAGCCCGCCCGGGATTCGCAGCGATCAGGCGAGGGGGGAGGGAGCGCGGCCGAGCTGCTTCGTCCACCAGTCGGTGTCGCGCTCGCGGAACTTCTCCTGCAGCTCGCCGACGTAGCCGGCCAGGTCGTGCTCCCGGCGGGCGATCCGCTCTTCGCGGGCAGAGAGCTCGCGGGCAAGCGCGTCGAGCTTGTCCTCGCGGATCTCGACACCGGCTTCGGCGCGCGCTTCCCGAACCCGGAGCTCGTCCTCGAGCTGCTCGGCGTGCGCGGCCCGGTCCTTCAAGTCCTGCTCGAGCTTCGCGAGGCGCTCCTCGCGCTTCTGCAAGCGGTCGCGACGTTCGGCCTGGAGCTTCTCGTGCGAGTCGACCTCCTCTTCGCGGCGATGCAGCTCGGCGCGGAGATCGTCGATCGCCGTTCCGGCCAGGTCGCTCTGAGCGAGCGCGGCACTGCGCGCCTCGAGCTCCTCCTCGAGCGCCTTCAGCGTGATTTCCCGGACGTCCAGCTCGCGGCTGCGACCGGCGACGGCGTCGGCTCCGGCGGCGTCCGCCTGGAGCCTCGACTGCGCGTCGAGAAGCTCCGACTCGCGGCGCACGACGCCGGCTTCCCGCGCCTCGAGCTCGGCGAGGAGCGCGAACGCGTCCTGTGATGCCTGGCCGTGCCCCTGCCGCTCGCGATCGAGCCGCTCCTCCTGGACGCGGAGGCGCTCTTCCCAGGCGCTCAACGAGACCTCGGCATTCGCCGTGGCCAAGAGCTGCTCGTCGGTCTTCCGTCCGAGCTCGGCTTCGACCTCGTCCAGAATCCGCTCCCGCTCCGCCACGCGCGCTTCGGCCGCGTCGAGACTCTCTGACCGGGCTTCGATCCGTGCGCGCTCGCCCGCCGTCTGGGCTTCGAGCTCGTGCACGCCACGCTCCCGTTGAGCCACGAGCTCGTCACGCTCGCGGACGGCGAGCTCCCGCGCCGCGAGCCGCGCTTCAGCAGACTGCTGACTCGCCTCGAGGGCGACGCGCTCACGCTTCAGCTCCCGTTCGCGCTCGCCGACCGTCGCAAGTTGCTTCGCAATCTCTCCGGCGGCACGCGCGCGCTCCGACTCGGCCTGCTCGAGCTCCTCGACACGCCCATCGACATGCGTGCCGAGTTCGGTGACGCGCGCATACTCCGCAACGATCTCCGTGTGGCGCTCGACGAGTTCTGCGTGATCACGCTCGAGCTCCTTCGCGCGACCGAGCAGCGCCTGCTCGCGCTCCGCGAGCTCCTCGGCCCTCTGCTCGAGGTCTGTGTGGAGCTGCGACTGGGTGCGCGCCTGTTCGGCTGTCTCGGCACGCAGGTCGCGCTCGCGCTCCCGCAACGCTTCGAGCTCGCCGAGTGCGTCCCGGAGCTCCGCCTTCAGCGCGTCGACCTCGGCGGCGCCCGCCTTCGACGCGTCGGGCGCGAGGTCGAGCGGCTCGAACGACTCGGGCTCGATCGCCCATCCGTCCTCGACGCTGACCTCTTCTGCCGCCTCGCGCGCAGCCGGGATCGCGTCGAGCAGATCGCCGACCGCCTGCTTCCGCTCGATCGACGACCGGAGGCCGGTGCCAAACCCTGTTTCGGTCTCGAGGGTCACTTCAGGATGTTGAGGATGTTGATGACGGCGGGGCCGAGCACGACGAGGAACATCGCCGGGAAGATGAAGAGCACTGTCGGGAAGAGCATCTTGATCGGCGCCTTCATTGCCTTTTCTTCCGCCGCCGACTGGCGGCGCAACCGCGAATCGGCAGCCTGGACACGGAGGATCCGGCCGAGGGAGATGCCGAGCTGCTCGGCCTGGATCACGGCACGGACGAACGCTGCAAGCTCAGGCGCCGGTACGCGCTCTGCCATTTTCTTCAATGCGATCTGCCGCGACTCTCCGATACGGATCTCGCCCATCGTGATCGCGAACTCGTCGACGAGCGCGCCATCCATGTGGTCGGTGAGCTTCGCGATTGCGCCGTCGAAACCGAGACCGGCCTCGACACTGACCGCGAGCAGGTCGAGCGCATCGGGAAGCTCGGCACGAACGGCCTCGCGGCGCGAGCGGATGCGCATCGTCAGGAACGAGTCGCAGCCGAAGAAGCCCATCAGACCGAGCGCCGGGATGAGGAAGATCGCGCCCGCGACCGAGCCGAGGAACGCCGGCAGAAGAAAACCGACGGTAGCGCCACCGACGAGTGCCCCGCCCTTGATTGCGAGGAATGCCTGCGAGCTGACACGCTGCGACAGCCCCGCAGCAATCAGCCTCGACTGAACCGACTCCACCGTCGTGCGCGGGCTGAGCTTGAGCGGGATCGACGCGAACCGCGAGGCGGCAGGCGCGAGCACGCGCTCACGAAAACGCAGTCGCTCGAGGTCGGTCGTGCGGATTTTCAGGTGCCCGTAATCCGCAGCGCGCTTCAACGAGCGCTCCTTCTGGCGTGCCGGGTACGTCGCGATTTCTCCGACGAGGAAGGCAGCGCCGCCGAACATCAAAAGTGCAAGCAAGAGCAGCAGCATGGTCTACCCCCTGAAGGAGACGATCTTCTTGAGCATGAGTGAGCCGAGCATCATGAGAACGAGGCCACCGGTGATGAGCTCGTGGCCCGTGCTCGTGTGGTAGAGCGGTGACATGAAGGTCGGGTTGATCGCGGTGACGGCAAGCGCGATGAAGAACGGCAGGCCGACCAGCGTGTAGGCCGCCATCCGGCCCATGGCGGTCAGGCCACGGATCTTCCGCGCGAACTGCTGACGCTGGCGAACCGTCTCGGCGACCATGTCGAAGAGACCTGCGAGCGAGCCGCCGATCTGACGTTGGATGGTGACGGCGGTGATCACGAAGGAGAAGTTCTTCGAGCCGACACGCTCTGCCATGTCGCCGAGCGCGTCGTCCATCGTCTTGCCAAGTTGAGTCTCGGTGAGGACGCGCTTGAACTCCTTGGCCGCCGGCTCTGCGCCTTCCTCGACCGCCGACTGGATCCCCTGGCGAAACGAGTGCCCTGCCTTCAGCGAGGCGGCGATCGTGATCAGCAGGTCGGGGAGCTGGTTCTCGAACCGGCGCAGGCGAGCCGTCGCCTTCAGCCGCACGAAGAAGAGCGGCAGCGAGAAGCCGATCGCCATACCGATGAGCGCCCCGATGGGCGAGGCCGCGGCGACCGCGACGACGACACCGACGAAGAATGCCGCGCCCGTGCAGATTGCAATCAGCTCGCCCGCCCGCAATGGGAGGTCGGCGCGCTGGATCATCGACTCCACCGCGCGGAACTGCTTCAAGTTGGCGAAGACGCCCTCGATGCTGTCGATCAGCTGGGTCCGGGTCGCCTTCCTCGACTGGCGCCGGCGGCTCTTGCCCGCCTCACGCACGATGCCAAGGTGTGGCTCGAGGCGCGACTTGACCCATGAGCCCTCACGCGATGCGAACCAGAAGCGGCACGCGAGGAGCACGAGGAAGCCGGCGAGGAGGCTGACGAGGAGGGTGCCCGCGGAGCTGTAGCCAACGCTCGGAATCAGGCTCGAGGGTGTCGACCCGGATCCGTTGTCGCTCGAGCCCGGGATCTGCACCGCCTTGACGGTCGTTCCCGCGCCGGGGACGATCGCGCTCAGCTTCAGCGAGTCTCCCGGGCGCGCCGCCGTGTCGTAGGTCACCTGCCAGGTGTGCGCGAGCTCGTTCTCGAGCGATGCGTACACCGTCGTGAGCTCGCTCGCCGTTGCAGCCTGGCGGTAGCTACCGCCCGTGGCGGCGGCGATCTGCCGCAGGTCCGTCGGCGTGAAGGACGGGCCGCCGATGCCGATCGTGTACACCGACGCGTGCGCCGACTGCGCGGCCTTGACCGCGGCGGCGTACGAATGGAGGCTCGAGACGTCCTGGCCGTCCGTGATGACGACGATCGCCCGGCCCGGGCGGCTGTCGTTGCCGAGTTGGTTTGCGGCGTTCACGATCGCGTCGTACAGCGCGGTACCGCTGCGCGAGTCGACCGTGACATCCGAGAGCGCCGACAGGGCATCGCTCGACCCGGTCTCGCCATGGGTGAGGGTCAACGCCGAGCGGCCGAAGATGACGATGCCGACGTGGTCGTTTGCCCCGGTCGCCGAGACGAAGCTCTTTGCGGCTGCAATCGCATGCGCGAGTGGCGCACCGCTCATCGACTCGGAGCGATCGACGGCAAGCTCGATCGCCTTGGACTGGCCGAGGTTCGTCGCCGAGAGGCCGACGACGGCCCGGCCGTTCTCGAGCAGGTGAACCGTCCGCGAGCCGCGTGGAGCAATGATCGACGCGCGGATGATCGGGAAACCGCTCGTGTCGACGTTCGCGATGCGGACGCTGCCTGCGGCAGCGGCCGATGCGGTGACGAGCGTGGTTGCGACGAGCAGGAGAGTGGTGACGCGCAACCTCGTCATTCGTATGCGCCCCCGAAGCCGGTCGCGGCGAAGGTCGCCCGCAACTGATCGGAGTCATCTGCCGCGAAGAAGCTCGGTGGCAGGACGACGTTGTTGGCCGCGAGCTTGTCGAGGAAGTGCGGCTTCAGTCCCGAGGAGCGAAGTGGCGAGAGCAGCCGGTGCGCCCCGCCGTTCGACTGCCCCTCCGTCGGCGGCTCCGCGATGAAGATGTCCTGCAAGGTCACGACATCCGACTCCATCCCTGGGACTTCTGAGATGTGGGTGATCCGCCGGGAACCGTCGACGAGCCGTTGGATCTGGACGAGCAGATCGAACGCGCTCGCGATCTGCTCGCGGATGGCGCGGTGAGGAAGCTCCACGCCGGCCGACATCACGAGTGTCTCGAGGCGTGCGAGCGCATCGCGGGGTGAGTTCGCGTGGATGGTCGTCAACGAGCCTTCGTGGCCCGTGTTCATTGCCTGGAGCATGTCGAGCGTCTCCGCGCCGCGAACCTCGCCGACGATGATCCGGTCAGGGCGCATGCGCAGTGCGTTCCGCACGAGCTCGCGGATCTTGATCTCGCCTTTGCCCTCGATGTTCGCAGGACGCGACTCGAGGGTAATGACGTGATCCTGCTGCAGCTGAAGCTCGGCTGCATCCTCGATCGTGACGATTCGCTCGTCGCTCGGGATGAACGCCGACATCGCGTTCAGCGTGGTCGTCTTGCCTGTGCCGGTACCTCCGGACACGAGGATGTTCAACTTGCCCTTCACGCATGCGGCGAGGAACTGCGCCGACCGGGCGGTCAGCGTGCCGAACGTGATCAGGTCGTTGATCGTGTACGGGTCGCGCGAGAACTTCCGGATCGTGACCGTCGGGCCGTTCAGCGCGAGCGGCGGGATGATGGCGTTGACACGGCTGCCGTCGGGCAGGCGGGCATCGACCATCGGCGAGGCCTCATCGACACGCCGTCCGATCTGCGAGACGATCTTGTCGATGATCCGCATCACGTGCGCGTCGTCCACGAAGCGAATGTCCGTCCGCTCGAGGCGGCCGCTGCGCTCGATGTAGATGCGGTCGAACGCGTTGACCATGATCTCCGTCACGGAGTCGTCGCGGAGAAGGGGCTCGAGCGGCCCGTAGCCGAGGATGTCGTCCGTGAGCTGGCGAACGAGCTCGCGCCGTTCCTCGCGCGTGAGCGGCGTCCGATCGAGAGTCAGCTCTTCGGTGACGGCGCGGTAGACCCGCTCGCCAAGATCTTCGCCGTCTTCCTGGCGAAAGAGCTCGGGGCCGAGCTTCGCGATGCACGCGTGATGGATCCGCGCCTTCAGCTCGGCGTAGGGATCAACCTCCGGCGAGTCGACGGGCTGTGCCGGCCGGTGGCCGTTCGGAGTTGCGAGGGTCGCCGTGCTGCCCTCGCCTTGCCGGGAGAGACGATCGTGGAGTCCCATGTCTCGCTCAACTCCTCGACAGGCTGAGCCCGCGGCGCTTGGCCTTGGACACGCTCTGCTGAGGAAGGATCGACTTGGCAAGCTCGAGGATCGCCTTCGAGTACTCCGCGCCGGGCTCGGTGAGGACGGCTGCTTCGCCGCGGTTCACCGACAACGGCACGACGCGCTCCGACGGGATCTCGTTGCCGACTTCGACCTTCAAGGCTGCTTCGACTTCGCGCTTCGTCAAGCCGACCTTCGAGTTGGCCCGGTTGAGCACGAAGCGAATCCGGCTCGTCGGGAACGAGAGAAGCTCAAGCGTCTGCAGTGCGAGTCGCACGTTCTTCAACGTCGGAACGTCGAGCCCACAGAGCATCAGCAGCTCGTCGGTCCGATCGAGGGTGGCGAGCATCGGGCCGTGGAAGAACGGCGACGTATCGACGACGATGACGTCGTAGCACTCCCGTGCGACTTCGAGCAGGCGCGTGATCTTCGACTCGGTCACGAGCTCGGCGTCCTCCGGCCGAAGCGGCGCAGGTAGGATGTCGAGTCCGCACGGATGCTTCGTCGTGTAGCCGAGCAGCTTGTCGAAGTCGAGCTCGCCCGGTGCGACGACCAGGTCGTAGATCGTCTTCTCCGGCTCGATCCCGAGCACGATCGCTGCGTCCCCAAACTGCAGGTCGAGGTCGATCAGCAACGTTCGCTTCTGGAGGTGCTTGGCGAGCGTTGCGGCGAGGTTCGAGGCGGTGACCGTCTTGCCGGTTCCACCCTTCGGCGAGAACACGGTCACCACGCGACCCGTGCTGACCTGCTTCACGGTCGACACCGCACGCTTCACGTGCGCGGTCTTCCGGATCGTGAACACGACGTTCTCGACGAGTTGCGGCAACAGGAGGACATCCGCGACCTCGGCGTCGATTGCGCCGTCGAGAAGGTCGGTCGCCTCACCGGACGCGACGACGATCACCGGCGCGCGAGTGTGCTCGCGGATCGCCGCGATCTCGCTTCCCGGGAACGTCGCGTGCCTCGTCCCGTGGAGGATGACGTCGAGGTGGCCACCGGCGAGAGCGCCTGCAGCTTGCGCCACGTTCTCGCTCGAGCCGACCGAGTCGATCGCGGGATGCTCCGAGAGAGACTCGCGGAGGTTGGCGAACCCGTCACAGTCTCCCGTGAAGAAGACGCGGGTGGTCTGGATGGTGTCGGTTTCGGTGCTCACTTGGGACCCGCCTGGTTGAAGTGGTTGGCATTGGTCTGATTCAGGCCGTCGGCGGTCATCGAGGCGGTGCTCTCGGCGTCCTCCGGGCTGTCACTCGCGTTCGTGACCGGGCGCAAGACGAGCGTCCAGCCGATCGAGTTCTTCGCTGCCCACCAGACCTTCTGCGCGTCGTGGCGCTCGCTCGTTGCGAGCATGATCGACGTGGTCTGGGAGGTGCCGAGCTTCGACGTCGTGCCTTCCGGCGCCTGGAGCACGAGCAGGTTGCGGGCGACATTGCGGCTGACGATGCAGGTGTCACTCCCGCAGTAGCGCCAGGTGGCGAGCATGTCGACGTGATCGCCGGCCTTGATCGTGCCGGCGAGCAACTGGGACGCGTCACCCTCGAGCGAGATCGCCCGCAGACTGCCGTGCAGCTGAGCACGCGGGCCGAGCTCGACGTGGTTTGCAAACCGGCGGAGCGTCACCTGCTCGCCGGAGTAGATCGGGGCGGTCGTCACGAGGTTCGTCACCTGGTCGGAGTTCGAGATCGCTCCGGGAACGACCGTCCGCTGGACGACCTTCGACGCGACGAGCATGTGGTGCTTGAGGATGTCGGCGCCGGAGGTGCCGACCGGGATGTCGCTCTTGGCGACGAGAACGCTGACGTTGCTCTCGCTGTGCTGGACGTGGCGCTTGTAGTTCGCGACGTAGAACAGCGCAAGCATCGCCGCCGCCAGCGCGAGCGTGGCGGCGAGAATGATGTTGCGGACGCGATAGGTCATGGCGGCGGGCTTCCTATTCGTTGAGGGGAGAGGCGAGGAGAGGTCGGTGGGGAGAGGGGCGCGAGGAGGGAGAGGTCAGTCGACGAGGGCGACGCTGTGCGCGCCGAGGTCGGGAACGTTGTCCGGGCCGGAGGCGGGGAGGATCCCCTGCCAGATCACCTTGGTGAAGTAGCCGACGAGAGTTCCGCTGTTGCCCTGGATCGTCGTGCCGGGCAGCATGTGGAATCCGACCCACGCGATCACGTGGTACACGGCGTTCGATCCCTGGCCCGTGAGCGTGTCGTAGACGGGGAACAGGAGATCGGTGCCGATCCGAGCGTCCAGTGCGCCCTGGAACGGGTTGCCGCTGAACTTCGCACCTGGGTCGGAGAAATAACCGCCGAGCGGCAGGTACTTCGAGTAGCCGTTCTGGATCCAATCCGCAAGCGTCGATGTGCCGACGGTGCCGTTCTGCTGGTCCTGGTTCAGGTTCAGCAGGTCGAACGCGCCGGGCGCGCCCGTCTTGCCGAGCGGCAGTGTCGTCTGATGCGACGGGCCGAAGCATGCAGCGGGGCAGCCTGGGCCTGAGAGATTCGGATGCAGGATGTTGACGACGATCGGCGCGACGTACTCCGCCGAGGTAGGAACGCCGGAGACGGCCGTCGCATGCGCTCCGACCGAGACAGAGCCGAGGCCGAACACCGAAGAGAAGAAGCCCGGGGCGTCCTTCTTCGTCGAGATGCGGATCGTGTCGTTCGCGGCGTACTTGCTGTCGAAGGTGATGTTCGCGCCGGCGACGCCGCCACCGTTCTTGTCGCCGTAGGTGATCGCGAGGCTCGAGGCCGTCGTCGGATCACCGGGCAGCGCCTGCGCGCCGGCAAGCGCAGCAGCATCGACAGTCGACTGGGTCGCGCGCTGGGCGCGGAACCACGATCCGACGTCGACGACGAAGGCGGTCATGGCGACCATCACGACCATGAAGAGCGCCGTGAGCACCATGACCTGGCCGCGTTCACTGCGTGGGTCGGTCACTCCAGTCGCTCCTTCGTGGTCGAGGTGAGGCTCCCGGACTGGACGCTGAAGCCGAGGATGTTGATCGTGTACGGATAGGTCGCGGTGACGGTCACCACGTCTCCGGGGGTGGTCCAGTCAGTCGCGCCGTTCGCGTCCGTCGACGTGACGGTCGGGTTCAGCGACGACTGGTCGAGACCCGAGGCGGCCGTCTTGACCGCCTGAACCGCGGAGGCGCCGTTGTCGCCGATGAAGCGGCTGACGGCCGCCTTGCGCGCGCCGGCACGAGTCGCGTCGGTCAGCGTCAGATAGTTGTTGAAGACGATGCCGAACTGCACGATTGCGAGCAGCAGCACGATGAAGATGGGGAGGACGAGCGCGAGCTCGGTCATGGCCTGACCGTCTTCGCGACGAAGGAGATGCACGCGGCGCACAGTCAGCCTCCGAGGAAGCCGGTAATGCGGCCGAACATCCCAACGATTGCACCGTCGAGGAGCGTCAAGGCGCCGACGACGCCCAAGGTGATGAGCGCGAGCATGACGCCGTACTCGGCCATCGTCTGGCCGGACTCGTCGAGGATGCGGATGGGAGTGTCTGTGGCGGCGGGGGTTGTCATAGGTGCGGGTAGAGCTGGGTTGCGGACGGTTCTTGGTTGCAGGCCCCGGCGCATGGCCGGGGCCCGCCCTGCAGTTCCTTTAGCCGGTCAGGACCTTGGTGACGGCCCCGAGCTTTCCGGAGATCGCGACAGCGAGGAGGCCGATCGCGGCGACGACGCCGACGGTGATCACGGCCAGAACGACGCCGTACTCGGCCATCGTCTGCCCTTCCTCGCGGTGGAGCTGAATGCGGAGCAGCTCGATCCAATCGCGGAGTTTCATGCGGTTGCACCTCCCTTCGGCGGCGTTGAGGGGCGATAATTCGGTAGCGCTTTGACGTGCGGCTTGTGCTTGCGGGAATGAAGAAGCCGGTCGACGCCGAACCTTGCGCGGTGCAGTCAAAGATCACTACGAAGGGGTAGAGAGGTGGCAGCCAGGCCTTGCGCACCGTGATCCTCAGGACGAGTGATGGGACGGTCGTCAGTGACCGCTGTCACCTCGCCGAAACGCCGCTCGTGCGCATGCGCGGGCTCCTCGGGCGGAGCGGTCTCGAGCCGGGCGAATCGATGCTCTTCCGCCCGGCCGGCTCGATCCACATGCTGTTCATGCGCTTCGCGATCGACGTCGTGTTCTGTGACGAGGAGCTTGTCGTTCTGAGCGTGGTGTCCGGCCTCCGACCGTGGCGGATGGCGGCTGAGCGCGGCGCGAAGGTCGTGATCGAGTTAGCTGAGGGCGCAGCCGCCGGGCTCCGACCGGGCGACCACCTCTCGATCGGTACGATCGATCTGTGAGCACTCAACCGTTGCGCCACCTGCTCGAGCAGGCCTTCCCCGATGCCACCGAGCTCGACGTGATCGATCGCACCGGTGGCGGTGACCACTTCCAGGTGATCGTCACGGCGAAGTCGCTCGACGGCCTGTCCCTCGTCGAGCAGCACCGCCGCGTCTACGAGGCGCTGGCCTCGCCGCTCGCCGACGGCACCATCCATGAACTCCGCATCAAGACGAAGGGAGCGACGTGAGCTACACCGAGAAGATCAACGAGGTGCTCGGCGGTTCAGACGTCGCGCTCTTCATGAAGGGAACGCCGGCGTTTGCGATGTGCGGCAACTCCGATCGCGCGCTGAAGGCACTGCGGCGCGCCGGTGCGTCCGTGACGGCGATCGACGTTCTGCCCGACCCGCAGATCCGCCAGGATCTTTCCGCGATCTCCGGCTGGCCCACGATTCCGCAGGTGTTCGTGAAAGGCGAGCTGGTGGGCGGCGCCGACATCGTCGAGGAGCTGGAAGCAAGCGGTGAGCTCGAGGCGACCCTGCGTACGAAGCTCGGCGACGACTACGCCGCCGAACCGAGCGAGCAGACCGTCTCACTCGTCTAGGCCGGCAACCTGGTTTCGCAGTCTGAACCAGGTTGCCGAGTTTCGACCTACGACCGCAACGACGCGAGGACGTCGTCGGCATGTGTGGCGGGCTTCACCTTGCGCATGATCTTCTTGACGTTGCCGTCCTCGCCGATCACGAACGTCGACCGCTCGACGCCCATGTACGTGCGGCCCATGTACTTCTTCTCGCCCCACACGCCGTACTGCTCGGCGACCACATGGCCCTCGTCGGCGAGCAACGTGAAGGGTAGGTCGTACTTCTGCTTGAACTTGACGTGTGAGCGCTCGTCGTCGGGGGAGACGCCGAGGACGACCGCTCCCGCTTGCTCGAACTCGGCGTAGGCGTCGCGAATCCCGCACGCCTGGGTCGTGCAACCGGGTGTGTCGTCCTTGGGGTAGAAGTAGAGAACGACCTGCCGGCCGCGTAGGTCGGAGAGCTTCACGCTCTCGCCGCTGTCGGTCGTCAGCTCAAAGTCGGGGGCAGGCTTTCCCTCATCGATCACGGGCTTCCTCTCGATAGGTTTGTCTCGACCGATGCTAACGGCCCACCATTGGAACGCATTCCTCGTGATCGCGGTCTGCCTGCTTGCGGCCGTGGCGGCGTTCGTCGCCCGGCGCCGCAAAGCGGGGGCGACGGTGGCCCAGTTGCTCGCGCTCGCGCAGACACTCATCATCGGGCAGGTCGCGCTCGGCTTGCTGCTTCTGTCTGACCATCGCCGTGCCTCCGACCACCTCCATTACGCGTATGGGACCTTCGCGCTGCTCGCAGTGCTCTCGCCCTGGGTGTACGCCCCGAGCGAGCCGAAGGCCCGCCTGGCGTGGTTCAGTGGGGCGACCCTCGTCGCGGCCGCCCTCGGCGTGCGGGCGTACATGACGGCATGAACCGCATCAGCCCCTTCATCCGCAACCTCGGGATCCTCGCCGCGATCGCCCTCGTCATCGTCGTGCTCAATCAGGAGACGGCGCTCGCAACAGCGAATGTGCTTCTGAGCGTCGCGTTCTTCATCGTGATCGCAGTCGTCGCCTACTTCTTCTGGCGCGACTTCGGCCGCCGCGAGATCGAAACGTGGTCGTCGCGCGCGCAATGGGTCATCTACAGCGCGATCGGGCTGCTGATCGTGGACGCCGGCTGGTTCTTCCTCGGGCACCTGTCGGGGCGGAATGCGCTTGCCTGCATCGTCGTCGCCGCCGCGTGCGTCTACGCGGCGATCCGGACTTGGCGCGACCAGCGCCGCCTTATCTAACCCCGGTCTTCGACGAGCGCCCCGACGCCGTCGAGGCGCGCGAGCGCCTCACGGGCGGGCAGGTGCTGGCCGACGAAAATCGGCGTGTCGCGCTCGGTGTAGCGCGATGCCTCGGAGTCGCGTAGTCGCAGCATCAGATGCATGAAGTCGGCGGGCTCGTCGCACTCGAACGCCGTCATGAACTCCTGGTCGTCGATTCCGAACGAGTACGTCGTGTGGTTGTGGATCGTCGGGAACTCGTCGCGGCCGATGCGGATGTGCTCGTCCATGGCGCGCTGCCGGTCATCCTCGGAGAGGGCGTACCAGGGGCGCACCTTCACGAACGGATACACGACAAGGTAGGGAGACCCTTTCGGCGTGATTCTCCGCGCCCGGCGGGCGGCCGTGTACTGGGAGGCTTTCGTGGTGGCGAGGTAGTTGTAGGGCGTCTCGAGCCACGCGGCGAGCGGTGTCGCGTTCAGCGCAGCGCCCAACTCGCCGAGATCCTCGTACCGCTCCGTGATCTTCCAGAGGAAGAAGTCGACCTCGGGGCGCACCCCGGTTGTCGAATAGAGCCGAAGCGCGTCGAAGCGAGGCGCGAACTCATCGAGGACGTCGGCGAACGCCTCCTTGGCCGCGCTTCGCTCTTCGACGGGCAGGCGACGCCACGCCGGATCGATGCGGAAACAGGTGTAGGCGACGTACTGGCCGATGGTCTTTGCGTCCGCGCTCACGGTGCGAACGTTAGCGCGACGCGCACCCGCCGGGTTTGGTGTCCTGTGCTCGCTCGACGGCCGCGCGTACCTGCGGAAGCGACGCCTTGGGCGTACCGTCGGCGTAGAACACGCCCGACTGCCAGCCGGCAAGGAGCGGCTCGTCCTGCACGTGGAAGATGAGCAGGCCGAGGACGTTTCTCTGGCATGCCGCGGCGCGGAGGGCGTCCGCGTAGATCCGGGCCTGCGTCGCTTCGTCGGCGGGATGCGTTGTCGCCGGCTCGACCCCGGAGTATGCGCTCGCCTTCGCCCCCGGGACGGCCGTCTCGACGCCGAACTCGTCGTAGAGGACGGGCAGGGTCGAGCCCTTCTGGCCCGTCCCGTCGAACGCTGCGCCGAGGAGGACGACGAGCTTCGCGTGGTCGGCGAGGCCGATCGACGTCGTCTTCGGATGGGCGAGCCCCGCGCCCGTCGTCGAGGTCTCCGGGTACGGGTGGATCGCGAACGCGTCCATGATCGGCTGCTTGCGACCGCTCGCCGTGTAGGCGGCGCCGAGGTCGGCGATGAACGCTGTCGGCGAGTGGGTGTCGCGCCCGGTGTTCAGCCGGTCGCTTCCGCGCGGCGCGAGGGCGCCGCCGTAGACGATCACGTCGCGATCGACGAGCTTGAGCGCGTCGTAGGTTGCTGCAAGCAGCTGCTCGTACGCGGTGGCGGCGACGTCTTCGCCGTTCGACCCGAACTGGGGAAGCCAGAAGCGGTTGATGTTCGGCTCGTTGCCGACGATGACGTCGCGCAGGTCCGGGAACCGCCGTGCGATGTCGGCCGCAAACGCAGCGAAGTCGGAGCGTGCAGCCGCATCGGTCGGGGTCACGCTCGAGCCGACCGGATAGATCGAGAGCACGATGCGGATGTCGCTCGCGCTCGCGGCTTTCAGCGCGTTCCCGAGTGCTGCCGCGTCGCCGGCTCCGAGCGTCCGCTCACCCGTCGTCCACATCTGCGTCAGCCGGATCGTGTTGAACCCGGCCCGATCGGCTTTCTCCATCTGGCTTTGTGCGACTGCTGCGTCCTGCTGTCGGCCGGCGTCCTCTGCCGCGCCGAACATCCTTGGCGGGTGGCTACCGCCGCACGCAGCGACGACGAACGGAACGGCAAGAAGCGATGCGGTGCGAGCTCCGAGCACGGTGATCGATCCCCCCGGCGCACGAGACCGAAACCGCGGTCTACATTGGCCCAAATGGCCGAGAACCGGATCGAGAGCCAGCTGAAGCGCCTGTCAACCGGCCCCGGCGTCTATATCTTCCGCGACGGTCACGGGGAGGTCCTGTACGTCGGCAAGGCGAAGTCGTTGCGCGGGCGCGTGCGCTCCTACTTCCAGGCGGGCTCCAGCGACACGCGCCAGGGAATCAAGCACATGGCGTCGCGGGTGGAGACGATCGAGACGATCGTTACCTCCAGCGAGGTCGAGGCCTTGCATCTCGAGCAGAACCTCGTCAAACGGCACCGGCCACCCTTCAACGTCCGGCTCCGCGACGACAAGTCGTTCCCGTACATCGCGGTCACGGTCGAGGACGACTACCCGCGGGTGATGTTCACGCGTGAGCGCCATCGCCGCGGCGTCGTCTACTTCGGGCCGTACGCCAACGCGAAGAAGGTGCGGGAGACGCTCGACGTACTGAATCGGGTCTTCCGCTACCGCCCGTGCGAGGGCCCGCAGCCCGGCAGGCGCAGCGGCATTCCGTGTCTCGACTTCCACATCGAGCGCTGCCACGCCCCGTGCGTCGGCTACATCTCGAAAGAGTCCTACCGCGAGGTGATCGAGCAGGTGATCGAGTTCCTCTCCGGTGAGGATCGCCCGATCCGGGGGCGGCTCGAGGAGCAGATGCGCGAGGCCGCCGCCGAGGAGCGGTTCGAAGACGCCGCGCGCTACCGCAACCGGCTGCGCGCGATCGAACGGCTGTCCGAGCGCCAGGCGGTCGAGCGCAAGTCGATCGGGACGATCGACGTCATCGGGGTCGCGGTCTCCGCCGAGCGTGCTGCGGTGCAGGTCTTTCCATTGCGGGAGGGGCGGATGGTCGACCGCTACGCGTTCCATCTCGAGAACGCGGCGGGTGAAGAGCTCAGCGAGGTGCTCGAGCAGTTCTGTCTCGAGTACTACGGCTCGGCGCGCGCGATTCCGCCGCAGATCCTCGTCCCGCGCGGTGCGGGCGACACGGCGGCTCTCGAGGGGTTCCTCTCGGAGCGGCGCGGGTCGCGCGTCGAGGTGCGCGCGCCGGAGCGCGGCGAGAAGCGCCGCGTCCAGGAGCTCGCGCAGCAGAACGCCGAGCTCGCACTCGAGTCCGAGACGTTCGTCGCCGAGTCGAAGCGCGTTCGGCGGATCGAGGCGCTCGAGGAGTTGCGCGAGACGTTGAATCTCGAGTCGCTGCCGATCCGCATCGAGTGCTTCGACATCTCGAACATCCAGGGGCAGGAGGTCGTCGGCTCGATGGTCGTCTTCGAGGACGGCGTCTCCAAGCGCGCCCACTACCGGAAGTTCACCGTTCGGAGTGTCGAGGGTCAGGACGACTTCGCCTCGATGCGCGAGGTGATCTCGCGCCGCTTCTCGCGACTCTCCGCCAACCCGAGCTCGGATGAGTGGAACGAATCGTTCGCTGCCCAGCCGAATCTCGTCGTCATCGACGGTGGCAAAGGACAACTCGCGGCGGCACTCGCCGCGATGCAGGAGCTCGACCTGCCGCGCGTCGCGGTGATTGCACTGGCGAAGCGCATCGAAGAGGTGTTCGTGCCTGGCCGCTCGCAGCCGATTCTTCTCTCATCGCACTCGCCGGGCCTGCAACTGCTGCAGCGGATCCGCGACGAAGCGCATCGCTTCGCGGTCACGTTTCACCGCCAGCGCCGGGATGCCGCGTCTCGCGAGTCGATGTTCGACCAGCTCGAGGGGGTGGGGCCGGCCCGTCGCCGCGCACTGCTGCAGCACTTCGGCTCGGCCGAGCGCGTGTTGGACGCCAGCGAGTCCGAGCTCGAGGGTGTGCCCGGCGTACCGGCGAAGACCGCGCGCTCGATCTACGCGCAACTGCACCGAACCGGTCGCGCGTAACTACATTTCGGGCCGTGCGCGCGGCCTCGCTCAGTTTGCTTCTCGCGCTCGCAGTCGCGACGACCGGCTGCGGGGGCTCGAAGCACGCTGCCACCACAACGGTGCCGCCCCGGCCTGCGGCGGCGGTCGGCGCCGGAGCAAAGACGCTCTACCAGTCGTCGAACGGCTGGGCCGTCGTGCAGGACGGCGGGAAGGCGGTCGCGCTTCACCTCGTCGGGGGCAGCTGGCGTCCGGACCGGACGCGGACGGTGCACATTCGAATCCTCGGCCCGGTGCACTCCGCGACACGGCAGCCGCAGGTCGCGGCCGAGATCTCCGCGCCGAACGATCTTGCCGAGACAGCGCTCTGGGTCGACGGCGAAGAGCTGCTCGTGAAGGGCGGCGGCTCGCCACGCCGCGGGACGATCTACGGCACGACCGCCGCTCCGCTCGCACCAGGCGCGCACGTCGCGGTTGCCTACGGCAGAACGGCGATCGCGGCGACCGCGGTCGCATGGACGTTCCGCGTCGTATGAATCGCGCATGACCGGGTTGCAGACGCGCCGGGGAGGCTGAAGAATCGCGCCGAATCCGTCACGACGGCAACCCCCCACCTCGCCGGGGTGACGGATCGGGACCCACTGCGGCCGACGAGGACAAGGCTCGGGTCCCACGAGATGGCCGCCGCCTCGGACTTCGGTCTCGGCCGGTGGCCGTCTCTATGTCCCTGCGGAGTCGGGGTCGTTGTCGAGGAACGGGTAGCGATAGCTGCGTGGCGGGACGAACGTCTCCTTGATCGTCCGCGGGCTCACCCAGCGGATGAGGTTCCACATCGAGCCGGCCTTGTCGTTTGTGCCGGACGCTCGCGCGCCGCCGAAGGGTTGCTGGCCGACGACCGCACCGGTCGGCTTGTCGTTGACGTAGAAGTTCCCCGCCGCGTACCGGAGCTTTTGCCGCGCGTCGTCGATCGCCGCTCGGTCCTCCGAAAACACGGCGCCGGTGAGTCCGTACGGTGCGGTGCGATCGACGAGGTCGAGCGTCTCGCTCCAGCGCTTCTCGTCGTAGACGTACGTCGTCACGACCGGCCCGAAGATCTCCTCGCGCATGAGGCGAAAGTCCGGGTCACTCGTCTCGATCACGGTCGGCTCGACGAAGTACCCGGTCGAGTCGTCGTAGCCGCCGCCGACGACGATCCCTGCGCCGGCTGTCGTCTTCGCCTCCTCGATTGCATCGACTTGGGTCTTGTAGGACGAGCTGTCGATCACCGCACCCATGAAGTTCCCGAAGTCGGCGACGTCGCCCATCTTGATCGACGCAACCTCAGCCTGGAGGCGCTCCTTCAGCGCGGGCCAGAGGTTGGAGGGCGCATAGACGCGCGAGGATGCTGAGCACTTCTGTCCCTGGTACTCGAAGGAGCCGCGCACGATTGCTGCGGCGAGCGAGTCGAGGTCCGCGGACGGATGGGCGACGATGAAGTCCTTGCCGCCCGTCTCGCCGACGATGCGCGGATAGTTGCGGTAGGTCTCCATGCTCGACGCAACCGTCCGCCACATGCCGTTGAACACGCGTGTCGAGCCGGTGAAGTGGATGCCGGCGAGGTGCGGGCTCGAGAGCGCCGCATCACCGATCGTCGCGCCGGACCCGTAGACGAGGTTGATCACGCCGTCGGGCAGGCCCGCCTCCTGGAAGAGCCGCATCAGGTAGTAGGCGGAGAGCATCGCGGTCGACGCGGGCTTCCAGAGCACGACGTTCCCCATCAGCGCCGGAGAGCTCGTCAGGTTCGCGCCGATTGCCGTGAAGTTGAACGGCGAGACGGCGAACACGAAACCTTCGAGCGGGCGGTACTCGAGGCGGTTCCACACGCCCTGCGACGAGATCGGCTGCTCGGCGTAGACCCGTGTCATGAACTCGACGTTGAAGCGGAAGAAATCGATCGCCTCGCAGGCTGCGTCGATCTCGGCCTGGTGCGCCGTCTTCGACTGGCCGAGCATCGTGGCCGCGTTCAGCGTGTCGCGCCACGGGCCGGCGAGCAGCTCGGCGGCGCGCAGGAAGACACCGGCGCGCTCCTCCCACGGCCAGCGCGACCAGTCCTCCCAGGCTTTCGCGCCGGCCTCGATCGCGGCCTGCACGTGCTCGGCTGTTCCCTGGTGGACGTCGGCGAGCACGTGCTCGTGGTCGTGGGGCATGACGGCGGGTCGCAGCTCGCCCGTCGTGACGTCCTTGCCGCCGATCACGAGCGGGATCTCGATGCGCTCGTTCCGCATCTGCTCCAGCCGCAGCTGCAGCCGCGTGCGGGAGGTGCTCCCCGGCGCGAAGTCGTTGATCGGCTCGTTCACAGGTGTCGGGGGGCGGAGGATCGCGTGTGTGCTCATGGCGTCGTACCTTACGGCCGCCGCCGCCCCCGCCGCACCGCCTACGAACCCCAGCCCCCCTGCATGGTCAGAGGGGCCACGTCCGGTGTCAGCCACGCGCACGAAAGCGCCGCGAGAGAGTGACCGAAGACTGACCCGTCAACGCTTCAGGAGGTAGGTCGCCGTCACGACGACCCACACCATGAAGCCGATCGATGATGCGAAGCCTGCGTCGCCTGCGAACGTCCACGCCGCGGCGCCCTCGGCGATGCCGACGCCGAGCACCGCAGCCCCGCCCGCGACGCCGGCCCAGCCGAACCACTTCGGGATCTTGCGGGCCCGCCAGGCGCCGAGCGACGAACCGATGATCACCGTCGCAGCTCCGGCCGCGGAAGGTGCGGCGACATGGGCATCGCCACCGAGCACCGCGACTGCCTGCAGCGCGATGAACGTCGCGCCGCCCAGAACGACCACGCTCGCGAAGAACCCGTCGGGGTCGAACCGAACGAGTCGCGCCCGAAGGCTCGCAAGGAACCACAGATACGCGAACGCCGCACCCGTGAAGAGGGCGGACACCGCATTTCGGTGCTCGAAACCGAGCAGCAGCGCAGGCAGGCAAAGCGCCACGTACGCGTACCCGAGCAGCGGCAGCTTCGCGCGCGTCACGCGCCGAAGCTACAACATCGGGGAATGAGGCCGACGCTTGTGCAGTACGAAGCACCCGGCTGGGGCGTGGGGGAGATCTGGCTCGACGACGACGGCGTCGTCTTCTACTCGGAGCTGCCTCGGCCGAAGGAGGCGCGTCCAAAACGGCCGTCCCGCAACGCCCTCGCGATTCGGCTTGTCGCCTGGTTCGACGGGCATCCCGATGATTTCGCCGACGTGCCGCTGCGCGAGGAGGACGGGTTCTACGCCGATTGCGCCCGCGCCCTCCGCGGCGTCCCGCGCGGCGAGACGGTGACCTACGGCGAGCTCGCCGCGCTCGCGGGCAGACCCAACGCGGCGCGGGCGGCGGGCACATTCTGCGCCCGCTGCGACCTCGCCCCGTTCCTGCCGGTGCACCGCGTCGTCTCCGCCTCCGGCATCGGCAGCTGGGGCAGCCTCGGCGTCGACTACAAGCGACGCCTGTTGGAGCTGGAGGACATTGCTCTCTGAGGAGCTGCGCGAGGAGCTCGCGCAGATCGCGCCGCCGCGGCGCTGCTGCTGTTCGGCGGAGCTGTCGGCGCTCTTCCATGCCTCCGGCGCGTGGCACTTGCGCGGTCGGGCGGTCGCGGTGCATCTCGATCTCGCGAGCTCGGCAACCGCACGACGCGCGTTCGCGCTCCTGCGCGACCTTGGCGTTCGCTCGGAGATCCGCACCTACCACCGGCGCGCGTTCGATCAGGCGACGCGCTACCAGCTGCACGTCGACGTCGACGCGCATGCGCTCGCCGTTCTCAGGGAGGCGGGCGTCCTGTCGGCGTCCGGGGCGCCGCTCGAGCATCCACCGAAACGCGTCGTCGGCCGGTCGTGCTGCCGCGGCGCGTACATCCGCGGCGCTCTGCTCGGGGGCGGATCCTTGTCTGGCCCGCGTGATCCGCATCTCGAGCTGCGGGCGAGCGGGATCGAGGGTGCGCGGTTCATCGCCGAGGTCGCCGCCCGGGAGGAAGTGACGCTCGCCGTGAGCGAACGTCGGGGCCATGCAGTCGCCTACGCGAAGGGCCACGAAGCGATCGCCGACCTCCTCGCGCTCGCGGGTGCGAGCGACGTCGTGTTGCGGCTCGAAGAGCACGCAGTGCTGGCGGCGACACGCGGGCGTGCGAATCGGCTCGCAAATGCCGACGAGGCGAATCTCGTGCGGACAGCGCGCGCCGCGCAGGTCCAGCTCGAGGCGATCCGCTCTGTCGGGCTCGACGGGCTGCCGCCCGACCTCGTCGAGATCGCTGAGCTGCGACTCCGTCACCCGTCCGCATCTGTGCGCGAGCTCGCTGCGAAGGCACGGCCCGCGCTCTCGAAGGCGGCGGCGCAACGCCGGCTCCAGGCGATCGTTCGCGCCGCCGATCCGCCCTGAGTACGACTTGCAACTGCTCTAGCCAAGCGATTGGCGACAACCCCATACTGACCTGTGTGGCGGGTCCGGGTTCGGCCGACAGTGGATACAGACCCCGTCCACCGTCAACGGAACGAACGCGGTTCATCCGGAGGGGAAGGTCGTCCTCGGGGCTTCCCCTCCGGCCCGCCACATCTGCCTCGGCCTCATGGCACACGCCGTCGGCCCGCGGTGATATAGGTTTCTCGTTGTGAGTCAGGCCACATTCGACGAGCTGCGGGGACGCCTTGCCGAGATCTCCGACCTCGTGAAGACGGCGGCGCTCCTCGGCTGGGACCAGCAGGTGATGATGCCGCGGGGAGGCGCCCCCCTGCGCGCGGAGATGATGGCGACGGTCGGCCGGATCGCGCACACGAAGTTCACCTCCCCCGAGGTCGGCAAGCTCATCGACGACCTGCGTGGCTGGGGCGAGGCCCAGGAATACGACTCGCTCGAAGCGAGCCTCATCCGGGTCGCGGCGCGCGACTGGGAGAAGCTCCGGCAGGTGCCGGCCGACCTGCGCGCCGAGATGTCGCGTTCGGCGGCGCTCGCCAACCCCGTCTGGGTCGAGGCGCGCAAGCAGAACGACTTCAAGATGTTCCTGCCGGTTCTGCGCAAGAATCTGGACCTTCGCAAGCGCTACATCGACTGCTTCGAGGTTGGCGACGAGCCGTACGACATCGTGCTCGACGACTACGAGCGTGGGATGAAGACGAAGGAGGTCCGCCGGCTCTTCGACTACCTGAAAGAGCACCAGGCACCGCTCGTGAAAGAGGTCGCGTCGAACGGCGGTGTCGCCGCTCCGTTGCACGACTTCGACTTCGAGTCGCAGAAGATCTTCGAGCTCGAGGTTGCCCATGCATTCGGTTTCGATGACGAGACGTGGCGGCTCGACCCGACGGTTCACCCGTTCGCGTCGGGCACCGGCGTCACCGACATCCGCATCACGACCCGCTACTTCCGCGAGCACCTCGGCGGGCTCTTCGGGACGATGCACGAGTTCGGGCACGGGCTCTACGAGCGCCAGGTCGATGCCGGCCTCGAGCGCACGCCGCTCGCCCGTGGCGTCTCGCTCGGCATGCACGAGTCGCAGAGCCGCATGTGGGAGAACCTCGTCGGGCGGTCGCTGCCGTTCTGGCGCCATTTCTTTCCGCGACTCCAGGAGCTGTATCCCGACGAGCTCCGCGGCTACGACGCCGACCAGTGGTACCGCGAGGTGAACGCGACCTCGCCGTCGCTCATCCGCGTCGAGGCGGACGAAGCGACGTACAACCTGCACATCATCCTGCGCTTCGAGCTCGAGCAGGCGATGCTCGCGGACGAGTTCCCGCTCGAGCAGCTTCCCGAGGAATGGAACCGCCGGGTGTGGGACTACCTCGGGATCGAGGTGCCGAACGACACCGAAGGTGTCCTCCAGGATGTGCACTGGTCCGGCGGTTCGATCGGTTACTTCCCGACCTACGCGCTCGGGAACCTCATTTCCGCCCAGATCTGGGAGAAAGTCACCGCCGACCTGCCCGACCTGCACGACTCGTTCGAGCAGGGCGAGTTTGGGTCGTTGCGCGACTGGCTCCGCGAGCATCTGCATCGGCACGGACGCAAGTTCACGCCGGGCGAGACACTCCAGCGCGTCGTCGGCACGTCCGAGATCGATCCGGAGCCGTACGTCCGGTATCTGCGCGAAAAGCTCGCGTCGATCTACGGCATTGCCGCGAGCTCGACCTCCGCGTAGTTAGAGTCGCCCTATGGCGAAAACGCGTGTAGGTATCAATGGCTTCGGCCGCATCGGCCGCAACTTCTTCCGCGCCGCTCTCGAGCGCGGCGGTGATTTCGAGATCGTGGCGTTCAACGACCTCGGCGACGTCCCGACGATGGCGCATCTGCTGCGTCACGACTCGGTGCTCGGGCCCTTCCGCGAGGAGGTCGAGGTCGCCGGTGGCTCGCTCACGGTGGCGGGCAAAGAGATCAAGGGGCTGGCAGAGCGGGATCCCGCAGCCTTGCCGTGGGCCGAGCTCGGTGTCGACGTCGTCGTCGAGTCGACCGGCTTCTTCACGGACCGCGCGTCTGCGCAGAAGCATCTCGACGCCGGCGCGAAGAAAGTGATCATCTCGGCGCCCGCGACCGACCCGGACGTCACGCTCGTGCTCGGAGTGAACGACGAGGCTTACGACCCCGAGCAGCACTCGATCATCTCGAACGCGTCGTGCACCACGAATTGCATTGCCCCGATGGCGAAGATCCTCGACGAGGGTTGGGGGATCGAGCATGGGTTCATGACCACGATCCACGCGTACACGAACGACCAGCACATTCTCGACCTGCCGCACAAGGATCTTCGTCGCGCCCACGCTGCAGCGATCAACTTGATCCCGACTTCGACCGGTGCCGCCCGCGCGATCGGCCTCGTGCTGCCGCAGCTCAAGGGCAAGGTCGACGGAGTGGCGGTGCGCGCCCCGGTCCCTACCGGGTCGCTCACGGACTTCGTCGTCAACCTGGAACGCGAAACGACTGTCGAGGAGATCAACGCGGCGTTCGAGCAAGCCGCCTCGAGTGGCCCGCTCGCCGACTACCTCGACTACTCGACCGCCCCGCTCGTCTCGACGGCGATCGTGCACTCGCCCGCGTCGTGCACGTTCGACAGTGGGTTGACAATGGCGAGTGGGACATTCGCCAAGATCTTCGGCTGGTACGACAACGAGTGGGGCTACTCGTGCCGGCTCGTCGATCTGGTACCGAAAATCGTCGCGTGAGGCGTCCGCGCTCCGTCGAGAGCGCCGACCTGCACGGCAAGATCGTGCTCGTCCGGTCGGACCTGAATGTGCCGCTCGAAGGCGGGGTCGTCGCCGACGACACGCGCATCCGCGCCTCGCTGCCGACCTTGCAGCTCCTGCTGGAGCGGGGCGCGCGCGAGGTGCGTGTCTGCTCGCACCTCGGGCGGCCAAAAGGCCCAGACGACGAGCATCGCATGGATCCGGTGCGCGCCCGGCTTGCCGAGCTGCTCCCCGACGATCGCCTGACGGTGCTCGAGAACACGCGCTTCTCCGCGGGCGAGACGAAGAACGACCCGGCCTACGCCGCCGAGCTGGCGGAAGGCTGCGACCTGTACGTCGACGACGCGTTCGGCTCGGCGCACAGAGCGCACGCGTCGACCGTCGGCGTCACGGAGCTCCTGCCCGCCTATGCGGGCCTGTTGCTGCTCGCCGAGCTCGACCACCTCGGCGCGCTCCTCGGCGAGGTCGAGCGGCCGTTCGTGCTCATCGCGGGAGGGGCGAAGGTCACAGACAAGGTCGCGGTGCTCGAGAACCTCGGCTCCCGCGCGGATCAGGTGCTGATCGGAGGCAAGATGGCGGAAGAGGTGCGCGACGCCAATCCGTTCTCATTCGAGGCTGTCCTCCCGATCGACATCGTCGCGGCTGATTCCTTCAGCGCGGATGCAGATGCGCGCGACGTCCCCTTCAATGCACTGCCCGAGGGTTGGCTTGGTCTCGACATCGGCCCCTCGACACGCGAGGACTTCGCCGCCCGGATCGCGGACGCAAAGACGGTTTTCTGGAACGGCCCGATGGGTGTCTTCGAGTGGCCGCGCTTCGCGGAGGGCACCTTCGCCGTCGCTAATGCAATTGCCGCGTGCGACGGCCTCACGGTCGTCGGCGGCGGCGATTCGGTGCGGGCGGTGCACGAGGCGGGCGTTGCGGAGCGCATCTCGTGGATCTCGACCGGCGGCGGCGCGGCACTCGAACTGCTCGAGGGTCGGGAGCTCCCCGGCGTCGCGGCGATCCCAGAGGAGTAGCGGTTCAGATGCTGATCGCCGGAAACTGGAAGATGTTCAAAGGACCTGCCGAGGCCGGTGAGTTCTGCCGGGCGCTTCGCGCCGCCGACCTGCCCGCGCGCGTCGACGTGGTCGTGTGCCCACCGTTCGTCTCGCTCACAGCCGCGGCACAAGCGCTCGCCGACACGGAGATCGGCGTGTTCGCGCAGAACTGCCACTGGGCGGCCGAGGGTGCCTTCACCGGGGAGATCTCGGCCGAGATGCTGCGTGAGCTCGGCGTCTACGGGTCGCTTGTCGGCCATTCAGAACGGCGGCAGTACTTCGGTGACACCGACGAGACGGTGGCAAAGCGGGCGCGCGCTGCGCTCGACGCCGGTCTGCACGTGATTGCGTGCGTCGGTGAGACCGAGGCCGAGCGTGCGGCCGGCGAGACCGAGGCGGTGCTCCGTCGGCAGCTCGCGGTTCTCGAGCCCGACGACAACCTCGTGATCGCCTACGAGCCCGTGTGGGCGATCGGCACCGGCAAGTCCGCGACGCCGGAGACGGCGCAGGAGGCGCACGAGATCGTCTGCTCCATGCTCGATGCGCCGGTGCTCTACGGCGGCTCCGTGAAGCCCGACAACGCCTCCGAACTGCTATGCCAGGCCGCGATCGACGGCGCACTCGTCGGCGGCGCTGCTCTCGATGTCGACTCCTTTACCGCGATTTGCCGGGCAGCAGCGCTCCACTCGTAGCGCTCGTCATCCTCGACGGCTGGGGATGCGCGCCGCCAGGCCCCGGGAACGCGGTCGACCTCGCCGAGACGCCCGTGTTCGGCCGTCTCTGGCAGACCTTTCCGCACACGACGCTCGACGCGTCCGGCCCCGCAGCCGGCCTGCCGCCGGGGCAGATGGGAAACAGCGAGGTCGGCCATCTGACGATTGGCGCAGGGCGCAGGCTTCACCAGGACTTGATGCGTGTGAACGCCGCGATCGAGGACGGTTCGTTCTTCGAGAACCCGGTGCTGCGCGCCGCGTTCGACCGTGGGAAGCGCGTCCATCTCCTCGGGCTCGTCTCGCACGGCGGCGTCCACTCCCACATCGAGCACGTCAAGGCGCTCCTCCGCTTCGCGCCCGAGAAGACGTGGCTCCATGCGTTCACCGACGGTCGCGACGTCTCGCCGACCTCTGCCGTTTCTGACCTCGCCGAGTTGCCGCTCGAGCGAATCGCAACCGTGGTCGGCCGCTACTTCGCGATGGACCGCGACCACCGGGCCGAGCGGACGCAGAAAGCGTTTGACGCGATCGTCGAAGGCAAGGGCGCGAGCACTCCTGCGGTCGGACTGCTCGCCGCCGTCCAGGCGAGCTATGACGCCGGCGTCACCGACGAGTTCCTCGAGCCGCTCTGCGTCGAGGGCGCACCGCGGTTCGAGCACGGCGACACCGCGATCTTCTTCAACTTTCGTCCCGACCGGGGACGCCAGCTCACGAAGCTCCTTCTCGATCACGGGTTCGACGTGACGACGATGACGAGCTACTCGTCCGAGCTCGACGTTCCCGTCGCCTTCGGGGAGCGCGACGTGCCGAACACGCTCGCCGAGGTGCTGGCAGGGCATGGGGTGCGGCAGTTGCATGTCGCCGAGACCGAGAAGTACGCGCATGTCACCTATTTCTTCAACGGCGGACGCGAGGAAGCCTGGCCGCAGGAAACGCGGATGCTCGTACCGAGCCCGCGTGATGTCGCGAGCTACGACCTGAAGCCCGAGATGTCAGGTGCCGAGGTCGCCGGCCGCCTGGTCGACGAGATCGGGAACGGCTACGGCTTCTGCGTCGTCAACTTTGCGAACCCCGACATGGTCGGCCACACCGGCGTCATCCCCGCGGTCGTCGAGGCCGTCGAGACCGCCGACGCCGCACTCGGCGAGGTGATCGATCGGGTGACCGAGCTCGGCGGTGTCGCCCTGATCACCGCCGACCACGGAAACGCCGAGAAGATGTTCGCCGACGACGGCGTGAGCCCGCACACGGCGCACACGACGAACCGCGTGCCGCTGATCGTCACCCGGGCCGGCGCGGTCCTTCGCGACGGCGGCGAGCTTGCCGATCTCGCCCCGACGGCGCTCCATCTGCTGGGCATCGAACCGCCTTTGGAAATGACGGGAAAGGATCTCGTAAAACACACGTAAGGCCGAGAACGCCGGCCGAAAGCAGGGCTATACTCCGAGCCTCTTGTCCCTCCCGCAGCCAGATCTGGCGATTCTTCGGAAGGCCCAGCGTGGTGATGAGCGTGCGTTCGCGATCATCGTGCGGATGTACGAGACCCCGGTCTACAACTACGTCCTTCGCCTGACGAACGGCGAGAAGGCGCTTGCCGAGGATCTGACACAGGAAGTGTTCCTGCGGGTCTTCCAGGGGCTCCCGCGGTTCTCGCTTCGGTGCAAGTTCACGACCTGGCTCTTCCAGGTGACCAAGAACCGCGTGCTCGACGAACTACGCGCGAAGGAGCGCCGGCCGCTTGCGCCGGTCTGCATCGACGACATTCCACCGCTCGAGGCGCTCGAGTTGCCCGCAGAGCGCGTGGAGGAGATGGATGCGCTCTGGCGCGCGATCGAGGGACTGCCCGTCGATCTGAAGATGGCGCTCCTGCTCCGCGACGTCGTCGGTCTTTCCTACAACGAGATCGCCGACTCCCTCGAGATCACCCTTGCAACGGTGAAGTGGCGCATCTTCAAGGCCCGCGAGGACGTGCAGATCGCGCTCGCCCGCCAGGGGATCACGTTCGGCTCGTCGAGCGCCACGCCGGTGCGCGACGCTCACTCGCTGTAGCGCGGCGACGTCATCATCGCGAGTAGGCCTTCAGCCAGAGCTCGAGATTGTGCGCCTGCGCCGCGGCCGACGCGCCGTGGTCGACCGGCGTGACCTGCGGCCCCGCATGCGAGCCTCCGGTCAGGCCGAGGACAACCGCGGCCGCCGCGGCGGCAGCCGCGCCGCCGACGAGAACGTAGGGCGTCCGCGGTCGCGAAGTGTGCCGCCGGATCGCGACCGTCGACGCAACGACGGTCTCGCCGCGCAGCACCGCCGCGATCTCGGCGACCGTCGGGCGCAGACGAGGGTCGGGCGAACGCGCTTGGTCGATCAGCGCGAGCACCTCAGGGGAGCGGTCGTCGAGCAACTCGTCGAGCACGATGCCAAGTGACCACGCGTCGGTCGGCGGGCCGACGACCTGCCCGGCCGCCTGTTCCGGCGAGAGGTAGCGCAGCGTTCCGAGCACGGTCCCGACTTGCGTCACCATCGTCTCCTCGGCGGCGCGGGCAATGCCGAAATCGGCGACCTTCACCTCGCCCGGCCGGGCGCGCAGGAAGTTCGCCGGCTTCAGGTCGCGATGAATGACACCGGCTGCGTGAGCGTGCGCAACTCCCTCGGCGACTTGCGCGGCTTCCGCGCGCGTCAGCGTCCCGCCTTCCAGCGTGCCGCCGGCGACCAGTTCCATGACGATGCAGGGCAGACCGTCGATCTGCGTGATGTCGTACGTGCGCACGAGCGACGGGTGGTGCAGCGAAGCGGCGATCCGGGCCTCACGCAGGAAGCGATCCCGAAACCCGGGGTCGCCGGCGAGGTGCGCCGCGAGCACCTTCAGCGCGACCGGGCGGTCGAGCTGCTCGTGGCGACCCGCGTAGACGACGGCCATGCCGCCGCGGCCGATCTCAGTCTCGATGACGTAGGTACTCAATCGCCCCCTTTCTGGCCCTTGCCGTGCCCGTGGCCGTGCCCGTGCGACCGTCCTGGACTCGTCGACGGTGCGACCGGGGCAACCACCGGAACGCACAGCGGAGTTCGTGCTCCGAGGGCACGCACCCCGGCAAGGAGCGTTGGCTGGAGGGCGGCGGGAATGCGATTCGCAGCGACAAGCGTGGCCGCGCGCTGGCGCAGAGTGCGAATGTCGCGCGCCTGCGCGCAGGGCTTCTCGATCGCGATGCGACGCGACAGGACGAGCAGTGGAGCTGCGTCCGCCCGCGCGAGCCGCGGGGCGTTGCTCGCGCCGCAGCCCGAAAGCACCGCTGCGATCGCTGCGGCGAGGGGGATCGCCCGACGGAGGGGCATCAGAGGCCGTGAGCGAGGCGAAGCGCGAGCGTCTCTGGCAGACCTTGGTCCCGTATCTCCGCTTGCGTTTTCTCGATGGGGTACGCCACGCGGTGAAATGTTGCCCGGTCTGCCTCGGAATCAATCAACGCCCACGCGGCACGAGGGTCGCCGTCGCGGGGCTGCCCAACCGAGCCGGGGTTGATGAGCCAGCGTTTCCCGCCGGTTCCCTCGTCGGTTCCCGCGGGTGCGAGGCCGCCGGTGAGCGACTCCCCGTCCCACCCGATCGCCATCGCCACATGACTGTGGCCGACGAGGACCAGGGACGCGGACGTCTCGAGAATGCTGAGCAGCGCGACCTGGGTCGTCAGGACGTACTCCCAAACGGGGTCACGTGGGCTGCCGTGGAATAGCTCGGCGCCGGCGCGCTTCGCCTGGGGTGCGAGGCCTCGCAGCCACGCGGCCTCGTCGTCGTCGAGCACGCCCGAGGTCCAGCGGACAGCCGCGCCCGCGTCGCCGCTGAATTCCGCGGTGTCGAGGATCCCCACCGCCGCAAGGTCGTGGTTGCCGCAGAGCGAGAGCGCCGTGCGGTCGCGCACAATCGCAACGCACTCGTTCGGCCGCGGCCCGTAGCCGACGACATCACCGAGGCACCACACCTCGTCGACGCCGACACGATCGATGTCGCCAAGCACCGCCTCCAGCGCGTGGAGATTGGCGTGGATGTCCGATGCAACGGCGATGCGCATGCGAGGATCGGGACGCTAGCGCTCGGCGTCGCGGCGTGGTGCGAGCTACGAGTGCTCGGTGGTCTCGGGCAAATCTTGGATGCCCTTGACCGTCGTGTACTTCGAGTAGGCGTCCTGCATGGCGGCGAGAAGCTCGCGCATGAACTGCTGCGACATGTTGACTCGAGCGACGACGACTCCCGGCACGTCGCCCTCCTCGACCTCGTGGTCGATGCGCGCGAAGGTGAGCGTGAACTCGTAATCGGAGAAGGTGATGTTCGCGAAGTTCGCGTACACGCCCGCGAGGTGCTGCGGCTCCATGTGGATGTTCAGTTGCCGCTCCGGCGCGTCGTCCATCGTGCCTCCACGATACTAGAGCCGTGGAAACCTCCGAGCAGATGAGCGCCGTCGAGCGCCTTGCGGCGCTTGTGGGCGAGATCGCGGGTGCTGATGTCGAGCTGGAACGGCCGAAGGATCCGGCTCATGGCGACTTCGCGACGAACGTTGCGCTCCGCTCGGCGAAGTCGATCGGGCGGCCGCCGCGCGAAGTTGCGGAGGAGATCGCCGCGATGGTGATCGAGCTCGAGGACGTCGAGTCAGCCGACGTCGCAGGTCCGGGATTCCTCAACCTCCGGGTCTCCGACGCGTTCTTTCTCCGTGCTCTCGCCGAGGTGAGCGAGGGGTACGGCGGCGGCTGGGCGAGCTCGCCGGAGCGCGTGCAGGTCGAGATGGTCTCGGCGAATCCGACCGGGCCGATCGTGGTCTCGGCCGCGCGAAACGGGGCCTACGGCGACTGTGTCGCCCGGCTGCTCGCGTTCGGCGGCCACGACGTCTCGCGCGAGTACTACTACAACGACGCCGGAACTCAGATGGAGCGGTTTCGCGCGTCGGTCGATGCACTACGCCGCGGTGAGCCGGTGCCTGAGGATGGCTACCACGGCGACTACGTCGTCGACCTGGCCCGCGCCGACGGTGATCCGGTGCCGCGCATGCTCGCGTCGATCGAGCACACGATGGAGCGCTTCCGGATCCACTTCGACGCGTGGGCCCTGCAGAGCGAGCTCGAGACCCGGCTGCCCGAGTTTCTACCGCGGCTCGACACCTACGAGAAGGATGGCGCAGTCTGGGCACGATCGTCTGCGTACGGCGACGAGCAGGATTGGGTGATCATCCGATCGGCGGAGAAGGGCGGTACGCCGACCTATCGCGCGGCCGACATCGTCTACCTCGTCGACAAGCTCGAGCGCGGGTTCGATCGCGCCATCTACGTGCTCGGCGCCGATCACCACGCGACTGCGAAGTGGTATGCGGCGATCGCCCGCATGCTCGGTTACGACGAGGGGCGCGTCGAGGTGCTGCTCTATCAGTTCGTGCATCTCACGCAGGGCGGCGCCGCGTCGAAGGCATCGAAGCGCGCTGGCAACGTCGTCTTTCTCGACGATGTGATGGATGAGATCGGCGTTGATGCGACCCGCTGGTACCTCGTCAACCGCGGGCCCGACCAGACGATCGAGATCGATCTCGACCTCGCGGCGGAGAAGTCGGCGAAGAATCCCGTCTACTACGTGCAGTACGCGCACGCCCGCATCGCGGCGATCGTGCGAAACGCCGAAGGCGCGGAGGTGGGTGGCCCGCCGCCTGGGCCGCTCGCGGTCGCGGAGAAGGAGCTGATCAAGCGCATCGGCGACTTCCCGATGACCGTGCGCGAAGCGGCCGAGCGGCGGGGACCGCAGTTGCTGCCGTCGTACGCGATCCGGCTCGCCGACGACTATCACCGCTTCTACAACACGTGTCGCGTGCTCGGCGACCCGGCGCAATCGTTCCGCCTCGGCCTCTGCCGCGCCGCGCAGCAGGTGATTGCTCGTTGCCTCGACCTGGTCGGCGTCGAGGCCCCCGACCGGATGTAGTCGTCGCCTCGGTCAGACGTGTCCGCCGCGACCCGCGGCTGCGAAGCCCGCTTCACCGTGGTCAGACCAAGTGTGACGAGGGTGGAACATTTTTCGCGGCGGCGTCCCAGGCCTCTCGGAGCGGGCCACGGTAGAACAGCGCGAGGGGGAGCGCGACGAGGAGCAGGATCAGCTCGTCGACCGGGCCGGGGATCGGCATGAGCCCGAGGGCCGCGATCACGCGGAGCGGGCGCGGGATACGCTGGTCGCCGGCCGCGATTCGAACGGCGCGGAGGAGCCGCTTGAGGAATCCCATGGAGAGGCAGCGTAGGCGGGCATCGCCTTCCCGCGACGGCGCCGCGGAAGATCATGGTCACGGCAAGTGCCAGTGGTAACGGCAAGACGACGCTCGGACGAGAGATCGCGCGTCGGCTGGACGTGCCGTTTGTCGAACTGGATGCGCTGGTGCACGGACCCGGGTGGACGGAGACGCCCGACGACGAGCTCCGCACGCAGGTCGCGCTGATCGTCGCATCCAGTGGCTGGGTCATCGACGGGGGATACCGCGGAAAGCTCGGCGACCTTGTCCTCGAAGCCGCGGATGTTGTCGTCTGGCTCGATTTACCGATACGGGTTTGGCTGCCACGATTGATCCGGCGAACGGTGCGACGGATTCGCGGGTTCGAGGAGCTCTGGAACGGAAACCGGGAGACCCTCAAGAGCGCATTCTGGGGCGGTGACTCACTGCTGTTCTACGCGATGCGATCGCACTTCCGCCGGCGGCGCGTCTATCCGGAGGATCTGGCACGGTGGCCGACCATCCGACTGAGGACGACCGCCGATGTGAAGAGGTTCCTCGGCACCCTCCCGGTCGATCCTCGGTGACGCTCTAGGATCACACCTCGATGACGACCCCACCTCCTGACCGCAACCTCGCCCTCGAACTCGTGCGTGTGACCGAGGCCGCGGCGATGGGCGCGGGGCGGTGGATCGGCCGTGGTGACAAGATCGCCGCCGACCAGGCCGCCGTCGACGGCATGCGCCAGATGCTCGACACGGTCGTGATGTCCGGCGTTGTCGTCATCGGAGAGGGTGAAAAAGACGAGGCGCCGATGCTCTACAACGGCGAGCCGGTCGGGGAAGGCACCGGGCCTGAGGTCGACGTCGCAGTCGACCCGCTCGAAGGCACGCGCCTCACAGCGCTCGGGCAGCCGAACGCCATTGCGGTGATCGCCGTCGCCGAACGTGGGTCGATGTTCTTCCCGGGCGCTGCCGTCTACATGGAGAAGATCGCCGTCGGCGCCGACGCAGCCGATGCGATCGACATCAACGCGACGCCGACGGAGAACGTCCAGGCGATCGCGAAGGCGAAGGCGCGGCGCGTCACCGACATTCGCGTCGTCGTGCTCGAGCGCGATCGCCACGATGACCTGATCGGTGAGTTGCGCCAGGCCGGCGCCCGCGTGAACCTGATTCGCGACGGCGACGTCGCGCCGGCGATCGCTGCAGCGAGGCCTGGCACGGGCGTCGACGTTCTGTACGGAATCGGCGGCACCCCGGAGGGGGTCATCTCGGCTGCGGCGCTGAAGTGCGTCGGCGGCGCCATCCAGGGGAAGCTCTGGCCGAGGACGCCCGACGAGCGACAGGCGCTCATCAACGGCGGCTACGACCTCGAGCGCGTACTCCACACGAATGACCTCGTGACCGGCGAGGATGTATTCGTCTCGGCAACCGGTGTCACAACCGGCGCGCTCCTCCGGGGCGTGCGCTACGTCACAGACGGCGCGATCACGGACTCGATCGTGATGCGCTCGCGCTCAGGAACCGTACGCCGCATCGAGGCACGGCATCAACTTTCAAAGCTCGCACATTTCACAGGGAGGGAGTACTAAATGACCGGAATTGGACTGGACGAACTCGGGTACGACGAGCGCCTCTACGTGCTCGCGTTCGACCATCGCGGCTCGTTCGAGAAGATGGTCGGAGACGTCGAACGGGTCCCAGGCGCGAAGACGCTGATCTGGGAGGGCTTCCAGAAGGCCGTCGAGCTTGGCGCACCGAAGGGGGCGTCGGGCATCCTCGTCGACGCGCAGTATGGGCCGACGGTTGCGCGCGAGGCGAAAGCGGGGGGCTACAAGCTCGCCATGCCCGTCGAGAAATCCGGCCAGACGGAGTTCGACTTCGAGTACGGCGATAACTTCGGCGAGAAGATCGAGGAGTACGACCCCGACTTCACGAAGGTGCTCGTCCGCTACAACCCGGACGGCGACGACGAGATGAACGAGCGCCAGACGGAGAAGCTTCGCCGGCTGTCGGAGTGGCTGCACGAGCATCACCGCAAGTACCTCTTCGAGCTCCTCGTGCCCGCCGAGGCGGCGCAGCTCGAAAGCGTCGGCGGCAACGCCGACCGCTACGACACCGAGCTGCGTCCCGAGCTGATGATGCGCGCGATCCACGAGCTCCAGGACGGAGGCGTCGAGGCCGACATCTGGAAGATCGAGGGCATCGACGATCCGGCCGCATGCGACCACATCGCGAAGCTCGTCCGGCGCGAAGGCCGCGACCGCGTCTCGTGCGTGGTGCTCGGTCGTGGTGCCTCCGACGCGAAGGTCGATGAATGGCTGCGCGCTGGCTCAGGCGTCGAGGGCTATATCGGCTTTGCGATCGGCCGCTCGATCTTCGGCGACGCGGTGAAGGCCTATGCCGCAGACCCGGACGGCTTCGACCGCGCCGCCGCGGTCGACAAGATCGCCCACAGCTATCTCCGGTTCATCGAGGTGTACGAGGGGGCAGCAGCCCCGGCGTAGCCGCACTGCACAACACGAGAGGCCGGTAGAATCGCCGGCACGCGGGTGTAGCTCAGTTGGTAGAGCATCAGCTTCCCAAGCTGAGGGTCGTGAGTTCGAGTCTCATCGCCCGCTTCGGTTTCGATCCACGGAAATCCGCTTGGTCGCCGAGCAGTTGGCCGAGCGGCCTAGAAATCGTCGGCGCAACGCTATACGGTGCGGCGATGGCTCTCAACCGCAGGAACCTGGTCTTTCTCGCGGTCGCTGATGCGCTGCTCTTTCTTCTCGCCAACGTAACGGCTAAGAGCCACAGTCATCCCGGCACGACGAGCAACGTTTTTTGGTACGCGTTCCTGATCGGCGTCCTGTTGCTGATCGTGCTTGGACTCCTCGTGCTGATTCAGTCGCGGCGGACTCGCACGGCCTGAGCAAGGTGTCCGCAGCCACTCGCGGATGCTCTCACGGCGAATCGGCCGCTTCTCGACGACGTTCCCGGCATTGCCTCCCTTTCCCGCCGGGGATACAATCCCGAGGCCGCAGGATGACCGAGTCGCATCAGGATCGAGGCGCTGCGAGCGGCAGCGTGGGTACCGCGGACGAGACGTTCGCAGGGATCCTCGGCGACCGCTGGCAGACGTCGGGCGACGGGATCTACCGGCTCGCCGACGACGTTGACCCGGAGCCGCTCGACGACGTGAACGCGCACCTGGCGCGGTCGGAATCGTTGGCGGTTCTCCGTCCGGTGCGGCGCTGGCTCAGACGCTCGCAGCGGTAGCCCGCGAGGCGAATCGTCCAGGTGAAGTACGGCGATGAACCACCCATCGGGTACTAGGTCAAGCGGCTCCGATCGGTCACAGTGAATTCGGGCTCTGCGACTCGGGAGGCCCAATGCGGCAGGGCCTCTCGAGGCGCACCCCGACCACAAGAAGCGGCAACCGAAGGAGCGGCATGAACACCAGTGAGTTGCGGCGCAAGCTCCGCGCGTTCGATTCAGGCGCACTCATCTTTCGCCTGCTGACGCGCTAAGGCCCGGCGGGACGAGGGCAAGCACGATTCGCGGGCGCTCCTCGGGCGGGAGTGGCGTTTGCGCTGCTCATCGACCTATTCGGCTCTCGCATCATTGCGGCCGCAATATCCCCCGGCAGGGGTAGGCGGGCGATTCGCGGAGCCGCCACGGTGCGGATATGACAAACGAAGACGGTACGCGCAAGACCTGGAAGTCGGTTCTGATCACCATCGCCGTGATCGCGCTGTCGGTTGCCCTTGCACGCGGCGGCCATCACGGCATGTGGGACGGCCCGGTCTAGCCCGACCGGCAAGACCCTCGTCAGAGCACGAGCTTCTCGGGGACCTGCGGCTGCGGCTGCTGTGGCCAGGTCGCAGGTCCCCGGCCAACAAATCAGCCTCGGATGACGACGAGCCCGTCCTCGTCGCTCGCGACGAACGCGCCGGGAGAGAACGTCACGCCGCCGAAGCTGACCGCCACGTCGAGCTCGCCGTCGCCGGATTTACCGCTCGGGCGTGGGTGCGTACCGATCGCCGTCACCCCGAGCGCGAGCCCGGCAAGCGCGGCAGCGTCGCGGACACATCCGTTGATCACGACGCCGGCCCAGCCGTTCGCGAGCGCGAGCCCGGCGATCGCGTCGCCAAGAAGCGCGCAGCGCACCGACCCGCCGCCGTCGACGACGAGCACGCGGCCGCTGCCTGGCTCGGAGACGCGGCGTTTCACGAGCACGTTGTCTTCGAAGCAGCGCACGGTGGCGATCTCGCCGGCGTAGGCTCGTACTCCGCCGAACTGGCGCATTGGCGTCTCGCAAACGGCCGCGTCGTCGCCGTGAGCGTCGAGCAGGTCGGCGGTTGCGGTCACGAGCCGAGCATACGGGCGTAACGTGTGGCCGATGGTGTCTGTCTGCATGGGTGCGTGAGAGAATCACCCGACGAGCCGCGTCCGTACGGACGCCGAACATTCCTTGCACTGCTTGCAGGCGGCGTCTCGTCGCTTGTGTGGGCGGGGCCGGCGGCGTCGATCTTCTCGCCGGTCACCTCCCAGTTCTCGCAGCTGATCGGCAACCTGTTGCCGGTCGGTGGCTGGCGCATCTACACGATCTCGGGCTCGATGCCGCTCTTCGATGAGCGCGTCTGGCGTCTCGAGATCGGCGGGCTCGTCGAGCAGCCGGTCAGCCTGACGTACGCACAGCTGCTCGCGCTTCCGCGCGCCGCGCAGGTCTCCGACTTCCACTGCGTGACGGGCTGGTCGGTGCCGAAGGCGCGTTGGGCGGGCGTGCGGCTCGCGGATCTGCTCGCGCTCGCGCGCCCGCATGCAAGCGCGAAGGCGATTCGCTTCGTCTCGCTCGAGGACCCGTACCAGGACTCGCTCACCCTCGAGCAGGCACTGCTGCCCGACGTGATGCTCGCCTACGAGCTCGACGGTAAGCCGCTCTCTCGGCCACACGGCGCCCCGGCGCGCATCGTCATCCCTGAGATGTACGGCTACAAGGGCGTCAAGTGGCTCACGAGGATGGAGCTCGTCGACCACCAGCCGACCGGCTACTGGGAGGCACTCGGCTACGACCAGAACGCCTGGGTGGGACGGTCGAATGGCTATCACGCCTGAGCGGCGACGCCTCGCGCGCTTCGGCCGCACGGAGCGCGCCGTGCACTGGGTGCACGCGACGGCGTTCATGCTCCTCTTTGCGACCGGCCTCTGCCTCTACCTGCCCGCCTTGTCCGAGCTCGTCAGCCGGCGCCCGCTGCTAAAAGCGATCCACATCTGGACTGCGGTCGGCTGGGCCGTTGCACTGCTCGCGATCTTTCTCGGCGGCGACCGCGCAGCGATTCGGCGCACCGCGCGAGAGATCGACCGCTTCGACGCCGACGACCGAGCCTGGCTCCGCCGCCGGCGTACGCCGCAAGGGAGGCTCAACGCCGGCCAAAAACTGAACGCCATCGTCACCGCCGCATTCGCGCTTCTCTTCGCGCTCACCGGCTTCTTCCTCTGGTACGGCGAACGCAACACGCGCTACCGGTTGCCGAACGCCTTGCTCGTGCACGACTGGCTGATGTACGTCTCGTTCTTCCTCGTCCTCGGCCACCTCTACCTCGCACTCATCTATCCGAAGACGCGGCACGCGCTGAGCGGGATGACGCGCGGTTGGGTCGACGAGCAATGGGCGTTGCAGCACCACCGCAAGTGGGCCGAGGAGGCGCGCGCTCTAGAAGTGCGGCCGAAGACGCTCGGCGGTACGCACGAGCGACTCGGGTAGCACCTTCACCCCACCGAGGACCGGCATGAAGCTTGTATCGCCGTTCCAGCGTGGCACGACATGCAGGTGCACATGATCCTCGATCCCCGCGCCGGCAACGCGCCCGAGGTTCCAGCCGAGGTTGTGGCCGTGCGGCGCATACTCGCCACGGAGCGCCTCGATTCCGCGCGCAGCGAGGCGGTGGATCTCAAGCGCTTCGTCCTCGGAAAGCAAACCGAATTCGCCGAGATGCCGCTTCGGAGCGACGAGGAGGTGGCCCGAGGAGTACGGGAACTTATTCAGCACGAGGAGCGCGAGCGTTCCGTCATGCACGAGCAACTCCGGCTCGGGCTCACAGAAGATGCAGCGGTCGAGCTCGTCGGCGTGCTGGACGTACTCGAGGCGCCACGGCGCCCATAGTGGTTTCGGCATTGCCGGAAGGGTAACTACGCTGTCCGGCGATGCAGACCGCGATCACGCGCCTCCCCGACGGGACCTACGACATCATCCAGCGAGGCTCCGCGAAGGGAGCGTTCACCCCCGAGGTGCTGCAGGGGATCTACTGGCGCGCACTCGGCGTCACCACGTTCGGCCTGGTTCGCTTCAGGCGAGACAGCATTCGGATCCTGGGCGTCGGTCCCGTGCTCCTACGCTTCGGACCGATGTTGGAAGGGCGCAGGCCGATCGTCGGAGGCATCTTCTCGCGCAGGCCGTACGGGGCGATTCGCTGGGCGGCGGCGGACGGCGAAATCGCCGTCGAGGTCGAGAAGTTCTCCCCGCTCCTCAGGGGGCACCTGTGGCGGCTCGAGATGTGGCTGCACCATCTCGTCGGCGTCCGTTACCTCACCCTCGCCGAACGACTGGGCTCGTGAGCACACGCGTCGCCGTCATCGGAGCGACCGGGACGATCGGCCAGCCGCTCGTCGTCGCACTCGCGGAGGCAGGGCACGAGGTCGTCGCGGTCGCCCGGAGCGCTCATGCGCAGAATGACCCGCGGGTCCGGCCGGTCGCGGCCGACGCCGGTGACGCCACCGCGATCGCCGCCGCCCTCGCAGGCGTCGACGTTGTCGTCCACCTGGTGCATTCGCTCGGCCAGGAGGACTTCGAGGAGCGCGACCGGCGGGCCGCCCGCGCGGTTGCCGCAGGTGCGGCATCCGTCGGCGCGCGCCAGATCGTCTACCTCGGCGGCATCGGCGGCGACGGCGACGACCTCTCGCCGCACCTGCAGAGCCGCGCCGAGACCGCACACGTCTTGCGTGCCGGGCCGGTGCCTGTCACAACGCTCGGCGCTGCGATGATCGTCGGCGCAGGAAGCGCCGCGTTCGAGACGATCCTCGCTCTCGTCAACCGTCTGCCGGTAATGGTCTGCCCGCGCTGGGTGTCGGTCGAGACGCAACCCGTCGCGCTTGCCGATGTCGTGCGCGCGCTCGTCGCGGTGTGCGGCGACCCTGCAACTTTCGGCGAGTCGTACGACGTCGGCGGCCCCGAGGTGATGACGTACCGCTCGATGATGGAGCGGACGGCGGCGATTCGCGGCAAGCATCCGCTCCTGATCGAGGTGCCGTTTCTGACGCCTCGCCTCTCATCGCTCTGGTTGCATCTCGTGACGCCGGTCAACGCAGCGGTCGCGCGGCCGCTCGTCGAGGGCCTCAAGATCCCGACGATCGCACGCGACGACCGGATCTGGGAGCTCGTAGAAACGCCGCGTACCTCGTTCGACGCCGCCGTCCGTGCTGCGCTTGCAGCCTCTAGAGGAAGCGCTTGACGCGGAAGAACACGAGCAGGCCCACCAGCGTCGCGACCATCGCGGCGAAGATTCCCCAGAACGCCCAGACCGTGCCGAACCCGGGGAACTGCACGTTCATGCCGAAGAAGCCGGTGATCAGCGTCAGCGGCAGGAGCACGACGGAGAACACGGTCAGCACGCGCAGCACGTCGTTCTGGCGGTGTGAGATCACGGATTCGTTCGTCGACTCGAGCGCCTCGACGACTTCCTTGTAGTTGTCGAGGATGTCCCAGATTCGCTCGGCCGCGTCGACGATGTCGTCGAAGTAGAGATCGAGCTCTTCGGGGAGAAACCGCTCGACGTGCCGTTCGAGCACGCGCAACGTCGAGCGCTCGGGCTTGATGATCTTGCGGTAGCTGATGATCTCCTGCTTGACGTTCGAGATGTCGCGCACGACCTCCTCGGAGCGTCCCTCGAACACGTCGTCCTCGAGCGAGTCGAGCTTATGCCCGATCTTGTCGAGGATCGGGAAGCAGTAGTCGAAGAGGTCGTCGAGCACCTCGTAGAGCAGGCGGCCCGAGCCCTTCGAGAGAAGCTGCTCGCGGAACTGCTCGTCTTCCTCGCAGCGGCGGAAGAGCCGTGACACGGGCAGCAACTCGACGCTCGGCAGCGTGACGAGATAGTTCGGGCCGACGAAGACGTCGAGTTCGGCGGCGTTCAGCCGGCGGCTCGCACGGTCGTAGATCGGGAAGTGGAGGACGCCGAAGAGATACCCCTCGTCGGCGTAGTCGTCGACCTTCGGCCGCTGGCGCTTCGACATCACGTCTTCGACGTCGAGCGGATGCCAGCCGAAGCGGTCCGCCAGTTCCTGCGCATGTGTCAGCGACGGCGCGTCGAGATGAATCCAGGTGAGGCCGGCCGCGCTGAGCTCAGCGGGCGGCGACGGCGGCGCCGACGGGGCGACGGCCAGATCGCGTGCGCGTGTGCGCCGGATGCGAGGCAGGCTCGGCATCGGTACTGAACGGATCCTCGAGGACAGGCAACACGGGCATGTTCGCCATTCTAGCCCGGTTTCCCGCCGAACTCGGCGCGGGGAATCCGCCGCAACTCCTCCGGCATACGGCGCTCGAGCGCGAGTGCCCCGACGAGCGCGACGGCGCAGACAATCGAGGCCGCGGGCCAGAGCAGAAACGGCGCGGCGGCGAGCACGAAGCCGCCGAGCGCCGGGCCGACCGTCCCGGCGAGACCCCACGAGAGCGAGTGCACGGCGAAGTACCGACCGCGCAGATGGCCAGGCGCGATCTCGGCAACGAGCGCCTGATGGGCGGGGCCGTGGAAGCACTCGCCGATTCCGAAGATCGCGAGCGCCACGGTCATCACGACGAACGCCGCCGTAGCGTGCAACCAGTACGCGCCCCCGTCGAGCAGCAGCCACGCGACGATCCACAGCGCCGGCATCAGCGCGAGCGCGCGCATCCGCCGCTTGCCTTCGATCGCACGCGAGATCGGAAGCTGCGCGATCACGATCACGGCGGTGTTGACGAAGAAGAAGATGCCGATCTCGCGCTCGCTGACGTGCGCGTGATCACGCGCGAACGGTGGCACGAGATTGAACAGCGCGTACCCCGCGGCGACGAAGAGGAAGTTGAGCGTCCAGAGGCCGACGAAGAGGCGGTCGCGCAGTACAGCGCGGTAGGACGAGAGCTCGTCGGAACGCTCCTCGGCCGCGACGCCCGGATCGTGGATGAGCAGCAGCACGCCGACGTACGCGAGAAACGTCGCCGCGTCGACCAGGAAGAGCACGGTGAACGACGCCGGATCGGAGACGGTTGCGATCAATCCGCCCGTGAGGCCGCCGAGCCCGAGCCCGAGGTTCATCGTCACGCGCTGCTGCGCGTACGCTGCATGCCGTCGCGCCGGTGGAGTCAGCCGCGCGATCAGCGTCGACTGGCTCGGCCAGAATCCCGCACTCCCGGCACCCTCGACCGCGATCAGCAGGAACGCCTGCCATGGATGGTGCACGAGCGGGAAGCACGCGAAGCCTGCGGACTGCATCACGAGCCCCGCGCCGAGCACCGGCCGCGCGCCGAGCCGATCGACGAGCGGGCCGGCGACGATCCCGGCGGTCAGCTGCGCCGCGGCGGAGACCGAGACGACGAGCCCGGAGACACCAAGGCTGAAGTGCCGTACGTCATGCAGGTAGATGACGAGGAAGGGCAGGACGACACCGTTGCCGAACGAGTTCGCGACGCCACCGAGCTGCAGCAGCCACACGTCGCGCGGTAGTTGCGGATCGAGAGCCCGGAGGGACGCACGCACCGGCCGAGGCTACAGTCGGCGCATGGAGCCACGGTGGTGGGCCATGCGTCCCGCGCAGAACCAGAAGGCTGCGAGTTACGTCTGCCCTCTGTGCGACGGGATGCTGCACGCGATGACCGCGCACGCGCTGATCGCGCCCGAGGGTGACGTCTCGAAGCGCCGCCATGCGCACATGGAGTGTGTCGTCGCCGCACGCAAGCGCGGGCAGCTCGTCACGGAGGACGAGTGGCGGGCACGGCAACGCGGGCGCGGGCGGTAGAACGAAAGACGGCCCCGTGTGGGGCCGTCTCTCATTCATGCTCGGGCGAGCTATGCGCTAACTCGTCTGGATGCAGCCGACGTTCGCGTAGCCTGTCCTGGCGTTCGCGGCCGCGTTGCTCCAGTTGCCCTGGATTCTCCAGTTCTGGCCGCCGATCAAGACGTTGCCGTTGAACGTCCACGCGCACTTGTCGGAGTTCTCGGCGCCTTTCTGGTCAGACCAGGCGTTCAGCTGCGGGTCGGTGACCATCTCGCTCAGCTCGTGGCCGCTGACGTTCGCGAGCGCCTCGAGGCCCTGGCTGTGCGCGGTGCCGGGATCGCCCGGATCGCAGCCGGGGTCGCCGTCCAGGTTGAAGAAGAAGCCGAACTCGACCTGGATGCCGTTGATCGTTCCCGAGCTGTGCCACGCGCAGTAGCCGGCGCTGCCGCGGGGCGTGTCGGAGTAGACCGGGTAGTAGGCACCGGGGGTCGGGCTGTTGTTCGTCACTTTCGCGACTTCGGCGAGCACCTGGCCCGTCGTCGGCGTGCCGGACGTGGCCGTCAGGTCGATCGAATCCGATCCCTTCGAGACCGCCGCGGTGTTCACGTTGCCCGACGCGTCGGTGTACTCGGCGTTCGTGTGCAGGTAGGGCGTGTTGCCGATCCCGGAGTAGAGCGTGTCGAGGCCGGACTGCTTGTCGCCCCTGAAGCTCGAGTTATTCCACGAGGAGCCCCAGAAGACCGGGTCGATCGTCGTGGTGTGCATCACCGGGCCGTTGTGCCAAAGCAGGTTGAGCACACGACTGCCATGGCCTCCGGAGTGGTTCGCGTTCTGCGATGGCACGAATCCGAACGCGGGACCAGCGGCGATACTCGGCGGTCCGCCGGCTGCGCTGGCGTTGCTCGCGGCCGCGACAACCGATGCGATGCCGAGGATGGCAATGCCGATCACTGCAACGATCCACTTGCGACTCATGTTCTCCCCTTGTTCGAAGAAGCCCGGACGAGGCTCTTGCTTACTGCGGCCAGTAGCCGGATCCTCCCCCGAAAGCCGTGCAAGGTCAATCCGCCGTTGGTCCAGATCCTGCAGGCCGGGACGGACGTCGCGGTCGAATTGCCCGAAAGGGTGTGTAGAAACCATCCGCCGCGGCGTACGCTCAGGGGATGACCGCCAAGCTGAGAGTCACCGTTCTGCTCCTGCTCACGACGCTGATCCTCGGCACCGTCAGCTCTGTGTCTGCGGGAAAGCCGCCGGTCAAGCACCCGCCCAAGCACGGGCGCGGCGTCTCGGTCGGGATCGCCTACTCGGGCGGGTTTCTGATCCTGTCGAGCGACGTTGCCGGCCGCGCCCAGATCATCGTCCGAAGCGGGGACGGGCACCGTCACTGGCTGAAGACGGTCAGGGTGCACACGCCGACGACGAAGCTGCCACTGACGAAGACCTTCCCGAGGATCACGAGCGGCCGCTACCGGGTCGTCGTGCGGCCCCTCTTCGAGAACGGCTTCCTCTCGGGCGCCTGGATCGTCGTTCCCTGAATCGGGGCGGTCAATACGCGGTTGTCGCCCTAGGCGGCGGTGCGCGTCGTCCGCTCGATGTAGACCGCTGGGCCTGACGGCTCGGCGGTTACCGGCCTGCCTCGTGTTCGTGCGGAGAGTGAGTGAGTGCGCCCGGCAGGCATCGAACACCCCTGCTAACAGCCGTTTTTCAGCGGCCGGGTATGCACCGGGGTCTGCACCGCGCGGACGGGTGCGAGCACGCCCGGGCGCCAGTTCAGCCGGATGGACGTCGAATTGAGATAACAAATGCGATCGCGCCGAGAACGAGCATGCCTGCCGCAACCGGATTCGCCCAGCTCGGTCGAGTCCTCGCGGAATGAGTCAGTGCCGGCACGCTTTCAACGTCCTTTACCGCACGGGGGTTCGCGCAGTCGATCAGGTTGTATTTGCCCGGCAGATGGCAGAATCCGACCTCCTTCCGGTACGCTGGGGCGTCCACATACGTTCGCAGCGGGTTGATAGCCGTGAACCCATACGGCTACAGCGACTGCGACGACAGCGACCGCCGCGAACGCCCACCTCACCCGTCAGAGCCTACGCAAATTTAGTCGGCGTAGTCGCTCGGAGTGCGTCAATCCGGGGGTGGGTTGCCCCAACGTGCGCGCCCCCAATCAAGTAGGCGCCGAGCGTCGTATTCAGTCGGGAAGTCATCAGCAGGATGTGGATCATCCTCCGAGGTGTAAGTGACGCCCGGATAACCCGGGACCCCTAGGTCGGGGCTCCAACTGAGACCCCAGACTCCATCGGGGCGAAGCCATACCTCCATCAGGCCGCGCTCGAGTCGTTTGCTGAATCTCTCAGAGTCGGTCATCCAAGCATCCTGCCGTAGTCGAGCTCCTGCTCGTCGGTGAGCACATGGGTGTACGTGTTCGCGGTGACGGCGAGGTTGCGCTGCCCGACGTGCTCGCCGATCCTCGCCCACGGAACGCCGCCCAGGTGAAGCAGTGAGATGCGGCGGTGGCGGAGGTCGTGCGGGGAGAACGTCGGTATCCCTGACGCCACGCAAGCCCTCGTGATCGCGGTGCGGAAGTTGGCGCCGGCGAAGCCTTGGAACACCCGTCGGTCGGCGGTGCGGTCGTCGCGCGGAACAAGCTCGAGCACCGCCTGGAAGACAATCGGGGCACCGGAACCCAACGGCCCTGCCCGGTCTTCGAGACGGACTTCGAGACGCGCCAGCGGCCACGCGGCTCGTCGACGTCACCCCAGGTGAGCTGCTCGAGCTCGCCCAACCTCATCCCGGTCGCGTCGAGGACGAGCAGCGGCAGCCGGTAACGGGTGGGGAGGAG